>NZ_JAJKBJ010000018.1 GCF_023618015.1 Legionella maioricensis
GTAAAGAAGCTTAAATCAATGATAGAAGAGCAAAGAAATTAGAGAATCTTGCATGCTTCGTCAAAGCTTAACCGAGGTAAACGTGGAAAAAGTGAGTTTTTATTGCCATAGCCAAGATTGCAAATGAAGTTTGACTTCCAGGTCGTTCCAGCAAAAAATTGTTCGTCGAGTTTTTTATTATCAAAGCCTGACATAGGGCCACAATCAAAACCCAAAGTACGTGCAGCCATAATAAAATAGGCGCCTTGTAAGGAACTATTGCGAAATGCTGTCGACTCGGCAAGCTCCTTATTTGAAGCAAACAAGTCCCGAAACCCCATGCCCTGAGGATAGAGTTTATCGATGCATTCATAAAACTCCAGATCTTGAGCGATAATAACGGTTACCGGGGCTGCTTTGACTTTATCAATATTGGTTGGATCAAGGCATTGAATTAGTTTTTCCTTTTCTGGTCCCTTTTTCACAAAGACAAATCGGCCCGGACAAAGGTTGGCACTGGTTGGTCCCCATTTCATGAGCTCATAAATTTCATTTAAGTGTTGATCGCTTACTTCTTTGGGTAACCAATCACGATATGTTCTTGCTTCAGAAAAAAGCTGTTTGATGCCATCATTTGAAATTGAGCTCATAGAAAATCCCTCTCATTGTTATATTGGTTATTTTTATGTACTTAAGTATAAACCTATTGGCGAACTGATTGAATGGATTCAATCAAACTGGAAGGCGATAAAGAAAACGTATGATGAATACTATCTTAAGTAAAATAATCCAAAATATTTTCAAAATATGTTCTATATTATGAATGGTATCTGATGCTCGGTGATGATATTGATAATAAGGAAAACTATATGAGTACTAACCCAAAATTAATTATTATAATTGTGCTTTTAGTTTTAGCCACACTAATCTTCTTGCTGTTACCAGAAGCTGCTGCTAATAAAGAATCTGATTCTGGAACAACCAAACCTTCTACATCAAAAACCTTGCAATCAAATTCTTGAATAGAATGATGGGAAGACTAGCATCGCATCCGATGCTAGTCAAAAAATGCGTTAGCTTTTCTTCGCAAATACAGCCTTTAAATGTTCAATAACGGTTTCTACTGCAGTACGGCATGCTGGAGTATCGGCAATATCGTTTAACATCAAAAAGTCATGGATGGTGCTATGGAACCGGACTCCAGTGACTTTCACTCCAGCTGCATTTAGATTATGAGCATAAGCTTCGCCTTCATCACGTAACACATCACATTCGCCATTAATAACAAGCGCTGGAGGCAATCCTTTAAGTTGTTCCACGCTAGCCTTCAATGGACAGGCAGTGATTTCTTTTCTTTTCTCTTTGTCAGGTAAATAATTATTCCAGAACCATTCCATAGCTTTTTTGGTTAACCAAGGACCTTCAGCAAATTCTTTATAGGAACCGTTCTCAAAATTTGCATCAGTTACGGGATAAATAAGTACTTGATAATTGATTTTAGGACCGCCACGCTCTTTTGCAAGCAACGTCATGGCAATAGTCATGTTCCCTCCTACGCTATCGCCAGCAACAGCAAAACGAGAAGTGTCCAGATTAAATTGCTTGCCATGTTCCGCAATGTATTTGGTTGCGGCATAAGCTTCTTCTAATTGGGTTGGATATTTAGCTTCCGGAGCTAAAGTAAAATTAACAAATACAACAGCAGCATGAGCCCCGACCGCAATTTCCCGAACCAGACGGCCATGTGTCTTATAATTTCCAAAAACCCAGCCAGCACCATGATAGAACATGACTACAGGTAATGTCTCTTTTGCGCCTTTAGGGCGAATAATACGAACACTCACTTGTCCTTGCGGACCAACAGGAAGCTTATGATCTTCAACATCAACAGCCGGTTGCTCAGAAGACAAGGCTTGTAAGTTATCAAAAATAGCCCGTCCTTCCTCCACAGGAAGGTCATATAATGGTTTACCGCCTGCCTTTTGTACTTTCTCTATGAAAGCCCATGTTTCTGGCTCAATTCGTTTATTTAAATCCATGTTAATATCCTTATTACTTTTAATGTTATTGATACCTCTATAGGTTTAGTCGTTCTCCAGTGAAAAAGCAAACACATCCATCACTAAAACCCGGTCAATGCTGAACTATATACTAAAATTAAAATATATAGCATGGTATCTTATTATAGAAAACGCCCCAGATATCTGCAGCAATGAGTCCGTTCGGTATTTCAAAAAACATGCTCCATCAGTAGTTGAAACAACAAACTTCTCTTAAAAAATGCAAATTTAAAATCTGCATTTTTTAAGGCTGTGTTTTTATCTCTGTTTATTAGTTGCTCAACGATTCCCATAAAGCTAAATGAGCACCAGAAGGATCAGTTATAATTGCAAAACGTCCCATGTCCCCCGCTGCAGTAACTCCTTTTATTTCCTGAGCACCATGTTGTTTGGCCTTTTCTAATGCCTTTTTAACGTCTGTAACTAAAATATAGGCCATCCAATGTGGGGGAATTTGATTTTGTTGCTCTGTTGGTATTTGCCAAATACCGCCTATGTCCTTATCATTCAATTTTATAATGGTATAGGTCATGTCATCAGAACGAATCTCTTTAAACTGCCAACCAAAAACCTTACTATAAAAATCTTTGGCTTTACCCAAGTCTGCAGTTGCTAATTCATTCCAACAAAATTGCCCTACTGTTGATTGCGTCATAATAAAGTTCCTTTTTTGTTTTAATTAACGTCATGACAGAATATCGACTCAATTATTATACAGGTACCCTTTGAACCATGTATTGAGGTACTGGCGTTTCTATGCCTGCACTATCAAATTGTTGTTTAATTGTTTCTTGTAAAATATTACGGGCAGTAGAGACCTCAGAGGTATAGACCCAAACCATGAATTTTAATTCCACAGCAGAATTGGCAAAATTGTTAATAGTCACATTAGGAACTGGATCTTTTAAAACGTACTCGCTCTGCTCAGCTATGTCCATTAACATTGATTTTACCTGGGTAATATTACAGTCGTAAGCAACCTCGACAATGATATCAAGGCGACGAGTTGAAAAATAACTTAAATTGGTAATCTCTGACTTTATCATTGCCTCATTAGGGATACGAACCAATTTATTATCAGAGGTTTTCAACTTCGTAGACAATAAGTCAATAGAATCAATGACCCCAGTAATACCTTTCACCTCAACAGTATCCCCCACTTTGAAAGGATGCTCGAATAATAAGAAAATACCACTAATTAAGTTTGAAGCGGCGGTTTGCGAGGCGAAACTGATGGCCACAGTAAAAACCCCTGCAGCACCTAATAAAACACTGAGTTGAAAACCTACATGCTGAAGGCTGGTAACCGCAAAAATAGCAAAAATAGAATAAAAAATGAAACGCCTAATCAACATGGTCTGATGACGCGTAAATCGTTTTGATAATACTCGCTCAGTGAAGATGCTCAAACGTTTAGAAATAAAGTATCCCAGAACAATCAAGCATAAAGCATAAATAGTATTGACCATTTTGTCTGGATGAAGAAAGTAGTTTAAATAATCAAAAGACTTCGTGTGCATTATATTTCCTAATAAAATCTACAGCATCAACGTCAAAAGCTTTTATTATGACATGTTTCTTCTGCAAAACCACAAAACTCACTAGCCATATCATGAGTGCTCCCTAAGATGTAGCCTCTTCTTTAGTTTTTTTAAGATGATCCTCAGCAAGCAACATATAAATGGCCGGCACAACAAATAAAGTAAATAAAGTACCAATAGAAATGCCGGTAGCGATAACAAGACCTATATTAAATCGACTCTCGGCTCCAGCCCCGGTAGCAATAATAAGAGGTACAACCCCAAGAACCATCGCAAAAGTAGTCATCAGAATGGGACGAAATCGAATGGCTGTAGCCATTTTAATCGCTTCCAATTTGTTTTTACCCGCCTGCTGCAATTCATTGGCAAACTGAACAATTAAAATACCGTGTTTACTGATCAATCCGATTAAAGTAACCAGCCCTACTTCACTATAAATGTTAAGGGTTGCGTCACCAATACCAAGACTCACAAAAATCATGGCGCCACAAATCGACATTGGCACACTGATCATCACAATTAGGGGGTCACGGAAACTTTCAAACAAAGCGGCTAATGATAAAAAGATAATAATTAATGCAAAGAAAAAGGTAACAACCAAACTCGCACCTTCTTGAATAAATTGTCTTGATTGAGATGCATAATCAATATAATACCCATCAGGAAGTACTTCCTTAGCCAGATTAGCAAACGTTGTTAAAGCTTCCTCCATTGTAACTCCCGGGAACGCAACTGCAGAGACGGTTGCAGAATTAAGTTGTTGAAAATGATTTAAAGACTCTGGAACAATTTGCCTTTCCAATGTAGCAACGGTTGAAAGCGGTACCATATTTCCTAATGAGTTTTTGATGTAATAATCTAATATTTGGTGCGTATTCAAACGATCAGCACGCTCCATTTGCGGAATAACCTGATAAGAACGACCATCATAGTTAAAATAATTAATATATCCTTCACTCAATGCAGAACCAAAGGTATTACCAATATCTTGCATGGTTAATCCAAACTGAGAAATTTTATCTCTATCGAGCATCACTTTTGTTTGCAGTTGATCAATCTTCAAATCCGGATCGATATAAGCGTAAATACCTTTCTGTCTGGCTTTATCCAGAAACGTTTGTAAAACCGTATTTAAATTCTTAAAGCTTTCAGTGGTCGTAATAACAAACTGGATGGGAAGACCACTGCCTCCCCCGGGTAAAGACGGTAACTGAAAAGCTGCGATTTTTGCACCAGCGATCTTATTGAGCTCCTTTTGTAACAAAGGTTGCAGCTCATTACTGCTTCTGCTTCGTTGCTCCCATGGCTTAAGAACCATACCGACAATAGCCTGATTAAGACTTGGGTTGCCATCGACCTGAAATGTATGGTCTATTTCAGGATATTTTTCAAAAATTTTTCTGACCTGTTCTGAATACAGATGGGTTTGTGCTAAAGATGCATTTGCCGGAGCCGTTATTTGCGCAATAATGATTCCCTGATCTTCTTGGGGAGCCAGTTCTGAACTTGAAGTAACAAATAAAAAATAATTACTGGCTAAAATAATTGCGGCAAAGACGGCAACCACGGGTAGATAATTTAAAGTACTTGCCAAGCCTTTTTTATAAAACTCTTCTAAGGCTGCAAATTTCTTATCAACATACTCCATAAACTTACTTTTCTTACTTTCAACGCCTTCTTTGAGCAATTTAGAACACATCATCGGTGAAAGGGTTAATGCAATAACTGCAGAAACGGTAACAGCTCCCGCCAGAGAAAATGCAAACTCGGTAAAAAGCGCTCCAGTTAGCCCGCCCATAAAACCGATTGGAACATAAACTGCAATGAGAACTACTGTGATTGCAATAATAGGTCCAGCTAATTCTTGTGCACCCAATAAAGCAGCCTGGAGTCGCTTCTGGCCTTCTTCGATATGTCGTTGTACGTTTTCAACGACAATAATCGCATCGTCAACTACTAGCCCTATTGCTAGTACTAATGCCAGTAAAGTTAAGAGATTGATGGAGTAGCCAAGAATTACCATCACCCAAAAAGTACCAATAATCGATAAAGGGATTGCAACAAGTGGAATAATAACGGAACGAATTGAGCCTAAGAAGATAAAAATAACCCCTGTCACAATTAAAAAAGCTTCCATCAAAGAGGTGATCACCTCCCGTATTGATGAGTCAACAAAGAGACTTGCATCATAAACTATCTTCCCTTTCAGCCCCTGAGGTAATTGTTCCTGGATGGTTGGAAATATTTTCTTGATATCATTGATTACGGTTAAAAGATTGGCAGAAGGTGCAACTATTATACCTATATAGACTGCTCGCTTTCCATCAAAGCTTACGGCTGTATTATAATTTTGTGCACCTAAATCAACCTTGGCTACATCTTCCAAACGGATGATGGCCCCATTTTTTGATTTAAGTATCATTTTTTTAAACTGATTCACATTTCTAAGATCGGTACTCGCTGTAAGATTTTGAATAAACATTTGCCCATCAGTACGCCCTACCGCGGAAATAAAATCATTACTCGCTAATGTAGCCCCCACTTCGGCCGGAGTAATACCATAACCCGCTAATTTGACAGGGTCCAACCAGGCGCGCAGTGCAAAGGTTTGATTCCCTAATATTTCCGCCTTTTGTACGCCATTTACCGCTTGCAGCTTTGGTTGAACCACTCGAATAATATAATCAGTAATCTTATTAATGGGTAATTGGTCACTATAAAAACCGATATACATTGAATCAATAGTTTGTCCCACGGATACTGTAATCACTGGTTGTTGTGAGTTTTTAGGTAACTGGTTAAGGACCGCATTAACCTTGGTAGTAATATCAGATAATGCTTTAAGCGGATCGTAATTAAGCAATAAGTTAACAATGATGGTACTGGTACTAGGGGTGCTGGATGAAGTCATGTAATCAATGCCATTTGCTTGGGCAATTGAATTTTCCAAGGGAGTGGTAATGAAACCAGCCACCACGTCAGGGTCAGCCCCCGTATAGGTTGTGGTCACTGTAACAATGGCATTTTCAGTAAACGGATATTGCATCACCGGTAATGAACCAATAGAACGTAAACCCATTGCCAACAAAAATAAACTGATTACAGTTGCCAGTACTGGTCGCTTGATAAAAAGATTCGTAAACGCCATGGGTGCAATCCTTAATTATTTTTCCAGTACTTTAGGTGTGGCCTCATTACTAGGCTGTATTTTATTATTGATGATAACGGTACTGCCATTTTTGAGTTTAAGCTGACCGCTAGTCACAATAATGTCGCCAGCTTGTAGCCCTTTTAAAATTGCAACCTGATCGCCGCGCGAATCACCTACAGTGACAAAAACCTCCTTCGCTAATAGTATTGGCTGGTTCTTGCTGTCTTTTTTACCACTGTCTTTAACAATATAAACAATATCCCCATAAGAATTAAAACTAATGGCTGATTGCGGCACGGTAAGATAATTTTGTGGCTTCTCAGCATCAACTTCAACCTGTACAAACATCCCCGGCTTAAGTTTAAATTCCGGATTAGGTAAAGTTGCTTCCACTTGCACGTTACGCGTCGCGGTATCTACTGCGGGTTGAATAGTAGTGATTTTTCCTTTAAAGATTTGTTTGGGAAAAGTATCAGTAACCACATTAACTATTTGCCCAAGTTGCAGTTTTGCCAAAGCTTGCTGAGGTAGAGAAAAATCAGCATAAATAGGATCCAGGGCTTGCAAAGTGGTGATGGTATCTCCGACATTCAAATATTGCCCCGGATTAATATTATTAATTCCCAAATGTCCTGAAAAAGGAGCACGAATGGTTTTCTTATCTACTGTTGCGGCCTGTTGTTCCACTTGAGCCGTAAGATTTTTGAGATTCCATTCATCGCTGTCAACCGTTTGCTTACTCACAGCATGAACATTAAATTGGGCTTTATCTCGCTCATAGGTAATTTTTGCAAGCTGGACTTGCGATTGTAATGCATGCAATTGCCCCAATTCTGTTCCGGCATTTAATTGCACCAGCAAATCCCCTTTTTTTACTACAGCACCCGGAGTAAAGGAAATAGTTTGCACCATTCCTGGGAGTTCGGTGGTCACATTAACACCAAGTTGGGCTCTTAAACTCCCTACTGATCTCAACTTGGGTTGCCAGCTTAATGGACTTACTTTCATTGTGGAAACAGTAACGGCCGGAGCTTGTACTGATGCCAAATACCTTTTTATCATAATCGCCTTGAATCCTTTCCAACCAAAAACAAGGGTGAACAGAATTCCTACGCCAATTAACATCTTTATCATTGGTTTTTTCAAGAAAAATCTCGCTCTTCAAAGACATAATAAATGTCAGTTATCTCAAGGTCTTAAATAAACCCCCAACGTTACCCACACTGTTCCGTACACCATGGCTTATGCCACCATCCTCCGCCTAGCGATTGAAACAAGGCTACAGTATCGCTATATCGAGCCGCTTGCGCTTGAATACGGTTGATTCGCGTTTGCTGGTACTGGTGTTGCGCGTTTAACAAATTAATATAATTAGTGGCCCCCAGCCGGTATTGGGATAAAGTTAAATTAAGGGCTTGACGCGCGGCCTTTTCCGCCAATGCTTGTGCCTGCAAAGTACGGGCATCGGTTTCTAAAGCGCGTAAGGAATCGGCCACATTCTGAAAAGCTTGCAATACTGTTTTCCGATATTCGGCGTCTGCCTGTTGATACGCTGCAATTTTCGCACGGCGAGCAGCAAATAAAGCGCCCCCCTTAAAAAGAGGCTGAGCGACCTGTCCTATGATATTCCATACCACATTTTGAGGAGTAAACAAATTCGTCAATGAGGTATTAAGCCATCCATAACTTCCAGTCAGGGTAAATTGAGGAAGTAAATTTGCCGTAGCCACTCCTATCTGAGCACAAGCAGCATGAAGCGTTGCTTCTGCAGCACGAACATCTGGCCGCTGACGCACCAAATTGGACGGTAAACTTACGGGAATATTAGAGGGTAACCTTAAACTATTAAGATCAATTTTTGGTAAAGGCCCATCGGGAAATTTACCCACCAGTGCTGACAATGAATGTTTGGCCAATGATAAATTTTTTTGTAACGGAGGTAGTGATGCTTTTGTCTGCTCAAGTGTTGTTTGTTGTGTTAACACATCAGCATTAGAAATCCCACCTAAGCGATATTGTTTATTTAAAATATCAAGTACAACCTCTTCTACTTTAATTAACTCTAAAGTCGCATCAATTTGATCTTGATAAGAGGCAACACTTATCGCGGTAGTCACAATATTTGAGGTTAAAGTGAGATAAGCTCCAATTAACAAAAATTGTTGATAGTCCGCTTGAGCTCGTAGGGATTCAATAGCGCGCCTAGAGCCGCCGAAAGCATCTAAAGTATAAGACACATTAGCCGTAACGTTATATAAGTTAAATGTAACGGCCTCATCACCACTAGCAATTGAAGTAAAAGAATATCGTTGTCTTTCGGCATAATTGGTCGTATTAAAAGCCGGCCAAAGTGTGTTACCTATCTGCACCTTTACATTTTCTTGCGCCTGGCGTAAAGCAGCTATAGCGGAAGCCAAACTTGGATTATTGGCTAATCCTGCCTGAATGAGCTGATTAATGGATTGAGAATGAAAAAGCTCCCACCAGATAATGGGAATATCTTCATTAGTTACAAAAGTCTGCTCATTACCCCCTGCGCTTTGGCTGCGTACCGTTTTTTTAGGCAGAGGCGTCTCAGTATATCTCTCAACTTGAGGGGGGGGAGGAGAACGAAAGTTAGGCCCCACCATGCAAGCGCTTGAAATAGCACACAGTCCAATAATAATAGCGGCATTTATTTTTGAGTAAAAAGCATCCATCTGCCGCAGTCCCTTATGAAACACTGTTAATTCTTACCTTTTATACAGTTGATTATATAAGATAGTATGCATTGTTAAAATTATTTAAGCTCATTTAACGATTAGTGCAAACCTTAAATCAGGAGAATACCCCCCAAAAAAATATAATACCGTAAATCAACGTGAGGTATAAGAGTTTCTTAAATTTGTTTCATCTCACGATTTATTCCAATGCCTCATGTAAATCCCCATGCCAACAATTTCTAGAATCGAGCATTCACTTGAGCTGTTGTGGTTTTTGTTGTCGTCCCCAGGAAACGAGTAGAGGCAACCGGCAATAATTGCCCACTGGCATTATCTCCCAGAGGATAAGCCTTATCATATTGATGCCCCACGGATAAGGATACATATTTCTGAACCCTAATGTTTAACGAAACGCCAATGGTGGATTTAGGCAGATTTAATGCAAGAGCTTCTGCTGATTCTCCATAACCGACAGTGATAGAGGTTTTTTTATCAAAAAGAGTAAAATTGACGCTTACTTCAGAATTCCATGCAGAGGGGCGAGCACCAAAATCATTGTACGACAGGTTTTCAAAAGCGAATGGCCGTGTAGTCTGGACAATCTCACCATAAAAGGCCAGATGAAGCGGATCGATGCGTAGTTTTGCACGGGTATCATATGCTGGTACCGTATGAACCAATAATTCTCTTGCTCCAAATCCACGGAAAGCCAAGAATCCACCTCTTCTGTTGCGGGCTCCTTCGAAATCCAAAAACTCATTATCTACATATTCTCCAGCATCGGTAACAATAGTGGATGCTCCCGTATTTTGCATCCCCCCTGAATCCGCTATATTCTGGACGTAACTAATGCCTGTACTGAATTTAAAATATGAATTTTCTAATACATAGCCCAAATTGGCGCCTGCATTATTGATAACACCATTTTTTTGACTTGTGAATGCATCCCCCTGAAATACGAAAATAGAGGCATTAAACCCATTTTTAGTTCCTGGCTGTTGAAAACCAAGCAGGATTGGACGTTCTCTAAAACGGCCTATGCGTGCTGATAAGGGGGCAAATAATAAAGAAGAACCATATTCACCAAAAGGAAGAAACATCTGTCCCCCAGAGAGATAGAGAGGAAATCGATTTAAATTCCCCCAAGTGAGGAAAGCAGTATTTAAGAAAATGGATGAATTGGCTACTCGTGTGGTAATCACTGTTTCATCAAATTTTTCAGCACTATTGGGATTATAGCTAATCCTCATAGTCCCAAATAATGAATCCATTATTTCTGCAGTAAGATTTAAATTGGCCCCTGACAAATTGAGGTCGCTTTGAGTTTTACCATTTCTTGGCGGCACCTTCGGCGGCTTACGCACCGTGCCCAAACCTATAATTGATCCTCCTAATTCAATTCGAGGATAAGGTAAAGGCTGAATATGACTTTGCTTTAATTTATTATAATATTCCTGCCGCATTTTTAATATGGCCAAGTCCTGATTGTATATTGGTGCAGTATCATATTTATCGCGCACATTAACCTGAGGAAGAGCCAAAACCGGATCGAGAGGTTTTCTTTTTTCCATTTTGCGTTCTTTTTTTTCTAATGCGGCAATACGTTTTTCTAATTTACGAATTCGGTCAGAATCTGAAGACATTGCTGTTTTAGTAAACAACAAGAGAATGAAGAGACAAATGATTTTTTTAATACAACTACTTTGCAACGCAAAATCTCCTTGTTGTAATTCAATAGTAAAGCCACTACAACAAGCAGAGCCTATTGCCTTTTGATTAATAAACCTTACTTACTTTAAAAACCAAGCTGCGCCCTTATTTATTTAATTTATAGAGCATAACTTCATGATTTTATAGGACGAGATTATTCTTTACTCAATCTATTATTGTCAATACAGTTATTCATTAATGCTTTTGATTTTTGCTATCACGGCGTGTTTATTTCACTCATTAATTGTGTGCTTGAAAAAGTGACGGACTTTATTAACCATGCGATCAATAAGCGTTGCATGTTCTTTATTCTTATTCTGAGATTTTAAAGCACTGATGTTTTTATTAAGAAGCTTCCTGGCGAGAACAATTTCACTCATTTTCTCAATTAATTCAGGTTTTTGTGAGAACAATGTTTTAATATTGCTATGAGTTATCTCTATCACGGTACTTTCTGTTTTGACAACCATTGACGCACTGCACAGATCTCCTGTTAAAAGCGACATCTCACCAAAATATTGCCCATCACTCAAAGTGGCTACAAAATTTTCTGGTTGTATTTCATTAGAAATATAAACATCAATATTGCCTCTATAAATAATAAATAAAGAAGAGTTTTTCTGCCCATGCTCCAGCACCATCTCTGGAGGACCGTAATAATGGCAGAGAGCGTTTGCGGCGAGTAGCGAGATCTCATTAGAGTTTAGTGAACTGAATAAATCAGTTTTTAGTAAAAAACCCTCCAGAACCGCTGGAGAGAGAATCTCTACAGGTTGTATTAAATCTATAGAGCTGATCCTGATCTGATTTCGGCGACATTGATACCATACAATAGATAATATCTCGTCATTAACCAAATTCTCATTCATCTCTTTAGTATAATAAACTAACTTATAGAGATACTCCTCATTCTTTATTTCAGAAAGGGTCGCCACAGGTGATGGCTCACGCATTACTTTTGAGGATTGATGAGCCGCTGAGAGAATAATTTTTTTAAATTGCTCTGGAGAAATTTGATCTTGTAATGGAATCAGAAGCAGTACCCCATGTACTGGATCAGGTTTTGAAAGATTCATTATCTGAAGTTTTGTAACCAATGAATTCGGTATGGAAAGATAATTATTATCTTGAGTCAGCAAGTTAACAAAGCGCCAATTCATATCGATGACCATACCTATAGGCCCCGAGGTAAAATTATCACTAATTTTTAGAGATGAACCAATAGTCAAAGCATTATTAATTTTTATCCAATCCCCTTCACTAAATTGTTTTAATGCATTGAGTCCAAGACCTGCAAAAACATCATTCAGCATGGCCTGCGCTGAATAACCTAAAATAATGGCCAATACACCAGAAGCCGTAAATAGTCCAAAAGCCGACTTAAAGAAAACAAAATGAATAATAGCCGCGATAATAAATAGGAACACAACACAAGAAACCAAATCTCTTAAAATCTTGCTTACCACAATGCCCTTACGGAGAAAAAAAGTATTCCATAACCAGTGCTCCAATAATTGATTAATCAATAAATAAAGGGATAACCACCAACAGCATTGAATTATAATTTTTATAGTAGCTGTGTTTAAAGTTCTTTCAGAAGCAAGAAGGGGAAAGGGGGAGTACATTAATAGCAAGCTAAAAAAAATAAAGATGCCGCCCGCAAACCACAGCTTTCGATTTGAGCTTTTAACAACCCTTTTAATCATTTGGTCATAGAGAAAAATGGGAATAAATATCGCAACGATTAAACCGATGATTTTTATTGTCTCGTTAAGCTCCATAGGAATACCTGTCATCCTTAATAAAACTAATTGAACCCTCTTTCTCCAGCATCATCTTTATGTATTTAGACAGTCGGTCAAGATCTTTTCCTGATACGCTTGATCCAATACCAAAAAGATTGCCAAAAGGCAGCAATAAACAGGACTAAGGTAATCAGTAAGATGGCTATGACCATTTGAATAATATTAAATTTAAGCGAATCATGAGCAACAAACCAGCTGGTGATCGAACCGGCTATGACCATGAATATCCTGACGAGCCATCCTATCATGGACCTTCTCCTGCACTTATATAAATGGGGTGAATCTCCTTTAACTACCAAACCATCGTTGATAAACTTTATTATAAGTTCCATCCACCTGCATTTGAGCGATGTCTCTCTTTTAAGCATATACTTAAATTTTTATTAATCCAGAAGAAAGACAAGCAAAAAATTAGTGCTGGAAAATAGGTAGCTCTCTCAATAAGTACGGGAAACATTATCTCGAACCGACGATAGTCAGTTTTTCAAAAAGCACATTTATTAATCTTATTTTACAATTTATATGAAATTGTCGTCCGCAAAGGCGGGACGACAAAAAAAGTAGTAATACCTTAAGTTATTGGTTCGGAAAACACTGCTCGTCCAAAGTACCGATTTTATTTTGGAGCAGCAAAACTGGAATATGCTGTACCGACTGCTGCTGCAAGTCCGATAGCAGAAAGAGCAAACATTGCATAGCGGCAACCGCTGTTATAATTTGAATGTTGCGAGGTTATTTTTTCTGGCAGGACACGCCCCTCTTCCATTTGGTCTAATAACTCAATATGCAGTTGAAGAAAATCCTCCACAGCATCAACAAATTGAGTTTCCTCACTTGCAGTTAATACAGACTGATTAATGAAAGTACTAAGGGGATCTGTTTGATTTAAAACGCTGTTGTAGAATTCACCTTTAAATCTATTATTAAAGATTCGCTGCATATAAGTATTGAAAGTCTGAGCATTAACGGCATCACTAAAACATCGAACTGAAAAATAAGCAAATAAGGAGACCGGATCTGCCACCGCTATTTTAGCCATCATCTGTTTTACCGCAGGACATATCATATCGTCTTTAATGACGCTTAATTTCTCGGGGTCAGACAGAGAGGTTTTCATTTCACGCAGGTCATTTTTAAGGTGTTCAGAGCGGTCAACCCAGGGCTCTTTATTAAAAAGACCAAGATAAAGAGTATCGCCATTAATTAATTGATTTAAACGAAATTCCATTGCCTGATAGAGTGCCACATATTGGATGAAAAGATGAATACAATCCATTTTAATGGGTAAATCGTCTGCCTTCTCAAAACGAAGTCGTAACATAAAATCAGTATTTTCTGCCAACCTGCGTTTTAAATTTTCCTGAATAATAAGTCGACTCATTAGAATATTCCTTTTCAATTAATGCCTATAAAAATCCAATTATTCTAGGGTCTGTTTACAATGGCTCCTTCGACATCTTGAGAACAAGTCGCCGTTGTTGCAAATTGATCTGCTTAATCCCGCGTACGAAACATGGAGGGCGGGGTAAACGGGTTTATTACCTCACTGCGCAGTTTCCCCCCCTAATAATTGATCTTCTAATTGAGTTCCTCCTTTATCTGCAGGTGAAGGCAAAGAAAGAGCTGGTGCTGGATTTTTTAACGCCTCCGTTAAACTGATAAATTTATATCCATTTTTTTGGTACATTTCTAGAACATCACCTAATAAATAGCTATTAATAAGGTTGGCATGAATTAACAAAATCTGTTTTGAGGATTGTCCTTTTGCTCTGTTTTCTGCTCTTAACGTTTGTTTCCAAATATAGTCCAAATAACGAGGCTTTAATTTTTTAAGAATATAGGCTTCTCGCACACGAAATGGCACTTTATAAGCCATTTCATTAAAATTAAAATCTTTACTGTCAATCGTTACTGGCGCAATGGTGTAATGATGTTCAGTAAGATAATCATGAACTTTCGGTTTTGAATTTTTGTTGCCCTCAGCAAGGTAGGGGTAACGAAAATATTTGGGTTCAGTCATGAGCGGAGTCAGGATTTTATCAGCCTTATCCACATCAGCAATATACTTTTCGGCACTCATTTGATTTAAGTTATAATGCGAATAAGTATGATTACCCAACATAAGACCCGCTTTACGAAACTCCTCCAGAAAGGACCACTGACCTTTTTCTATTGCTCCGGCAATCACAAACCCGGTAGCGGGAACTTTATATTTAGTAAATGCTTCTATTATCTTGTTAAAGCGATCTATGGAGCGTTTTTGATTGTTAGGCGTATTCATTTGTGACGCAACAAGAGGTAAATCATCTATAGTAATAGCAATTTCACGCTCTTGTTCAGCAAAACATACTGAAGAAAATAAAGTGGTTAGCAGAAATATTAATTTAAACCTTGATAGTCCCTTATCCAGTTTAGATTTCATTTTAAAATATGCCTTAGTTAGAAAATCCAGGTTCTATTAATCTATCATTATAATTTAGTGGAGAACAATCGGTCTGACTCATAAATATTTACTTTATCTTTAAGCACATAGCTACGAGAGAGATTTATAACATAACTTCACTACGTACCTTTTCCTAATAAACTTGCCTTCTCGTCATCCTCAGTAAACTCGGTGGCCTCTTCTTTAATTGAGAAAAGATTACTTTTTATATCCTTCATTTTCTCAATTATTGGGCTATTAGAAATAGTAAAAATTGGATCTAATTTAAAGGTAGTACAAATTTCATTAATAAACCCCTTGAATCCAAATGTAATCGCTATTTCTTCTGATTCTTCCAGACTGTGTCTTAAATGCTCTTCTACTTTATCCAGATATTTATCATCACCGGCCTCACCAGATGTAATTAGTGCATTAATGGCTCCTTGAACTTCCCTGCTTATATTATCGCAGAGTGATTGTAATATCCTTCTCTCATCGCTTGAGAGCGTGGGATCAACCATACATTCTTTTGTAATTTTTTCTAGTTTTCCTTTTTTTTGGTAATTGTCATGAATCTCTGAATTTTCCATTTGGCTTAATAATGAAGTAACATACTGTTCTTCGCTTTTTAGCAGAGGAATTGATTTTTTTTCAAAAGTTTTTTTTTCATCTAATGAATTTTTGCAGGCTGCTGCTGTTTGTAATAAAACGCTTAATAATAGTTTTTCTTCTGAAGATTCAGTTAAAGATTTTTTAGTCTCCATCAAAGCTATGAGTTTCTTGAACTCCTCTCGAGTAGTAGTCTCTGGAATAATAAAACCTTTAGGTTCATCTTGAGGTGCTTTTAGAGCTTCCATACGCTTAAGTTGCTGCTCGATATCCTTTTTTCCTTCATATCTGAACGCCAGTTCAGCTTTATTTTGCTCTAACATCTCATTATACTGTTTCCTGGTGATGCGCCCTTCTTCTAAAGTTACGTCTAATCCCTCGTCAATTTCATAGAGAGTGTTTACAATTACAACATCATTAACCTCTTTTATTTGATTAAGCCCTTTGATGGCTGCCTGAACTGCCTTACTTACCTCTTCAGCAGATAGTGTTTCTAAAGAAGACATAGTAATTACCTCAAATAAAGCCCATATTGGGTAATTATAGAGCATTACAGATAAATTTAACCACTATTTTCAGAAAAGAGATTAACTCTCTCTGAATAAGTATGATAACTATTTGAAATATAAATAATTAAATTGTTTCAGTCGGCTCACGCTTTATAATATTCTGCAATAAAAAAGGACATAGTTTAGACTTTCACTTTTTTTATATTTTTATTGAAATTAAATTTTAGAGAATATGGAGAAATATAATGCTCCCTCGCAATGTTATGATTTCTGATCTTGAAATAATCAACTCCTTAATTCGAGAATCCAAAGGATTTTGGGGATACTCAGACGCTTTTTTAGATGACTTCATGAAACAGTGGGGAGTCAAAGAAACTTATATTCATTCTAATGACCTAATCCTTTTTGGAAAAGGAGAGGGGTTAATTGGTTTGTACGCTTTTAAAATAAATGATGACGAGGCTCCTGAGCTGGATTTATTTTTTATCAATCGCAAACAAATTGGCCAAGGAATAGGAAAAATCATGTGGCAGCACGCATTAGACCATGCTCTAAAACACCATTGGACTGAATTTAAAATCATAGCCGATCCCAATGCCGAACCATTTTATAAACGTATGGGAGCAACAACCATAGGAACATTTGAATCATTTCCTGGCCGATTTGTTCCGGTAATGAAGATGAAATTGAATATAGAGGCTGAGCTTTAAGCCTGAGTGCAGGCATACCAGGGATCTGTGGCAGGGAAACCCGGGTTACGCCTGCGGCTGCACCCAGGCTACGTCTTTAATATTTTTCAGAAATTATCTTAAGTAAGCGCCATTAGCTGCAAGCAACCGGGCTACAGTTTATTTTTTCACCTTTATATATCGCTTACTCTAATCCAATAGATTTTGGATCACAGCGATATGCATTACCTAAATTGGTTACATTGGTTTGTTCCGATCCCCCACTCATGAAACCACCATGACGATCAAAGGAGCCACTCATAGAACCGGTAACTCCAGCTCGATTGGTGATTAACTGAATATAATTTGCGCCTAATCTGCTTGCTTTATTCTTAAGATCATTCATCGCACCTTCTTCTAAATTACGGTTAGAGGTATAACTTCCCGTAAAGAAATTACCTTGGTTGCCAACAACCTGACCTAAATACTTGCATCCTTTAGGAGCAGGATTTGGGGCAGCAATAATGCGAGCGGCTTGCGGGTCTATTGGAATTGATGAACAACCACCAATCATAATAGCCAAGGCTGAAATGGAAAGTAATTTTTTCATAGCGACTACCTTTATTTTAAGATAATTTATGAACCTAAATTCGACAGTTTTTTTAACTGTTGCGTTTAGATTGAATAATGCAAGAGCATATTAATTGTTCTATTTTAGGAATACAAGCCCATAAAGTGCCCAGCACTCATAAAAAATTCGACTCTTATAAGCCCCCATTTTCCTAGGAACTGTTAATAGTTGGCTTGACGTTCCTCTAAAAATAACTTGCCAACAGACCTTACAAAAAAAATATACTAGAATTAATACAGGAACATCATGACGTCTATTTCAATCATTCATAAGGGAATATGATGCAAACCTATCTCATCACTACAAAACATCTTGGTCTGCGTTTTATCAGAAAAGAAGATGCCCAACATTTAGAGCGCATAGATAAGGATCCTGAAGTAAAGGAATTTTATCCCGAGGGTACATTGACTGATCAGGAAATCAAAGACTTTATCAAGGAATCCATAGCGACTTACAAAAATAAGCACTTGCCTTGTTTCGTCATTTTTCAACTTAAAAATGATAGTTTTGTTGGAGAAGCCTATTTTAATCAAATTGAAACAGGAGAAATTAAAGTAGGCTATCTTTTTCATAAAAAATACTGGAATAAAGGGTATGCCACTGAAGTACTAAAAGCACTCCTTAACTGGGCAAAAATTTATATTGATACGGATTATATTATTGCTTTTGCAGACGTAGAAAATACTGCCTCATTTCACGTCATGAGAAAATGTGGCATGAAATATTATAAAGAAGGGACTTATCTGGGTATGAGATGTTATTTTTATCGCATAAAAAATCGCTAACTGAAGCAACTTAGCCCTTAAAAGTTATCTCTGCCCTCTTCTAAATCCATACAAAAAAAATGAATCACATTATGCAGTACTTTTTCACACAAATTGAGTTGATCAACACTTATAAATTCATTAGGTGTATGAGCTTGCTCTATATTGCCAGGACCACAAATTAAAGTGGGGATGCGCGCATTTTGAAATATTCCCGATTCTGTAGCATAAGAAACTTTGAAACGATTCTTTGTACCTGTAACAGCACGTACTATTCTTGCGATTGAGGAATCTTCTATTGCATTAAATCCAGGCGCATCTGAAATTACCTCGAAAGAAATAGCAGCATCTGAATAGGTTTTTCGCATTTCAGGTAATAGCTGGTCCTCAATATAATTTTTAATTTGGTTGTTAAAATTCTCAATAAGAAACTCACTGATATAGCGCAGTTCAAGAGTAAACTCACAACGGCCAGGAATAATATTTGCAGCCGATCCGCCTTCAATTAGATTAGTAGTTATTGTAGTGAAGGGAAGATCGAAGTCGGTATCAAAGGGACCGTTTTCTTTTACATAACGGGCCAGCTTATTAATATAGCAGATTAAACGACTTGCATACTCAATGGCATTACAGCCCTCTGATGCCAGAGAAGAATGAACCGCCTTTCCTTGGATCTGGCAATAATAAAGTCTTCTTGCTTTTTCACCTACTATCGGCCTCATACTTGATGGCTCACCGACAATGCACCCCTCTGGATGAATCCCTGCTTTTTGCAAATAATCCACTAGATAATCTACGCCCAGGCAACCTATCTCTTCATCACAAGTAAAGGAAAAATGAATGGGTTTTACCAGTTTTAATTTTTTAAATTCTGGAGCAAGAGCAAGCAGGACAGCTAAAAATCCTTTCATATCGCAAGCACCACGCCCGTAAATTTTACCCTCACGCTCTATAGCAACAAAGGGATCACTATTCCATATTTGCCCGATAACTGGCACCACATCAGTATGACCTGAGAGCAAAATCCCTCCATCAATTTGACCATTGCTTGCGGGTATTGTGGCAAATAAATTAGCTTTCTCTTCCGTGGGTCCCGGTATGATATGAGAGTCAATGTCGTGCGCTTTAAACCAGGCATCTACTGCTTCAATTAATGCTCTGTTTGAATTGCTCGAAACAGTATTAAAACCAATAAGTTGCGTAAGCCATTCAACTGTATTCATTTTATTCCTTGCTAAAAGCTAAAACAAATTACCACTAAGTATAGTTCATACGTATTGCTCTATGCCTGGTTGAGTCTGCCTGATTATTTACTCAATTTTGATCAGATTATAATAATCGGGTAAGGTCTCTGAAATTAAAGAGTCAACTTCGGCTACATAGGGAATATCATCAATAGCGGTGCGCGGATGTACTCTATCATTAACCCAATAGCCCGACCAATTACCCGTGGTTTTAATGCAATCTTTAGCAAAATCAGGCAACTTGAATTTTTTTTCCAACTCAAAACAACCAGATAAAAATAGGTCTACATACGACTGGGCAAGAGGGTATTGAGAGGATGGGATCGTTTCATCTGCAATCGTTGTATAAATCCAGTATTCGCCTTCAGGTACTGATACGCCTGCCAAAGACTGTATTTTTTCTCTAGGCACGCGAATTCGGCAATAAGTATTTTCGCGTTTATCGTAATTAAGTATCTCAGTTGGCACAGTCAACTTAAAGTAAACGGCGTTCATTTTAGCCTCAGGCTTACTCTTTGCCCCCAGATACGTAGTGCCAAAGCGCTTATCCGTACTATGTTCAATCCAGCCACGTTCAAAACCGGTTACATATATAGGGAAATTTTCACCAACATTGGCCCCATCTTCGCGCTTTGACTCCTCTTTCATCAGTGAGCCATAGCCAATAATAAATTGAGGCACATTAATATTAGGCGGAGGGCGACATCCCCGCTCCTCAAGACTTTCTTGAGCACAACTAGTAAAACTTAAAAGACTAATTAATGAGAAAATGCTCCAATTTTTTAACATCATTCCATAACTCCATATTATTAATTCAATTGATGAGTCCATCATCATTCCAGCTTATTACTTCAAGGCATCCGAAACAACTAAATTAGTCATAGCTCCAATTTATGAATTAACTTGGGCAATTGAAATATGTATTAGACTGCATACCGCTTATAAAACAAGCAGATAAATCCGTTGAAAAGAAAAAATCATTTGCTCATTGCTTAGCGGTAGTGCGATATGATCGATTTTTTATGCTCATAGGCGGTAGATCAATTTAAAAGCGCGCTGGAATGGTGGCATAGTACTCCAGGTTTGAAAGATGGTGCGGAACGATTGGCTATGTCTCCTTTTTTAGTCCAGATTTATGAGGCTTGGCTCTCCTTAAAGAGTGCCAAGCTCTGTTATTTATAATTAACAGAAAGGAACTTATCGTGCTGCTTTTTGAATTACCTGTCCTGTTTTGCTAACATCTTTACCAAAACCACGAACAGTTCCACACCCGTTCAATATAAAAAGAGTAGTTAGAAAAAAACAAACCATCGCGATTTTTTTATTATTTTTCATGATGTCTCTATCCTTAAGTTATATAATTTACTTATTATTATTTTTAAAGTCTCCCTCAAAAGTCTAGTACAAAATTGTAAAAATATGTAAAAAAATACGGCTCTTTTTAAAAGAAATACCATAGGATTCATGTAGTTGCACTTATACCTGAAATCTGGGAGATAAATACCTGAATAACGCGGGGAAAAAACGCGCCATAAAAGCCCCAAATCGCTCCTTAAAACCCGCAATAACCACGACCTCTTTTTTCTTTTTGAGGGCCTGAACAATTTTTTGTGCGCACTTTGTCGCTGATATGCCGGTTGCATGAACCTCATCAATTCGACCAAAATGAGTGCCATCAGCAACCAACGCATTGTGGGTGATATGCGTATTTATATAACCGGGATAGATCAAGGTAATCCCAATTTCTGTTTTGAATACTTCATTACGAAGGCTTTCAAAATATCCTTTAAGTGCGTGCTTACTGGCACTATAAGCCGAACGAGTCTGCATCCCATAGAGCCCTAACATGCTCGAAATCACTGCTATCTGACCGCTATTGCGGTGGAGCATTTTTTTTAAAAGAGGACGAGTTAATGCAATAGTACCCAAAAAATTGATATCCATTATTTTTTTATCCAACTCAAAGCTGGAGTCAGCAACCCGATAACGCTGAGACAAACCAGCACAATTAATAAGAAAATCAATTGGCCCGTGTTGTGACCAGACTTCATCAGCCTTGCCCTCCAACTCCTGATACAGCTCCAGATCCAGGGCAAAAACCACATGTTTTTCCGGAAACAAGCACGCCGAACGGACCCGATCCAATTCGGTTTCTCTTCTCGAAGAAAGAATAACCTTTGCCCCAGTCTTCGCCATTTCATAAGCCAATGCCTCTCCAATACCTGAGGAAGCACCCGTTATCCAAACAGTCTTGTTTTCCAGATCCATATGCTCATCCTTCATTTCCGCTTGATAATTCGATAAAAATAGAAACAAAACAAATAATGATGAGTAGTTTATACTTATAGAGAGTGAAATGAATAGTGATGCAATCAATGCACCTGGTTATCACAGATAAGCGGAGCAGTTATGCCAAAAAAAGCCCACATTCTTTTAACATGGATACCTCATTTATTCTTATTTTACAAAGAAAAAGTATTTCGTAAATTATTGCCGATTATGCTAGTTATCACTCTTTATGCTCTCCTTATTGGTCTGTCCTTTAAGGGGCGATCCGGCTATAGCCTGGGACAGTTTCATCTGATTTTTAGTTTTATTTTGACTATTATTATTAGCTTTAGAGTAAACAGCAGCTTCTCACGCTGGTGGGAAGGTCGTACTCTTTGGGGCGGAATTGTCAATAATAGTCGCAATTTAGCTTTGAAATTCGAGACTTATGTAGGACTGAACAAACACCCTGCTTTTTATCTCTTACTAAGTAAGTTACCAATCATCATCAAAGCAAATATACGTAAAGATACCAATTTATTGGAAAAAGAAATGCATTCTTTAGGCATTGATGAATACCGTTCCCAACAACCAGTACTGTTGGTAACTCAGCGGATGTACAAAATTATTAATCAATTACGCGATGACACTCGAATCCGCGTGGAACAATGTACTCATTTGGATAACCATTTAGCCAATTTGATTGATATGGCCGGAGGCTGTGAACGAATTGCTAACACCAGTGTGCCACCGGCTTTTGCCTTCTTTGTGAAGCAGGCATTGCTGTTTTATTCTTTAATGTTTCCGTTTGGATGGGTTAACACCTTTGGTATTTTAATTATTCCCATGTTGGTGATGATAGTTTATATCTTATTAGGTTTGGAAATCCTATCCGAAGAATTAGAAGACCCTTTTAAACCAGGTGATAATGGTTTAAATCTTGATGTTATTACTCGAAATATTGAACTTAATGTGGCACAAATAGCAGGAAAAGAAATCAAATAAAAATTAAATTTTATCAATGAACTACAACAACTTATTAACCCGAAAAAATAAATGGTTTCATAAAATATAACCCCAAAGCCGTTAGAAACACGATAATTGTATTGGGAGTAAAAGAAAGCTCTTTTTTCTTTAGAAAAAGACGACAGAAATACGTCATCAGTTCTGTAATGCAGAGTAAAAGAAGATAAGTAAAAAATATGATCAATGCAGCCTCATAGAGACAGGTGGAGTTAATATAAAAAGGCACAAAAATAGTATCCATGCCACTACCCTTGAGTCCCCTCGTCGCAACCTCCTCGGGATGACGGAAAGCAGATTAAGTCAATGCAATGCCCCTCATCTCAAGCCCCCTACGTCATCTCGAGCCCCTTACGTCATCTCGAGCGTAGCGAGAGATCTCCGGGATGCACACTGTGCTATATCGAGGAGATCTCTCGCTACGCTCGAGATGCCGTGATGTGTTAGAGATGACGTGATATGTTAGAGATGACATGATGTGCACCAAATGACAAATTTCAGTTAATATTGTCTTAATTTTTTTCATATACAATAGACTTTAACTTAATACGAGGCTCAGGGAGTTCAATATGGGAAAAGACCGGATTCTAGATATTGACCCTAGTGCAGCTACAATAATTACATACAAACAAAAAATTGCAGCCTTAATAGAAAAACTAAATAGCTTAAGTCCTGATGAGTATCAAATTCAGGTCAATGCAATACTGCATCAAATTAAAGAAACAGACCACCAATTTATTTTAAACTCCGGATTAAATGTTACCGGGCATGTGTTATTTAGCCGTCACGGGGAAAGTGCCACCTGGGGTCAAAAGAAACTGGGACTCAATCCGAATGCGGCTTTGTCAGAGCAGGCAATAGACAATATGTCTCATACTAATAGATCTACTGCTGGTTTATTACACTACCCGGATAATCTGACCCGAATTGCAGTGTCTCCTTTAGTACGAGCCAAGCAAACAGCCAGTCTGCTAATTCCAGCCAATCTCGCCAAAGCACAGATCAGCCTTCAACCTGCTTTGTCCGAAAATAGCTTTACCCCGTCAGGCAACAACATCACATCACTGGAACAATTGAAGAAAGAATATGCTCAAATGTCCTTTTGGCAAACACCGCTCAAAGTGATTATATTCAAACTATCCATTTGGTTTTATGGCCATTCCAGCATATTTGAACAAATCCAAAAAAAATCTGCCCAAGCAGATGAAACAATGCTTCATGTTCCTGGCGTCACGAGTCAGGATTACTTTTCTCAAGGTCAGCTGAATAATGAAGGAAGTTATACTTTTGACACCAATTCACTTTCTGAAGACCAAAAAATAAGAGCAACACGGCAGTTAATCCGAGATAATCTGAAACACGGAGAAAGTGATTTTTGGTTATTTGGGCATGGAAATAATTTCAAAAGTTTTTTTAATAAAACCTTTGGTATTAAATCTACTTTCGAATACGCCGAAACTCGAAGTATTTATAATACGCAAAAAGAACCCGGCGTCACTTCTTTATTCAGCCCACCCTATACTTTTGTTATTGATCAAGGCACTGGCAGAATAAGAGGAAAATATACGGAGAATACTCTCGCCTTTGAAATAAACCCATGGACGCTGACCCTAATATCTGATTCAACCAAGAAAATGCATGAAAGAGGATTAGATCTTACTAAACCCCGTCCAAGTCAAGTAAAACAACCCAAAGTAGAAGGGGAGATATTGGAGCAGCCCAAAACGGTTACCCCCACTCCAAAATCTGCGCCTGGTGAGGAAAATAATTCTGATGCGCCGGGTTCAACTATTTAATTCTGTGCAAGGTAAGAAAAACAGAATTAATTATAAAGGCATTTCTCTTTAGCCACTTTATTTTAATTTAGTGATAAACTCTTTTTCTGAAGGTCCCCCCTTAACTGCACGATTACCCTTAAGGAAGCGGATGATTGAAATCGATCATACATTGCTAAGTAAAGATGCTTTAGACAATTTAATTATTGAGATTATTACTCGTCAAGCAACAGACTATGGCGAGTATGAACTTGATATTCAAACTAAAAAAAATCAACTCATGAAAAAATTACAAAATGGTGATGCCGTAATTGTCTATTCATCAAGAGAAGAAATTTGCGATATTATCAGGGTCGAAGAGTTTAATATGTGGCAAAGCAAACTAGACCGTGTCGATATTTGATAGTTTTTTACATCCCATTTGTCAGGTAACCAGTTCCCCAAAATCGCACCTAATTTGACCTCACACTTTGTCTTGGATCTCAAACGTCATCTCGAGCGTAGCGAGAGATCTCCTGAAGACACACTGGACTAAATCCAGGAGATCTCTCGCTACGCTCGAGATGACGGGGTGGGCTCGAGATGATTGGGTGGGGTTCGAGATGACGTAAAAGTTTAAACTCTATAAGTAAACTGCAATAGTGCCGCTTGAGTATTGGCAGATATTACTCCCAAACTTTGTGCCGTAAAAATTTTGGCTTTAGGAATGAACATTCCATATCCATAAAGTAACTGAGCTGAAAAGTGCTTCAGTAGATTGATATCTATTCCTCCTGAAATAAACATTGTAGACGCAAGCGGGTACCCTATATTATTTGTTGATGTAGCATTTGGATTTGTTTCATAGATAAATGCTCCAAGCATCGCTATCTTTTCGGTAGTTGCATAGCGGGTTGCAACTTGATAAGACCAAACATCCTTCCAATATGTTGGGACTACCAAGCTACCTCTTGTTGTATTTTGGAAATTAATCGTTTTTTGAATGGCCCAGCCAGACCAATATATTTTCTCTCCAATAGACCATTTTTCACTCAGCACATGTTGCAATCCAATATACGCTACTGAAGCCTCTGTTATGCCCAGCCGAAAAGAGCGACTGACGGCAGTATTAAGCGAGCTGGTGCCATAACCCAGGGTATTTACCCATGAGTACACCGCGGCAGTAAAAAAATTTTTCGCATTAATTTTGTAGAATAAGCCTATATCTACGCTAGGATTCAACCCCGAAACTTTGTTAATTTCGTTCCCCATGTTAGGGACTACAAAATCCAGTTCGTTGCTTTTATTAATTTGGCAATTAAGGCCCATACCAATGGCCCAATCCTTTGTCAGTTGATAGCTTGACTGAATTCCAGTTCGATAATAAAGCAGACTCGTTGTCGTCGTTACATTAGACACTATAGAATCCAGAGGCCACTCTAAATGACCATAGCCACTGGGTACAATATTGATGCCCAACACAAAACGCTCACTTACTCTATAATCGCCCAACAGATAAGGAAGATTATCTGTTACTTTACTAACCGCACTTCCAGTACCTCCAGTTGAGGTTCCTGTAAATCTTAATGACGGTACAACAAATAAATTACCTGCCCTCAGCTGCATTTGATCAATTAGACTGAGTTCAGCAGGATTCTGAAAAAAAGTGTCATTTAAACTTTGACTGACAGCGCTACACGCTTTTTCGCCCCCCAAAATAAAACCGAGGGATATTGTTGTTCCTAATACCAACTTTAAAAAAGTTAACTTCATAAAAACTGATTTATTCCAGATGACTCATTGAATAATGAAAGCATGGCTGAAATAAAAAGTCTATCAATGTACGGCAAAGCTGAGGATTAAATTCAAACGTTTCTTATCAGGCCCCCGGTAAATCGATAGGGGTATTTCATCGCTATGGCTATATGGTGACGATTTGCTGACTGGTGAAATAGGTCTCTTTTGTCGCCCAGAAAACATCTGAGTATTCGACAAAAGAGAGCTATTTCAAGCAGACATTACGCAAATAGCATCGAATTATTTAAACGCCCCCAAATAATATCTAGGCTATATTATTCTTCTTTCCCGCCATTATTTCAGAATGCTCTTCTGATGGAGATGATGGCTTTTTGGGAGGCTCAGGAAGAATGAATAGACCTAAACCGCCATAAATATCGCGCGATTGAGATTTTGAAGGTTGTTGTTGAACATAACTCTCACAATCTTCGATTAATGTGATGGGTTTAAAAGCACTCATAAACCTCACCATTGTCTCTTGTGATTCCTCTAAGATTGAATCCAGTCTTGAGAAGAGATCATTTTTCATCGGAGCTTTCTTTACCGGCAATTTCTTGCCAAAGTCTTCCTCCAACTTTTTCAACACAGTAAGTGCTTCAGAAATTCGCTGACGATTGATAGAGTCTGGCAAAAAATTCTTCTTTTGATTGTCAAAGTAATTAATTACTAATTTCAACAAACGTAAATTTTCTGGCGAGTCTTTTAAATTCCTCATTAATATTTTAGACAAGGGATGATTTTCATCTTCAATAAGAGGCAAGAGGTACGGAAGTCCAAAGGAATCACTCCTTAATAAAGACATTTTATGGGTCAATAAAATATTAAAACATTGTGCTACTTTGGCGGAACTTAAATCACATTGAAATAAATAATCCATTATTGAGTCATAACTATTTTTATGTATTTTGGGCTCAAACTGTTCTAAATTATATTTTTTATTGGTCAATAAAAAACTAAGTAAATCTGCGTTTAACTCCATTAATGCTTTATTAAAAAGAGCATCATCAAGCGCAACGGGAAAAAGAGCTCTCAAGTGGACCACTTCATCAAAGTTACGATTAGACAATAATAAATTAATGTGTTTTTTTCCTATTAGAGTAATAGAGCGTTCCATTCTCCTTAATACTTGAATTAAATGATCTTGAGAAGAAGGAACCATCAATTGGAATTCATTAATTTTTTGAAGTAGAACTTGAATCACCGCAGTTTTTTCTGATTCATCGGCTATCGCTTCAACCTGCAGTAACTCATCAGACAATTTATTTATTTGGGGAGCAAATTGCTCCTCTTTAACTTTAACCCTCACGGAGGAGCTTTTCGTTTTTTTTGAAACAGCTGCTTTTCCTACATTTGGTGCATCTGTCTTAGTTAATTTTGATGCTTCTGTTGGAGTTGCATCGGTATTGGTTGATTGAGTTGCGGGGGCTGCATTTTTTTTCGCTTTTCTAGAAACACGTGGAAGAGAAGATATTTCAGAGTCCACCTGCTGGTAAATTGCTTGCATCAGCTCAATTTCTTTTTGCTTGTCTTCTTTCGAATTGATTTCGTTCAGCTGAGTCTTTAGTCCAATTTGTTGAGTCAACGCAGCTAAGTAGTTTCTTTTATTTTTTTCCAGATTTTCTGATAATTGAATCGTTCTTCTTTCTACTGGATTAATTTCATTTTTTAGACTGTTACATTTCGTATTTTGCGCCGCTCTTAACTGAGTGATAACCGATTTAATCGCCTTTTCACTAAGTTCCAACCAATCAACATCAAATTCATCTCTCGTAATTGGATCATACTGGTACCTGCCTGTTTCTAAAGCAAGATGAGGAGGGGGAATCATCTCATCGAGTTGATCAAAATAAACGTGGAGTCGATAGGTTCTTTTTTGTTCATCAGTAAAAAGTGCGGTGTAATGATATTCGCTTTGTTTATCAATTATATTGAGGGGCTGTTCATAAATACTGATATGGTGTTCAGTTAAAGTTAATCCATCAGGAAACTTATTGTTTTTCTTGGGAAGCTGAAGGAGGTAATAGGACGTACCATTTAGATGTGTTTGCTGCAATAAAGTTGCTTTACCAACTTTTTGCCTATTGTTTTTAAATAAAACGGTATGAACAAAATTGTATAGTTTATTAGAGGACATATTATTTCTCAGTAAATTAAGGGGGCATTACAGTCCTTTGAATTTATTAACTGTTAAATTAACCACTTCTGAAATTGAATTCTTGAGTCTCAATGGATTTTTCGTCCAAATAAGAAGTTTTCGACTGAACAATAACAATCAGGGATTGAGTTGGTTAAAAAAATTAATATGGGGATAGTAGCAAACTTAGCTTAAATGAATATTAAGAGAACATATTATTTTATCTTAGTAGCTCTAAGGCGCTCTTTTCTTTAGTTGATGATGAAATATTTGATGTACTCTTTGTAGAAGAACTTATTTTAATTCCCTTTGATTATTAATAGATTAATATCAACAGAACTGTGATTTATTATTAAAAGAAATTAGAGCGAAGTTATTCATCTTGCTCCCCATACTGGTAATAATTTTGTGTCTATTACTCAAAAAAATAAGCTATAATCTACCATAAAGAGGAAGAAAACTTATGTTGCTTTTATCATGTAAAGAGTGTGGCCATCAGCTTAAACTCGATGCGTTCAAATGTCCTAACTGTGGCTCTACAAAAACAACCAATCTCAAATGGCTTTTATTAGGAGTCATTAGTCTAGTGATCATTATTGCAATTTATATGAAAATATCTCATTTATCGCATGAGAGTAAACTTCGAAAGAATACATCACTGGAATATACCCTAAACAATCTGATATTCGGCGTCCCGTTAACACCCAATTTTACAATTAAAAACTTGAATGACGTTGCTATAAAAGATATCGCCATTCAATGCGATGAAATAGCTTATGACGGTTCAGTGATTGACAATATGAAAAATACTATTGGGGATACAATTCCAGCAAAAGGTACAAAAATATTCCAAAAATTTTATATGGGTAATATTAGCAATCCAGCATCCATAACGTGCAAAATTATATCAGTAGAGGAAGCAACGTAGTGAAATAATAAGGTTTCTTTTGGAAGTTTTTTTGACGTGCAATCTCTTATTCTAATGCATGGGATGCTTTGCTTTCCTAGGTGATGTGAGATAGATAATTATAAAATGATTGATTTGTGCAAACACCGATTCCCTAAGGAACAATGGCTTCTTGCGGATATGAGAACATTGAATTTGCAAGAACAATTCCATGTTGTTATGGCCTGGCACAGTTTTTTTCATTTACCCCATGAAGATCAACGCCTCACCTTGAAGATACTAGCAAACCGGGTCAAACCAAAAGGTTTATTAGTCTTTACCTCAGGGCCAGAATATGATGAGGTCTGGGGTGATAATGGAGGGCAAGAATTATATCATGCCTCTCTTTCTGCTGAAGAATATAAACAGATTCTGGCGGATAACCATTTCAAAATACTGACCCACAAGATTAGAGATCCCAATTGTGGGGAAGCAACAGTTTGGGTAGCTCAAAAAAACTCCCTTTAAACTTGTTACCCCGAAAACATTAATAAGGAAGTTATGTATCAATTAAAATTTTTAACTTTTTTTACCTGCGGCAAAAGTAAATCAAGAACAAATCAATATGAAATGTATGACTACAATCCTAAATATACTCAGTCAGCCTCAGACCCTCTTTTGAATAAAATTTACGCAAATGACAATCAATTATTTGGAGAAGCTCGAAGTTATCGCATAAGAACAGATAGTGAAGGCCTTTGCACCCTTATTCCTAATCATCAACGCATTAACAAAGAGCCAGTCAGGGAAGTGTCTCCCAAAGATTTGACCTATGTTTTTGTCATTATACTGGATAAAAAAACCAATCAATTACAATTGAGAATTGGCGAGGGAAGTCATCATCTTGTTGCAAATAAAGCAAAAAAAGTTGTTGCTGCAGGTACCTTACGTTTTATAGATAAAAAATTAGTCGAAATAACCAACCAATCAGGGGCTTATCATGTGGATATGGAAGAATTGAGTCAAAAAAAACAAGATAGATTCTACCAATCCTTAACTCGCGCATTAAATCATGTTAATTTGCCTATCGACAAATTAGTTCTTTTTAAAAAAGAAAAAACTGAAGAACCAGCAGGTTCTTATAATTTTTAAGCAATTGATAATGAGTTATTTTAATGGAAACAAAAAAAGAGAAACATTGGTCAAAGATCGAATTTTTACATCAGAATGTAAAAAATCCTAATATTCATATCAAAGGGCAACACAGCTACTATAGCGATGCCTGGACAGGAAGCTTTGAAGAAACCGTTGTAAGATATCTTTATGGTGATGAATTCAGTTTAAACAATTGGACGCCTCAATGGGATATTGATCAACTCTATATCGGAGACTATGTCTGTATCGCTGCCGAAGCCATTATTATGTTAGGCGGTAATCATAATCACCGGATTGATTGGTTTAGTTTATATCCTTTTGCCGATAAATACGTTGATGCGTATGAAAAAAGGGGGGATACAGTAATTCAAGATGGTGCCTGGCTTGGAATGCGTGCAATGATTATGCCGGGTGTAACGATAGGAGAAGGGGCAATTATTGCCGCTAATACTGTAGTTACCAAAGATGTCGCCCCCTACAGCATTGTTGCAGGAAGTCCCGCCCAGCTCATTAGAAAACGCTTTGATGATGAGGTTATTAAACGAATCATCAAATTAAAAATTTATGAGTGGAATGAAGAAAAATTTAAAGCATTAAAAAATTATATCTGTGGGAATGACATTGATGCTTTGGAAAAGGCAAACCAGGAATACAAGCAACAGATTAGTTAACTCTCTTATGCTATTTACAAGGATCCTGGCGGTAGAAATGAACTAATAATTCATAGACCGCTGGGTAATATTGTTTCATTATTAGCGGTTTCTCGAAAAATAGTTCGCTAAACACGGCAAAAAATTCTCCCGCTGAGGTTGCTGCGTAAGCATCAATAGGGATAGGATCATGATGTTTCAGACGCATTTCAAAATCAACATAGGCATGGCTAAACACGTCCGTCCATTGTTGACTGGACATTCCCTTATGAAGCGGTGGAAAACCATTAGCTTTACCATTTAACATATCCAGCTTATGAGCAAATTCATGAATTACCACATTTCGGCCATCAATGTCACCACGATGTAAGCTATCATCCCAAGATAAAATAACTGGTCCCCGTTGCCAGGACTCTCCACTTAGATTAGCTCTGCCCTGATGCACTATCCCATATTCATCCGTTTCTTTGTGCTGTCGTGAAAATGCGCTGGGATAAATGACAACGGAAATCCAGCCGTCATACCACTCCAGGCCCAGATTTAAAATAGGAAGACAAGCCTGCAAGGCAATATATACTCGCATGGCAGTAGTTATTTCCAGATCGCCAATACCCTCTAGCGATTTGCTGTGAAGAAATAAAATAGCGAGCCGCTTTAGTCTTGCTTTATCCTCCTCAGTCAAACGTTGCAATACAGGGAGATGACGAAAAGCATCCTGCCATTCTCCATCAGTAATAGGCGAGCGCTGAACAATGCGCTCATGCCACCAATTTTTTAACCAATGAAACATCATCACAATCCTTGCGATAAGGTGAATAGTCCTCTTTTCAGTAACATGCTACTTCGGATAAATCATTAACTAAAATTGAGTCATCCGTGTTAGTAGCAGATGATGTTGTGGGGGCAAAAAATCGACTATGTGAGGCAATATAACTTGCCCCAGCCGTGACCATACTGCTTCCAATCGCGAGCAAACTCTGATTAGGCACTAACAAGGCGAATAGGATAAAAACGCAGCCAACTCCAACTGCTAAAACACTCAGAAAACTGAGAAGAAAAGATACATCAGACGTATTTTGTTGCGATATTATAATGGGTTCCTGGCATACTTCATCAGTTAATAAAGGTTCAAAATCATTTAATTCAGCATTGAAAGTAAATACTTCTCCTGTTTCAAACGCATAAATCCATGAATGTATTGTTATTTCATTTTTATCCAGTTTTTCTTTGACACAAGGATATTGTTTCAGATGTTCCACCTGGAGTAACACGTTTTCAGCAATAGCCTTCTCAAGAAGAGTAGCGCCGGTATCCGCATTATAGGTATCAATTAATTCTTCTCGCCGTGGAGCGTGATTTAGCCATGTTTGGACCACAGGCATACTCTTTGTTGTTTCAGGTTGCAGAAGACCTTTCATGGCGCCACATTGAGAATGCCCGCAAACAATAATATGTTTGATATTTAAGGCAGTGAGCGCATATTCAATGGTGGCACTTTCGCCCCCCTGATCCGGATAGCTGGGAATAATATTACCTGCATTGCGAATAACAAAAATTTCTCCCGGTTGAGACTGAGTTAATTGACTCGGTATGATACGAGAGTCGGAACAAGTGATAAAAAGAATCTCCGGATTTTGTCCTAATCCCAAGCGTTTGTATAAGGTCTCGTTCGCTTTAAAATCTTTTTGATGAAATTGGCGTACGCGCTGTTCTAATAGAGCCACAACTATCTCCGATATTGTTATTGATTAAGGCCAAGATATACAGTAATAATAAATAAAATATACAGTGATATTTTTATATTTGATTCCCTTAAAATACCTATTTGGTTTGAATTAGTGGCTGTTCGCCATTCATTTTTAAAACAATATTTTTGATTGTACATTAAATTTCTGGCTTTCATTATCAATTTATTTTTCGTATCAGGATGCCCTAGCTTCATAATCTTATTAGCATCAAATAAACTTTTTTTTCTACTATACTTTATAAGGAGCAAGTCTTAATTAATAAGGAAATTATCATGTTATACATTATCGGTTGGCTGCTTGGTGTTCCTCTGTCTTTGCTTATAATCATTTGGTTACTGACACATATTTAACATTGATAGGGAGTTATCATGACTAAAGAACGTTCGATCGTAACTGAAAGGGAATATCCTATTCATCACCATTATCGTATTTGTTGGTCCTCAATATTTGCTGGGACTTTTGTTGGATTAGGGCTGGGATTCTTGCTGCACCTATATGGCCTTGCTATCAGTTTAAGTGCCTTTAGTTCTTCACCCAATGGGGCTTCAGTCATTGCAATTGGCGGATTCCTCGGGATGTTAGTAGGTGTAATAGCATCTATGGCTACAGCTGGTTTTGTGTCAGGTTATTTAGGGCGCTACCATTACCATCATATTAAAGGTGGAGTAATTTATGGCTTTGTAACATGGAGTCTGATTTTATTAATGAGCGTCATAATTGCAGGACCGGTAATGCATTACGTCTCATTAAATAAAAACTATGTAACCGGATCTACACTATCTGATACCTCAATAGTTAAAGTCACCAATGAGACGACCTCTCCACGTATAAAACATGACAAAAAGACAAATTCATCCGTTGCTGAAATCACGCCTACTGAGTTAGCGTGGAGCGGGTGGATCCTATTTGCATTATTTTTTGTGGGCGCACTATCAAGCTGTATAGGAGCTTGCTGCGGTATGCAATGTAAGAGAGAAGAGACTTTACCTCCTACAAATCCACTCTAAGAAGAGCATCCATGGGCGCCTGCCGAGATCATTAGACCTATAAGCGATGATGGTTTCATAAAGCGAGCAGGCTCGTGCTCATTGGTGAAACCTGAAGCAGGTCTTTAACTCCCTTAATTTACGTAGGGTTTTGCAAGTATACACAGAGTTATCCACAGAAATTGTGGGTAACTAATGAGAGTAAATATTATTAAAAAATAGCGATAAGCCTTATATAACAAGGTATTTAAAAAAAATATAAGGAAAAATAATTAAAATAAGGAAGGAAGACTAATTAAATATCCACAAGGAATTATATTAAAGACAATGGATATCGGGTCGAACATCTTAACAAAATAATAATAAAAAAACAGTATTGACTTCCATTATTTTTAAATTTTTTTAAATAAAGAAGAAAACAACACATTTCAGTGAACAGCCGAAATTCTTATTTACCCTAATTCAAAGGAAGTAATACCAAAAATTTGTTTCTTTGCTAATTGAGGCTCTTCTTTTAAATACATTCTTGCGGTGGCAAAAACTTTAGTCATTTTATAATGCTTAACCAACTCTATTGCCAACGGATTATTTTCAGGAATATCTAAAAAAATAACATTGCCTTGGGCATATTGTGCCAATTGATAAAACAAAATGTTTGCAATTTCTGGAGTATCTGCAAATAAAGGTCCAATTTTATATCCATACTGGCACGTTCTGATGACGCCATAACCTTTAAGTTGCTTCTCTTGTACAAAACCCAAAGACATACTTTGTTTTTGTTGTATCCAACACTTAAGAAATTGAGGGCGAGAAGCAGGAAAGTGTAAACGGTCATAATCACATAATTGGGAAAAATCAATTTGAGCGATCGGGATGATATAAGCGTTAGAGATAATTTGGTGGGGCATTTTTTCCAGACGGTAACGAGCATTATTATGCGCAAATTGATACCCTAAACGGGCATATTTATCCAGCATAGGGATTACGCCATCAATACCAGCATTACGGTGTCCAATATAAGCTAATCGTGCGCGAGTTAGCTCCAAACCATAACCTTGATCCCGATAAGGTTCAGCTACAATATAAAAACCACAAAAAGCAAAATACTCATCATAAATAACAGCAGATCCTACCGCGATCGTTTGGCCATTGAGTTTTCCAGCAAAGAAGCCTTGGGGATCGGTCTGATAAAAACAGTCGGCATCATATAAGCCCGGATTCCAGCCTTCTTTTGCCGCCCAGGACACAGCTAAACGAACTTCTTCTTGATTCATCCGTTCAATATGATACTGTTCACTCATGATGAACCTCTTCACGTCTTTAAATTAAGTATAGTTTGGGGTTATATCAAACACCAACCAAGACGCCATGCTTAACATTTACTCTAAATAGTAAGTTTCTTTAACTGGACTTTAGCCATTTTTAAAAGAGCATCTAAATCTGCCGTCTTTGCGGACGAAGTGAAGTTGATCCAGATCGATACTTCGTTAAAAATCCGTATTGGATTGCTTCACTTCGTTCGCAAAGCCAGTATTTTGTACTAATTTATGAATGGCTAAGTCAAGGGCTAATTTATCACTCATGCGAATGGGTCGTTGTTTCATTATTAAATTGTGAGTACTAAGAAAATGATCTACATTAAATTATTAAATTTTCAAACTGAATAATGATTGCCTGTTGTTGCAGTTAATTCATAGGGAGAAGTTGATGACGGAGTGGTGGTTTGTAGTATTTACAATATTTGTTGCGTTTGCTTTTGATTTTATCGATGGTTTTCATGATGCAGCCAATTCGATCGCCACCATAGTTACCACCAGAGTACTAACCCCTCTCCAAGCTGTCATCTGGGCCGCTTTATTTAATTTTATTTCTTTTATTTTCTTCTTTAAATTGGCAGTAGCAGCAACAGTAGGCCAGGACATTATAAGTCCTGACTTCATCACCACAACGGTAATTTTTGTTGCCTTATTTTCAGGTATTGTCTGGAATTTAATAACTTGGTATTTTGGTATCCCTTCAAGTTCATGGCACGCATTGATCGGAGGGTTCATCGGCGCTGGTTTTGCAGTTGGCGGATTCTCAGCCCTGGTATGGGTCGGCATAATCAAAACGGTAGTGTCCATTTTTGTTTCTCCGGTATTAGGTTTTTTTATTGGCTGGGCATTGCTTTTTATATTTCAAAAATCATTAAAACGACGTAAATGGAATTCGCAACGCTTACAAAAGATTTTTGGCCGCATTCAATTTATATCAGCAGCCGGATTAAGTATTGGTCATGGCGGTAATAATGCGCAAAGAACAATGGGAATAGTAACCGCCTTGCTTTATTCCGCTCATATGATTAACGGTCCTTTCCATGTACCACTCTGGGTTATTTTGTTGAGCAATTTTATTATTGCCTTAGGTACACTATTTGGTGGATGGCGTATTGTAAAAACGTTAGGAGAAAAAATAACCAAATTAAATACCGTAAGTGGTGCCTGCGCTGAGGGCGGAGCCGCGGCAACAATTATAGCAGGAACTCTTTTGGGTATTCCTGTTGCTACCACTCATACAGTGACTGGTGCTATTACAGGAGTTGGTGCAGCCAGTGTTTTTGCGCGTTCAAAAAATTACATCCTCACTCAAATTACCTTTGCCTGGCTGCTTACATTACCTATTACCGCAATCATGTCCTATTTACTGGTTAAGCTTTTATGAGTTATTTATGAAAAAAAACAACCAACGTTCTTCTGATGCCCTTTTAGAGATTGCTAATAATAAAGATTTAGACGGAGAGATAACTTATCAACGCATTATAGATACCCTTGGAGAACGGGCTTTTGGAATTGTCCTGCTGTTTTTTGCTTTACCCAGTGCCTTACCTTTTTCCGCTATCCCCGGCGTTTCTTTTATTTTTAGTGTGCCAATACTATTGTTCGCATTTCAAATGATATTTGCCAGAAAAACTTTATGGTTACCGAAAATCGTCGCAAATCGCACTATTCATCAAGAGGCCATTGCAAAAATTATTCATACTGCTACACCTTATATAATAAAGGTAGAATACTTTTTGAAACCTCGATGGCCCTTTATGAATAGTCGCTTTATGGAAATAATGAATGGAGTCGTTATTTGTTGTTTGGCTGTTCTCTTAATGTTGCCCATCCCATTAAGTAATTTTATTTTTTCATCATTACTAATCATTTTTGGTATGGGATTGATAGAAAAAGATGGGCTCTTCATTCTGTTAGGCTACATTGGCGCCATTTTTTATATCTGTTTCATTTATATGTTTATTATGAAAACAATAAGCTATTTGTTTCATTGATCCCTCAATTTCTACCCTGCTTTAGCTTACTGTTTTGATTTGCTTTTTAGTGAATGGTATTCTTTAAAATGAATTCACTTGAGGGGAAACAATGAAGATCTTGGTCACTGGCGCCTCAGGATTTATTGCGTCACAAATTGTGACTGAGCTTATAGCTTCTGGACACTCAGTCACATGCTGTGTCCGTGATCCATCTTATGCAAAGAATCTATTCCCCACGGCTACTGTTATTCCTTGTGACTTTATCAACGATAAATCCACGCCCCTCTGGGTTGAGCGATTAAAAAATATTGATGTAGTGATTAATTGTGTAGGAATTCTCTATCATCCCAATAACCAAGTAATTTGGGCTGTTCATTATGACACACCTCGTGCATTATTTGACGCTTGTGTGGCTGTCGGCATAAAAAAAATCATTCAAATCTCAGCGCTTGGCATTGAGCAATCTGATGTAGCCTATGCTACAAGTAAAAAAGCAGCTGATGATTACTTGCTTACTCTGCCTGTAAAATCAATTATCTTACGCCCTTCTTTAGTTTATGGGTGCGGCTCTTATGGCGGGACCTCTTTATTTCGCGGTCTTGCAGGACTTCCCTGGATTACTCCAGTCCCCGGAAAAGGAACGCAAGAATTTCAACCCATTCACCTTGAAGATTTATCTAAGGCCATCATTAAACTCATTCAGCTACCCATTGAACAAAGTGTAATATTTAATGCCGTCAGTACCAAACGAATCAGTTTAATTAATGTCTTAATCCAAATGCGGGCCTGGCTCGGTTTTGCAAAATCAAAATTAATTTTTGTGCCACTGAAATTAATTCATTTAGGAGCTCTCTTAGGGAATTTAATTCCTTATTCAGTCTTAAATACTAGTTCCTATAAATTGCTCATTCAGAATAATGTGACCAGTTCTGAAGAGACACAAAAATTTCACGATGCTATTGGTTTCATTCCTCAGGAATTTACTACAGGACTTTATAGTCACCCCAGTTCGGGGCAAGATCGCACTGCGGCAAAACTGTATTTTCTCAAACCAGTTTTAAAATTCAGTCTGGCCTTCATTTGGTTATTCACTGCAATTTCCTGTTTATTCTTTTACCCTAAATCGGCTTCCTATGCCTTATTGGGACAAATTGGAGTCAATACGTTTTGGCAGCCCATTTTATTCTACGGTGCTTGCTTTATTGATGCCGGAATAGGACTTGCTCTGTTATTGAATATTAAACCCAAAAAAACAGGCTTACTACAAATCCTGATCATTTCAGTTTATAGTGCAATACTCACGTGGAAAATTCCCAATTTATGGTTTGAACCCTTTGCACCATTGGCAAAAAACATTCCACTTCTGGCTGCTGTCTTAATTTCTCTTGCTTTGGAGTCTGATCGATAATGCTTTACCTGTGGCTTAAATTTATTCATGTCATCAGTTCAACAATCCTGTTTGGTACCGGTATAGGAACTGCTTGTATCATGTTATATGGCCACCAAACCAAAAACACTCAAGTGATTGCCGCTACCACTCGCTATGTCGTCACGGCCGATTGGATTTTTACTGGCACATCCGGATTTCTTCAACCCCTGACTGGACTTTGGATGGTTTATTTAGTGGGTTATCCCTGGACCTCACTATGGATTATGGGCTCCATTATCGGGTATTTAATTGCCGCTTTTTGTTGGTTTCCAGTAGTATACCTTCAAATTAAAATGCGCGATTTTGCTGTTGAAGCAGACCAAAATAATGCCCCCCTGCCCCCTATCTATTTCCGCTATTTTAAATATTGGTTTTATTTGGGTTGGCCCGCTTTTATTAGCTTAATCGTCGTTTTTTACTTAATGACTAACAAACCCGCAAGTTTTTAAACGAAAATAGACCTCGTATGCCCAAGCAATAAGGCCTTCCCCAAACTCCTGATTTTAAATAAGCGATGAAGCTCGCCAGCCGCCAAATAACTCTTCTAATCGTTTAGCCACGGCAAGGGCAATATCATCTCTCCATGCTTTGGCAACCACTTGTACCCCTATTGGTAATCCTTCTTTAGAAGTACCACAACGCACCACAGCTGCAGGCCAGCCGGTTATGTTATACGGCAAGTTATAAGTAAGATCGTAAGCCAGATCAAAACCTTCTGTTGCTGCTATTTTGTTTTCATATAAATTGGCAGGAGTGGTCGCCGCCGGACAGATAATGACGTCATAATGACGCATAAAATCCATCATGGAATATTTGAACTGCTCCATGGCCACTATGCGTTGACGCAATTCTGTTACTGAAAACTCACAAGCTTTTGCTCTATCTAAAATAGCTTGAAAAGGAGCAGCGACTTTAGTGACCTGCATTCGCTGCATTCGGTCTCTTAACCATTGCCCCCGATCCCCGCCATAAAAAAATAATTCCTCAAATGCAGAATAGCTTTCTTTACTGACATGCGGATAAGCTTCTTGAATACTAAGAACCTCATCGCCAAGTGCCATCTCCACCTTTTTAATAACGGCAACGATGTCATCCCTTGGTGTTACTACCCCATTATTTGTGTAAATCGCTACTCGTAAAGATCTTAAATTAACACGCAAAGGATCCTGTAAGATTGCTGGAAAAACATTAGGATCTTGTTCGTCGGGGCCTGCCAAAATCGGTAAAACATGGATGAGATCTTCTACATAGCGGGCAAGAGGCCCCTGTGCCTCTACGTAATTAAAAATACCTAGTCCATCAGTAGGAAAGTGTCCTGTGTCAGGAATTAAACCGCGCGTCGGTTTTAATCCGGCGATACCGCAATTATGAGCCGGTTGGCGAATACTGCCACCACTATCGGCACCAATTCCCAAATACGATCCGCCAGCAGCAATTATTGCTGCTTCACCACCACTGCTCCCACCAGGAGAGCGTCCTAAATCATAAGGATTGTTAGTACGACCATACAACGCATTCTCAGTATCATAAGACATAGAAAAATCGGGAATGTTGGTAATTCCTGTTACTATAGCTCCTTCAGCACGCAATCTGGCAACCACGGTTGCATCTTCTGTTGCAACCGCATTCATTGGACTTTGGGTTCCATAAGTGCACATAAAACCTTTGACTTTACGTGCATCTTTGATGGTAATAGGTAAACCATGTAATTTTCCGAGCGGTACCTTATTGGCTATCGCATCATCCGCGGCGCGAGCTTGCTTTAAAGCCTGTTCAGGAGAAAGCTGTTGTACTACAGCATTAATAGACGGATTAACTTTGGTGACCTGCTCTAAATGGGCGTGCATTACCTCCTGGCAGGAAATTTGTTTTTTTTGAATAAGTTCAAGTACTTTTTTTGCTGAAAAAATGGCTAAATCCTGCATGATTAGAACTCCTTATCTAAAGCCAAGTCCAAATTTATGTTTTTAATCACTGAAAAACGTATTCTAACTATAAGGGAGTCAAAATTAATACGCAAACCCCAACCACCAGCGCTAAAATGGAATAATTTTCTTTAATTTTTAAAAGGAGCACGGCTATTAATAATCTCTTAATAAAAAAAGTTTACAATCCACTTCATATTTAAAAACAACGATTTGATGATCACGATGAGAGATTGTTACGGTAGAAAATTTAAGAAAGAAAATATTAAGAATAAGAACGCCATTGGTTTTGTAGAACTGAAATCTATTGAAGAATTTTCAACCGAAGAACTGCGTAGAAACGCTGTTCTTATCACTGATCATAAAAATGGGGATAAACTGTATTTATTGTCCGATCTTCAAGAGATCTTGAAGGCAAATAATTACTGCCGTTTAGAGGATCCGCTCACCAGACTAGATATTCTCGATCAAGTACCTGACTTTCAAGTCGCTATTGAATTTGAACAACAAGCAGCCCATTATAATGCCAGTATTTTAGATAAAAACCCGGAGTTTATCCCTTTATTAAAAACTTATGTGACAGAAGTATTACACATAGCAGATGAACGAGCATTCCGCGACACAGCTAAAGATGATATTAGAGCGAACAGGAGTGAAGAGTTAGATAGATTTTATACAGCAATCGCTAATTTTTCCGAGGAAGAAAGAAATGCCTTTTATTCTTTATTTCTTACCAATCGCAGACCCTATAACCAAGGACACCTTTGGAGTTTCCCTGCTAAATGGGATCTCGATACGAACAATCCAATAGAAAGCAATATATACCGTTACGCAATATCACATAAGCAGTACACTCCTTATTCCCATCGCAATGTACTGGTCGGTGATTTCATTAGAGATCCAGAAGATGCCTGCATGCATTCCTGGGGAATGGATGTTTTGCATCTGTTGCTAGAATATCATATTGGAACAAATCGTCCCTTTAGTCTCTTTGATGAAACGAATCCTGGCTCTTTGGCCATGGAGCAGGAGCTGCGTCGTAGAATTGAGCAAGTACTCGTCCCCGGATCTTTGAATGCTCAAAAAGGGCAAGAGGCTTATGAAAAAGTAAAGCATGTAGTTAATTCAACAATATCGAATCCAGAGCCGGAAGAACAGGAAGAGTATATTCCTCATCCCAAAGTATTAAAGCTGGAACAGGCCTGCACGAAATACATGGATTATATTTTATCAAAACTGGATATTGAAACAGACGGTAATTATCCCTTACCCGATGAATTGGATACTAATAATGCTCCTTTGATTGCAAAATATCGGGCAGTGTATGAAATGTATTCTTTGCTGAGCGAAAATGACCCCGATGTAGACAATGATGAGCGCCTCACAAAATTTACTGAGCTTTATAATCAAGAAGCACGACGAACCACTATTGCTGCACATCGAGATGGGGTGGGCATCAGATTCTTAAATATTGTGTTTTCTTTGTTGACTTGCGGGGTGAAAAACCTGATTACTTATTATGCAACGGAGGGTTATTGTGGCTTTTGGAACTCTAGAGGAGCAAATTTAAACAAGGATATTGCCACCATTTTAGAAAATACCCCTACCCAAGCTTCCTTGAGCTAATTCCCCCTTGAATTTTTTATAATCGCAGCCCGTATTAGCATCGTGTAATACGGGTGTAAGCATTCACGATATATGTATTTCGTCATTGCGAGCATTGGCAAAGCAATCCAGAATGGTGCTTCGTTGAAAATCGGAGCTGGATTGCTTCACTTTGTTCGCAATGACGGCTATTTTTTATCTGGCTCTCAAATAAGTCTTATTCTTCTTGTCTCAAATGATCATACGCTTCCTAATTCCGATTCCCATAACTATCATTATTTATCCACTGAAGTAGGATTACCTGGAGGCACCAAATCGATGCTTTCAGGTTTAAGAAAAAACGCTAAATTTACAGAGTCATGAGCATCGCTCAAAGGATCGAATCTATTGTTTGAGCTTGTATTGTCAATCGAACTGGCAATAGACTCAATCCCATCATCCAGTTTTATTTTATAGTTTTTAGTTAGACCATAGATAACTGCCTGGTGAGAATAGCGTTCTAATTCCCTGACAAGTTCCAGGGTTCTCCGATAAAACAATCGTGCTAACATCCCTCTCGTATTTGAATCCAGCTGATGTAAGACTTTTTTAAACTCCTGAATATCAAATTCATTAGATGAAGTTTCGCTAAAACATGCTAAAGAAGCATAAAGCACTTTTAGTTTGTCTTTTCTTTGTTTACGTCCAATAAAATTCCAAAATCGTTTAGGATCTTCCTCCATTTTTTTTATATAACACCTCAACTCCGTTTTTAGCCTTCCTAAACTATTAGGTAACGTTGATTGAAGTATTTTTCTTTGTTCGGCAATAATTCTGTCTCGTGTTCCCTGTAATCTTGCGCCCTCTTCTAGCCACGAAGAATCATTCAGCTCACCTTCACCAGCACCGAGAAAATGCAACATGCTTAGGGCATTTTCATGCAACGGTATTGAGTTTCTTGATAAAAATGCCTTGTGTAATTTATAGTGATTAAATGAAAAAGGCTGCACTTTTTCATAAAAGTACTTGGCGTTAAAAAAATAATCTTTGAATAAAGACTTGGCAATGGCAATAGGTCCTGTCGTACACACAACAATTGATCTTAAATAAAGGGAATGCTCTTTTTTCATGAAGACGGTAATTAACTGCTCATCAGGCAGCTCTAGCATTTTTTTAATTTCATGATACTCATTTTTAAAGAACATCCACTTAATGAAACTCAGTTGCTTTTTAAGATTTTTTCTTAATCTTTGAATGACAGAGGCATTAGATTCCCTGGGAGAGTTTTTATTAAAATCCAAAAATTTATCTTTATTAGTCATTACCTCATTAATATAAGCTCTTAGTTGACGAGAACCCATTGGATTTGTTGAGGAAAAAATAGATTTTGATCGGGCAATATAAATCGCCTCTGACCGATTACGCATAAAATTCAAAAGGTACATATTAATGTAGCGAAGCAGAAAACCTCCTCGTTTAAATGCTTGCTCGGTTTTATCTATAAAATCATTAGTATATAAACCTAAAACGTGAAGGAATCCCTCCTGTATCTCTTCGATTTGTTTTTTTGCTGCAAGGGGATCGACTACTGCAATGCAATCATTATTAGAAAGGATGATTTCCGTATTGCCAATTTTCAAACTCCCTATGTTTAACAATAAAGGAGTATCGACAGCAACCCGTGGAGGAAGTTGTCTGGTATCTACAGCAACGTCAAAATCAGTATACGTTCCCAGGCTATAAACTGCAGACAGCCAACGAATAATGTCGCTGGCAACGGCTAAACTGCCCCCTTGACTTAAATGAGTCATTTCATCTTGGTAGTACTCATATAATTTCTGTTCATTCACTGATTTGAGAGAGCTTTCCAACTTCTGAGCATCAACAGGAGTAATTTCATGCTCACTACAAAAACGGTGTAGCTCTGCAAGAGCATGAGGGGTTAATAGAGATGAGTCATAAACCAAACTGATTAAATCCTTTGGATTTTTATCACGGATGGTGATTAATCGCATCTGATTTTCATCATTCATAAAGACATCGGGTTTATTGCTAAACCAAATTTTTACGTGATGATGTGGATTGTATAGATAGCCCCGATTTTTCGGATTTAACATATATTCCCTCTATAGCTCCGTGGCGGTTACTTCAAAGGTAAATAATTGAACATAATACGATACAAGATATTAACTGTAAAATGGATCCCTGAATGTTTCAATATCCTGTCCCAAAGAACAAGTCAAGCTAAGCCAATTTAGGTCATGTCCTTCCAATATTTACCAAACGTAAACCTACGTTGCCAAATATTTCTTCATATTAGATAATCAAGGAATATTTATTGTTGCTATATTAAAAGGAATATTCGGGTGAGGCGATCAATTTTTGTAGGGTTCTTTGTTAGCTGTTTTTTCAATCAAGTAGCTTGTGCCGACCTGTTACCCATAAAAATTGATGCGCTAATCAAAAAACAATTACCGCATGCGACGATTGGCATTGTGGTTAAGGATGCAAAAACAGGAGAGGTCATCTACCGTCAAAATTCAGATAAATTATTATCCCCTGCAAGTAATGTAAAATTATTTACTGCTGCCGCTGCCCTGTATCACCTAGAGCCCAACCATCATTTTTTGACCACCCTCTCCCAAAAAAATCAAAATTTTTATATTACGTTCAGTGGCTCCCCCTCCCTAACCATTGATAATTTTACGGATTTATTACTTAATCTGAAAAAAAACAATATCAAAAAAATAAACGGAGACATCATTTTAGATACTTCACGGTTTAAAGCCCCTTATTACGCAGGTGGCGAATCTTATGATGATCTTGGATGGTATTATTCTGCACCAGATACTGCGGTAATCTTAAATGAAAATGCTGAAGCCTATGAGATAATCAGTGCAAAAAAATTAGGACAGCCGGTCACCATAAAACCCAAATCTGAAAAAAATTTAACGGTGATCAATCAAGTCATTACAGTAAACAAAGAACAGGAAAAAAATCATTGCAATTTGAGTATCGACATTCAATCAAATAATACATTGCGACTCTATGGCTGTATGGCGCAACAAAACGAACCTAAAATGATTCAATTAGCCATTCCCGATCCTCTTTTTATGGCAAAAAAAATTATCCAAAAAACTCTAAAACAAAATAATGTGATTTTTAAAGGCCGTATCATTAGTGGAACAACGCCACCTGATGCCAAGATTATTGCAAGCTATCAATCCAAGGATTTAACTGCACTGATTGCTCATATGCTTAAAGAGTCTGATAATCTCTATGCGAATAGTTTAACCAGAGAATTGGCTTTTTCTTTAACTAAAGAAGGCAGTTTTAAGCAAGGTGCTTTTGCCATTAAAAAGATATTAGGAGAACACACTAACCTGGATATGACTCAAATTGAGTTAACCGATGGCATGGGAACCCGATATAATTTGATCACTCCCGAACAAATTGTGGTACTGCTTACCAATCTTTATAATGATAAAAACATGCGCCCCATAATTATGGAAGCCTTACCTCAAGCCGGGGTATCAGGGACCTTAGTCGATAGAATGAAAAAAACGACGCTGGAGAAAAAGGTATTTGCTAAAACAGGCTCCATGCATGACATTTCTTCTTTGTCAGGCTATATAATTGATCCCCAAGCCAGATCACTGATTTTTTCCATTGTAATCAATGGGGTTAATAAACCGCTTAGTACAGCAAAATCTCTTGAAGACCAGATACTTCTTACCATTGTGGAACACATCTCGGCAGAACCTAAAATTGAAAATGCATATGGGTAAGAGAGCAAGGAAAAACGTCATCTCGAGCACAACGAGAGATCTCCCGAATATTTAGGAGATCCTTCATCGCCCCATCAGGATGACAAAAAAATTCTTAACTAAATGAGTGCCCATTCTCACTGATTATTCTATTTAAATTTCGGCAGAGGATATTCAGGAGCCAAGTCCATAGCCAATTGCTGCCATAAGGCCACACTGAAATTCTCATTAGTTAAATCGCCGGGCTTCAAGGTGTTAAAAGCAATAAATACTATGCCTTTTTCTGGTAAAACAGCAAATATACCGCTATATCCGCCAAAACTGGGGTTTTGAATCAGCCAGTGATTTGCAATAACAAATCCCATAGCGAAATACAGGTCGCTTCTATTTCTTCCCTTTCCCACAGTGTCTGGAGCCCTTAATATCTGGAGGGATTGTTCTGTCAATAAGCTCCCATGCATCCAGGCATTTGCCCATAGCCCTAAATCGTTGATGTTAGAAACCATTGCCCCAAAAGAAGTCCAGGAAGGATCCCAGAAAGTCGCATCCTCGTAAACTGACCTGTCTTGACTAAATGAATGCAGGACGGGGGACGGAATACTCGCCGTTCTGCGAAACAGAGTATTATTCATTTTCAGTTTAGCCAAAACAGAGGACTGAAATAATTCATGCAGCGGTTTATTACTTACCTTACTTAAAATGCTGCTGAGGATGACGTAATCCGTATGTGAATATGCCTGGTTCATGCCGGGCTGAAATAACGGCGCTTGTATCATTGCGTAATCAAGCAATGATTGGTCAGACCATTGCTTAAAAGGATGATTGGTTACCTCATTAATAAATTTTTTATTATAAACATAGTCAGAATAACCACTAGTACAATTAGCCAACATTTTTAAAGTAACACGATTCGCATTAGGCAGGTTGGGGTACCAACGTGCTACTTTATCATCAAGGCTTATTTTTTTTTGTTCGACCATCTGCATCAGGATTGTTGTTAATATAGTTTCTGTTACCCCGCCAATTCGAAAGTGCATGTCAGTAGTTGCAGGAACCGCAGTCATAGATTCCCCGACCGCATTAATACTGATAGGTACTCCATTTACCCACAGACCATAAATCATGGCCTTAACTGGTTTATTTTTTATAAACAGCTGAATTTTATTATTTATTCCAGATTGAGTAATGCCAGCATAAACATCTGTTTTCAGGGTAATTAAAAACATAATGATTAAGATATTTAGTGCGACAGCGCATAGTGATTTCATTATCGTCCTTTTTTAGTTGCTCACTTTAAGTCGCTTGGCCTCTATCCTATATTAAAAAGGCCGACTTGCTTATGACACTGTTACTACCCACTGAATACAGTTTAGTTCCAGTGGATAGTTAGATTACTTACTCGACAGAGCCTCTTCTATCTTGGCCAGATGCTTTACTAAAGCCCCTTTATTGCTTTCCAAAACTGTAGTGGCATTTTTAACCATGCGATTTTGTAGTTCTTGATCGGTGTGTAGTTTGATAATGGCATCAATTAACTCGTCCGCTTGACTAACCAGCTTAATGGCCTGCGCTTCCTCAAGATCCCTGCAAATAGTTTTGAAATTATGAACCTGATTACCACTTAAAACGGGAACATTCATTGCTATGGGTTCTAAAACATTATGACCGCCAACGGGCACCAGGCTCCCGCCGACAAAGGCAAAATCACTAATCTGAAATAATCCCAGAAGCTCTCCCAAACTGTCTAATACCACTACCTCATTTTCAGGAGAAAGGGTATTCAAAGCACTTCTCAATCCCGTATTAAATCCTGCTTGAGTACATAATTGATAAACTGTTTGAAAACGCTCCGGATGACGTGGCGCAATTAATAGAACCACTTGAGGAATGGCTTTTTGTAATCTTTTCAAATGCGACAAAATCTGCGACTCTTCATTTTCATGAGTACTCGCAGCAATTACGGCTATTCGATCAGCGCCCCAATGTTCTTTTAATTCTTTAAATTTGGCGCTATCAACAGTATGAGTCTGTAAATCAAATTTGATATTACCTAATACGTGAACCAGTTCTTCTCGGGCTCCTAACGCGATAAAACGTTTCGCGTCATCTTCACTTTGCGCTAAAATGGCTGAAAATTGATTTAAAACCGGTTTAAATAAAAACTTAGCCTTTAGATATCCGTTTAATGATCGCTCTGATAAACGCGCATTGGCGAGCAATAAGGGCACATGTGCTGCATGGGCCTGATAAATCAGATTGGGCCATAATTCAGTTTCCATAATGACGCCGATTTTTGGTTTTTGCTGTTTAAAAAACCGTTTAAGTACTCCAGGAAGGTCATAGGGAACATATCTATGGGACACTTTATTGCCAAAACGTGCCTGAACTCGTTCTGACCCTGTCGGCGTCATCGTCGTGATTAAGACAGACCAATGCTTATCCAACATCGCATCAATTAAAGGAGTAGCCGCAATAACTTCACCTAAAGAGACGGCATGAACCCAAACATCAAACGTTTTATTCTCTTCCTTGCCAAGACAAAAACGTTCCATTATTCGCTTTCTATAGGCTGGCAAACGTCTGCCTTTCCACCATAAGCGAAATAACAAATATGGGGTGAGTAAATACATCAGAAAAGAGTAAATAAAACGCATAAATCAATACCAAATAAAAAAGGGACAGTATATACCCAAAGCAGGTACTTAAGCGATATGTTACAATTTAATTAGGATCTATTATCCTGTACTTGGCAATGTAACAGTAACGAGGATGGCTACTCTTCGGTGGATAAACTGTTACAGTAGCGTCAACGGCCAAATTCAGGTTTAATAACTGGTTTTTAAAAAACTTTACTTTTACAAGGCATGGCCTAGAGTATAAAAAACAGCGTCAACTAATATTCGACTTTAAAGGATACCCTTTAACAATGAATTTTCGAGATTTTTTTACAATAACTACCTGGTGGGGGAAAATTCTCGGAGCATGCTTTGGCTATCTGAGTGGCGGAGCTATTGGTGCATTATTTGGTATTTTGATTGGTAATTTTTTTGATAGAGGATTAGCCAGTCATTTTTCTAATCCGCACTTTTTGTATCACGCTGAAAAACGTAAAACGGTTCAAAAAATATTCTTCGAAGCAACATTTTCCATTTTAGGACACATTGCTAAAGCAGATGGTCGTGTCTCTGAACAAGAAATCAGAATGGCAAAAGTGCTCATGAGTGAAATGCGACTCAGTCGCGAACAAAAAGACTTGGCCAAACGTTTGTTTAATGAAGGGAAACAAAGTTATTTTAAATTAGATGCAGTACTTACCCAATTACAAACAGCCTGTAGAGATAATCGTGAATTATTAAAATTATTTGTAGACATTCAATATCGCGCATCGCAAGTTGACGGCTTAACTACTAAAAAAATTCAGGCTTTGGATATTATCTTTGCACGCCTTGGTTTTGCCCCTTTACACCAGCAGTACCGTTTTTATGAAGATTTTAATTATACTTCTTATCACCATTACCAACAGCAACAACAGGAACAAAAACAAAGGCAGCAAAAAAATTCTCAATCCTCTTCATCTTCCTCCTCCTCTTCATCTTCATCTTCCTATCAACAGCGTTATTATAAAGCAAAACCCTCACTTAATACCCTGGATCACGCCTATGCATTAATTGAGGTAAATGAAAAATCAAGCAAACAGGAAGTAAAGCAAGCGTATAGACGTTTGTTAAGTCGCAATCACCCTGATAAGTTAATTGCCCAAGGCTTACCTGAAGAAATGATTAAATTAGCTAACGATAAAACCCAAAAAATAATGAAAGCTTACGAATTAATTTGTAAAAGTAAGGGTTGGTAAGCAGTTCATTGCTCTGGCTCAACTGGATCGTCGATAAATCCAACCCAATTAGACTCATCGACTTTCGCAATAAGACTTGCTGATGAATAAACAGGCTCTATGTAAGAAACTAAAATAGGTCGCGGCTGGATTTCAAATTCAGGTAATCGGGTCATCCAACCGTGTATAAAAGCCAACAACATTCGTTGACTGTATTGATAATCATGATGGGCTCCCGGCATTTCTACAGCCACATAATTATGCTGTTTAAACTCCTTTTCCCGCTGCTCCATTTGATTTAAAACTGTATCATAATCAAACTGACCTGCAATATCGAATAACGGAAAACGTAAGCTGGGTGGTCTATCCAAATTACTCTGTTCATCGTAAGCAGATACCATCACTAACCCATTAATCATTTTAGATTGCGGCTTACTAAAATACTCCAGAGATTGGTTCAGCTGCTCGCCATAATGGACTAGCACAATACGCTTATTCTTAGCTTCTCTCAGAGCACTAATCGTTTCGGGTATTTGTTTTACCCAGGGAATAGTATTGTCATTATTACAATTCAACAAAACAACAGACCACCCATTATGAGATAATTGTTCGGCAAAATGCGTCAACAATCTTGGTGATTGAGCTGCATCTGCCCCGCCTCGGACAATTATTACCCCACCGTAGTGGGCTTTGCTGGCGGGCCAATAGGGTAAACTAAGAGGATGCTGATCTACTTTTATTTCCAGAACATCTGCTATGGTATTGGATATGATCAGAAAAAACACCAGAACTGTCCGTATGATGTAACTCATATTTCCCTATATATTTTTTTTGTGGCATTCACCGGGATTGAGCCATCCCGGTGGTGATTATTTTAATAATTAATCAGACAGGCTCACCCCAGCCTCATCCAGCATCACTCGTGCTTTTTCAGATAAAATTTTATGAGCTAGGCCGGTAGGGTGTAACAAATCAAAAAACAAATAGCCATCGCAAGCATCGTTTGCTTTTTTGGGTGTGACTCTGGCTACCATTTTTAAAACTGACTTTTTAGTCAATTCATTTCCTACAGCGTTAACGCAGGTTCCCGTTATATTATTAAATCCATATTGCTCCGGATTTTCCAAAAGAAGATTTAAAGCGTTATTTAAATCAAAAAACAACCAATTTACCTCTGGATATTTTTGTTTAAAATCACTAATAGTTTGATCTAATAATTTATTATGCTGACTTGCATAATAGCTAAATAAGTCAATAGAACCAAATTCAATAGCAGCCGGTGTCCTACCCAGATCAGGCAAGTTAAGTAATAAAATATTCCTGGCACCCTTTTTTACTAAACGCTCTAAACTGTGGGTAATGCCAGCATTAACATCTGCCAAGGTTTGCTCTACATCACTGGGCATCCCAAAATAATTGTTAGCCCCAATCCACACCACAAAAAGACTGTCGGCGCTTGCTTCATCGTTATGCGCCAATAAGTAACTGTCGACTTGCCTTTTTAAAGTAAATAATACGTCATCCCCTTCTTCTTCCGATACACCCGCTCCGCCAAATGCGTAATCCAAGAGATGTGCGGAAGGATTTTCAGGAAAATAAGATGCAACTAAATGTTCAATCCACACCGGACCATTAGAAAAACGACCTTCAAAATATGGAGGTGACTGAGGCAATTGATGTTTCATGAACTCATAAAGATTGCCATTATCAGATAAACTATCACCGAATGCGACAATATTGTGAAGCGAAGTTGCCGCTACAACTCCCGAGAATAAAAAAGCACTTAAGGTTGCTAATAGCTTCATGAATACCCTTAATTAATTGATTTGTTTTTAAGAAAAAACGCTTATTATTATATTATAAAATAAAGGAATTAATCAATTTTTCCCTTGTTGATAAAAGGCTTAGCGTAAAAATGCTCCACTTGCTCTGAGCCAATAACCTCTTTATAGTTAATATTTTTGTGAGGGAGCATAATGAAAGAATTACAAAGAAAGTTCCTATTAGGATGTCTGGATTCAATTGATACTATTATTTCCGATGAGCAAAAATTAAACGCTTCAACGTTGATTTATAGTCAAGGCAATGAAAATGATCCCCGTTATCAACTCCAGTCAAAAATTACTGAAGCCGAACTCTGGTCCTCTAAAGAAAAAATTGAAATTTCAAGCGCAGTGTTTGAAGCCATAGCTCATAATAGTTATCTATTTTGTGCAGCGGAAAAACATACCAAAGACATCGAAGAAGCCACTGCTTTATTCTTAAATGATTACCTGCTCTTAATTACAAAAAATACTGAACCTAGTAATCGATTACCGTCTGTAAAAAAGAATATCGCCGAGCTAAAATTAAAAATTGAACAGGAAATTGCGGCGATCGAGGAACAAGAAGATTTCTCTATTAAAAATAACCCCTTTGTCTTCTTTTCAGCAGTGACTGCTGTAGCTGTTGGAGTAGCTGCTGTAGCTGCCTTAACATTAACTCCATAGTAAAAATGTGGCGTGGTACAGGCGAAGCCCAAAACTCGGGATGACGTACCAGGATGGTATGCCGTCATTGCGAACGTAGTGAAGCAATGACGGAGATTTGTTCCTTAGCTTACCTGGACTATATCTAAAACCTCTAAGTCCTTATTAACAGTAACGGCAAAGAACTATGAGAACTATGCGCCACTACCAATCAAAGTCAAGTTCAACTGACGCCCACAAACCCAGGCTTTAGTTAAATCTCGTACGACTTCTTTAGACATCCCTTTAGGTAAACGAACAGTAGAATGATCGTCATGAATTTTAAGGCCAGTGATGTATCGGCTTTGTAAACCCGCTTCATTAGCGATGGCACCGACAATATTTCCAGGTTTTACACCGTGTACTTTACCTACATCAATGCGGAACAAATCCTGGGCTGAGGCATCTTCGTTGAATTTTTTCCGATCATCGCCAACGCTTTTTCGGTCACTTCCAAAACTCTTGCGATCACCACCAAAACCCTTGCGATCTCCGGCAAAACTTTTCCTACCGTCACCAGCACCTCGAGAACGTTCAAATTTACCGTCACCACGTCCTTCTTTTGCGGGACGGGCGGCTGCTTTAGGTAATGTAAGTTCTTTTTGCCAAGGCATATCTTTATGCAACAATAAAGCAAGAGTAGCGGCAACGTCTAAAGCAGAAACTTCATGCTCTTTAATGTACTCTTCAACAATACGTTTATAAGAATGAAGATTGGCATGTTCTAATCGTGCAGTAATATTCGCCATAAAACGTTGTTGTCTGGCCACTTGGATCATATGATCATTAGGCACATTCACTTTCTCAATACGCTGACGAGTATGACGTTCAATATTGCTTATTAAACGAGACTCTTTAGGGGTCACAAATAAAATGGTTACTCCGGAACGACCTGCTCTTCCAGTTCTACCGATACGATGTACATACGTTTCATTATCATGCGGCATATCATAATTAATCACATGAGTGACTCGTTCTACATCCAATCCGCGTGCAGCTACGTCAGTAGCGACCAGAACGTCTATAGCACCTTGTTTAAATTGAGCAATAATTCGTTCACGCAAGGCCTGAGTAATATCACCATGAATAGCCATTGCCCTTAATCCATGCTGTTGTAGTACTTCTGCCACTTCTTCGGTACTGCTCTTGGTACGCACAAATACAATAACACCCTGATAGTCTTCAACTTCCAACACTCTAATGAGTGCATCGGGTTTTTGATGTCCAGAAGCAAATAAAAAGCGTTGCTCAATACTTTTCACTGTTGCTGTTTCCATACGAATTTCAACAGAAGCAGGATTATTTAAATAGGTCGTTGCAATTTGACGAATACGATGAGGCATTGTTGCTGAAAACAAAGCAATTTGTTTCTTTTCAGGCAATTTTGCCAAAATAGTTTCAACGTCTTCGATAAAACCCATACGCAACATTTCATCTGCTTCATCGAGAATAAAAGTACGTAGGTTATCTAAGGGCAAAGTGCCCCTGTCTATATGATCCAGGATGCGGCCAGGTGTACCAACCACTACCTGGGCTCCGCCACGTAATTGTTTTAATTGACGACTGTATTCTTGTCCGCCACAAAGTACAGCAATAGTAACACCGCGCTGATGAGCACTTAATAGCTCAAATTGTTCAGCTACCTGAATAGCTAATTCACGAGTGGGAGCTAAAATTAATGCCTGTGTCCCCTGAACAACAGGTGATAAATTCTGCAAAATCGGTAAAGCAAAAGCAGCAGTTTTACCTGTGCCTGTTTGAGCTAAAGCAATAGCATCTCGACCTTCTAATAGCAGAGGAATGGTTTGAGCCTGAATAGGGGAAGGCTTGGTAAACTTCATGTCCTCTAGCGCTTTGTTCAGTGTATCTGAAAAATTAAAGGAGGCGAAGTTTGTTATTTCTTGAGTCATAAGGATCCTGATAAAGTAAAGCGTAAACCTAAAAAGGTTAAGTAATATAAAAATTGCTCAGTATAATAACAAAATAAACAGGATTATGCACGATATTTATTATTTTTCTCTAAAAAAAGGGTTTCTTTGTTATTGAATAAACAGTATTTTTTCAACCAAATTGGACTAAAAACAAGACAATAAAGCTCTTTTTTGAAGAAAAGGCCCTGAATTTAATTACTCCGGTATTAGGCTTCACGTGCTGGAATCGGGTCGTACGAAGTCTGAGTGCTCGTAGGTCATGGCGAACAATGTGAAGCAATTGTAAGTTAAAAATTTGATAAATTACTATCGGTAAGGGAAAAGAAGATGTAATCCAGCTCAGATTTTCAATGAAATATCGTTCTGGATTACTTCGCCAGGCTCGCAATAGGCAACTCTTTAATGCTTACTGAGGTCACGAATATCTTAAATCAAAGCAGCCAAACGACACGCTTGGTCAATCGCATGACGCGCATCCAATTCTAAAGCCTTATAAGCCCCACCTACCAGATGAACTGACTTACCTGCCTGCTTTAAAGGTTCATACAGCTCTTTGCATTCCATTTGCCCCGCGCAAATCACAATAGTGTCTACAGCCAACAATTGCGGTTTATCACCAATGAACAAATGCAATCCTTCATCATCTATAAAATCATAAGTCACGCCCGCAATCATTTTCACCTGTTTGTGTTTCAAACTTAAGCGATGAATCCATCCGGTGGTTTTGCCTAAGCGTTTTCCCATTTTTTCTTTTTTACGCTGCAATAAATAAACCTCTCGAGGACTGGGGGTAATATCAGGAGTTTTAATTCCTCCCCGATGTTGTCCGGTGACATCAATTCCCCACTCATCATAAAACTGCTCTTTACTCGCTTGGTGCTTATGGGTTAAAAATTCAGCGACATCAAAACCAATTCCACCCGCGCCCACAATAGCTACTCGCACGCCCACCTCCTTCTTACCGGTAATTGCGTCGATGTAACTCACCACTTTATTATGTTCTATACCCTTAATATCAGGGACTCGAGGCTTAATTCCAGTCGCAACAACCACTTCCTCAAAATCCAATAATAAGTCTACAGTTGCTTCAGTATTTAAATGAACATCTACCTTGTATTTCTGTAACTGATAATCAAAATAATTAAGGGTATGTTGAAACACTTCTTTACCGGGGATTCGCTTGGCTAAATTAAACTGCCCCCCTAAAGTCTCGCTCTTTTCAAACAAAGTAACCTTATGACCTCGTTCTGCGGCAATTGCAGCAAAAGCAAGGCCAGCAGGCCCCGAACCGACTACTGCGACAGATTTGGGTTGATGTGTCGTTTGGTATACTAATTCTGTTTCATTACAGGCTTGCGGATTAACCAGACAAGATGCTGTTTTGTTTACAAAAACCTGATCAAGACACGCTTGATTACACGCGATACACACATTGATAGCCTGACTTTCACCTAATTTGGCTTTTTCAGCAAATTGAGGATCCGCTAACAGTGGTCTTGCCATAGAAACCATATCAGCAACCCCAGACTCCAGTAATTCATTGGCCAGTTCAGGAGTATTAATACGATTAGAAGTAATAACGGGTATGTTTACTTCTGATTTCAAATGCTTGGTGATTGGAGTAAAGGCAGCAGCAGGCACCAAAGTAGCAATAGTCGGAATACGTGCTTCATGCCAGCCGATACCTGTATTAATTATTGTAGCTCCCGCTTGTTCAATTGCTTTAGCAAGAATAACCACCTCTTCCCAGCTACTTCCCTGAGCAATCAAATCCAGCATCGATAAACGGTAAATAATAATGAACTTGTCGCCTACTGCTTCGCGTACTTGCCGAACGACCTCAACGGGAAAACGGATACGATTAGCATAACTCCCTCCCCATTCATCCTGGCGGTGATTCGTATGAGTAACGATAAATTGATTGATTAAATAACCTTCGCTCCCCATGATCTCCACACCATCATAACCAGCTAATTGAGCAAGGCGCGCGCAACGAGCAAAATGTTTAATGTTTTTTTTAATACGATATTGGCTCATCACCCAAGGTTTAAAGGGACTAATTGGAGACTTAATGCCACTGGGAGCCACAATAAAAGGATGATATCCATAACGCCCTGCATGTAAAATTTGCAGCGCTATTTTTCCACCGGCCTCGTGTACCGTATGAGTAACGACTTCATGTTTGTGTTGTTCTTTGCTGTTGGTTAGTTTGGCAGCAAATGGCGCTAAACGCCCGGAGCGATTCGGGGCAAAGCCACCCGTTACCATTAAACCTACTCCGCCAAGCGCTCTTGCACGATAAAACTCGGCCAAGCGTTTTAAGCCTTCTTTCTCTTCTTCAAGGCCAGTATGCATGGAGCCCATTAGAATGCGATTTTTTAATTGCGTAAATCCCAAATCCAAAGGCTGGAACAGGGCTTTAAAAGGGGTATTATCAATTCTCAATTCCATGAGGACTCTCTAATAATTAAAGACTTAAAGAAAGAAAGTATAAACCCTGCCAGTTATACAGCAACCACTTTTTTATCCAACGATACATTTAATGTATCGGGGGTTTGAAAACGATGAGCCACTAAAGCACCGCTCAAGGCGATTCCCCCACCAACCAAAGAAATCAGCGAAGGTTGCTCATGTAATAATAAAAAACCCAGCAAAGTAGACACTATAGGAAGAGCGTATAATGTGATTGCGGCCTTAGAGGCAGGTAATTTTTTCAATACATAACTCCAGGCCACGTAAGCAACTGCAGCGGGAAAAATACCCATATAAATCACGGCAACAGTCGATTGATACTCTGCCGTTTTAATTTCCTGCAGCAACACAGGGGAAAAAATCAACAACAGAAGCGTACCGCCCCACATGACCCAGGCTATTACAGTCACTGGATGATAGAGTTTTAAAAATTTCTTTTGAATAATGGTTAAAATGGCTCCCATGAGGGCGGATACCAGGATCAATAAGATACCTTGCTTCATCTCATCGTGCGAACCTTCACCAATGGCCAATAGAAATAAACCAAATAAACTGATTAAGATCCCAACCCATACCGCCCCCTTTAATTTTTCCTGTAAAAAAATCAACGATAAGAGGATGGTTATCACGGGCATCAAACCGATGACAAAACTTGCTATTCCAGCAGATACTGTAATTTCCCCATAATTCAGGCAAATATTATAAACCCCAATGCCCAGCATACCCGCTATGAGGAGTTGAATACGCTCCTTCCAGGAGATAAATTTTTTAATTCCCTGACGATGATAGATGATCATCATACAAAGAGAAGCAACAAGAAATCGTAAAAGAGCAAGCGGCCCAGGAGAGTAGTCAGCCAGGGCAATTCTTATTCCAACAAATGCAGAAGCCCATAAAACAATAGCACTAACTAAAACACAATTTACTTTGAAGGATTGCATGATTCGTTACCAGAATAAGCAAGAACAATATTTTACCAGATATGCTTTGAATCAACTAGCATACCAGCCCCATAAGTCTTATGGCCCCCTATGCCAATCCCTTGTACCCCTACGTCCCGCGGCCGCGGGATCCAGAGTTCTAGGCCCAGAGTCAGCTTCCCAGCTCCCGCGGACAAGCCGCGACACTTAGGCCATTTAAAAATAAATGATCATCAGCCCCTAATCTTAATCCCGCTGGAATAAATTTTATTCTTAGGTAATACTAGGTAAAAAAAATAATAACAGGGAAAAAAATGAATAAATTAACTACCGTGTTTATTGGTTCTTTATTAAGTTTCAATGCGGCTCATGCAGCCCCAGTCACTACAACTCTTTATACTACGGATGCAAATCCAACCGCTATAGGAACGGTTGAATTTAGTGAAACCCCTTATGGCGTACTGGTTAATCCTCATTTGATAAAACTGCCGGCGGGGCTGCATGGCTTTCACATCCATCAAGTTCCTGACTGCGGAGATCATGGAATGAAGGCAGGAGGACATTATGATCCAACCCATACAAACAGCCATAAAGGTCCATACGCCAATGGGCATCTTGGCGATTTACCTGTGCTCTATGTCTCCAGCGACGGCACAGCAAACACCCCTATCTTGGCACCACGCTTAAAATTAAAAGATTTGGATGGTTTGACCTTAATGATTCATGCAGGCGGCGATAATTACAGTGATACTCCTCCTTTAGGTGGCGGCGGCGCTCGCGAAGCGTGTGGCGTTATTAAATTGGTAGGTTAAGCTAATATAAAGTGTCGAAGGCTTAACTTTATGGCCATGAGTCTAATCCATCCTCTAGTGTTTCAGAAATACCGACTTTGAACGGTCGATAAAGAACAAGTAACCCGTATAAATAATGAAATACGGGTTACTATTAAGATTTTTGGCTTAAATCACCTCTTTTAAGAAACAAATTTCCTGCTGACATAAACCCCATGAATCACGGCGCTAATTCGCCCGATGCGTGCAAGCGCTGCGGCTGAAAACCCATGCTCTTGTAATTGGCGCGTATGCGAACTAATACAGGTACCACATCCATTAAGAGCAGAAACCGCCAAGGATAACGTTTCAAAAGTAACCCTATCCACTCCTGGATTCATCATGCCTTGCATCCTTAACCCCGCAGGAACATGTTCTACCTCTGAGTTTTCAGTCAAATGAGTAAAACGATAATAAATATTCGTCATCGCCATTAAGCTTGCTGCCAGTTGAGCCGCATTGATCAACGATGCATTGCTGATTAATTCTTTCAGACCTGTAACTAACTCCTGATCACCTAAAGAATAAGCCACAGCCAACGCCGAACCTAAAATTTGCTCTTCATTTAATCCATCGCCCTGGGACACATCCAGGGCTTTACCCAGATTTAAGCGGATGTCTTTCGCAATTTCGGGAATACTTTGCTTTATGTTGTCTAACATGATTAATACCCCAAATCAGAATTATTTAACATGAATAGTCTCTTCACCTTTTTTCCAATTACAAGGACAGAGTTCATCGGTCTGGAGCGCATCAAGAACACGCAATACTTCCTGCGGATTTCGTCCTACATTTAAATCAGTAACCATGACAAAACGGGTAATACCTTGTGGATCAACAATAAACGTTGCTCTTTGGGCCACCCCTTCCTGTTCATCTAATATTCCCAGGCTTTGAGTCAACTCACGTTTCACATCAGCCAACATAGGAAATGGCAGATTTTTTAAATCCGGATGTTGATTTCTCCAGGCTAAGTGCACAAATTCACTGTCAGTACTTCCACCAAGTACTTGGGCATCACGATCAGCAAACTCTGAATTCAGTTTGCCAAATTCCGCAATCTCTGTGGGACAGACAAAAGTAAAATCTTTAGGCCAAAAAAATACAACCAACCATTTTCCCGGATAACTTTCATTAGAAATCACTTGGAACGCATTATTCAAGTCATTACTCACTGTTGCCTTTACTTGAAACTGGGGAAATTTATTGCCTACTGTAATCATGGATATCTCCTCATTAATTAATTCTTTTCTCATTGTTAAATTTAGATGAAATCAACTTATAAATAAAATCAATTGTTTTTATTATATTAATAGATTTTTTAAATTATTAATGCGATTTGAAAATCATTGTGCAAAAAATTTGGCGTTTATGGTTTTTATAAACTACTTTTATAGAAGGGCCAATAAGGAATATTGTATGAAAGACCCCTTCTCTGATTTGCTAAAATCCTTACAAGCTGTGTTTCATTTGGAAGCTAAGAGAAATGGAAAATTTATTTATCCAGAAGTTCAGCAGCTGAAAGAAGCAACAGAACGCTATAATCCGGCAATTAAGCATACTTTTACTGCTCTGTTGGATGCGATAGAAAAATCAATACATCACATTGAAAAATGGCGGTGGCGGATTAATTTTAATTCAATCAAACACTCCATGGATAATTTGGCAAAAATACATCAAATGCCAACAATTGATTGGAATAAAGTCTTATCTCATCCCAAAGTATCACTAACATTCCAATTCAATCCTTCGGCTCAAGACCCTGATCTAAGTACCTGGCTTTCTGCAAAAACCAGAAGACCTTTTTTTCAATTGGAGCCTAAAGAAGTGATTCAAGCGCTTATTGATAATAGTGATGGGCCGCTTATTGACAATAATGACAGGCGTATATTTAGTCAAAAGCTAAGTGCTCATTTGAAAAAATACCCCGATTTTTTATTCCATCTGATTATGGGCTCGGAAAAAAACTTCAGCAAAATTTGTCGTAGTCGACTAATTTTTTATTTAACCGATGAACAAATAGCAAAAGCAATAATAAAACACATCCCTGCTTTTGTGCATAAACGGGGGGAACCTTTTGAGCAAGTGGATGATTTGATTCGCACCCTCAACGACAGGCTGTCAAATGGGCGCTCAATCTCGACGCTATTACGAAATGCTGAAGCCAGACCTATTTTATTTAACTCAACATTTTTTCAAATATATCAAAGTGACAGTTACAAAAACCGCCAGACACTGGCCACACCATCTGTTTCTCATCGAGAAAGTGAGCTATTAAAACCCGACTTATAAAACAAATCCTCTCAGGCCTGAACCCATAGCCGTCAAGCCAAGAAGATTTTTTCCTTACAGCATCTTGACGGCTATGGGCCTGAAACCCGAATGCAATAGAATTAATCCAATAAACCTAAAGATTTAACCGTATCGCGCTCTTGTCTTAATTCATTCAAAGTCAGATTGAATTTTTCCTGACCGTAAGCATTCAGAGTTAAACCATCAACAACTTTTAGTTCGCCCTGTTCACGACGGCAAGGAAAGGAGAAAATCAAACCCTCATCTACACCATACTCACCATCAGAATGACGACACATAGAAAATGATTCGCCAGCAGGAGTATCATTCACTAAATGATTCACCCCGGTGATAATAGCATTTGCAGCAGAAGCAGCTGAAGAAGAACCGCGTGCTTTGATAACTGCCGCGCCACGTTGTTGTACGGTAGAAACAAAGGTATCTTTTAACCAGGCTTCATCAGAAATCACTTTAGCCGCAGAAACGCCATTAATTTTGGCATTATAAAAATCAGGATATTGAGTAGCAGAATGGTTACCCCAAATCGTCATTTCAGTTACAGCGGTAATATCCACTCCTGCTTTTTTTGCTAATTGAGTACGGGCTCTCAGCTCATCCAGGGTAGTCATTGCGTAAAAACGGTCATTAGGTACGTCTTTCGCATGATGCATCGCAATCAGGCAGTTGGTATTGCAAGGATTACCAACAACGAATACCCGTACATCATCACTGGCGTTATCATTAATGGCTTGACCTTGTTTGGTAAAAATTCCACCATTAATTTGTAATAAATCAGAACGCTCCATACCTTGCTTACGTGGTACAGAACCTACCAATAAAGCCCAGTTAACCCCATCCATTGCCTTATTCATATCAGCAGTACAAACTACTCGTTTTAACAAGGGGAATGCGCAATCATCAAGCTCCATAGCAACCCCTTCCAAAGCGGGAAGAGCAGGCTCAAGCTCAAGTAAATTTAATTCAACTTCAGTATTGGCTCCAAACATTTGTCCTGATGCAATACGGAACAGTAACGCATAACCAATTTGCCCCGCAGCACCGGTGACAGCCACTCTAACTCGTTTATTCGCCATATTATTTCCTCTTATTCAACCACTCTTTAATTAAAAATAGCGCAGCGATACTGCGCGCCTCAGTAAAATCTGGTTTTTCTAATAATTCCATTCCTGCATTTAAGGGCCATTCTACAATTTCAGGGGGTTCTGGCTCATCGCCTGGTAAAGGCGAAGAATACAACCCCATGGCTACCACTAACTCAATACGAGAGCCCAAATAACCAGGAGCAAGCGTCATCGAACGAAGCCAATGAAGTTCTCTTGCGGCATAGCCTGTTTCTTCGCGCAACTCTCTATTGGCGGCTTCTTCAGGAGTTTCATTACTTTCAATCACTCCCTTAGGGAAAGCCAATTCATAACGATCTGTCCCAGCAGCATATTCCCGAACCAATAATAATGATTCGCCAGGGGTCAATGCAACAATAAGTACTGCCCCATGCCCATGACTTTTTATCCGCTCAAAAACTCTTTGAGCACCATTAGAAAACTGCAAATGCATTTCCTCTACCGTAAACAAACGCGATTTGGCAATGACTGCTCTTCGCTTGCATATTGGTTTTTCCCGCATGGTCTGATATCACTTATTTGGTGACAAAACAGCTATCATGATACTATTGCATTCCCAAACAAGCCAGTCTAAAAACATTAATGCTTCCTTTATCTTTGTACGTCCACATTCCATGGTGCATTCGCAAATGCCCATACTGCGATTTTAATTCGCATAAGAGTCCCGAAACATTACCCGAGCAACACTATGTTCAGGCACTCATTGCTGATCTGCAAGAGGATGTATCACGTTTCAAGACTCGAGAAATTGTCTCCATCTTTATTGGCGGCGGCACCCCCAGCCTTTTTTCTGCGGAAGCCTATGCAACCTTGTTTGCTGAATTAAAACAAATCCTGCCTTTTGCCCACGACATAGAAATCACTATGGAAGCCAATCCGGGAAGCGTTGAACAACAGCGTTTTACTGATTACAGACAACTGGGTATTAATCGCCTGTCTTTAGGCATCCAAAGTTTCAATCCCGTTCATCTAAAGGCGTTGGGACGCATCCATGATGACAAACAGGCTCATGGGGCTATAGATGCGGCGCGAAAAGCAGGCTTTGACAATCTGAATCTGGACATCATGCATGGCCTACCCAATCAAAGTGTTGCTCAAGGCCTTGAAGATCTGAACACTGCTTTGTCCTATCAACCAGAACATATCTCCTGGTATCAATTAACCATTGAACCAAACACCGTATTTTACAAAGAAAATCCTCCTCTTCCTTCTGAAGATGATGCCTATTGGTTAGAGGAACAAGGATTTATCCTGTTAAAAGATTCAGGATTTACCCGTTATGAGATTTCAGCCTTTTCTAAATCCAATAAACAAGCACGACATAACTTGAATTATTGGTCATTCGGCGATTATTTTGGAATAGGAGCAGGAGCGCATGGAAAGCTGACCACCCCCCAAGGTGTAGTAAGAACCCGTAAACACCGTCAACCCAAAGACTATCAAAATCCCGGAAAACCCTTTCTCGCAGGCCAGGAGATTGTGGAGGGTGATGAGCTCCTCTTTGAATTCATGCTGAACACCACCCGTTTAGAGCAAGCTATTCCTCTCGAATTATTCCCTGCAACCACAGGATTGGATTTAACGATTCTCTTAGCCAAACTCAAGCAGGCTCAAAGTAAAAACCTGATCTTATTAACTGACACCTATTGGCAAGTTACTGCGTTGGGCAGACGTTATACTAATGATCTCCAGGCTCTGTTTTTACCTTAGGTACTCTGCTAATATTTCAGATAAGTACTAAATTATTATTTTCCAATTTTTATTCAAAAACTTTAAGTTGCTTGCAAATAAAGTTTCCCTGATAATAAAAATTATTTCCGAAAAAAGGAGCACTCGGTGACTTGGTTTATATTATTTGTAACTCTTGGTTATTTGATGGGTTCTTTCTGCTCGGCAGTCATCGTTTGCCGTTTGTTCGCATTACCTGACCCCCGTCAGGAAGGGTCAAAAAATCCCGGAGCGACTAATGTATTGCGTATTGCCGGTAAGAATTACGCTGCCCTGGTAATGCTTGCAGATCTTCTTAAAGGAACAATTCCTGTATTATTAGCCAAAGCGTTCGATGCCGATGCGGTAACGGTATCTTTTACCGCCTTGGCTGCGGTAATTGGCCATATGTATCCGATTTTCTTTGGATTCAAAGGAGGAAAAGGCGTAGCCACTGCCATAGGCGCTTTATTAGGTTTTCACTTTATCATTGGCGTCATGGTTGCTGCGACCTGGTTATTAGTGGCTAAATTCAGCCGTTATTCTTCTCTTGCCTCCATGGTGGCTATTACTTTGGCTCCCTTTTATACCTTATTATTGATACCTAACCTGGGTGTTTTCCCACCTTTATTTATTATGGCTCTCCTTGTACTCTTCAAGCATAAAAATAACATTACCCGACTTATAGATGGTGCAGAGCCAAAAATTAATTTAAAAACCAATGTGATAGAAGAAGTCGTCGAACCGCCACACAGTCCAAGCGGTAAAGAGACAGAAGAGCCTATGGTACAAGAAATACCACTCCTCGAAACAAAAACACCAGTCAAAGAAATAAAATTAGTTGAAGTGAATACAAAAAAAATAAGTAAAACAGCAGAGCCAATAAAAAAATTAAAAGCAACTAAAACAACTAAAACAAAAACTGATAAATCGGTTGCTGCTGAAAAACCAGCAAAAAAACCAACAAAAAAGCCAGTAAAGAAAACCGCGAGCCCTAAAAATAAAGCTCCCTCGGATAACCCCAAGAAGTGATAAGCCCAACCCGGATTATCCCTACACTACATTTTCTTTCCCGCGGAGCGTTTCTCTCTTTCTAACGCTCCTCACCGGGTAACCGCACATGACAAACCAACTATAATTATTAATAGGCGCACGCTGAGGAAAGGGTGTGAAAATCAATTTCATTTTTATTTCAGATACTCTTAGCCATTGGGGATTGGCATCCTTCTTAAGACTAGAGGCAATTGAGTTTGTCCTTGATAATAGCGTTGGGGACCAAATAACAGAAAGTCTGCTGATGAGGGCGTTTTCTTCTGAAGAAGATGAGCCTGTTGCTCATCTTGATGATTCACAAGCGGGACAACAATTTAAAACAATCATTATAGATGGTGACGGCTATAGAATGGACTTCCTCAAGGAAGAACGAGTCAAAAGAATCATCCACGAATTATCTTCAAATCAAAATTTAAGCATAAACGATGCTTTAACAGAAAAGGCAGACCCCGATATCTCTATTTTTAAAAATTACATGGCCGGTTTGTCAGCAGTATTGAAAGGATATAAAAAACAATACATACCCAATGATTTATTATACCCGTTATCAGCTGACTGGCTAGATGCCTCTAACCGTATTCAGGAGCTGTTAAAAACACCGGACCTCGTATCAATAAAAGAATGCACACGCCTCCATGAGGTACTTATTAGGCATCTTGAGAAACTACATCAAATACTCGGACGTCTTGAAGAAGAGCATCCTCTACTGGAAGGTGATAACCTCTCTTTAAAACAAGGCTATTCCGCTTCTTTTGAGGTGAGTCGCCTTGGTATCAATCTGTTTAAAGCAGCCGCGATAAGCTGCATCAAAAAATTAACCCAGTGCATAAACCAATTAACGCCGGCTTATTATGCAAATACAATCCCACACTATACAAGTAAATTTGCTGATTTATTAACTCTAATTCCAGGGCACGATGAGGAAAAAAGACTATTCATTCAAACCATTTACTCCAAGTTTGCTCTCCCATCCTCTGATTTGACAGAGTTAAAGACTGCAAGCGCGATTTATGTGACTTTTAATCGTATAGAGGAAATCCTAACCCTCATGTCTACTCATCATGTACTTAATGAGGTACATTTTAAAACCCTGGAAAGAATAATGCTCTTACCTGCAGAGGAGGCGAATAAAAAATTAATCCAACTTCGGGATCAGATAACCTCTCTTGAGCAACTAGACCTTTTAATGCCGGAGACCCTCTCGTCGCTTTTGACAACTGATTCATTAATAGATAAATCCTGTTCCGCCAGAACCTCAGTAACAAGTTATGTGTTTTTTGGTACGGCAAGTCGTGATGAAGACAGCTATAAACGGATGTGGAGTGTTTACTCCTTAGGCGTCGAACAGAAACTAATAAAAATGCTAAAAGAACATAAATCTTTGTCTGAATTATTAAACTTTGCTGCCCAAACCAGACAAACCATTGCCATCTCCAGAAAAGAGTCTGTTTCTTTTTTTCAGTTTGGCGGGGAAAGAAAAGGCGTATCAAATCAGGATATTTATACTAACAATCATCAATCAATAATCAACGCTTCCTTATTTCCTGCTGTTTCTCAAATTGCATGCCAGGAATATGATTATCCTGCTATGGTAAGTAGCGACGTGCTTAAGGAATCACCTCCAGATGCAATATTTGAGATTAACAATGTTTATAAATTGTCTTTGCAACTGGATAGGGCGAAAATCGACCTCCCTGATGAAGAGATCCGCACAACCCTTAAAAAATCAAAAAAATCCTCTCTGAAACCGACAAAAATTGCTATTAAATTTTCTCCGCTTGATCGAAATAAATTTGAACAAATGCTGAGTTTTTTCGATACCCATTTTTTAGCAAAATGTAGAAAAAAAGAATACACTGAGGAGGAGTTTTTAACCGAATTGGGTAAACTAATCTTCTATCTGGTTCGCTCTTATCCTTATATCAGAGGTACCGGAGCTATTTTGCAGTGGGAAGCGAGAAGTCTCGTATCCTACTACACTGATGGGCAAGTCGATTTAGGCGATATTCGTTTGGGGAGAAATAGTGATAATAGCAAAAACCTTCCTTATGATGTATATGCCCACCTCGTACAAAATCCTGAAGCCTATGCCGAAGCATTCAAAAAAGCACTACTCCCCGCATTCACCGCTCAAAATGAACCAAGCCATTCTGCCCGCCTTTCAAGCTGAGGAAGATACGTCATCCAGAGCGATGCGAAGGATCTCCACAAAAGTGGCGCAATTTAAGACACTCTAACTCTCCAACATCACAAAAGAGGCATATACATTCTTTCTAGCCCAAAATAGGGAGCTTTATGTGTAGGGGTTACAAGCAATTTAGAGCAGCGTATGTCGGAACAGAAAGCATCAAGCCAAAGGCCAACGGGCTTTGACGTCAACCCCGGCCCCTTCATCCTTTTCTCCGCGCAACATTCGCAAACAACCTGCATAAGCAACCATAGCCCCATTGTCAGTACAATATTCAAGAGCAGGGAAATAGACCTGTCCATTAATACTTTTAATCCATTCCTGTAATGCAGCGCGCAAAGCCTTATTAGCCCCCACTCCCCCAGCAACCACTAAGCGGGTGCAGGCAGATTGCTGGATTGCCCTTTTACATTTTATAATTAAAGTCTCAACGACTGCTTGCTGAAATGCCTTAGCAATTTCCAAACGATCTTTTTCCTCTTTCCCACTCTGATTCCAAGTGGTCAAGGCATGCGTTTTTAATCCGCTGAAACTAAAGTCCAATCCCGGTCTATCGGTCATAGGACGCGGAAAACGATAAGGGGTTGACTCACACCGATCAGCAAGCCCGGCCAGCACCGCACCGCCAGGATAGGGAATACCCATTAACTTGGCCGTTTTATCAAAGGCCTCCCCTACTGCATCATCCAGGGTATCACCCAATAACTGATATTCCCCCAGGTTTTTTACTTCAATTAATTGACAGTGGCCACCAGAAACCAAAAGAGCAATAAAAGGGAATTCCAGGGCAGGAGTCTCCATTTTTGCCGCTAATAAATGCGCCTCCAGATGATGAATGGCCAAAGCAGGAATATTTAAGGCATAAGCCAGACTTTTAGCAAAACAGGAGCCAACCAACAAAGCGCCAATTAAGCCAGGCCCCGCAGTATAAGCGATGCCATCCAGATCTTTTTTATCGAGCTGGGCGTCCTTGAGTACTTGATCAACTAAAGGTATTAAATAATTGACATGATCTCTAGATGCCAGCTCCGGAACAACTCCCCCATGCACTTTATGGGTTTCGATTTGCGAATGCAGCGCATGAGCTAATAATCCGGAACCCGAATCATAAATAGCCACTCCTGTTTCATCACAAGAAGACTCTATACCTAATACCAACATGGCCAACCTCAAAAAACATTCATACAGACAACAAATTCACTCAATTTTTGATTATATCACAAGCTTATTGGTAACCCTTGCTAATAAAATATGAAGAAGATTCGCGTTAAACTTCAATTTAACTTGACGAGTACTTAAACTAGCACTAGAATTGCCCACCTATAAGATCAAATAACCAGAGGATTAGTTTAATGCCTACCGTTCGTGTAAAAGAAGGCGAAAACCCAGAATATGCACTGCGCCGTTTCAAGCGCTCTTGTGAAAAAGCCGGTATTTTAACCGAATTACGCCGTCGTGAATTTTATGAAAAACCAACTGCTGAGCGTAAACGTAAACAAGCTGCTGCAGTAAAGCGTCACCTGAAAAAGATTTCTCGTGATACTTCCTCACGACGTAGCATGAAACACCGACGTAAATAAGATTTACCAAGCTATTCACCAATATTTAATTATCTTAGTGAATAATCTGCTTTAAGTTCAGGTCACATTTTATGTGGCCTTTTCGTTTTTGAGGAAATAAAAATGACCATAAAAGAACGTCTCAATAATGATATTAAAGATGCCATGCGGGCGAAAGACAAAAATCTGCTCACCACCTTACGTTTAATTTCTGCTGCGGTGAAGCAAATTGAAGTGGACGAACGTATTGAAGTAAGTGAAGAGCGCATGTTGGTGATATTGGACAAAATGAGCAAACAGCGTAAAGAATCTATTGCCCAATATGAAAAAGCAAATCGTGATGATTTAGTGGCTCAAGAACAATATGAACTGGGCATCATTTCAAAATATCTTCCAGAGCCTTTATCTGCTGCTGAAATAGAGCAAATGGTCAAGGAAGCAATTGCTTCCACTGGTGCTGAAAAAATGGCTGATATGGGCAAAGTCATGGGTCAACTTAAAACTAAATTACAGGGACGAGCTGATATGACTCAAGTGAGTGCCTTAATCAAGGCGAAGTTGAGCTGAGAATTACTATGTCTGGCTTAATTCCACAGCCATTCATTGACGATCTTCTGCATCGGACCGATCTGGTAGAACTAATTGATAGCTATGTTCCTCTAAAAAAAAGAGGAACAAGCCATGTTGCCTGTTGCCCCTTTCATAATGAAAAATCGCCTTCTTTTAACGTAGTAGCTAAAAAACAGTTTTATCACTGCTTTGGATGCGGCGCATCCGGGAACGCAATTAGTTTTGTGATGAACTACCAAAACCTGGGATTTATTGATGCCGTTGAAACCCTGGCAACCCGTTTAGGTTTAACCGTTCCCCGCGAAGGTCAGACAGAAAAAAATAATTCATCGAATGATCTCTACAAATTACTTGCCGAGGTCAGTGCCTATTATCAAAAAAAATTAAAACTCGACGGTCAGATAGCAATAGACTATTTGCGTAACCGAGGGCTTAGCGGAACAGTAGCCAAATTATATCAATTAGGCTTTGCCCCCGAGGGCTGGCATAATCTGGAAAAAATATTTGCCCGTTCTCAGAAAGAACTGATCGCCACAGGAATGTTGATTAAAAATGATGACGGTAAAATCTATGACCGTTATCGCAACAGAGTGATGTTCCCCATCCATGACCGTCATGGACGGATCATCGGATTTGGTGGACGAGTTCTGGATAACGAACAGAAACCCAAATATCTTAACTCTCCAGAAACGGTACTTTTTCAAAAGAGTCGCGAACTTTATGGCTTGCATCAAATTTTAAGCCAGCAAAAAACCGTAGACAGCATCATCATTGTTGAAGGCTATATGGATGTTATTGCCCTGGCGCAACACGGTATTACCAATGCAGTGGCCACCTTGGGCACCGCGACCAGTACCTACCATATTCAATTATTAGCCAAACATACTAAACAATTGATTTTTTGTTTTGATGGAGACGCGGCAGGAAAACAAGCCGCCTGGAGAGGACTTGAAAGCAGTTTGCCCCACCTCAATGCAGGATTAGACGCCAATTTTATGTTCTTACCGGATGGTCATGACCCTGACAGTTTGGTCAGAGCAGAAGGAAAGGAGAACTTTTTAACCCGTCTCCAACAAGCAACCCCTTTGCACCACTTTCTCTTTGATACCTTAGCCAAAGACATTAATCTTTTAAGCCCCGGGGGGAAAACCCAATTAATCAATTTGGCCAAACCTTTATTGCAAAAAATGGTGGAAAGCTCTTATAAACAATTGCTTATCGATGATTTGGCACGCCTAACTCATATAGAAAGTCACAGACTGAACTTGCTTCTTTCCGATCAAACCCAGATTAAACCACAAGAACAATTAACTAATATTGCCCGTACCCCTGCCCGTATTGCCGTTGCCCTGCTCTTGCAAAATCCGGAAATTTATACTAAAAGTGTACAACATATTAATCCTGACTTGCTTGATGACAAAGAACATCCTATTTTACTCAAGCTACTGGAACAATTAGCAAACAATCCTCAGGCAAATACGGCAAGCTTAATTGAGTCATGGCGTAATAGTAGTTATTTTGAGTCCATTAACAAATTGGCCGCCTGGGATCATCAAGTACCGGAACAAGAGCTATTTAAAGAATTTATTGATATAATCTTTTTGTTACAAAAACAGAATCGAGAACTATTTATCAGACAATTAATGGACAAATCAAGGCAAGTAGGCTTGACTGAAACAGAAAGAATTAATCTATTGAACATGATAAAAGAAAAACATATTCAAACGAACATAGAAAAATAAAAACTGAATTACTGGCATGTTTCAGTTAGCCAGTTTATAATCAAAACCTTTTTGTAATTCTTAATTGTCCCTATAAGAAGTGCCTATGACCATGAATGACCAAGAACAGCAGAGCTCACAGATAACTAAAGTCATCAGCCTGGGAAAAGAACAGGGTTACCTGACTTACAGTCAAATAAATGATCTACTACCTAATATAGTAGATACGGAACATTTTGATGTCATTATAAGCATGCTGGAAGGCATGAACATTAAAGTGTTTGAGCAACCACCAGGAGACGATGAATTAGCGCTTCTGTTAAATACAGAAGAAGTGCCTGACATCGAAGAAGCAGCGATGGTTCTTGCTTCTGTGGATAAAGAAACTGGACGAACCACTGATCCGGTACGTATGTACATGCGTGAAATGGGTACAGTAGAATTACTGACTCGCGAAGGTGAAATCCGCATCGCCAAACGTATTGAAGAAGGTATCTACCAGGTTCTTCGATCACTAGCTCATTATCCAGAAACCGTACAATTGGTTCTTGACGACTACGATCGCTTCAATGCCGAAGAGATTCGCCTCAACGAAATCATTAGTGGTTTTGCTGACTCTGAAGAAGAAATAGCTCCAGCATCAAGCATAGGCTCTATGCTTGATGAAGAACAACAAGTAGAAGTTCTGCTCAGCGTTGACGATGAAGACGAAGATGGTGAGGGCGGTTTGGCCGAGGTTGACGACGGTCCTAATCCTGAACAAGCCAAAGTTTACTTTGATGAATTGCGTGAGAATTTCGACAATGCCATGGTTGCCTTAAAAGAGCATGGTCGTACCAACGCAAAAACACTTCTGTTACTGGAAACCATGTCGGATTCGTTCTTGAAACTGAAATTAACTTCAAGACAAGTAGACCGATTAACTCGTCATTTCCGTCAGTTGCGTAATCATATTAGAGAATTTGAACGCGGTATCATGCGTCTGTGCATAGAAAAAGCACGCATTCCACGTAAATTATTTATAGATACCTTCCCTGGCCAGGAAACCGATCTGAAATGGTTAGAAACACTGACCAGTAAAAACGGCAAAAAACTCGACATACAACGCATCCAAGAATACACCGATGAAATTCTTCGCCTGCAGTCCAGATTGGCTTCTTTTGAAATAGAATACGGTTTGACCATAAGTGAGATTAAAGACATCAACCGTAAAATGTCTATTGGCGAAGCTAAAGCCAGACGTGCTAAAAAAGAAATGGTTGAAGCGAACTTACGTTTGGTAATTTCGATTGCTAAAAAATACACCAACCGAGGCTTACAATTCCTTGATTTGATTCAGGAAGGTAATATTGGCTTGATGAAAGCAGTAGATAAATTTGAATACCGTCGCGGTTACAAATTCTCTACCTATGCAACCTGGTGGATTAGACAAGCGATCACCCGATCCATTGCGGATCAGGCACGTACCATCCGTATTCCGGTCCATATGATTGAGACCATTAACAAACTCAATCGTATTTCCCGCCAAATTCTGCAGGAAACAGGCCGTGAAGCCACTCCTGAAGAATTAGCGGAAAAAATGGAATTAAGTGAAGACAAAATTCGCAAAGTCCTGAAGATCGCTAAAGAGCCTATTTCGATGGAAACTCCAGTTGGCGACGATGATGATTCTCACTTAGGTGACTTTATCGAAGACAACAACATCGAATCGCCCATCGACATGGCGACTGCAGAAGGCCTGCGCGAAGCAACACTGGAAATCCTGGAAACACTAACGCCACGTGAAGCGAAAGTCCTACGTATGCGTTTTGGTATCGAAATGAATACCGACCATACCCTGGAAGAAGTAGGCAAACAGTTTGATGTAACCCGCGAACGTATTCGACAAATCGAAGCAAAAGCGCTACGCAAACTACGCCACCCATCACGTTCAGAGAAGCTAAGAAGCTTCCTGGAAGGCGATGAAAGTTAATTTAATTGCTGCTGATAAAGCAGCAATTAAGTAAAACCTTTGAAACCCAATAGTTTGAGACAAAATGGTGCAAAGTTTGACTGACGAAACAACCAAACCCCGCCCTTTACTCAAGCTATTGGGAAATTTAAGAAAGTACCGTTAAAAAAAGTAAAAAATACTAGAACATTAGTAAAATTAAGTTTAAAATGACCCCTCTCCGGGCCCATAGCTCAGTTGGTCAGAGCAGCGGACTCATAATCCGTTGGTCCTAGGTTCAAGTCCTAGTGGGCCCACCAACAAAATCCGGCTCTTTCCCAATTACGGGGGCACTCCCCATTTAACAACACAACACCCTAACACGGGTTCTATAATTTTGGCTCTTTCCCAATTACGGGGGCACTCCCCATTTAACAACACAACACCCTAACACGGGTTCT
>NZ_JAJKBJ010000019.1 GCF_023618015.1 Legionella maioricensis
ATTGGGGTAGAGCCAAAAAATTCCATGAACAACATTTTGGATTTACTCCTGAAATTAAAAGCTGTGTATTTCAGAATAAACGGATGGTGATACTTGGTGGAACTCTTGTTATATCGGACAAACCTGATTGTGATTGGAACACTCCTACAGATTTTTTGACCAGTCACTTGAAAACTACTTTAGGCAATGATTGGTTTGAAAATGAATTATCTAAACCGACATTTGAACGCCACATTATTGTTAAGTGGTGTACAGAGGGTCAACTTACAATTATCGATCCTGAAAATCCTGTGGAAACATGCCAATTAAATGGTAGCGCGTTAGCTTACCTACATTTGGCATATGATTTGTTTGTTTTAAATGACCAAAATTATTTAACAGGTAATTTAGTGAAGCGGCTGAAGGTTCAATCCAGCTTCAATGGTGCCCGATATGAAATATTTGTTTTAGCTACTATGATTAGGGCCGGCTTTAAGCTGGAACTATTTGATGAAACACTTGGTCGTGGTCGTGTTACGGAATGTCGAGCCACTCATACTCAAACTGGTCAAATATTACAAGTTGAGGCCAAAGCCAGAGATGTTAAAGGTGTTTTGGGCGCGAAGCAAGGCAAGCATAGGAACATTGACTTGTATGGCAAATTAAGAAATGCCGTAGAAAAAGATGTTGATGAACCTTTTATTGTTTTTGTTGATGTTAATTTGCCTGAGTTAGATATATATGAAAATCAAGATAAGGTAGATAAGATAAGGGGAGAGTATAAAAAAATGGAAGAAAAATTTCCCGATTCTTTGCCCAATATTGTTTGTTTTACCAATATACCTTTCCATTATGGGCGTGATGATAAACTGCCCAACAGCAATGCTTATGGACTTATAATTTCGCGAAAACCTAAAGTGCAATTTAAATATGAATCGCAGATCGTCGACTCTTTAAGAGGCTCTCTGAATACCTATCGTTTCTTGCCAAAAGAGTTCGATGAAAGCAGACAATTTGCAGAAGGGTTTTTTCAAAAAAAATAATTGGCTAGATAAATTTTTCCCAATTTGTAACTGTACTATAACCCTCTTTAGCTGAATCATCCGGTATCCACTTGCCATAAGTTTTCATCACCATTTCAGTATCAACATGTCCCATCTGGCTTGCAACCCACATGATATTTTCGCCACCGGATAACATCATAGAGGCATAAGTATGTCTTGTTTGATAAGGATTTCTATACCTAATAGCCGCTCGTTTAATAGTATGTACCCAAGCAGTCCGCCGGATTTGGTGATCAGTTTCCCATGGTTGATTAGTCCGTGGATTATGGAAAACACGTTTACCTAGATCGAAGGTATATTTCGTTTGTGCATTAAGCGCTTCAATAGCGGGAGGGAGTAACATTACTTTACGTTTACCCGCAATTGTTTTTGTTCCTTTAACCTGTTTCTTTACCACAGCTCTGACAACATTTATTATCCCATGAGCTAAATCAATATCTTCCCATTCAAGAGCTATAAGCTCGGATGTTCTTAATCCTGTAAAAAAAGCAAACTGAAAGAGATTTCTGATCTGTTCGTGGTGAGTTGCATCTAAAATAGCTTTGACTTCATTTTTATCAAATGGGTCTACTTTGAAATTGCTTTTGCTGGTTTGTTTGCTTAACAACTTAGAAATAACAATTTTATCCAGCGGATTACTCTTGATGTATTCATCATTAAGTGCTTGTTCAATGATCGCTCGTAGAGGAATGAGAAGGTTGCTGACAGTTTTTGAGGTAACCTGCAAACCACGTATCCATTCTCGAATAAAAGCTGGTTTTAAATCTTGTAATGCCACTTCACCAAAATAAGGAATAAGGTGTGCCTCACAGACCTTCTTGTACCCGATATAAGTACTATGCTCACGAGTAGCTTTTATCTGATCTAAAAAATCTCTGAGTAACTCACCAATTGTTATATTAGTTTTTACATGTCCAAATCTTCTCGCTAAATTTGATTGTGGGAAATAATCTGCATATGAAAATGTACCACGTTCAATAGTGTTGAGTATTTCACAACGTAATCTTTCAGCATATTTGATATTGCTAGGGGTGACTTCTAGCAAGCGTAGGCTGGGCTGAAAAGCCCAGCGATTCCTTTTGTAGATTTAAAGTGAAAAATGAGTTAACCAGGTAAGGCAGAGTCTTTCTAGCAACTTTTCTTGGAATTGAAGTTTCCATTGCTGGTGAATGCTGGGCTTTTCAGCCCAGCCTACGCTTGCTTTTCCTTAGCCACTAATGATGTGCTTTATGCGATCCTGAACTGTTTGAATACGCTGTATTGTAACAGGGCCGTCGTTAAGATGCCCTGGTAATGCTGTTCGGAAATTATCATCATTAATGATTTCTGCAAAAAACTGTTTAAGGTGTGTTTTTAAGTTCTCTGTCGCAAGACAGATCTCATCTGCAATTTCAGTACGCCCAGCAACGACAGTAATAATGTCCTCAAAATCATGGCTTCCTAAGAAATCATTATTACCTCTTGTTTTAAATGCCTCAATCTTGGTTGCCAGCAGGTAGGGTGCGGTTACTGATTTAATGATAAGGTCATCTTTCAATTGGTGTGTAATGACGTGCTCAATAGCTTCTTTGTACCAGCGATTACCAAATTTTAAAACGCTCTCATCTATTGGCATGACGTCTAAAATGACCTCATCATAATGCCACCGGCATATGACAGATTCATCTATAGATTGTTTAAATCCTTGGTCTGATAGTTTCTTCCCAAATTGGTAATACTTCGGCAAGGAGGCAATATCTACAATGCAATCTACATCCCGCGTAGGACGAACATCTAGCGATAAAGGATCAGTTATAAAAAGCGCAGTAGTGCAACCACCCAAGTAGATAACCTCTTCATTTAGTGGCCCTAATTTCCTTGCCACAAACTCTAGCATTCTCAAATTCGCTGTGGCTCTTTCCTGCTTGATGTTTGCCATGAATAATTTCCTTTAATAATGTAGTAGCGATATTTCTTTCTCGCGCTCGCCCACTGCGAATTGCATCGACAAGCACGAGTAATTCATAAAAAGTTTGATCTGGAAATTGAGTCACTGATTTTGGCACCGAGGAATACAAAGGTTCTAAAGCCAATCCTCGTTTATCGCCTTCACCATAAGGCCAGACCGGAATAGGGTCATCACCGAGAATAAATTGTTTTTCAAGGATAGGGGCGGCATAACTCGTAGCAATTCCGCGAGTATAAGCACCCAACTCTACAGGAAAGAAATATTTCACACCCGATATCAGGCATTCTTCACAAGCTGATTTACTTGGTAAGAATATCATTTTATTTTTAGGATTATCTGTAAGCACCGGTGCTAATAATCCTGAATGAACTAATCTTTTTATGCCAGCATTAACTTCTGATACACTCATGCATAAAAGCGTTGCAAGTTTATTTTGAGACAAATACTCGTCCTGATAGTTTTTGTTCAAAACCATCATGGAAAGTATTTTCAAAAGTATCACGATGTCTTGTGGTTTGAGCATAAGGTAGATACCCCAATCTTTATCTTAACTTAAGTATAGCACCATCATTCGTTGTTCGCGATTCGCGAATAGCAAATAAGAATGATATTGAGGCTCAAATCATTAACTTGTATATTCTGGCAGGCATTCGCTGTTCGCGAATATAAGAACGGTAATCGGCGGAATTTGGTTCAATTCCAAGAGTAATACTCGATAAAGTGGGGCCTATTTGGGGGCTTTTCCAAGCCGCATTCAAATAATTATTTATTATCAATCAATTACATAGCCAATGTTATGGATGCCGCCCCAATTAACAAAACCATTCCTGACCACCAAAGGCTATCAAAAACCATTGTAAAACAAGCTGTTAAGGCTTTTTTTATATCAATTCAATGGGCCTTCAGAATCAATAAATGCCCAAAAATTTTGTAGCAAGCGTAGGTCGGGCAACAAATTGCCTGACTTCACTCTATGTCGCCTACAGGGTATTTTATAGGAAGCAATGACTTGTAAATGCGATGAAAAATTTGCAGTATGCTGTTAGCAATCCAGCGTTAATGAAGTAGGATTTATTTAAGAAGATGCGTTACAGAAGATTAATACATCCAGATGAATCATATTCTTTATAATCCAGTAAAGCATGGTTATGTAAGTAAGCCTTCGGAGTGGCCTTTTTCAAGTATTCATAGAGATACCCGCTTGGGCAAAATATCAAAAGATTGGTCATATACCGGTGATTTTTTGGATGGAAGTCTTGGCGAATATTTGTTGTCGGGCTATTTGTAGCCCGACCTACGCTCTTATTTTTTAATTAAAAGAATTTTGAGATGTATTATTTTCGACAGGGGAATTGAAGGCATTGAAATTGTGAGGCTGAAAAAAATGATAACTATTATCTGAATTAAAAATCGGACCAAATGTAGTTTCATAGTTTTCTAGGAATCGATTTATAAAAGGCTGCATGCGTTCTCTTAGAGTAGCGCATTGATCCATGACTTCATTGCAATAAGCATCAAGTTCTCGACTCTGAGGAGGAGTAAGATTTTCCATGGGAAGAATCTCCTGAACCAATTCTATGTGGCTATTATAAAATAATTCATAGGCCTCCCATAACTGGATCAGCTCCTTTACTTCGTTTGTATTCTCTATATTAGTCTGATTAATTTCGTCCAACAAAATAGCATCTCCTTCAAATTGCATGCTATTAAAAGTTTCTTTCGATTGAGTTAATAATTTGCAAAATGTTACATGATCCATAGCCATTTTATTGTCTCCAAATGGTTAGTAAAAAATTATGGACCAATTTTAAACTAAGTAATTAAATTAAGACAACAGTATTCAGTTTTTATTCATACTATCCTACAAAGGGGCAAGCGTAGGCTGGGCTGAAAAGCCCAGCGATTCCTTTTTTAGATTTAAAGTGACAAGAGCGTGATAAGCATATGGCTAATCAAGTAGTTCGATTGCTTGCAAACAATAAAATAACCATTGTTCACGTTGGGTCTCTCCATGTTGGGGGCATTATTCATCATTTACTTAAAAAGGGTGTAAGGCCTGATAAAATATCCGCTCATATTGGCCAAAGCAAAGTGTTACAACGTGAAGATTACAACGCTCTGGCCGAATATTTTGATATCGCCTTAAGCCGTTTTGGTAAAAATAGTATGGACACCGCTGAAGTACTCAGAAAAATTGAACGACTAGCGCCTTACCTTAAACCAGATAAGGAGGGTGTGGTTATTGAACCACTTGCTATGGACAATGATATTGATGATGAATATATGAAAATAGCTCAAGAACTCATTGAGGAATTTGAATTGCGCGCATCTCCTGGTCCCTGATTGGAAGCACCCATTGCAAAATTACAGGTTCGAGCGCAAGACGGACGCATTTTAAACAGAAAAGGTATTACTATTGGACGTATAGATTAGTTTTGCAAGAGAGGGTTAAAGCAATAAGTTCTCCTTAGTTCCATGTTCTAGGGCATGGGGTGAATATTGACAATTGATCAATTTGGCGTTATTTTGATCAGTCACCAACCTCCCAGAACTGGAACAAAAATGCCAACATTTACTATAAACATGGGTAATGAAATTACCCCAGCAATTACTGTGCGCAGAGCTGAAACTGAAGAATTTCCACTTAAGGCACTTTATATTGAAGCTCTAGATGAATATTTTACTGAAGTTACCTCTAAAGAAGAACGAGTTACCCTTTTAGAGCGCTTGGAACATTTACTGAAAACAACGCCCAAATTGATTTGTTTCCTGTCACTTCCAGAAGATGCTAAAAAAAGCTGTCTGCGACTCATTGCTCAATATTTGGGCGAAAATAGCGCTCTTGAAAAACAATTAAAAAAACAAATGGAAGACAAGTTTTTTCGCGAAGAGTTTCTTGAGGCCTGCGAGATTAACCAAATTGATACCGTACATCTCGGCGGGGTTTATGGCAAAGCTTGTGTTTGGGATTGTGCCAGAGGGCTTGCTGATAATATCTATGCAAAACAATTGGGCGATAAACATCCCAACATCCGTTATCGTGATACTGACGAAACCTATCGCTTCAAGAACGCAATAATAGATGAAGACATTACTGAAGGTTATACCGATAGCGAGTTAACGTTGAATCAACTCGCCTGTTTTCCGGTAACAGAAAGTTTTGAGGTTGATCTGGGTTTCGAAAAAGACATCACTTCGAAAGGTGAACAGCTATATAAGGGCCAAGTAGGTGAAAGTTATGAATTATTCTCAAGTCTAAGCGATGCCTCGTATCCTAAATATGAAGCCTTACACACCCGTATACAATATTGTTTATCAGGATACGAGCTAATGATGCTTAATCACTCAATTTGGGCATCAAACAAAACTGGGGCAGAAAATAGCAATGTAGATATGACACGATGCGAATCATCTTTGGGGGGTGGGGAAGAACTGACAAAAAGTTGTATTTCAAAATAAACCCAACTATGAAAATTATAAACAAAACCCAATTCTTTTTTGGTAAGCGTAGCTGGGCTGTAAAGCCCAGCAAATGATCTATGGCCAGCAATGATCTGATGAAAGGATTGGCACTTGAATTAAATATCTGTTTTCGGATTAATAATCAACTTCCAGGAAATGATCAAGGTTGCACGCTGGGCTTTACAGCCCAGCCTACGCTTGCTGCGTTTAGCGAGGTCTAGACTAAACCCCCTAATGTACAACAAAAAAAGGTATAGTTGATGGACAGAACTTATAATGATCCACTGCACGGTATTACCCTAGAGGTTATCTTAAATAGTTTGTTGATTTGTTATGGCTGGGAAGGCTTAGCGGAAAGAGTCAAAATTAACTGTTTTTCTTCCAACCCCAGCATCAAATCAAGCCTTAAATTCTTGCGCAAAACACCATGAGCAAGGACTGAAATTGAAACCCTTTATCTTGCTTCCTTAAAAAGTAAAGATTGCGAAAACTCATAATTACTGGAGTAATAAATAATATGAAAGATGTTTTCACTTGAATCATTTAATCCATAGTGGGATAGGGACTGTGGAAGAATCCCAAGCGATGGGCTATACTTTTTTTACTGCTATCAAAAGTGAGACTCATCATGGGAAAAGGAACTCCAGTTGAATTAACAAAAATTAAAAAAATTGTTGCTGATATTAAAGAACTTCCAGCTAAAATTGATTCCACAGAGCTGGCTAAAAATGCACGACACTTACTGAAAAAATATGCATTATTATCTGAAAAAATCGAAAGAAACGTATTAATTGGCGTCGCGCATCAAAAGGATCTTGCTAAAATTCGTACAGAAGAATTCAAAGCCATAAGACGTACATTAAAAGAAAAAGTAAATTCGATTCTACATGCAAAAAACAACAAGAACGTTAAAAGTGAAAAGCCTGCGCAAAAAACCGTAAAAACGCCTACTCCCAAAAAAACCTCAAAAGCGGCTGACGTGCCAGTTGCAAAAGAAGCAAGCTCAAAAAAAACCGTGAAAAAATCATCACCTAAACCTAATAAAGCAACCGGTCCCAAAGACGACGCATAATTTGGTTTTGTTGCAAAAGTGTTCATAAGCAATAAACAGATTCATTCCCAATGAGCTTAGAAAATCAATGGGGCCAGATTCGAATTGAATTATTAAGATCATCGGGGTCTGACCAAAAAATAATATTATTTCGAAGAAAAGTTAATATTGTAAGGTCATCTTAATGATGACCTTATTTACTCTACTAAGCTTACATTTTGAGTTCTTTTATCTTGAAATATATGGGAATCCCATTTCCAATTTCTAATTTCTGGTAAATCCTGTCCATGTTGTCTAATGTAGCTTTGATGTTCTAATAATTTTACTTTAATGCGCTCAATAAGTTCTTGCTCTTTGAAACCTGTTGCGGGTAAATAATTAAGGACAGTGAGAACCAAGTGAAAACGATCTAATTCGTTTAATACAGTCATATCAAAAGGAGTAGTGATTGTCCCTTCTTCTCTATATCCTCTCACATGGATGTTTCTATGATTTGACCGATTACTGGTTAAGCGATGAATGAGCCATGGATATCCATGATATGCAAAAATGATGGGTTTATTCTGAAGAAATAATTGTTCAAAATCTTCATCACTTAATCCATGAGGGTGCTCATAATCTGGTTGCAATTTCATTAAATCAACGACGTTAATAACACGAATTTTTATATGGGGTAGTTCGGCACGTAAAATAGAAACCGCAGCCAATGTTTCAAGGGTAGGGACATCTCCTGCACAGGCCATAATGACATCAGGAGACTTCCCGTTATCATGACTTGCCCATTCCCAAATTCCTATGCCATTGGCACAATGCTGCTTTGCTTCCTCGAAGGTAAGCCACTGTGGCGCAGGATGTTTTCCTGCAATGACTACATTGACATAATGTTTACTCTGTAAACAATGATGCATGACTGACAATAAACAATTTGCATCAGGAGGAAGGTAGACGCGAATTATTTCTGCTTTCTTATTAATTACATGATCAATAAACCCCGGATCTTGGTGAGAAAACCCATTATGGTCTTGTCGCCAAACATGAGAGGTGAGCAAATAATTTAATGAAGCAATTTTTTTGCGCCAAGGAATCGTTGCTGTAACTTTTAACCATTTGGCATGCTGATTGAACATAGAACTAATAATGTGGATGAAGGCTTCATAACAGTTGAAGAGTCCATGACGTCCGGTTAATAAATACCCCTCCAACCAGCCCTCACATTGATGTTCGCTCAATACCTCAAGTACTCTGCCTTGTGAAGATAAAAAATTGTCATCAGGCAGGGTTTGAGTGTCCCATTGACGATTGGTTGCTTCAAATACCGCCTCTAACCCATTGGATATTGTTTCGTCTGGTCCAAATATACGGAAGTTGTTTGAATTGAAGCGAATTATATCTCTCATGTACGGCCCCAAAACACGGGTATCCCCTATCCCTTGTTGGCCACGTTCTGCGATTTTGACCGCATAGTCATCTGGCTCAGGTAAATCAAGGGTCTTTAACAGCAAACCACCGTTAGTATGAGGATTTGCACTCATCCGTTTTTCATTCTCAGGTGCTATAGCTCTTATCTCATTGAATAGTTTACCCTGTTCATCAAATAAAATTTCAGGTTGATAGCTTTTAAGCCATTTTTCCAAGATTTTTAAATGCTCCATGCTACTCGAGCAGCTAGAAACGGGTACTTGATGGGAGCGAAAGGTCCCTTCAATCTTTATCCCATCAACTATTTTAGGAGCCGTCCAACCTTTAGGGGTTTTTAAAATAATCAGGGGCCAATGGGGGCGTTGCGCATTCTTATTAGCGCGCGCATCGTGTTGAATGAGTTTAATCTGATTGATGACTTGTGCAACGACAGCAGCCATCTTCTCATGCATTACTTGGGGTTCATCGCCCTCTACCCAATAAGGCGTCCAACCATAGCCATAAAATAATTGCTCCAGTTCTTCTTGAGGAATACGAGCCAAGATGGTTGGATTTGCTATTTTATATCCATTTAAGTGAAGAATGGGCAATACCGCTCCATCTGTTACGGGGCATAAAAATTTATTGGAATGCCATGCGGTTGAAAGCGCTCCTGTCTCTGCCTCACCATCCCCAATAACACAAGCAACGAGCAAATCCGGATTATCAAATACGGCCCCAAAAGCATGACTTAAAGAGTACCCTAATTCACCTCCTTCATGGATAGAGCCAGGACACTCTGGGGATGCATGACTTGGAATTCCGCCCGGAAATGAAAATTGAGCAAATAACTTGCGTAACCCATCTTCATCTTGGGTGATTTCAGGATATAGCTCACTGTATGTTCCTTCAAGGTATGCATTCGCTACAACTGCAGGACCGCCATGGCCTGGCCCTGAAATGTACATCATATTTAAATCATATTTTTTTATAATGTAATTTAAGTGGGCGTAAATAAAATTTTGACCGGGAGTTGTTCCCCAATGGCCTAATAATCTGGGTTTAATGTCTGAAAAAACTAACTCGCGCTTAAGTAGCGGATTATCACGCAAATAAATCTGGCCTACTGATAAGTAGTTAGCTGCGCGCCAATACCTGTCTATTTTGTTAAGTATTTCTTGGGTGAGCATTTTCTTTCCCATTTAAAAGTAAGTATACCTATTGAGGAGGTATTATATAGATCATAATTGGCTTAAAACACTGCAGAAAACAAATTAAAGATGCGAGCTGCTAGGATAGGGCCCCTGTTCGCATCGATAATCGGCAGTCAATTCATTTTAAGTTATCACAGACATAAGCTGAATTCATTCTGGACATAAAGACAAAAATCAAATTTAATTGTTACTTTGAAAGAGCAAGTTTTACAGCGTTGGCTATACTCGTAATGGACTATTTGAATGATTCTATAGGTTATTGCGTCAATTATAAGAAAGAAATGAGGGATGATTTCTGCCTATTAAAATAAAATCAAATTGTCCAATGGTGTATATTATCGAGTTTTTCAGATCTGAAGATGATGTATAGGAGCAATAATGAAAACTTTGACTAAAGAAATGCAAGAAGCAATTACACCTGAAATTGCGTTGGATTTATTACAAGAAGGTAACAAACGATTTTTAAATAATTTAAAAATTAATCGTAACCTGCTACAGCAAGCGAATGAAACCTCTGATGGACAACATCCCTTTGCTATTATTTTGAGTTGTATTGATTCGCGTACTTCAGCGGAATTGATTTTTGATCAGGGTCTAGGTGATATATTTAGCGTACGTATTGCAGGCACTATTATTAATGAAGATATTTTAGGAAGTATGGAGTTTGCTTGTAAAGTAGCGGGAGCTAAGATAATCGTGGTGTTGGGGCATTCAAAATGCGGTGCAATAAAGGGGGCTTGTGATCATGTGGAAATGGGTAATTTGACCGCCTTGCTCAATAAAATACAAAATGCTGTTCATGCGGAACAGTCCACCGTTGAAAATCGGACCTCAAGTAACGAGGATTTCGTGGAAAAGGTTACTGCTATAAATGTTAAGAGAACAGTCCAGGCAGTGATGGAGCGCAGTCCTATTTTGAAAGATCTTATTGAAAAAGGAGAGTGTGGAATTATTGGAGCGCATCATGATATATCAACAGGTGAAGTTGTCTTTTATCAAGATGCTAAATTGGGCTTTGGGACAGATGATTGATAACCTTCTGAAAGCCTGCATCAATGAGAGCAAATTTCGAGTTAACGGTTTCACTTCTCTTTTTTAAAAATGTTTTGAACCCGTTACGTTGTTATTAAACTCCCCTTTAAGATGGATTTTATTTATTATTGAATTGGTGATGGTTTGAGTTAATGCATCCCAAAGCCCGCTGGCATCTAAAGAAAATGCATTTTTAAATTGATTCTCATTGAGCACTGTTCTTAGCCTGAGATCGATATCACCATTTTTACTGTTGATATAATGGGTGATAGCAAAAGCTAATTGCCGTTTAATGAAGGGGATATCGGGTGGCGGTTCTAATATCAATCCTTGCGATTGCAAGTGCCAATCCATTTCAATATTGGCTTCTTGATCATTAAGTTGCCATTTATCTTTAACTTCAACATTAATAATTCCGCCTTTAAGCCAATTGATTGGTGGTTTATTTACAAAATTAGCAAGTATCGCCACTGGGAAGTCAGGAATATGCCAGTGAGTAATCCTTCCGGAGTCCATTTCACTGGTAGAGATTAAAATAGGGTGGCCATCTATAGAACCTGTAATGTTGGAGCGGAAAAATAGGTCAAAAATTGCATAGTCACTTCTAAATTTTGGGGTGTATATTTTATCAAAAGATACAGGAATGGGGGTGTTGCCATTGTTGGTAAACGTAATATTTATCTTGTTCACATTAAGATTATTTATTACGAAGGGCCGTTTCGTTTTTATCTGGGATTCACTGTCTGCCTGCTCTGTATGGTCGTTTGTATTTACCTGTGGATCGGGTTGGGTAATATTGCCGGTAACCTGGTTTATGAATAGCGTTTGAATGGTTATAGGGCGAAAAATCAGGCTTAACCAATCGATATCCAGGGATAGATCAGCAATATCGAGTTTAAAACTCGTTTTTATTGGCGATTCACGCGTTACATGGAATTGGTGAAAAGATATTTTTCCGGTAAAAATATTACCCTTTATTTGCTCGGCATTCAGTTCTATGCCGGTTTTTTGTTCTACTCTGGTAAGTATCCATTTTACTGTCGGCTCAAAAAGGGCAAAATTTATAATAAACAAGGCACTGATTATTAAAATAATTAGCGATAACGAAAGGTTTCTGAGCCATTTTAATGCATAAACTGTTTTTGCAAAGAATACTGAATTAGTCATTTTGCTTGAGTTGATTCTCTTTTGGGGAGGCTCTGGATTAGACGGATTTTTATTGGCATTTTTTGTCATAGCTGGTGAGGTGGTTTTGTTATCTTTCATTAAAAAAGGAGTGAAAATTAGCTCAATGATGAGTTCTATGATGCAGACTAATACATTGAATAATAGAATAAATAACAGGATTATGGGGTCTAATAAAAATTCTATAAGCAATATGACGAGTGCTTCCATCTTTATTGTCCTTATTTGAGAAACATTAGAACCTTAGGGGATAATCTATTCATATAAGTATATAGTCCTAAATGTACTCCTTTTAAAGAGAGTTAACGTCTGAAAATTGGGTTTATTGGTATTAGAAAGTAGGTTGGGTCAAAAGGACCCAACCTACTTTGAAGAAATCCAATCCATCTTAAACCGTGTACAGTAAGGAAAACCCCGCATAATTTGAATGTGATTTAAAATTATATTGAAGATTGAATAACGGCCAATTAGAACTAAATGTTGGGAAATAAGAATAGTAATAATCCACTGATGCCGCAATATGTCTGTTTAAGGCATAGGTTATTCCCGCACCAAATCGCCCCCCCACAGAATTATCGGAATTAAAAAAACTGGGTGAGTTTGGCGTATTTTCAGGTTGATTAATGGATACGTCTCTAAAGGATAAACCCGCGCGTCCGTAAATTAATAGATCCGAATTGACGCGATAACCAGGGAGCAAATCAAGTCCAAGATAATCATTTATCGCCAATTGATCCTGGTAAATAGGACCTACAATCGTTACTCCAGGACTATAAAAGTTCTCCGTACGATGAGGAAAATACGTATTGGCTTCAATACCTAAAAACAGTGAGTTCATGAAGGTATGTCCATACCCCAGAAAGACATTACCGACCCACTGATTATTATTCGAAGCGGCATTAACGGTACTTCCAAAAACCACATTTTGGGTCTCTAATTGGTCATCATTAAAAGATCCCCCAACACCAACCCCTGCATATAAATTTTCCTTGGGATTATTAGCTTCCATTAGCTGCCCCATAGCTCCTGAAAATGAAGCCCCGCAGCTGAAAACGAAAAATGCAATTGCCATTTTCTTCAAATTAAACATATAAATCGTCCTTATGACCCACTTGAACAGGTATTTTCCACGGCTTGCCGCAGGATTGGTTACTCAATCTAGCAAAATGAGTAGATCATTGAAAGTAATAAATAAAAGGCAAGTGAGCACGGTTAAGGATGGATGCGAAATTGACAAAGTTATTCTATTGTCCCTGGAGCGAGATAACTTTCTGAATTTCTGGCCGATTGTATTCTGCATGCCCCGCTTCAACTATTAAATTGGGAAGGGGACTGTACTTTGCCTTATCATGAGTATGACCGCAGAAGACTAAGAAATTGATATCAGGGTAGCTCAGGCAAATATCGCTTAATACGTCCCCGGTTGCTTTTGAAGAAAAATAAGGCAGCCAATCATCATTGTTGATTTTCCCCTCATGCAAACACGCTTCTTTAAATGGTGGGATATGCGTTACAACAATAATTCTTTGCGCATGCTCTTTCACCGCTTGTAATAATTGCTTTTGAAGCTGGCTGGCATCAAGATCAGCAAGTTGCTGCATTTGGGCTAATAGTTGCGACTTGCCAAGCCTTCCTTCTTGGAATAAATCAGCAATCATTCTGCTGTCATTAAGCACCACCCGACTGTCATCATAGTTCCCCAGACGACCATCAGCCCAACCATCATGGCCAACTAAAAAAGTGCTGTTATCCAACCGCTGTGGGTTTGACGCGGGCAGCCAAAATAAATACTCATTAGATTCGGTTAACTGGGTCATTTCGTGTCGTACGTCACTTATCTGACCGCGATAATAATCATGATTACCCAGAACGAAATAAACAGGTTTTCTAATGAAATGGGCCAGTTCTTGCAACAGCTCTTTCACGCAAGGTGCTTCTGCAATATCGCCACTTATTAGTACCCCATCACAACCCGTATCAATAATGGTTTGATAAAATTGGTGTCGTATTGCAAGGTCAATAAAATTTAAATGAATGTCAGTTAACCAAGCCAGTTTCATAATTTTCCTTAATCATTTACTGCGATCTTGAGCGGTTTGAATACGTTGTATTGTAACAGGAGCAAATCGCTATTACCCTGTTTGAAGTTTGCTATGAGTCATTGTAGTTGCGATATTATTCACGGGGCTCGACCCAACCTACGTTTGTTAAGTAATATAGGTCTTAAACAGATAACAAATGAATCAACATTTATGGTAACTACGTTTAGTGCTGAAATCCAGCAACAGATCAAAGATAGCTTGAATCTGTTACGCGCGGTTTTGGGCGCAGATCTTTTGGGTGTTTATCTTTATGGTTCATCTCTTGTAGGCGGGCTACAAAGATACAGTGACCTTGATTTACTTGTTATAACCAGTCGCGCAACTACCTTGGATGAAAGAGGGCGGCTCGCTACTGCTCTACTTCACATTTCGGGTATTTACATGAAAAGTGTGAAATTGCCTATTGAAATGACCCTTGTTGAAAAGGCCGCAATCAATCCTTGGCATTATCCTCCCCGATTTGATTTTCAATATGGCGATTGGTTGCGAACATCATTTGAACAGGGGGATATTGATCTATGGGCGACTCATGAAATGCCCGATCTGGCACTAATTATTACTCAGGTCTTACTAAAAAGTCATACTTTATTGGGATTAGAACCAAAACAACTATTGCCTCATGTACCCTATGGCGATTTTATAAAAGCGATGGTTGATGATCTAAGCAGACTTACTGCCGATCTGGAGCATGATACTCGAAATGTTCTCCTCACTTATGCTCGAATTTGGAGTACCCTGAGAACCAATGCCATTAGATCGAAACCTGATGCTGCAGATTGGGTCATCCAGCACTTACCTAAAACCCATCAACCCGTAATGCAGCGCGCCAAGTTAATCTGTATTGGTGTAGAAAATGAACATTGGGATGATATTCAATTGCTTATAAAACCTTGTGCCGAGTTCCTGATCGATAAAATTCAGCAAGCCATTTCATTGGTTAACCTCAATGATCCTCATAGTTTTATAAGACTTGCTGAGTAACAACGTTCACCAAACTCAGTAGGTTGAGTCGCGACTCAACCTACTTGTAATTTCACAAAATACTACGGTGTTAAAGCCCGAGAGCACCTTGCCCCAAGAGAGAAGTCTTTGGGGCCGTCAAAGGCCTGACCACCCCCGCCAGGGGTAAAAAATACCTCGTACCATGCATAATGGGTAGGAGTGCCAGAGTACTCAGTCGAGCTAAAATAATATCCTGTATCAACCAAGCCTAAACCAGGAATGGGTGGGTTAGCCACAAACAATTGTTCTTGAATATTTGTACTGCCAGCTGTACACGCTATACCAAACGGCCCTAATTCACAAATGGCGGGTAAATACCAACCGGTATAACACAAGGATGGCGATGAGCAGGATGAAGTACCGGCGGCATTGACAGAAAGCGCGTTACATGAACATGCAGCATTCGGGAGCGAGCAACCTAGTACACTAATAATAGTCGCTGTATTAACACTTCCATTATTTGCCCCTACCGGATTGTTTTCATAAGTTGAACCACCAGGAGAAACGTCAGTTCCATCCCCGCCCCAGTCAGGGAGTCCAGCTGCTGGTGCAGTTGTCCCTGGAACAGTGTCTGTTACAGCGGCTATCTTACCAAGAATACTGTCAGTATTGGGGGTGGTATCATCTACTGAATAGATAAAACCTCCTTGATAAATACATCCATAACTTAAAACCACGACATTAGTCTGAACAGAGGCGGCATTAGTCGCACTAACGGTAACTACACCAGGTGAAGGGACAAGGCCCGTATTGCAATTCGTGGTTGGATTTGCTCCGGGGGTGATCGTAATGGTACACGAATTGCCCGGCGCCAGAGTATTGCCGCAATTGTCGGTAGCCGTTGTGCCTGCTGGCCAGGTTGGGAAGTTAACGGATAGACCTGTTACGGTTTGACTTCCCACATTACTAATAATAATTACCCGAGGAGAGCCCGTTAACTGGGCATTCAAACTTAGATTATTGACCGACAAAGCTAAATTGGACACGCTCACGCTTAAAGTGCTTGCTGCAGGTGCAGCGGTCACGGAGACGGCTAAAGGAGCCGCTTGAGTACTATAAGTTGAGGGGAGCGGCGTTGTTCCCACGATAGGGGCTATGCTATTAATGCCTTTGGTCATGTTGCTGCCATTTAATTGAAGCATTAAACAGCAACTTCCTCCGGGACTTAATCTAAACAAACTGGTACAGACAGGTGAAGCAGTGCTGCAGGCAGATGGTTGTGAAGTAATTTGCCCAACCCCGGCAGGTATACCGCCTGCCAGAGTCAAATTTAAACTACCGGGGACACGGGGATTAAGACTTACCAGATAATTAGCCGCACCCATTTCTCCATTGGCTAAAGTAGTAGTGGCTCCATTTTGCAAGGTCAAGGTAATTGGAGGAATGCCCGCAAAATTTAATGTAGGAAATAGAAATAAAGCAATTAAGAATAGTGTCCGTGCTCTTACAAAATACATTTAGATTCTTCCTTATATAAGTACTGTCAATTGAAAGTGAATTGGATTAGCGCAGAGATGAGAAAGATGAGGTGTTTGGGTAATAACGTGACCAGGAGTCGCGCCTAAAGCAGCTTGTCCTAAATTTGCAAACTGGTAACCGAGGGTAATACATCCCTTTGCTGAGATTCATGAGCTATCCTTACTAAGCTGGCTAATGATATTTAAAATGAATCGTGTACATAAGAACAGTACACTTGAAGATAATATAAAATATTTAATGCATCAATGAAATCAAATTCACTATAACAGTTTGTCAGAATCATCGCTTTAAAGCCGAAGCGATTAGAGAGGTTTATAACTAAAGTTGCGAAGTCTGATCACATTTTATGCTTACTCACATAGCGGGAGTTTCAGGCTTATTTTGAGAGCCGTCATGAATCTGCAGTCCCCCAAATAAACTAAGCGGAGCGGGTTCGCCTCTAATTTCCCACAACAAGCTTTGAGTATGGGTAACTGGCTCCCGTCGGCATGTTTGTCAAAAAATCTCCGCTAATGAGGGCCTGGCTCTAAGACCTGGGTGGGCGGCTATTGTAATTAGCCACGCGTGACCCCCATTCCAAAAGGTTTTTATTGCAGTCATCTTTATCAAGAATCACTTCGATAAAACACAAAGCATCCGTTTTTTGTGCATCGGTAATCGCCGTTAATAACTCCTGATTAGTTTTTACTACATAAGATTTGGCACCGGATTGCTCACCACGAAAGACATTGACCAGCTCGGCATAGCGCCAATTATTGATGACATTATAAGGGCCATCATGAATTTGCACCTCTATGGTATAAGAGGCGTTATTCATCAGGAAGATAATCGGTTTAAATCCGTAGCGAATTAACGTGGAAATTTCTTGTGCCGTCATTTGGAAAGAACCATCGCCGATACAGGCAATCACTCTTTTCTGATCAGCCAAGGCTGCTTGCATTCCTAAAAGTGCTCCAACTGACCAACCAATTGAGCCGTATTGCATTTGAATTTCAAAGGGGCAGCCGTCGGGTAAATGCAAGCGCATGCAGTTAAACCAGGAATCACCTGTTTCTGCCAGGAGGGCAGTTTTTTTATTGAGCATTTTTTGAATTTGGCCAAAGAGATAACGAGTGCTCAAGGGAGCATTCAAATCTTTGGGTTCAAGGTATTGTGGTGCTGAACCAGCAATACGTTGGAAAACCTTATGAGAATTATCATTAAATTTAAGTTTCTCCTGTAAGGCTTTGAGAAAATCGTTCATATAAACATCTGTATAAATAGTGTCGCCAACTCGTACGCAGCCCTCCGCAATAGAAACCGATTTTCGCGGATTAATTCCCCACATGTGACCAACGGTTGTGTAATCATTTTCATTAGGGCCAATCAGTAAATAGGCATCACTTGAATCAATGACCTCAGCACACCCTGGAGAGCTTACCGGCCCCCAATAAATGCCTATATAGTTGGGATGAGTTTCAGAAATAAAGCCTTTTGCATCGGGCATGGCGGCAAGTGGATAGCCCGCCTTGCTAGAAAGTTCCGCGATTGCTGTCAAAGCATGACAAGAGCGTGCTTTAGAGCCGAGAATCAAGCTGGGTTTATTCGCTGCATTCAGTTTTTCTGCCGCATCGGCTACTGCTGCAGCTAATGAAGAGCTGTCGCTAACCTTTGACGCGTTAAAGGCTCTCTTTGTTGGTTTAGAACAAGGAGCATTGGCAATATTGCAGGCAATTTCAAGATACACCGGTTTTTGCTTGGCTATGGCTAATGCAATCGCGCCATCTATTTGGTGTGGGGCATTTTCAGGCTTGCGAATGGTAATGGCTGCTGCCGTCACGCGTGCATACACATCACGAGCAAAACCATGATCTTCATTCCCTAAAGTATGATGCAAAATCTCTGCGTCCTGAATTGAGTTTGTATTCGGTCCGCCTGAAATCACCAGGACAGGTAAATTCTCCGCATAAGCACCAGCAATGGCGTTAACCGCACTTAACCCTCCGACGCTATAAGTCACAAATAAAGCTGAAATACCATGAATACGAGCATAGCCATCTGCTGCATAACCTGCATTCAATTCATTACAGCAATTAATCATTTGTAATTTGTTATTCTTTAAAATTTCATCAAGGAGAACCAGATTATAATCTCCGGGGATGGCAAAATAGTCTTTGATGGCAAGCTCTTCCAATCGTTGTGCCAGGTACGTTCCAATTGTAAACATAGATTTCTCCTTGACCTATTCAATAGATATTATAGACACATATCCCATCAGTTACCCACGCCTATATAATAAATTTTTATCCCTATGAAATTTAAATAATAATTACCATTTTGCTAAGCCAGATACTTAGCAAAATTCATCAGTAATAGTAGCCTTGATGAAGCATCGCGCAATCAAGGTTTTCCCCCAGGAAATTGGCACGGCATAGAAACATAGATTAAGATAGGGCTACCTGTAGCGTAACCTTCTGGATAAAAATGATCTCAATGTTTGCAATTCCCAATTGTGATACTGTAAAAAAAGCGCGCAACTTCTTAGAGAAAAATAAAATTGATTATGAGTTTATCGATTTCAAAAAATCTCCACCAACTAAAGCACAAATAAAAGCATGGAGTGAGTTCGCAGGCGAACTTCCCATTAACAAAAAAGGAATGACTTATCGCAAATACAAAGATCATTACGAAGCCTTGAGTATGGCGGAAAAAATAGACTTTATTATTGCCAATACCTCTCTGATCAAGAGGCCCGTTTTGGTAGAAAATGGCAAAACAATCGCCTTAGGTTTTGACGAAGAACAGTATAAAGAACGCCTGGAAGTTAATTAACCAAAACCTCTCGTTATTAGAATCCAGTATAAGTTACTTGAGGTGTAAGTGTTGGTTCCACCGTCCTCGACTGGTTAGCGGTTCAAAGTAACTCTCTATGCTTATTTCTTCTCCGGTATAGAGCTCCAGGGAATGTTCTATATCGGGGTTATAGACTTTAGGAAAATCTATGCCGGTATTCAGGTAACGTACGACTGGACATGTGATAAAAAATTTAGTGTACATGGTTTTACAGAACAAGCATGATAAATGAGCTGAGAGCTTAGACGCTTGTTAGATAAAGGAGTGCGCCATGCCCAAAATGTTTAAATCCAAGGATGCAGACTCGATTTCCTATTTTAAAATGTACAGTACTTTTAAAAATCAGACTATAAAAGACTGCGTTGCATTTATTTTAATGCCCAGTTCACAGCAAAGACACCGAGTATCTCTACAGTCCCTGCAATTTGATTTTAATGAGTGCGGTAAAATTCTTATGATTAGTTTTATCTACACCGGCCATGAGTTGGACATTCAGAAAAAGGTTGATGAAACAATGAATGGTATCGCGGTGCTGAGGCGGCGTTATGGACTGGGAGAGGCGTCAGGGGTTTTTAGAGAAAACAATACGCTTAAATTGGGATTAATTGACAGTGATCCCTTGTCTTATATGGCAGATAATATTGATTTTATAAAGAATACTTATCATATAAAAGCAGATTTTGCCCAGGATATAAAATCACAACTCACAAATCAGGTATACTTGGCGCAAGAATTTATTCGTTTGCGGGGTAAGGTTCCGGAAAAAACTCCAGGAAAAGCTGCTGAGCAAGAAACGGTTTGCTTGATCATGTAGGATTCGGAGCCTTTGTCCATAATAACTGGTTGTTTTTTCATGAAATAGTCTTCACGGTATGAGGACTTAAAAAAACAGCTATTTTGGTTTTTTATAATAAGTTCCATTGGCATAGACGTTATGACCAAAACCACAATCAGCATCAGAGCCTTCTTGTGTGACAGACAGCACGCCGGGCTTGATGAAGGTAATGGTGATGGTGCATTGGCCATACTCGGAAGAGGAATATACAGCTGTATCCCCTTTAATGTTGGCTACCGCGGATAATTCACCTGTATTCGCTTGAAGCTCCCCATTGACCACATAAGGATATATCAAGTTAAAGGAAATATTAATTTTTCCTCCACCCAGAGCATGGATAGTCAGAGTATTGGAAATATCATTATGGGGCTTGGGAAATGGCATAATGAAGGTACCATTTACTTCTTCTTTAGAAACACTGTCTCTGTGAGGTTCACTAAAGCCCAAAGCGGAGTACACCATTAGGAGATTGAGTAAGATACTTTTTCTAATCCAGTTGTTCATCGCAGCCGAAATTAATGTTTTTGTTTTACTACGCTATCATAAATAAATAGGCAAATCTAATCTCTCGATTACTCTAAGTATCCTTTGTTCGTGGATGAGTGTCACAATAAAGCATGGTACTTCCAATTACTGCCGCAGGCATGATAAATATATTTAACAAAGGAATGAAGCTGGCTAAGTTGATCAAGGAGCCAAAGCCTAAGGAGCGCATTTTATTGGCTTTTACAATCTGTTGCATTTCATAAAAGCTGACTAAATTATTATCCAAGGGTAAATCCTGAAACTGCATACTTAACATCCAGGCGGTAAAAAAAAACCAAATAAAAGGAAATACAGGCTGGATAAAAGGGATGAAAAACAAGAGACACATTCCTAAAAAACGCGGCACAAAATAGTACAGAAATTTTCCTTGGCGTTTAAATGAGCGAATTACCATTAATGTAAAAGGTACTGGCGGAATAGAATCTCCATACAATAATTTTTGAGCCTTTTCTGCTAATAACCCATTAAAAGGAGAAGCAATGACATTGAACATGACCGTGAACATTGCTAAAAAAAGTAAGATGAATACCATGATAAAAATTACTAGCACAATGTTATTCAAAAAACTTAACCATGAAGGCAGCTTATCCACGTAATGAGAAGCATAGGGCATCAAATAATGATAACCAAGATAAAACACGCCGGTAAATAACAGGCAATTAAACGCTACAGGCATAATAATAAAACGCTTTAAACCTGGAGTTAACAGGCTCTTGTATCCTTGTACAAAATAGGTGACGCCCTTAAAAAAATTAAGCATGTTCACTCGCTTTTTCATTTATTATTGAATTATTTGAGCTTTTTTATAAATTACCAAGTATGGCTCGTATTGTTTGCAGCCGGGAATTCGCTGAGTGAAGAAGCAAGCAATTCCTGGGCTTTAATAATCGGTTGGCTATATTGGGCCATTGGGTAGCGCAAACTTAAATGGTTCATGGTTTCTATTAACTCCATTAACAACTCCCGCCGCTTGAGCATGGATGATTTTTGTTGTTCGTCATTTAAACCTTGGGGAAGAGAGTTGCAGAACTGATGTAATGGAGTATTTTTAAACGCCGCCTCTTCGTTAACAGAATCAGCCAATTGCTGATACCAATCTTCCTTATTCAGTATAAAGGCACTAAAAAATTGTTTAATCACTTGTTGCAGATCAATACGATTAACTGACAACTCGGATGATGGCGTTGCAGGCAGATAGGTATATCGACTTAAAAGATTATAGTATTCATGATGCAGTTTTTTAAAAGAGGCAGATTGAACCAATGCATTGATAAAAGCATAATCATCATTATAAGGGGAATGGCCATGCTTTCTCTCTTCATGAAGCTTTGTCAATGCCTTAATTGCAATTTCATTACGGTCTTGGCGATCAAATTGGCAGCATTGGCGGACTGAAGAAACATATTTGCAGGAAACTTTATACAGTCGAGGGATGAACGCTTCTTGTTCAACCTCTAATTTTACACCCAATTTTAGCGCCGCTTGATCAAGGTAAACCTTGATTACTGGGTCACCCATCAGGTAACGATGGGCAAGATGTGCAGCAGTCATCATGGCACTGCGTCCAACTCCAGAGTAACAATGAATATGAATGGGCTTTTTCTCGTCGGCAAACGCTGACATCAGATGAAGTGCATCACAAATTTGGTCTAAATTACCGGTTTTTGCAGTAACGTCTTCCATGGCCACTACATGATATTTGATGTTCTTTGAATTAGGCTCTAGCAATAAGGTTGACTCTGCTAATTCACCAAGATCAACACAGGATACCACTAACCCCGCATCTTGAGTTTCAGCAAGTTTTATATTGGGAGCAAACGGTAATTGGCGTGGTAAATTTCCCAAATAAACGAGTTTCGGAATAATTGGACTCAATTCATCTCGATTACCTCCTCCAAACATAGCAAATCCGAACGAATTGTTACGTCTTCTCAATTGAGGAAATAAGAAAAAATAACGACTAAATTCCTTTTCTAATTTTTCTTGCACGTTTATCCCTATGATTTTTTGTCGGACGAATTATAAAGCAATTGAGCAGGATAGTTAATATTTTTATATTATAATAAGAACCGTAGTCCGGCTGCTTGCAGCCGGAAATCGAAATAGGGGTTAGTAGAACTCCGGGAGGTCATTACCTCTTTTGAATTGTGGGTTGGTTATGGCATTTGCCCTAATCCCCCACGGTTTTTAACTTGGACGAGGTGACATACCAGAATTCATCGAGAAATCAGCCAGTAATGTTACAATATAGGCAATCGCTAACATACTGACGCTGATAACCGCCAGTGAGTAACAGGATGTTGTGGGTTTATCGGCATGCCTTGCGGCTAAGTCATAGGTGGGGTGATTCGTATGCATCTCACATAAGTCATCATAGAGGCTTGTCATAATGGCATAAACGGATTTCCCTTGCTTAAGGATCTCTTCGTATTCGTCACTATCCAGAGCTATCTCATCCATTTTATTCATCATATCCTGATACACGGCGAATGACGAACCTTTTCCTCCCTGTAAAAACGTGGCTGCAGATGAAAAATCATACTGGTGAGTTGATATTTGATAATCAGTAACACTATTACTGGGCTCAATAAATTTCGAACGGATAATATTTCCACCATGCATGAAACCGGCAACATGAACCAAAAAATGGCCGAGCAAGACTTTGGGAGTGAATTGTTCTATATCTTTGAGATAACGTTTCGTTGTTGGTGCTATTTCGCTCTCTTTAATTTGATCCGGATTAATGCCTAATTGTTGTAAATCTTTTTGAATGCCTGGGGTACGCCATAAGTGTTCAATATAAGATAAAGCAAAAAATGCATTAATTTCTGATTTCTCGGAGTCTAATTTTTGCAATTGAGTTTCTATGGCTTTGATGATCAAAAAGTGTTGAATCAATCGAGCGACATACAAGTCTTTGGGGATTTGTTTATTTTTGAAAAGAAAATCTTTTTTAAATCGGTGATGTTCTGCTTGTTCATGTTCGTCAGTAAGTTTGCCTACTTGTCCTTCTTTATATGTGGCATTTAATAGGGCACTTCTATAAGAAAACATGAGGTATGACTCCTGGTTAGTAAAACTCACTAATATGACCTTCGATAAAAATCGCTGATCAAGTTTAATTAATTATTGCGCATCATATAATAGCTAAAATTGGCTTGCTACTCATATCCGTCAAATTAAGAATTATAGGCAGCCACGCCAAAACGTCATCCACAGCGAAGCGACGGATCTCCAAAATGTGGCTCATGTCTATTTCAGAAGATCCTTCGTTGCAAACTTCTCGAGATGACCCAAAGCGCTTAAGTCAATGACTGGGTTCCTCAGCCCTAAAGGTATCTGGCAATAGACCATCTATAAATTTTGCAGAAATTATTACCCCCTTTCTGTTAAAAACATTTAATATGGCAGCGGCATAAGGACTTTTATTATTTATAGGGATTGGCATGAGGTATCGAGGAGCTGTGAGGGGGATTATAAAAACACAACATATTCTCTTGTTGGGGCTACTATTTCCATTAATTCTTCATGCATCTTTTATCGAATCAACTCTAGGGACAGCCGTCGTAAATGACGCAACAGCAGCCTATTATAATCCAGCGGCCTTAACTCTTTTATCAAATGCTCAAGCAATAGCCTTAGGCTCAATTGCCACTTCTCATACCCGTTTTACGGGTAAAGCGATACAAACAGCAACGGGCTTTACACAGATGGGTAGTGCGCCTGACCAAACGCATTATTATTTACCCTCCCTTTATTTAGGCGCGCCAACCACGGATAAAATGACATTGGGGTTGGCTGTTGTTTCCAATTTTTTTAACCGGAATATCGAGGAAAACTCCATTCTGCGATACGCCCAATCCAGCAACAGTATTCATGATATTGATTTAGTTCCCGCCTTAGGGTTTAAGATAAATGATCATTTTTCATTAGGTGCAGGAATATCCCTTTCCCAAGTTAATTTTCTTTTAGAACCCATTTCTGGATTCCCAAGTTTGAATATCCCCGATGCTGAGAGTCATAATGAGGCTAATGCCAGTGGTTTCGGGGGCGATATTGGTTTTTTACTCAAGCCAAGTCGTGCAACACTCATTGGATTTAATTACCGGAGCTCCGTTACATATCGCTTCAAGGGACAAAGTATTTTTGAAGATAATTCGCCAGTCATTTCCAATAATTATTCCTTTACTTTTTGGACTCCTGCACGGAGCGTGCTTTCGATAAACCATTTTGTAACATCCTCCTTAGGGTTTATCGCTACTGTTCAACATATTCAATGGAGCATTTTTAATGAAATAAAAATTCATGGGGTAGCAACAAAAATAGGTGCCCAGCCAATGATTTTGAATGCGGATGTTCCTTATCATTTGCGTGACAGCTGGCTTTTTACAGTGGGCAGCCATTATCGTTTATCTCCAAAATGGATAATCAGAGTTGCGGGTAATTACAATCAAACTCCCGGAAATGGTTATTATCAGATTTCCAGCGGCGATGGTATTATTCTGGGTGCCTCAATGAGTTATCAACTCTACAAAAATATTCTTATTGACGGCAGCTTCGCCCATGCTTTTATTCAAAATCAAACTATAAACATCAGGGGCGTCAGGAACCTCGTTAGTGGTGAAAATAGAGCCTTTCGAGACGCGTTTTCTTTAAAAATGACGTTCAATTTTTGAGAAAAAAGCAGGGGGCCCGGAGGGGCGCAATTTCTTGTTCTCGGGTCAATCCTTCTCCCAGAGCCAAAGTGCTGAACTATTTAGCAATTGAATCTTTAAATCGCCTATTTCTTTGTGCTATATTTGATTTTTCACACTTTTTTTGAGGCTACATGATGAAAAAGATTGCAATTGCGGTGGTTTGTTTGGCGTTACTTCCGATGATTTCGTTCGCGAATAATTCTGATTTGGGTAAAATTAATTATAAGAAAACGTTCTGTAACAATCAGGACTATTTAGGAAATGATGGAGCAAAACGACCTCACTTGCATTGCGGCTCGTCATTTATGTCTTATAAAAAAAACAATGGTGACCATTCGAATATTACTGAAGTAGGAGATTGCCTCCGAACAAATGCAGTTTTTGATCACATCAAATCGAATAGACAGGCATTTGCAAATTATCAGGCAATTTATAATGCACTGGTATCATATCATCAGGCTGGTTGCCCAAATCAATAATCATCAAGCGAGATGATTCTGTCGAAGACTTGCTGGTTGAACCCTCAGCCCGACATTGGCTTATTTATTAGACATTATTAAAATTAAAGCGCCGTCATAAAGACGGCGTTTTTAAATTGTTTTATTAGTGAGTTAACAAGGTTCGCTATCCAGTATAAGCAGGTAAGTCTGTTATCATAAGATGGGGCCATGGTCATAAATTCCAATCAATGGGGGTACGGCCATTTGCTTTTAAAAAGTCGTTCGTTTTGGAAAAGTGGCGGCAACCAAAAAAGCCTTGGTGCACCGAAAAAGGAGACGGATGCGCTGCGGTTAATACCAGATGTTTGTTTTCACTAATCAAAACATTTTTATTTTTCGCATGAGCTCCCCACAATAAAAATACCAGCGGTTGGGAATGATGATTTAATTTCCGAATCACATTATCCGTAAAAGTAGTCCAACCTATTTTAGAGTGAGACTGCGGCTTGTTCTGTTCAACACTTAACGATGTATTCAGCAACAAAACTCCCTGATTTGCCCATTTTTTTAAACATCCGTGCATAGGTATGGACACATTCAAATCATTTTTCAACTCCTGAAAAATATTTTTCAAAGAGGGGGGCGGCTTAACACCCGGTTTTACGGAAAAAGAAAGGCCATGAGCCTGCCCGGGGCCGTGGTAGGGATCTTGTCCCAAAATAACCACTTTAACTTGCTCATAAGGTGTTTCTTTAAACGCATTGAATAGTTCATTTTGAGCAGGATAAATGATTTTACCCGCGTTTTTTTCCTCGGCTAGAAATTGCAGAATGGATGTGAAGTAGGGCTGTGATTTCTCATCGCCTAAAATATCAGCCCAGGTAGTAACAGAATCCGGCATGGCGAGCTCGCAGTTTATTAGGAATAAGATCCTAACACAGCTTAGAAATGAAATAAATTGACCCGGGAAGTAAGGCTAGGCTCTATGGAAGTTAGTATTCCTTATAATATTGAGTGGGGATAATCAAATTCATTTGTATTAAATTGGGGCGGTTGATCCTTCATCTTTTAAGAATGCAAGGTCGAGAGACTAATGGTCAACAGTCCTTAACATCGTTGAGTTAAAAAAAAATTAATTTATCGATTAATTAACTATAAAATTTAAGAAAATAAATCAATAATGGTGCTTAAGAAATTGATGATATTGAATTTATGCTGAAATAGGTTCCATCAATAAGGATAGCAAAGTAATATGCCCGAATGTATGACGGCTTTTTACTAAAAATAATTAATAATAAAGAATGGATTTAAATACTTTATGAACATATCATTCCTGCACTATGCCAACAGGTTAGGGATAAAGAGTTTCTTAGCCTGTGGGATTATTGGTTTTGTGTTTTCTATGGGGTGCTTTGCTGCCAATAGCGATGCTGAACTTGCTAAAAAAATTGCTGCCATTGAAAAAAAATCAAACTCTATAATGGGCATTACGGCCATTTATATAGAGAAAAATAAGACGGTGGCTCATAATAGTGATAAGCGTTTTTTTATGGCAAGTACCATTAAATTGCCAATTGCCTTAGCTTTTTTGCATCGTGTGGATGAAAAAAAAGACTCATTAAGCCGGGTGATCAAACTCGATTTACATAATTCTGTTCCTGGTTCTGGAGCCTTATATCATTTATTTGAGAAAAGAAAGCTCAGCATGTCTTTGCAACAAATACTCAAGCATATGCTCAGTAATAGTGATAACAGTGCAAGCGATACTATATTACATGCAGTTAACGGTCCTGAGTATGTGACAAAACGCATGTATGCCCTGGGCTTCAAAAATATCTTAATCAATCGTTCCATCCTTGAAATGTTCCTGGATACCAATCATGTGGATCATTCCTTTTTGAAAAAGCCTCGTCCGGTATTTTCCTGGCAAAAAAAATTTAACAGTATTCCTCTGGAGCAAAAGAAATTGGCTTGGCAGCGTTTTGAAAATGACGTTCGTGATACAACGACACCTTCAGATATGGCCAAACTGTTAGTAAAAATATATAAAAATCAGGCGCTTTCAGAATCCAGTACCAAAGTTCTGATGAAGATTATGGAGCAATGCCGAACGGGTAGAAGCAGAATCAGAGGATTACTCCCTGCCAATGTAAAAGTGGCCCATAAAACAGGGACATGGGCGATATATGAACAAGACTATTTAAGATATGTAGGTTCTAAAAAGCTCTATCGCTTTGCCAGTGATGTCGGAATTATCACCTTGCCTCATAATAAAGGACATATTGCGATTGCTATCTATGTTAAATCTCAAGCGGCCAGCGATTATTCGCGCAGTCATGCTATAGCATTAGCCAGTCGAGCTATTTACGATCATTTTATGAGACAGTGAATGACTAGAGCATTCTAACTCTCCCAGTGACATAGGCGTCATACCACTCCCAAATAACGTGTCAAGTGTCTGTTGCTTGGCACCGAAAGCCTGGATTATGCTGCGCTAATCTAGGCTACAAAAGCTTAATTTAATGGCAATGAGCCGTCAATCTAAGGACATTTTTCTTGTTATAAGCCTTTCACGTAAAAAAACACATATCACATAAAAATACCCTATTTTTGCTGATGCAGGCTTTCAACGCCTTTTATTTGCGCAGAAGCCCTTTTTTTGCGCAAACTGCCTCTGTATAATCTACTCTATAGTGTTCTGTATTTGATGATGCAGATCTTCTAATGGACCAGCATCTATAAGCTCGGTAATGAGTAATTCGTAGTTCTGGAAAAGTAATTATAGCGAGTAACTAGGGGCTAAAAATAATGAAGCAGTACATCTGGTTTCATCCTCTCTATATCAGTGAAACACCTGAACCTGTCATTATCGGACAAATGAATAATGCGAAAAAACACAATTACATCATTTTGCAAGAAAAAGAACTTGAGCAAGTTGGTGCCACGGATCATTTAACTATTACCGGCCATTCAACGTCACCGAAGCCGAACGAGGGAGATGACCAGGGTTTATATATTCAAGGAGAAACTGCTGAGCAATGTGTGGCGAGGTTGGTAACATCAGGTCTTAGTTTCGCTCCTAAGATATTATCGATAGAGTCCTGCAAGGCCGCTGTGGACGATGGTATCGCCCGCAAGCTGTCTCTCCATCCGTTTTTTAAAAATAGCCTCATTGAAGCTAATCCAGGAGGTATTGGTAGAAATCCCGGTTATCTTAGCTGGAATGGAATGACTGTTGATAGTTTTGGTCGAGTGGTACTGCGGGAAAAAATAAATCCTTGGCTTTTTTTGCTGCGAGGAACTGTTGTTGCAGAACGTCGTCATGCAAGCTACAAACTACAGGATATTATACAAACAATAATGCCCCCGGATTTTCATGAGCTTTTCTTCTCTTATTATAACTCAGGTATTTTCGGGGGCCGGGTGGGCCGATATTGTTTCTTTACTGGAAATAAAATCACTTTGGAGCGAGCCTTGATTTTGGCTAATGAAAAGCCGGAGTCTTCTACTGCTAAAGCATTAGATTCCTTGTCTGAAAGAATATCATTAGATTAATCCCGTCTTTGCGAGCGTAGCAATCCAGGCCGAGTCTTGCTTGAAAATCGTATTGGATTGTTTCGCTAAGTCGGTTAATTTAGAGTTTATTCTTCTATTACATCTTCCTCATTGGATAAAAACTTATCCTGATGATCGATAACAAAACCAGCAAAAATGCGGACGATGCGATCATCAATTTTTTCTGGATAATGAACGGAAACACTCCAGGTATTATCGCTAAAGTTTCGATTCAGTTCAGCAATGGGGTGAGGATTGGTGCTTGATGCCAAAATAACAAATCGGCTGAAATCCGGGTTAGCATAGGCAACACCAATTTGAGTTGCTTTTCCGGCTTCATCATATTCGTAAATGTTAAATTTTGCTGATTCAAAGGTGGCTAAATCACCATCAATCAAACCGATTTGCACGCCACGAGTATCGTAGATATCAATGTCTTTAGCCCAATGATACACAGAGCCTAGAGAAATGATTCGAGTAATCCCCGTTGCTTGCCATCCATCTTTATTGGATAAATCATAGTTGGTACGAATACGAAAGGCACTTTTTTTTACTGAACCGGGATAAGTTTCTTTTAGCGGTGAGTTAATCTGATAGACCTCAGAAAATTTATAAACGTCTTTGGTGATCAAAAAATCATAAGGATGATCTTCATGAACGCCATAGCTATCTGCAATAGCCAAGGGGGATAATATTGTAAATAGAACAAATAACCATGAACCTACCACTTTCCGCATGTTACACTCCCTAATCAATTTAATAATGGTTCAGCAAGACATCTGTGCAGTTATAAAAAGTTAAAAGCAGAGAATAAAATCTAAAATAATCAATATTCTCCGCGTACCTTATTTCAGGCAAAAGTATAATAAATCAAATTTATTAAGGGATTATTAAGTAGCGGCGTTTTATCATGCTATGATAAATCGTTGAGGCGTACCTATTAATTTTAATCTACTTCTTTAATATGAAAATTATTACATCTATTGCATTTTTTATAAGTATCTTTTTTATAAATACCTCGGGCCATGCCTTTTCTTGTTATGATCCGCAGGTAATTCATCAAAAACCCATTCAATTTAATAAGGAACGCATTGCTTTAACGCGTGACTACCAATTAACCCATTATGGTATCGATTCTAAATCGATTGAAATTGAGCCTAAAATGATTGTGGTGCATTGGACCTGCATACCCAGGCTCGATGTTACTTTTCGCATCTTTGATTCGCCAGCCTTACCGAAAAACTCTCCGCGGCGAAGTGAAATACCTGGAGATTTAAATGTTTCAAGTCATTTTTTAGTTGACCGAGATGGAAGTATCTATCAGCTCATGCCAGAAACCTGGATGGCAAGGCATGTCATTGGCCTTAATCATTATGCAATTGGTATTGAGAATATTGGTGGAGTTGATGGAAAGGATGATTTAACTGAAAAACAAGCTAGAGCCAATGCCTATCTTGTATGCTATTTGAAGAAAAAATATCCCACAATAAAACATGTTATTGGGCATAATGAGTATTTACGGTATAAAAAAACCTCTTTGTGGCTCGAGAAAGATCCCGCTTATCAGACCGATAAAACAGATCCTGGACCACTATTTGTCAGCAAAGTAAAAAAATTAATTGCCAAATCCTAGGTCAAAAATAGCGCTTGCTTTGTGTTTAATGAAGGAATTTAATAGTTGAGTTTATTTTTTTAGAGTCACAACGAGACTGGATTGAATGTAACTTCGTCATTTACTCGTGGCATAGGAAATCCCATGAAAAATACAACTTTAGCCCGGAAGCTGTTTTGTTTTATTACTGCATTGTTTGTTGCAGCCTTTGCAAAGGCAGGTTCTCCGCTGTTTACTTTAACTCCTCTTACCCCTAAAGCAATTCAGGTATCTGTTCTAGGGACTGCATCGGTTCAGTATCGCGTCGAAAATCAGTCCTCCAAGTCTCATACTGTCGTGATGACGCCTATTCCTGGCATTACCCAAATAACAAATAATGGAAATTGTCCTAACCCTTTTGTTCTTAATGCCAAACAGGCATGCACCCTGACCTTGGCGGTGAACGGCAACAGCTTAGCGGGTAATGTTCAACGCGGGCCTATAGTATGTCAGCAAACAACAGATGGCAGTCGCGGTCTCTGCTATCAACCCAGTGCCATCAACAGTTTGAATATTACTCTTTCTGCCCCAGTCCAATATTTATATGCAGGTGCTGTCAATGGCAATGTGTATTATTCACTAAATAATGGTTCCACTTGGACTGCTACGCCACAATCACCCGGGGCCGGCAGCCCGGTTAATAGTATTTTTGCTACTAATACCACGTTATATGCCGGCTGTCAGAACGGTAATGTGTACTATTCCTTCAATCAAGGAGGGAGTTGGAATCAGACCAGTTCACCTGATGGCAGTACCGTTAATACGGTCTTTGCTACGAGTGACACTCTTTATGCAGGAACTGCTAATGGCAATGTGATGTATTCCACTAATTGGGGGGCAACCTGGAATGCGACCGGTACCAAACCGGATGGTAGTGCGGTGAATAGTATTTTTGTGGTATCGGCTCAAATGCTTTATGCCGGTACTGCGAATGGGAATGTGGTGTATTCTACCAACGGGGGAGCAACCTGGAATACTACTGTTGCCAAACCAGACACCAGTGCGGTCACGAGCGTTTTTGTTACCAGCACTGCTTTATATATTGGTACGGCAGATGAATACGTCTATACAAACACTTCGCTGACGGGAAGTAATGCATGGACTACCTTTGCACAGTCAGTTTATAGCCTGTATGTTAATTCTACCGGTAATGTTATCGCTGCTGGAACACAGGGCGGTTATGTGTTCTCGTTAATTAATGGAAATGAACTGGGTTTTGTAACCTACAGCTCCATTAATAGTGTCTTTTTATTGATAGCATAAATGCTTTTAGCTGGAAATAACCACATTGGAGGTGTGGCATGATGAAACGATGGTCGGCTGTCCTATTGTCGCTTATTGGGTTTACAACTATTGCTGATGCAAAATCAGTCATGAGTCGAATGGAGCTTCCCAGTCCAGGTGCATCATTAATACAGCAGGCTAAATTTATCGCGCCTATGAACTCTAAGCAAAAAATAAATTTTACGGTTTGGTTGAAATTAAGGAATAAGGAACAATTAGATCAATTAACCAACGATATTTATAATCCGAATAGTGCAAACTACCAAAAATTTTTGACCTATGATGAATTTAATCAGCACTATGCTCCGAGTCAGGAAGTAGAGAATAAAGTATTGCACTATTTCACTGCTCAAAAAATGCGGGCAAAAATCGTCAATCATAGTGTACGCGTTACCGCTACTGTAGCCCAGATTGAGCAAGTCCTTCAAATTAAACTTAATCAATACCGCTATCAAAACAGAACCGTTTATGCCAATGCTACTCCACCTACATTAAGTTTGGATGTGGCACAAGAAGTCGCAGAAATTTCTGGTTTAAGTAATATAGTCCGTTACCTGCCCGCTTTGCGCGCACGACCAACGGGTAACAATTCAAAAGAAGCATTTAAATCGCACGATCTCAATTTTGTTTGGGATTCATTTATTCCATCAGCACAACCGACTACCCGGTCCTTCACTGGTTTCACCGGCCCGTATTTACAAACTGCTTATAATCTTGCCCAGATAGCGCCAATCCAGGGTAATACGATTAATGGGGCAGGGCAGACGCTGGTGATCATCGATGCATGCGGGAGCAATAGTGCAGCGCAAATCACCGCAGATGCCAACTTATATAATGGATCAGCCATTACTCCCCTTAACTTAACTGGAACATCAAGAAATTTTGCCGTAATTAATCCCGATGGGAGTGACTATACAACTTGTGGAACTCCTGGAACAACGGGCTGGGAAAGTGAAATAGCCCTGGATGTTGAAGCCTCTCACACACTAGCCTATGGCGCGAATACTGTTCTGGTTCTAGCGGCAAGTGATACGGCTCCTTTAGATGCTGCAGTTCATGATGTGATTAACACGCTTATCAGTAATAACTACACTATTGCAGGATTTTCCAATGCCTATGTGGTTTCTAATAGCTGGGGTATTTCAGAGCTAAGCGCAGGCCATTCTCCAGCTATGGAAGCAGCTTTGCAAACAGCGGCAGCCTTTGGAATAAGTTTTAATTTTTCTACGGGAGACTGTGGGGATGGCACTTATAATTCCTCATGGCCGTGTTCTGCAGCAGCAGAAGCTTATGTGGAATTTCCAGCCAGCTCTGCCTTTACAACTGCAGTGGGCGGAACCAGTGCTTTTGTAGATAATAATTGGAATTATGCATTTGAAGCTCTGTGGGGCTCCTATTATTCGGGTAATTTTTATGCAGGAACTACCGGCGGTATCAGTAAGTTTTACGGTCCGGTAAGCTGGCAGAGCTCTATTATGAATTTTACTGCAGGTGGCTATAATAACGGCACCGTTGGCTTTTATAATAAGCGTGCTGTGCCGGATATAGCCATGTTAGCCGACCCCTACACCGGACTGACTATTTATGAAGGAGGGCAATCTTTCGTATATGGCGGTACCAGCCTGGCATGTCCTTTGTTTTCTGGGACACTAACCTTACTCAATCAAGAACGGATGCTGTTAAATGGTAATAGACCCCGACCCATTGGTCAGGCTGCTCCTTATCTGTATACCAATAACAGTACCTTACTCAATGCACAAGCACTTCGTCTGATTTCCCCCCCTCACCTTATTATCGAGGGAGCGAGGCGTCCTCCTGCTGGCGCGCCCTTATCGGCATTCAAGATTTATGATACCGCGTATGGCTATGAGCTCACTTTCGGGTGGGATTCATCAATGACTTTAGCTCCGGAAAATCAATTTTGGAATGATGGTGTTGGAGTTGGCTCGCCCTATTTACCTAACTTTATTCCTACTATGGCGACGATGTAACGACAAAAAAATCTATTTTTGAGTTCCTACTGATACTAAATGCCTACGTCCCGACGACTAGCCGCGGGACGTAGGGGGATAAAGCGAAATCATTCAATAACAACTGGGTAAATTCTCAAGATTATCCGTTTCTACGCCATTTTCCATCGTGCAAAGGTATGGCTCAATACCAAGCAATCCTTTTTTATTGATGACCTGCACGTTAATTCGACTTCCGTTGTTGGTAACATAAAAAGAGCATTTTTCATTTTCAATCATAGCAATTACAGTATGGATGGAAATGGTCTTAAGACCTGCACGTGGATCTTTATAGCCGATCTCTGTGATCTCATGATGAATATCTTGCAAAAGGCCAGTAGGTCGTTTTATACATACAATTTCATACGCAGGGGTCATTATTATCCTTAATAGTTCCTTTTGATAGTACCGATTATAATATGTTTTTTTATTATTTCATCATCTTACAATCAACAGACGTCTTACCGGGGGAGAGGTACCAAATTTTTTAAAACACTCCGCTCCTATTGATTTCATCGCGACGCAGGGAAATATGGTATTAACGGAACTGGCGGATATTTGAATAGTAAAAGACTTGCCATTGGTACAGGCAATATTCCAGTAGGCCGCATCATATAAATCCATGCCTTGGAAAAAGGACTCGGTGGGGAGGCATGGTTCGCCAGCCGCATTGATAATATTGCTTAAGATTTGGGTTTTTTGTTGGGGTGTTCTACTTAACAAGATCTCATTGGCAACATTGGCGTAGGTACAAGGAGCAATTGCAGCGATCATCGATACCATAATAGTCATCACATACTTACTCATAATGCATCCTTACGTTGAGTTGCATCGACGCAATATATTTAGCCTATATGATGTTATTGTAGAATATACAGAAGATTTCCACTTGGAATGGAGCACTTCAAGGCTGCTGCAATGTGGTAAGTCTATGAATAATTTGGAGAACACCTGAATAAATAATTTTATCCCGGCGCATCTCCAATTTGATGTAATTCCTGCTCTCCAAAAATAGCAGAGGGGTAAGTGTAGAATTTAAATTCCAGTAAATTATTGCTTGGATCTTTAAGGAAAAAGGATTGATGTTCAATTTTTGTATGAGGAAAACGCGTTTTAAGCGGTATTTCATAGCACATCTGCTGATTATCCAGGCGCTGGATAAATGCATTAAACTCCTTTTGCTCCAGAAAAATTAAACCAAAATGACGTGGATAAATTCCTTGTTGCAGAGGTAAAGGGGCATCCACTTTATGGGCTACAATTTGATGAGGGCCAAATTGGAAAATCAGCGCATGCTCCGATTCTCGCCCCAATTGGCACCCCAACTGCTCCTGGTAAAAAAGTTTGGCCAGTTTAAAATCGTGAACAGGGAAGGCTAAGTGGAAAAGGGTTTTCATGGTTAAGCCTTATATCGGTAAGTTGAATATCAAATAATAATATAACTAAGTCAGCCTTTCTGCATCTTAGCACCGACAATGATGATGAGAAATACAAGGCAGATCCCCCATCGTCATCGGCAATGCTTCATCCTACCAGCCTGGGCCATGGCGATCGGTTAACTTTCTTACTTGAGGGAGTTCGCCGTCTTCAGTTACCTCAACACTTTCTTTTTGCATCTTCTCTTGATGCCAGCGACTCCAGAATCGTCCTTGACTGCCAAAGCAGCGCGCTTCTTGGGACTGACCTTCTTTGTCAGTCCAAACCCTGGCATTAGTCACATAAACTGTCGGTGTCATTCGGGGTTCTTCTGCTTTGGGATTTAATATGCAATCACTCATTATTTTACGTAATTGACCGCGATGATTGAAAAGCAGTGATTCATTCTCGGAAATTTTTGAAGGAAAAACTTTCTTTGATAAAAGAGGATTGGGCTTGGTATAGGAAAAATCTGTTTCATTAAGTCCGCTGATGTATTTTGGCTTAAATCCATCAAGAGCATAGCGTTCTATGGAAGCATCACCGCTGTTCCAAAATTTTTGATAAATCAAGGCTGTCGTATTTTTAAGAGCAATATGGCGTGCGTCAGAAAGATTTTTGCTACTTTGCTGATAATCAGTTAAGGCTTCTTTTAATAACTCGGCAAGCTCATGCCCTCTAGTGCCCATATCCCAAAGCGCATCAATCATTTTCAAAGAAACAAAGCCCGGGGGCTCTTTGGCAGCAAATTTCTCTTCACAAAAGTTATATAAGACGCGTAATAGATGTGCTTTATTACCTTCTTCTATCGCTTTGATGGCTTCTTGAGGCAATGGTGGGTCACGATCAATCTTTGCTTTGGGCAATTCGTCTACCAAACCATTAGGGCCAAGAATGAAGTTTTTCCCGATAAGATATACTTCCGGTTTCTCCTCTTTTGTCATTAAACTGGCTTTCTTGCTCCGAAAGGCAGTTCTGAGCGACTCAAGTTTTTCCGTTATTTGCTTGAATAATTGTTGTTCCTCAGCCGTTTTTTTCAAAACACGTAATTTGTCATTGTATTCGCCAATCGCGGGATTAAGTGAGAGATTCTTAAAAAACTCCAAATCCAATGCTGCTTCACACTCTTCTAACGATTTTTCAAGACGAAGAAGCTTTTCTTGAAATTTAGTAAATAGGGGATTCATTATATTTTTATTGCTCCTCTGCCAGACTCAGATTAAATTGACTATGAAAAATTAAACTTTAAAAAGCAATGTAATAAGATAAGATTGAATAAATAGTTCAGGATTATAACATTGGTTAAGTAGCATGAGAGAGCCGCAATGATTATTGAAATAAAAGTGGTTTTAGGTGGAGCGTTACTTGGATTGGCCGCAGGACTTATGTTATTGGTCCGTGGCCAGATTCTTGGTTGCAGTGGCATACTATTTCGCTCATGGAATTTTACGACCTATAGGCTTAATGTTGATAATCTGTTATTTATGGTCGGATTATTGTTAAGCGGGATAATCTTTAACTTCACTCAGACTGTACCCAATCCCGGCGCTGTTTTCAAAACCAAGCCGTGGTTACTTTTTATGGGGGGGATGTTGGTTGGGGGGGGGACTTATCTTGGTAATGGTTGTACCAGTGGCCACGGTTTATGTGGCCTTTCACTTTGGCGTAAACGCTCAATAATTGCTGTGGGGATCTTTTTTCCTACTGCAATAATCACCTCATGGCTAGTACATTAAGGAGTAAGTGATGCGCAGGTTAATCGCATTGATTGCGGGCTTGATCTTTGGTACCGGTTTGATTTTAACCGAGATGTACAGTCCGGATATTATTATTGCCGGACTCAAAATTGGTGCCGATACATTCCGGATTAATTTGTACGTCACCTTTTTTATGGCTTTATTAGTTACTTTTCTATTGTTTCAATTACGCAGATGGTTGAAAAAACCGCTACTGAATAAAAGTTATGAATTGCCTACCCAGGAACAGATTGACTGGAAACTGATTATTGGCGCTGCAATTTTTGGGGTGGGCTGGGGGCTGACTGGAATTTGTCCTGGGCCTAATATTGTCGGGCTTGGCATTTATTCCTGGCCATTTTACTGGATAAACTTTGCCGGGCTCATTATTGGTTTCTTATTGATGCGCTATTTCACTAACAAACGATAACCTACCAAGGTGTAAAACATTAATCCCCAGTACCCGTAAATAAGTTAACGGTACCTTTACATTATTTTCTATATTATTACGATTCGTTCAATATTTAATTAATGACCATCCTCATATAATGACTTATTTGCCCACTCAATAGTGCTTTAAATTGAAGGGCTTATAAATAGTACCATTCATAACAGTGAGGGTCTGGTCATAGACATAAAGCTCAGTCAAACTACAAAAAAATTGCTAAATCAGTTAAAAAAGGCCAAAGCAAAAACGATTGAACTACCTGATGTGTTTCTATCAGAGCGAGTTGATAGCGTTCAATTCACTGCATTGGGCATTTGGTTAAAGAAAAAGCAAAAAGGAGATGATGAAACAAATTTTCTCTTACAGTCTTTGTACGCATCCCTTTTAAAGGATATTGAGACTGTTTTGTGTACCGATCAGCAGGAGCAGAAAGAGAAAAGCATGTTCTGGTCTGTCAATTTCAAATCCATAGCACTTGCTGTCGCTGGAGCGATTTTTTTTGGTTGTGAAGGTTTTGATGGTTTCTTCGCGATGTTGGGCGTCTTTTCTCTTCCAGCTGTCGTTTTCTTTTCTGCCGGCATTATTTTTTCTGTGTTATCTCTTATGGTTTTATATGCCTTTGAACTCGCTGACCTTTCAAAAGGTTTGGGGATAACGGTAAGACATTTGCCTGAAATTTTAGATATTTATAACAAGGAAGTGGAAGCAATCAAGGCGATTAGAAAAAAGATCAACATGACCTATTCGTGGCATACAAGCAGTAAAATGCTTGCCGAAAATCTTGCGGTGATTCAGCTGCTCATCTTTCGCTATGAAGCTTTAGATGAGGCGCGAGGAAAATTAAATAAATTAAAAGATAGTTCAACTTTAATTGTTGCCAAACACGCTACGGCAGCGGTCGCCGGATTTATTTTTTTTAGCGGCGGTTTTTTTGCGGGTCAAACAGTTGCTTTAGAATTTTCCGGATTATTTATCGCTGCGGTTTCTCCGACATTCTGGCCTATTATTTTGGCCAGTATTGTAGTTGGGTTGGCTGCTTTTAGTGTCTATTGGTTCATTGAGCGGCCGGATATGGAACATCTTATCAGCCGCTGGGTTGGATTGGATCAAGAAAAAATAGACGATTTATGCCACGATGTGACAGTAAAGGAGCAAAAAGAAAAGCTGACCGTATTAGAGCAAAATATAAAGCTGGTTGCTGCACGAATAGAAAGAGTAGAAGTATTAGAAGTGCATAAACATGAGTTAGCCAGAAAAAATGAAGAACTGATCGGTTTAAGAGCCTTGAACATACAACCAGGATATCCTGAATCCCTGCAAAAAATCGATCCAATGCCTCCGACTTTACTTCCTTTTAATAAGCCGCCGTCATCCCTATTTTGGCGAACTGCATCAGATTTAGCTAACCGGTCTTTTGCCACTACCCCTTATGGTTTTCATCAGCCTTCTCCTCAATCGCATTTAGTTGAGCCTCTGCCCCCAATTCTTTGCTTAAATCGGTAGGAAGAAGATCAGATACAAATAATCGCTGAGAATTTTTTGATCATTTTGGGTTTTATCTTAAGCCTGTGTTAATTTAATAGTGTTATTCTATGTACTTATTTTTATTATGAGTTGTAAATTATGCCAAAAGTAACTGTAGATCTTAATAAAGCCTTAACTGTTTGCCCTGCTACCATTGGAATGATGCCATCGTCACTAAGTAGTCAGATTGAAAAATATATGTCGGCCAATACAAGTGATAACGTCACTATAAAATTAAATAATGGGGAGACGCTGAAATTTTTGGTCCATAAAGAAAATAATAAAACGGTTCTATCTTCTGTTGATAATTTAGCGTCAAATTGTAAAGATGGTGTTGCTACTGAAATGTTACCAGAAATTTTAACGAAACTGGCTGAACAGCAAGTCCACTTTACTGCCCTGCAGTTTCCTCATGCCTTTATGGTAAAAGGACGATTATCGGGTATGACTTACCGTGCTCATTTTAATCATATCGTTATCTATAAAGACTCTTCTGATAATTTAAATGCCGGTGTTATTGACTCTACAATAAATCCAATAGGAGTACGTAATCCCATACCTGTATTAGGATGGTTGGCGTCAAACTCGATAATATCTGGCGAGGAATTATTGCAGGTCAAGTTGACCCGATTATTAGGCCAACCGGAAGCTAAAACTGCATTGCAAGCCATGTGTGATTTACCCATGGCTAATGTTATTTCACCTATTTTGACTTACAAACAACCTAGCGTTGGCGATAAGCGATGTGGAATATACACGCTGAACGCGATGGCTGAATTAGTAAATCATATTCTTGAAAGTGACGTGGTCACTACAGAAAGTATTACAAAAACAGTAACAGCAGCCCATCAAGCTCTAAATGAGCCTGAAATGATGAAGATATCCTATCCTGTTGAGACAGGCTCTGAGATAAAACAGGTGCTTTAATCATTAACAGGTTTTTAGCAATTTTGCCAAAGTCCCTGGATAAGAACCGCTGAAATCCTCTCTACTCCGATGTCCCGCGGCTTATCCGCGGGATCCGGAAACCTGCATTAAAACACTAGCCCTAATAATCGGGTAAAAAGATATTTTCATCAAAAAATGGAAAATAATAGGGCCAATGAAAATGTTGGGCAACGATTGCCATAAAATAATTGATTAACATATCTCCAGACTCTGAGTTGGTCAATGATTTTATAATCATCAATCACCGCATAACCGGCAACTGGAACATAATAGACATTCATAGCCTGTAACAAATGGTCGTCTATGCTGTTAGAAATCATTGCTGTTAATTCCTTTATTTTTCATCCTATTCCAATTTAGTAATCCCACTTTACGGGCATTATTTAATTAGGGTATACCCGGGAATTTTACTAAAATCTATTGCATCATACATCGCCCTATCAAGGTATTCTTCAGCATAGTGCTCGTATATTTTTGCATGCATAAAAACATCAAAAAGATCCGGATCAATATGTCCCTCCACTTTCATTTTTCCAAGAATGGATAGTGCCTGAGACAAGGGCATTGCTTTTTTATAAGGGCGATCACTGGCCGTTAGTGCTTCAAAAATATCAGCTATGGCTATCATGCGGGCTTGAAGAGACATTTGATCTTTAGTTAATCCGCGCGGATATCCTGTTCCATCCATCTTTTCGTGATGGCTGCCTGCCAGTTGGGGGACATTTTTAAGATTTTTAGGGTAAGGCAGGGACTCCAGCATCTTAAGAGTCATACTGACATGATTATTAATGATGTCTCGCTCTTTATTCGATAAGGTACCTTTATTTATTTCCAGCATGAGTATTTCCATTTTAGATAAAAAATCTTCCTCAGTTCCTGATGGACCTATCCAGCGCCGTTTTGCAATTTCCTGGATGGACTTGAGTTTTTGGGGATGAATTTGCTCACTGCCTAGATTGCTTTCTCTAATGAGCTCACGTTCGGTATTGAGTTGAGCGAGTTGTTCTTGTAGCTTATTATCGTGCTGGAGATTATATAAATTGCCAGTCGTTTGCTGTAATTTACTTTGCAGTGCCTGAATAATTGCGTCACGTTTCAATACTTCAAAACGCGTGTCAATAAGGTGCACTCCATCCATAATCCTTTCCAGCTTGGTTGCTTTATCCACAACTGCTTCCGGGGTGGTAATTTTACCGCAGTCGTGTAGCCATGCGGCAACCTGAAGCTCATAGAGTTCATCTTCCGTCATGCTGAAGTCTTTCAGAGGACCTTTATCTATCTGACAGGTAGCCAGGGCTATCATGCGGGTAAGGATTGGAACGCGCCGACAATGCCCCCCGGTATAAGGTGATTTTTCATCAATGGCTTGGGCAATTAATTGAATCAAGGCATCAAATAGTTCTTTTTGAGTTTCAATAAGCTGACGATTAGTGATAGTCACAGCTGCCTGTGAGGCTAAGGACTCAACGATGTATTGATCCAATTTTGAAAAAGGAATGATGTTATTGTTGGTCTTGTCTAAAGCATTGATTAGTTGGAGCACCCCGATGACTTCATTGAGATGATTGGTCATTGGGACGGTAAGAAAGGATTGAGAATGATAGCCTGTGTTTTTATCAAAATTTTTGGTTCCTGATAAATCGAATTTCTTATTATTGTAGGCGTCTTTGATATTGATTGTTTGTCTGCTTACCGCCGCCCAAGGGGCGAGCATGTGATCGTTGGGTTTCCCTTTTTCATCATACAAAGGCAAATTTTTGAAGTTTACTTGTTTGTCGCTCGTGCCCCCAAGATGAATACCCATGGATTGATTGATCATAATTTCAAATTTTAGTTCAGCATCCTCAGTACATGTATATAGGGTTCCCCCATCAGCATGAGTGATTTCCTGAGCTTTCTTTAAAATAATTTCCAGTAAACGGTTATGGTCTTTTTCGGCAGAGAGGGCAATACCTATATCTGTAAGTGCTTTCAACAAGTGAGTAAATTGAGCCTCGGTCAGCTTCATTTTTAATAATACGATTGAATGGGTATGGTTAAATTATAGTTAACTATTTGTTTAAAATGTTTGCACGGGGTATCATATTGAGTCATTTTGTGGGATGTGAAACAAGAGCCTATCAACAAAGCAAATTTAATAGCGCGATATGGATATAGACAACGGCATAAACAATTAATTTCAACCTTACTAATATCATATTGTGGATATAAAAAATGAGCAACCCGATTAAAGTCCTTTACGAGTTAGGCTTAAGTTACGAAAAAAATCAATTACCCGTCATTGAGTCTTCAGTGGAGCCGAATGGGGGCATTCTAAACCTTGAAAAGGCTTTGAGTGATGATCCTGAATGTTGGGATACGATTAGCATGGGGGCATCCCAACAAGAAAAGAAAACCATTATTCTCAACGACAGTTGGTCCGATGACAATCAAGGATATCTTAAACATCGCATTGTAAGTAAATTCATTGAAGAAGGATTTCGCGTTTATTATCCTACTCCTAATGGGTTACAGCCATTAAATGATGTAAATCAAATTGATAAAGCGCTCACTCAGTTGACCCCTCTTAGTGGAGAGCAAGAACTTGTTGAGATAAAAAAATTAAAATCAACCCGGGAGCGGGTTGATATTTTAGATGGCCCTAAACTGAATAACCTTTGTTCAAAAATCCTGAGATCTCCCGACGCATTTTTTTATTTTATAAATTTCCTCACCTTAGAGAATCCAGAAGACCTGCTCAGTGGCCTAGGTTATACCGATATGGTAAGCCCCTCATATACCTGTGGCATTGAATGGGCTTTTGAAAAACCTCCCAATAGGAAAGGAAATGCAGAATCACAGCACAAGCAGTTTAAAGACAGGCTGTGGCAACAAGCTGAAAAAAATCGACTTACTCCTCAATTTTTGCCGACAATGAGTTCTGAGACGACGGTAGAGAAACAAAATGAGCAGTATTTAAAATTCCTATTAAAATATTATCCAGATATAGTCAAAAAAATCCGCTCTGTGAAGTTAGAAAATAAAGCAGTGGAATTAGTATCGCTTCTTAATCAAGCAGAAAACCTGATTTCTCTTTCATTAAATATGTGTACCTTGACTTCTGAGGACACGACACTTCTTCCAACTTCTTTAAAGTATTTAAGATATTTAGACCTTAATTTTTTTGAGTCCGATCTGGAGGCGGATTTATTTGCCGCTCTCCTAAATTTCTCTCCTGAGTTGGAGTCACTCTCAGTGAGCGGCTATATTGATTTAGAGTCATTACCAGAATTACCACTAAAGAAATTAACCAAATTAAGAAGTCTCTCTCTTTCTGAGAGGGCGAGGATGTCATCAAAACAACTAGATGCTCTTCTCAATGCTGCAGTCAACTTGCGTAAATTGGTTCTTTCTTGTAATAAGAAAAAAGAGATTACGCCCCCCTGCCTAAACGGCTTAACAGAACTTACCCTCGAAGACCCCAGGTTGGGGGAAATAAATAATTTCCTTAATGCTACAGCTAGTTTGGAAACTTTGACTCTAAAAGGAGCAAATCAAAAAGAGCGTGCTCCCTCTTTGTTTCAAATAAAAAAACCGCTGCATCATCTTACTACGCTTTCTTTAGAGCACTCATCATTTAGTGAGGAGCAATTCGCTGATCTCTTTAAGCTAGCTCCTAATTTAGAAAAATTGAGAATGTCTCATTATGATTTTGGTTATGGTGCTCTTCAGTTTGAAGCTAACTCCTTGCTTCAATTAAAAATATTAGATCTCACTAAGAGCACTTTTTTTTGCCCGCAATTAGAAAATTTTCTAAAGGCAGCCCCCAATTTAAATGAACTGGTTATCTCAAAGCCTTATGATTTACTGGAGTTTCTTACTAGAAGGAAGCCAGCATCGCTGCCTTCGTTAACCAAGATCAGCTTTCCTTTGCACCGGTTAACTTTTGAGGAATTAAATCTACTGGTTAAGGTCGCTCCTAACCTGAAAAGCATCTCTTTTCTAACTCCTAAAAAAGAAGATGAACTGATGGCGATAAACTGGTTTCAACAAAGTTATCCCCATATTGAAATGAAGTTAGTGGAACCACTTCCTGAGAAAGATCTCTTCCTGGATATAAATTTCGGCTGGGATACTATGTCTCTTGACGGGAATATTGCAGATAGAGAAACCCCCAACATGCCCGTCAGAACCTTATTTAAGGCAAAAGGATTAAAAGAGCCTGCGGTTTCTGATTATCATCTGAGTGCCTTTGAGTGGGATTCTCATCATCAAACCTTTAAATCGGTAATTCCTCGAGAAGAGAATTTAGTAGCAGTTCCGCAATCACTAGAACTAACGAATCAACAATTAGAGGACGCATTTAACCAACTTGATGTCTCTTCCGAACAGGTTTATGGCCAAATTACCTTTTTAAAGCCGGCTCTTAATCAATGGCTTCAACTCCCAGCTTTAAGCATGAATGATAAACTGGTCAATTATGCGGTGGATCATCCGGATTTCCAATTAAAAAAAGATGAGGGTTCAGGATATTATTTCATCAAGTTTAACAAGAGGGTTGAGTCCTGCCTCGTTAATTACCTGCTTAGTCCTGGCTATACCAACAATGAAGTCATTGGAAAAGGCGGGGTGCCCCAAGAGCATATGGAGTGGATATCGAAATTAGTCTTCGCTTCCAAAGGACAGATAGTTGACTGTGACGAATATCAAAAACTGTTAAAACTGGATGCTCCCACGCGTCTTCAGGCACTGACCTCATTTTGTCGTTTCAAAGAAGCCTCCGCTTCTCAGGATATTGAAGGGAATACGATAGATGTGCTTAATGGGCTGATTAAAGAGCGGCGGGGAGTCTGTCGGCACCGTGCTCAATTGTTTGCGGCCTTAGCTAAGGCCTTTGAGATTGATGCTCAAGTAATCCGAAATGACGTGCATGCCTTCGTGCGGGTAAACAATGAAAACCGTTCCTTCACTTTAGATTTAGGCGGTGGAGACGCACATCTTATTCGCTTGCCTATGCCAGAGGTTCCGAAAATACCGCAGAATCATGCAACTGATAGTCTGCAGGAGAAAGGGCGAACTAAAAAAACAGTGCTTCCCTTAAGTCCGGATAATCGTTTTCAAACCTGGAACAGTGTGCCTATTCACGCAACGAATGCGGACGAATTGGTTAAAACACTTACCACTAAAGACCGCTGTGCCAGACAATGGTTGATTTTTAATGACATCCAGGAAATTGAAGCCTTACATCATGCTTCAACCAACGCCAAGAACAGATTGTTCTCTCGCGATTTAGACACTCTGGTCTTACAAAACATCCGTATAGAAAATGGCAAAGACCAAAAAGTGGATAGTCCGGTGAGTCAATTTTTAAAAGAAGCGGCTTTAAATCCTGACCAATCCTACACCTGGTTTATTAATTGGTCCAATCCCAAAGCCCGACACGTGGGCTTAAACAGTGTTATCGATAATGAAGGGCGTAATCTGGATAATCTGCGTATTCCCCCCAACGTGCAGATCGTTGCGTGTACCGATCAGGCAGCTGCCGCGAAAATGGGTGATGATTTTTATTCTCGTTTTGATGCCATAAGCCAGGCCCCCGAACTTCCTCCAGTAAAAAGACCTGAGATAAAACTCAATCAAGTGATCAAAGAGGAGGATGTTTTGTTTCCTTCTCCTTTGAGCTGGGAGTCTTTTCTCATTGGACGCCATACTTTTGATGATGGGGCGCCAGGTATTCTTCCCGGCGCGCTCCTAAAGGCATCTTTAGCCAAGACGCAGAAGCTAACCTTACACAATGCACCTTTTGAAGATCCTAAGTTTCGGTTTTTTATTGCCGAGTTAATGGCCACCAAGCGCTTCTTCTTCAATGGCGAATGGCATACTCTACCCAAAGATTTTCATCTTGAATTTGCCACGCCTGATTTAAGTACCTATCCCGCCATTCTGACCCCTCAAGTGGCACCGGAACAGACACGCGTGGTTAATCAGACAACACTACCCTTATTTTTCAAACAATACACTATTGCCAAAGATCATACCCTTAAGCCTAAGCCGGGATTTTTTGCGGCCAATAAAACGCTCAATTTAACCGTCACCGATAATTTGTCTGAAATTCAATGGTATACCTTGTTGAAGGAGGCAAAAAAACAGCAGTGTGCTTTAGCCATTAAGGCCGCACCGAATGTGTTTGTCCCGGAACCCTTGCGCGACACCGTTTCTCCTGCAAAGCCCTTAACATCGAGTAACCGAATAATTATCGCTGCCGATGTCGATGATGCGGAAGAACAATGGAAGAAAACGGATTCGATTACGATTAATGTGGATGTCAAAACCAATTTTAATAGTTTGTTCTACCATATTTCTTTAAAAAACAGAAAGTTTACTGGCCAGGAAACCGCCTTGCTGGAGGCGATCAAAGAAGGTAAACCCGTTATTCTCAAAGGTCAGTTTTCTCCCACGCTTGCTCAACAGCTACAATCTCTTTTTGTGGATTCTCCTTCGTTGTGGGTTAATGGCGAGTCTGTTGCAGTGACCAATATGACTTTGATTAGTGACGATGCCACTCCCTTTAAAGCCATTCAGCCCATCCTCCATGTTTATAAACCAGAGGATGATTTTAAAAAGTTGACTCCTGAATTGGAAGAAAAGCTGCAGCAAAGTTATCAGCGGCTTAATCTTACTCCTCGCCATAGCCATTTTAGCGATTTACCCAAGGATTCTGGCCAACATACAAAGTGGGTGGACCATTTAATTCAGCGTTTGGAGCTGGGGGCCGGCATTCTTCCCGAGACAACAGAATCCACTACTCCTGAGGAAGTATTGGATTACCTGGAGAAACATTCTTTGGCTTTTCTTATCAGTAAAACTGGAGAAGGGAAAAGTCATTTTGTTCAGAAAACCCTACCTGCTTATGCAAAAGAGCATCAGAGACCGGTTACCATTTATCATGAACTGTCTTCCATTAAAGAATTTCTGAGACATGAAGGTTCCAGCGTCCCCATTTTATTTCCTGATGAAGCCAATCTGTCTAACGAGCATTATTGTCTTTTTGAAGCCATTGCTCGCGGCGATAAAGAACTGTGGTTCGAGGGGGAATGCTATCCGCTTAACCAGCATAAAGTTATCTTTGCCGGAAACCCCTCTCCCTATGAAGGGCGCATGGAACCTGATTTATTAAAACGGTTTCCCCATTACATGCTGTTCAAAGGCCCACGCCTAGAAAAAATCATTACTCCTTTGTTGAGCCAATATAAAAATGCTAAAGAGTTATTTGGGCTCATTGAAAACTACTACAAAAAAGCCCAAAACGCAGGGCTCAACATCACTGCGCGTAACGCGCAAATGATGTGTTTACGGTTTTTTATTTTAAAAGAAGCACCGCAAACCAAGATGATGTCAGATGATTTTCTGATGCGTTATGCCATCTTAAATGAAATCAAAACATTAAGTATGGATAAAACGCTGAGTAAAGGGATTCGCGCAGAGATTAAACAGACGAGTACTTGGAAAGAAGACAAAAAACAAGCAACCATGGCCGCGCAGCAAGCGCTGCCTGTTGCAAAAGACAAAAAATACGTCTGGACTTCCTCGCGTCAAACAGCCGCCTTTGCTATAGACACGTTGCTGAGAATTCGCGAAAAGAAACAAAAGGGAGAGCTGCCACAGGAGTTGGGCATTAATGGTCTTCTCTTGGAGAGTGATCCGGGGTTAGGCAAAAGCCAATTGCTCTTCTCTATGCTTAAAGCCAAGGGAGTTGATTTCGTTATCATTCCACTAACCAACCCCGCTAAGATGGAAAAAGAATTTTTAGATGCGTTTCATAAAGGAAAAGTGGTGTGGTCTGATGAGTTTAACTCTGTGGTGCATGAAAAACTGCTTAATGCCTTGCTTTCAGGTTACGATCTGGATGGGAACCCACCGAAGGTTCCCGGTTTTTGTCTCTTTGGAACGCAAAATCCCCATTATAAATTCTGGGACAGGAAAGCTTTAGCCCCAGCTCTGGATAATCGACTGATGTCGGTGGAATTAGAGCATTATACCTTGGAAGAACTGCAGAAAATTCTTGTTGATAAATTTGATATGCCTCCTCAGGAGGCGTTGAAAATGAGCCAGGAGTATCTGGCTGCTCGCAATTATGCTCAGGCGCAAAGTTTGTTTCCACCACCTAATCCAAGAAACCTGATGAATAAGGTAGAGGAAGAATTCATGGCAAGTTTAATAAGCGTGTGCTAAAAGCAACAGTAGTCGGTGCGGACGATGGCGATTGGGAAGTGGCAGCGGCGAATGAGCAGAGCGACAAGATGGCACTAACCAGCAGGATAAATGGGCTTCTGTAAAGAGTCGTCTTTGATCTCTTGTTGCCCATATTTGGCAGACACGTGTTATCTTAATTCTGGTTTGGCGCCCATTGTTCATTTAATATGGTAGCGATTTGATTCAGTGAGTCATTTTAAAAAATAGTCAGGAAGTTTTACCTAATAAAGGAGTATTACATGTTAAATCGGTCAAAACAAAAAATAGTTTGTGTGCTCTATGATGATCCTCAAAGCGGTTTTCCGCCGCAGTATGCTCGTGATGCAATTCCTGTTTTAACTCAATATCCCGATGGTCAAGACTTACCAACGCCACAGGCAATCGATTTTTCTCCCGGAGAACTATTAGGCTCTGTGAGCGGTGGTTTAGGTTTGCGCTCTTTTCTAGAAAATCAAGGGCATCATTTTGTCGTAACCAGCGATAAAGAAGGGTCTCAATCAGTATTTGCGCGGGAGTTAAAAGACGCTGCTGTTGTTATTTCGCAACCTTTTTGGCCTGCTTATTTAACCCGAGAGCGCATAGAAAATGCACCTCATTTGAAACTTGCGATAACTGCAGGAATAGGCTCCGATCATGTTGATTTACAAGCGGCTATGGAGCATAACATTACCGTCTGTGAAGTTACTTTTTGCAATAGCATCAGCGTTGCTGAGCATGCAGTAATGATGATTTTGGCTTTAGTCAGGGATTTTGTACCGCAATATAAAACAGTATTAAATGGCGGATGGAATATTGCTGATTGTGTCAGCCGCTCTTATGATTTGGAGGGGATGCAGGTTGGCTGCATTGCTGCAGGTCGCATTGGTTTGGCCGTTTTAAGGCGTTTAAAACCCTTTGATGTAAGATTACATTATACCGACAAGCATCGATTGCCTGCTTCGTTGGAAAAAGAGTTAAACCTCACTTACCACGCTTCTGTCGAGTCTCTGGTAAGAGTCTGTGATGTGGTGTCTATTCATTGTCCGCTCCATCCCGAAACAGAACATTTGTTTGATGAACAATTAATTAAAAAAATGAAGCGCGGCGCTTATTTGATTAATACGGCTCGCGGTAAAATTTGTGATAAGGGTGCGGTGGTGGATGCATTAAATACCGGACATTTAGCCGGATATGCAGGGGATGTTTGGTTTCCGCAGCCCCCAGCCAAGAATCATCCTTGGCGTACTATGCCTCATCATGCCATGACACCACATACCTCCGGAACTTCTCTATCAGCGCAGGCACGTTATGCGGCAGGAGTAAGAGAAATATTGGAGTGTTGGTTATCGAATAAACCAATAAGAGAGGAATATTTAATTGTACAAAATGGACGTTTAGCGGGAGTAGGTTCTCACTCCTATAGTGAAGGAAATGCTACAGTAGGGGCCGAGTAAGCGAGCGATTTTACTTACCCCTATAAAATAAGAAAATCATTTTCCTTGATAAAATCTGATTTTATCAAGGAAATGACTTTCTGCATATTGGGAGAGGGGCTTGAGGTTCATTTTTTGCGCTTTAAAAGTTATTAGCTACACTTAGATATAAAATTACACAGGAGTGTAGCAATGACTGTCACTACAGGATTATCAGGGAATGAAATATATTGTTTAGCTAAGAAAAATTACATTCCTGGAAATATCGTTGTTGGTAACAGCATTCATTCTTTGGGCATTATTGGCAGTGTTGGCTCAGGCTTTAAAGCAATGTTAGGCGGCGAATTACAACAAATTACCTCACTTATCGAAGAAGGACGAGAAACCGCCTATAAAAGGATGTTGCAAGAAGCCGTTACCAATAATGCAACGGGTATTACTGGCGTTACCAGCCAACTGATTATCCACGGGGCCAATATTGAATTTTTATCAATAGGTTCGGTGATTCATGCTGACGGCTCTGCAAATAAAGAGAAATTTTCAACCTCTGCTGATGGTCAAGAGCTGTATGCCCAATTGGATGCGGGGTATAAGCCTATCTGTTTTTCCTTTGGAAACGTTGCTTATTCTATGGGGTTGGGGCGCGGTTTGTTGGGTGGATTAAAAACCCTTGGTCGCGGTGAAATTAAAGAATATTCCGATATTTTTAATAAAACCAGGCACTTGGCATTGAATCGTATTATCACTCATGCCCGAATGTATAATGCCAATGCCGTCCTTGGAATTAAGACTACCGTTTTACCTTTCGGAGGCGTTAATGAAATGCTTATGATAGGCACGGCCTCTCATAACCCTCAATTAGCTACGGATGCTGCGAACGATGTAGTAACTAGTGATATGACCAATATTGAAATGTGGAATATGGCCAATATGGGGTATGCTCCAATGAAGTTGTTATTAGGTACTTCAGTCTATTCCTTAGGTTTAGTCGGTGGTATCACCTCTGTTTTGAAATCTTTTTTCAGAGGCGAAATTAATGAATTGACGCGCATGATTTATGCGGCGCGAGAAAATGCATTGGCTATTATTACAGAAGAAGCCAAAGCTATAGGTGCGGATGATGTGGTTGGGGTAAAAACTTACGTTTATCAATTGGGAAATGGCCTGGTTGAGTTTCTGGCAATAGGCACTGCGGTTAAAAAATCATCACGTATTAAAACGGAGTCCGATCAACTGCTGCCGCAAGCCATTGTTGTGGATAAGGACACCTTTTATGATTCCACGCATGCGGACACTCTCAGTGTCGATATTAATCGAGGTGCTAAACCAATTAATAGAGGATCAACGTCTTTATTAATTCCATTTTTAATCATTATTTTTATAATAATTTCTTTTCTCTTGAAGATAGGTCATTAGTTTGTAACTATTCTGCCCTCGTAAGCAGAACAAGTTCTATTCTTCTTTGTCATTTTTGTAGGTGCCAAAGAGTATCACTTGAAGAGGTAAAAATATGAATTTATTAGCAGATAAAATTGTTTTAATAACGGGAGCTTCCAGCGGCATAGGAGAAGCATGTGCACGGTTGTTTGCTGCGCAAGGAGCCAGACTGATTTTAAGTGCGCGTCGCGTAGAGCGTCTGGAGGAGTTGGCTCAGGAATTATCCCATCAGCATAATAAAGAACATTATATTCTACCTCTGGATATACGTAATAAAGCTATGGTGAAGAAACAATTAGAAGTCTTGCCCAAGGAGTTACAATCTATTGATATATTGATTAACAATGCCGGTCTGGCGCTGGATACTTTGCCTATACACCAAGGTATTGAAGATCATTGGGATACTATGATTGATACCAATATTAAAGGGTTGCTTTACGTCAGTCGGGAAGTGATTCCCGGAATGTTAGAACGTGGTTGTGGACACGTCGTGAATATAGGCTCTATTGCGGGGCATGAATGTTATCCTAATGGAAATGTGTATTCAGGAACCAAAGCGGCGGTTCATGCTATTTCAAAATCGATGCGACTAGACTTGTTAGGCACTCCTATTCGGGTCACAGAAATAGCCCCTGGCGCGGTAGAAACAGAATTTAGTGAAGTGCGTTGGAATGATAAACAAAAAGCAAGAGAGTTCTATAAGGATTTCCAGCCTTTAGTCGCTCAAGATATCTCCGATGCCGTGTTTTATTGCATTACTCGCCCTCCTCATGTAGATATTGAAGAAATGATCATCATGCCCACAGTTCAGGCTTCTGCTAATCATTTATTCAGAAGTCCAAAAACAGAAAAATAATGAATAAGCGAGAGTATTGTACAAAATATTGCCAATAATGAGTTTAATGGTCTATTATTAGTACATATAGGTAATGACTGATCCTGGCTGAACCAGTAAGTAATTTCAGATAGGGAGATTGTTTTGGGGAGTGGTGTGTAAGCCTAGATGGTATAGGAAACCTTAAGCTCCGCATAAGTCTCCAAAGTGCATTTCAGTCGCGGCTCAGTTTCTAGGATGTCATTGCCTGTTCTATTAATCTCTTCGCGTAATTCCTTGTTTTAATTTCTGCTAAGTGCTCAAGGCATATCTCATTATTTGAAATCAGAGAACAATCGTCATTGCGAACAAAGTGAAGCAGTGCATATTTTCAATACAGCATCATTGTGAGATGTTTCGCCAAGGCTTGCAACGACGACAGAGACATACGTCGAGAATGCTTACAATTTCTTCGTTAGCCAAATGAACGCCTCCCGAGTTGAGCAAAATCAAATCGTGATGTATAATTAAAGCACACTTATATGCTAGGAAGCGATCATGAATAAGTTAATAGCCGCACTTACAGTGAGTACTCCTTTGCTGATGCTTTCAGGTTGTACTTACTATGATACTGGTGTTAACACGGTAGTTTATGATCCTGGTTACAGCAATGACTATGTTTATTCAGTAGGTTATTACAGTACCAGGCCTTATTGGGGAAGCAATTATTATTATATCGGCTATCCAGGATATTACTTGGGAGACAGTGGATATTGGACTGGTTACTATAATGGTTATTAGAGTTCAAATTGTTGCAAACCCAAGCTAATGAAACGTCATTATTCATTAAAAATAGCGACGTTTCATTACATTTCAAAAAGCCTATTCTTTAGCCCGAGAAACATACTCGCCTTTACGGGTATCTACTTTGATTAATTCCCCTGTTTGAACAAATAAAGGAACGCGTACTACAGCACCCGTCTCTAATTTTGCCGGTTTTCCGCCGCCTCCTGAAGTATCACCCTTTAGGCCTGGGTCTGTTTCAACAATTTCCAGAACGACGAAGGTAGGGGGCATTACTTGAATAGGCTCATTATTCCAAAGCGTTACAATACAAATATCCTGTTCTTTGAGCCACTGGGCAGCGTCTGCAAGTATTGGTTCATTCACGGCATATTGTTCAAAATTTTCTGGAACCATAAAATGCCATTGTTCGCCATCATTATAAAGATATTGCATTTCCACATCTGCAACATCAGCAGAGGGTAAAGTATCTCCAGATTTAAAAGTACGTTCTACTACTCGGCCTGTTTTTAAGTTACGAATTTTAATTCGGGTAAAGGCTTGGCCTTTTCCTGGTTTTACGAACTCGCACTCGAGAATGTTGCATGGTGCATCATCGACCATTACTTTTAAGCCATTTTTAAATTCGTTAGTGCTATAGATTGCCATTAGTGCTCCATAGTTGAGATTTTGCTTTATTTTCGTTACAGTTCGCACAGTTTATCAAGTCTGTATAATTAATGCGAGAAACCTCTTTGAGTTGGCAGAAAATTTTAGCACAAGGGTTCACTTCAGCAAGTGACTTATTAAGTTTTTTAGAATTGCCAATAATTAATGGTAGTTTATTAGCAGAAAAACAATTTTCCAGTCGTATTCCCTTGGGATTTGCGAAACGCATGCAAAAAGGAAATCCTAACGATCCTTTATTGTTACAAGTGCTGGCTGGAGAAGAGGAGCTGAATGAGCAGGAAGGTTATGGCGTTGATCCCCTCATTGAATTAAATACCATTCCTATCAAGGGTCTGATTCATAAATACCACGGACGGGTATTATTAACATTAACCGGTATTTGTGCCGTGAATTGTCGTTATTGTTTTAGAAGACACTTCCCTTATCAGGGCAATAATCCAGGACGAAATGGCTGGAAGGACGTCTGTAACTATATCGCTAACGATCCCAGTATTACGGAGGTTATTTTAAGTGGAGGAGATCCTTTACTCGCTTCTGATGTCGTTTTAGCCGAATTGATTCACCAATTGGAATCTATTCCACATGTACACACTTTACGTATTCATACGCGTATTCCTATAGTGTTTCCCGAGCGAATAGATAAGGGATTAATCGCATTATTGGCAGCAACGCGGTTTAAAAAAATTGTGGTATTGCATTGCAATCATTCCCAGGAGCTAGATGAGCACGTGCGCCAAGCCTGTCTTGATTTGCAACAAGCCGGTTGTCTTTTATTAAATCAAGCGGTTCTATTACGGGGTATCAATGACAATGCGGCCACTTTAGCGGCATTAAGTCAGTCTTTATTTGCTTATGACATCCTGCCTTATTATTTGCACTTGTTAGATAAGGTAAAAGGTGCCGCTCATTTTGATGTTCCCTTTGCTACGGCACAAGCTATTTATCAACAACTGCAAAGTCTCTTGCCCGGCTATTTATTACCGCGCCTGGCTCGTGAAGAACCAGGGAAATCCAGTAAGACTTTATTGCTTTAAAAGAGACTTACACGGAGTCGTCTTCGTAAAGTTTTATTAATTTTTCCTGAGCACAGTTGCTCCCCTGGACATTAGGCTTGTAGGTTCCATCACTTTGCATTTCCCAGGTGTGACTATTATCTTTGAGGTAGTTTTTTATGATTTCTTGCTTGATTCTCTTTTTGCATTGTTCATCAAGAATTGGAAACATTATTTCAATGCGATGGTATAAATTTCTTTCCATAAGGTCCGCGCTGGAGCAAAAATAATGCTCTTCCTCATTAATGCGAAAATAATATATTCGATGATGCTCCAGAAAACGTCCAATAAAGGACAAGACGCGAATGTTGTCCGATACGCCGTGCAACCCGGGTTTTAAACAACAGACACCACGAACCAGCAAATTAATTTTGACTCCGGCCTGAGATGCTCGATATAAAGCCTGGATTATTACTTTATCGGTTAATCCGTTTACTTTGAGCATTATTTCAGTTTCCACGCCTTCTGCAGCGGCAATACTGCATTGTTCTATATACTGTAATAAAGTTTTTTGTAAGGTAAACGGTGAATGACTCAACGCTTTTAACTTTACCACTTTTCCAAGCCCGGTAAGCTGCTGAAAAATGATTTGCGTGTCTGAGGCTATTGTCGGTTCACAGGTTAATAAACCGATGTCAGTATAACGTTTAGCCGTTTGCTCATGGTAGTTACCAGTGCTTAAATGCACGTAACGTTTTAATTTGCCATGGGTTCGTCTGACCACCAAAGTCATTTTGGCATGGGTTTTATAACCGACCACCCCATAGAGCACCAACACCCCTGCGGCATGCAGCTTGTTGGCTAATTTCAAGTTGGATTCTTCATCAAAGCGGGCTCGTAATTCAATGACTGCGGTTACTTCTTTTCCTGAATGGGCTGCATTCACCAAGGCGTCAACCATGACTGAACCAGAATGAGTACGATACAGGGTTTGGTTAATGGCCAGCACATGGGGGTCTGCTGCGGCTTGTCGCACAAAATCAATAACTAAGTCAAAACTTTGATAAGGATGGTGAAGCAATATATCTTGTTCATCCAGTACATTGAATAAATTTCGTTCCGATTTTGGGAACTTGGGGTACTGGGCAGTAAATGGGGGGTAATTTAAATCAGGTCTGTCGATACTGTTAATGGCACTGGTATAGCGTTGTAAATTAACCGGCCCATCACAATAATAGGTATCTTCATGGCGCAAATGATATTTCTGCAGCAAAAAGTCTATTATCTTTTCAGGACATTTATGCTCAATTTCCAATCGGACTACATGTCCGTAATGACGGGAAAAAATTTCTCGTTGTACCGCTTGAGCCAAGTCATCAATTTCTTCTTCTCTTAAAAACAAATCACTGTTACGGGTCAAGCGGAAAGAATAACAGCCACTTATTTCCATCCCGGGGAATAAACTATTGGCATGTGTTTTAATAATAGAAGATAAATAAACAAAATAGTGAGCGTCCCCACACATTTCTGAAGGCAAATGGATCATGCGCGGTATGGAGCGTGGGGCATGCACTACCGCGTAATTAATATTACGGTCAAAGGCATCTTTCCCGCTTAAAGAAATGATAAAGTTCAAACTTTTATTGATGAGTTTGGGAAGGGGGTGCGCTAAATCAAGAGCGATAGGACTGACAACCGGTAGAATTTCATGTTTAAAATAATGTTTAGCCCATAAATGGATGTCGTCGGTCCACTGATGTGTCTCCAGAAAGTGAATGTTTTCTTTGCGTAAAGCAGGTAATAGCTGTTTGTTAAATATATTGTATAACTGATCGATCAGCACATGGGCTCGTTGGCTAATCTGGCTATAAGCTTCATCAGAGCGTAAACCATCTATAGTTAACTTTCCTGAAGACAAGGCAATTTTTTCTTTAAGACCTGCAACCCGTATTTCAAAAAACTCGTCCAGATTACTACTGCAAATACTGAGAAAACGCATTCTTTCCAATAAAGGAACGCGCTCATCATTAGCCAGCATAAGCACTCGCTGATTAAAAGCTATAGCTGAGAACTCTCTATTAATATAATATTCCGGGTTATCCAACATAGTGTCCATAGGTCACTTCATTTCCTTTTTATAAAATCAAAGTAGTGGCGTATTTATAAATGCTGCTTACCTGCCCAGGCTCATCTGATTTTTTCCTGATTTTGTAAAAAGCAGGATGAGGCCCTAATTTGCTTAACGAACCAAAAAAAAACAAACTGCAATAAAAGCAATAAATCCATAAAAGGGGGATAAGTTCCAAAAGGCCAAGGCCAGGAAAAATACCGCACACATAATGGCAATTGGAATAGAGAAATGCATATTCACCACACCTTGTGCAACAGAAAATGTTGCCGCAGCTAATAATGCTAAACCACCATATTGAACCGATATCATGATTTTACGGGTGGTTGGTCCATTATGAGAAGTCAGCCAGTGATAGCCCAATATTGCCATAACCAGTCCCGGGAGATTAAGACAAATAACGGCAAGAAACAAGCCTAAAAATCCTGCGGCCTTGTACCCAATAAGTGCTGCTAACTTCACTGCGGTGAGTCCGGGAAATAAAAAACTTGAGCCTAGCATACCGATGAACTCTTCGTTTCCTACCCAATGCCTGTACTCAACAGCCTCATATTCCAGTAGTTTTAACATGGAATTGCCGCCACCTAAAGAGATTAGGCCAATTTTGCCAAAGCTGTAAATGACGTCTAACAGAGTTTTGATCATGATTTTATTATACTTTTTAAAAAGGTCACATAGTCGCAGGAAACGGGCTTATCCAGCAAGTGTTCGCTAATTGTTTCTACCAAATAGAGTGATCTTCCTTCAACACATAGGCTGAAATACACTTTATTATTGACTTCAAGTCGAGCTAACTCAAGCTTTACGCTTGGAGTGGTAGCAAATTTATAGGTAAACGATTCTTTTTTGACGCATACCTCGATTCCTTTTTCTTGAGTCATACGTAATATGTTTTGTAACTTAAGAACTGTGGCCGGTTCTTGAACGGGATAATCCTCTACTGCCTCCAGATTTATTTTAGCCCCATATCCAATGGCATGAGTTGCGTGTTTCAGCGCCGGTTTATAGAGCATTTCATTACGTCGGCGCTTGATGTTGTACAGGCAGTCAGGCAAGAGATAGTAGTAGTCTTCTTTGTGTTTTTGTTGGTAGTGAGCTATATCGAGCAGGGAGTTATCGAGGATGTGTAGGCTGATGATTTGATCCTCAGGCCAAAAAAAGCGTATTTCCCACTTCAGGCGGTCTGATTCATTTACCCTGTTTGATAAAGAGAGTGATTTTTTTGTGGAAAATTCAAAATTCCAAACCAGTCTTTGAGTCATGCTGTTTTACCAATCCATCAATGTTGATGCGGTTGAGGCGTATAAAAAGTACAAGTTAAGTCTCCTTTTATTAGACTTCTTTCGAAACTCTACTGCAAGGGAGAATTGCTTGGTCGATACCGCGCTCGAACCCTCATGTACTAGCGTGTACACCTTCGTGTCTCCTCGCGCTTCTCCCCCTGCTGCCAGTTTCGAAAGAAGTCTATTCTTGATTTTTGCCACTCGTAAAATGAACTATAAAGAGTATATACTACCTAACTATCCTGCAATAATAAAAAAGCAAAGGAAGAGGGATTATGGCTATCGCATTATTTTTAATTTATTTGGTATTTACGTTAGTTGTGCTTTACCGGGCAATAAATCCGCTGGTTTGGGGCATCGGAAGCGTTATTTATTTAATTGCGGCTACTTTTTTTATCGGATTGCCGTTGATTGCCGGTTTATTATTATGGGCAATCATCATTATTGCCATCGTGGTAATCCAAGTTGAGCCCGTACGTATGTTCATTAGTGATTATCTATATAAAACTGCTGGTAAAACGATCCCCAAATTATCAAAAACGGAAGAAGAGGCGTTGAATGCCGGAGATACCTGGCTTGAACAGGACATTTTTATTGGCCAACCCAATTGGGAGCGACTGGCCAGTATTTCCACCCAATTATCCGCGGAAGAACAGTCATTCGTTGATAATGAAACTCAAACTTTATGCAGTATGCTTGATGAATGGGAAATTAATCAGGACGGTGATTTGCCTGCTAAAGTATGGACTTACATTAAAGAAAATGGGTTTTTAGGTATGGTTATCCCTAAAGAGTTTGGGGGTAAGGGGTTTTCGGCGCGAGCGCATTCTGATGTGGTCATGAAAATTGCCAGTCGTTCAGGAGTGGCTGCAGTAACGGTGATGGTCCCCAATTCTCTGGGCCCAGGAGAGCTTATCAATTATTATGGAACCGATGAGCAAAAAGCCTATTATCTTCCCCGTTTAGCCAAAGGCATTGATATCCCTTGTTTTGCTTTGACAGAACCGGGGGCTGGTAGTGATGCTACTTCCATTCAATCCAGCGCCATAGTAGTTAAAAAGACCGTTGAAGGCAAAGCAACACTAGGTCTTAATATTACTCTGGATAAACGATGGATTACTCTGGCACCCATCGCAACTTTGATCGGATTGGCGGTAAACCTAAAAGATCCAGATGGTTTATTGAAAGGAGAGGGTCAGGAAGGAATAACCTGTTTATTAATTCCTCGCGATACAGAAAATCTGGAAATTGGTAATAGACATTTACCTGCTGATCAACCCTTTATGAATGGTACTGTGCGTGGGAAAGATATTTTTGTTCCCATTACCACCATTATTGGCGGACAGAAGCGGGCGGGTACTGGATGGCAAATGCTCGTCGAGTGTTTATCAATAGGGCGCTCTATTTCTTTGCCAGCACTAGGAGCTGCATCTTCTTCCATATCTTATTTAACAACAGGGGCTTTTGCCCGCATTCGTCGCCAGTTTAATGTCGAAATTGCCCAATTTGAAGGAGTGGCGGAAAAACTGGCTGAAATTGCTGGATTAAACTATTTAATTAATTCAACTCGTTTATTAACTGTTGCCGCGGTCAATGAACATAAAAAGCCTTCAGTCGCATCAGCCATTACTAAATATTTTAATACGGAACTGGCAAGAATAGTGGTTAATTCAGCTATGGACGTCCATGCGGGACGTGGCGTTGTCGTTGGACCACGTAATTATTTAACCAGCTTTTATCAAGGTGTTCCTGTCTCCATTACGGTAGAAGGAGCTAATGTGATGTCAAGAAACCTGTTGATTTTTGGTCAGGGTTCTATGGCCTGTCATCCCTTTATTCGCGATGAGTTTTATGCTGTTTCAGCTGAGAATAAAGAGGCCTTTAGAGTGCTTATTTGGAAGCATATCCACTATTTTATGCAAAATCTTGCTAAAACGATTTGTTCTGCATGGACGGGGGGCTTATTTATTTCTGCTCCGCATAACTCCATGAAGTGGGAGTACAAACGCTTGGCACGTTTAAGCCATGCTTATGCTTGGCTTGCCGATTTGTCCTTAATTTATTTAGGCGGTGATTTAAAACGCAAGGAGCGATTATCAGCACGTCTTGCCGACGGCATGTCTTATCTTTATATGGCTATGGCTGTCTTACGCAATGTGCAAATGAATGAAGATCATGCGGATGAACAATTGCATGCTAAATGGGCAGTCACTTACTGTTTTTATCAGGCTCAAAAATCATTGATTGCCTTGTGTCAGAATTTTCCCTCCCGCCCCTTAGGCTTTTTAATGCGCTTATTGGCTTTTCCTTTTGGACAAACCATGCGCTATCCCACGGATAAACTGGAGCAAAAATTAGCTCATTTAATGACCGGAAATAACCACTATCGCGACAGAATGAAGAATTTTGTCTATCTTAGCGGGGATGCCAAACAACCTGTAGATAGAATGGAGCATGCACTGCAGTTAATTATCCAAACCGATGGCTTGTCTGAGAAAGTAAATGATTTGAAGCGCTATAAATTCGGTGCATTAAAGGCGAAACTGCAAGAAAAAGTTGCAAAAAATGAATTGACCCAACAAGAGATGAATGATGTGCTGGCGGTTGAAGATGCCCGTTGGGATGCGATTTTGGTGGATGAATTTACTTTTGATTCAATGAAAAAGAAAACGTTTGGTTCAGTTATCGATAGTATTAAATCGCCATTGATGTAAGTTTTTACATTCTTTTAACATCTAGCCTTAGAACCAGTTGCCAGTATATGGCGCTGGTTTGCTATAATCAAAGCATCCGCTCTGTGATTCTATAGAATAATCTATAAGAGAAAAATAAATATGAAAGCAAAAAGAACACTACCTCCAAACCTGAAAGAAATTCTTCTGGATGCCATGAGCGTTGCAGAAACATCGATAGAAGCAGCGCATTATTTGGCAGTCCAGTTTAAACAGCTCTTAACTGATGCAAAGATGTTGGAGCAATGTGACGATATCATGAGAAAAGTACAGGACTTTGCCAAGTATACGGAGTTTAAATTACTTTCCAGTTCTCAACCATGGCTTGGTCAGATGGCTGAGAATTCTGCTTTCAAAAATATGCAGGCCAATATGGCAACGGAAGCTGCGAAAAAGCTGGAAAGTTTTGGTCTAGGAGCCGGAAAAGAAATAAGCTTCGATTTTGCGGTCAATGAGCAAACTTCTGAATTCAGGCGCGGCTCATCTGAAGGAGGAAAAGCACTTCCCTCTTCAGCAGTTGATTCTGTTGATATAGCATTTAATGCATGGCTTGCTGAAAAAAATATCAGGAGCGTGGAAAGTGCTTTATATGAAACCACTCCAGATGGCAAAGTAAAGCTCGATGCGCAAGGCAAACAGGTCAAAGCAAATCCTGAAGAGGTGACAAAATTAATTAATGACCCGGAACAGGGTTTTGCAAAATATATGGAAGCCAAAGGAATTAAAGTTAGCTGCCATGAACAGGAATTCCCCACTGCAGAAAAAGACATTAAAGCACAACAAGCACTTAAAGAAGCCATTAAAGCCGCTCCAACGGCTAACGTTCCTGAGACTACGCCTGGGGAGGCAGTAGAACCTCAAACCACCATGAGAACAGGTGGTTAGATGTTATTTGCCGCACTTAACCTTTCAATAGAGCCTATATCAAACCAGAAACCTTGATGTAGGCTTGCAGTTGCTTTATTTTGCCCTACATAATCCCGAATCAAAGGGGCCACAGAATAGCGCCCCGGGGTACACCCAGCGAATATTTGGGGATGATAACAGGCTATGCCTGCAAAGGTATAATCACATGATGAGTTGGTCGGCTGAGTGCCATTAATTAGACCAAAATCGCCATGATGAAGGAGTGCCGGATTTTTATTAATCAGGATAAGATGAAGAAAATCCACCTGTTCCAATTGAATTTGTTTGAAATCAAAATCAGTATAAATATCCGCATTGACCGTAATAAAGGGTTGATTGGCAAAAAAGGGCAGCGCTTGAACGATTCCCCCTCCTGTTTCAAGTCCGCCTGGGGGTTCTGGTGAATAACTGATTTCCACGCCCCATCGCCTGCCATCACCTAAATAGTGGCGAATTTGTCCGCCAAGATAGGCATGATTGATGACTATTTGCTTAAATCCGGCATTCGCCAAATTAATTACATGATGCTCAATTAATGGTTTACCCTTTACTATGCATAAAGCTTTAGGGCGTGTTTCAGTCAATGGTTTTAAACGCTCTCCTCGCCCGGCAGCCAAGATCATTGCAACACTCATGGTAAGAGGACTCTTTTTTGGAGAAAATGGAAGAAGGGATGCAGGTCCTCATAAATTTCACTACACTCAAGGACATACTTTAAAGTAAGGGGGAGATTAGCGAGATATCCTGCTTTGTTATCCCGTAAATACAAGCGACTAAAAATCCCTAAAACTTTCAAATGTCTTTGCAGGCCACACAAATCAAAGGCTCGAATAAATTCAGCTAAAGAATAATTACGGGCCAGGTCACTACGGGAATGAAAGAACGCAACCCATTCTAGAACCTGTTCTCTAGGCCAAGAAATATAGCAATCCTTCAGTAAAGAAACCAGGTCATAGGTTAATGGCCCCCGCATTGCATCCTGAAAATCGATAACCCCCAAAACACCTTCTTCTTGCTTATTGATTAACATTAAATTTCGCGAATGGTAATCACGATGAATAAACGTTAACGGTTGATTTGATACTTCTGTTGCAATCCACTCCATAGTTTTTTGCACTAATAGGCACTCGTCTTCAGCCAAATTCAGGGAAAGATATGCTTTAAAAAACCATTCAGGACATAAATTCATTTCTTTTAACATGAATGCTCTATCAAAAGAAGGAAGCTTAGGATCATTACTCGAGCATTGTTGAATTTTAAATAAGGTATTTATGGCTTCATGATAATAGCTATTAACCGTTTCGGCACGCAGTTTATCTAAAAGAAGCTGGTCGCCAAAGTCACTTAGCAGTAAAAAGCCTTGTTCCTTATTTATGGCCAGGATTTCTGGCGTGCAAACGTTGGCTTTAGCCAGTATCTTGGCTACATGCACAAAAGGTTCTATATCTTCTTTTTCCGGTGGAGCATCCATAATAACCTGAGTTGACCCTTTAGCATTGAGGCGAAAATACCTTCTGAAACTGGCATCGCCGGCTAAAGCAGTCAGGGTAAAGTCTTTATGTTTAATCGTATCGATTAGCCACTCTTTCAGTGCGTTTTCTCTTTCATGCATGCTATACTTCCCGTCTTTATTTCTGGCTTGCAATTGAATATATTGCAAACTTACTCTAATTTAAACCACACAATTCAGGATGATGCGCTTCATAAAGAAACGTGATACAAAATCAATGCGGATTAATTTAAATCGATTGTGTGCATAATAAGGCATTTTGTTAGCTGTGAACATTAAGTTTTGTAATAAGCTAATCAGTTTTTTTTCGTCAATCGCTTTATTGTGTGATTCTCTTTATTACTTTTTAAAACCTGCATCCACTAAAACTATTCAGTTCTGCCGTTCAATAAAGTGGTTCATCATGAGTCTGGGAATGGCGGCGTTTCTTATGAGCATGATTATTTATCATCGGCTGGCCAATTCTGCATCATTGATTAATGAACCTGTTCAAGCCTGCGTTATTGCGCGCGATGTCGATTTAACGGATGCAATCAGAGCTAAATTTGCTCAATGTCTTGGCTGGCAATCCGACCAAAGCTCCCCTATTTGTCTTGGAGCTTACCAACCGCTTACGGTGACCCCGTTGGCTGACTCGGAACAGGTACGTATTCAGGCAGACAGCGTGTCCTTTTATCAAAATCAACGTTCAACCTTATCAGGCCATGTCGAAATTCAGCAAACGCAAAGAGTAGTTAATGCCCAAACAGCCTATGTTTACAGAGATCCGAAAACCAATCAGGTGACCAAAATTGAGTTTTTGGGAGAGGTGCGCTACCTGGAGCCTGGTAAATTGATGATTGCCAGAAAAGCCACGATTAATCCTCAAGATAATTCTGGAGAAACGGAGGATGTGCTGTATCGCATCAATACCGATAGAAGTAAGGCAGTGCTTCCTGCCTGGGGAAGAGCAAGCTTCATTCGTCGCTTTGCCAATAAAGATTACTTGCTGCAAAAAGCAACCTATACAACCTGCTCACCTCAAGATAAGACTTGGGATATAAAGGCCGACTCTATCGCTATAGATGATGCCAATGCAAAAGGTGTTGCACGAAATGCTGTGGTTCGTGTCAATGAATGGCCGGTATTCTACACTCCCTATTTGAGTTTCCCTACTAATAAGGAGCGTAAGTCAGGCTTTCTTATGCCTATTTTTGGCTATTCCAATATAGGCGGTTTGGATTTTGGCTTACCTTACTATTGGAATATTGCTCCTAATTATGACATGACCATAACGCCTCATGCCTATACCAAACGCGGCGTTATGTTGGGAGGCGAATATCGTTATTTAACTCCCAACAGCTCGGGGATTATGACCGGAAATTTTTTACCTAAAGATAAGGCTTTTAATACCTTTTTACAGGAGAATGAAACGCTGTACCCCAGGCTTCAAGGGATGTCAACCAATCGGTGGGCCTATAGTATTCTTAATACAACCAGCCTTGCACCTAATCTTCAATTTAATTTAAATGTGCAACAGGTTTCTGACGACTATTATTTGCAGGATTTCAGTACTAACCTGGCTCTCATGACCATGAGGCAATTATTACGTCAAGCCGACTTAACCTCTACAACAGAACATTGGATTTTTAGAGGAATGTTGCAAAGCTATCAAACATTACAACCTATAAACGAAATTCCTATAGCTCCTGTATACGAGCGTTTACCGCAAATTATGGCACGCGGTTATTATTACGATTTACCATTCAATGCCAATTTAAATATTCTAGGGGAATATGATCAGTTTAATTGGCCTATTGATTCTTGGAATAATACGCCAATTATGATGCCGCAAGGGCCCAGATTTCATTTTAATCCGGTGTTGGCGGTTCCCTTGACGAAACCCTGGGGGTATGTCACCCCTTCAGCACAGTTTGTGGAAAATTATTATGAAGTGCGCAATAATAGCTCTGGTTTGAGTTTTAACGGCTTTAACGCGTTTAATAGTTTTGGGTTTAACGGTTTTAATGGGGGGGCTTCCAGCTTCAATTACAATCGTTATAATTTATGGAATCAAAATGTCGATTATAATCGCATTATCCCTCGATACAGTCTGGATGGCGGATTATATTTCGAACGTGATTTCAAGATGAATGAGAACTTCTTCACTCAAACATTGGAGCCACGCTTATTTTATTTGAAAGTACCTTATCAAAATCAAACCCCCATTCCAGTGTATGATTCAGGATTTATGATTTTTAACGTAGACCAATTATTCAGAACGAATCGATTTTCAGGTTTTGATCGTATCGGTGATGCGAATCAATTGACTTATGCCTTAACCTCTCGTTGGTTATATGAAGATACGGGGGCAGAACTTGCGAATTTCTCCATTGGTCAAATTAGATATTTTGCTGACAGGAAAGTGCAACTTTGTCAAAGTCCATCCGGTTTTTGTATTGATAATCCGAATATCTTTGGGAATCTTTCCCCGACGTCTACAACATCTCCGGTAGCTACTCGCGCTGTTTATCATTTGAATCGGGTATGGGGAATAACAGGTGATTATGTTTGGGATCCGGCAACGCATGCCACCAATAATGGGGATCTCAATTTGCATTATCAACCTCAAACCAATGAAATTATTAATCTTAGTTATTCCTATTTGGTTAATAGCGATGGAGGACTAGTAAGAAATAATGGCCCTCAGGATAATGCATTGCATCAGGCTATGATTGCGTTTTCGTGGCCATTGAGTGAAAAATGGAGTACGGTTGGCGCATACAGTTATAATATCAGTAAAAATTACAGCATGATGTCTTTGCTTGGTGTGCAATATGATAGCTGCTGTTGGGCCATGCGAATATTAGGGGGCAAAACGTTTAAAAACCTAAATGCAACATTTGAGCCTGAATATAGTGATAATATTTATTTGCAAATATTATTAAAAGGCTTGGGAACAGTTGCATATAGCGATCCTTCTAATGTATTAGGTACGTTCATTCCAGGATATAACGATATATTTGCTCGTTAAATTAGGGTAGAATTTAAACAAATTTGCTTGTGTTTTAATTAATAATACCCTAAATTGCCCGGCAAAGTGTAAATGAGGATTAAGGCATGTTTAAAAGATTAGTACTAGTATGCATGTTATTTTCAGTAGTTGGACTTGCTGAAGGTAAGCAGCTGCTGGATAAAGTGGTTGCTATAGTTAATGATGGAGTGATTACTTCCAGTGAATTGGATAAACAAGTAGAGATATCCAAAAAACAGATCGAGGCGCAGAAAATGCAAATGCCTAAAGAATCTGTACTCCGAAAGCAAGTGTTACAACATTTAATTGATGTTGATTTACAACTGCAAATGGCGAAGCAAAATGGCATAACAGTCGACAGTATTGAACTGAATAGTGCTATTGAGCGAATAGCGACAATGAATAATATTTCTTTAGCGCAATTACGCGAAGAAATTACCAAACAAGGGATTAGCTGGAAAGAATATAGAAATAATATTCGTAAAGAAATGTTAATTTCTCGTCTGCAACAAAAGGCAGTAGGAAAAGATATATCAATTACCAATGAGCAAGTGGATCAATATTTAAAAACAGCCAGTAAAGCTGATAATGCCCAATTAACCTATCATCTACAGAATATAGTTATTCCCTTAAATGAAGAACCCACTACTGAGCAATTGAAAAAAGCTAAAACCAACGCTGAGAATTTATTGGTTAAAATAAGAAAAGGTGAGGACTTCAGTCGTTTGGCTATTGAAGAGTCTAGTGGTGAACTTGCTTTGGAAGGTGGTGATTTGGGGGAAAGACATTTAGCCGAACTGCCTGAAATTTTTGCCAAAGAAGTGATTAACATGAAGGTTGGCCAAGTAGTCGGCCCCCTACGTACAGGTAATGGATTTCAGTTGATCAAGCTGATTGCTATTGGTGGTGAAAATCAACACCACATTATTACTCAGACCCACGTTCGTCATATTTTATTGAAACCTGATGCAAGCATGTTACCTTCAGAATCAATGAAGCAAGTGAATAATATCTACCAGCAACTTAAATCAGGAAAAGATTTTGCCTTAATGGCCAAGCAATATTCGTTAGACGCTGCCAGTGCCGTCAAAGGCGGTGATTTAGGTTGGGTAAATCCAGGCGAGTTAGTACCTGAGTTTGAGAAAGCAATGAACGAGCTGCCCCTGCATAAAGTGAGTCAGCCAGTAAAAAGTCAATTTGGATGGCATTTCATTGAAGTTATTGCACGCAAACAAAAAGATGATTCAGAAGCATTTAAAAAGCAACAGGTAAGACAGTTTTTACAACAACGTAAGTTTGCTGAAGCAGTCCACAATTGGCAACAACATTTGCGCACTGAAGCCTATGTGAATGTTGTTGAAAAGGATTTGGCATGACCCCACTGCTGATCAGCAGCGGTGAACCTGCAGGAATTGGTCCAGATTTATGTTTGGCTCTTGCAGGTTGTGATTGGCCTGTGGTGATTCTAGGAGATCCCGTTTTATTGGAAAACCGGGCAAGGGAGTTAAATAAAGATCTTCAATTTATTGTCTATCAATCAGGAAAAACGCTTAAGCTTCAACCTGGTTATTTAACGGTACTCCCTATTTCTTGTCCTGCTCCAGTGATAAGTGGTCAATTGAATCCTCAAAATGCGTCTTATGTTCTCGAGTTATTAACCCAAGGCGCTGCCTTATGTGCTCAAGGCGAGTTTTCAGCATTGATCACCGCACCGGTTCATAAAGCCAACATTAATGCGGCAGGCATACCGTTTACCGGGCATACCGAATTTTTTGCACACTATTTTGCGGTTGAAACAGTAGTGATGATGCTTGCTTGTGAACAAATGAAAGTTGCATTGGTTACTACTCATCTACCATTACGTTTAGTACCTGATGCCATTTCTACTTCTTTAATCATAAAGGTTATTACTCAGCTGCATCAATCCTTAATCAATCAATTTGGCGTTGTAAGACCGAGAATTAAAGTTGCCGGACTAAATCCGCATGCCGGTGAGTCAGGTTATTTAGGTCGAGAAGAAATTGAGGTGATTACCCCGGCCTTGACCATTTTAAAGAGTCAAGGGATGGATATAGACGGCCCACTTCCAGCTGATACAATGTTTACGCAGGAGCATTTAAGAAGTTGTGATGCTTATGTGGCAATGTATCACGATCAAGGGTTACCCGTTTTGAAATATGCGGGGTTCAACCAGGCCGTTAACGTGACTTTGGGGCTCCCTATAATTCGTACCTCTGTCGATCACGGTACTGCCTTGGACTTAGCTGGAAAAAATATAGCAGATCCTGGCAGTATGCTTGCTGCTGTTCGTATGGCAATGAACATGGTTTTAACCAGGATGCAATGATGACCATTATTAGTATGATAGCCGCAATTGATGAAGCGGGTGGTTTAGGAATTAACAACCAATTACTATGTTACCTGCCTGCAGACTTACAACATTTTAAAACAATTACAATGGGTAAGCCCATCATTATGGGGCGTAAAACGTTCGCGTCCATAGGAAAACCACTACCGGGACGGACAAATATTGTGCTGAGCCGCTCTTCATCACCTATTGAGGGCGTGTTGGTTGTTGATTCATTATCCAAGGCTATCAATAACAATATAAAGACCGATGAAATAATGATCATTGGCGGATCAGAAATTTTTGTCCAGGCTATGGAAATAGCAACTCGTTTGTACATCACCCGTATTCATCATCAATTTAAAGCGGACGTATTTTTTCCAAAAATTGATGAATCCATTTGGCGCTGCCAAAATAAAGAGTTTCGGCCGTGCGATGATAAGAATGAATATGATATGACCTTTTATACCTATGAAAGAAATTAGGAGCTGTCGCCAATTCAGCGACTTATTCGCAGGATCCAGTTAGGACTATGGGGAACAAGATACTTGTTCTTTGTACTAGATTTCTGGAAGTCGCGAATGAAGATCCTTCTCTAGATAAATTGTTGCAAACCTAATCCACTATTCACTAATAGTGAGAGTGTCCATTATTAGAGTGTAAGTGAACAGAAGATTGCGAATGAACAATAATCTCCCTTCTATTACTTAGTATACGATAATCATCCATTATGATTTCTCGACCAGCAAAAGCTATATTACAATGATTATAGCCAGGCCATGTTTTTCCAGGCTGAACGCTCCCATGAAAATTACTTTGGCACAAGAATAAAGGATTGCCATTAGTATCCGTACCAATCCTCACTGCTCCTCGCACATTCTCCTCCCAGGTAAAATGACCAAAGTCACGTTGATTAGGAATGGTAAATTGATCTACCACATATTCTTTACCGCCATAGGGTATATTACAGCGGTTATAACCCGCCCATGTTTTTCCGGGTTGGACGCTATTAAACAGTGTCGCACGACAAAGATACAAAATCGTCCCATTAGTATCGGTCCCAATCCTAAGCGCATTAACTAATGGTGAAGGATGAAGGGATTGGTGCTGATGCATATCTGCCCAAAGCGTATTAACAAAAAGAGATATAAAAAAAGAAAGAGCAAGATGACGCATATAAAACCCATCAGATGAATGAGTATTTAGCTTATCCCAAGTAGAAAATATGTTCAACATGGATATTCAAAGATCGATATGGATTAGAGTAAGTAAATTATAAAAAAACAATT
>NZ_JAJKBJ010000002.1 GCF_023618015.1 Legionella maioricensis
AGCCTGACGGTTATGTTTCTTATCCCGAGCTCACGTCAAGTTAAGAAAGACTGCTTCAATACGCAGGATGGGCACTTTTTAGATCGATTAATTCAATTATCACTTGCCAGCGGATAGGATTTAGTCAGCAATTCGTGTATAATGTTGAATCTATGAACAAATGCCTAGCTTTTGCCTATAATAATTAAATCTCGCTATTCCCAACTAAAGGTTATTTATGATTGAACAGATTCGCAATATTGCCATCATCGCACACGTTGACCATGGTAAAACTACCCTTGTAGATAAATTACTCCAACAAACAGGTACCTTGAATGAAAGAGCACCTACTGTGGAGCGTATGATGGACTCCAATGCTCTCGAAAAAGAACGAGGCATTACCATTCTGGCCAAAAATACCTGCGTTTACTGGAAAGATCATCAAATTAACATTGTTGACACCCCAGGACATGCTGATTTTGGTGGAGAAGTTGAACGTATTCTATCGATGGTGGATAGTGTGCTTCTCTTAGTCGACGCCGTAGACGGCCCTATGCCTCAAACTCGTTTTGTTACTCAAAAAGCATTCGCTCGCGGTTTAAATCCCATCGTCGTTATCAATAAAATTGATAGACCAGGGGCCAGACCTGATTGGGTGATGGATCAGGTATTTGATTTGTTTGACAATTTGGGCGCCAACGACACACAACTCGATTTCCCTGTTGTTTATGCTTCTGCATTAAACGGTTATGCAAAACTGAATTTAGAAGATGAAGCGACGGATATGAGCGCGTTACTACAAACGATCATTGATAAAGTGCCGCCACCAGATGTTGATTCCAATGGCCCCTTCCAAATGCAAATCAGCTCTCTGGATTATTCTTCTTATGTAGGTACTATAGGTATAGGACGAGTCACTCGTGGGCAAATCAAAGCAAAATCTGCGGTCAAAATTATTGATAAAGATGGCAACATCCGTACCGGTCGCTTGTTACAATTATTAGGCTTTAAAGGTCTGGAACGTGTAGAAATTGAGGAAGCTGGCGCAGGTGACATCATTGCGATTACTGGTATCGAGAACTTGAATATCTCTGACACAGTTTGTGACCCTGGTATGGTTGAAGGCTTACCTGCCCTGACTGTTGATGAACCGACTATTAGCATGACTTTTCAGGTCAACGATTCACCTTTTGCGGGACAAGAAGGTAAATTTGTAACATCGCGAAAAATTCGTGAACGTTTAGATACTGAATTATTGCACAACGTAGCACTACGCGTAGAAGACAGTGAAGATCCTGATAAATTCAGGGTATCAGGACGCGGAGAGCTGCATTTATCTATTTTAATTGAAACCATGCGTCGTGAAGGCTATGAGTTGGCTATTTGCAAACCAGAAGTAATCATTAAAGAAGTCGATGGGGTTAAAGAAGAACCCTATGAGCGCCTGACGGTAGACGTTGAAGAAACGCACCAAGGGACCATCATGGAAAAATTAGGTGAGCGTCGCGGTGAGATGCAAGATATGGTTCCAGATGGCAAAGGACGAGTTCGTTTAGATTATATTATCCCGACTCGCGGCTTAATTGGTTTCCATAATGAATTTTTATCGTGTACTTCAGGTACTGGTTTAATGTATCACGTCTATGATCATTACGGCCCAGCGATTAAAGGACGTATAGGCAAACGCGCCAATGGAGTAATGATAGCTAATTGCCAAGGTACCGCGCGTGGCTTTGCTCTCTTTAATTTACAAGAGCGTGGACGCTTGTTTGTAGAGCCACAATCAGTATGCTATGAAGGAATGATTGTCGGTATTCATGCCCGTGATAATGATTTAGTGGTGAATGTCACTAAAGAAAAACAATTAACCAACATGCGTGCTTCCGGTACTGATGAAAACATCATCCTGACCCCTGCCGTAAAATTAACTTTAGAACAGGCATTAGAATTTATTGATGATGATGAATTAGTAGAAGTCACTCCTCAATCTATTCGCCTGCGCAAAAAAGCATTAAAAGAACATGATAGAAAAAAAGCATCACGAGCAGATAAAAGTGACGAATAATAGCTACCATGAAACAAAAATTTAAGAGAGTCATCTTATACGCTCGGCAACATAGAGCCAACCAAGGGGTCAGCGAAAGCTTGCACCGCTTGGTTGATTTTTTAAAAACCCAAAACATTCAGATTTATCAGGATATAGAGACTTCAACCAGTTTCGATATGAATATACCGGTATTAACGCTTAATGCCATGGGTGAGGCGAATGACTTAATCATCGTCGTCGGAGGAGATGGCAGTTTGCTCTCTGCGGCACGAATGGCAATTAAAGTGAATACACCCGTCATTGGAATTAACCGAGGCCGTTTAGGTTTCCTCACTGATATTTTACCTCAGGATATAGAAACGCATCTAAGTGCAGTACTGCAAGGTCGCTACGAAGAAGAGAAACGTTTCTTACTGCAAACCCGAATTTTCGATGCAGAAAACACATATTTTGAGGGAGATGCTTTAAATGATGTCGTGTTAGGAAGAGGTAGCGAAACTCATTTAATTGAGTTTGACGTCTACGTCAATCAACAATTGGTGAGCCATTTCCGCTCCGATGGAATGATTTTATCAACCCCCACGGGTTCTACCGCATATGCCTTGTCTGCTGGGGGGCCGATTATGCACCCGCAACTCAATGCTATAGTCTTAGTTCCTATGTTTTCTCATAGTTTGAGTTCACGCCCCCTGGTAGTTGATGGAGAAGCTAAAATTGAATTGCATATCAGTGCGTTTAACGAGACTGAATTGCGTATTAGTTGTGATGGCCATGAGTCAAGAATGGTGAAGCCAGGACAAAAAGTATCCATTAAAAAAAATAGCACTCAGCTACGCTTGTTACATCCCCTCGATTACCATTATTATGATACATTGCGTAGTAAACTTGGCTGGGAATCCAAACATCAGGGATAAATCATGCTCACAACCTTGTGCATTGAACATTTCGCCATTGTTAAACACTTAGAATTAGATTTCACCCAAGGCATGACCGCCTTTACTGGTGAAACGGGCGCCGGTAAATCCATTATGATAGATGCCTTGATGCTGGCATTAGGTGGCCGCGCTGATGCTTCAGTGATTCGTCCAGGCGAAGAAAAATGTGATATCACCGCCGGATTTAACTTTGATAAAGAATCTGAACCCGCTCAATGGTTGGCCGAACATGATATCCATTGCGATGAGGGAGAGATCTATTTAAGGCGCATTATTTATGCAGAAGGCCGTTCTAAATCGTATATTAATGGCCAACCGTTCCCCTTACAGAAAATAAAAGAGTTAAGTGAAAAACTAGTGCATATTCATGGACAGCATCAACACCAAACGCTCATGCAGCACCCTACTCACAGACAGCAGCTAGACCAATATGCCAATCACCTCCATTTATTGGCAGACGTGGCAAAATTATACAAACAATGTCAGTCCATCAAACAAGAAATGGACACCCTGCACGATCAGGAACAGCAAACAGATAGAATAAAATTATTGCAATTCCAAATCGAAGAATTAGGTGCGCTTAATCTTCAAGAAGATGAAATCCAAGCCTTGCATCAAGAACATCAGATGTTGCATCACGCCAAAGAATACCTGGAACACAGTCAACACATTAATGAGCTTTTAACAGGTGATGATCAACCCAATATTTGCTCTGGTTTAAATCATGTAATGCAATTAATCAGTCAACTGCCTCAGGAACAAGCTCAAATTAAGAATGCCTATGAGCTCATTAATGGAGCCATAATTCAATGTGAAGAAGCAATAACTGAAATGCAACAGTTTGCTGACCGCATCCAAATTGAGCCTGAACGCTTACATGAAGTTGAAGCGCGAATGAGCGCCATCCATCATTTGGCACGTAAATACCACCTTGATAGCTCGCTGCTCCCCGCTCATGAACAAAAACTACAAGCAGAGCTGGCAAGTCTGCAAGATGCAGAATGTCGATTAGCCTACCTTGAGTTACAACTAAGCCAACTCACTAAATCCTATGACACTGCTGCATTAAAGCTAAGAGACTCAAGAAAAATTCATGCCACAAAATTAGCTGAAGAAATAACATCCAGTATTCAACAACTTGGCATGCCTAAAGGTTGGATAGAAATAGAGATTTCACCTCTCGAGAAAATGCAGGCTCATGGACTGGATAAAATAGAATATAAAGTGTGCACTAACCCTGGTATGGAACCAGATGCGCTGAATAAAATCGCTTCAGGTGGAGAATTATCACGGATTGGCCTGGCCATCCAAATGATAACAGCGCAAAGAGGCTCCACTCCCACTTTATTATTTGACGAAGTCGATGTGGGCATAGGAGGCGCTACAGCAGCGTTGGTAGGTCAAATGCTCCGCAAATTGGGCGATCGCCTGCAAGTATTCTGTGTCACACATCAGCCTCAAGTAGCGGCTGCAGCACACAACCATTTTAGGGTAGAAAAGCAAAGTGACAATAAACAAACGCTGACCCGCATTAGCAAACTCTGCACGGCAGAAAAAATTAATGAGATTGCACGCATGCTGGGGGGATTAACAGTGACCGAACAAACGCGTTCACATGCTAAAGAACTGTTAGATCAAAGCAATGAAATAGTTGTTTGAGATAAAAATCTTATGAATCTGCTTGATTTTCATACCAATTAGAATTAAATTTAAAAAGATTTAAAAATAATTAATAAAAAAACAGCACAATTAATAAAATAATGCTACAATGGTTCGGTAACAATTTAGGAAATTAAAATGTCAGATAAAATACGCGGTACAGTAAAATGGTTTAATGAGTCCAAAGGTTTCGGTTTTTTAGAAAGTGGCGGTAAAGATTATTTTGTGCATTTCAGCGCAATCCAAAGCAGTGGTTTCAAAACTCTTGCTGAAGGTGCAACTGTAATGTTCAAAGCTAGCAACGGACAAAAAGGTCCTCAAGCTGAAGAAGTTGAAGTAGTCTAATCATTTATTTTTCGCCCTATTCTTTTTAAGGCAGCAATGTCTTACATTAAATAGGGCGTTTTTTTACCTGAAATTCCTTGTGATAAACTAATACCCGTCTTCATACCACTCTTCCTGCATAATAAAATGCCGTTAATTGATTTTTTAAAATTAACTGTACGATTGCTTCAAACGACTTATTCTTCCCTAACACTACTCAATTGCAATTTTCCTTAAAATAAATTAAGTTCTTAGCAAATCCATCGAGAGCAAATACACCAAGTATTTAGTCTCCATAAAATTACAAGGAGTTGGAATGAGTAAAAAAATTGCAGTTATAGTAGGGAGCTTACGTAAAGAATCGCTTAATATGAAAATGGCTAAAGTACTCATCTCTCTTGCGCCCAGCTCAATAAAACCCGAAATCATTGCCATTGGCGATTTGCCATTATACAACCAGGATCTGGATGATGAGGGACCAATCCCTGCAGCCTGGACAAAATTTCGAGAACAGGTAAAACCATGCCAAGGGGTCTTATTTGTTACTCCAGAGTATAATCGTTCAGTGCCTGGCGTCCTTAAAAATGCTATTGACGTAGGCTCGCGTCCTTATGGTCAAAGTGTCTGGGGAGGAAAACCCGGTGCAGTAATTAGTGTTTCCCCCGGCGCAATCGGTGGCTTCGGCGCCAATCATCACTTAAGGCAATCAATGGTATTTTTAGATGTGCCCACCCTGCAGCAGCCTGAATCCTATATAGGACAAGCGGCAAATTTATTTAATGACAAAGGTGAAATTAGCAATGAAGACACACGTAAATTTTTACGTAAGTTTATCGACACCTATGCAAAATGGGTGGCAACCAACGCTTCATCTTAAGATTCAGGCGCAAATCGTTGGTAAAGCGACTCTGCAAAGTAAACCAAAACTCATAGCAAATGGAACTTTAAATAATTAAGTCACAATAATAGAGTCATCTATCTCTATGTTTTTACCCGAGAAGATAAAAATTCTTGATGATGATAGATGACGTTAATCATGCAAAATCGTGCTTATCATGCATGCCTAACTAATAATCTTGCCTCTTCCTGCCCTTATAAAGAAAAATTTTGCACTATAAAATTGTACTATTATTTATTAAATACACTCTGTACCGGGAGATAGTTAACTATGAAAGCTAATGCTGTGAAAAATAAAGCTGATTTACAAGATATCTTGGCAGAGAACTTATTCATTTCTGAAAGCGGTTATGCATACGATATTAATCAAATTGCGGAGTTCATTTCCGGCGAATGGGCTTTTTTTGACTATCAAAATGCCGAGGAGATTGCTGGCACGTTTCGTGATTATAAAAATAAAGAATGTACTATTGATAATAACTATGAGGGAAAGCACCTTGCATTAAATTTATTCAGTGAAAAAGATATTACCTCCCTTTTAACACATAAAATCATCAGAGACGCATTTGAAAATAGCCCAATTTATGGCGGACTGCAAAACTATGCTGATGGAGTTAATGAGCTCACTCTAGATTTACTAGACCGGGTGGTAAGTGCCTCCCAAATTCTAGAGGACTCATTAGTGAGCGCGGATCAGAATAAATTGACAGCAGTGCTGCATGATCCCCTTGCTGAATTGAGGCAGCATCTGGATAAATTAAAAAAATCGGAAAGAAAAGTCTTTCTTTTTCTCACCGACAAAAAGGGCCCCATCAGTAGTTATTCAAAAGCCTCGGGCCGAAATTGTGATTTCCTTACTGATATTGGCAATCTATTAAACGGGGGCTGCGGTGCCGGATTTAATCGTCATGTGGCCAATTTATATAATGCGCTGAAAAGTTATAAATTGTACCAAAATGCCCTTCGCTCCAAGCCAACGAATAGTGAAAAAACCCAGCATTTATCTCCAGGTAGAGAAGAATCATCCCCATTGGTCAATTCATCCATGTGGAAAACCAAGAAAGATGACGGGGAGGAGTTTAAACAATCAAGTTCTTTTGAACCAAAGGGATAAGTCAGTTTTTCCATCTCTGAAACAATTAACTAATAGGAACAGTAAGACGCATGGAGAAATGGCCTATGTTTCCCCAATATCTTCATTCCAAAGAGCAGGATTGCTGGAAATAAAATGCTGCATCATAGCAATACACTCTTGATTTTGCAGTACTTCAACTTTAACTCCATGTGCTTTTAATAACTCCTCATCTCCCATAAACGTTTGATTTTCTCCTATAACGACATAAGGAATTTTATAAAGTAATATTGCGCCACTGCACATAGAACAGGGCGAAAGGGTGGTATATAAAATGGATTGCTGATAAATCTCTTCGCGCTGACGACCTGCATTCTCCAATGCATCCATTTCAGCATGTAAAATAGCGCTATTTTTTTGGATGCGCTGATTATGCCCCTTACCAATAATCACCCCTTGATGAACAAGAAGAGAACCAATTGGAATTCCACCTTCCCTTTTACTTTGGTTTGCTTGTTCAATAGCACTTTGCATAAATCCAAGATGAGACATCATGTTCTCTCCCATGTTTTATGGAAACTATAAGATAGTATAGATGATGTAACGCATTAAAAATTGACAACAAATCTGCCTATGTCATTGCGCAGCATAGAGTTATATTAACTCATCTGGTGCGAGGCAATAAGACGCACTCTAATCACATGATCAATATCTTCAAAATATCTGGATAAGACATCCGGTTGTACTTTAATACCCGATAGATCAAGGAGATTAACAGCTATATTACCTCGAGAAGTATTTACCATTTGTTCAATGTTATAACCTAGCTGAGAAATTTTCTGCGTAAAATGAGCAATAGCACCAGGCTTATTATTGTTAATAATGACGAGACGATGAACATTCTCTATGTCCATTAGAGGAAGGAACGTATCCGGAAAATTAATCGAATGTTCAATAATGCCAAACTCAAGATAATTACGCATATTACGAATCACCATTTCAGCCGAGTTTGCCTCAGCCTCAGTGGTGCTTGCTCCTAAATGAGGAAAACTTAACACTTTAGGATGATTCGCCAGATACGGAGTTGGGAAGTCGGTGATATAACCTAAAAGACGGCCCTGTTTTAATTGTTCCATAATTGCTGTTTCATTGACTACCTGTTCCCGAGAAAAATTCAGTAGTAAAGAATGGGGTTTGAGATATTGTATATTCTCTTCATTAATTAAATGCGTCGTATCAGCTGCTAATGGCACGTGTAAGGTAATGATATCTGCATTGGACAATGCTGTCTTCATATCGACTACTTTCTCTATATCTGGCATTAATGCTAAAGCATTAGCCAGAGTCATATGCGGATCATAGGCTATTACCTTCATGCCCAATGCAAGTGCTGCATTGGCCACTTTAACCCCAATATTTCCCAAACCAATAACACCGAGTGTTTTTCCTAAAATTTCATGACCAACAAATTTCTTTTTTTGCGATTCGATCTCTCGAGAGAGAGATTCTTTATCATGTTCTTCTATATGAGACAGAAAAATTCTCGCTTCATCCAAGTGACGATAGCCAATTAACATGGCCGCCAGCACTAATTCCTTAACGGCATTGGCATTAGCGCCAGGAGCATAAAATACGGGGACACCAAGGCGGGTAAGAGAAGCCACGGGAATATTATCGGTACCAACACCCGCACGTCCAACCGCTTTTAATTGATCGGAAAAAGAATGATCATGCAATTGACGCGAACGAACTAAAATTACATCAGGGTTTTCAAAATCTGCAGCAGTTTTATATTTGGATGATTCAAGTAACTTAAGGGCTTTTGCCGATATATTATCAAGAATTTGGATGGTGAACATCAACAGGCTCCTTAATTAAGACTAAACCCTTTCTAATAGCAGATAGCCCCTGGTCATAACTGGTTTTGTGCTCCCCGACAAGATTTATTTGCTCTTCATTCGTTAAGCCCAGGGCAAGCACGGGGGTTATATTGGTATGTAAAATATAAAAATTAGAATGTTCCTGTACCCACGCTTTAGGATGTAACCCGGCATAGCCAACAAATCGAGTCACGGTGGTCTGCGCTTCCCAGTCACTGAAGCCATCACCTAGTAATAAGGAACGCTCATTGTCTTTTAAAACATTGGCAATGCATATACTTTTACCATTAGCTTGAGTTAATTCATTTTGCTCATCAAATCCTTGATATGATCCATCATCATTAAAATAGACATCAACGGCAAGCAGTCTACTTGGTTTAATACCCAGTTCTTCTGCAAGAGGAAGAATGGCTGATTTAATGCCCCCAGAGATTATATATATTTTTTTCCCAAGACTATGGAGCAGTCTAATCACGTCTGTTGCCCCAGGGGCAAGGTGTCTGCCATACATTGTGGCCAGTTGTTGAACTTGTATTTTAGAGGGTTTAATAAAGTCCAGACGCTTTCTATAGTCAGCCAGGGTTAAACCTGTTGTCGCCATGCAACGTTGAGTAATCTCATGCACAGGCTCTGCTACGCCATTCATACTTGCCAGTAAGTCAATTCCTTCAATGAGGGAGAGAGTACTGTCACAGTCAAAGAAAAAGACATCTATGGGCGATTCAGGCATCCATAATTCAGGATTACTATGAGGCATAAAAAGCTCCATTAATGTGCCTACAGACTCTGCACATGTAGCCCGGGTGAAAGCGTAGCTATAATGCAAATTGCAGGTTGAGCACTCTTAGCTAATTATAGTATAGCAAGGCTTCGCTGACCGTCTTGGACTTGCAAGGCTGAACTCTTTTTATTTGAGCGCGGTAATCTTATAAAAGGCCAATTCAAATCGATATTCACCTTGATAATGCTGCTGACAATAATCATCAAATGCAGCGACAATAGCCGCATTGATGTTCTGTATGCTCCTCAATGGCAGTTGATTATGAAAGTGAACCATACCACGCACATAACGACTAAAAACATCCAGTGAAGGTAAGACAATACTGGCCAGGATCCGCTCACAATGAAGCTGGGTAAAAGGCAAGTCAGCCAGTTTGTGCGGAAGATTGGTAAAATTATTATAGCCGGGAGGAATAGTGAAATGCGCCAGTTCATCGAACTGTCCGGACTCTTTAACCCTACTGTAAGCGCGAGAATAAGGCCCACCTTCACCAGTAGGACATAAAACCAAGAGAGCTCCTTTATTTTTAAGCGCCTTATAAATTTTGCTAAAAGCGGCCACTATATCGTGCGACCATTGCAGACACCAAAAAGAAAGGATACAGTCAAATTGCTCCGAAAAAGTCATGGCCATCACATCCCCTTGCTGCACTGAAAAGTTGGGGTATTCATTCTTATAGGTGCTAGCCAATTGAACCATGTTATTGGATATATCTATTCCCAGAACCTGGCCATGCGGGATTTGATTCATGATCTTGCTGGTAAAACCACCATCACCACAGCCAATATCAAGTACGCTATCGGTTGGATTTAGTGCTAATTCACGAAGATAAGGTTCTGCAATTTTTTCTTGAATGTATGAGCCAATGGCATAATCGTTTGCTGGCCACTCCCTGTGAGGCATAAAGCAATTTCCTTTAATGATAACGAACTCTATTGGCTAAATTTATTCTTTACTCAAATGAGTTCTTCGTTCTTGCATTGTTTCAACACTATTAATTACTGTTTGATGACAAATTTCTCGCATCACTGGAATCTCTTTTAAAGGAGTTCCTTCGTGAATAGTATAGGCAATTAAAAAACTGTCCTGCCATACTTTCTCATTCTTTCGTGCTTTGGCCTTAACCCAGAGAGCTACCCATAAAAAATGAAATTCCCATTTATCTCGGTTAAGCTCCATTTCTTCCACAAAAACAGCGTCCATAGCGTTTGCCAAACGACACACCTTAACTCCATCAATAAAGCTGCTGTTATGATTCACTATCTTATCAATGGTGGGGTTTTCTATATACCAGGACTCAGTGAACGATTTAGTCTTAAGCCAGGATTTAGATCGCTGCAACGACTCCTGAATTATTTCTTGAGTAAAGGGGGTAATTTGAACGCTTAATTGCTCAAAAAGATATTCTAAATCTAATTTGTTTGGTCTTAAACGTACTCCCAGTAATTCCTGAACTTCCAGAAAATGCAGATACGGAATATCACCACGCTCCACTGTTATTGCTAAAAAATGCTCTACCATTAACTGAAAATAATCAAGATCGACTTCTCGTAAGGTCACACTTTCTTCAAAGGCTTGCCTGTAATAATCAGCAACATCGGCGGCAGGGATAACAGGAGTTATCCATGCATCCTTTAATCCAAGACCATCCTTTAACAGCAAACCGCAAAGCCTGTTTTTTCTGTTTTTACGTGCATGAATAAAAATACCTTGAGACCCCGTTCCGTCTACTTCAGTTGCCTTTATGTTCATTTTGGCAAGGACTGGTTCAGGCTCAAATACTACCCCTTTTTTTCGCTGGTTTTTTATCCATCGCTCAAACATTCCATAATAAGATTCTGCATACCAGTATTTAATGACTTGTAATCGGGATAACGAAATTGACGTCAAGGTCACTTTATCCATGAGCTGATCTAGAGTAGCCACTGCAATCGCTCTAACCTCTGCTTTAGGATGTAGGAGAGTAAGAAGCGCAATATCTTGCCCCTCTTCAATACTGTACAAATCAAGAATTAAATCGGCAAAAAACTCAGGGGGCATTGCATAGCTTTGAGCAAAAAAATTCTCAGCAATATCAAAAATAGAGAGATCAGATAATTCATGAATTAAATCTCTAATCGACTCTAAATGCGAAAACTGATCGACCTCGTCAACAGTATCCTCTTCCTGGCTTGCTAATTCAAAATAAGCATCTTTTAATTCTTGGGTTAATTCGACATGCACTTCATAAAAAGCATTTAATACGGGCAACCAAAAACTTAAAGTGTGCTTATTGGTATTAATAATTTCTGCCAAACGATTCATCAATTGGATTAAGGACTTTGCTGTTATCTTATTATTAGCTTCTGTGGCAGCTTGCATTTGTGCGACACAAATATCCAAGCCAAAAATACAGGCTGAATAAATCGGCGGACCATCGTGGATTGACTCTTCCTCTAAATTATTAATAAACTCAATCAACTGAAAAGAAAATTCCGGATGTTGAAAAAAAAGAGCATATAATTGAGGGTCAGGATCATCATTTTGTTCAATTAATACTGCCATTTCGGCAATGAGGCGATTCAGTTCTGCAGGGTCATTCGTCATACTATTTTAGATACCTGTCTTGGTTTCCGATTTTCATCTATAGCAACAAAGACGAAGACACCTTCAGTAACTTGATAACGTTCCGCCTGAGTTGCTGGCAAGGCCCACACTTCAACGCCTATAGTCATTGATGTATTGCCTTGTTTGATTAACTCTACGTGACAACTAACGACATCACCGACATGAACTGGTTTTAAAAAAGTCATGGAATTAATTGCAACAGTAGCAACGCGCCCTTGGGACAACCGTTTTGCCAATACGCCCGCTGCCAGATCCATTTGGGAGACTATCCATCCCCCAAATATATCGCCATTTGCATTGGTGCTTACAGGCATTGCCAAGGTTTGAATTGTCAACTCACCTTTAGGCACTCTTATCATGATTAGCCACCACGTTTAAGTTTAGACAAAGCATCAGCCATGGCCGTATTGAAAACGGTTTTCTTAACCGGTTCGGCCTTTTTAGGCATCTCAGTTTTTCTCTTAACTTCCGTTTTTTTAGCTTCAGGCTGCTTTCTAGCTTGTTGAGGTTTAGCTACTTTTTTCGGAGCAGTTGCAGAAGAGCTTTCTTCGCCTAATTTCATGCTCAGGCCGATACGTTTTCGCTCTTTATCCACTTCAACAACTTTAACTTTTACAATGTCACCGGCTTTAACTACAGCTCGCGGATCGGTAATGAAGCGGTTGGTCATGGCGGAAATATGTACTAATCCGTCTTGGTGAACACCTATGTCCACAAAGGCACCAAAATTAGTTACATTGCTCACCACACCTTCAAGAATCATTCCTTCGTGCAAATGATTGATGTCCTCAACACCTTCTTTGAATTGTGCCGTTTTAAATTCAGGTCGCGGATCTCGGCCTGGTTTTTCCAACTCACGCAGAACGTCTCTTATCGTTGGCAATCCATAATGTTCATCCACATATTGATCGGCATTAACACTGTGAAGTATTTCCTTGTTACCAATAATTTGAGGAATATCTACTTGCTTGTCTGCAATAATTTTTTCTACTAAAGGATAAGCTTCAGGATGAACACAAGAGGCATCCAAGGGATTATCGCCATTCATAATGCGGAGAAAGCCCGCCGCCTGCTGAAATGCTTTTTCACCCATTCTGCTGATATTTTTTAACTGATTCCTGTTCTTAAAGGCACCGTGCTCATCGCGATATTGCACTATATTTTTTGCCAAAGTATCGTTAAGACCAGAAACATGGGCAAGTAAGGCCGCTGAGGCGGTATTAATATCAACCCCTACTGCATTCACACAATCTTCAACAACTCCATCAAGACATCGAGCAAGCCGGGTTTGATTGACGTCATGTTGGTACTGACCAACACCAATGGATTTAGCTTCTATTTTTACCAGTTCAGCCAAAGGATCTTGTAACCTTCTGGCAATAGAAACGGCCCCCCTTAGGGTGACATCTAAATCAGGGAATTCATTAGCTGCTATTTCAGAAGCTGAATAGACAGAGGCGCCGGCTTCACTGACAATAATTTTACTGAGTTGCAAATCAGGATACATTTTAATCATATCGCCAACCAGCCGCTCTGTTTCACGTGAGCCAGTACCATTACCGATACTGATCAAGTTCACTTGATGTTTCACCGCTAGTTTAGCTAGCTCAGCAAGTGATTGATGCCATTCATTTTGTGGCGCAAAGGGAAAAATAACCGTGTAATCAAGCAGTTTTCCGGTAGCATCAACCACCACCACTTTCACACCGGTGCGAATTCCAGGATCAAGTCCTATTGTTATTTGTGGCCCGGCTGGAGCAGCAAGCAGTAAATCACGCAAGTTTCTCGAAAATACTTTAATGGCCTCTTCATCCGCCATCTCACGTAAGCGCGTCAGCAACTCCAGTTCTAATTTAGTGAATAATTTTACTTTCCAGGTCATGCGTACGGTATCAAATAACCAGCTGTCTGCTTTTCTTTGTTGATCTGCAATTTTAAAATGAGCAGCCACCTTATTTTCACCATAATTTACATCTGTTTCTGGTAAAATGAGATTGACTTGCAAGATACTCTCTCGTCGTCCGCGGAATAAAGCCAGGGCACGGTGAGAAGGAATTTTTTTAATCGCTTCTGAGTAATCAAAATAATCTGAAAATTTATTGACCGCTTCTTTTTTCTTACTGCTCCCCACTGATTTCACCAGAGCATGCTGCCATAAATACTCACGCAGCTCATTAATCAGCTCTGCATCCTCAGCAAAATGCTCCATTAAAATATGTCTGGCACCTTCAAGAGCAGCTTTCGCATCGTCAATACCTGACTCCGCATTGATGTATTTTGCAGCCTCTTCTTCTGGCTCAAGATCCGGATTATTCCATAAGGCAAGGGCCAGAGGTTCTAGTCCAGCCTCAATAGCTATTTGCGCTTTAGTCCGTCGTTTAGGTCTGAAGGGCAAATATAAGTCTTCCAGACGCGTTTTCGTGTCTGCAGCCAGAATACTTTGCTCCAACTCAGGAGTTAATTTTTCTTGTTCACGAATTGATTGCAAGACAACACTACGTCGCTCATCCAGTTCACGCAAATAAATTAATCTCTCGGCAAGAAAACGTAACTGCACATCATCAAGGCCTTCAGTTGCTTCTTTACGATAACGAGCAATAAAAGGAACTGTTGCTCCCTCATCCAGCATACGAATAGCAGTCTCTACCTGCGCTACTTTGACCTTAAGTTCCTGTGCAATAATCGCAGCTGACGCCAACATCTCTTGAGCCATTCACATCCCCGTAAAACATGATAAAAAACTGCCACATTATATACTCATCGCAGTCCACATTGCGATATAAAATATGTCCAAACTACAAAACAACAATACTACTAAATTCTAATTATACCGGATTTACGCTTTTCTAATACACCATACACTATCTTTGATCGCCCTCAAACCTCTTTGAAACAAGCTATCACCAGAGTCTTGTGGCCGATCAGAAACTTTTAGGCGCTTCACTTCCAGACACTGTTTATATAAACAGGTCACTTCCTCATCCGAGACACTAAAAGGAGGCCCCTCTAATTCGTCTTGATTATAACTTAATGTTTTTAACAAAATGGCTCCCTGCGGTTTAAGCCATCGTAGACAAATGTCTGCATAAAGTGATCGTAGTTTCGCGGGAAGAGCAATTAATGCTGCCCGGTCATAAATGGCATCAACTGGTGTTATAAAAGAAGATTCGAAAGCAAAAATATCGGCGACCCATAAACTAATAGAGTCAGTATAATAATGATGTGCCCCGCCTCTTGTTTCCTTCTGAAAATGCAGTTGATGTTCCATAGCAAACTGGATTACAGCCTGTTCACTAAGTTCAATGCCGACCACGTTAAATCCTTGTTGGACTAACCAAAGCATATCAAGGCTTTTTCCACACAAAGGAACAAAAACAGTAGCCTTTGGAGTTAGATTCAATTGGGACCAATAGGCAATTAAATCCGGATTAACCTCTTCCCTATGAAAGTGGGTTCGCCCTTCACGCCACAGATCAACCCAGAATTGTTGCCCTTTATTCACTCAACGGTCACCGATTTAGCCAGATTACGTGGTTGATCCACATCGGTGCCTTTAGCAACAGCCACATGATAGGCCAGGAGCTGCAGGGGAATGGTATAGACTATAGGTGCAATCCATGTTCCGCAAAAAGGAACCTTAATTAATCGTGCACCATTGGCCTCCCACGCTTGTCCATCATCTACAAAAACAAATAGTTGCCCGCCTCGCGCACTCACTTCATGCAAATTGGATTTTAATTTATCCAATAACTCATCATTGGGTGCCACTGCAATGACCGGCATGTTTTTATCAACCAATGCTAAAGGACCATGCTTTAACTCTCCTGCGGGATAGGCTTCGGCATGTATATAAGAAATTTCCTTTAATTTTAAAGCACCTTCCAGTGCTACAGGATATTGCACGCCGCGCCCCAAAAATAATGCATGGGCCTTATTAACAAATAAAGTAGCCAGCGACTCAATTTCCCCATTCATCTGTAATACTCGCTCACAGCAAGCTGGCAATTCTTGTAATTGTTTCAATATTTCTTGTGAACACTCATTGGGACAAAGAGCAGCAGTTAACATCAAAAATGCAGCGAGCTGAGTGGTAAATGCTTTGGTAGAAGCCACACCAATCTCAATCCCTGCGCGGGTTAAAAAGACACAATCGGCTTCTCTGACCAAGGTACTGGTTGCCACATTACAAATGGCTAAGCTAGCCAAATAATTCATGTTTTTTGCTTTATATAAAGCGGCCAAAGTATCTGCTGTTTCACCGGACTGAGAAATGGTGATAAACAAAGTTCCCTCAGGAACAACTACATCGCGATAACGATATTCACTAGCAATTTCAACCTGAGTTGGAAGTCCGGCCAAAGATTCAAGCCAATATTTGGCAATCATCCCGGCATGATAACTGGTTCCGCAGGCAACAATGTGAATTTGTTTTACTTGGGGAAATACATGGGAAGCTCGTTCACCAAAACTGGCTTTCAGCACTTCAGGACTGTTAATACGACCCTCTATAGTATCGGTTAGCACCCTGGACTGCTCAAATATTTCTTTAAGCATAAAATGCCTGTAGGGACCTTTACTGGCAACTTCAGAATCATTATTCAATGGATGAAGAGCCCGTTCAACATAAGTGCGGGAAGAATCATAAACCTTTATCTCATGTGCCGTAATAGTCGCACTATCACCTTCTGCTAAATAAATAACAGATTGGGCAAATGATCTTAAAGCCAGGGCATCAGAAGCAATAAAGTTCTCGCCTATACCCAATCCCAGAACTAAAGGACTGCCTTTTCGAATTGCAACTAATTCCAAAGGCCGTTGTTGATGAATGACTCCTAATGCAAAAGCACCGTGCATCTCGGCAGCCGCAGTTTGTACGGCCAATAATAAATCTTCATGTTGCAGGTAATGAAAGTGAATTAAATGAGCGGCTACTTCCGTATCGGTTTCAGAAGTAAATTCATAGCCACTGCTTATAAGACGCTGGCGTAAATGATCATGATTTTCAATGATACCATTATGAACCAAAGCAATCTGTCCATGCGATAAATGAGGATGAGCGTTTTGCTCGGAGGGTTTACCATGCGTCGCCCAACGAGTATGGGCAATCCCGGTATTTCCCGCAATCGCAGTTTCTTGCATCGCATCAGCCAGGTTCTGTACTTTCCCTTGCATTCTCACTCGCTTTAAACGGGAGTGATTGTCAATGACCGCGATACCTGCCGAGTCATAACCTCTATATTCAAGACGGCGTAACCCTTCCAGCAAGACCTTGCTAATATCACGCTCTGAAACAGCTCCCATAATTCCACACATAATCACTCCTCATTAGCAACTACTCTGTAGATTCACTATCTATTTTTCTCCGGACCCAAACCAATCTCTTCGCTAACATTGGTATTTCTTAGTCCTATTTATAGTAGCTAAATCCAGAACAAAAAAGGTTTCCGATAACAACCTGACGCTCATCACTTGCGTGACTAAAAAAAACTTCACTATAGATGAAGTATATCAATAAAAAATAGAAATTATGCCATAAACCTTATTAAATCACTAAAGCAAACGATAAAATTGCCTGAACAACTGCAAAAAAACGCTCCAGGCAATTAGATTGTCCATTAACTGGCAGGATCGGGAGCCTCGCAACTTACTGAATATCCATGATCTTTCATCGCAGAGCAGATTTCAAAAGCCAGATAATTGTGGGCCCGGGTAGTTGGGTGAATTTCATCCCAGAATATATAATCCTGCGGCAGATCGCACATATGATAATTACTCTCCCCAACCATAAACTGCGGATCTTTATATTGCAATACTTGTGCATATTTTAACACGTAGTTATTTGCAAACGGGGAGTGTGCAAAGGAGTCAAACATAGGAAATTTCACATCGATACATGCATCGGAGATGTTGGAAAATCCATATTGTTCGGGATTATTTAAGGCCTTTGCCAGATATCGTTCTGTATCTATAAACAAAAAATCTGCTTGGGGGTACTGTTTCTGCCACTCCTCAATACGCGTTGCCAAACGTTGGTTATGCTGATCCACCGCATCATTTAATACTTGCCTATCCGCGGTCTTCACAAATTTAGGTGTTTCACCTAAATGGGGAATTCCCATAATGACAAAACGTTTCGCTCCTGCCTGCTCCAATTTTAAAACAGCGGCACTTAAACCTTCAATCACATTATCTACATAGTTGCTCATAATGGTGGTGTTATAATTATCTTCAAACAGCAAAACATTTAAATAGTCATTACTGCCAGAAAACACAAAATACACTGTTTCACTATCCAGCTGAGTATGCTCCAATAAGTAACCTTGTACGGTAAGGCCAAGGCTTGGAGGAATCAGTTTTCCTACAATTAACGTTTTAATCGTTCCCAACGGATGACGAATCAAATTCCAGACGGTCAATTGATAATCATAAGTAGCAGCCCATGCTCCGCCAAAAGCCTTATTGGTATAGACCTCTTCATCACTTTTCTGGATAGACCACATTTGAGCTAAATATTCATTCCATACTCGACCATTGGAAAATCTTGAGTTCCAATACGGTTTACCAGGCAATATAGGCACCAGTTTGACTTTGCTTACTAAGTTAGCAAGGTAGGGGGCTAATTCATTATCAAAAAAATTGGTTACCACGTTAATGCCTGTATCGAGTACCATTTGTGGTACATAATAGTCATTCGCAAAATCAATCATTTTATTGAGCACGAACACTTTAAAAGGAGCAACGATAAAAGCAGGATCATCTTCTTGGCGCAGACTTTTAAGCAGACGAGTAGTATTACCTGTATCCGAAAGACTATCACCAAAAACAACCATGGATTTTACAGAAGTAGAGGCAAAGCTAAATAAAGGTATAATAAGTAAAATCAGAGAAAAACAATAACAAATCCTTTTGTAATTGATCATAATTCCTCCTTGAATTAGCAGCTAATAAAAAAACACATAGCTTGATCAATAATAATACGACCGCACTTTAAGAATTGTCAATTTTCCCACCATATACCGACATCCTGAATCGTCACAAATACAGTGTCTGCAAGAATGCATTTAATTCATTCCTATTGATTAAATTGTGAGTAAATGGTAATTTTTACCGAATATTTTTGTTACTTTTAGGTAGTCCAGTGAAAGAAATAGTTATTGCCTCTTTTTATAAATTTGTTCCTTTAACCGATTTTGAAACCCTGCGGGAGCCTATGCTTGCCCATATGCGTGAGATTAATATTAAAGGAACCATTATTTTAGCCGCAGAGGGCGTTAACGGCGGTTTTGCCGGTAAACGTGAAGAAATGGAGCTTTTTTATCAATATATGCGCAGTGACTCTCGTTTTGCGGATTTAAAGTTTAAAGAAACTTTTGATGAAAAAAACCCCTTTGATAAGGCAAAAGTAAAACTTCGCAAAGAAATTGTCACTATGGGTATAAAAAATGTAGATCCGACTCAATCAGCAGGTATCTATCTTAATCCGGATGAATGGCATGAATTTATCAAAGATCCCGACGTTATTCTGATTGATACTCGTAATGATTATGAATTTGAACTGGGTACTTTTAAAAACGCAATAAACCCCAATACAGAAAATTTCAGAGAGTTTCCTGAGTATGTTGAAAAACATCTGCAGGATAAGAAAGACAAAAAAATTGCCATGTTTTGCACCGGCGGCATACGTTGTGAAAAATCAACTGCTTATTTAAAAGAGCAAGGCTTTCAAAATGTCTACCACTTACAGGATGGAATCCTCAATTACATCGAATCGATACCGGAGAATGAATCACTCTGGGAGGGAGCATGTTTCGTTTTTGATGATCGAGTAGCAGTGGACCATAAATTAGATCGCGTTCATCCCCAATTACCTCAGGATTATAAAGACGAAAGGTTTCCGAAATAAAATACCCTTGTTCTATTATTTATAAACGTATCGTTCATTTCTAACGATACGTTTATAGGTTATCTTGCGCCTTCCTGAGCATCAAGCCAGCCGTCCTCTCTCGCTATACTCGAAATCGCAGGGAACGAGGAGTGATATTCATAAGAAAAAGCAAAGAAAGTCCTCAATTACCTGTACATCAGTTATAATAACTTTTTTTATATAGTTCAGGTGTCTTATGACTACCAAAAAACATTCAGATTCAAGTATCGCGCTGAATAGAAAAGCTGGCTTTGAGTATTTCATTGAGGAACAATTCGAAGCTGGGCTTGTTCTTGAAGGATGGGAAGTAAAAAGCTTACGTGCAGGAAAAGTCAATCTATCTGATGCTCATGTGATTATTAAATATGGAGAAGCATTTTTGTTAGGTGCACAAATCAACCCCCTTCCTACGGCATCGACTCATTCCATTCCGGATCCAATTCGTACCCGCAAATTATTGCTGAATAAAAAAGAGTTAAGTCATCTGGTTGGCAGTGTTGAGCGCCAGGGATATACCATAGTACCGCTCTCTTTATATTGGAAAAAAAATAAAATTAAAGTAAAAGTGGCTCTGGCTAAAGGTAAAAAAGAACATGATAAACGCGATACCATTAAAGACAGAGAATGGCAGAGAGATAAATCACGGCTCATGAAAAAAAATCATTAAGACAGGGAGATATTCAGTGACTATAGATGAAGTGGTGCCTAATTTTGCATTTAATGCCACCAGTAACCTGACAGCTCATCTCAACGATTATAAAGGAAAGCCTGTGGTGCTTTATTTTTACCCCAAAGACGCTACACCAGGATGCACTACTGAAGGACAAAACTTCAGGGATGCTTATCCTCAATTCCAAGCCTTAAATGCTCAAATATTTGGCATTTCTCGAGACAGCTTAAAGTCACATGAAAATTTTAAGGCCAAACAAAATTTTCCCTTTGAATTAATCAGTGACCCCGAAGAACATTTATGTCAATTATTCGATGTGATTAAAATGAAGTCCATGTATGGCAAACAAGTTCGCGGCATTGAACGCAGTACTTTTTTAATTGATGCCAAGGGAGTCTTAAAACATGAATGGCGCAAAGTTAGTGTCAAAGGACATGTAGAAGAAGTATTAGTTGCGTTGAAAGCATTAGCTTAGCTGGCTGGATTGAGAGATAGAGCTGAGAGTCAGGCGAAACGCCCGACCCGTACGACCCGTAATTGTTATTGCATGGCATTTACAACTGGGGAGTGGCAATACTGCTCGTATTCCGTTCTCCTTGCTCATATTTCAATCCACTCTCTTCTCGAGCAGTGGGTAGAGGAAAAAGAGTAGGCACTTTACGTTGAGTATAAATCCTAAGTTTACTTGGCCCGGTGGTTGAATCACTCTCCTGTAGAGCGAGTATAGTATGGGCAGCAACCGTGGGATCTTGATGGCTGGACACGATGTCACGAATTTCCTGCCCCTCATTTTGAGTGAGTAATCCAGCATCGCTTAATTGAATAAGTGAACGGGCAACAGCCAAAGGAGCTTCGTCATGTTGTAGTACCGCATTAAAATTGGCCTGTGCTATAGCTTTGGACTGTGGTGTTTCCCCGGAAAAAAGTCCAGCATACTTTAGTTCCCGAAGAGCATTTATTACACTCCCCAGGTATTCCAGGCTGAGAGAAGATCGTCTTTTGATTAGATCTCGATTTGTTTGGGCGTTTTCTCCACTTAACAAACCAGCCTCATTAAGGGCAACAAGACAGGTGGCAACAGTCATAGGTGTAAATTGTCCCTCTACCAGGAGCGTTTCAAAATTAGCCTTTCCTGCGTCTCCAACCAATAAACCAGCTCCATTTAGTTCATAAAGACCTGCATGAATAGAATCCACATTAGCATAATTTCCTGCAGTATGATAATACCCCTGCGCTACAGGATCACGGAGATTCTGCCTCATGATAGCATTTTCGAAATAAGTAGTCAGAGGGCCTGGACCTTCTGCAGGAGTCACTGCAACATCAAAAGCAGGATGATGGGCTTCAGTTTCCCCCGCCCGTAGGGATAAGGCACACCTTCTGACTAAAGCGGATTGAGCGAATGTATCGAGACAAGAAAGAAACCAGCGTTGAAAAAACCAGGTATGGTTAATAAAAATATTGCCAATATTCCATGCACTATTGACTTCATGGGTTGTCGCTTGATGTGCGTGCAATGCAATTTCTAGCTCAGCGGGGAAAAACCACTTCAGATATCCTGGCAAAGAATTGTAGTCTCGTATCAGCGTTGCGATACTGTTTTGGTGTAATCGGGACAATCTCGGCACTTCCTAGCTCCAAATTTTCAGGGGTCTGAAGAATATCAATTCTTGTACAAGGACTCAAATAATTTGGTGCATAGAGATTTTATGCTATGGGAAATTAAGGATGAAGATAATGGTCCCGTTGTTATTGAGTTTACAGTCCTGATTGTACTTTGGTAATTTATAGTAACCTATGGCTAACAAGCCGCCAATTAAGTTCAGAAACAACTCATTTTCATGGAATAATGAATTAAAGATTGTTACAATCAGTACGATTCCAAAGCTAAAAAAGCCATCTTTAACAAGAGTGAACTATGTTTAACCGCAATATTCAGCTAATCCTGGTTATTGCGACTTGCGTACTGACCTTAATATCCACCGATATTCTGTTGCCCAGTCTGCCGCAAATCGCCCATTATTTCGCTGTTCCTGCAAGCGATGTCAAAATGCTTATTTCCATTTTTATGATTGGGCAATTTGCTACGGTACTTTTTTGGGGAGTTATCGCTGATCAATTAGGCAGAAGGAAAACGTTGTTTATCGGCATGTTGATTTTTTTTATTGGCTCGGCTTTAAGCGTCATTGCCTCTTCGATTAATGTTCTTTTAGTCTGTCGTTTCATCCAAGGCGCTGGTGCTGTGGTTGTTCCAGTAGCGGGTTGGGCCCTGGTACAAGACCTGTTTCCCAAAGATGATGGTGCTCGCATTATGTCCTGGATTGGGACCCTCACAGCAATTGTTCCCTTGTTTGCTCCTGCCATTGGCGGAAAAATTGATGTTTTATATGGCTGGCATACTAATTTGTATTGTATTGCCCTATTTTCCGCAACCTTGTGCTTGATCATGCTGTTTTTGCCCAAGCAAAAAGCCGTCCTGAATGGGATACTTCCTACGCTGAAACAACGACTGGATATATATGGTCGTATTATGAAGAATAAGACGTTTGTCTCTTATATCGCCCTCTTTGGTTTATTAAATTGCGGAGAATGGTGTTTTCTCACCATGGCCCCTTTTTATTATGCCCATAAGCAGATTGCTGCCGATCAAATGGGACTTTTATTAATGCTTACCTCAATGGGCTTCGTCTTCGGTTCATTATTAGCATCGCATTTGTTCAAACGGATAGGTATTGATAAAACCATTAACATGGGCATCCAATTAGCTTTAATAAGCAGCTTATTACTGATTATCGGCGAATACATGAAATGGAATGGACATCAAATTTTTAATGCCATTGATATTGGCATCTACATTCTAAGTTCAGCGCTTCTTTGGGGGGGCACAACCTCCAGAGCCTTACAATGTTTTGATGATTATCGCGGTTCAGCTTCTGCTATTCGCAGTCTTATCCTGCTTTGCTTTGCGGCCTTTGGTACTTATTCAGGACGATTGATAAGCCACGAAAATATTTATCAGGTAGGTTGCTTTCTATTTTTTATGGCGTTGTGTACTTTGATTGTTTTTCATAATAAGGAACTCAAAGCGGAACGTATTGAGGCCGATGCAGTCTTTTAATTATAGGTCATAAACATCCGAATAAATCCCTTTCCATTAAAAAATATAATTCTTGACGCGGCACCATCTCCCTTAGCACAATGAAGGTAGATCTTATGGTTCAAGAACGCATAAAAACTTCGAGTGCCTTGAGAAAATATCGAGACAGCACCGAGCCACTTGAATCCTGAGAAATATTATTTTAGCTGACGGGGTGACCTATGGATACTAGCAAAACTGGACATAAGCTGTTCGTGCTTGATACTAACATTTTAATGCACGATCCCACAGCTATCTATCATTTTGATGAACACGATATCTATTTACCTATGGTGGTTCTGGAGGAGTTAGATAACCATAAAACAGGTACTTCGGAGGTAGCCCGCAACGTAAGGCAAACCAACAGGATGTTGGTGGAATTAATGAGTAACGCATCTCACGAACAAATAGTTTCCGGACTTCCGATACCCAGCTTCGTTAATTCCCACAAAGAAAACAGCAGCGGCAAACTTTTTTTTCAAACGGATGAATTCGATCAGGTGATTCCTTCCTCACTGCCAGGACATAAAGTAGATAATACCATTCTTGCCACGGCTTTAGGACTGCAAAAAAAATTCATGGGTAAAAAGCAAGTTGTTATTATTTCTAAAGATATTAACTTGCGGATAAAAGCAGGAATACTTGGAATTCCTGCGGAAGATTATTATAACGATCAGGTACTGGATGACGTTAATCTTCTTCATCGTGGGTTACATATATTGGATAACAATTTTTGGGACACCCACGCTCAAGATATGGATTCATGGCAGGAAAGCGGTAAAACGTTTTATCGCGTTTCAGGACCACTAGTCCGGCAGTGGAATCCTAATGATTGCATTAGCACTGAAGATAATGAATTTCAGGCTTTGGTAAAAAAATTGGATGGGGACAATGCAGTCGTTCAGATTGTGCGTGATTATACTCAATCAAAACATTCTGTGTGGGGGATTAACGCCAGAAATCGGGAACAGAATTTTTCTCTAAATTTGCTCCTCGATCCTGACATTGATTTTGTTAGCCTACAAGGCTCAGCCGGAACAGGTAAAACCCTGTTAACGATTGCTGCAGGATTAACCCAGGTTTTGGATCAAAACCGCTACAGTGAAATTTTAATGACTCGCGTGACTATTCCTGTAGGTGAAGACATTGGCTTCCTACCGGGGACTGAAGAAGAAAAAATGACTCCCTGGATGGGAGCATTAATGGATAACCTGGAAGTCTTGCATGGTTCGCAAGTAGGTGGAAGTTTTGGTCGTGGGGCAACTCAGGATCTATTACAAAACAAAATTAAAATTCGCTCATTAAACTTTATGCGCGGACGCACCTTTTTAAATCGCTACATCATTATTGATGAAGCCCAAAATCTGACCTCCAAGCAAATTAAAACCTTAGTTACACGAGCAGGGCCCGGAAGTAAAATCATTTGTCTGGGAGACATCAAACAGATAGATACGCCCTATTTGACTGAAACCACCTCCGGTTTAACTTTTGCTGTCGACCGATTTAAACATTGGGAACATAGTGCCCATATGACATTAACTCGCGGAGAACGCTCAAGACTTGCATTTTATGCTGCTGAGCATTTATAGTACGCGTTTTACGAGGATTAAAAATGACCGACCAAGCCATCACCTTCGATGACGTTTTACTTGTGCCTTCATACAACCACCATGAGTCAAGAAGGGTAGTTGAGACGATCAGTACAGACAGATTAGGCAAACTAAGTCTGAATCTTCCGGTAATCAGTTCCAATATGGATACCATTACTGAAAGTACGATGGCTAATTTCATGCACAGTAAAGGAGCCATGGGCGCTTTACACCGTTTCATGACCATTGAGGAAAATATTCAAGACTTTAAAAAGTGTAAAGGAAATGTTTTTGTTTCCATAGGTTGCACTGATGCAGAATTACAAAGAGCTGAGGCTTTGCGTGATGCTGGAGCTGATTTTTTCTGTGTTGATGTCGCTCATGCCCATGCCAAATATGTGGGCAAAACCTTGAAAAGTTTACGCCAACTATTAGGCGACCGTTGTATCATGGCTGGGAATGTCGCCACTTATGCCGGCGCAGATTATCTTGCCTCTTGTGGTGCTGATATTATTAAGGCGGGTATTGGAGGGGGTTCCGTATGCAGTACCCGCATCAAAACCGGTTTTGGTGTGCCCATGCTTACGTGCATCCAGGATTGTTCTCGCTCTGATCGCTCTATTGTAGCAGATGGAGGAATTAAAACTTCTGGTGATATAGTGAAAGCTTTAGCTTTTGGGGCAGACTTTGTCATGATCGGTGGCATGTTAGCAGGTACCGCCCCAACTCCCGGTGAAGTAATCCAAAAAGAAGACGGATCTAAAGTGAAACGTTATCGTGGTATGGCATCCCGAGAGGCCCAGGAAGCATTCCTCGGTCAAATGCACGAATGGAAAACAGCTGAGGGTGTGGCCGCAGAAGTTCCATTCAAAGAGAACGCCGATGCAATCATTGCGGACATAGTTGGCGGCTTAAGATCAGGGCTTACTTATGCTGGTGCCGATACGATTAGTGAACTGCAACGCAAGTTAAATTATGTGGTGGTAACCCAGGCAGGGCGTATTGAGAGTTTGCCTCATAAACTATTAGAACGTTAAATGTTGTTTTCAACTTATCTCTGAACGATACCCATCACTCAGAGATAAGCTGTAAAATACGTTACATCGGTGGGCCGCTCGGACCACTGTCAAGACTCTCCGTCTCAGTGGGGGCAGGAGCTTGATTTTTCGATTGCCCGCTATCTTGAGGAAATTGGTCATTACTGGTTGATTGAATCGGCTCTTTAGGATCTGAAACTGTATCAGAAGATAGGCTACTCAAAGGAGGCGTTGGATTTGACTGAGGGTCCCCCTGCGTAAGCGTAGGATTTGAGGATTCTATAGGTGTAGGTGCTGACGTGTCCTGAGGCGTAGGAGTTGTTGAGTCCTGAGGTGCAGGAGTTGTTGAGTCCTGAGGCGTAGGAGTTGTTGAGTCCTGAGGTGCAGGAGTTGTTGAGTCCTGAGGCGCAGGAGCTGTTGAGTCCTGAGGCGCAGGAGCTGTTGAGTCCTGAGGCGCAGGAGTTGTTGAGTCCTGAGGCGCAGGAGCTGTTGAGTCCTGAGGCGCAGGAGCTGTTGAGTCCTGAGGCGCAGGAGCTGTTGAGTCCTGAGGTGCAGGAGCTGTTGAGTCCTGAGGCGCAGGAGGCGACGTATTCTGAGGTGCAGGGGGCGTTGTTGGTGTATTGCCACCTGTTGTCGGGGTTGTAGGAGTCGTCGTATTATTCGGATCATTGGGGCCATCTGGACTACTACTCGACTGATTACCTTTAACTTTAGCTACAATTTTATCAAATCCAGCTTGAATGGCACTTCCTAAAAAACCATTTATTCCTTTATTAATATTACCCACTGTATCGGCAAGACTGTCTACCAGTTTCATCAAATCTTCTGGTTTATCTTTATTGTCCTTTTTAGCCTCTCCAGGCTTACCAAGATTGCTGGCTAGTTGATTACCAACATTAGATGCCAGTGACTTTGCGCCAGATGCAAGTCCCTTTGCTGCTTTTTTTAGCAGACTAGGTTTTTCCGGTTCTGGTGCCGGAGGCGTTGGACCGGGAGTTGTTGGACCGGGGGTCGTTGAACCTTGCGTTGTTGGAGCCGGAGTTGTCCCTGAATCAGGGGCAGGATTACTACTTGTGTCAAGACCGGTGTCTTCTGGAGTGCTGGACATGGAATAAACCTCGAAAATCTTATTCTATTAATTTAAAGATAGCACATCAATAACCAACTGGCTGACTGCTCTAATCAAAATTGATGCCCACTTTACCCGTGAAATAGTACAATAATAAATTTAATAAATTCATCATACCAAAATTAACTCTATAATGAGTTAAGACTATAGGTAAATTTACATTAATTTTGCAAACGAACTGCCAAACTTGCATATCTAAATTTGTTTCATCTCGCTATATTATGCATACTTAAAGCATATTGGGTGATCGGTAAAAAAGGTTAATCATGAATAATGACGATTTTCGCTATATGCGGCGAGGGAAACAACTTTCTGGTTTAACCAGTAAAGAAATGTCTCTTCTAGAACCTGTCGATAAACGGGGAGCAGGCTCTGAACGGGCATTACTGCTGCTACACGGATTTTCCTCTTCGCCTGCCGTTTATCGCTGCCTTATTCCTCAAATAAAACATTATGACGCCATAGTCTGCCCTGTCTTAGAGGGACATGCAAAGAGCATAGACGCTTTCGCTCGTTCTACAGCCAAAGATTGGCGCTTCACGGCGAATAAAACCTGTGAGATATTAGTCAACGAATACAACAAAGTTGATGTCTTGGGCTTATCTTTAGGCGGTTTATTGGCTTGTGAATTAAGCCAACGATTTTCCTTAAATCACCTCTTTCTCTTAGCCCCCGCTCTCAAATTAAAAATGAATGTCGCTTTCATGTTAAAACTAGCCCAAATACTCAAGTGTTTGGGGTTTTATCAATTGCGAAATAATGCGGGCAACCTTATCACCAATAAACAAGCGGAAATCGCTTATCGGAAACTACCGGTTACTTCCATTATTGAAATGCTCACTTTATCTCAAGAGTATCAATGGGTACCGCCCACTTGCCCGGTTGATCTCTTTTTGGGAGTACATGATGAGGTGGTTGCTTCAGCAGAAGTAGAGCAACTTTTTACCCCACTTCCCAATGCCCACATCCATTGGTTAAAAAATTCTGCCCATATTCTACCGCTAGATAATGATTTTAAAGAAATTGTTGAGTGTATTAATAAAGTAAACTCCCAACGATAGCAAACGTAGTTCTGGGTCATGCTCTATAGACATCAGGTTAAGAGGAATAGGATATGGGGAAGGTATTTCTTTCATCACCGGCCATGGACACGAAGATTGGATTCGATAAAGCCAATAGCTATCGAATCCAATTCAATTAAAGCCTAGGGGAATTGTTTATTGTAGCGGGTGAACTCTTCTAACTCAAACAGGCTCCATTCTCGCATATTCAATACGGAACCGTTAAAAGCCATGAAATCAGCACGAGTATTAGGAATATTATAATAGTAAATATCGCTGGCGTCCGTGGCCAGAGTACTTTGATGATTAACGGCAGAAATTTCAGCGACTGATTTATTATGTGTCCTTATAAAACTACGTTGAGCGCGTAAATAACGCCCCTTAAACCGCGCAGCATCCCATAATTCCACTTCAAGCCGATTGACAATACCCGCTAATTGAATTTTTGCAGCTTTTTTAGCAATAACCGTTAAATGATTACTTCTTACCCAATATAGGCTTAACCAACCCTGCCCATCAACGTTCAGTTTGGAGAGGGTCACAAACCCTGTCAGCTGCACCTTAGGCTTTCCTTTTAAACGAATTTGCAAGTCATGACTGGTGATACCGCTGATTTGCGTCAGCCCACTCCCCACTACTTCCAATCTTTGCAAACCAATGGTTCCCCCTAATTGTGTGGTGCCTTCATTAGCCAAATAAAGCTCAAGGAAACTGGTATGCAACTGACTTCCCGTGATGAGGCCCGCCCCTTTATAGCTTAGGCGATTAAGAAATCGTCCGCGGATATCGGCATTCACCGCACCATAACGCGGAAAGCCATTACCTATTATCAAATAGAGGGTGGTTCCGTTTACGACAGTTTTCACCTGAGCTAAATCTCTGGGATCTCCTGTTAAAAGAACTTGCGGCTTTTTATAGCCTGTATGTAAATGAATATTAACTCGTCCTTGAACATCAACCTGAGTAAATTCAGAAATCTGCCGGTATTGTTTGGTACTTTGACCTGAGCCTTCTATTGATGAAGAGGGCATTTTTTGCCCATGATGGGTACAACCCGCCAATAAAAAGACACTTAAAATCAATAAATAGTACCGCTTGAGCATGTTCTTAATTCCTGTATCAACAATCTCTCTACATTAGAGTAAGTTCCTTCAATGTGCAACAATACAGTGTGCCTAAAACCAGGACTCTTTAGTAAAATTGGAAAGAATTACTTTACTGGAACAAGAATCACGTACTGGATAAGCAGGTGCTTTATCTATTAATGAATTTAAAGGTTCATCAAGGGGAATTAATGAAGGTAGTTGAATGAAAATATCAACTAATACCCCGTCTTTACATCCCAGATAAATTTTCTCTGCATTATTCTTACCAAAGGACGTGGCAAGCAGCTCACGCAAAGTAGCCAAGCTTACAGTTTCACCTTTATTTTTCGTCAAATATTGGCCAAAAGCCGTCTGATCGGCTTCTGTTGTTAACCGCATTGCCAAGGTAAAATAATCATTGGCTGTTAAAATCTGACAGCTGCCGTGTTTATTCCATTCATGTCGTTCCAGACAACTGCCATAATGATAACCGGGCATAATTTTTTTTAGTTTCTCTGCGACAGCAGAATTTAAATCCAGGGGAGAATAATCACAATGATTAGGGCGGGGACTTACCCCACAAAAGCCATAACGCTGGCCGCAAGCATCCTGGTTGGGCCACAACCCATGCAGGGTTAAATGACTGGCTTGGTAAGAATTCCGCGACAAGTTCATGCATTCAGGTTTTCCGGCTTCATAACCATAGGTCTGACAAAATCCAGACTGTGAACTCAGGGCTAGAACATAAGAATCAGCCATTCCAGCATCAGAGATACATCGATTGGTATCACGCTCATTATATTCGGTGATCCCACAAGCAGAACTCACCCAACGCAAGGTATTATGGTTATTAGGCATTTCTATTCGTAACCAGTTAGGAGGCGTTTTATTTATTTCTTTGAGAGGATAATGATAAGTCGGTTGTACCATTAAATTATCGGGATTAGATTTATGGTTTTTAGATAGGTAAGCCGGACATGATTGGGTGGCTTCAAAAGTACCGCTGACCGCGTGAGAAGCATTAACAGTGAAGGAACAGGCAAGCAAAAACAGGGTAATGGTTTTTATCATTGCGTCATCCTGACCAAGTTTGATAAGAACCATTATACCTAAGAGAAAAACGAAAGCCAGCATTTGAATTTTTAGAGAATAAATTTGATAAATAACGATTTTTTATATGGCTCTCTGCTTAATTAGCTCGCGAACAGGACTAAATTAAGTGCTTTCCGTCATATCAAGTTAATGAAAGATTTCCACAACCGTAATGCTTCACCTGTTTTCTAGTACAAGCACTAATAAACAAAAGATAATAGATTACAATTGTTAATACATCATTAAAATATATCTCCTTACCGATTGAGCAATTATTAAACACATGATATAATTGAAAATCAGTCAGATATCGCGACCTATCTTCTCCTTAAGGACTAATGGAGAACTGGTACTTCCTAGTTTTAATCATTAAACGGGTTCGTCGCTGAGGTAAAGACCTAATGAAGAAAAGGTGTATTCGTTACACCAGCACTCATGGCGCTTTGGTTCAGCGAAACTAGCTTTTATTTCTAGCATTCCTAACCTATTCACTCATTAAGTCTTGATTAGTTTCTAATGGATACTGAATATGGATTCACTATCCAAAATCATAAGAAAACACCTCAATGTCGATTGAATACGTTTATATACTAATTGAGGAGTGTGCTATGCCGCGTGATACTATTGAAACTTTAGCTCAAAAATCTGCAAACAGAGATGTTAATGCACAACTAGAGTTAGCGAGACGATATGCCACTGGTGATGGAGTTGCCAAAGACGAAGCCGCTGCAGTGGCGCAGTATCGGCTTGCCGCAGAACAAAACAATGCTGAAGCTCAATACAACCTGGGATGCATGCTTGCCAATGGCATTGGGGTGAAAAAAGACGAGGCTGCAGCAGTGGTGCTGTATCAGCATGCCGCAGCTCAAGGGGATGTAAGGGCTCAATGTAACCTGGGATTTATGCTTGCCAATGGCCTGGGTGTGGACCAAGATGAGGCAGCAGCAGTAGTGCAATATCAGCTTGCCGCAGCTAAAGGAGATGCAATAGGTCATTATAACCTGGGATGTATGCTTGCCGATGGGATTGGAATAGCCCAAGACGAGGCAGCAGCAGTTGAGCATTTCTGGTGTGCTGCAGCTCAATGGAATCCAAGGGCTCAATGTGGCCTGGGAATGATGCTTCAAGAAGGCCGTGGTGTTGCCAAAGACGAAACAGGGGCATTTGTGCAGTATGAATTGGCTGCAAAGTCTGGGGATGCAATGGCGCAATATCATCTGGGATTTATGCTTGCTCATGGCATTGGGGTTGTCAAAAATGAGGCAGCCGCAGTGGTACAGTATCAGCTTGCCGCAGCTCAAGGAAATGTAATGGCTAATTACGAGCTGGGAGTTATGCTTGAAGAAGGCCGCGGAATTGCCAAAAACACAAGAGCCGCAGTACTTCCTTATCTATATGCCCTAAGTAATGGATGCTCGCAGGCCCAACAAAAATTGGAGAAAATATTTACAGAGACAGAAAAGGGTTTTTGTGGAAAGGACTATACAGAATCCATGGATATATTAATTTTTGCCGCAGCATACGGGAATACGGCAGCTAAAGAGTTAGTAAGCGCCAGGCTTTATCGAGTTAAAAACGGTGAATTTATCATGGCCTATGATAATGACCGTTACGAGACCATAAGAGAGAACTCCAGGATTTATCATTCAGACAACGGCGAAATTATTCTAGATATTGATCATGCCATAGCAAAGAAAGATAATACTCTTGGGTCTAACGAAAACGATGAGCAAGAAGTCCATGAAGAACAGCAGCAACCACCGCAACAGACGAGAGAAGAACCACAATCGTCCTCTTTGAAGAATATCAGCATGATGATTTTAGGTGGCTTTATCGCTGCAGCAGGAATTGCCGCAATAGCCGTAGCATTTACCGTTCTTAATGCAGCAACTTTTGGTGTTGCAGGACTGGCCGTAGCCGGTGTCGGTGTTGCACTAACCCTCTCAGGGGTGGGATTATTTGCTGCGGGCGCCTATAAAAATAGACCAGCAAGCTATGAGCACTCCGAGCATTGTCCTGACGGCGTGGCTATAGGTTTCAGCTGAAAAAACTCATAGAGTAACAACTGTACCTCTGTTGGAAAAATCTGAGGGGATTACCCATCCCCTCCATGAGGAGTAGAAAAAAAACGATGTCAGATAGCAGTGACTTCCTCCGCCTGCAAACCTTTGGCGCCCTTGGTTACCAAGAACTCTACGCGTTGACCTTCTACTAAAGTTTTACGTCCTGCAGAACTAATAATGGCTCTAAAATGTACAAACACATCATCTTGACCATTATCACGACTAATAAAACCATAACCCTTATCATCATTAAACCACTTCACGTGGCCAGTTTCTTTCACAGACATTTCTACTTTCCAAATAAAATTAAATATATCCTTGCAAGAAGTTCTTCAAAGTAAAACTCATCATTTTTGGTCGCTATAAATTCGTTACTTAATACAACCAAGGAAGGATTTTTCACGAAAAACAAGATTTAACCAAGAATTCCTCTCTTACAAGTAATTATAAGTATAATCTAAAGCGTCACAAATGGCGAGAAATAGGTACAATTTTACCAAAAAATGACCAATTATTAACCTTTTGTTTTGAACGGCCTTTAACGTGCAGCTGCACTAAAAGCGAATACAGGAATGAAGTAGATTTACATCCTGCATCGCGTCAGCTACATCAAAATAAAAAAGACCTATTTATTAAAAAAGCATGCATCGATTCGTCGGATCCGGATGCTTATCAAAAGAACTTATAGGGGCATAAACTGGATCGCTGAAAAAATACCAAGCGCGTTTGATGTTTTCAAGCTTACCATTCTCTTCATAACTCATATTTGGAGAAAAGAATTCATTAATTGTATCTGTCGCTTTATTAGCAACGCACACCACATCTTCAAATCCTCCCAAAGCATAAGACCCCAAATAAAGGGTATTACTGTCTTGCTGCTCTTTATCCAGCTCTAATCGAACCTCCCAAGGAAGAGTAGACATATAATCTTCCCAAACTTTATCTTTAACCAGGACTGAACCAGTGACGCCTCCAATAGATTTTAATTCGTGCTGAATAAGCTCATGATCGATAACATAATTATTATTATTGGAAGGCAAATTGATATAAATCGTACATAAACGCCCCTCTTCTGGCTCTTTGCGATTGTCTCTGGAGGTGATCAGCGCCAAATGACCAAAACCCGACTCCTCCAAGGCTTTGGGAAAATAATATTGTTTTGGCGGTAAGCCTTTAATTCGATAAACAGCTACAGGATAACGGTAATACTCCAATTGATTAACGCATTTTTTTTCCGTATCTGTTAATTTCAAATTCAACGATGGCCAATTTTTGGGCGAGGTCGCTAGTACCAATACTTCTGCCGTCTCACTATGCTCTACACCATCTTGTAGATAGTGGACTGTCACTTTATCAAGCGCTCTTTCAATCTGAGTTATTTGGGCTCCCAGACGAACATCAAAGCCAGCCGCTATTTTCGCCATTAAAAGCTGAAAGCCGCCATGTATTGCCAGCAAACCAGGTTGCTTCAATATATTTTCCGCGATAAGAATCTCGGGAATAGTCATTTTACCTAAATACTCTAATATGCTGTAGGTTGGACAATGTGATAAAGATCCATAGCCAAAACCAGGCACCAGTGGTTTCAAAAAAAGAGGCAGATGCTCCATTTTTTTAAGTGCTGCATATTTCTCAAAAGGCTTGCTTAACTCCTCAGGAAGCTCCATTTTATTTTGCTTTGCATTTTTATAAACATCATAATCACTATTAAAAACGGTAATCTCTTCAACCAATTTTTTTATGAACATCATTTTTTCAGAGATCGTCAGCTTGTCATATTTCTGCCTTAGTTCTATTGTTTGAGTCTCGATGGGCAACATGTTTTCAAAAGCAATCCCATGCTCCTTTAGTGCATCAATCACCACACCATAATTGGCCGCAACTGCTCCGGCGCCCCACTCTGTTTTAAGTTCATGATGATCCGGATCGGAAAAAGTACGGCATTTCCCCCCCACTTCTAATTCCCGCTCAACAAGAATACATTTTATCTCTTTGCCTTGTTCTTTGGCCAATTGCTTCAGCCTGCGAGCGGCAAATAATGCGCTGGGGCCTGCTCCAATAAAAATTACGCTGGATGGTAATGTTTTCATTAATAGTCCTTTTATAATTAATAATCAGTATAATTAATAACCAACGAATAAAACAAATCAACAAATGAATTAATCCGTTCTATTCTGCGGTATAAATTAACGTACAATAAAATTAAGAGCTATCAAGTATTCATACAAATTTAATTAATCAGATGGGAGGAACTGGAATAATATCAGGTGCCATAGCGGATAATTCCCGGGCTAAAGACAAAAGAAGTAAATCCTTACCTTTTCCTGCTCCCAGCTGAACAGAAAGGGGTAATTGATGATGAAATAATACCGGCAAGGACATGGCAGGCAAACCCGCTTGATTAAATAAAGACGTAAAAGGGGAAAACTCGGTATTTTTTTGTAAATAACTGGAAAACTCATCATCCGTTCTTAATTGACCTATTGCTATAGGTAACTGAGCCAAAGCAGGAGTAAGCACCACATCAGAGTGATTTAACAATTCATGTAAGGGACGCACTAATTGATATAGTCTGTTTTTTGCAGCAATAAATTCATGCGCCAAAAGAGCTTGGCCACGTTGATAGAACTCCCAGGTAATCGGCTCTAACTCTTCTCTTTTTGCTTTTCTCCCTAATCGCTGTTGTTGTAAATTGATCATCTCACAAGTATTTGCTGCAATTAGAGTTATAGTACACTCTCCTAGAGCATTAAGATCCAAGTTTAAATGTTTTTTATTAAGATGATGCCCTGCTTTTTTTAATAATTCCGTGACCTTTTCTATTGCCTGCAGGTATTGCTGATCAACAGCTACAGGTGCAAAAGCACCTTCCAAGTAAGTAATGGTTAAGGATTTTTTGTGGTGGGGTAGGACATGAGCTCGATTTTGATTTGTCAATTGTTCAAAAAGAGCCGCGGTGTCCCGAACAGAGCGACTAATCACAAAATTAGTGGCCATCCCAGACCATAACTCATCAACCAGGGGACCAGTAGGCGTTAGACCGGTAGTCGGCTTGAAACCAAATAAACCACAACAAGCGGCAGGAATACGAATAGAGCCACCCCCATCACTTGCTGTAGCGACCGGTGCAATTCCTGTGGCCACGGCAGCAGCCGATCCTCCCGAAGATCCCCCAGCAGTTCTGTTGAGATCGTAGGGATTACGGCAAGGACCAAACAAAGCAGATTCGGTAACATAGGATAATCCCAGTTCAGGAATATTTGTTTTAGCAAAAGGAACGAATCCTAAAGAAATCAGTTTGGTCACTAAATCACTTGATTGAGGAGCGATATTACTGGAAAAAAAGCGAGAACCTTCAGTACTTATTACTCCTTCAATAGCATGCCCCAGATCCTTAACTAATAGTGGAACGCCGTAATAAGGCTCATCACCGCGCATGTTAGCAAGACACCGACGCGCAAACTGTGAGCAATCCATCACAATGGCATTAACGGCAGGATTGACCTCATCTACTCGTGCAAGAGCACAATCCAGTGCTTCTTCAGCACTTACCTGGCGGCTTTTGATAAGGCTGACCAGGTCGTGGACATCACAACGAATGTATTCCTTGACTAACATTCATGCTCCTTAAAAAACACATCCTGTTTATAGGAGGTAATTTACCTATATAGATGGTTCCCAATCATACGCCAGTTAGACCTTGCAGAAGTCGGACAAAACTTAAAAAGGGTTAATTGGTGGTAAGACTTGTGGTTTTCGTTTTGATCTGGTCTGAGCCCGCTTGACGGAATGAACCGCTCTTAATAATTCATCGCCACGCCATAAAGTTTTATCTTCGCTGCCATATAAAACTTGGGACAGTACATGCAATTGTTTTTTTAAATGCGCGTCTCTAACCAATTTAGTCAAGTCAGTCAGATTTAATAAGGGAGCATCTGGCCAATGCAGAGCAGCCCATTTTAATAAAGCATCACGAGCACTCTGGGGATTACCTTGAGAACAGGCTTTATCCAATTCGTCTAAAGCGCTTTTATACTGGCCTTTTCCTAAATTTCTTGATCGTCGCTGCCACCCCCATAGTCCTAGGGTAAGGAGCCAGGCCAGAGCAAAAAGAGCCGCCACTACCCAAGCCCAATTATTAGAGGCTTGGATAGGGGATAGTGAGTCAGAAGAAGGTTGCTTGGTGGCACCTACCTTATTAGCTGTCGGAGAAGAGGAAGCATTATTCACTGCTGCTGAACTTGAAGGGGTAATCTCCAAACTCCGCGGAGCTAAAATGGCTGTTTCTTCCTTGCCAGTTTCTGTATTAAACCAGGGCAAACGTAATTCAGGAATAGTTATTTTTCCTGCTTTATTAAATAAATAAGTCACTTTAATTTCTGTGCTACCGACCAATTGCCCTTCTTTTACTTGATTATGATCAGCACCCTTCTCAGGATACACACTAAATGCATCCGTTTCTTTAAAATCAAGAGAGGGGAGTAATTGAGCGGGGATAGCAACTCCTTCCAAGGTAACTGTTCTCGTTAAAGTACTTCCTTGGCTAATATTTTGACTGGAATTTTCATAGTGTTCGCTCAATCGAACCTGTCTAGCCGGTAACCATATTTTTCCCTTGAATTGATTAGGGATTGATTGCACCGTTAATTTGATAGGTTTGTCCCTTGCCTGAATTCGTTGCGGGTCAATGTCATAAATCAGAGCAGTAAAGATAGGGGACTTTATTTTTAAAGAGCCGCTTTTTTGTGGAAAAATGGCATAACGTTGTTCTTCAACCATGTAATTAGTATTGTTTTGTACTTTTTGATAACGTTTTTCTTCACCTAAAGGAATCAGTAAAGCATCTTCCACTTGCGGCCCCTGGTAATCCGCATTCAATAATTGCTTACTGTAATAAAGTTTAACGGTATATATAATTTGTTGATTAACATAGGGATTTTTTTCATCAACTTCCGTAGTCAAGAACACATCTTGCGATTGTTCTGAGCTAAGTTGTAAGTCTTGGGTCTTAGAACCAGCCTCCACGTTAATGGTGATTGGTGTACTTTGCTCCAAGCCAATTTTTATTGCGGGTATCGTCAATATACCTGACTTTTTCGCTCTTAGGGCTACCACCCACTGACTGGATGATTGAGCTTGTCCATTGATAATGGAATAATTAACATTTCTTTCCGTACCCAAAATAACAAAATCTTTTTGCAAGACAGTAAGATCAGGTACACCTCCATTCTGCGGATCCGCTTGAATTAAGGTTAACTTAAAGGCTTCTCCGATAGTAACCTGAGAAGGATCAACCTGCACTTGTATTTCGGCATGTACCAGCACGCTAAATAAGCTTAAAAAAACCCACAGGATTAACTTTTTCATTGATACCACCCACGCTCTCTTCTTAAATGATCACGTAAAAACTTCTCTCTCATCAATCCACCCGGATCATCCGGGATTAAGCGTAACCATTGTTCTTTTGCTTGTTGTTTCTCTCGATCCGCTTCGGATTGTGCCTCGCCTTCGTTCTGTTCATTATCTTTTTTATTTTGATCTTGTTTTTGATTCTGCTGATTCTTATTAGTCTTATTTTGTTGATCTTTGTTTTGCTGATCTTTGTTTTGTTGATCTTTGTTTTGTTGATCTTTGTTTTGTTGATCTTTGTTTTGTTGATCTTTGTTTTGTTGATCTTTGTTTTGTTGATCTTTGTTTTGTTGATCTTTGTTTTGCTGATCTTTGTTTTGCTGATCTTTGTTTTGCTGATCTTTGTTTTGCTGATCTTTGTTTTGCTGATCTTTGTTTTGTTGATCTTTGTTTTGTTGATCTTTGTTTTGCTGATCTTTATTTTGTTTTTTTTCTTTATCTTTCTTCAATAAATCTTCAATTAATTTACGGTTATAAATTGCATCTTGATTATTGGGATTTAAGACCAACGCTTTGTCATAAGCCTTTATAGCTTGTTCGTATTGCCCCAAATGAGCTAATGCATTGCCCTGATTATAATAGCCTTGCTCATTGTTGAGCTCTTTAAATAACTCCATGGCACGCTGATAATCTCCCGATTTATACGCAGCGGCTGCAGCCCAGTCCTTGCGTGCAAACGTCTCTTTTGCTTTTGCAAACTGTGCTTTTTCCATTAAAGATTGCCCTTGCTGATCGGGTGTATACCACAAGTCTCGCCAGCTCCATGCCAAAACAGGAGACGAGAGTAATGAGATTAATAAAACGATCAGACAACGTATCATACTGCCACCCTCTGCAACCAACCACGCTGAAATACTGGCAATAAAAAAAGTAATGCACCTATTAAAAACCAACGCCCCTCATCGCGCCAAAGAGGAATATCATCTTCGGAACTAAGCGCGAATTGTTTGTTTTTACTACCGGCATTTATCCATTGCTCTAAATCGCTTGAGTCGGGGGAATACTTTATTAACTGTCCATCCCCAGAATTAGCGAATTGCTGGAACAAGGGATTTAAATCTTTATCGGCTTTTATTGGCATAATGGAGGAAATAATTCCTGCCTGGGCTAATTGTTTCGCTGTTTCCATCGCTTTAACCGAAGGGGTATCGGCTGTTAAAACTAAAATTTGCCCCTGTTTATAACCCGCTTGCTGAATCAATTGGCTCGCTTCGTTCAATGCAACATCTAATTTTTGCCCTCCTACGGGCATAATATCGGGGGTTAACGTAGATAACAGAGAAGAAATAGTTTGCCCATCATCGGTTAAAGGAGATACCACAAAAGGCTCTCCTGTAAATACGATTAATCCTATTTGCCCCACATCTTTACGCTCAAATAAATCGTGTAATTTAAATTTCGCGCGACTCAAACGGTTAGGGCTTAAATCGGAAATCATCATATTAGAAGACATATCTAATAGTAAAACTCTTGGCAGTATGGATTTATAAGTTGGCACCGGTAATTTATGCCAGGTAGGACCTGCCATACTAAAAATCATAAACAAGGCGCTCAAAAATAAAAAGGACAAAGAGGTCATACGCTTACCCTTCCCTTTCTTTTGCAAGAGATGCTCAAGCAAATGACTATCGCATACTTCACTCCACGCATGTAATTGGGGAGTTTGTCGCCATAAAATGATGGCAAGCCCTATTAAAGGAATTATGGCCATTAGCCACCATGGCCTTAAAAAGTGAAATTCAGCCATCATGACTTAAATTCCTCCCGCCGCTGAAACAAAGAGTTCGTTTCTGAAACCAAATCGGCTTTTGCCACCATCCAATAAAAGCACAAGAGTAAAGCAAAACCCACAAACCAGGGATAATAGTCTTTTTGCGGACGAATGGTTGCCTGTTCTTGACTGGCTGTTTCCAGTTCATTAATCGTTTTATAGATTGCTTGTAATGTTTCTGTATCGGTTGCCCGGAAATAACGGCCGCCGGTCATTGCTGCCATTTTTTTTAAGGTGTCTTCATCCAGATCTGCCGAGGCATTCATGATTAAAAAGTCATTGCTCAGGGCTCTGGGATCGGCTTCAGAACCCAAACCTATAGTATAAATTTTGATTCCATCGTCCTTGGCTAACTCTGCAGCCTTTAAGGGAGCCAATACTCCCGAATTATTAGCCCCATCCGTTAGCAGAATAATAACTCGTCCTGCATTTGGCACGTTTTCCAAACGTTTAACCGCTAAGCCGACAGCATCGCCTATTGAAGTTGTTTTACCAGCCAGACCGGCGGTGGCATCTTCAATACGCATTAAAACACTATGTCTATCGTAGGTTAAGGGGGTTTGCAAGTAGGCACGAGTACCAAACAAGATCAAACCGATTCTATCGCCAACTCTATCCTGAACAAATTGTTCTGCAGCACGCTTAACGACGTTTAAACGACTTGTTGGCCGTCCATGCAACAGCATATCATTTATTTCCATACTCCCTGATAAATCAAGAACCATCATAATGTTATAACCGTCGCGAGCGACCGGCCTTGGTTCACCAACCCAGCGAGGCCCGGCCAAAGCAAAAACTAATAATAACCAAATCAAAGCAGGAATTAATAATAAGGATTGGGCCGAAATAGAGCGCTTCTCTTGCTCCACTATTCCGACCATCGCGTCAAAAAAAGGAACTTTTAAGGCGGTAGGAAGTTTTACCTTGGCACGCGGTAATAAATACCAAAAGATCAAAGGAAGGGGAAGAAGCACTAATACCCATGGAGCGGCTAATTCGAACATGGTGCTCCTCTTTGTTTAATCCAGCGTTGTGCCCGCATGATCAGCGGCTTAAGATTTACTGTTTCTGACGTTTTAAACGGTGAATCTAAGAGCATCGATTTCACTGGTTCAAAATCAACTCCCTTACCGGTTTGATTTAAAAATGCTACCCATGCATCGCCATGAAGACTGGCAACCTCAGCTCGCGGATAATATACGAGGGCCACTCGTCTTAATAATTCTGAAATCCGAGCACTAGCCAATTGAGCATTACCCTCTTTTTCATATTGTTCTTTATAGCTATTCAGCAACTCCAAAGCTTGATTTTTTGCTAAGGCATTAGCATGTCTTTTATAAGCCCAACAAGCCACAGCGATCAGTAAAAACAAAGCAAGCAGCATGACTACGTACCAACCAGGAGCCAAGGGCCACCATCCGATAGACTCGGGAAGATGTATGTCTTTTAATTGCGCTAATGCGTCTGCTTTAGCCACGAGTCCTCCGGGGAAAAGTCTGGCGTACCAATTGCGCCAGATCAGTGTCGGACATGACTTGTACATACTGAATTTGCAAGCGTTTAAATTGCTCTTTTAATTGTTCTATTCTTTGCTGGCAATAAAGTTCATAAGCCGTACTCACAGTCCCAAGACTGGTATCGAGAATTATTTCTTGTTGTCCATTAGTAATGGCGTATTGCTGTGGTTTTGGGGGGGCAAGCTCCACTTGATCACAAATTTGATAAGCCAGAATATCATTATGGGCGCGCAACCGATTTAAGTGTTTCTCACACTCACTGTCCATAGAATAAAAATCACTGATTAATACTAAAATACTGCCAGGTCTTATTACCCGACGTAATCTGACCAAGGCATCGCTAAGCATTCGCGGCTTTTCCTCGCGCTGTTCGTCAGTCTGCGCGGTATAATGGCTCAGGGAAGCCAGTAATGGAAGCACTCCAGAATCACGCCCTCGCGGAGTAAATTCACTGTGCTCAGTGGCTGAGAAAAAGAATCCGCCAATTCGATCCCCTTGCTTAATGACAGTCCAGGCTAATATGGAGGCTAGCCGTGCTGCTATGACTGATTTAAAGGCGATTTTAGTACCAAAAATCATGGAGGGATTGAAATCGGCGAGAATGACCACTGGCCGTTCTCGTTCTTCTTGATAAATTTTAACGTGAGGCCTTCCCGTTCGAGCAGTGACACGCCATTCCATATGGCGAATTTCATCACCGGCCTGATAATTTCTTACTTCAGCAAAATCCATCCCTCGACCGCGTAATTTAGACAAATGATTTCCAGAGCGTAACGCCTTCATCTCAGGTTGATATTGAACCGATTGAGCATAACGTCGAAGACCTATCAATTCATTTAATTCTGCGGTAACGCCATCAGCCATAAAAACCTCTAGGGAATTGCAACCAAACGCAATAAAGCATCAATAAAATCATCACTGCTTATTCCTTCAGCTTCGGCTTCAAAACTTAACAGGATTCTATGACGCAACACGTCATGGGCAATAGCATGAATGTCATCCGGCGTCACATAATCTCGTCCAGCAAGCCAGGCATGCGCTTTAGAACATCGATCCAAAGCGATAGTAGCTCGTGGACTGGCTCCAAAACGTAGCCATCGACCTAACTCTTCACTGTAGACCCCGGGATTACGGGTTGCAATTACCAGTTGTACCAGATAATTCTCTAAAGCTTCGCTGGTATGCACTTTAAGGACTTGATTTCGTGCTTCAAAAAGTGTCTTTTGCGATAATTTAGGTACTTTTATTCCCTTCTCTGCAGAAGTTCCCAAGGCTTCTTTTCGTGCCAAGGTTAAAATCTCCTGCTCCACTTTGGCATCAGGGTAACCAATCTTCACGTACATTAAAAATCGATCTAATTGGGCCTCAGGTAGAGGATAAGTCCCCTCTTGTTCAATTGGGTTTTGTGTTGCCATCACTAAAAATAATTCGGGCAACGGATAGGTTTTACCACCAATAGTCACTTGTCTTTCTGCCATCGCTTCAAGCAAAGCAGATTGTACTTTAGCTGGAGCGCGGTTAATTTCATCTGCCAGAATCAGGTGATGAAATATAGGACCTGGTTGAAAAACAAAAGAACCATTTTGTGGATGGTACACGTCCGTACCAGTCAAATCACCTGGTAATAAGTCTGGGGTAAATTGAATCCGATGAGAGTCTCCTTCCACCCCATCCGATAACTCTTTAACTGCTCGCGTTTTTGCCAAACCAGGCGCACCCTCTACCAATAAATGGCCGTCTGCAAGCAAAGCAATTAACAGGCGGGAAATCAAGCCCTTTTGACCTAATATCTGTGAATTAAGATGGCTACTTAGCTGCAACACTTGTTGTTGCACCGAAGCCACAACTTTATCGTCTAACTGCTCCATTACATTCGCCCTTTAAAAAAAATCTAATCCTAACGTGAATCAAGTCAGATGCCAAGCACAGTCATTATCTAGTCCATTGCTTGAGATTATATAATATAAATCCCTTGAATGGATCTCAATAGTTACCCACATTATCACGCGCCATTGACCGCATCAAGCAGACATAATCAATGGCTCATGCTCAAAAATAGAGGAAATTAATTAGGCATGAGATTTGCAGTTTTGCGTGATTCTGCCAAAGTCAGGCCCCTTCTAATCTTGAGGACTCCATACATCGTAGAGTTCCTGGGTATGAAAGTCTGGTCTGACTTAGGTTTTCAGACTTTTTCAGAGTTCGCTCATGTTTGGTAGTCACTTTGCAATTCCAGGGGCATCATTTCCTGCACGCGCTCATACAAAGAGATAATTTCTTCGCAAAAAACATGCAGTTGCTGTTGATTTTCCCATAAATCATAATTGATGCCTTTATTAAACACTTGTTGGCGCGATAACGTTTTTAAAAGGATCAGCTCCTGACTGGAAAAACCGAGATGACTGTTTAATTCAACCAGTTCTATTAAATTCTTGTATTCCTTTATCGGTCTGTGTTCATGCAAACAATACGCTTTGAACGTCAGTTGAAAAGCCACATACATCATCGAAGTAACAGGTGATAATGCATCGATGGTATCTGTCCCTCTCATCATTCCACTGGTTATCTGTTGCAATAGATAATCAGCTGAATAGGCGTGCTGCGTCGCTATACTAAGCAATTCCAAAGGAGATAAGTAACGCTTGTCCATAATGGAGTCTTTCCTATAACATACTCTTTCATACTGGATGTATGGTAAAATGAACTGCAATTATATCCTTGAATTCTTTTGATGCACACCTTTATTAATACTCCTTGGCAAATAGGCTCTTTAACACTCCCCCACCGGCTGATTCAGGGGCCTTTGGCCGGTTACAGTTGTGCGCCATTTCGGGAGTTGTTTTATCAATTTACCCCCCCTGCTTTTTGCGTCACGGAAATGAGTTCAGCAATCGACATACTCCACAAACATATGCCTCAATCCCGTTACCTTTTTCGCTCCCCCAAGGAAAAGATTCTTGCTTATCAAATTTCCGGCAATGACGGACTAATTATGGCGCAGGCAGCCCTGCTTTTACAAAACCAAGGTGCCGATTTAATTGATATTAATTGTGGTTGTCCAAAAGCTAAAATTCGTAAAAAGGGCGCTGGAAGTGCCTTGTTGGATGAACCGGAAAAATTAGTCAACATCATTAAAAAAGTGCGGGAAACAATCTCTATTCCCTTGACGGTTAAAATTCGCATTCAAGGCAATGAAAACGATACCGTACTGGCAAAAAAAATAGTCGAGGCAGGAGCCGATGCACTCATCGTTCATGGCCGACGCTGGATGGATGATTATGATATTGAGTGTGACTTACACCAAATTGCTAAAATCAAACAAAACATTCATATTCCGGTGATTGCCAATGGCGATATAAGTAATTCGGTCACCTTAAAAAAAGCGCTGGAAATCAGTACTTGTGATGCCTTTATGATAGCCCGAGCTGGCAGCGGTCGTCCCTGGCTCTATCAGGAGCTGCTGGAACAACAATCAATAAAATTTACCCCCGCTGAGCAAATAAAGCTTTTCCTCCAGCATCTTGAGGGTTTGGCTCAGCTTGAAGATGAATTTAAAGCAGTACTCCAAAGTAAGTCTCTGGTACGTTATTATTTCAAAAAGCAGCTGGACGAACCGCAATTGGCTCAATTTTATAAACTGCGCTCTGTAGAAGAAATAAAACTTTATCTGCAACAAGCTAGGTTTGCATAGTATTGTCGCCAGGATAAGCGGATAAATCATCTAGCATAAGTATAAACTTAAGTTTATTTAAGTATAAAAATTTCCAGGTACACTAGAATTTCAATATTAAATATAAACCATATATGTATTAAAGATTGACATAATAAAAACTTGAATCTAATGCCCTCTTAGCCATAAAATTCATCAAAAAAAATGTGCTATTATTAACCAATAAACCTCGCTGCAAGGAAGAACCAATGACAATGAATGTCGCTCAAAAAATAATTCAAGCTCATCTTCTTAAAGGCAAGATGGAACCTGGTACAGAAATAGCCTTGAAGATAGATCAAACCCTTTGCCAGGATGCTACGGGTACCTTAGTGATGCTTGAATTAGAAGCCATGGGTCTGGAGCGCACCAAAGCCGAAATTTCAGCTCAATACGTCGATCATAATTTAATTCAGGAAGACAATAAAAATCCTGATGACCACCTTTTCCTTGAAAGCGCAGCCAGACGTTTTGGTATTTATTTCAGTAGACCAGGAAATGGAATTAGCCATGCCGTTCATATGCAAAATTTTGGCATTCCCGGCAAAACACTTACGGGTTCGGACAGCCATACTTGTGCCGCGGGATCAATGGCAATGATCGCGATTGGTTCCGGTGGTTTGGAGGTAGCAATGGCTATTGCCGGTTATCCTCTTTATATTAAAATGCCCAAAATATTGGGGGTTAAATTAACTGGAAAATTACCTGACTGGGTTAGTGCCAAAGATGTAATACTGGAAATGTTACGCCGTCATGATGTAAAAGGCGGAGTAGGATATATTATTGAATATTATGGTGAGGGCCTAAACTATTTAACAGCAATGGACAGGCATGTCATCGCCAATATGGGCGCAGAATTAGGTGCAACCACCAGCGTATTCCCTTCCGATGAAATCATTCATGAATTTTTAAAAAGCGAGGGACGCGAAACAGATTGGATGGAACTTGTTGCCGATAAAGGAGCAACTTATGATAGGTATGAAGAAATCAATTTATCAACCCTTGAACCACTGATTGCTAAACCCACAAGCCCCGGTAATGTGGTTCCTGTCGCAGAAATTGCTGGTGAAGAAATCTATCAAGCCTACATTGGCTCATCCGCTAATCCTGGTTATCGTGATTTTGCCATTGCTGCTGAAATAGTAAAAAAAAGAACTGTTAAACCCAATGTATCTTTTGATATTAATCCCAGCTCAAGAACCATTTTAGAAGAACTGGCTCGCGATGGGCATTTAGGGAGTCTTATCCACTCTGGTGCGCGAATCCACCAAGCGGGTTGTAATGGATGTATTGGTATGGGGCAAGCTCCCGCAACCGATAAAAACAGTCTGCGTACGGTACCTCGTAATTTCCCAGGACGCTCCGGTACGCCAGAAGATCATGTATTTTTGTGTAGTCCTGAAACTGCTGCGGCCTCAGCCTTAATGGGGGTTATTACTGATCCAAGAACTTTGGGAATGCCTTATCCTCATGTCACCCTTCCCAAAAACAGAATATTGAATCGCGCCTGTATGGAATCGCCTTTATCGTTGAAAGAGGCGCAAAAAGTTGCTTTAGTCAAAGGGCCTAATATCGTTTCATTACCTGAATTAGCCCCCTTGCCTGATTCACTAACCTTACCTGTATTACTTATTGTGGGAGATAACATTTCAACCGATGAAATTTCACCGGCAGGAGCAAAAGTACTTCCTTATCGCAGTAATATTCCTAAAATCAGCGAATTCACCTATACGCATGTTGATGCGGAATATGTGGCACGCACCAAAAAGCATAAAGGAGGTCATGCGATCATAGGAGGGGATAACTACGGTCAAGGTTCCAGTCGCGAACATGCAGCCCTGGCTCCTCGTTATTTGGGCTTACGCGTGGTGATCGCCAAAAGCTTTGCGCGCATTCATTGGCAAAATTTGATCAATTTTGGCATTTTACCTTTAGTTTTTAAAAACCCTAAAGATTATGATGCTATTAATTTAAAGGATGTCATTGAAATAAAGAACCTGCCAGCTGTTTTAGAAAAAGAAGAGTTCAAAATAAAAATTAATGAGAAAGAGATTATTGTCCAGCAAACGCTATCCAAACGTCAAAAAGAAATACTTGAGTTGGGTGGGCTAATTAATTGGGTTAAAGAAAACCCCACTAAATAGCATTTTTTACACTGTTTTCTCTAAACGTTTGGGTAGTCCATAGTAGTTACCAAATGAACGGGATAAGACGAGTTGACAATTAGGTTAAACAACTGTCGTCCCCCTATAAGCGCCTTTTATTGTCCGCGCATATGATTGAATTATGCTCCAAATGAACATATTTTATGTGCATTTAATAATCTGTTAAGCCTTTATAAGTTATTATCCGCTACTCCGTTATTTCTTAAGAGAAGTGAAATGAGATTTAAACCAAATTATTTTCAAGCATCCAAGCCAGTTACCCCATTCAAATGGGTAATGGACAATTGCACCGTCCTTGTTGCAACCAAAGAACAACGTGATTTTATTGATAGCCCCAATGGTCAGAAGCTCATGGACCAACTGTTTGACAGTCAAAACAAGGACCAATATATAAAAGTAGCTCGCCAAATTGAAGAGCAAATGGAGTCCTTAGCTAGTGATTATAACCTTTCTCTTGGTTATCAATAATTATTGATAGCAGGAAGGTAGTCAAAAGTGTATCCGATAAACATTTTTAATTGACTGTATATTACCCGATGCGTGATAAATCGGGTAATTGATTCAAAATCCCACGAAATAATATCCTTATGACGCAAGGATAAAGCCTGACCTATGCGCAGTCCCGTTTCATATAAAAACCAGATTAAAAATTTATCACGATAATTAACGCGTGTATTACTTAGCTGAATAAATTGATTTTCTGTAATTGTTTTGGGTAGCTCTTTAACTTGTCGAGCCGAGATCATATGTCGCTGCAGGCTTATTTTTCTTTATAGATCAAAATACTTTTTAATGAGTGTGTTGGAGCTTGAATCGAGCTAACGCAAAGTAGCAGGAAATACTATTTGGGCTAAAAGAATAATAGGCCCCATGAAGTCGCACCCGGCGGTACGGCAAATTTAATCATCCGACTTTCCCTCTTCTAAAACTAATTCATGCTCACTATATTTATTGTTTAATTTATAGGCATTATTCCTATTAACAAAAAACTTGCACTTTTCTAAAAAGTAGTTAGATGTAAATATTATTAAGACGCCTTAATACACAGTTAACAATATATGCCCATAATGACTACCAAATAGTCACTAATTGTTAATTGTGAGGGTTATATGGCAAAAAGTAAAAATGATTCATCTTTAGTCTCATCAAAGGATAACCCTTTTAAACATTTACCCTTCGATATTATGGGTATGATTGGAAACCAATTATCCATTAAAGACCACCTAAACCTGATACTTACCTCTAAATCTATTGGTAAATTATTTCAACCGAGTTTTCTTACACCGTTAGGAACGAAAGCCCGGATTTGTGCGCTTTTGGGAGACGAGTACGGCTTATCTTTAATCGCTCAACATACACCCGAAGCCTTATTCAACAAAGGACATGCCACCGACAATTGGGGACGGATTTTTTATAATGTTTCTGCTTACCAACTTATTTTATTTTTATGTGATAAAAACCTGAAGGATAAAATCAATCCTCTCATTCCTAAAACTCTATTTAAAATACGTCAAGTACAAGAGAACGAAATGGGGGTAGGCGGTTGTGATTTAATCAAACTAGACACAGACCCAAACCTGATAGCAGGAGAGGATTTTGTAGGAATTACTGAACTCCAAATAACCTTTAATTTATTTGATGAAACACAGCACTCGGTAATTTTCCCTTTATTAGAAAATCCAGACGGGATTATTTATTACCAAGATAATAAACAATTAGTACATTTCTACTATGTTAATCGAAAAGAAAAGAAAATCGTGGAACTTGACGCTCGTTTAGAATCAAATGAAGATCAACAAGCCTTCAAAGAATTCAAAAAATCTTTTGAAGAAATGGAAAATAACTCTGGAAGACGTTCAAGTAATAAAGAATATGAATTGATTGCCAAAATTCTAAACTGTTCTCTTCAACGTGAAGGTATTCGGTATGAAGATAATGGAATAAGCTACCAGGATAGCTGCAATTCATTTAATGAACTGACGAGTGCTTATAGAGAATGCATGAGGCTAGGGGCTAATGGATTAGATACTAATGCTTCTTGGGATAAAATTGGAAAAATACAGACGAAGGTAATTTGGCTTGCGCAATGTTACTGTGCGAAGAATTTACCATTTTACCCCCTTCCTTCTTATTTGAATGATTTTGAGAGAGAGATGAACTTTTTCAATCAGATCACAGTGAACTATGAATCTTTTCTGGATGAAAAAACTCAGTTGGGTGCAGGTTTTGCATTCTATAAGAGTTTGGGTTGGCATGAGATGGTTGCATATGATACGCCACCACCGGAGTACTGTGCCTCGGATTTGATTGCCGTTATCCGAATTATTGAGGATGCGAAAGCAAATATCATTCAATTGAATGAAGAAAATGATTTAGGTTACAAAAAACAGTGATTAAGGCTGATTATCCAAGAAATCAGGCATATAGTATCAGCTAGAAGTCTTTTCAGCTTATTGTTCTAGGACTCAAGATTACCAAGTCTCTTTGCTTCATTTACCTCGAGCCCTGCATACTTACTCCGCCAATTGTAAAAAGTGCCTGAGGAAATCTTGTAATCTTGGCATATGTCATCAACTTTAGTCCCAGCTTCATGGGATTTGATGGCTCTTATAATTTGTTCTTCTGTATATCGTTTTTTCATCTTGAGATCTCCAATGCTGCCATTTTAATGGAAATCTCATCAATGTCATGGTCTTATTTTGGGGGAGAAAGGTCACTGATTTTGTCTCAATTTAAATAATTAAAACCTTAGTGCCAGGATTAGCTTTTACCCAATTAGCCACATACTCAATGTAGTTATTTTTGCCAACAGCAATGCATCCACGCGTTGAACTTGGTAAGTTGTTTAACCAATTCAACAAACCAGATGACTGCGTTGGCCCATGGATCCCTACATCTCTACCTGTATATCCTGCAGCTAATTGCTTTGAAGTCGGATAGAGAATCGGAATAAAGACTTTAAATTGATTGGATTTTCTTGGATGAGCTAATCTATATAAACCAATTGGAGTTTTATTATCTCCCGCTTGTTTTTTACCGACGCCTTTGTATCCGAGAGCGACTTTAAAGGTCTTAATTACCGAGCCATGTTTACAAATATTTAAAGTTCGCTTTTTGGTGTGTACATTGATTCCGTCTGATAAAGGACACGTTGCAGTACTCGCAAATAAAGCAACAGGGAAAAAAATAAAGATCATTAAAGAAATTGCTTTTATTTTCATATAAATAGACAAATATTATCGTTATTGGTTAATAATTATTCCATAATATTACTTTTATTCCTAGAGTTAGCAGACTAAATCTTTCATCAATAGTCATAGTAAGAGAGCCTAATTGAAGTTAATTTTTTGATTTTAATACCATTTACTAATCAGCTGGGTAAAAAAGGCCAATGTCCAGAGCCATCGATACAAAGTCCAATTACCTACTGCTTAAACCAATTGATGTTTCACTGGATCGTAATCAATATAATTTACATGCGGGCAAAAATCAGTTTCATCTCAAATTCGATGTCCCCTAAACGGCTTTGCCAAAAATTATATATTCATTGCGCTGATTTTTTAACAAGGATTTTCTATACTCCAACATCTCTTGTAGAAAATAAGTTTTTATTTGCCGCCAACTGTGGGGCATTGGGTCAAGTCTTTTCTAAATGTGGTTTAGTTGTTGGCGGGTGGGAATTGTTTATTAAGATCTGTTTCAATTTCTTCTACCTCCGGTATTAATGGTGATTTGACTGGTGTGAAAAGAGAATACCGAGGATTAAATCCTGCAGTGTCACCTATGGCGTTGGTCGTGGCAATGACGATGTTAGCCAAAGACTTTAAGAGATTGGTTAAGTAATTACCCCAATCCAATTCCCTTCCTAATAGTTCTTTTGCACTCTCTATAGCTTCTGTGCAACTGGTAATAAATGTTTCTTGCGCTTTTTTTGAAGGACGGCTTGCTGCGTATATATCGATAGCCCCGGTTAATGCTCGTTTTAATTCCTCGGCTATGGCTAAAACATTGCTATTCTCTGGTGTATCTTCTAATGATTCAATGTGATTGCTAAAATTGAATAAGAGCTGACGTAATAAAGTAATTTCCTGCCGCTCTAATATCTCAATTGGTTTCTCTTCTACCCTAACTGTTGTCCCCGCTATCTCTGCGGTCTCGCTTGTCTCCACTGCCCCTACTGTCCCAATGGGTTTCTCTTCTACCCTAACTGCTGTCTCCGCTATCTCTGCGGTCTCGCTTGGTTGCATTGCTGCTTTGACTTGTGTTTCAGGTTCTTCAATATATTGCTCTGTTGACCTTTGCTTTTTTAACATTTGAGCGATAGGTCGCGGCAAGCTTTCCGGTTCAAAGTACTGAAAAAATCGCTGTTTATAAAGGCTTAGGGGAAGCGTGATGTTAAGGACGTCTAATTGCGGATTTTTTAACTGCAATGCTGGAGTTCTAAGGCCATGTTGCAGATGGGCCATAGTAAACCATTGCTCTACTGTTTTACCCGTGCCTCTTACGGTAGGAGTAAGATTACCCAGAAGCCATATTGTTTCAATAACCTTATCATAAAACTCCATTAAACTTGCAGCGTCGTCACGGTCTAATGGAAATGTCATCACTTCATGGTGCAGTTCTTCAAGACGGGGCCATAATTTTTCAAGAGAGACCATCCCATGGGTCCACTTGTCGATATGAAGGATGTGCAGAGCCGGCAGTGCGTATTGTTTATTGACGCGATTGGGGTGTGTATAGCGAAATTCATGAACAGAGTATATCTCATTCTCATAAAGATAAAGACATTCAAAACCGAAACCTTCAAATTGATTTTCTTGAACTGCTTTTAAGTCCGGAATGCTTCCATCTTTGGCTAGATGCACCATTTCTTCGATGATAGGTGTTGCCCAAACATAGCCTTTTAACGGGGTATAGCAATCAGGGTCGACACGGACTGTATTCATTAGATTATTAGGATAGCCTCGTTCTCTTGAAATATTTGCATGTTGTTCGATGAGATATTCAACAGCTAAGCGCATCCCCTGTCTATCTGGTGTTGTGTTTAAAAAATCCAACTTCTTATTTTTCGGTTTTTCTTTATCATCTGTGCAAAGCTTCAGGGCTTGTTCTGCATCTTTAAAGGAACGTTCACCATAAGCTATTTCTTGATCCAGAGAAATGAAGTCAGGACCTTTCTGTGGAGATAAGTATCGTTCACTAAGCAGTGCCAATTCTTCTGGTTTTCTATAGCGGGCAATTTGACAGCCCCAACGCTCAAATGCTTTGAATGCATCTTTTTGGCCTTCATTAAAACCTTTTCTTAAGTCGGTGGCAGCAAGGAGTTCTGAAGCTATTTTGGTGAGCTCACGTACATCGCCTTCGGAGGAGTTTCTAAGTGCTAGTGAAATCAAATAATATGTAGTTTTTTTTAGCTCCGCATTAATTTCATCTTGCCTTAACCCTTTCTCACGCATCTCGTCTTCATAATGACTTAACGGGGCGATAATAAGCTCACGGGCAACAGCCTTCATATCTTCATTATGCCAGGCTCTTAATAAAGGAATATTGCCTAAATTGCAGAGATGGTAACTAATGTAAGGATTATTTTTACGAAACTCTGGCGTTATTATATCGCTTTGCGAATGACTATGAATGTCGTTAAGAAAATCTTGAACGCTAAGAGTATTTGTAAGCGAGGGGGGTAACCATCCGTCAGGAGAAGTTGCCATAAAGTAAAAGGGGTTTGGACGTTCATTTTTTTCTTGCATAGCGCCAACGCATAATGTGAGGATACATATTAATAATATGCAGTGAGCAAAATAAAGTCAACAAGACTTTATAAAAAGCCAACTGGTGCATCCTAAGCCTGCCGTAAAACCATCCAAAAGGTGAATATTCTGGGGCTAGTGAAGTGGAATGGAAATCCTGGCTGCAAGCAACCAGGCTACTTGCTATTTAATTTCTCTATTTATTCACCAAAATCAAACGCCACCCAGAAAATCCATTTTCCCTATTTCCAGGCCGTTATGACGCAAAATATCATAGGCAGTTGTCACGTATCAGTCGTTGCTTGTTGGCCTTAATAAATAAGCCATCTGTGTGTCTTTTTTCCCTTTAATTTCAATTTTGCCACGTATTTCAAAAGAATATCTATCTTTTAATTTTTGATATACCGCTTCAGAAACTTGAATTGTGCCTTGAATCCCGTGAGACTCCATGCGGCTGGCAATATTAACGGTATCACCCCATAAATCATAAGAGAATTTTTTTTGACCAATCACGCCGGCTACTACCGGACCGCGGTGCATTCCAATTCTTAACTGAATATCCTGATTATATTTTTCATTAAATGGCTTCACCGTTTTTAGCGCGTCCAATGCAAACTCAATTGCATTCTCCAAATGTCTTGGATCAGGCTCTGGTGCGCCGCCTACAACCATGTATGCGTCGCCAATGGTTTTGATTTTTTCCAAGTGATGTTTTACAACTAATTTATCAAACTCCGAAAACAGTTGACTTAAAATATCGACCAGCAGTTTTGGAGAGATATTGGATACCAGACTGGTAAATTTTACAATATCTATAAAGATGACGCTTACATCTTCCAGTGGATCGACAATGAACTCCTCCCCCTCTCGCAAACGCCTTACAATAGACTTAGGTAACATATTCAGCAACAAACGCTCCGTTTGTTCTTCAGAAGCCTGGAGTGATGCTCTCATTTTATTGAATGATACGGTAAGCTGCCCCATTTCATCTTCGCTGGTGATAGGGATATCCTCCCCCAATTGATGCTCTGCCAATAGTTTTGTTGCTTCTGAAAGAGTAGAGATCGGTTGAACCAGCTGCATCGCGCCAAATATAGCTAATGAGACAGCAATAGTTAATAAGGAAATAATCAGGATTAACATTACCCAGGGAGCTAGCAGACTAATCCAGCTGACTTGCTCTCTTGCCAGCTTCATCATGTTTTGCTGATGTAAAACCATATCCGCTAAAATGGCAGAGACCTCTTTTTCCAGAGGTATTGCCTGTTCTTGCAAAATCTTCTCTGCGATATTTAAGACCCCTGTGTCTGCTTGTTTTTGAACTTGGTTTGTCAGTTTTTGAAAAGCCCTAAACTCCAAGGCCAAGAAATGTTCCAAACTCTCTTTTTCCAAGCGAAACCAGGAGTTAAGGTCGCTTGCATTTTGGATGGTTTTATACGAACTGAAAATCATCAAGCACTGCTTTAAATAGTCTTCAAATGCCAGGCCATCAACTCGTCTGCCGGTCAGAGCGAAATTTTGTAATGTATGCAAGCTTAATGCGATATTATCTTGCAGTTGATTTAATTTCCTGATTTGTTCAAAGCGAATAAATGATTTCGATTGCGCCTGTATGGCGCTCGTACCCAGAATTAACCCAATCAAGTCAACATATACCGGATGGACTTTCAGATAAATATCCTTGAACGCTTGATTATTGCCCAAGGTATGCGCCACATCTCCCACAGACCACTGAATGTTATAAAGCTTAACCAGTTTGGCTTTTGTTTTTTTAAAGAGCGCTAAATTATATTGATCATCAAATTTTTTACTGAGGTCATAGAGTTTTTGATAGTTTGGCCATACTTGATTGTTCCACGCGTTTTGATGCTGTTCCAGAAAGGTCTTGTCAGCGACAGAAATCCAGCCGCGAATCGAGGCTAAACTTCGTTGTAATCCAATCTCAAGACCGGCAGCAGTTTGAAACATAGGCGCGTTTTTTTCGGCCAGCAAGAGGGCATAATTTTGTAACCAAAAAAAAGTAATCATCGCCGCAACCAAAATCAAAATAGCGGCAACAGTAATATTCAAAAAAGCATGTAAAAATTTTCCCTGTAGCGTTTTCCATCGCCCCAAAAGGAGCCATCGCCAAAAAAGACTGTACCTGGATAGTTTTTGTTCCATTTCTTTATCCATTTTGAGTTTGCTTATGCAATAACCAATTGGAATGAACACGTGCTATGTGAAGCAATTGATTGATTTGCTGTTCCAATACGCCGGATCGCTGGTAAATGTGAGATGGGAATTTCCATCCTGGATAATAAGCTTGCATAACGGAACCATCAGGCATGACTTGATGATAAAGATAAAGTAATTGAGCGTTAATTAAAGTGGCTAAATTATGCACATCAGATGTTATAGCACTTGAGACGTCTTCTACCTCAATCTGAATGAAAGGGATATTTTTTAATTTGGCAATGTCATTTAGCGTCTTCATTATCGCGAATAAGCGTTGGTAATTTTCCTGGGAAGTCTTACCTCTTATAAAAACAGGGGCTGGTGGAATCGATTGAGGAATGGGTGAATTTTCGATAAGTACCGCAGCGATATAGATCCCTTGAGTAACGGTTTGAAAAGCCTTTGAAGGAGAGTATTCAAACCATGCCAAATCATCCATTTTTTCATTTAAATTGATTAACAAAAGCACCAGATCCGAGGGAGTTTTTGCATTAATTTGAGCAATTGACAGTGGTTTACTCTGATCTAATATGGGTTGTAATTCATATAGAATTCGCAACAACTGGTTAAGAGTCTCCCAGGACTTTTCTAGCGAATCGCCTTTTACCTGAGGTTCGTATGTTTCTCGCGTATATTCAAAGGCTAATGCACGAACCTGATCATAAAGGGCATTGGATACAACTTCAATATCACGCGGTTGTGCATTATGAATAGACATTTTAGGATGTACTTTTTTAGTTTGCCCCATGGCCGCTAAAAATTGGTCTGCCAGTTGGTTAGCAGCGTCTGCTTGACGATAAAGGTCATCTAGATTGATGGGAGTGCTTGGTGTTGCCAATTCAGGTGGAAGTGTGCGTGTAAACCGAGCAGCAGCAGTTTGAACGGGAAAAAATGCCCAGAGCCCAAGAAGAACGAATCCGCAAAAAAGATACATTTGTCGCATGTGTTTCACTCCTTGGCATTTATTATTTACGTCCCTAGTCTAATACAAAATGTTGTTAGCATTAAAGCAGGAAATCATATTCCATGGACCCTATGAGGTGCATTATTGCTTAAAAAAGCGATGCCTCTCTAACTCACCCCATCAAGCTCCTGCCGCCATCCACTTTTAATGTCTGCCCGGTGATAAATGGATTTTGGGCTAAAGCTAAAACGGCTTGAGCAATGTACTCGGGTTTGCCGTGAGCTTTTAAAGGCGTATTGGCGATGATTTTTTCTTTTTCAACCTCTTTCAATACATTCGCATCCTCGGGCCAAATCGTTGCCCCTGGAGCAACCGCATTAACTCGAACCTCTGGAGCAAATTCACGAGCCAGGCTTTCGGTCTGCATTTTTAGAGCGGCTTTGCTTTGGCAATACACTGAATACCCTTTGAGCGGTTTTTCGGCATGGATATCGGTTATATTAATAATAACCCCTTGCTGGGTCTTTAAGAAAGGATAAGCCGCAAGACTGAGCAAAAGGGGGGCTTTCACATTAGTATCAAAAAGAGCCTGCCAATCTTCTGGATTAAATAAAGGATACTCTGTACGAATAAAAGTGGACGCATTATTGACTAATAAATCCAGACGACCAGCCCAGTCAATGATGGTAGTCATCATTTCCTGAGGAGCATCAGTTTCCGTCAGTTCTCTAGATAAAACAAAGGCACTATCGATGCGCAGCTGATTCAAATGAACAGCAAGCGCATGAGCCTCATCCAAAGACCCACGACAATGAATTACCACCTTATACCCTGCTTCATGTACCGTTTTTACAATGGCGGCGCCTATGCGCCGCGCTCCACCAGTCACCAAAGCCACCTTCGCTTCTTGTTTGTTTGCTTGATTCAAGGTATGTTCCCCATTTTTAAGTCATTTAATCCATTATGAGTTTAATACAAACACTGCATACACACCTGACCGAGCAGCAAGAAATGCCGTTCGTGGAATTCATGCAACTCGCGCTCTATGCTCCTGGTGAAGGCTATTATAGTTCGGGCTTGCAAAAACTGGGTAAACAAGGGGATTTTATTACAGCCCCCGAATTAACCCCTTTATTTGGTCAGGCTCTTGCTAACCAATGCCAACAAATACTGCCTACTTTAGAGTCGCCTGTTTTATTTGAATTTGGTGCAGGCTCCGGCACCCTTTGTGTGGCTATCTTAAGTCACTTGGAACAGCTCAATTGCTTGCCCGAATCTTATTATATTCTGGAAGTAAGTGCTAATTTGCGTCATCGTCAGCAAGAACTGCTCCAGCAAAAAATACCGCATTTGGCCTCTAAAGTACAATGGCTGGAACGCTGGCCGGAAACGCCGTTCAATGGAGTGATTATTGCCAACGAAGTATTAGACGCCATGCCTGTAAACCGGTTTATGTTAACCGACAATGGGGTTATGGAAAGCTATATCACCTTGAATGAGCAAAATCAATTAAGAGAAATTTTTAAACCCAGTCAAAATCAACGCTTACTGACCTATGTAAACCGCCATTTAGCTCAGCTCCCCAAACCTTATCTTTCAGAAGTAAACCTGTTTATTGATGACTGGTTAGTGAACATTTATCGCATGTTACAACAGGGCGTAGTACTATTAATTGACTATGGGTTTCCCAGACATGAGTACTATCATCCCGATCGTAACCAAGGGACTTTAATGTGCCATTACAGACATCATAGCCACCCTGATCCCTTGTTGCATCCCGGTGAACAAGACATTACCGCCCATGTCGATTTTACTCATGTCGCAGAAGCAGGACACCAGGCAGGATTTCATATTGCCGGGTATACTAACCAGGCCTCTTTTTTGCTGGCTAACGGTTTGTTAAGCTTAGTCCATACTCTGGATAATGAACGCGAACAATTTCAGGCAAAACAGGCAATAAAACAATTAACCCAACCCAGTGAAATGGGCGAACTATTCAAGGTAATTGCCCTGACCCGCGATGTAGAAATCGATTTGCACGGGTTTCAATTACACGATAAACGAGTGAGTTTATAAACTATGAAAAAATATCTGACCACGGTGGAATTACAGAAAGAGTCGATGAAATTTTCCGCAGGCCATACTACTATCTTCTCCGCAACAAAAAGAGAACCGCTTCATGGCCATATGTATGGCGTCTATTTAGCGTTAACGACCTGGGTAGAAGAAAACGGGATGACTTTCGATTACCGTTATTATAAAGAGCGTATTCATAAATTATGTCGCCAATTAAATCAGACCTTTTTGATGCCTCAATTTTCACCATTTTTAGAATATGGTGAAGACAAAGAATATTATTATTTTACCTTTAATCATAAAAAAATCCCCTTCCTTAAAGAAGACGTCACCCTGATGCCGCTGACCAATATCACTGTTGAAGAATTATCACGCTGGTTTGTTAATGAACTGATTAAAGAACATGAAGAACTGGATAGACATCGTATCGAAAAAGTCGTAGTCAAAGTCTTTTCTGCTCCAGGACAATCAGCCAGTCATGAATGGCATAGAAGCTAAATGAGCGACGTGTACCAAATATGTATTCCCCATACCAGTCGTGACTATTTCGACTACGAAGCACCTGAGTTAACTCCTTGTATCGGCGCCAGAGTATGGGTGCCTTTTCGCAATCAAACACGCTTGGGAATAGTAATCAGTAAGGGGCCAACCCAACATACCGGTACATTATTAAAAAGCATCAGCGCCATTATTGATGACCAGCCTTTAATCACTGCTGATTTATTGGCCCTGTGTCTATGGATTGGCAGCTACTATCAATCGCCCTTGTCCGAAGTATTGCCTCTTGCTTTACCTAAAAAATACCGTTTAGGCCAAGCCTGCCAATTGCCAATGGGTGATTTTTATCAATTGAACCTCCCTGTGGAGCAAGCCAAAAAGCTCATTCCTGCGCGAGCCCGCAAACAGCTGGAGCTTATAGATTTTTTAAGTTCACAATCCGATAAGGTTTCCAAACAAAGGCTGGCTCAAAAGGGTTTTAATTCCAGTCAATTAATGGCTTTACTCTCAGCCCAGATTATTGCGCTATCGCAACAGATCATGATTCCCGAAAGAACAGACCTGACACTCTCACCACCACTCATTCTTAATCCGGAGCAGGCAGTGGCTGTTACAGCAATAACTCAGCATTTACACCACTATCAAAGTTTCTTATTACAAGGAGTGGCTGGCAGTGGCAAGACGGAAGTTTATTTGCAAGTAATTGCCCAGGTTCTCGAACAAGGGAAACAAGTATTGGTATTAGTACCTGAAATTGGTTTAACCCCCCAATTATTATCTCGTTTTACCGCTCGCTTTAATCAGCCTATTGCAGTGATTCACTCCAATTTAAATGAATCAGAAAGACAAATCGCCTGGCAATTAGCGAAAGAAAACCGTGTCAAAATGGTAATTGGTACTCGTTCTTCTGTCTTTACTCCTATGCCGGATTTGGGATTAATCATCATTGATGAAGAACATGATGTCTCATTAAAACAAATGGAAGGGGTGCGTTATTCTGCTCGAGATACTGCATTAATGCGTGCTCATCTTGCCAATATCCCAATCATTTTAGGCTCGGCAACGCCAAGCCTGGAAAGCGTCCATAATTGCAAACAAAAGAAACACACTCTATTACGACTAAACCATAAAGCCTTATCAACAACCCCTCTTCATTATCAGCTCATCGACTTGCGCTCTCAGGCATTACAAAATGGCCTGGCAACACCCACCTTAAAGGTCATAGAAGAACACTTGCAAAAAAACAATCAAGTGCTGGTTTTTATCAATCGCCGTGGCTTTGCTCCCGTGATGCTTTGTCATCAATGTGGGTGGATGGCTGATTGCCGTGCGTGCGATAGCCATTTAACCTTGCACAAGCAACAGGGTCACATGATTTGTCATCACTGTGGATTAACCCAAAAAGTTCCAGTTTCCTGCCACAATTGTAACAGTCCGGAATTAATTCCCGTAGGGGCTGGTACCCAACGCGTGCATGAGTTTTTAAGCGCTCGATTTCCTGATACCAATGTATTACGTATAGACCGGGATGAAGTACGTAAAAAAAATTCTTTAGATGCTCATCTCGATAAAATAAACAAAGGCGAGGCGCAACTCATTGTCGGTACGCAAATGCTGGCCAAAGGTCATCATTTTCCGCGATTATCCTTAGTGGTCGTTCTTGATGCTGATGCCGGTTTATATAATCAGGACTTTAGGGCAATGGAGCATTTGGGGCAGTTATTAACCCAGGTTTCAGGACGGGCAGGGCGTGCCGAGCAAGCGGGCCAAGTCCTCATCCAAACCCATTTGCCCAATCATCCTTTACTCAATTTATTAATTCAGCAAGGTTATGATGAATTTGCAGATGCATTACTGACCACTCGCCAAGAAGCAGAATTGCCCCCATTTCATTTTTTGGCAGTGATCAGAGCCCAGGGAAAAACAATAGGGCAGGTATTAAAATTTTTACATGCAACTAAAGATCAAATCCAGACTCATCCCATTACCGTTATGGGACCGGCACCTGCTCCTTTGCCTCGTAAAGCCAATCAACACCGTATGCAATTATTAATTAAATCGCCTTCAAGAAAAGTGCTGAAAAGTTCATTGACGCAATTGAGAGAGTGGTTAACAATAACCAAATTAAGCAACGGCGTTCGCTGGAATGTGGATGTTGATCCTATGGACCTATCATGACTGATCAAAAAATTACTGTGCATCAAAAAACATTTGCCATTGCTTGGGGCGATATGGACGCCCTGGGGCATGTAAATAACGCTCGTTATTTTGATTATTTTCAGGAAGCGCGTATTGAATGGTTAAGAGAAATTAACATTCATCTTAGAGGAAACACTGGCCCTGTCGTCATTCATGTGGCCTGTACTTTTTTAAAGCCAGTCATTTATCCAGCTACCGTAACCATACGCAGTAATTTACACACCCTTGGCAATTCCAGCATGATCATGGATCATGATTTATATCAAGGTGAACTCCTGATGGCGCAAGGGATCAGCAAAATTGTGTGGGTAGATTATACCCAAAACAAATCAGTTCCCTTGCCAGAAGACATCCGTAAGCTTTTTGGATAAGTAGTCATCGTTGCGAACGGAGTTCTAGCGAAACATCATTCTGGATTGCTTCGCCAAGGCTCGCAACGACGGAATTTGCATACCCCGTGAACGATCAATTGCGTCAACTGAAGAAATCAATCCTGTGTGAATTGTAGCCTGGTTGCTTGCAACCAGGAAGGAAGTGATTCCAAATTTGATCCCGGTTGCGGGCTACAGGTGCTTAAGTTGACGCCATTACGTGAACGGTTACCTATACCGACTTGGCTTCTGAGTTACTGTGAAAATTAGCTGTATTAAACTTCGTTTCTATCGCTCATCACAAACGGTGAAGTACCCATGTCGGTAAGGGTTAGAACGAGCACGAAATTCATAATCCCGACAACGTTGTCCGTGATCATCGCTATATCGCTTTTGCAAACGAAATACAAAGTCACCAAAATTCATATCTTGCTGCCACTCCTGAGCCTCCCTTTGTTTTTGTTCCTCATCCATTTTATTTAAAAATTTACTGAGCTTACTGGTATAGCCCGTCCCCATAACCCCTAAAGACACCAACAAGATTACCATTATTTTCTTGATCATATTGAACACCACAAAAGCATTTGAGGCAATATTAAACCATATGGGCAAATAAAAATCTACTCCATAAGCATAAAATTGCTAACGCTTTAGGTTCCTAAACTATAACGAGCAACCCTCTTAAAATAGACTCAAGGTTCGACCTGAGAATAAAATTTTATTGTCACTGATGCTCTGGATATTTAATGAAAACTTATAGAAAAGAATTATAGTTTCATGTGTCCTATGCGTTAAAAAAATGAAGGTTGGGTCGCAACCCAACCTTGCTAATTACTAGCAATTAATGAAAACACCTGCGAGGGTGCAACTCCCACTTGTTGATCTTGCCGATAATCAAAAAATGAATTTGGATTGGCGGTCATATTCCCTGAGAGTCCAAACTCACTTAATTCTTCAAGTTTTTGTTGATTGCTTTCTTGGTTAGAAGAATAAACTGGATAATCTTGTTCAAACTGCTGGTATAATCTTAGCTGTTCTTGTTCTCGCAGAATCTGTTCCTGACGAGCTGCTTCTCGTTGAGCGGCTTCGAGGCGTCGTTTTTCTTGATATTCACTATAAAACTGTTCAAATCCGTCAAGGGCAAAAGCTGCTTGTTGAAAAAGATTAATGCGATTAGAAAGTATGTCTACATATATTTTTTTTTGTCTTGCATAACAAGCACTAAATGACGAATCAATGATCTCTTTATAAGATTCTACTGGAGTCGAGATGATAGTTGCCAAGGTTTCAAAAAACTCTTTTTTATTAAAGAGGTTTTTTGGTACCTCTGATTCAAAGTCAGTTAGACCATTTAGAATGTTGCTATACTTTTCAGTATAAAAAGGGTAACTAAAACAACATTCCGGATCAATTTTTACCGCATGCAAAGCCTTATCCGTTTTACTTACACCAAAGTTTTCATCATTCATATCGATATCAGCTAAAAAAGATGCAACAAGATGAATGGCCGTGAGTCCAATTATTGGTCTTCTATGTAACATATTCTTTTGTAAGACTCTCGTCCACTCAAAAAAATTGGGAATATCCTTAGATAGACGATAATTCATGGAGGTAGGGTCTCCTTCCACAGCGTACATATTAGGTTGAGGCGCTCCAAGGATTAGACGATATATTCGCCCCCCTACAACGGCACTTTCTATCCAGAATTGTTTATCATCAAAAGGCGCTGTTTCTTCGAGAAGTTTTCTATGGTGTGCATTTAAAAGCATTAATCCGCCATGGCTGTTTGAGCAGTGCCATTTTCTAGCATCGTCATGATTAAAAAAAAGATATTTTCTATTGATGACGGACTGGAGTTCCGAGTCGTCCTCCTCATAAGGGATAAATTGTTTTTCTTTTTTATCCAAATAGGTATGTACGGAAAAATCTTTTTCTTCTTCACTATCACTTTCCGAGTCGTTGTCCGAATCGCTATCAGAGTTACTACTGTCATCTCGAGTGTTATTAATTTCTAATGCAACATCATCCCAACGTGGTTTCTTCTTGACAGTACATTCTATTTCTTTCTGGTCACTCTCTAAAGCGCTATGATCTCGTTTTATTTGCATTGGATTGTTACCTTTTATAGACAGAGGGGCTAATCGTGTTGAATTACTAATTAGGCCACATTGTAACAAATAAAAACTGAGAGATCAATTATTAATCAACCAAAAAATGCGCAGTCAGCTCCAATCCCTACAATTTTAATCCACCGACGTTCAAATGCTCGACATTACTTTCATTCAATAAAAACTATGTAATAATATATAGCTTGTCGGGTTTGTATTCCTATTTAAGAATTAGTACCCTTTGTTGGGCAACCCACTCGCGACTTATTAGATTATGAGTTTTGAAAATGCTTAGTTATTTCGAATTGGCCTTGAAAGAGGCTATGCAAGGAGTTGAAAATGGTGATGGAGCGCCATTTGGCGCGTGTATCGTCAATAAAGGTCAAATTATTGCTCTGGCACATGATACTGTTTTAAAAGAAAATGATGCTACGTGCCACGCTGAAATGAATGCGATTAGAATCGCTTCAAAAAATTTAGCAAACTACCAACTGGGCTCAAGTATCATTTACTGTACCTCTGAACCATGTCCCATGTGTTTGTCGGCCATTCATTGGTCTGGTATCAAGCAGTGTTATTTTATCGCCGATAAAAAATGTGCGGCTGAATATGGTTTTGATGATGATTTATTGTATAACGAATTAATAAAACCAATTTCCCAAAGAAAGATGTTTATTGAGCAGCAAACGAATCTTTATAATGAAGTTAAAAATCTATTCGACTGTTGGAAAGAAAAGGGGTTGCCACTTTGTTAAATAAGCAATTGGGGCTCGGGTAAAGACATAGTCGGAACCTAGGATGAGGTGCCTCCCAAATCCCGGTTTACAGCTTGCGCGCTCCCCCAGCCGTTCCTTCATACAATATAAAAGACATCTCCACCAGGAGCTTCAATCTAAACCGCTATAGACGCGTTAATTGCAGGATGACATTGATAATTCACAAATTTAAATTCCACCATCTAACCTTGCTGTAAAATCAAATACATACCATCGTTTTATTCAACAAACACCATCCGCATCACAGATCACTTTACCCTGGGTTAATATATTGTTAAGTATTTAAGCATACACTCTCTACTTATCTCTCGTTTAGAAGCTTACATGAAAATAATTTTAGTAGTGTCACATCATCCAGAGCGACATAATGGGGTATTTAGCCGTCTTCCGCCAAATTCTGAATATAGTGTTCATAAATGTAAAACTCCTTTAACTGACGCCAGAGAAGCTGCATTACCAGCTGTCTTAGATTTCTTAGCAGAAGTAGTTAACGGCTTGGCTAAAAATAGTGTAGATCAGGTTCATATTATCACTGATTATAACTTAGGATATTCCGGAACTGCTACATGTCAAATACCCGAATTAAATGCTTTAATTAATGTGTTTCAAGATAACCATGATCAGCAATTTAAGGCCCAAAATAAAGTCACAGCCAGCGTAACTCCCGTGTCGGTTGCAAGTGCGGCATCATCACCTTTCGTCATTCCCGTTTTTTTCCATTTTGAGGGTAGTCATGCGGAAAAAGATGGCGCATCAGATAAATTTCAGAGTAGTTTGGAAGACGTTATTACAGAGTTTGGAAGCGGCAAAGTATTACACTTTTTAAATAAAATCAGACCCTCTTCTCGTGCTCGCAATAGCACAAAGAGTCCAAATATAAATAGTAGCAGTCCAGAGCCCTCTGCTTCACCTTTGTCTCAGGATATGGGCAGTAGTTCGACATCATCTCTTGCTTTGCTCTCTGGCTTAACGCCTAAGGATGAACTTTTCGAATTTCCTCCATTCATCAGCCAATCCTCCGCAAGCTCTATTGGATTAAGCAATATCGAAAAACACTTGAACGCCACAACAGATAAACTTGTATTGGCATCCCCGTTTAGCGATGTAAATCCTGCTTCATATTTTGGTCCTGAACAAGAAGAAGAGAGCCACTCCCCAACACCAGTACAATTACATCGCTTCTTTAGCCAGTTAGCGATAGCTGTCCCAACGCGTCATGCTTTGAGCGTTGAAACAAAAGACAGTAGTTCACTCTTATCAAGTCCAGAATTCAGTTAAGTAAGCCAATTTACTATAAATTGGTTATCAAATTGACTAAACCGCTATGGGGGCTTTAATTGCAGGGTGACATTGATAATTTACAAATTCGAAATCCTCATAACGGTATTCAAATAAAGAGGCGGGGTTTGCTTTAATGTGTAAAGAAGGCAAAGGGAGAGGAGCTCTGGTTAATTGAGTTCTCGTTTGTTCTAAATGATTGAGATATAAATGACAATCCCCACCCGTCCAGACAAACTCACCCACATCAAGATTGCATTGTTGGGCCACCATATGGGTCAATAAAGAATAAGAAGCAATATTAAAGGGCACTCCTAGAAATACATCTGCGGAACGTTGATAGAGTTGGCAAGAAAGCTTGTTATTTGCGACATAAAATTGAAATAAGGCATGGCATGGCATTAAGGCCATTTGATCTAACTCACCGACATTCCAGGCACTGACAATTAAACGACGTGAATCAGGATTGGTTTTAATTTGCTGCACAATGTCAGACAATTGATCGATGGTGCGCCCATCAGCCGTTGGCCAACTACGCCATTGACGACCATAAACAGGGCCCAAATCACCATTGCTATCAGCCCATTCATCCCAGATGGTCACTCCATTTTCTTTTAAATAAGCAATATTGGTATCACCGCGTAAAAACCATAACAGTTCGTGGATTATACTGCGCGTATGTAACTTCTTGGTGGTCAATAATGGAAACCCTTTACTCAAATCAAAACGCATTTGATAACCAAATACAGATAAGGTTCCTGTACCTGTTCGGTCTGTTTTTTCCGTTCCGTGCTGTAAAATATGCTCTAATAACTGCAAATAAGTTTTCATTTATTAACCCACCATAACCAAAGCCCGAATAATAGCATGGGTATAGATAAAATCTGTCCCATGGTCAACCAGCCAAAAGCAATAAAACCTAATTGAGGATCCGGCTGACGGAAACACTCAGCAATCAAACGACAGACCGCATAACCCATTAAAAATACGGCTGAGACTCGTCCTGTTGGTCTGGGTTTTGAGGCATAACACCAGACCAGAATAAATAAGCCAACTCCTTCCAGACCAAATTCATAAATTTCAGAGGGATGGCGCGGCTGATCATCTACATGAGTAAATACCATTGCCCAGGGAACATCTGTCACTCTTCCCCATAGCTCCCCATTAATAAAATTGCCGACCCGACCAGCAGCTAATCCCAACGGTACTAAGGGGGCAACGAAATCACCAACCTCCCAGAATGTCTTGCCAAATCTTCGTGCAAATATCCATACCGCGATAATCACCCCAATTAACCCGCCATGGAAAGACATCCCCCCTTCCCAAATTTTAAATAATACCCAAGGCTGATGAATGAACTCCTGAAAATTATAAAACAGCATATAGCCAATACGACCGCCTAAGATGACGCCGAGAGCGGTATAAAATATCAAATCGCTAATCTGCTCAGTAGTCCAATTCAGTTTATAATGTTTCATCCGCCAATAAGCCAACAACCAGGCGCCCACAAAACCGATTAAGTACATCAAACCATACCAATGAACTTTTACCGGCCCCAAAGAAAAGGCCACCGGATTGATATAAGGAAAAGTAACCATATGAATTTAAGTTCCTTTTAAAAAAACATTTTAAGTGCTGTTAAAAATAATATGGCAATAAAACCATATTTTAATTGTTGCACAGGTAAAAGATAATTTAATTTAGTTCCATAAGGGGCAATGAAACAACTGGGAATTGCCACCCAAAGCACTGCGGGCCAATAGATATATCCGGTGGAATAAGGTATTGCAGCCATTTCATAGCGCCCCGTTACCATACAAGCAACGGTTCCTACCAGCGCAACGGTAAAGGAGCATAAGTTAGATACCGCTGGAATTTTTCGCACAGCGACACCACAAGAACCAAGATAAGGAATGATTAAAACACCCCCCCCAATTCCTAAAAGACCGGATTTTAATCCAATCACAAAACTAACCAGGCCGTTCAACCAAGATTTGGGAAATCGTTCTGCCCGCTTTACATGAACATCAGTCAACATCTTAACGACCACAAATAATAAAAAAACGGCAAAGATAATTTTCAACCAATAAGTCGATATAAATCCAGCAATGACAACACCTGAAACGGTCCCTATCACTATTCCTGGCCATAATTTATTAAAAACCGACCAAAGAATTTCGCCCATTTTATAATGAGCTCTTAAAGAAGCTTGTGCCGTAAAAATCATTATCGCTAATGAAGTGCCTGTAGCGGCATGCATTACTATCTGTTCCGGGATAAGTTGTCTCAGCTGAAAAATAAAAGCCAATCCAGGGACAACGATTATTCCACCGCCAACTCCTAAAATACCAGCCATTAATCCCGCGAAAATACCAATGAAAATATAGATAGTAGCATCCAGGAATAAATTCATAAGCATTAGGACTTTCCTGCTCTAATTAAACCACCCAAACCTTCCTCTTCTAATGCTTTTTGCAAATGGAAGCGTATTTCTGCTGGATGTTCGTATTCAAGCACTTCAGCAAGGATCTTTCTGGCATTGGCTATAGCAAAATTGCGAATCACCCATTTGACTCGAGGCAAGCTGGATGAGTTCATACTTAAAGTATCAAAACCCATAGCAATTAACAAAATAACCGCCAAAGGATCACTGGCCATCTCGCCACAAATACTGACTTCAACTCCCGCCGCATGTCCGCCTTCAACCACTTTAAGTAGAACGCGCAACATAGCAGGATGTAAGGCATCATAAAGGCCTGCAACCCGGGCATTATTCCTATCTACAGCTAATAAATACTGAGTCAAATCATTGCTGCCTACCGAAATAAAATCGACGCGCTTTGCTATTTCACGAGCTAAATAAGCTGCGGCGGGCACTTCTATCATGACCCCTATTTTGGGTTTTTCTATAGCGCACCCTTCTTCCAGAAGCTCCTCAAAGGCTTGCTCTATTAAATACGTTGCCTCTTCCACTTCGCTCAGATTCGTTACCATGGGTAACATAATGCGTAAATTATTCAATTCTTCGCTGGCACGCATCATGGCGCGAACCTGCACCAGAAATACATCGGGATGATCCAAAGTGACTCTGATGCCGCGCCATCCCAAATAAGGATTGTCTTCTGCTATGGGAAAATAAGGCAAAATTTTATCGCCGCCAATATCCAAAGTTCGCATCGTAACAAAACGAGGAGCAAAAGCCTTAAGGGTCTGCCGGTAAATAATAGTTTGTTCGTCTTCTGAAGGAAAACGATCGCGACTCATGAAGGGAACCTCTGAACGATATAAGCCCACTCCTTCAGCGCCGACGCTCATGGATAAACCAGCGTCCATAGCCAATCCGGTATTTACTTGCAAAGAAACTCTGTAGCTGTCCGTTGTTTCTGCAGGTTTATCCCGCAAACTGACGAGACTTTGATTTAAATCCTGTTCTTCCTGAGCTAATAATTTAAATTCAGTGAGTATCGTCCTGGAGGGCGAAACATACACATGGCCATAATAACCATCGACAATTAATGCCCGCCGAGAAACGTATTCAACCTTTAAACCACGCAAACCCATGACGGTAGGAACCCCTAAGGCACGGGCTAAAATGGCTACATGGGAATTATTAGAACCTTTGGCGGAAACCACCCCGACCAATTGGCCTTCAGGAACTTCTGCAAGAGCTGCGGCAGTGACCTCTTCCCCGATTAGAATCGTTCTTTTAGGGTAGGCAATTTCTTCGCGTTGTGACCACTGCAGCTCAGCTAAAACCCGTCTGCCCAAATCACGAAAATCACTGGCTCGTTCGCGCAGATAATCATCTTCCATGCCTTCAAACTGCGATACGTGTTTTTTAATTACGGTGGCTAAAGCAGCCTGGGCACTAATTTGCTCTTCACGAATGACCTGCTCTACCTCAGCGCCTAAACTGTCTTTATCGAGAATACGTAAATAGACGTCAAATAAAGCGTGTTCTTCTTCAGCAACTGTTGCTTTCATGCGTCTACTCAAACGACGCATGTCATCTCTGGCCGCTTCTAATGCCTCATAAAAAACTCTAATTTCATCTTCCAGATCTTCTACTGGATTTCGTGGAACAGCATCTATATCGGACAGGGGATAGACAACCACCGCAGTACCAATACCAATTCCCGGAACACTGCCAATACCAGACAAAGCGGTCTGAGTTGTTTCAACCTTGGCCACCCCTAAAGGCTTGGGTTGGGTCAGCTCAGCCAACTCACCGGTTGCTTCCGCATGCGCAATAATCCCGCCAAGTTGCGCTGCTAAAGTAATTAAAAATGACTCTTCCGCATCATCAAAACAGCGTTGCTCTACTTGCTGAACAATTAAAACACCATACAGCTTTCTATGTTGAATAATGGGCACACCCAAAAAGGCATTCAAATGCTCTTCGCCCAATAAAGAATTATGATAAAAATCCGGATGAGAGGGGGCATTTTCTAAATTGATGGGCTCTTCCCTACGCCCGATTAAACCGATAAGACCACTGTCCAGAGCAATGCGTACCCGAAACTCAGCCTGTTTGTTTAAACCTTCAGTGGCAATTAAGACATATTCAGCATGTTTGTTATCTATAAGGTAAACGGATACGGCCTCAGCATTAATGGCTTTATTGATATGCTGCACCAGAATACCAAGAGCGTCTGTTAAATGCTTGGCGGCGGTGACATCTTGAACTATTCGTTTTAGTACTTTTAGCATCTAGGGCCTATGATTACCTCTTTTTCGTTTCATGCCGTAAGGGGTACGACGAGTTTTTAACAGGGGTTCCAACTCTTTTAGCGCTTGAATATACACTTGTCGCTTAAAAAAGATAACCCTCTCTTCCGGCTCATGAAAATCTATCCAACGCCAACTATCAAACTCCGGAGACTCACTTAAGTCCAGCTTCACTTTTTGCTCACTGGAAATAAGTTTTAGCAAATACCATTTTTGTTTCTGGCCGATGACTAATGGTTCACTGCCATGACGTAAATATTGTTTAGGAAGTCTGTATTTAAGCCAACGTTTGGTCGAGCCCATCACTTCGACATCGCTCTTATCCAAACCGACTTCTTCATGCAACTCCCTAAACATTGCTTGTAATGACGTTTCACCTGCAGCCAATCCCCCCTGGGGAAATTGCCAGGCATCGTGACCACTTCGTCTGCCCCAAAATACTCTATCCGATTCGTTGACAAGGATAATACCTACATTCAAACGATAACCGGCGCGATCAATCACCATGATGTCACTGCTTAGACTAAACCGTTAATACCTTGATTTTTCCACAAAGTGCAAGACCTTGGCAATTAAATCTGAAAATATTATTTGAATTGATATTCTAGCGTGGCCGATTCGTCATGATTATGGTCATTTGGGGTGCGTAACTGACTTAAATAGAACATCCAACCATACATGTCCCGACTATAATTTAATGGTGGTTTTTGCTCTAACTTTATCCCTTTTAGACCAGACTGAGCTTGAATCGATTGAATTAATTGATTTACTTTTCCATTCGCCTCACCTAATAAAGCAAGCTTTAAATGCTCCATTTTGTCTTGCATACCTAAGGAGAATTGCGCCAACTCTTTAGTTAACGTCACATAATAATTTGAATTGATACTTACAGAACCGCCCACCCACCAGGAATAACTGTAATAACCGGCAAATAATGGGTTAATTAAACTGACTAGAAAAGGACACCAATGGTTACCTAACCAGCTATTATCAGGAAACTCCGTCATTGCTTTAATTAAATTCCCTCCGGTTTTATTTAACCATTCACAAATCACTGCTAGCCCTCTTTGCATCATCTCGGTAAAATCTTCTTTGGCCGCATTAATTTCATTATGTTGAATGGCCACTTTTTTTTGGATCGCTAGTGCATTGGTATAGCTAGCGGATAAAAAATCACTTAACTCTTCATCGGGTTCGGGACCGGTTTCATAAGACGCAATTAGCTCCTCTATCTCAGGCAAATAAGTTTCATAGGGCTGAATTTGTACATGTTGATGTTGCAGAATGGCATCATAAATGGCTTCCATCCCATAACAGGTTCTATACGCATTTAAAGCGTGGGCGAATTGTTTCATAAAAACAAGGGTGTCTTCTTTGAGTCCTTCGGTATGAGGAAAGATAAAAAAATCTGCTTCGAGTTTTAAACCCAATCCACTACTCAATATGGTATCGGTGAGTCCCTGCAAAGAGCTAAAATCAATGGCTAATAATTGGGCATTCACGGCAGCTTCGACGGGATGCCCCGCAATGAGGGTCATGACTTCTAGCAGTCTTGACTCATTTTGCTTCGTAAAAAAATAATCAACTACTTTTGGGCGCATTACTGCTTTCGCAGCACGATATTGTTCCAAACGCAGATTAATTGGTTTTACTACCGCATTAATTTCCTGTCTTAATTCGGCTACACTTTTTAATTGAACTTTTTGCATCACTATCTCCTTATACATCCATCACGCCCTTTATTTCTATAGAGCAACCACTATGGTGTCAAGTAATGAAGCATCTTCTTCAATCGATTTATATTTTTTCGCCATCCCCTCTAAAGCATTATATAATCAACACAAACATCCTAAGTGAAAAACGCATGAAAAAACGCATTTTAATCATTAATACTGGCGGCACGATTAGCAGTGTCAAAACCAATAGGGGCTATGAACCCGCCCCAGGCTATGTCCAATCAGCCCTGGCACAAATTCCGGCATTAAAACATCCGGACATGCCAGAGTATGTAATCAAAGAATATAAACCGCTGCTTGATTCTTCGAATATGACCGTTAATGAGTGGAATAGAATCGCCCATGACATTGCCCATGAATACGCGCATTTTGATGGCTTTGTGGTCTTTCATGGTACGGATACAATGGCCTACACAGCGTCAGCCTTGTCGTTTATGCTGGAACATTTAAGTAAACCAGTCATTGTCACAGGGTCTCAAATTCCTTTATCAGAGGTGCGCAATGATGCTATTGATAATGTCATTACCTCTCTATGGCTTTGTGCTCATCAACCCATTAATGAAGTCTGTATCTACTTTAATCAACATTTATTACGCGGTAACCGAACTCAAAAAATAAGCGCTCAACAATTTAATGCCTTTGATTCGCCCAATTACCCCCATCTGGCTTCCATTGGCATCACTATAGAACTTCATCAGCACCTATTATTAAAACCATCAGAACAAGCCTTTCATTTACAGACCATCACCCCACAATTCATTGCTAACTTCAGATTATTTCCTGGTTTTGCTTCAGAAGTGCTTTCTTATATTTTAAACCAACCATTAAGAGGATTAATTCTTGAAACTTATGGGGCTGGGAACGCGCAAAATAATGACCCGCGTTTTTTAAAATTACTTAAAGATGCCTGTGACCGGGGAGTAATCATCGTGAACTGCACCCAATGCCAACAAGGCCGGGTAGAAATGAGTCAATACGCTACGGGGCATACGTTAAAACAAGCCGGCCTCATTAGTGGTCATGATATTACCCCCGAAGCAGCTCATTGTAAGCTTTTGTATTTATTAAGTAAAAATCTGGATATCGTCCAGATCAAAAAACTAATGGAAACCAATTTGTGTGGGGAGCTGCATCATTAAATTTTGTTTTGGCCGTGCAAAACAAAGCCTCTATGATGATTCATCCTGGGCCGGAAGAATTTTCATAGGCATCACGGCTAGGGGGCACTGCCATTAAGTTAATAAAAACGACGAAAAAATTCCTTAATTTAATGGCAGCGGCTATGGAAGGATATGAGACCTATTATAGAGATGATTCTTTTGGCCTCGGACTCTTCACGAGAATCATCTCCAAACTCCATTTACATTTCAGTAACTACAGTAGTGCTCTCCCCCACCTGTTCCTCCACAACCTGCTCAGGAACTACTACCGCCTCACACTCACTCATCTTTTCAATCTTATTTTCTGCTAAACTAAATTGCTGGCCAAAACGACCTTCACTCGGATTAAATAACTTGGTAGGTACTTTAACTGAGAAGAATCCACCAACCGATAAAAATGGGAGCCCGAAGGATGAAGTGTTTTTGGGCGTAATAATGTGGTTGTTATCCGCTGAAAGATCTTTTAAGGCAGACATTGCCCTTTCTCTCCTATCTGAAAGCCCAAACTCTGGTTTTATTCTTTCACTTAAAGATTGAATCCTTTCAAAAACGGCATCCTCTTTCTTTTTTCTAACTTTCAGATCGCTTGATTCAGGTTGAAAAACTTCTTGGCCTAAATAAAAAAGAGCATGATAATAAATAACATTCTCAGGAGTTTGACTGTAAGGATAATTAATTAATCTTAATTTGACCGGGGCTTGCTTGCCTTGTATCTGACTCTCCGCTTTATTATCAATTTTTTCTGGTTTTTCTTGTTTATTAAAAGCATCTATTTGGGCATAGAAAGCATTAGTATGGAAAATGAGGTTACTCATCATAATCAAGGTATCTCCGGAGTCACGCGGTTTACCATGTTCTTCTTGTGCATCTTGAATAAGAACTCGCGACGCCTCTATTAATCTACCGATTGCTTTTGAGTCTGTTTCATCATCCCCCGTAGCTTTAAACTCAACTATTATTTTCTTCTCTAATTCATCGAGAATACTTTTTTTCTGTAGTGATAATAATTGTTCATAAATCAAAGGCAGTGTAGCCTGATAGCCTAGTGTCGCTTCTGCTTTATTTAATTGCTCTTTAATTAATTGTTTTAAAACCATTAGAAAAATTGTCATTGCTCTACTCCTTTATCTGCAATTTTTTTATCATATCAGTATTTACATCATTCATAACATTGGGGCAGACTGTTTAAATTGCACACCTGTTATGTAATTTAATTAGGAAATCACAAAACTCATGAATTTACAAATTATTATTTTAGCTGCCGGACAAGGTAAACGAATGTATTCCCATACCCCTAAAGTGCTTCATCCTTTGGCTGGCAAGCCCATGCTTACACGGGTAGTGGAAACCGCGCAGCAATTAAATCCTGATGCAATACATATTATTTACGGACATGGCGGGGAGCAAATTAAAAACACCCTCTCTGATTTGCCCGTTCACTGGGTGCATCAGGCCGAACAACTTGGTACCGGTCATGCCGTCATGCAAGCCTTATCTCATCTGCCAGCTCAAGCACAAGTCCTGGTCTTATCGGCCGACGTGCCCCTCATTCAAGCCAAAACCCTCCAGGCTTTAATTGAACGCAGTAAAGCAACATCTGACCATCAATCCGTTTTAGCACTCCTGGTTGCGCACCTGGAAAACCCTAAGGGTCTTGGACGTATTCTTAGAAACAACCACGGTGAGATTTGTTCCATTGTAGAAGAAAAAGATGCAAATGAGCAAGAAAAGAATATAAAAGAAATTTACTCAGGAATTTGCTGTGTCAAGGCAGCTGACTTAGAGCTTTGGCTGCCTCAATTAAGCAACAAAAATGCCCAGGGCGAATATTATTTAACCGAAATAATCGCTTTAGCCGTAAAAAATCATACCCCTATCACCTCTTTGGCTGTGGAAGATCCCTGGGAGGTACAAGGGGTAAATAACCGTTTGCAATTACAACAATTAGAACGGATATGGCAACACAGAAAAGCTGAGAGCTTGCTTGAAAACGGAGTCATGCTTGCCGATGCCCAACGCTTTGATCTGCGCGGTGAATTAGTTTGTGGTAAAGACGTATTCATTGATATCAATTGTGTCTTTACTGGCAAGGTAACTCTTGGTGATGGCTGTATTATTGGTCCCAATTGCAGTTTAACTAATGTCACCTTAGGGACTGGTTGTGAAATTTATGCTAATAGTGTGCTGGAAGGTTGTCACATCGCCGATAATTGCCATATCGGCCCTTTTGCCCGTTTACGAGCAGGGACCCAATTGGCCGCAAACTGTAAAATAGGGAATTTTGTGGAAACTAAAAAAGCCGTGTTTGGTGAAGACAGTAAAGCCAGTCATCTTAGCTATTTAGGGGATGTTCATTTGGGTAAAAAAGTGAATGTAGGTGCCGGTACTATTACGTGCAATTATGATGGGGTCAATAAACACCAAACCATTATCGAAGACGGTGTTTTTATAGGTTCAGACACTCAGTTAGTTGCTCCGGTTACCGTAGGTGCCAACGCGACCATAGGTGCAGGCAGTACCATACGCAAGAACGTTCCGGCTGATGAACTGACCCTCACCGAGTCAAAACAAAAAACCGTAATGGGATGGAAAAGACCGGTAAAAAAAGAAGCCGGGCAATAACATAGATGGGTTAATTTTTAAATGTAGCCTGGGTGAAAGCACTAGCTGTAACCTGGGCTCTGGTACACTGCCCTTGACTTAAGACACGCCATCCAGAACGAAGCGCAGGATCTCCAAAATGACGGAATACGGCTTAAATCAAGGGATAAAATATTAAACTTTTATTTGCAAAACCCTGATATTATTTTCCTGCAAATACTTACAAAGCCATAGAATTAGAGGAAGAGAAATCAGCGTCATCAACAGTTTATATTGCCAAACATTGGCGACTAAATTAATGATTTGATCATAGGGATAAATACCGCCAAACAATAAACTATAGTCTACCAGACATAATAAAGAGCTCGCGCAAATATTGGCTATAAGAATACGTAGGGAACGATGCAATTTACACTTCGAATGCTTTAAATAATGCAACAACATGGCATTACTGATAAAGGTGACAAATAAAGAAAGTGAAGCGGCTGGAAGTCGTCTGGGCACAATATAATTATAAAAAGGATTTAAATTAAAAAACGGTGGCGAAGGAAAAGCAACGATGCCCATCAAAAAGGCATCAAAAATAAATTGCGCACCAATTAATACCAAAGCCAATTTCAAATTCGCGTGATACCCCCATAACTCGCCAATCAGGCTGCTAATAATCATGGTGAAAGGAAAAAAAATACAACTGGCGGCTAATATGCCGTCTTTACTAAATGCCACGATACGATATTCACACGCTATACATATCAACATTACTGCCACAGCAAAACAAATAAGATAATGATAGAGAGGGAAAACATCATCACCGGGATTAAGTTTTAATGCTACCTGTTTATGCTGTTTGTTACTCAGCAAGAACGACAAATAACTCAAACCGATAATAAGCAACACCAAGGAGGCAACCATTAATGAGTCGAAAAAAATTTGTTTAAAACTATGAGCATGGGGATCTGAAAACAAAAGAAAAAAATCTATAGCAAAAAAACTTAATCCGCCCAGTAAAGCCAAAAGCATGCATTGTTTTGGGGATGACAATACCCTATTTGATTTGGTACAAAACAATAAATGCGGCAAATAAAAACTTAACATAAAAGAGATAGTAGTTGCGAAAAACTTCTTGGGAATGTCTTCAAAAATGATCTGATAAACCGGATTATCAAGCATGTATTCTGCTGCTGGTAAATTAACCAGAACATACACACCAATACAGAAGGTATATAAGGTCATTAAGGAAACATTCAGTACATGTCTTTGTTCTTTAAAAGTACATTTCCTCAGGGTCAATAAATACAGTCCTGCAATTAAGGGGCAGAGCAAACTACTGACGGCAAATATTAATCCTCGCAGAATAATAATTTTAAACGATACATTAATTAATAAAATAAGACAGGTAATCATACTCACGGTAGCAAATAAAAAGCGAGATGATTGTTGCAACGACAAGGATTGATTCATGTTAAACAAGTTTCCATAGTATAACAATTGATTTGAATTAAAGAACGGCATTGACGGTATGGTCCTTTTAAATACTATGGATGAGCTATCCAAGTACTTAAATAGGCTAGCAACGGCGAAAATATTTTTTCGATGATTGCTTCTTATTGGGCTAATTCGGGCGTAAATATAACACTATAAACCTTCTTAAGGCAAGTCGACACAAAACTGGCATTAAAATATTTTGGGGTGGGTATTCATGCAATCTATACTGCCTTGCTAAATGAAATACAGCAAGGCAACCGCACTTAATAGGCTGTTGCCTTGCTGTTTCTTCTAGTAATAAGCACCATTAACTCTCTCTTCCTCGGGCACAGGCACAATATCACTTTGAGTAGAGGCGGAGGGTCGTTTTCTTAGCGTAAACAACATTTCCGGGCTGGTAACATTGCTAGGTTTTTTTAACTCTCTACTGCTGACTGTTTCGGGTTGTAAAACGGTGCGTCGCTCGGACATTAATTGTTCCGCACTGATAACTGATGTTTCTACCTTTAAAGAGACACCTCGCTCGGATATTAACTCTTCAGCATTGATAACTGGCGTTTCAATTGTTAAAGAGGAACGCCGCTGGGGTATTAATTCTTGGGCATTGGTAATCTGGGCTACAACTGTTGAAGAGTCACGTCGCTCAGATATTAGGTCTTGAGGCGGAATTAGAGGAGAGGATTCAAGTTGTTCCGGAAGGGGTTCGACCTTTTTTTCCCCAAGTAAAGGCACTTGCGATTTTTCTACCAACTTCACTTCCAATGGCATATTATGTCGTTGACACCATGCCTTTATCGCATCAGCTAAATCCCAAAAGTCCTCTTTTTTACTTAGCTTTAATGCGGTCAGCGTTACCGATCTAGGTATTCCCCATTTATAGTTAAGTGCTTTTGCGGTAAATCGGGGAGTCCATGTGGCGGTTAAAAGTGCCGTCTTGCCTATTGTTTCTCCTTTAGATTTAGAAAGGGCATGTCTGACTATTGCTATTATTGCGGTTGCAGTAGGTGTTACATTGACTTTACCCACAGAACCAATAATCTCTACTGTAGAAATTGTTCCATCACGCAGAGCCAGCCAGTGGTCTGCAACAACCCTGTCGTTAATAAAGCTGGTAGCATCCCGAAACATTGGCGGTAATACCCAAGGCTTAGCGGCATCGATTGAGCGTTTAAAAAATCCTGGCGGGGTCAGTGCCTGTTCGCTTTCTAAATCACTTCTTAAAACTTTTGTAGCAAACTTCAAACCGGTAGAAAGAGGGATGAGTGGTTTTGCCCCCTCCTCCAGTTTAAAGTCCTTAGGTATTCTAACCTTCAAGCCATCAAATATTACATCCGCGATAAAACGACTTATCCGCTCATAAATATTCAAAGGATCCATATATTTTGGTAAGAGAGTGTGGCCTCCGTTTGATGTTACAATTTCTTTAATTTGCTCCTCACTGAGATGTAATTTAGTCCTATCCTTATTTTTAATGGTGCTTATTTTTTCTTCAAATAAATTGAAATCAATAATTTTTGCTTCTTCATATTCCCCATCAGGCTGAATATAATACAGTTCCCGAGTATCATTCTTTTTAATAAAGATATAGCTGTTTTTGTATTGTGCAAGATTTTTGGGTAATTCGGACATCAAATGGAGATCACACCCTGGTAAGACCAATGGCAAGGTCATATGTGCGGCCACATTGACATGCAACAAAAGTAATAAGTGACGCATCACCCGATAATATAAAAAAGGAGGCATCCCGATAGTCGCGTCGAGAAAGGCATCCATGATCATGGTTGTGGCTTCATAACCTAAGCCCAATGCCAATACCGATTCCTGCATCATTGCTTTATGTCGCTCACAACGCTCCGGCGTGGTCAAGCGAGTAATGTAACGACCGATAAAATAAACACTTAATACGCGTGAAACCGGTGGTCCAAGATAAGGTACATAACTTATTCCGGCGGTTAATAAATCATTTCCCAATAAGACGAGAGGTTCTCTTCCCCAACCTTTGACCTCGCGTTTCACCGTACATTTTAATTCCGTGCACAAGGAGGGTGGACGGGTGATTTTATTGGAATTAAAGGCAGGAGGCCCTAGTGAATCTAAAAGCAGGATACGAACAGAGGCCTGCGCACCTTGTCGCCAGGTAAATGCTACCACTGTGTAATTGACTAAGGTCAATCCGGTTAAAAAGACGGAATAGGGACTTAACCCGGTCATCTCGTCTTGATCCTCCTGAAAATAACCCTGAACCTGGTTATTTATCGCATTAAGGCTCACCAGCGGCAAAACATCATAGACGAGCACATGAGCCATGCCGCGTACAATTTTCCGGGCTTCAGGATTTTTAACCAGCGTAGGAACCGCTTTACGCAAAGCCAGGCCTTGCTCGAGGAGTTGAAATGCCGTATTGGCAGTATAAGTGAATACCCCTACAATCGCATTATTCCAAATCCATTTGGCGCCGGCAGTTAATTTAGCCGTAACTCCATTTTCTGCAGCTTCAACGTCACCGTTCAATGTATCTTCCGTTTTACTTTCGTCTGATGTAAACCAGCCCATAGTGCTCTCCTTGCAACAACAGAATTTCATTTTATGAGTAAAAAAAAAGAAATACCAGCCTTTTAATTAAGCTTTTTGTGTTCCAAACTGAAAAAAACCTTTCTCTTGGAAAGATATGTACGATAGTCGGAGCAGGTCAGGTGAAAAAATAAAGGATTTTCCATAAAACGTAGCAATCAATGCAGTATCACAAATTTTTATCTTTAAACTCACACAAGTCCAAGATCAAGCAGGTACGGCAGTGAGGGTTGCGCGCGGTACAAACGTAACGCCCATGGAGAATTAACCAATGATGAGCATCATGCAAAAACTCGGGTTCAATATTTTTTAACAATCCTGATTCAACTGCTAAAGGCGTTTTACCTTTAGCCAAGCCAGTTCTATTAGCTACTCTGAATATATGAGTATCGACCGCCATGGTTGGTTGGCCAAAGGCTGTATTGAGCACAACATTGGCAGTTTTGCGCCCTACCCCAGGCAACGCTTCCAAGGCTTCTCGGTTATCAGGTACTTGGCCGTTATGTTGCGCCATCAGCATTTCACATGTCTTAATGACATTCTGCGCCTTACTATTATATAAACCAATAGACTTAATGTACTCTTTTAAGTGTTCCAATCCTAAATCAATAATGGCTTGCGGTGTATTGGCTACTGGAAATAACTTGGCCGTGGCCTTATTCACACTGACATCAGTTGCCTGGGCCGATAGCATCACTGCAATTAATAATTCGAAAGGCGAATGATAATTCAACTCCGTTGTTGGGCGTGGATTTTGCTCACGAAAACGGGTAAAAATTTCACGTCGGTTTTGTTTGTTCATAAGATTTTTTTGGCTTTTACTCGGGCCAAAGCCTGTTGAATATAATCTTGCTTGGCTTGGGTATCTTGGACATGATCGGCTGATTTCAACGCCAATTGACGCTTTTCGCGATAGTTTTGTTGCTTTTCGTGTTCATCTCGTAAAGACCGGGTCTGTTTTGCATTAAAACGGGAACGGGCCAAATCAGGATTATATGCTGAAGCAGGTAAAGTAACCATTTCAATACAATCAACGGGACAGGGCTCGACACATAAACCGCAGCCAGTACATTCATGAGCAATGACTGCATGCATTAGCTTTCCGCTACCAATAATTGCATCCACAGGGCAGGCCTTAATGCATTTAGTACATCCAATGCATTCGGCTTCACGTATAGTGGCTACTGAAGGAGGACGGGTCTTTTCCATGGCTTCTGCTAAATAGGGAGTCGCATCCCTATGCAATAAGGTCGCTAAAGCGTTCACTGTAGCAACACCTCCCGGAGGGCATTTATTGATAGGGGCAGTCCCTTGTGCCAAGGCCTCGGCGTAGGGCAAACATCCTGAATAACCGCACTCGCCGCACTGTGTTTGCGGCAAAAGTGCATCTAATTCCTTAACTGACGCCATTACTTCACCTTCATGCCTGGCAGTGCTCCTGCATCAGGTTGTAATAAATAAATCCCTTTTCCATCACCAGCAGCCAACACCATACCTTCGGAAACCCCAAAGCGCATGGTACGTGGAGCCAGATTAGCCACCATAACCGTAAGTCTACCAATCAAATCTTCCGGAGCATACGCACTCTTAATTCCAGCAAATACCTGTTTTTGACTATCACCCAAATCAAGGGTCAAGCGCAATAACTTATCAGCACCTTCCACAGGCTCTGCGTTAGCTATTTTTGCGATACGTAAATCAACTTTTGCAAAATCATCAATACTGACGGTGTGTTGATCAAGAGCGGTCTTATTTTCTACAGGAGCAACAGTCATTAAGGATTCCTTGGTTTGCGCAAACATGGCCTCTATCTTTTCTTTTTCCACTCGAACCATTAAAGGCTGAAACACATGAATATTATGATTTAATAAAGGAGCATCAATAGAGTGCCACATTAAGGACTCACAATTTAAAAATTGTTCCGCGGCTTTAGCCATCAGGGGTAACACTGGTTTTAAATAAGTGATTAAAATGCGGAACAAGTTAATTCCCATGGTACAAATCGCATGCACTTCAGGCAAACGATCTGCTTCCTTAGCTAATACCCAAGGCTTGTTGGCATCGATGTATTGATTGACCTGATCAGCACAATCCATAATCTGACGAATAGCGCGCGCATAGTCACGGGCTACAAAAGCGTCAATGATGCTCTCACGGACACTGATTAAATCAGCGTACAATTTGGGCTCGCTTAAGGTACTACTTAAACGATTATCAAAGCGTTTATTAATAAATCCGGCACATCGGCTGGCGATGTTGACGACTTTACCCACCAGATCTGCATTGACTCTATTGGTAAAATCATCGAAGTTTAAATCCAGGTCGTCCACACGCCCATTTAACTTGGCAGCGAAATAATAGCGCAGGTATTCAGGATGTAAATGAGCCAGATAAGTACGCGCTTCCAGAAACGTCCCGCGTGATTTAGACATTTTTTGCCCATCAACGGTTAAAAAACCATGGGTATATACGGCCGTTGGCATTCTATGGCCACTGGCAGCAAGCATTGCTGGCCAAAATAAAGCATGAAAATAAACAATATCCTTGCCTACAAAATGATATAGTTCGGTCTTAGAATCTTTATTCCAATACTCTGCAAAAGAAACACCATGCTCGTCGCAATATTTTTTAAAGCTGGCCATGTAACCTATAGGCGCATCCAGCCATACATAAAAATACTTATCCGTTGTACCTGGTATCAGGAAGCCAAAGTAAGGCGCATCGCGAGAAATATCCCATTGCTTCAGTCCAGCCTCAAACCATTCGCTTAATTTATTCGCAACTTCACTTTGTAAATGACCATTGCTAGTCCATTCTTTCAATAACTCTTCATAGCGGGGCAAATCAAAGAAATAGTGTTCTGAATCTTTTTCTATGGGTTTGGCACCTGAAATAGCAGATACCGCGTCAATAAGATCAGTCGGCGAGTAGGTCGCGCCACAAACCTCACAATTATCGCCATATTGATCCTGGGCTGCACATTTAGGACAGGTTCCTTTAACGTAACGATCGGGCAAAAACATTTGTTTTACGGGATCATAGGCCTGGCGGATGGTTTTTTTAATAATGTCGCCGCCTGCTTGCAGCTGCTCATAGATTGCTGAAGCCAGAACTTGGTTTTCTGGTGAGTGGGTGGTGTGATAGCAGTCATAATTGATGGCAAAAGCCTGAAAATCACGTTCATGGCTTAACTTGATTTCAGCAATTAATGCCTCCGGAGTAATCCCCATTTGTTCTGCTTTAAGCATAATCGGAGTGCCATGCGCATCATCACCGCATACACTGATGCATTGGATGCCCAACATTTTATGGGTACGCACCCAAATGTCCGTTTGAATATGCTCCACCAAATGTCCAAGATGTAAATGGCCATTTGCATAGGGTAGAGCGCTGGTTACCAGCATTTTACGTTCTGTAGCCATAAATATAGAATACTCACAAGGATGAAACGGCTAATTATAACGCAAAGATAAAATAAATGCTTTAATAGTTATCTTCTTTTACTGCCGTCTATGACTTGCAGCCATTATAGAAGAAATGCCGGTAGAGTTTTATTGCCAATAATTTGCTAATATCAAATTAGTTCTCAGTAAAAGTGACCCGGTCATGACTCAAAATCCTCGCCTCATCATAGGCATTAGTGGTTCTTCAGGAATAATCTATGGCATCAGACTTCTCCAGGTCTTGCGGAAATTAGCTATAGAAACTCATTTAGTCGTTAGCAAGGCAGCTCAATTGACACGGACCTATGAAACTCAATTTAGTGCGGCACAACTTAAGGCGCTGGCTGATGTATATCATCCCTGCATGGATATTGCTGCCAGTATTGCCAGCGGTTCTTTTAAAACCATGGGAATGATTATCGCCCCCTGCTCGATGAATACTTTAGGTGAAATAGCTCATGGGATTAGTAGTACCCTTCTGACTCGTGCCGCAGACGTTGTCCTGAAAGAGCGGAGAAAATTAGTGCTTCTCCCTCGAGAAGCGCCATTACATCTGGGGCATCTGAACAACATGGTAGCCCTGACTCAAATGGGAGGCATCATTTACCCTCCTGTACCGGCTTTTTATAATAACCCCCAAAGCATAGAGGATATAGTAGATGATACGGTAGGAAGAGTTCTGGATTTATTCGATCTGGAAAGCGGATTGGTAAAACGGTGGGGAGAGGAATAAAAAACGCGGCCTAAGCCGCGTTTTGAGATATTTGTTTACTAATTAAACTTTAGCGATTGTAGCACCTACTACTACTTCCTCAACTGATGATTCAGCCTCGACTTTACTATCTTTCTTCAATTCTGCACTGCTTTTCAATACAGTTCTATGAACAGGTTGAGCTTCGTCTTTTAATTCAGCTTGTGTGACAGGAATTGGTTTACCTAACTTGCTTAATTCCTTAGCAGATTTGGTAGCAGTAACTTCTTGACCACCAATAGTAGGCTCGTTTGCTGGTTGTTGCGCTCTGCTTCTGCTTGCAAAGAAAGAGCTGATTGCACTGATTGTGTTAGCAATAGCAGCAACAGTATAAACAGCAGCACTGGTAGCAACAGCACCAACAACACCAACAGCAGCGATTTGAGCAACCACGTTAGCACCAACAACGCTAGCAATAGAATAACCAGCAATACTGAAAGTAGTAGCAAAAGCTAAAGCAGCAGGCCATAAGAATACAGTTAAGGCAGCAGCACCAGCCACTAATAAAGAAGCCCAAGCAGCAGTAGCGATTGCTTGTCTGTGGTTGTAAACAAAATTAGCAACACCTCGTGCTACATATTTAATACCATCAAGGATAGAGCTTAACAAACCGGGACGTGTCAATGCGTTACCATCAGCATCAGTTCTAATTTCGCCGGTAGCTTTACGTTTGTAAGAACCTAACAACAGATCAGTGATACCACCTAAAACTGTCGCAGGGAACAGGAAAGCAGCTCTTGCAAATTGTCTAAATGTCATTATTTTACTCCAAGGTTATAAATCGAGGCGGATTGTAGCAACCAATTTGCAAAATGTGAATCAAAAATGCTCAATATGTTGTAACAAAAGTGTAAATTTAACTCATTTATATGTTAAAAAGACAATTATTAACAAGAAGATATTTTTGTTCAAAAAAAAATAAATTTAACTATAATTTATACATTACTAACTATCCGAAACCCATTCTAAAATTAAGCGCCCTTTCAATAAAAAACCACCTTTGACTAAACAAACATCATCCAGAGCGAAGCGAAGAATCTCCAAAATGACCGAAAGTCGCTTAGGGTAATGGCAGTAGACCTGGGATTCTATTAAAAGTAAGAGAAGAAATTTGTCCCTTTATCTTAGAGAAGGAGAAAAGGAATACGGGATACTTTCAACAGGATTATCCGGATCAATGAAATCAGAAGAGCATATTGAGCCCTCTTGTTCTTCTTCGTCACTCGAATTACTGGAATTTATTTCATTATATTCTTCATCATACTCTTCCATATACGAATCAGTGCCGTGTAAGTGAGCTTGAAGATAATGATAGGTTCCACTGGTTAAAGGGTTGGTTTGCGGCTGTTTTTCACCACCATGCAAGGCCCATAGATGCCGTCCTATAGTAGTGAATTGTTTCATTACCAGAACACCGATAGTGATTGCGCCAAAAGCAACCCCGCTCGTAATGGCGGCAAGGGCTAGTAAAGCCAGAGGCAAATGGATGGCAGTCAAAAAACTTAAAGGAGTCACGCCCCCCAATGTTAAAGTAGCAAAAGCCGCTAAAGCAGCAGGGGAGAATAAACAGACGGCGGCAATAAGCAGCCCTATCCCCATTGACGCGCCCAAAAAAATCGCGAAAGGAACTCGATTTCTTTTATACCATTCTTTTATCCAACGCCACATGCCCCACTCCAAATTCAATCGAACTATATTATTTATAAGAATTAAATAGAAACAAATTTCTGATATAAAGTGGGATCGTCTATTTTGGCTCCGGCAAAACCCTGTTTTCGGAAGGTGCAACTATCACACTTACCACAGGCTTCTCCAGCATCATTCGCCTGATAACAAGAAACGGTCAAACCATAATTAACGCCTAACTCAATACCTAACTCAATAGTCTTTACTTTACTTAAGTGTTGTAAGGGAGCATGAATAGTAAACAAATTCCCCTCTACACCGGCTTTAGTTGCTAAATTAGCCAAAGCCTGGAATGCCTGGATAAACTCAGGTCGGCAATCAGGGTAATGAGAATAATCGACAGAACTCACTCCTATAAAGAGATCTCTGGCACCAAGCGATTCGGCCAATCCAAGAGCCATAGACAAAAATATGGTATTCCTGGCCGGTACGTAAGTAACTGGAATGTCTGCACTCTCCTGAAAATCAGGAACGTGCAGCGTTTTATCCGTCAAGGCTGAACCGCCGAACAAGGCAACATCAAGGTTTACTATTCTATGTTCCACCTTCATTTGTTGGGCAATTCGTGTTGCAGCCAATAATTCCGCAGAATGTCTCTGACCGTACGAAAAACTCAGTGCACAGCAGGTATAACCCAATGATTTAGCCAGGGCCAAACATGTAGTCGAATCCAATCCTCCCGAGAGTAACACCACTGCCTTTTTCATTTGATACGCCTCAAAAAAATTGAGCATTGCTTGCTCATAAAAAATCCTGTTAAAATGCCCGGCAATTATGCCACAACTTGGAATGTCATGACGACTAATCTTTATCCAGTAATTCTTGCCGGAGGCTCCGGTACCCGTTTATGGCCTTTATCACGCCAAAACTTTCCTAAACAATTTTTAGCCTTGAATGGTAAACAATCCTTACTTCAACAAACCATGCAAAGAGCAAATAGCTTACAGAGCAATCAAACGCTGATAGTAAGCAATGATGCCCATTATTTTCTTTGCCAGGAACAATTACAAGATTTTAATACCCCAACAACTTACTTATTAGAACCCTGTGCGCGCAATACTGCACCTGCAATTGCCTGCGCCGCCCGTCATTTAGTCCAGACTGCAGGTAGAGATGCAGTAATGCTGGTCTTACCCTCAGATCATTGGATAGCGGATGATAACGCCTGGAAAGAGGCCATGATAACTGGCGGACATTTTGCGTTAGAAAATAAAGCTATCGTTACCTTTGGTATAAAGCCAGACAGTCCAAAAACCGGGTATGGGTATATAGAAGCAGGTACCCCTTTAACTAATAAAGTAAAAGCCGTCTTGAGTTTCAGAGAAAAACCACGTGCAGAAACGGCAGCGGAATTTATAGCCCATGGTAATTATTTCTGGAATAGCGGGATGTTTGTTTGTACCGCCGGAGTATACCTTGATGAACTACAAAAATATGAACCCAACATATACCACTTTAGTGAACAAGCCCTGACTCAGGCCTATCATCATCATGACTTTTTACGCCTTGATTTAGATTGTTTTTCTCAATGTAAAGATGAATCCATTGACTACGCCATCATGGAAAAAACAGATAAAGCGGTGGTCATCCCTGTCTTTATGCAGTGGAGCGATTTAGGTTGTTGGACAGCAGTTGCTGATGCGAATCAACCCGATGAGCATGGCAATACCATCACTGGAAAAGTAATAGCCCAAGACAGCCATAATTGTTTAATTAATAGCGAACATATTTTAGTAACCACCGTAGGCATTCAGGATCAAATAATAGTGGCTACCAGTGATGCGGTGTTAGTCGCCGATAAACGTTATTCACAACAGGTCAAAGAATTAGTCAACTCCTTGCGTAAAGAGCACCATCAGTTAACTCAAGATCACCAACGCGTATCCCGCCCCTGGGGATATTATGAAATTTTAGCTGAGGGTCCAGCATTTAAAGTAAAACGTTTGATGGTTAAGCCCGGAGCTAAATTGTCCCTCCAAATGCACCAACATCGGGCTGAACATTGGGTTGTCGTAGGTGGTGAAGCAGAGGTAGTTAATGATGTCCGGAATTTCCGCTTATCTGTGAACCAGTCCACCTATATTCCGCAAAATACCCTGCATCGTTTAAGTAATCCGGGAGACGAACCGCTTTATGTCATAGAGGTACAAAGTGGTACGTACTTGGGTGAGGATGACATTAAGCGTTTTGATGACATCTACTCAAGAAGCGGCATTGAGCCCGCAGCACTGTAATTGTAAAGAGTTTGTCAGGGGTTTAGCCCCTGACCTGGGAAAAAAATTTATGCTGGAGAATGGCAAGGCATAATGGACATCGCAGCTGTTTTAAGCGCCGAAAATCCATTAACAACGGCATAGCCCATACCTTCCAAAATTGCCAAAAAACCACCTTGTTTGTAGCCATAGATTTTAAAGTAAAGATCAACTTTCTCTCTATCCAGATGCTCATCAAAAAGGGTCATATCCTCTCTGGTTTTTTCCGCCTCGCTAACATACTCATGTTCCACTAAGCTATTTGAAGGTCTTGAAAAAAAGGCTGGTATTATTACTCCCTGTTATTAAATAAGTTCCATGAATCGGCAAATTGGTACATCAATTTAATCCAAACTGCATGAATGCCACGCATCATGGGCCAATAAAGATACTCCACAAATCAAGTCAAATCAGCCTCATTTTATGCAAACTTTAGTATCAATAATGTAAATCTACAAATATCCAGCTTGTTTTCAAAATAAGTATTATGTTATAAAAAAGAACATATTTGTTTTTTTTACTATCATATATAGATAAGACTGGTGAAAAAAAGACCGGAACGTTGTGAAAAAATTGTTTATGAGAACATTTTGCACTGCTGTAGCCGTTCTTTTAACAAACGGCTTTTTTCATAAGTCCTAGGCGAGTCACCAAGAACTCTAAAATACAGAGGTACTGTTATGGCAACAAGCAGCTTAATTGTTCAATCCTACCTTAAAACGTTTACAGATGGTAAGACGAATAAGCTGCGCTATAAGCAAAAAGTTAAAGAACTTCTTAAATACAATAGAGAAAATGAGGGCAACGGCTTTCTTAGCCCACTCAATTATTACCTTTCGATTATAGAAACAATTGATCCCGTTCAGTTCCCCTACATGAATGAGGCACAAAAAGAGGAAGCCTTGCGTAATCTGCGAGTTACTTTTTTGCTTTTATTGACTCAAAAGCAATATGAACTGGAATATCAAAAAACGGAAAATTCAAAAGTCTATACCAGCCAGATCAGCAGATGCCATCAATTAATCGATGCCTTGCAGTATGGAAAGGTATGCAAAGAGAAAAAAATTAAACCCTCTCCAGACCAGGGATATGCTAGTGAAGGAAATCCAGTTAAATACTTAGCCATTTCCTTTGGCCAATGGTTTGCAGAAAAAATGGTTGGCTATATGGATCGCAAAACCAAAACCATAAAAGAGCATATGGGTTCCTTTAATGAAAAACGACTCTATTGGGTTTGGGGCGGCGGATTGATCAAAACCTTTCTGGAATTAATTCCCGCTGATTATTGGAATGTGGAGCAAGGCAGACAAACTGTCAAAATGCCAGATCCCTACACAGGCACACTTAGTTGGTCCTTATATTATTTCCGCTTTGCTCTTAATTTTAGCCTATTACTAAAACACACTATTCAAGGGTCGTGGATGACCAGTGAGGCAGAAAAAAGCACTCCCTGGCAAAAACGTTTTCTTACCCAATGGGATCAAAGAAAATTTACCTTACTCAACGATTTTGTTTGGGCAACAGGAAATGCCCTTTGCTTTTTTTGGCTTTATGGGTCAGGGACATTAGGATCAGCGGGCGATGCCTTAACTTTAGCGCTGTTAGTGTTTGATATCACTTTGGCTGTATGGGAATTTGCCGAAGAACAAACAAAATACAATAAGGAAATGCTGGATTATGAGAATCATATTAAGCGATTGGAACTGCAGCTTGAGGGAACAAAGAAAGACGCTGAAACAGCAGAAGGATATTCTCAAAGAATTAGAGAATATGAGGGCCAATTACAGGCAGTGGAAGTAGCCCAAGCACATAGCCTAGCCGAAGACCCGGACAACAGCGAGGAGCTGCTAGATTACGAGAATCAGATTAAGCGATTAAAACTGCTGCTTGAAGGAACCCAAAAAGCCGCTGAAGCAGAGGAACAATACGCCCGAAGAATTAGAGAATATCAGGCTCAATTAAACGCCTTAAAAAAAGCTCAGAAACAATGTCAAAGGGAATGGGAGCATAAGAAAAGAATTTTAATAGTTAATGTCTCCTATGCTGTGGGTTTAATGCTGGCCTTTTTCTTGTTGACGGCCCCATTCCTTCCGGCATTGGCTGCTGCAGGACCCGCCGGAGCCGTTTTGTGCCTTGCATTGACAGTGATTTGTAATGCTATAAAAGGTGGTATGGAAATTCATAAAACCAGACAGTCAATAAAAGAAACCAAAGAAGAAATAAAAAATAAAATTGATGAGTTTAAGAGGTTAATGAAAGAAAATCCGGACATGGATGATAAGGAAAAGAAATTCCTCTTTCTAGAGATCAAAAAATTAATGGCAGAGTCAAAATACCAACGGCAAACGGTCACTTTGCAAGCAGCACACCTTCTTCGTTCCATAATATTTGAAACGTTCGTGCCTGCTATTATTTTGGTAAACTTGATCTTTTTACCCATGGGGCCAGCATTTTGGGGAGTGATCGCTGCAGTCATTGGGCTGGCGTTTCTCACCAATTTCCTTATTAATCATTTCATTACACCGGAAAAAGAGGCACTAAAACCATTGAATGCGGCGGAATACGCGGCATTTTGTCAAAATCCTGAGCAATGGGTCGAAAAAACGTCGAAATCACAAACCTTTTTTAAATCGAGTGAGAAACCATCCACTGCAAAGGAACCACAACAAGATGAAAGTGAAGAGGATCTTGATCTGTCATTCTTGAATAGTGGGCTAAGTGGACAACTGTAATCATTCTGAATTTGCAGCCTGGGTGAAGACGAAGTCAAAACCCGGGAGCGGTACATTGCCCTCAAGCTAAAGTTTTTACCTTTGTTTGCTAGCGGGAGAAAGTGCCCAGAGGTGGATGAGACTGGCTCATATGTTATCAAGACATGAAAAAGCAGCTAAAGGCTAGCCGCCACAACAACGGGATTTTTCCTGGATTGACGGCTATGGAGACAGCGCTTGCTTTCGCCAGGCTGCATCTAAAAACTTCTTCCCTGACCAAATTGGTTTATCTTAATTTTTCGCTTGCACCGCGTTTAAGATGGAACTGTTGAATTTTCCTGCACTATTCATTGGGAGAATTGCTAAAAAAAGTGTATAATTGGTCTTTTTGTTACATGCAGGACTTACGAAAAAAGCCCAAATCAGAGTAAAAAAATTTTTTTAGTCCAGAGGTCGGTGTTTTCCGTAAGTCCTGACGCACATAAATGGTCAGACATGAATCTTGAAAAATTATATGATGTCATTGTAGTAGGTGGCGGACATGCAGGTACTGAAGCAGCCCTTGCCGCAGCCCGTATGGGAGTGCAAACCTTATTACTCACACATAATATGGACCTCCTTGGTCAAATGTCCTGTAATCCCGCTATTGGCGGTATTGGTAAGGGGCACTTGGTTAAGGAAATTGATGCGCTGGATGGCGCGATGGCTAAAGCAGCTGATCTGGCAGGAATACAGTTTCGTATTCTTAATGCTTCAAAAGGCCCTGCCGTACGCGCAACCCGAGCTCAGGCAGACAGGGTACTCTATCGTCAAGCCATTAGGGAGCAATTACAGGCTCAGGTCAACCTTGATATTTTTCAGCAGGCGGTAGATGACTTATTAATTGAGAACGGACGGGTGGCGGGCGTGGTAACCCAAATGGGCTTTACATTAAGAGCCAGGGCAGTGGTTCTCACAGTCGGTACCTTCCTTGGTGGTAAAATTCATGTAGGTATGAATCAATTTTCCGGAGGACGAGCTGGCGACCCGCCTTCTATTGCTCTTGCAAACAGCTTGCGCGATCTGGAATTACCGGTTGGTCGTTTAAAGACCGGAACCCCTCCACGGATCGACCGACGTAGTCTGGATTTCAGCCAAATGACTGTCCAGCCGGGTGACACGCCCCTACCGGTATTTTCCTATATGGGTACAATTAATGATCACCCCCAACAAGTGCCTTGCCATATTACCCATACTACAGAAGCAACTCATGATATTATTCGTAATAACCTGCATCAATCACCAATGTATGCAGGCGTAATTGAAGGGGTAGGCCCACGTTATTGCCCCTCTATAGAAGATAAGATAGTTCGTTTTGCTGATAAGTTGTCTCATCAAATCTTTGTAGAGCCTGAGGGCTTAACGACAGAAGAGATATACCCTAATGGAATTTCTACAAGCCTGCCCTTTGAAGTACAAGTGCAATTTGTGCGTACTATCAAAGGTTTTGAAAATGCTCATATTACCAGGCCTGGGTATGCCATAGAATATGATTATTTTGACCCGCGAGGCCTTACCTCTTTTTTACAAACCAAAGCCATTCCTAATTTATTTTTTGCCGGACAAATCAATGGCACAACAGGATATGAAGAAGCAGCAGCGCAAGGGATCATTGCTGGGATGAATGCAGCCTTACAAGTACAAGAAAAAGATTTATGGTGTCCTCGTCGCGATGAGGCATACATTGGTGTACTTATTGATGATTTAATTACCTGTGGAACTCAAGAACCTTATAGAATGTTTACTTCTCGCGCTGAATACCGTCTGCTATTACGAGAAGATAACGCCGACCTGCGCTTAACCACTAAAGGACGCGAATTAGGTCTGGTAGGTGATGAGCGATGGCACATGTTTTCAACCAAACGCGAAGCGATAGAAGCAACCCAATCACTTCTCCACAATACCTGGGTGCGCGTCGGTCATAATGAGGCATTCAAAGATATTCTTGCTAATCCAATGTTGCATGATAACCGAGCTTCAGAATTTTTAAAGCGTCCGGAAATTAACTACCAGCATTTATTAATGCTTGATGACTTGAGTTTGCCCCAATTGCCTGTTGATGTGACCGAACAGATAGAAATTCAAAATAAATATGCAGGTTATATAGACCGGCAGCAACAAGACATTGAAAAATTGAGACGATACGAAAATACTCAATTACCCGACAGTCTGGATTACGCTCAGGTAACTGGCTTATCCAGCGAAGTCATCCAAAAATTAACTAAAATAAAGCCGACCACTTTAGCCCAAGCTGGTCGTATTTCAGGAGTAACGCCTGCAGCCTTGTCTTTGCTGTTAGTCCATTTAAAAAAAAGTCGGCTTAACGCATGAATGATGACCTGAACATTAAATTGCTGCTGGAGCAAGGGCTTGGACAATTTGCGTTACAGCCCCTTTGCGAACCGCTATTAAAGTATCTGCTGTTACTTAATAAATGGAATGCAGCTTATAATCTCACCGCAGTTCGCCACCTGGATGCAATGGTCGGCAAACACATACTGGACAGTCTCGCCATGGTGCGATGGCTCAAAGGCACGAGAATTCTGGATGTAGGAACAGGGGCTGGATTGCCAGGAATTCCCTTGGCTATTGCTAAACCAGAAATGCAATTTGTCTTATTAGACAGTAATGGCAAGAAAATTCGCTTTCTTAATGAAGTAAAACGTCAACTTGACTTAAAAAACCTGGAAATTGTACAATTTCGAGTCGAAAACTACCACCCGGCCCAAGGTTTTGATACAGTAATAAGTCGAGCATTTAGCAGTCTTGAACAAATGATTCATTGGACCCAACATCTTATTGCTAAAGATGGAATGTGGTTAGCAATGAAAGGGCGTTATCCTGATACTGAATTGAAGATGATCCATCAACCATATCGAGTCGAGAGTTATACTGTTGAAGGTGTTGAGGGTGAGCGCTGCTGTGTCCTGATCGATAACCCAACTAAGGAATAATTATGGCGAAAGTCATAGCCATTGCCAATCAAAAAGGGGGCGTAGGTAAAACCACTACTGCCATTAATTTAGCTGCATCGCTTGCAACCAACCATCAACAGGTATTGTTGATTGATTTAGATCCCCAAGGCAATGCAACTATGGGTAGTGGCGTAGATAAAAATCAATTGGTGCATACCACTAATGACGTGCTATTGCATGATTGCCTTGCTGTACAGGCTTGTCTTTCCACCACTTGTGGTTATGATTTAATACCTGGCAATAGCGACTTAACAGTTGCCGAAGTGAGTTTGATGGAACGCAATCATCGCGAAACTTTTTTATATAAAGCCTTACAGCCATTACAAAATAATTATGATTTTATTCTTATTGACTGCCCTCCGGCATTAAATACGTTAACCATTAACGCTTTTGTTGCTGCTGACTCGGTATTAATTCCCATGCAATGTGAATATTATGCCCTGGAAGGCTTGGCCGCCCTCCTATCCACCATCGAACAGGTTAAATCTTCGGTGAATCCCCGTTTAAATATTGAAGGGGTTCTTCGCACCATGTACGATGCGCGCAACCGATTATGTGCGGATGTATCGAAACAGCTATTAGAGCATTTTCCTGCGAAAGTCTATCGTACGGTTATACCGCGTAATGTCAGACTGGCGGAAGCACCAAGCCATGGATTACCGGCTTTGCATTATGATAAAACATCACCCGGCGCCGCAGCTTATATGGTGCTGGCTTCTGAAGTAATCAGTAAACAAACTGTAGCAGGCTAATTTGGGGGATAATTATGACAGTAAAACGCAGTGGTTTGGGACGTAATTTATCCGCCTTATTGAGTCAATCTGGCAGCACATTATTAAATGAAAAACCACAGACAGAACATCTTAAATTAGCAGTCACTTGTCTGCAGCCAGGAAAATATCAGCCCCGTGGAGAAATGGAAGAGGCGCCTTTAAATGAATTGGCTGAATCGATTAAAAAACAAGGTTTGTTACAACCTCTTTTAGTCCGAGAATTAAATAATGGCTGTTATGAAATTATTGCCGGTGAACGGCGCTGGCGTGCCAGTCAAATAGCTGGCCTCACTGAGGTTCCGGTCATAGTAAAACAAGTTGATGATGAAACAGCTATGGCTATGGCCTTGGTTGAAAATTTACAACGCGAAGATTTAAATGCCATGGATCAAGCACGGGCCATGCACCGCCTCACCAGCGAATTTGCCTTGACTCATCAACAAGTTGCAGATCTTTTGTGTAAATCGAGAACTGCCGTGAGTAATTTTTTACGTTTATTATCCTTAGCTCCAGCGGTAAAAAAACTTCTTGAGCACGGTGATTTAGATATGGGACATGCTCGCGCATTGCTGATGCTGGAAGAAGAACAACAAAGTCAGGTAGCTCTATTGATTATTGCCAAGAATTTATCAGTTCGTGAAACTGAGAAATTAGTGGAGCGAGTAAAAGCCGGTAAAATGGAAGAGTCGCCTCGTGAAGAACCAAGCCCTCTTTATCAAGATAAATTAAGTACCTTGGCGCAACAATTACAGACCAAAATAAAATTAAAACCAGGAAAAGCGGGCAAGGGCTCGCTGGTCATTCATTATGAAAATAATAATACGTTGCAGAAGATAATTGACCAACTGATGGGTTAAAACAGCAACTTTTGATTGCATCACTGGTCATTGTCGCGCGTCCGCAAGAGTTCCTTGCGAAAGAGTACATTAAACACTCAAAATGACCTGATCTGCATCGCGCCATAGCCGTCAAGATAAGACAATTTTGGTTATGTCCTTCTCTTGCAGGCGAGAATCCATTCCTGTTTTAGTACATGCTCAGGCAGCTTGTTTGCCCTTAAACAACCAAAATCCTTAGCTTGACGGCCATGGGCTGCATTGTACCAATAACCGGATACCATCTTGGCTCATTACTCCATTAATCAGTTAACCTGTTCGCGAGGTATGTACTTTATTAAAATAACATGCCCCAATAGTCGTAGACTATTATCAAGACAAGAACCAACAGAGCTTTATTTAGGCCTTAAAGAATCTCTATAGGTACTCGATAGAGCTTTGGAATTAGAGGTGAATTTTTTTTAAAACAATAACATAACCAAGATGCTAACTCATATTTTACCTACTGGCATTATATAAAGAGAGGTCTCTTCTTTAGGAAGTGCTAGTATTGCTCTGAAAGCTGCGTCATCAACAGCTCCTATGGTCACTGTTCCAAGCCCTAGAGAGGCTGCTTGTAAACACACATTTTGTGCTGCATGGCCAATTTCTATATGCGCATATAGTTTGCCACGTTTGCCATATTTCTTGGTGGTTCTGGCATACACCGCAGTCATTACTATATTAACCGGTGCACGTTTTATCGAATTTTGCTGAAGAGCGGCGGCGGTTAATGCGCTTCGCTTATCGCCTTCAACGGTGAGTAACAGTGCATTTTCTGCTGGTAAATAATGATATACGCCTTCCGGTAAATCACGAACATTGCTGCTAACCAAGTAAATTTCCAAGGGATATAATGCTCCAGCAGAAGGTGCGGTACGGAATCCCTCTGGCGATGTGATGCCCTGGGCTGCCCAGAGTAATTGCGATACTTGCTGCAAAGTCATGGCCTCATCTTTGTATTGTCTTAGCGACCGACGTTGTTTTAGTGCTTTTTCTACCGAAGTCGTACTGTCATAAACTGGCGCAGGTAATATTATTTTTTCCCCAGTGCTCACTCGTGCTGAAGGAGTTGGTTTATTTATCTTTTGTATAACCAGAAATGAAATCATTACTCCTACAATAATAAAGAACAATAGCCAAAGTGTGATCGTTGTATTATTAGCCGAGCGCATGTCTATATCCCTTAGATTATGTTCTATTACAATATCTACTGCAGAAGCAAAAGCGACCACAAAACCATTTTTGCCAAAGGAATGCAACAAGCAATAGAGCAATCATTTCTTTCAGGCTACCAACAGCAGATCATGGCCTGGCGTCATATCAGTTATTCCCGTATTACCTAGTTGTCTAATACGGGCTACTAATTCACAAGAGGGCAGTCAAAAGGCTGGGGTTGCTAGAGAATAATTTTCCTCATCAGTTGAGGCTTGAGAGCCTTTACAGGCACTGTAAGCAAACAGTCCTAGGCCAGTCAAGGCCACTGCAGCACCAGTAACAGCCACTGCGGTGCATAGGGCACCACTTAATGCAACTAAGGCAACTGCTACAGCAGCAGCACCCAGCACTGTGACAAAACCGGCTAATACGTGCATGTTCCAATCATGAGAAAAAGTGCGGTTGTATTCTCCTGGAGTTTCACCAAAAACCCCATGAAAAACCCCTATAAAGCGTCCCTCAGAATGGTCTATAGCAGTGGAGTTCTCTCCAGCCTCCCAATGACTTCTGGCTACAAGCTCTCTAACATCAGGTCTTGCTCGTCTTTCTACCGAGCGTCCCGCGCGCAATTCATTTAAATGATCAATGATTTCCATCACTGAAGCATCCAAAGCTTTATTTCTCTCCTCAAGATCCACATGTCTTTTATTGTCGATATAAATATCAGCACCCGGCGCATTACTGGCCGTATATTGATAGAAACCAGGACCTACTGTTTTGCGCTCACAGGAAAGCACTACGTCACGTGTTCTGCTTCGCTCTTTAATATCTCGATCAATCCGTCTATTCATCAGATCGTGATAGCTTTCAGTAGTCACATTAACGAGTATGGATGGGAGTTCTTTGTCTACAAAGTTTTGATAAAAATATTGAGCAAATATTCCTTCAATAACAACTACCTCAGAAGGAGAAATATCTTCCCAGGCATAATATTTATTAGTAGCAAAAGAAAGGAGGGGTTTTCGTATGCTATGCCCTTTGCTTAATTCCGTAATATCTCTATTCAAACGATCTAAATGCAGCATTTGCGGAACATCAAGATTAGTCGTTGCCCTAAAGACATCATTGTCAATATCATCCGGCCTTTCATGGAAGTAGTCATCCATTTTCAATTCCGTGGCATTAATCCCAAGCTCGTTAAGTTTTTTTAACAAATGTTTTGCAATACTTGATTTACCGCTAGCTGAAGCACCACCTATAAAAATACAATACATAGCAGATCTTTTTGAATCATTCTAAAGGGCTTGATTATGCTATAAAATGAGTATTATGACTATGAATTTTTTAATAGAAAAAATGATGAATAACAAGCAGCGTGTGTGATACCTATGGAGTATCTTATGGTCAAAAACAGATTAACTAATTGCCTTTTATTGCCCCTTCTTTTTTTTAGCCATGCCACTTCATCAGCCCCCTTTAACGCCCCCAAAAACAACATTTCTTTTGCAAGTAACATTGGTCCTATCCCACCAACAGTGCAAACGGAAATGAAGAAATACACCTGGCATAATGGTTGTCCTGTTGCCTTGGATGAATTGACCTATATTCAATTAAGCTATTGGGGATTTGATCATCAAACTCACCAAGGTATTCTTATTGTCAACAAGGAGCTGGCTCATGAGGTGGTGGCTATTTTTAAACAACTCTATTTAAAGAAATTCCCCATTCAGAGCATGAAGCCTATGGAGATCTTTCACGGTAATGACAATGCATCGATGGCAGCTAACAATACCTCTGCTTTTAACTGTCGTGATCTAACCAATAAGCCTGGAGTTTTTTCGCAACATAGTTATGGACGAGCAATAGATATTAATCCACTGATCAATCCTTTTGTTAAGGGGAAAAAGGTATCTCCTGAAGGTGGAAACAAATTTCTTAATCGCTATAAACCTTATCCCGGAAAAATAATAAAAAATGACTTTGTATCTCAACTCTTTATACAACATGGATGGGATTGGGGTGCACACTGGTATGATGTGCAAGATTATCAACATTTTGAAAAAAGAGCGAATGGCGCTAAACGCAATCCCTATGGGAATTGAGTTAAAGAGTGACCGAGTTTTTATGAGTATATTTCACCCATTATAGAACATACGCCGCATCTTATAGTATTTTCTATCACGATATTTGGTATAAGATATATTTTAAGTTATTTAAGATGGTTATAAATGATATCTATGAACACACAACCCTCCCATCCAGGAGAAGTTCTATTAAAAAAATTTTTAGAACCGATTAATCTCACTCAAAAACAATTTGCGGATCATCTAGGATGGACGTACGCCCGACTTAATGAGATTGTTAATACACGTCGTGGCGTTACTGCCGACTCCGCATTAGCATTTTCTGAAGCATTAGGTACAGAGCCCGAATTTTGGTTAAATCTTCAGCGTGATTGGGATTTATGGCGAGCCAGGCAAACTCACTCCATTATTACCCCATTGCCGCATGTAACAAAATAAACTCCAATTATGCAGTTGATGAATACCGTATATCGGTATATGATATACAGTCCATGATTGTTTCATGAATAGCTCTTTATTTAAGTACTAGCACATGAGATTTGGAGAATAAAGATCAATAGACCCTAAATCAGGAAAAAGTAATAGAGGCATACGGTTGAACAATATTTCACACTTAAAAAACCATGATTTTTTTGGGAGTCACATCGCTTACCGCACCAGTGATCAATGGGGTGAAATTGTGGTTATCGATAGAGGAAATCTCAAAGTATTAAATTTTGACCCCGTTTACGATCAAACCTGTATCTATATTAAATATCCGCATGTCCCTGTCCATGAGTACATACGGGTTATGCTGCTGGTTCTTGCATTTACTAACCCACGCCACATCACCATTTTAGGATTAGGTGGAGGCAGTCTGCTGCACTCGCTGCATTATCTTTTGCCTGAATGTTCACTCTTCTGCGTCGAGTTACGGCAAAAAGTTTATGACATTGCCCTTAATTTTTTTCAATTGCCGGTAAGAAAAAATATCCACATCATGATAACCGATGCAAAATCAGCAATAAAATATCAAGAAAGTGGCAGTACCCAGGTATTATTTGCGGATATATACCTTAGTTACGGTATGGACACGTTCCAAATTAAAAAACAGTTTATTGAGCAATGTCATCGTGTTTTAGATGATACCGGATGGCTAGTGGTTAATTATCACGAGCTTCCTGAAGAGAATTCGGCTTTTATTCAATGCTTACATAAGTACTTTGTTGAAATTCTTTTTTGCAGCACAGTAAGCGGGAATTATATTTTATTCGCCAGTAAATCACCGATTAACGACTTAGAGGCAAACGATTATCAAACAGCTGTTGTTGAATTAGAAACCAAGCTGAATATAAAACTCCTTCGTTTATTTAAGCGCTTCAAAAAAATTAAACTAAGATAGGTTGATACTAAATTAATAATTACATGCATTTTCCAGAACGGCTTTATGCTACATAGCTCAAACCACTATTTAGCGTTTGTTAAAGAGGAAAGTAATTCCAATCAAGCCGTATAATTATCTTCTGATCGCGCATCAGGATCTTCAACAGTCTCTCCGACTACCTTCTGTATTTTTTCTTTATACAATTTGGTCATCTGATCTAAGGCCTTTTCAAGATTTTGTTGATCCTTGCCATGCCCCATCTTATCAGTAGTTAACTCTTTAACATCTTGTACCAGTCGAGTTAAAGCGGTACTGTCTTTAAAATAAGTGTCATAACATGAATTTCTACTGTAACGGGTAAAATACCCAAGTTCATCGTCTTTCTTAAAGAATATAGGATCGACGCTAATCGCTTCAGCACCAAATTTCATTGATGATTTATCCCCTAACACCATTAAAGCAGTGAAAATAAAGCGCATGGCTTCGCTATTTGTTCCGTCCAATATAAGAGGATTCTCCTTGCTTGGGGGTTTTTCCATAGTTGCCAATAATTGAATTGCCATGGCAAAAGAATAAATTATTTTATTATCCCTGGCATTTTTATCTGTTTTAGCATCGCCCCCAGGAAAATGGATGGCACTCAATTGGATGTCGTTACCTTCTGTTTTAGAGCCAGTTGACGAAGTTTTTTTGGGGCGCTCTTCAAGAAAAGAGCCAATTTCAACTCCAAATTGATTCTTAATTTTATATGGACGCCCCATTCCTTCCTTTACTTGCTCTACCATTTGATAAACAGGCTTTTTTCTGTTGCCTAACTGAACTGCGACTCCTTCTATCTCATCCTCGTCTGACAAAGATGCGCCAAACAACTGGTCTTTTTGCTCCAGCGCAATGTCTGCTCCAATTTCACAGGTAAAAGTAGAAAAAACCTGAATACCTTTTTGGCCCTGCATTGCGGTTTCAACCGTGTCAATCAGGCCATCTCGGGCAATTACATGTTCTTTATCCGGATCCCCACGCAAGATTTTTTGCGTAGGCAATAAGCTGTTTTCCAATTCATCTCTCACCAGTGTTAAAGAACGCTGTAACATTTGTCTATGCTGCTCAACCCCTGGAGTTGATGGCTTTTCGGGTAATTCACTTAAAAAACCTTCTATCTGCCATTGCTTATACTCCAAATAAGCTATAAGTGTTTCACAACTTTCGTCTAAATCACGGATTTTTTGATGTAATGCTGTTGCAGATTTTTGAGCCGATGCCCCAAATGCTCCATTTAACCATGTAAAGCTATTATTGCTGAGGGCTCTGGCCTGTTCTCTTACTGTTTTTAGAGAGTCAAGATGAGTTACTAAGTCACGAATCTCCTTCTCTTGCTCCACTTTTTTCTGCCTCCAGACTTGCTTTTCATGCAAAACCAAGGCCTCTGGAGCCACCTTATTATTGCGAATTTCCTCCAGTTTTTTAACTTCAGCATAACGCTCCTCCAATGCACTGACTGCATTAATTAAAACGCTTTGAGTTCTACGCAGTGAAGAAGCTGTCTTTCTGGTGACCAACGGCTGAATGGTGTCAATGGCCAACTTAAATGAGTCAGGATCCTGAGGATTAGCCCCGTTTATCGCCTTAATAGCAGTAGATAAAGCAGCTATTTTTTTAGGACGCCGCTCATGTTTACATTCATGATCCAGTCTTGCTTCAAGCTGTTTTAGCACCGCTAAAAGATGCTGTTCCGCCGCGGTCATAATTAATAAAGACTTGGGTGTTTTTTTAATAAACGCTTCAAGGGTTATCTCTTCCTCTGATTTGACCCAGGCTTCAAAAGTTCGGCGGCTGACTAATATAGCCCCTTCATCGCCCTTTTGGGCATCCGCCCACCGGTGAGCTTTTGCACCACTCTCCTGCACCTCTTTGGGAACTGGTTTTTTAAGCACTAAATCATTGATAATCAGTAGACTTAACTTGTCTTTACTGTTTTTTCTATACCATTCCTCTGCCTCTAATGAGCCTTTTTTACCCCAATAAAATCCTTGTTTGCCATAAGCCTTAGACTCACTTAAATCCTCTGTCGAATTTAAATCAAGCTCAGGACAACGGTCAAAATCCTTTGTTTTCCAGGCTCGGTTAGACCCCATAAAACCAACCGTTTTCTTAAGAACTAAAGGTTCTTCGCCATCAACACGGGTAAACATGAGTGTGGTATTGGGTAATTTTTCAATTTTCCTAAGCATGCCGGCTGGATTTTTTAAAGGGTTGGAAAATGTTTCAGGAATGACCACACCTAGTGAGCTGGTTGCAAATACTGCTTCTTTAATACATTTTTTTGCTTTGTCTAATATTGAACTTTTACTATGCAAGTCGGAGATGCCCGTAAATCCCTGCTGATTAGCAACACGAATGGCAAATTTCCTCATTTGCGATACTTCTCGAAAAATCCCGCCATCCACAGCAACCACATCATTACCTGGCTTATCGGCTCCCGTATCCATTTTCGGTAAAAACTCACTGTCTTTTTTTATCGCCTCTTGTGCTGCAAACGATTTACCACTGGCCGAAGGTCCGGCTACAATTACCACGGGGCGTTGCGCCCATTTATCGCCCTCATAATGAGTGGTGGAGGTACGAAATACTGCATCCATGTATTCTTGACTGTTGCGCTCTTCTTTCAAAGCCTTTTGATAAAGTTCAGCTCCTTCTTTTCCAAACAGCTCTTCGAGTTTGATAGTAGCTCTTTCAGGGTTGTTTTTCCTGGGGTCTCCTGAGTCAGGGATAGCAAAACCATCTAATTTTTTACTCAAACAAAAATGGATAAACTGCTCACGAAAAAAATTGGGGTTATCTTTTGTTGGCAGAGGTAAACCATGAGCTTTGCTATAGGCTTTTATCTTTGCCAAATGTTTACCTTCATATTTATCGATCCCCTTATATAATTTCTTTTGAGCATCAGATAATTTATCAGGAGAACTGCCCAGTCGCTCACTAACAAACTGATGATTCGCTTCAGGTTCTTGTTTATAGTGCCCTACTTGCCCAAATAACTTCCCTTCCTGAACTTTATCATAGACCTCTTTGTCCAGGAGAACCTTGACTCTTTGGGGCAGCTCCGCTTTCTTCTTAGCCCCTATCGCAGCCTCATCAGTACAGGCCGCCATCATTGCGTCACCAAGTCCTTTATGAGCCTGCATTGCGCTGGATTTACTTTGATGCAAATTGGTTAGCGTCGGCTCCTCAAACTGATTACTATTTACAAGACCTTCAACGGGGGTTCTAACTTGTGCTTTGGCACTCGCCCCTTGATCCGCAAGACTAATCAGCGTAGGAGCCGTCTGTAACCCTGCTTCATTAAAAGCCTCATCCAGCGATTCTTTAAGAGATTTGGCCATTTCAGGAGTTATTTTATTGTCGCGGGCACACGTCGTCAAAGCAGTCTTCAATAGACGCTCTTTTTCGGTTAAATCATTGGTATCTTTTAAAAGTAAAGCGTCTAAAACGGCTACCCGGCCATTAATGCATTGAGCGCGCTCATTAGCACTCTTACATCCACCAATAGAAGTTTTCTCTAAAAATACAGAAAGAGACTGGACAAGTTTTGCATAATCTTTATCAAAATGCAGATTGTTAGCGACTAGATTCTTAAGGCAAGTCGTCGCATCGGCAACGATATCTTGCTGAGCTGTTGAAGGGGTGTTTTTCCATTCATTCTTAATTTGCTCAATCTTTTCTTTTGCCATTTTACCTGCCGTTGACTGGCAAAAGAAAACGGGCCTGCCAGGACGTTGCAAATAACTCTTGTACAGACCGATAATTTCCTTGATCTCCTCTTGTTGCTCAAGAGAAGAAGCTTTATACAAGGTATGTAACAAAGCCATTTCACTCATTAAAGTGGCTTCTTTAACCAATGGCCTTTGAAGTTTGCCATAACCTAAGGCACTGCCAAATCCATTGATCGGAATATTTTGGACAAAACAAAGTACGACAGGATCTCTTTTTAGGGGATCAGAATTTAGGAGATCAGAATTATAACGATTTATGGCATTAGAATTATAACGATGTGCTCCTTCAATGATTTGCCGGGCACCTTGCGTCTGTTTGTTTTTGCCCTGCGCGTCATCAATGGTATGATAAAGAGAGGTGTACAAATTATAAACAAATGCACGCTCAGGAGGAGTAGCATCCCCGGCGCACAAATTATACTTCGTTGCAATGTGATGAATTTTATTCTTGACATCATGAATGTGATAGTTTTCAGACTCACCATTCAGCTTCGCATCAAGGGAAGGCACACGAATTTGCGTTCTGGGATGGCTATGAGGACTGATGTCACCAGATTTCGTATATTGATGAGTGATCAAGGTACGGGCAGCGGTATGCTCTTCTCCCCATCCTCTATCGTGCGCAGTTATTTCCGAACCTTCAATCCAGGTTGCTAAACCTGACTCTCTGTCTGTATGGAGCAAATCATTGGCTGTTGCCGTAGTTTCTTCAGCCAACTCCTTAAGCGAATGATTAAACGAACTCTCGGTTAAGGTTACCTGCGTCCTTTTAATAATTTCATCCCGTAAAATCTTATGGGCTTGGGGGGTTATTGCCTTTCGCGCCAAATCCAGTTCATGATTTAATACACTTAAATCAATTTTGTTACCTTTATAGGCTTTCTTTAACGCAGCGGCATAGGCCGCCATCACTAACTTATTCACTCCCAGCATGGCGTCCTGATGTGCGGCCTGCAGCTCATTTCCTTTATCGTCAAGTTCATCAACTGCTTTTTCATAGACGCGGGTAGCTAAACTTAAATGAAAATGAAATTCCTGTTGTAACGCAATAATGCTTCCTTTGGGCGTAGTAGTTAAGGCTTCATGAATGGCTTGGAAATTAACGTCATCCTCTTTTTGCAAAGCCTCCAGCAATTGGGTATTCAATTTATTTTGTAGGACTTCTTGTCCACTGATGTCCAAACTAACCGTCGTTTTTCGACCTACCCACTTTCGCCACTGTTCATCCTCAATTTGAGGAACCAGCGTTTCATTAAGAAATCTCCAATCTTCTTCAGTTAATGAAACTTCAATTAAAACACGCCCTTGAGGATCTATGGCTAAATTATCGATTTGCTTATTAGCCTCTAAGACTGCCTTATCTTTCAAATACTGCAGGTAGATGGCCTGGTTTTCTGCGGATAAACTGGATAGTAACATGTTCTTATAACAACCTTCATGACCACATATTTAACAGTATAGACGGTTATTAAGAATGTTATGGAAATACGTATAGAGAAAGACTGGCTTAACATCCGCTGCTGACGCCAGAAAACCATTTGTTAGCGTTTGTCCCAACACCTCAGCACATAAAACGAAATTACTATTTGTACCATTGTCAACTCAGGTATAAAAATTGCACGATTAAACTAAGGTGGTAGAGGGAAATTTCAATGAAAACACCTAAGTCATTATTAAATAAAGGAATTAAAATGAAAAATTTATTGATGTCTCTATTGTTGATCACTATTAGTGGACAGGTTTTTGCCGATGATTTAGGCAAGAAAACGTATCAAATCGCTTGCCAGAATTGTCATGCTCCCCAGTTTTCGCAGGCGATAAAAGCTCCTACCGCCTTTAATAAAAAAGAATGGGATATTCGCTTTAAACATGCGGCTATAGAGGCCAAAAAAGATCCCGCTCAATATAAATCCGCTATGGATTATTTGTTATATAGCCTGACTATAGGAAAAGGACTCATGCAGCATGGAGGCTTATGCAATGAATCGAATGAAGTCCATAAGGATTGTTCCAATGAGGCATTAACTGCGGCAATTAATTATATGAGTCAACGGTAAGCGATAAAGAGATTCGTCCGTATCATCCGGGTAATTGCCCCATCTGCGCTATGGGGCTTGAGCCCTTGATGGCAGCGATAAATCATCATCAAAAAGCATTTTTTTATCAATCGCTCAATTAATTTCCCACTACTCGTAAAATTATAAAATCGATTGATACTTTATTTAATCAGAAATAGAATCGAGAGTCTAAATAGAGCAATAAAGGTTTAGTCTTGAAGCAAATACTTATAGATATATCAAGTATTACTGATACCTTAAGGCGAAATCAGCCTCCACACGGAATTCCTCGAGTCACCTTAGCTTATTTACACTATTATCTTTATGACATGCAATACTCTTTCGTACCCGGACACGAGTTTTTATTTTCCCCCAGGATATTTCCCAAGAAATAGGCCTTTTGCTTCTCTCTTGGGATCCGACCTCTTTTAAGACTATAGCTCGATTAATCATTAAAGGCTTGCTGCACTCTAAGAAAACGACCATTCGGACCCATTGTTTTTTACTCAAAACGGATCTTGGCGGGTTTAAAAACCCGGGTTTGCGTCCGGCCTTAACCCAAGAAAAAAAACTTATTGATGAACCCTATTTTCTAATCGTTAGTACCATTGACCCACGCAAAAACCATTTACTATTATTACAAATTTGGCGGAGTTTAGTTGATAAGTTAGGGGTAAAAACCCCAAAGTTGGTCATTCTTGGAAAACGGGGTAAACAATGTTGGGGCAGCTTGGATATGTTGGATCGTTGTGAGCAATTAAAAAGTGTGGTTATAGAGTCACAAAGTCCAGATGAAGAGCTTATTAACTATTTGCTTCATGCCAGAGCCTTACTTTTCCCAACTTTTAGTGAGGGGTATGGTCTTCCTTTGATTGAAGTCTTAAGTTTTAACACCCCAGTAATCGCCAGTGACTTACCCGTTTTTCGTGAGATAGCAGGTAATATTCCTGATTATCTGGATCCGCTTGATGGTAAAGGATGGATGGAGCATATTGAAAATTATACCCTGGAGAACAGTTCTCTTAGACAAGCGCAAAAACAGCGTATGGCTAATTTGCAAATTCCCACTTGGGATGAGCATTTCAGTAAAGTAAATGAGTTCATGAATACCTTAGAGTTGTCAGAATGACTGACAATAACATTGAAAAAGAAAGCAACTCTTGTAATGCGAGTACCGCTGCTGATTTTTATCAAGCATTCATGGAGCACTTCCGTGGTCCTTTTGAAACCATTAAGACTCAATTGAAAGTGTATCTTCCATTCATTCATACCCTTATGCAATTTTATCCGGATGCTCAAGTTCTTGACCTGGGTTCAGGTAGAGGAGAATGGCTTGAATTGTTGCAAGAACAGGGGATTTCGGCCTACGGAGTTGATACTAATGAGCGATTGATAACCTCGTCAAAAGAGCGTGGACTATCCATTATCTGTGCCAACGCGCTTGAACATCTTAAAAGGCTATCAGAACAAAGCCTTAGTGTAATTACTGCATTTCATCTGGTTGAACATCTTGCCTTTGGCGAACTGCAGAAGCTAGTGGAGGAGGCTCATCGCGTTCTTCTCCCGGGGGACTCTTGATTTTGGAAACGCCGAATCCTGAGAACATTCTTGTTGGAACGTCAACCTTCTATATGGATCCTACTCACCAAAGACCAATTCCCCCCGATTTACTCGCTTTCTTACCTCAATATTATGGATTTTCCCTGATAAAAATTTTACGTTTGCCAAAAGGACTTAATAAAACATCAGCTGACTTTATTTGATGTCCTTAGTGGGGTCAGTCCTGGCATATCTGCCGTAAAAACAAGATTTTGCACTCCTACAGCTTGCGCCCTTTCAAGTACATTCTTCATAAAACCACGATCTTTAAGCACATAAAGCTGAAACCAGATGGGTTGGGCACTTTGAGAAGCAACTTCTTCTAAAGAACAAATGGAAACAGTAGACAGGGTAAACGGTATACCCTTTTTTTCAGCGGCTTTGGCCGCTTGCACTTCCCCCCGGCGAGCATACATACCAGTGATACCTACTAGACTTAATACAACAGGCATCGCCAGTTTTTGGTCAAATAAGCAGGTTTCCAGACTCAGATTCTCTACGTTTTTCAAGATACGTTGGCGAAGCGTTACCTTCTCCAGCTCAGTAATATTAGCCTTCAACGTATGCTCAGCGTACGCTCCTCCATCAATATAATCAAAAAAAAATCGCGGTAATTTACGTTTTGCTGCGTTACGGTAATCTGCAGGAGAAGAAATGATCATGTAGTAGACTCCAATTGATTTAGCATACTAACCGTTTAGCTTATTGGTTTCCAATTGAGGTATTAGCACGACACCGCAACTCAATTATTTGCGCTGATGAGTAAACCAAGTTCAAAATATAAGCTTGCTTATTTTACAATAGAATCAAAGCCTTTATTAAAAGCCAACCACTTTTAGCGTTAATAATTTAAAATTAATGAATATCTGATTCTTCATCATATTGCAAGAATTGCTGCCGATAGATTATCAGAACAAGAGACACAAGTTAGTCGTATTCGATTACGCTAAAATGTTTTATAATAGTGAGTCATCCACCAACTCTGTTTTTTACCCCAGGCATCTTTGAGCCTTTGCAATAGTTTCATCAAGTTAACGTAGAGTTTTTTAAGTCAGGATACAATCGTAGGCTCTATCCCCTCGATACTGCGGCATTTTGCTATCCTATATAAGGACATTTGAAATATGAAAAAACACCCATTGACGTGGTTTAGAACCTATATTTTCCTTTTGCTGGCGTTCACGACCTCAAGCATAAACGCCGCCACGCCCTTATGGACCTTTGAGCCCATAACGGATACCGAGCTTCTAATTCCTGCCAACGGCAGTGCCTCGGTACGCTATCAAGTGACTAATCACACCAGCAAAACGCAGCATTTATTGATGCAACCCATTCAAGGGATTATTGCTTCAGGCTGCACGCCAGTAGGCCCACATGAAAGCTGTACCCTCAACGTGCAGTTGCAGGGTGCCAATTTGCCTCCTGTGATTTCCGGAGGACCTGTTTTATGCTCCCAGGGAAGTGCCCAGCAATGTTACCGCCCCAGAGCTGACGACGAATTGCACATTACCCTAACCCGGCCGCCCTCTTCCTATACTCTCGCCGGCATGATCTCCAATCTGACCGCTAATGGTCTGGTCTTACAAAACAATGGGGGCGATAATTTGTCTGTTGCTACGGGGGCGACTCACTTTCAATTTGCAAATGAGCTTCCCCCGGGCAGCAGTTATAACGTCACCGTAGCCCAACAACCGACTGGACAACAGTGCACCATGAGCAATGGCTCAGGCACGATGAGCAGTAACGTGAATAATGTATCGGTTAGCTGTGTTACCACGATTTCCCTTAGCGGCACGCCTCTGTTACTCCCCCCGAATACCACCGGCTCTCTTACGGTGATGAACAACGGTACGACAACGGTGACGGATGTCATGGCGTCCATACCACCAGGCTTGGCTGTCAACGTCACTCAGAATGCCAGTGATTGCCTCGTTCTCCCCGCCGGACACCATTGCTATTTGCATTTTACCTCTAACGATCAATCCTATCCGGTCACCGCCATCAGTATTGCCGGTAACGAGACGAATACCGTGGCCGCCACCCTGGCGCTGGGCTACCCCTATGAGACTAATGGCACGGTGAACGCTATCGTCTTCGATGCAAGCAACCATCTGGTCTATTTGGGAGGGGCCTTTACCTGGGTAGGACCTACCACTGGCAGCGGGGTGCCCATTGATACGGGCACAGGATTGCCGGTCACTCCTTTTCCACAGGTGAATGGCGATATCTTAATAGCGGTGACCGATGGTCTTGGCGGCTGGTATATTGGAGGACGTTTTACGTCGGTAGCCGGAGTAGCGCGTAATCGGCTGGCTCATATCCTGAACGATGGCACTCTCGACCTCAACTGGAACCCCAATGCCAATAATCAGGTGAACACCCTGGCTTTGAGCGGTTCAACCCTCTATGCCGGTGGATATTTTACCACGGTAGGCGGCCAGACGCGCAATAATATTGCGGCTCTTAATACCAGCACCGGTTTAGCCACCAATTGGAACCCCAATGCAGGTAGCAATGTGTTTGCTCTGGCCTTGAACGGTTCGACGGTCTATGCTGGAGGGATTTTTACCACCATTGGCGGCCAGACGCGCAACCGCATTGCCGCCCTTGATGCCAGCAGCGGTTTAGCGACCAGTTGGAATCCCAATGCCAATCAAACCGTAAATACTCTGGCCTTTAGTGGTTCGACGCTCTATGTCGGGGGATTATTTTCCAGTATTGGCGGGCAAGCACGCAACCGCATTGCGGCCCTTGACCCCAGCACGGGTTTAGCCACCAGCTGGAATCCTGATGGTGCGGGCACGGTGCTCAGTATGGCCTTGAGCAGCTCAACGGTCTATGTCGGAGGACTCTTTAGTAGTATTGGCGGCCAAACACGTAACAATATTGCCGCCATTGATATCAACACCGGTCTGCCTACCAGCTGGAACCCCAATGCCAATGGCACGGTGTATGGACTGGCATTTGACGGTTCCACGGTCTATGCTGGTGGGTCGTTTTTCACTATTGGCGGGCAGAGACGAAATCGCATTGCCGCCCTGGATGTCAGTACCGGTCTTGCAACCAGTTGGAATCCCGGCGCCAGCTCCACCGTGATGACACTGGCTCCTATCAGTTCAACCGTCTATGCAGGAGGATCTTTCACCAGCATTGGTGGCCAGACCCGCAATTACATTGCCGCTCTGGATGCCAGTACTGGTAAGGTTACGGACTGGGATCCCAATGCCAATAACACGGTGCAAGCACTGGCCTTGAGTGATTCGACCGTGTATGCCGGAGGGGATTTTACCACCATTGGCAGCCAGACTCGCAATCACATTGCCGCCCTGGATATCAGCACGGCTCTTGCGACAGGCTGGAACCCCAATGCCAATAGCACTGTTGCAGCCCTGGCTCTGAGTGATTCGCTTGTCTATGTCGGGGGAGCATTTACCAGTATTGGCGGACAGACCCGCAACCGCATTGCCGCCCTGGATATCAGCACAGCTCTTGCAAACAGCTGGAACCCCAATGCCAATAACACGGTGCAAACACTGGCCCTGAACAGCTCCACGGTCTATGCTGGGGGAGCTTTTACCAGCATTGGTGGCCAGACGCGTAATCGCATTGCCGCCCTGGATATCAGCACAGCTCTTGCGACCAGCTGGAATCCCAATGCCAATAACACGGTGCAAACACTGGCCCTGAACAGCTCCACGGTCTATGCTGGGGGAACTTTTACCAGTATTGGTGGCCAGACGCGTAATCGCATTGCCGCCCTGGATATCAGCACGGCTCTTGCGACCAGCTGGAATCCCAATGCCAATAGCACTGTTGCAGCCCTGGCTCTGAGTGATTCGGTTGTCTATGTCGGGGGAGCATTTACCAGTATTGGCGGGCAGACACGCAACCGCATTGCCGCCCTGGATATCAGCACAGCTCTTGCAAACAGCTGGAACCCCAATGCAGATAACACCGCGCTCACACTGGCTCTGAGCAGCTCCACTGTCTATGCCGGCGGCTCCTTTACTACTTTGAATGGTATACCATTTAATAAGGTTGCGGTCATCCCCATGGATTTACCACCAGTCCCTTAATAAACGAAATTCCCTGTGCGTCAAAAACCAACACGCACAGGGAAGCTACCATTTAAGTTAACGTGAGTTATGTGTGAGCTAAGCCTCTTTTTTTATAGCTTACACTCAAGCTATTCCTCCAAGATCTGTTTAATTATTCTTGAGCTAGAATTATATATATGGAAGCTATTTTAATCGATTAAGTTTATTTAGAGATAATTTGCCTTAAATATGGACAAGGTCAATGCAAATTAGAGGATTCTTACCTTACAATAACGGAGGTTGTCGTGTTAATTCAACCGGTTCAACCTGTGATAGTAACTATCAAAATTGGTGAAAACAAATATGATTGCCAAATGATTAGTTTATCCGAAGCGGAGTTAGAGTTAAGCGGCGCTGATTATTTAGAGAAAGACAGCGAGGTCTTCTTTTTTGCTAAGTACTTCCGCGGTAATGCCATCATACGAGAAATTAATTTTGCTCAATTCTGCTTTACTTATAAGATGGAAATTGAAAAAATTCAATTTCAGCCGGGCTTGATTATCAATACCCGGCTGTAATAGCAAAATTTATAACCAATAAACGAACAGAAATAAGAACAGCCAGACCACATCTACAAAATGCCAATACCAAGCAACACCTTCAAATGCAAAATGCCGTTCCGGAGTGAAATGACCACGCTTACAACGAATTAAAATAACGATGAGCATGATGGTTCCAATGGTAACGTGCAAGCCATGGAAGCCCGTGAGCATAAAAAAGGTGGTACCGTACATGCCCGCAGCAAGGGTTAAGCCCATCTCGGTGTAAGCTTCATGATATTCATAAGCCTGTAAAGTCAAGAACAACAAACCCAAGGCAATGGTCAAAGACATCCCCACTAACAATTGAGTTCGTTTATTTAATTTTAAAGCCCAGTGCGCCCAGGTAATGGTGACTCCAGAGGTTAATAAAATTAGCGTATTTATCGCAGCCAAGCCCCAAGCGCCCATGGCTTCATGAGCTCCTGAAAAAATTTGATTATCAGGATTATTTAATAAAGGCCACGTTGCTTTAAAATCTGGCCATAAAGTAATGTGAGTCATCGGATGAACCTCACCTCCCAAAAGAGGTATCACCCAAAATCGGGCGAAAAATAAGGCACCAAAGAAAGCACCGAAAAAACAGACCTCAGAGAAAATAAACCAGCACATTCCCCAACGAAATGATTTATCGACTTGCAGATCATAAAGACCTTTACTGTTTTCGTAGATAACCTGGCCAAACCAGCCAAACATCATGCCGATAAGAATACAAAGACCCAAAGTAAAGACATAAGGACCATACCAATCATTATGAAGCCACGAGGCGGCTCCCACTAATGTAGTGGTCAATCCAAATGATCCAACCAAAGGCCAATGACTAGGCTTGGGGACATAATAAGTACCTTGCGCTCCCATTGTGTTTTAATCTCCTGTGTCAATAATACAACTCGTGCTGATGTTAATTGATTGCTCTGCCAGTCACATCAAATAAAGTATAAGACAAAGTTACGGTCTTAACATTTGCAGGCAAGGCCGTATCCAAGTGAAATAACAACGGCATATTCATTGCTTCATGCCCTTTTAATGTTTGTTGAGTAAAACAAAAACACTCAGTTTTTTTTAAATATTTAGCAGCAATTCCTGGTGTCACACTGGGAATTGCTTGCACAGTCATTTGATGATCGGTTTTATTCTCGGCATAAAAGGCCAATTTAACAATTTCACCAGGATGAACTTTGATTTTTTTAGTCTTTGGGTAAAAGGCCCAAGGAACTCCGCTATTGTTAGTAGCAACAAATTCAACCAAAACTTCCCGCTCTGCAGCAATTGTAACTTTGCTCGCATCATAAGCAATGGCTTCAGGATTAGTTTTACCATTAATGCCTAAAGTCTTGCACAAACTATTGTAGATGGGAACAAGCGCGAAACCAAACGCAAACATCCCCAACACAATCAGTGACAATATAAGCAGCAATTTCTGCTGTTTTTTTTCATTGCTCATCAACTTCCGCCTTTACTCAATAACAGGTGGCGTTGTAAAGGTGTGATAAGGTGGAGGAGACGGTAAGGTCCATTCCAGACCATGGGAACCCTCCCAAACTCTATCTGTTACCACATCTTTATTAGTTCCTCTTTTTCTCACCGTTGCTATTACATTATATAAAAACAGGAGTTGCGAAAAACCAAAGATAAAGGCTCCAACGGATATCATTACGTTAAAATTGGTGAACTGTAAGGCATAATCAGGAATCCTTCTCGGCATGCCAGCAAGACCTAAGAAATGCATGGGGAAGAAGGTAATATTTACGGAAATAACCGATAGCCAAAAATGCCATTTGCCTATGGCTTCGTTGTACATATGTCCTGTCCATTTGGGCAACCAATAATAAGTAGCAGCCATTAGAGAAAATATAACTCCGGGAACAAGGACGTAATGGAAATGGCCAACCACAAAGTAGCTGTCCTGGTATTGATAGTCAGCAGGAACCAAAGCCAACATCAAACCGGTAAAGCCGCCAATGGTAAATAAAAACACGAATGCCACAGCAAATAACATGGGAGTTTCAAAGGTCATTGCTCCTTTAAACATGGTACTGACCCAGTTAAATACTTTAATTCCAGTAGGCACGGCAATTAACATCGTGGTATACATGAAAAATAACTCAGCTCCCAACGGCACTCCCGTGGTAAACATATGATGTACCCATACGATAAACGACAAGATAGCAATACTAACTGTCGCATACACCATAAAGTGGTAACCAAATAAGGGCTTGCGGCTAAAAGTTGGAATAATTTCAGAGATAACGCCAAATGCAGGCAGAACCAGAACGTACACCTCGGGATGTCCAAAGAACCAAAAGACGTGTTGGAATAATATAGGATCACCACCACCAGCTGCACTAAAGAAACTGGTACCAAAATGCCTGTCTGCTAACATCATGGTTACCGCACCTGCTAATACCGGCATAATCGCAATAAGCAAAAATGCGGTAATAAGCCAAGTCCATACGAACATAGGCATTTTCATTAAAGTCATCCCAGGGGCTCTTAAATTGAGTATGGTCGCAATAATGTTAATGGAACCCATGATGGATGAAAGTCCCATCATGTGGATAGAAAAAATCATAAAGTCAGTGCTGGGAGGCGCATAGGTTGTTGACAAAGGCGCGTACATAGTCCAACCGAAGTTAGGGCCTCCACCGGCATGAAACATCGTCGAAAACAACAGACAAAAAGCAAAGGGTAAAATCCAGAAGCTCCAGTTGTTTAAGCGGGGTAAAGCCATATCAGGCGCACCTATCATCATCGGTATTTGCCAATTTGCCATCCCGGTAAAGGCTGGCATAACTACCCCAAAGAGCATCACTAAGCCATGCATAGTAGTCATTTGATTAAAAAAGTTAGGATCAACAAATCGATGACCTGGTTGAAATAACTCAACTCGGATGACCAAAGCCATAGCCCCGGCTACGAAAAAACTAATCATTGCTAACCATAAGTAAAGACTTCCTATGTCTTTATGGTTCGTTGTAAATAACCAACGTTTTACAAATCCCCAAAAGCCTTTGCCTTGCTCCGGACCATGATGCTCATCATGGGACTCATCTGTATGTGATAATGCGTGACTCATTGCAAACCTCCAGCTTGAACTTTATTAACCATGGTAGGTTGTTGGTTAGTACTTTGTCTTAATGCAGCAACCTGTTCAGGTTGAATCTCATCTTCTGTGTTATTTCCCCAGGCATTACGTTCATAAGTCGTAATTGCAGCAATTTCCTCATCGGTTAATTGATCTTTATAAGGTTGCATTGCCGATCCGGGAATACCATTAAGGATCAAATCAATATGACGGGAAATAGGCTTACCCACGGCGATGGAACTGCCTCTAAGCGCAGGATACAGAGGAGGAAGTCCCATCCCATCGGCCTTATGGCAAGCAACACAAATTTGCTCGTATTTTTGTTTACCTAAACTCATTAAGTCGGAATACGTCATTGTTTTTGGTGAGGCAGGCTGATTTCCCGCGGCTCCCGTGTGCTCATCCACTTTAGTTTGATGGGCAACCCATTGGTCAAATTCATCTTGGCTTACAGCCTCCACCACTATAGGCATAAACCCATGATTAATACCGCAAAGCTCAGCACATTGACCTCGGTAGATACCTGGTTTATCAATTTTCGCCCAAGCTTCATACATGAACCCTGGAATTGCATCACGTTTAATCCCTAATTCAGGCACCCACCAGGAATGAATCACATCATTAGAGGTTACCAATAGACGTATTTTTTTATTAACAGGTAAAACCAAAGGTTTATCTACTTCCAATAAATACCACGGTCCTTTTTCCTGTTTATTCTGGATTTGCTCATAAGGGGTCGATAAATTACTAAAAAAACTGATCCCTTGATCCAGATATTGGTATTGCCATTTCCATTGGTGGCCCACCACCTTAACCGTGACCTCAGATTGGTTGCTGTCATCCATACGAATCAATACCCTGGTCGCTGGTACCGCCAATCCTACAAGAATTAAAAATGGAATGACTGACCAAACGATTTCCAAGCGAGGATTATCGTGAAATGTTGCCGGCGCATACCCTTTGGATTTTCGATGATGCACTAAGGAATAAATCATCACTCCAAATACAACAACCCCAATGATGGCACATATAACCATGGCAATCATGTGCAGATAATAAATATCCTTACTTATGGGAGTTACCCCTTTATACATATTTAACTGCCAGTAATCCGCAGCGGCCAGCACTGATTGTGTGGAAAATAAAGCGCAAAGGATTACCACCAATCTACAGATCTTTAACCTGTTTAACATCCCCAATCCCTCTTCTCTTCAAGTAGTCAGATTAATCTGACTCATATTTAATCGATTTAATGAAACAATTTACCGTCTTTTACCATAAGGAATAATTTCCTTCGGTTTTAGACTGATTTACTATGTACTTAATGGCGTCAATGATTTCATTGGTAGTGCATTTATCACACCCTCCATTTTTTGGATGGTCTTTTCCTTTAATCGTATTTTCGATCAAGACATCCATATTTTTGGCAATCAAAGGCTTCCACACCTGTTTATCACCAATTTGGGGAGCACCAGATTTTCCTTCATTATGACAAACAGCACAATTTTCATTGTAAATATTAGCGCCACTGGAAGGATATTTTGCTGGGCCCCCTGCTGACAGGTCTCTCCATTGAGCACGAGTCAGAGACTCGTTGAGAATGTAATCTACAGCAGAAATAATATCGTTATCCGAACAGGTGACGCAGGCTCCTTTAATAGGCATGGAGTTGAATCCATGAATCACATGTCGATAGAGTCCAGTTAAGCCACTGCTTTTAAGGCGCATATACCAGTTTGACGGATCACCAATAATTGGCGCACTCATTTCGCCATTTTGATGGCAAATCACACACACTTTAGTATAAATTTGCTTGCCACGAGACAAAGAAGGAGCCTTATTTGAAGGCTCAATGCCGCTCACCAAGGGGTCTGGCGTTGTTACTGTCTTAATATAAGTTGCAATGGCAAGCAGATCTGCATCATTTAAATGGCTTAAACTGTCACGATTCACTTCTGCCATCGGCCCGGCTACGGGTCCAGCATTATTAAGTAACTCACCTTTTCTGAATACATCAGCTATTTGCTCATGAGTTGCGGGCTCCAAGCCAAATTTGGTGATATTAGGTGCCCAGTACCCGTCGACAAAACCGCCTGTTAAATAATATTGGGTTTTTGGCCCCCCGAACACGTTTAACGGCGTGTGGCACATGCTGCAATGTCCTAAGCCATCGACTATATATTTTCCGCGATTCCACTCAGGGGATTGCTCAGGATCATATTTTATTTCCGTATTTTCAGGGAAGAAAAATAAGAAATTCCATCCCCAAAGACTAAATCGAGCCCCAGGAACGCCAAAAGGGAAAGGTAAGGATTTATTCTCTAATTTTACAGGAGGAATACTCATAAAATACGCATATAAGGCACGCGCATCATCATCGGTAATTTTAGAAAAATAGATATATGGGAATACGGGGAAATAGTTTCTTCCTTTTGGATCCCGTCCTTCTTTCAGTGCTCTGATAAAGTCTTGCTCCGTCCAATTACCTATTCCCGTCTCTTTATCCGGAGTAATGTTAGGACTATAAAAGGTGCCGAAAGGAGTTGCTATAGGTAATCCTCCAGCATAAGCAGGAGTACCACTTTTCAAGTCGGTATGACAGGCAATACAGTCACCCATCTTTGCCAAATACTCCCCACGCTGAATCAATTCGGGTTGGATGCCGGTTACAGCAGACGTAGGAGGATACGTTGGAGTTACTGCAGCCGAATGAGGACCTTTTGGAGAATTGGTATCGACGGCTGGTTCTATGGGCTTAGTGCTCACGTTTTCAGCATACAAAGATTGACTCATAACACTTAGCATTGCCAAAGCAACAGTGGCAATCAATTTTCTTCTTAACAAAGAGCCCACGCTCCCTCCTATTTGTTCTTATTTTGTACGTTTCTCTTGAGGAGACAGAATAATTGTCGCATTTTATACTCCACAATAGATAAGTTGCAATGTTATTCAGGTTTTTTAAATAACTACTTAAAAATATCTTCTTTTCAATGCTCGTCTTAAAAATCTCCCGTACCATCCCAGTCGTGCTATGTCGAAAGATCAATAGTCCGCAGACCCAGAAGTTGCTGGCTAAAAAATTATTCCTAACAGATTAAAATCATCGCTGATATAATGCGCTTCTTCATCCAATTAAGGGAACTAACCATGGCATTCAAACCAGCAGTCGAATTAACTAAATTACAGCAAGAAAAAAGATTTGTAACCCTTATCGACGGAAAAAAAATCCTGTTAATTTGGCATAATGAGCAAGTACATGCCGTTGAGTCTCAATGCCCTCATTTAAAATTACCGCTAACGAAGGGAAAAATTACTGATGATGGCTCCATAATATGTCCTTTTCATAAGAGCGAGTTCGATTTAGTCAGCGGTGAATCCAAGTGCTGGTCTCCATGGCCCCCTGTTGTTGGTAATTTGTTAGGTAAAATTACCAAGGAAAAAAATCTTAAGATTTATCCTACGCAAATTGAAAATGGGCAAGTTTTGGTCGAAGTAAATTAAATATTATTTTTTTTGAGTGCCTGTACATCGCGACGTCCCGCGGAACGTCGCGATGTACACAAATTGAGTTAGGTAACAACACCCTATGACAGGAGGTAACATTCGTCATCTAGAACACCGTGAAGGCTCTCCAAATGCAGCCACCATGTCAGTTGCAAAAGTATTGTGCCTTCATGTGAAGAGCCCCCTCTTCGCTTGGGATGACCTATCATCGATAGGATGTTTCGTGATGTTTCTCCTTTGCAAGACATTTGCACAAAGTATGCCCTATATGTAAAATTCAAATACCGTACTGGCGAAAAATATGTTATCATTCGCGCTCGACTAATTTCGCTTTGCATTTCCTCATGTTTATTTACTTTAATGGATTACTTCTGGGTTTATCCTTAATAATGGCTTTGGGTCCACAAAATATCTTTCTTATAAAACAAGGCGCAAGAAGAAATCATGCTGCCTTATCTGCCGCCGTCTGCTTTATTTGCGACATTATTTTAGTCGGGGCCAGCGTCGCGGGATTACATGAACTCCTGTTAAATCATCCTACTCTGCAAATCTGGATGATTTGGTTAGGCTCCGCCTTCCTGTTTTATTATGCAATGAAAACTTTGCGCAGTGCTTTTTCCAAGAATAAACCGAAAACCGATCTCTCCCATCAAACTCACAATAGAATCCAGATTATTCTTTTTGCCTTGGGTTTTAGTTTATTGAATCCGCACGCCATCATCGATGCGCTGGTTATTATCGGTAGCGGCAGCAGCCAATTCCCAGATCACGAATTGATTTTTTTATTGGGTGTCATTACCTCAAGCCTACTCTGGTTCAGCTCTTTATTTTTTACTACCCGCTATTTTGCCAATATTTTAACCAGAGCGACTGTATGGCAGGGTATTGAATTATTCAGTGGTTTTTTAATGGCATTTATTGGTATTAAACTCGCATTGAGCAATATGTAAAAGTGATGAGATATTAAATTAAAGAATGGTTTATCGAAGATAAGGAAATGATAAAATAAAAATAGAAAGGGCCAATCAGTGTGTCGCCAATTGACCCAGTGGAATGACACATAGCAAGTCCAACCTCGCAAGACCAATATCTCATAATCTGCCAGTCAGTGTCAACATTTTTACCATATTTGAGTACGGCTTATTTACCAATAATCTCATTGTTGTTCTAATTTCATTCGGTTACACTGTTTTTTTTATAATGTTTAGGCAATTTATGTTTTACGGGGATACGATTCAAGAAACAAGACAAATGTTTTTCACCAGTTGGGATAAATACCAACATAAAAAACCACTGTCGTCTTTGGAAAATGAAATTGTTCAGGTGCTGTTGGCGCATCCTGAGTACCATAAGATCATTGAGAGCACCACTAAATTTCAGGAACATACCTATTATCCTGAATTGGGTGAAACAAACCCTTTCCTTCATATGGGGCTGCATCTTGCAGTGAGAGAACAAGTAACAACAGACCGTCCAGCGGGTATTAATGCTGTTTATAAAAATTTAGTGAGTAAATATGCTGATCCATTGATCGTTGAGCATTTAATCATGGATCAACTGGCTGAATGTTTGTGGCTTTCGCAAAAAAATAATGTGCCACCCGATGAACAGCATTATTTGAATGCTTTAGCTGCTTTATGCAACCCGTAGTAATCTGTAGCCGGGATTAGGCTGCGCTAATCCGGGCTACAATTTCCTTTCTTTTCCTAAGTAAGTGCTCAATGTAGATACTTCGCTAAACTGATTGCTATTTTAACTGGGTACCTTGATAATTATCAGTTAAGATAAGTAATTAAATCGAGCGTTCAAGTTATTTATGACTAATCAGGATAAAACAACTCATTTTGGCTTCGAAGCGGTAGCCTGGGATGAAAAAGAAAGAAAAGTAGCAGAAGTTTTTCATTCTGTTGCCAAAAACTATGATTTAATGAATGACTTAATGTCTCTCGGCATTCACCATCTATGGAAACGATTTACTATTGAACTTAGCCAAGTTCGCCCAGGACAATCGGTTCTTGATCTGGCTGGGGGAAGCGGTGATTTGACTCGATTATTATCTAAAAAAGTGGGGGATACTGGACAAGTTATTCTTACCGATATTAATGCAGCAATGCTCAATGTGGGTCGGGATAGGTTGCTGGATGAAGGCCTTTATAAGAACATCAGCTTTGTTCAGGGGAATGCTCAATACCTGCCTTTTGCGGATAACAGTTTCCACTGTATTACCATAGGTTTTGGTTTGCGAAATGTAACGGATAAAGAAGAAGCACTGCGCTCAATGTATCGAGTCTGTAAACCTGGTGGCAAACTCATGGTTCTTGAGTTTTCGACTCCTACCTTTCCAGGATTAAAACCAATTTATGACTGGTATTCATTTAATATTTTGCCTAAAGTAGGAAAATTATTTGCACAAGATGAGGCAAGTTATCAATATCTTGCCGAGTCTATACGTATGCATCCTAATCAGCTGGCCTTACAGGAAATGATTGAACGTTCAGGGTTTGAAGATTGTCACTATCATAATTTAAGTGGAGGCATAGTTGCGTTGCACATTGCCTACAAATATTGAGTTGACTATGTTAAAAAAATATTCTTTAAAAGCACTACAAAAAGCGATTAACCAGGCCATGAGCCTGGATGAGCAGATGCCCAATAAGTTACAAGCACTTGATGGCAAAGTGCTTGAAATGATCATTACCCCTTTAAATGTCAATTTTTTTATCCAGTTTAAAGAAGGTGAAATGCTCTTACTCGATCGCTACGAGGAGCATCCCGATACCATTATCCATAGTAATCCTATAGGCTTGATAAGACTTAGTTTATTACCAGCCTCTAAAGCACGCTCCTTATTCAATGATAAAGTGCGCATGTCAGGTGACATCGAATTAGGGCAAAACGTTAAAAAATTATTTGATGAAATGGATATCGATTGGGAGGGACACTTAGCTCATTTTACTGGTGATGTAGTGGCGCATCAAATTGGGTCTCTGGTACGTAAAGGGATGGAATTTAAAAAACAATTTAGCCAGAACATGCGTCAAAATGTTACTGAATATCTCCAGGAGGAGTTACGCGTTTTTCCATCACGCAATGAGTTGGACGATTTTTATAACGATGTAGATGAGTTATCATTAAATGTTGAGCGATTGCAGGCTCATGTTAATCAACTGCTGAGCGATCATGAAACTGATTAAACGATTAGTACGCTTCATTCGGATTAACTTTATTCTGGCAAAGTATGGACTCAATAGTGTGGTCTTGTTGCTAAAAGTATTCTCACCTTTACGTTTTTTAAATGCCATCAATCCACGGAATTGGTTTCGCAAGAGAGCAGTGACATCCAATGATGCGTCACTACTGTCTTTAAAAGATTTTAAACCGCTCTTCAGTGAGATGGGCAAAATATTTTCGAACCACCAAGAGATTCATCCTGAAACTATAGCGCAAGAACTTAATAAATTAAAAAGTAAAGTATCGCCCATGATCAACAAAAAAAGCGGGGTGATTATTGAACAGGTTAATGAAGCATCTCCTCCAGAATCCGAAGCGCCAGCTGAACTAATAACCCTGAAAACCGAAGAATTAGGGCGACACGTTAAAAACTTATGGAATGAACTTAGTGGCCAGCTTTCGGCTGAGGACGTTGTTCATCAATTGGGTTCGCTAGTCAGCAGAGGAAAAGAGCTAAAGACGCAATTTATCGAAGCCGTCCCCCAGAATATTGCAGAGTATCTTCAAGAAGAATTGCGTATTTTTCCATCACGAAATGAGCTAAATGATTTTTTTAACGAGATAGATGATTTATCATTAAGCGTTGGGCGATTGCAAGCTCATGTTAATCAACTAATGAGCGCTCATGAAATCAATTAGAAAACTATTACGCCTCATCCATATTAACTATGTCCTGGCCAGAAATGGGTTGGATAATGTGGTCGTGTCATTAAGGGTATTTGCCCCTATACGCTTTATAGTCTATTTAAATCCGTGGAACTGGTTTCGCAAGGTACCATTAACTCGCGGGGAAGCGCTGCGTAAATCTTTAGAAGAGTTGGGCCCTATATTTATTAAGTTCGGCCAGGCTCTCTCAACCAGACCCGATATATTACCAGAAGACATAGCCGTAGAATTAAGCAAACTGCAGGATAAAGTTCCCCCCTTTCCCAGTGAGATAGCTATGGCTCTTATTGAGAAAGCTTATGGGCAATCCCCCTATGATATCTTTGCTCAATTTGATCCCATTGCCTTGGCCTCCGCTTCCATGGCTCAAGTTCATGCAGCAACATTAAAAACAGGTGAGGATGTTGTAGTTAAAATACTCAGACCCCATATGCGTCGAATTATTGAGCAAGACTTAAGCATCATGTACACCATTGCAAAATTGGCAGACAAGTATTGGCCAGAAGGAAAGCGTTTAAAACCTAAAGAAATAGTAGCTGAGTTTGAACACACCTTACTGGATGAGCTTGATTTATTAAGAGAAGCCGCCAATGCAGCGCAATTACGCCGTAACTTTAATCACTCCCCTTTATTGTATATTCCCGAAATATACTGGGATTACGCGCGTAAAAATATAATGGTCATGGAGCGCATTCATGGAATACCAGTCTCTGATGTAAGTCAGTTGCAGGCACACGGCATTAATATAAAAAAACTGGCAGAGCGCGGCGTTGAAATCTTTTTTACTCAAGTTTTTCGCGATTGTTTTTTTCATGCCGATATGCATCCAGGCAATATATTTGTATCTTATAAACATCCTCAAGAGCCGCAATATATTTGTATCGATTTTGGTATTATTGGAACATTAAATGACAGTGACAAACGTTATCTGGCAGAAAATCTCCTGGCCTTTTTTAACCGTGACTATCGACGTGTGGCTCAGCTTCATGTTGAAAGTGGCTGGGTAGCACGAAACACGCGGGTTGAAGAGTTTGAGAGCGCCATTCGTACGGTGTGTGAACCCATATTTGAAAAACCCTTAAAAGATATTTCCTTTGCCCAGGTTGTACTACGCCTCTTCCAAGTAGCGCGGCGATTCCATATGATAGTCCAACCTCAATTGATTTTATTACAAAAAACCTTGCTCGCTATTGAAGGTTTAGGCCGGCAGCTTTATCCTGAATTGGATTTATGGGCAACAGCTAAACCCTTTCTGGAAAAATGGGTGCGTCAACAAATTGGACCAAAAGCTTTTTTACATCAATTAAAGCTAAATTTACCTTTTATAGCCGAACAACTGCCCCATTTGCCCAAACTGGTCTTTGACGTCCTGGAGCTGAAAAAGGAACAATTAATATTAAATCAAGAAGTACTTCTCTCTCGTCCCAATAATAACACTCAGATGTTCCAATGGAAGGGTATCGCGATAGGGGTATTTGCCTCTCTGATATCCATTGGCCTCATCAATTACTTCCATCTGATAAACTACAAAAACCTCACCCCCATAGCGTTAACCGGGGCGGTATTAGCAGGTTTTTTTGCTCTCATTAACCGTAAAGAAAGGAGTTAACATGGGATTAAGTGGTATCAGTCCATTATCTTTATTACTCATATTAGCCATCATTATCGCTCTTTTTGGTACTTCCAAATTAAAAACGTTAGGTACTGATCTGGGTGAGGCGATAAAAAACTTCCGCCGCGCCATGAACGATGAGCAGGTAAATGACTCTACAAAGGATAATCAGAAACCATCATGAGTAGTGGTGAACTCTTACTAATATTTATTGTGGCTTTAATTGTCTTTGGACCATCGAAATTGCCCATGCTCGCAACTCATCTTGGTTTATTGATGCGCAAAATCAATCAACTTAAAGAACAGGCCACATCATTCTGGCAACAACAACTCAATGAACATCAATTAAAAGAAAATCAATATAAAGCAGAGCAAGGGGATAAAAAATATAAAGCAAATCTTTCCCCAACTGAGGATTAAGTCTTTTGGTAATGGCTAATATAAAGTGTCACGTGTAACCTGGATTAGCGCTGCGTAATCCAGGAAAGATATTGTTCCGTGAATACTGGATTACGCAGCGCTACCAAGACTAGTTAATGGCCATGAGCCCGTATGCCTCAGGCATGAAAATCATGCTGTTTTAAAAGCGGCAATCAATACTTTGTTTCTTTGCTTCATGGTTATCCCAAGAAAACAAACCATTAGAGCCCCCAAACAGGCACAGGCTGGAATCAAAATCAGGGCTGATTGATAAGCGATCAGACTATACTGTTTTACGCCGCTATCATTGAGAGCTCCCGTCCAAAACACATCAATAAGCCGTCCTATAGCAGTATGAAAAAACGAACCACCAAGCATATTGATGCAATTAAGAAAAGCAATTGTAACCCCCAAGTAATGTGCTTTCACAAGATTAGCGCCAGCAGCAAAAATAATTACCTGGTAGCAACACATGACCCCAATACTAAAAAACAAAAAGGCGAGATACCACCAATGGTAGTTTTTGCACAAAAGTAGTGCGGCGAATGCAATAGCCATACCAAATCCACATAAAGCAATCACGGCATAATTGCCCAGCTTCTTACTACAAAAAGCGAGTAAGGGCCCGCCGCAAAGCATACCAAAAAAAACAAAAGAGATAAGTTGAGCAGCATTCCCTTTACTGATGGAATAGGCTTTCATCAAATAAGGAATCCCCCAGACATCGCTAAACCCTTCTAAAGATCCAACCATTAGAAGATTGGCCAATGCCAACAGCCATATTGCTGGAGAAGAAAGCAATACTTTAAAATGAGCTATTTTAAATGACTCAGTGCTTGAGTCACCGTTCTTTCTATTTTGGTTAGAACGCAGAAAAAAATATGCTCCATAGCCAATCAACATAGAAACCAAAGCCAGGGTTAATGCAACCTGCTGCCAGTCATAACGCTCAATGAATAAGCTAATGGGCTTGCCGCCAAATATGGCTCCGATCAAACCGACGGTGAAAGAAAGCCCTATCATTTTGGTGTATTGCTGGGCAGAAAACCATTCCGAGACCACTTTTGATACGCCCAAAAAACCTACAGCCGATCCAGCTCCTACCAAAAATCGGCTGAAACATGCTAAGTACCAATTAGTGGAATAAGTAAACAACAACGTTGCAACACCACAAATTAGGGCAAAAGCAAAAACGATGTATTTTGCTCCAAAACGATCCAGGAGCATTGCTACCGGAATCTGCATACTGGAATAGCCATAATAATAAAATGCAGCAATTAAACCAAACTGGCTGCTGCTAATAGAAAACTGCATCATCATTTGTTGCATCATCAAGCCAGGCCACAGACGCAAAATAAATTGATAGGTAAAAAATAATAAAGGGAAAGCCCACATCACATAGGGAAAATACTTGTTTTTTGGCACCACCATACACCACCTCATCAGAAAAATTGCACATTCTAATGGCAAGGAAAATCAGATTTTTCAATGCCCGCGATAAACCTCTCTCCCTAGAGAGGTACGGGTAATCAAAAACAGCTGACCGCTCTAGGGTAAGGGGGGCAAGATAATAATAATTGAGCGAATAGTTTGAGCTGATAAATGATTGCAGCAAAACAACCTGCTTGTAGAAGAACCTACAGGCAAAAAGTTGCTTATTTGATGGTTGCGTTTATTTATCATGAGCAAAAAAGATTTAGTTTTAATTTAATCTCTATAAATTAACAAACTGAACATTTGTTTGTCAATACCAGCTAGCCAATATTTTTTAACTCATACAGGGTTATGTCGTAGTCCCTACGATCAATATTTTCTTATTGCTTTATGCTTCTATTGCCTTGTATGATTGGCGGGTTTCTAAAAGCCAAAGTCATAAGGAAGTGCTATGTACCGCAATATGGGCAAGAAGCTCTCTAGTCTCATTCTGATATTATGTTCAGGTTTAGATGTACAAACAGTCCTTGCTGGAAATCAACATAACAATCACCATACCCTTTTAAAAGACAATGAGCATTTATCTGCTTACGTCATTACCTTAAGTGCTGGTCCTGTGTGGACAGAAGGTGGTGAAACCCAAACGTTTTTTTTACAACCGGACGTAGAGAAAACCTACACTGCCGATAACAGTTTGCCCGCATTAGCTGAAGGCGCATTATTTTTGGGCATTCAAAGAGCACTCAATACTCGGATTCAAGGACAACTAGGAGTGGAATTGGCGGCAGCGAGTAATGCCCGACTTTCCGGTGATATTTGGGATGATGCCGATCCTGTTTTCGATAATTATACCTATAGATACCACATCCAACACAGTCATATTGCGCTAAAAGGAAAACTGCTGATGAATACCGGCCATATCGTATTGCCTTATATCAGTGGCAGCATTGGTATTGGGTCGAATCAAGCCCGTGCTTTCATTATTACACCTAAGAACTCTGCAGCAGTGCCTACTCCGGCCTTTTTATCTCATACGGAGTCCGGTTTTACCTATACGGCCGGCGCAGGAATACAAAAAGCACTATCGGAGCACTGGCACGCTGGAGTCGGCTACGAGTTTGCGGACTGGGGAAAAAATAATCTGGCTCCTGCTCCAGGGCAAACCATGGGTCAAGGCCTGACTTTAGACCACATTTATACGCATCAATTGCAGTTTTCATTAAGTTATACGGTTTAAGGAAAGCCTCAATGAATAAAAGAATCAAATCTCTTTGTACCTGGAGCGCAGGAACTATTACATTGCTAACAGCAACCTTTTTAAATGCTGCAATGTTGCCGGTCTTTGACATTGAACCTGCTTCACCGACAACCATGCTCCTGCCAGTTAACAGCTCGGAAATCGTGCAATATAAAGTCACCAACAACACGGCAAGACAACGGGTGCTAACCATGCAACCCATTTCTGGCGTCAATCAGATTACCGGAGAAGCCGGGGTTTGCCCAAGTCCTTTTACCTTGGATCCCAAAACTTCCTGCCTTCTCACCTTACAAATCAATGGCAATCAAATCCCGCCAAGAATTACAGATGGCCCCACCGTGTGTAAAACTCAAGGACCAGGCAATAATACCCCCGATCCTTTTCTTTGTTCAAAACCCGAAGCGAATGAAAGGTTGTCTGTTACCCTAATACCAGCAATACCTGCTCAACACGCTTATATAACCAACTGGGATCAAAACAGCATTTCTCTTTGTGATGTAAGCACCCTAGACGGTACGTTCTCCAACTGCATCATTACTGCCAGCGGTGCTTTATTTGCCAATCCGGAAGCAATTACCACTTTAAATCTGGATGCCAATAACACGGTTTTTTATGTGGCCAATATTAATGCATTAAATATGGCCGTTTCTACTGTTGTCCTATGCCAAGTCAATAACGGTACGGGGGCATTAAGCGGGTGTGCTATTACAGGTTCAGGATTTAATGGTGCTGATGGTATTGCTATTAATCCTGCAGGAACTTTGGCTTATGTTTCGAATGCAGGTGCCGATAATGTCTCTCTTTGCCAGGTTGACAGTATTACAGGAGCACTGGGGAACTGCGGCCCGACAGGCAATGGCTTTCATATCCCATCTGATATGACGCTTAATCCTTTAGGCACTATCGCTTACGTCTCAGACTTAGCCAATTATGTGTCGATTTGCCCCGTTGACGCAACCACTGGATTACTAAGCTGCCACAACAGGGTAGGTGGTTTTAGTCAACCGGAGGGAATTACCTTACATCCCTCTGGGCAGTTTGCTTATCTTACCAATAATGGCAGTAACAACATTTCTGTTTGTAAAGTCGATGTCATCACCAGTAACTTACATTCGTGCTCTATAACAGGGGGGAGATTTGATGGATTTGGCAATCTTGCATTTAACAATCTAGGCTCACGAGCCTATGTTCCCATAGCAGACACTGGCCGTGTATCTGTATGTTTTGTTAATCAAAATAATGGCACCCTATCATTATGCAAAGACTCTCATGGCACGTTTGATAGTCCCTCAGGCGTGTTATTAAGATAAATGGATATTTTCGTCTGGAGCAAACTTTAAGAAAATTATATTAAGGAACTTTTTAATGAACTTGACTAAACTGATTAGCGCTTTTTGCGGATTAACTCTAAGTTGTGTTTATACGACGACTTTTGCTGAGCTTTTAAAAGATGAACCCGCTAAAAAGAATCTTGAACTTTATGGTGGATTGTTATATCTGCAGCCTAACAGTGATAACCTGAAATATGCCGTTTTTGTTTCCGGAAATCAGCCTTATTCACAAAGCTGGCATTATCAGGAAATCCATCCTGCATACTCTCCTGCATTCGAAGTAGGATTAAATTACAATTTTTCAGCATCGCCCTATCAGGCTAATGTTAATTGGCTTCATTTAGATACAAGTAACTCAACGTTCAAACAAGCATCTCAAAGTACCGATCTTTCTACTGTTGAATTTGTTGCTCCTGCTTATGAAGTGGGGCCACCCGTATTTGGTATAAAAAGAGCTGATAGCACGGTAAAATTTGATTTTGATAGCATAGATATCAATGCCAGCAAACTATTCGAATACAGTCCCAATCTGCGAGCCCGACTGTTTGGCGGTCTTAATATATTACGCATTAATCAAACCTTAACGACTGTCTTTAGTGATTATGCCGGAGCTCCAGCCACCCCCTACAGTTATGCCCTTCCTCCCGATCCTCAATTCTTTTTTGAAACCCAAAACAAGTCAGAATACTTAGGAGCGGGACCTGATCTTGGCCTTAATGTGCAATATGTTGTCTATCGCGGCTTTGGCGTAGTCGGAGAACTAGCAGGAATGCTTACTGCAGGCGGTATTAGTGTGGTGGATAATTTTACCGCCAGTTCAGCACGCCTGACATTTTTGGGATTATCGCCCAGCCATCAAGAAGTAACTACCCCTGATGTGACCCAGGTAGTAACCGGTTTTGATGGTAAGTTAGGATTGTTTTATAATTATTCTGGACGACATATTGATAGTCTTACCATAGAAGCAGGTTATCGCCTGGCTTACTATAATAATGCTATAGCAGAGGTAAGTCCGGCTACTTTAGTACAGGCAGGAACAGTGTTTATCACCCCTTCATTTGCAACAGGAACCATGGCGATTAACTCTACTGAAGCAAGAAGCAGGAATTTTAGCGTTAATGGACCATACGTTAATTTAACATTAGCCGTGGCTTAAAAGATTAGGGCATGAAAGTGTTAGGAAACCCGTATTACGCCGCTAATACGGGCTACAATTAAAGAAATTAAACACTTCCCTCCAAGCGCATCTTCAACAAAAAGAGAATCGCTTTTTTCTTAGTGTCCGGCATATCATTTGCTTCTATTAAATTCAGACAATAGTCAATGAAACTGCTCAGTCTTTCTTGACTTGTTTGCTCTACCTCATTGCGGGTATGGACATTTTTGTAATTGCTTTCCAATTCAATGGCAATATGTTCCAGGGTTTGTTGATCCGGTTTTTGAACATGGTCTAATCCTGCGTGTTTCCCAGCTGCAGCAATTTTTTCCTTAAATCCATTGAGCTCATCATCAGTGACTACCGAAGTGGCATCTGCTGCGCTTGTTCTGATTTTATTAGAATTGTTGTCTTGATCTTTTTCCCAATTTTCTCTATCGCCCTGGAAGGCAAGAACCGTCATCAACACTCTAAAATCAATGTTTTTGCGTTCAAATAAAGCTCTGTTGGTAATAGTAATATTCCAGTCATTTTTTAATCTGAAAAAGGAGCGGTGCATTTTAGCCATTTCCTGATCTGTTACAGGATCATAGATGGTAAAGGTTGTTCCCCAAAAATTCATTGCGGCTCTAGCCAACTTGGTTGACGCGTCGCTACCATAAATATCGAAAGTAGGGAAAAAAGTAAATATTTTTTCTTCGGCAAAACCTAAGAAACGTTCATCCCGGTCATAGATGTCAAAGTGGGCCGTAAAGGAGAAAAACTTGGAACGCGCAGTAGCCATTTTATTATCAAAGGGATCAAAAAACTCGTATGTTAATAAGAAGCTGAAAAATTTTCGATATAAAGTGCCTAATTTATGAGTTTTTGTTTCAATATCAAAACTTGTGGTTAAGCTGATCCAGTGCTCCGTAACTTGAAACTCATTGGGAACATCATTATTGGAATAGGCAGCCTGAGCGCCAATAAAAACAAATAAAGAGAATAAAGTAGCAATTAATTTTTTCATAGTTACTTCCATTTTTAAAAGTGAATATAAACCGTATTCCTACTGACTTCATGCTTATAATTAATGCACAATTACGGCTCAGATAGCACCAACTCCCTGCGGATACTGGCAGGATGGCAACGTCATTCTAAAGTACTATTCTTAAGATAATATTAATTTGAAAATTGTCGATTTATTGAACTCACATTGATGGCTCAGGAAAAAAGAGGTAGGCTAAAGAATAGCATTATAAAACAACGTATTTTACGGCTATTTTAGAAATGCATGCACCAACCCATTGGCTAAGAAAAAGGAAGTCTTATGTTAATAGCGGCTATTATTTTATTTATTATTGCAGCACTGTTTGGTTTAATCATTTTGACTGCAGTTTTGCAAGACAGACCCGGCCATAAAATGGTCGTCTATTTACATGGAATTATTGCCGCAACTGCATTAATACTGGTAATCATTTATATGATTTTGAACGTCGCCTCCCCTACCCTGACTGTCGGTTTGACCTTGCTTATTCTTGGCGCCTTGGGCGGATTAACTCTATTTATTATCGATATGAAGGGAGGCACCATCCCCAAATGGGTAGCGGTCTTGCATCCACTAATTGCGGTTACGGGTTTGGTAGCCTTGATTATCTACGTATTACCATAGGGTGCTTTAACTGTTGAATGGCGTCAACTTAAGAGAACACAGTAGCCTGGATGGAGCGAAGCGTAATCTGGGATAGAGTACCAATCAAGTTTCGATCCCGGGTTACGGCTGCGCCTTCACCCGGGCTACATCCTTCAGTTGACGCCATTAATCGCGCCCCAAGTAGTCGTCATTGCGAACGAAGTGAAGCAATTGTAAAATTCTAACGAAACATCGTTCTGCTTCGCCAAGGCTCGCAACGACGGAATTGACATACCTATAGTCTAGCGTAAGGAAGCCATATCAATAACAAAGCGATATTTAACATCCCCTTTTTGCAAGCGTTGGAATGCGGTATTGATCTCGTCCATATTGATTAACTCAATATCGGCAGTAATCTTATGTTTAGCGCAAAAATCCAACATCTCTTGCGTTTCTTTAATTCCGCCAATTAAAGAGCCATTTACATTTAAGCGTTTAAAGATTATTGGAAACATTGGAATTTCCATTGGGTCTGCAGGCAAGCCAACCTGGGTAATCGTTCCGTCATGTTTTAGAAGATTTAAATAAGGATTTAAATCATGCTTGGCAGAGACCGTATCGAGAATAAAATCATATTGATTCGCCAGAGCGTCCATTGCCTTTGCATCGGTAGAGAGTACTACGTCTGTAGCACCTAATTGTTTGGCGGCATTTACTTTATTTGCTGAAGTAGTAAAAACAGTAACATGTGCCCCAAAAGCATGAGCCAGTTTCACGGCCATATGGCCAAGACCACCTAGACCTACAATGCCCACTTTACTTCCTTTACCTACTTTGGCCCGTTTCAGCGGTGAATAAGTCGTAATTCCGGCGCACAGCAAGGGAGCCGCCGCAGACGCATCTAATTGTTTATCTATTTTTAATACAAAATCCTGAGTTACTATTATATGTTTAGAAAAACCGCCATAAGTCATACCGCCTAAGATCTTATCTTCACTATTATAGGTTTGCGTCATGCCTGATTCGCAAAACTGTTCTTCGTTTAGGGTACAACTAGAACATTTGCCACAGGAATCAACCATACAGCCCACACCAACCAAATCACCTGGCGCAAATCGGTCAACCTTGGCACCTACGGCAGTCACTTTGCCGATGATTTCATGCCCTGGTACCATAGGGTATTGTCCAAAACCCCAATCATTGTGGATTTGATGTAAATCAGAGTGGCAAATGCCGCAAAATAAAATATCAATAGCAACATCCTGTGCACCAATCTTGCGTCGTTCAAAGGTGAAAGGTTGTAGCGGTGCTCCGGCTTTGGGAGCCGCATACCCGATCGTTTCAGTCATCATTCTATCCTTCAATATTATTAATAATGCTAGAGTTAAATATAGTTGATGGTAGCCTAAAAAAAAGTATATTTAAATGAAACAGCGCGGTTGAGGTAATGAGCAGCCCACGCCAGCCAATGAAAAATACTGTATTATTAATTATGAGGTAATCAAAAAGAGTCTACATGTTAAAGATCAACAATAATATATTCATTCCACTAGCGGAGATTGAATTGACCCCAATTCGAGCGCAAGGCGCCGGTGGACAACATGTAAATAAAGTCTCTACCGCGATTCATCTTCGCTTTAATATTGAACAGTCAACCTTACCTGCCGAATATAAACTAAGGCTGTTACAACTAAACGACTACCGAATTTCTACTGACGGCATTATTATCATCAAAGCACAACGGTATCGCAGTCAGGAGAAGAATAGAGATGATGCTTTACAGCGACTCGTTACCCTCATTAAGAAAGTAAGTGTTGTTCCTGTCAAAAGAAAGAAAACCAAGCCCTCTAAAGCATCAGTGAGAAAAAGACTGGATAGCAAAACCCAGAGAGGTCATTTAAAAAAACTTCGTCAGACACTCGATTGAAACCCAGGCCATTACATTAAGAATTAACTCATTGTATATGAATAGTTGTCTTTCCCGCGCAAGCAAGATCTACTCCCCTACACGACACCATGTGAATGTGAAATGGACTCTAATAATGTTCTCTTGATTTCTTAACTTGATAGTGACAAGCCATTACGCCTGGTTTTATTTGAAAACATCTTTTAATAATGGTGTACTGAGGGCAGTTTTTATAAAAGATTATGAAAATACTGAACTTGAAACCAATATTTTTTGGAGGTTTATTTCGTGTTATGGATCAATGCCCCTCATTTATGGATCGCCTTTGCCGCCACCTTTTTTTTAGTGATGTTTCATTATTTAAGCCCGTGGATTGCTAATCGTCTTCCTGAAAATGGCCGTGCATTTGTCTCTTTTGCGGGTGGTGTTGCTGTTGCCTATGTATTTTTGGAGATGTTACCTAATTTAGTGGAATATAATAAACCAATAGGTGACTTTTTATTGAAGAATCAATGGCTCACCCCCTTTACTGAGTTGCTAATTTATATTTTCGCTTTATGTGGCTTTCTCATTTATTATGGCTTTGACTTATTGGCTGAACGTTATCGTGACGAGAGGCATAGCGATGGGTTGGTCTATGGTTTACATTTAGTGATGTTCTGTGTTTACAACTTCTTAATCACCTATACGATGTCATTAAGAGCCCTCTCCAGCATCACCGCAACCATCCTGTTTACTTTGGCTATGGCCTTACATTTTGTATTGACCGATAGAAAATTTTGTCATTTCTACCCGACACGATTCAACCATGTAGGCCGCTTCCTATTGATTAGCGCTTTATTAACCGGTTGGTTGTGTTCGGTTATTTTTGATCCAGTTAATGTTCTGATTGCCGCATTGATGGTAGCTTTTTTGGCGGGCTCTGTTTTATTGAATGTTTTTCGCGAAGAGCTGCCTGCAGCGGGTTTAACCAGTTATTATTGGTTTGCTTTTGGCGTGGTATTGATCACGCTCATTTTATTATTAAGAACGTGGGTTACCGCGAAGAGTTACATCTGATATGGAGAGACACTCAGAGTCTGGATCCCGTGGACAAGCCACGGGACGTTGGGAATATCTAGGTGTTGGAGTGGAACCATCGAGTATGGCAGAGCAGAACCTTAATCTTCAAAGCGATTGGTCGGCTGATGACAATAAGGTGCCTTGCGATGTTTTATATAATATTCTTGGTGATACTCTTCAGCAGGCCACCAAGGTTGAGCCTCAAGTAAACGAGTGGCGACCTGATAGCCTTTATTTCTGAGCTGTTGCATTAAAGACTCGGCCTCTTGCTTCTGCTCTTGATCAAAATAAAACACAGCACTTTGGTATTGTTGTCCTAAATCGGGTCCTTGTCCGGTGCGTTGGGTGGGATCATGAATTTCAAAAAATCGTTTTAAGACCGTGTGATAATCCGTTTTAGACCGATCATAAATCACCCGAACTGCTTCGTAATGACCGGTATTACCGCTGCAAACCTGATCATAACCGGGATCTAAAGTATGGCCTCCAGTGTATCCTGATTCCACGCTGATTACCCCAGGAATCTGGCGTAAAAAATGTTCTACGCCCCAAAAGCAGCCTCCAGCGACAATAGCTTCCTCCGTATCCAAAACCTCATTATCAACCACAAAATCAAGTGAAGCAGAATTCACACAATGGCGCAAATTTTTATGGGTAAACGACTCACCAGTAAATACGTGCCCTAAATGAGCGTCACAACGAGCACAAAGTATCTCCGTACGTTGACCATCTGGATCGGGCTCTCTTTTTACCGCATGGACAATATCATCATCAAAACTGGGCCATCCGCACCCTGAACTGAATTGGCTGGAGCCACGAAACAAAGCCAATCCACAACGTCGACATAAGTAAGTCCCTCGAGCCATCACCGTGTTATAAGCGCCTGTATGGGGATATTCGGTGGCTTTATCACAAACCACTCTTCTCGTGGCAGGAGTTAGGCTGGCTGTTTTATCAAGATAATCGCTCACTTTTTTCTCCTATAAAGATCTTGGATCAGACCGGATGCTGAGATTGGATGCAATGATAAATTATCGTAGCCTGGGCCTAGCCCCATAGACGTTAAGCTAAGGAATTTAGCCCTGCCTATATCTTAAGCGGTTTCCCGTCATCGAGAAGCTTGCGACAAAGGAGCTCCTAAAATAGGCATTGAGCCACATTTTGGAGATCCTTCGCTTCGCTCAGGATGACGTTTCTTAACGGCTATGGGCCTTGGCCCAACCCCACGCTATGACTTACTTAGCCTGGCAAATTTTATCTGCCATGTAGCCAATCGCACCTGCATAATAGATAGAATTATTATAGCGCAAAATCATTTTATAATTAGGGAAAGCTAAAAATGTAGGCCCTCCTAAGGGTTTCACTATGCTGGCTTGCAGGTTCTGATACGGCAAAGGTTCACCACTTTCAGTACGCACCCCTAATGCATCCCATTCACTGACAGGCTTTATAATATTTTTACCTTCCATTTTCATATCAAATTTGGCTGGAAGTTTTACTTGTATTGCCCAAGGCTCTCCAGTTTGCCAACCATTTTTCTTCATATAATTCGCTATAGAAGCAAAAACATCTGGCTTACTTTTCCAAATGTCTTTATGACCATCCCCGTCATAATCCACAGCATATTTCACCCAACTTGAAGGTAAAAATTGCGGCTGGCCTGAAGCACCGGCCCATTCCCCTTTGAAATCTTGCAGACTAACATGACCTTCTTTAAGAATACGTAAGGCAATAAACAATTCTTTACGGAAGAATTCCTTACGTTTGGAATCATAGGCTAAAGTAGCTAAGGCCTTTATTACTGGGAAATTCCCCATATAAGTCCCATAGCTTGTTTCCATACCCCAAAAAGACACAATAAAACAAGGATTAACTCCATATTGTTGGCCGATTTCTTCCAGTACTTGTTTATTCTTCTTATATTCTCTACGTCCAATGGCAATTCGGTAATTATCAACCCGCGTAGTCCGGTACTTTAAAAAAGTTAATCGATGCTCGGGCTGAGAGTGCATAAACCCTTTAATTTGGCGACTTGGCTCATGAATTCCAGCAAAGGCTTCATCAAATAAACTGGGTGGAATGCCCTGTTGAAGTGCTTCCTCTCTAACTCCTGCAAGCCATTGATTCCAGCTTTGGCTGGCAAAAGCAACGTGTTGTAATAGCATAAACGCTATAGCGAGCCCCAACTTGTTCATAGCTCTCCCCTTTTTATTTAGTAACATGTCATGTCGACCCATTTCTATTTCTCTTTAATATTTAAACCATTAATTTTTAAATAATAACTGAAGTATCTTCTTTGAAGATAGACTTTTTATTCTTTAACTACTGAATGTCCCGTTTTTAGAATGTACAGAGTCTTAATGCGAATTACCAGTAGTGAACACAAGAACAGTAAGCAAGATAGATTTAGATCTCCGTGTCGCTCAAGGCTATTCAAGGAGTCATCCAACAATACCTTTCGTTACCTCTATATCAGGCACAACATTCACCTTAGTAGCATTACTGGAAAAATATATTCAAAAACATCAAGATGATACGCAGCTTATGGAGTAGCTTCAAATTTAGTAGTTGCATTACAAGCAGCACGCGATCGTTATAAAGATAATATGGAAGACAGGGATCTATTCTCAGACGAACTATTTAAAAGCACCTGTAGAGAGGCAATCAATACAGCTAAACCCATATTACAAAATGCTTTAGGTTAGGGAGACTATCTCACTAATCTGTTGAAAGCTCTTGCAAACGCAGTCATTAAAATAGTTACTCTAGGTCATAGAAATAATTTTTTTCACGCTAGTGAAGTCTGACTTGGAAAATGCAGTGGTAATAGCAGAACGAGATTTACAGATTAACAGTGCACCATGCCACGCCTAACTATTTGAGTAGCCCGCACTCTATTGCGGGCTACTGATAGACAAGATTAGAGTGCTTTCATAAATTCAGTTAAGTCGGATTTTTCTTCTTTGGTCAACTGTAATTGCAACACCAGGTTGAAAAACTCTACGGTATCCGCCAGGGTTAACAAACGACCATCATGCAAATAAGGGGGGGAATCTTTTATTCCGCGCAATGGGAAGGTTTTGATTGGGCCATCGCCAACAGCTTTCATGCCGTTAATCATTTGCGGTGCATAAAATTTTTCCGTCTGTAAGTTATGCATAGTGTTATCTGTGTAATAAGGCGGTGTATGACAGCTAGCACATTTTGCTTTGCCAAAAAATAGAGCCTGGCCACGAAGTTCAGCTGGAGTAGCCTTTGCTGGATCTAATTTTCCTTCCCAATTCAACTTGGGTGCCGGCGGAAAATCCAAAATTTCCTGGAATTCAGCCATGAAATGCACTTGGCTGCCGCGCTCCAGAATATTGACTCCTTTCTTAGTAGCGATGACCGGATCGCCATCAAAATACGCGGCTCTTTGCTCAAATTCGGTAAAATCCTCCACTGTTTTCAAAGCACGTTGAGACCCAAATAAACGCTGGATATTCAGTCCACGTAAAGTGGGGGTATTGATCCTATGGCGAAACTCTTGTGGCCGAATATCACCGACCAGATGAGTTGCTTTGTTAGTATGGCCGTTGGCATGACAATCCAAACAGGCCACTCCACGACTAGGTTTTACAGTACGTCGGTCCTCAGTTTGGTTAAATTGTTGCTGAGGAAAAGGAGTGACCAGCAGTCTTAGGCCTTCCAGTTGCTTGGGATTCAATATCCCATTAAACAACTCATAGTAATTCTCGATAGTAACTAATTTTCCTTGCGACACATCACCAAGATCCGGTCTGGTTGTTAAGTAGATGGGAGCAGGAAAGGGTGGTAAAAAATGGTCTGGAATATCAAAGTCCAGATCAAAGCGAGTTAAATCTCTGTTTTCCTGCTTATTGATCTCATCAATTGCAAATTTGGGAAATAGCATGCCTCCCTCAGGATGATTAGGATGAGGTAAGGGTAAAAAGCCTTGGGGAAATAATTTTTTGGTTTTGATTTCATCAGGGCTCATGCTTCCCAGCTGCTCCCAGGTTACCCCTTGAGGTAACTTGACCCGGACGCCTTCCTGAATAGGTTTGCCGTTAGACATAGTCGCTGTTTGCGAAGGATTATTACTCAAATCATAACGTTGTTGTAACAGATCCTGTTGCTTCTTATTAATCGCGTCTTTCGCGGCACTCATGCGTTGCAGAATAGTTTGAAAAGTTTCATTAATGACGACTGGCATATAACTTGTCGGGAGGGATTTCTCGGCAGGAGGTAACGCAGAATCCGCATAAACCAAAGAAAAAGTACTGCAGGTTAATAGCGCCAGCACCAAGGATTTTTTTAGCATAGTAAATTCCATTTATCATGATGACAACAATTTCATCATCATAAAATACTTATATATTCAATGCAATAAGTCAATTTCTGCCCTCAGTGAATTAAAATCAATTGCCTAATTAGCCAAGTCGCCGAGATGAAAACTTCGTTGTATCATCTACAATGACCACAATTAACAATCCAGGATAAAATCTATGTTGAATGACTCAATAATAAAAAAATATTTGCTTTTAGGGGGCTTATTTTTGTCCTCCCATTTTTTGTTTGCTACAAATTCAGCCTCAATAAATGAAAAAGAGCTCATGCCCCGCCAAATTTTTATGTTGGAAAAAGCATTAGCGCCAACTAATCCCAAAGGAGTTGCAACAGCGTGGGCAGAAGCGGTGAAAAACAGAAATGGAGCGGTGCAATACATGCTGCAGTGCCCCGACTTACAAAAAACAACGCTTAATCATTTCATAGAATTAAATTGGGTCACCGGGGTATCCAGTCCGTGGGTATCAAGCTACAAAATTACTCCTCCACAAACAAAAGATAATATCTGGAAATTTACTATTCAATATACCCTCACGGCCAGTGGCGATGCGCACTGGAGCAATAGGGATGAAATTAAGGTGGTGCGCCTTGAAAACAGTATTAACTCATCACAAGAATGGTGCATTAGTCAATTAAAGCAACGCGCTATGGAAAAGGCTTAACTGTCTAAAGTTCAACTCATGAACCGTTCAGGCTAAGCAACACTTAAGAGCCCCCTCTCTTCACACGCTACGCGCGGTGAGAGGGGACCTTAGGTGTTTCTTATCCGAAACTGACGTTAATTTATTATTCTCTTAATATTTCCTTAATGTTTTTTTTATAAAGTTTAAGAGGTTCATCATCATGTAAGGGATTATCATGAAAGGAAGACTTTATTATCGTTCAGATACAAGACCCCCAGAGCAAATCTTTAAAGACGGTTTTTCCCCGCGAATAGATGGATATGGGGATGGATGGTGGAAAGAGGCCATTAAATACAGAGGATATACCAACGATTGCGGGATTAATTACCAATCTATTGATGGTGATGCCAGTGTTTGTATCTGCATGACGACTAAACTCGAAAGTGCGCCCATTTTCCCCTTAAACACCGAAACATCCTATATCTATGCTATTGCGCTACCTGAGCCTACTAAAATTGAATATTTAGGTAAGGGCAAGGGTGAAGTAAGGCTATCCAGAACATCAGATACACCCAGTGATTTCGAAAACATCATTCTGGATTTTCATAGTTTTCAAGCCACACAAACTGGGAATATTTGCAGATTTTTTGATCATGGGGTAGACAATCTTGGAGCCTATGCGGGGTGGTCTTTATATGCTTATGAAGCACTCGCTTATAAAGTTCCTCCACAATCAATCATATGCGCAATCAAATGTGTTCGAGAAAAAGCGGACCAACCACTGGAGGTTTCTTGTGAGATTGCAACTAAGCCTAAACGCTCTGAAGATAAAAAATTTGTTTTAGACGGCCCTGTCATAGCCAATTCAAATTTTTCCAGTGCACATACGCTAAGTATAGGGCAAGGGTGTGAATCAAGATGGGATTATATGGATTATAACCCGCTCAAGGAGCAAGCCCGAAAAGAAATACAAGCGGTAATAGAGCAGGGCGAAACCAGTACGCCCAATATTTATTATGGTCTGGGTGGAAAAACGTTTTAAGCCAAAAATGAAAAAGACCATTAGCAGCATGCTTTCTTGTTTTTTATAAGTTCTTGCGCTTTACTTATAGTGCCTTGGAATAAAATCTCAAGAGCAAACGGGATAAAGGATCTTTATATTTACACTTGAACATGTAGTTTATATTCAAGAATATGGAATTAACTCATGCATCAGAGTCTGCCTTTAATAACAACTATGGCAACGACATTGGGTTTGGCTCTGGTAATGGGCTTTATCGCGATAAAGCTCAAATTACCCACCCTGGTTGGTTATTTATTGGCAGGAATTATCCTCGGCCCTTTTACTCCCGGATTTGTAGCTAACACAGAAATTGCTGCTGAGTTTACCGAGATTGGAGTGATGTTGCTGATGTTTGGGGTGGGCCTGCATTTCTCCCTGGATAACTTGCTTGAAACAAGGAAAATTGCGTTACCAGGAGCATTAATCCAAATTGTTATTGCTACTGTTCTTGGTGCTTGTATTGCCCTTTTTTGGGGTTGGAGCTTAAGTAATGCTTTGGTGTTTGGCTTGGCACTATCCGTTGCCAGTACCGTAGTATTAATTAGAGCGCTTGAGTCCCAGGGCCTGTTAGGATCTATAAACGGACAAATTGCTGTAGGCTGGTTGATTGTTGAAGACATCGCAATGATTCTTGTGCTGGTCTTTTTACCATTCCTGGCGGCATGGAATGGTGGGCCTGGTGCGTACAACCATCATAGTTTGTGGTTAATATTGGGCATCACCCTCTTCAAAATTTCATCATTTGTTATAGTAATGCTCTTAATGGGGCGCTGGATACTACCCAAGATATTATGGCATATTACCCGCACGGGTTCTCGCGAACTTTTTACTCTCTGCGTTATTGCTACAGCAGTCAGCATTGCTTTCGGAGCATCTAAATTATTTGGTATATCATTAGCGCTGGGCGCATTTTTTGCCGGCATGATCATCAGAGAATCCAAATTTAGTCGGCGCGCAGCAGAAGAATCATTGCCCTTTAGGGATGCCTTTGCCGTATTATTTTTTGTCTCAGTAGGTATGTTATTCAATCCCTACATTTTTATAGAAAAACCGTTACATGTTTTAGCCGTGGTCGGCATTATTGTGATTGGAAAATCAATTGCAGCTGCAGCATTGGTTCTCGCTTTTCGTTATCCATTGAGCATAGCGCTCACGGTTTCAGCGAGTTTAGCTCAAATTGGGGAGTTTTCATTTATCCTGGTAGGTCAAGGAGTGTATCTGAAATTGTTACCCGTTGAAGGCCAAGAATTAATTCTTGCCGCAGCACTTATCTCTATAGCCATAAATCCGTTTATTTTTAAATTGGTAAACCCGCTACAATCCTGGATGTGTTCGAAGTTTTCCTGGATTCAATCTCTCGAGCGTTCTGAAGATCCATTGGCCGAATTCCCAAGAACAACTGAAGAAAAATACTTATCAGGCCAAGTTGTTTTAATTGGTTACGGCCAGGTTGGTAAACGGGTAGGAGCGATATTGAATGATCACGGTATTCCCTATGTAGTTGTGGAGCAGAACCGAGAGCTGGTTGAACACCTGAGAAAACGCAAAATAGCTGCAATCTTTGGTAATACTTCGGAAGCACCAGCCCTTATTCAGGCACATATTACTCGCGCCAGTATGCTTGTCATTGCCACATCAAGTATTTTTAATTTAAGACAGATGATCAGCAGGGCACGAGAGCTTAATCCTCACATTGAAATCGCAGTGCGAGCACACAATAAGGAAGAAGCCCACTTATTACAGCAAGAAATTGATGGAACTTTTTTCCTGAGTGAAGAAGAGCTTGCAAAAGGAATGATTCAGCATATTTTAGCTCGTTTTGGCATGTCCGCATCTACAGAAAACCATGAAATAAAATAACGTGCTAAGCGACTCATTTTAAGTTCATTATTTTATCGACTTTGTAGACAACCCAGCGGCATACGCCCACAGCCATTAAGTTAAGGAATCTAGGGTAATATAACGTGTCAACGTAATCAGGGAAATGCTTTGTTGCTTGACACCAAAATCCTGGATTAGCCTGGGCTAACCCAGGCTACAAAGGCTATAGATGGATATGGCTGGTGAAAAGAGGCAATTAAATACCGCGGGTATACTAACGATTGCATTATTAATTATCGAACTATTAATGGTGATGCCAGCGTTTGTATCTGCATGACGATTAAACTCGAATATCCCCCTATGTCTCACTCTCTGGGATGTTTAGGGTTTGGGTGTAGTTTGAAAGGGAGACGGTGAACCAGGCTCCACCTCGCCTTCGGCAGTTGCGGAAGGTCTGAGCTCACTAAAACTTTCGTTAGCCTCTAGAGGGTCATGGAACATCCCCAAAGAAGACTCTTTAGGCTGTAGTGTATTCGGTAGAGGTGATAATGGGGCTCTATTCTCCGTTTTTGGTGCAGCTGTAGGGCTGGGAGCTGGTGAATTAGGGATTGCAATATCATTACGGTCTTTCATTTTTTGAAGAAACTCTGCGGCACGTTCTTTGGCTTCTGAGTCTTTGTAGGTTCTACTCCCTGGATATTTTTTTTCTACTGCTCGTACACCATCTTCTGAGGAGGCCGCTCCTCTTAAAATTGAGTGCAAGTCGTTTGTAAATTCCTCATCACTTATATCAAGGTCAGAAATATCATGAAAATTATCTGACCAATCACCTACGCCTATACTGTAAGCAAGCACTTTACCATTCATATGATGGGAAATTACATAGGTCGTTTCAAGACCACCCGTTGCCTTCTTCTTATCCTCCTCGTCCTCTTCTTCAAGAGATTTCTTTGGCAAAAATATATATTCAATCGCATCATCTGTTTTTTTTTCTGCTTCAGGCTCTTCATTAGTCTGCTGTTGGGAACTACTTATCTGGCTTTCTTTTTCCAAGTCTCTCGCCCTTTGCTCCTGTACAGTAAAACTAATTAACATTTGTGTATTTTGCTGTTCTTGATTATTCTTTTTTAAATTCTCTATTTCTAATTGTCTTTTGGTCATTTTTCATCCAGATCATGCATTATTTGGTATTCTATTTATTATAGTCCAGAATATGAATTCAAGGAGCGCTCATCGTTGTGCTCTACTGACGGACGAGGATTCTCTTTGCAATAATTAAACGCTACTCACTGCGTAAGGAAGCCATGGGCTCCAGTTTTGCAGCACGACGGGCCGGATAAAAACCAAAGAAAATTCCTGTTGCGGCTGAAACTAAAAAACCTGCTATGGGGGGAAGCCAATATATGGAGAAAGTCCAGCCGCTAAAATAAGCAACAACCCGGGTGAAAATCAGCCCTAAAATAACCCCTAGAATACCGCCTAATAAAGAGAGCATCACCGACTCAACAAGAAACAACGCTTGAATTTCACTGTTTCTAGCCCCCACTGCTTTTCGTATCCCAATTTCTTTTTTTCGTTCACTGACGGAAACCAACATCACATTCATTACCCCGATCCCACCGACCAAAAGTGAAATTCCGCCAATAACAGCCAATAACAAAGTGAAAATATGTCCCTGACTTTCCATGCTGGCTATAATTTGTTTGGCACTGCGAGGAAAGACGCTGAGCTTGGGTATCTGGGAACTAATGATTTGTTTTATCTCTTCTATTACCTCGTCAATGGGGCTATCGGGTTTAAGCTGAATCACCGCATTATTAATTTTTGCATCCTTACTCACCAATGAGATGCCCGCCAGAGGAATGATAGCGGCCTGATTGATATCCTCATTAAAAAAACCATTTTCTTTCCAGTGATTGGCTATACCAATGATAGTATATAAAGATTGACCTATACGTAATTGTTTCCCTATAGGATCATCAAAGCTGATTTCTTTTATTTGGCGCGCTAATCCATCACCAATGACACAGAAATGTTCAAAGGACTCTAAAAAGGAAACAAAATGGCCTTGTGCTAAAGTAACATGCACAATATTAGCCAAATTCTCATCGGCACCGATAACCACCCCTTGCATCAATTTGCCATGGAAACTTAGTGGTTGATAGGCAGTACTATAAGGTGCAATTTTTAGAATAGAGGGAATTCGCTCTGGGAGTTGCTGCCATTGATTTACTGATAATGAATCATCTCCACTTCGTGATTTACTGGGCGTTTTTTCATAAACAGCCACCGCAAGTAAATCGGTACCTAAAGCCTTGAATTGCTCCAAAGCTTTTTCGGTAGCCAATTGGCCACAGCTGATTAGGGCGACTACAGCAGCAGTACCTACCAAAATGCCTAAAACAGCCAGAAAAGAACGCATTTTAGAGGAAGTTAAATTAACTAAGGCCTGCTGACAGTGATTGACAAACTTCATTACCCAGATTCTCCAACAACAACTCCATCAACAAGAGTAATTCGTCGTTTGCATTGTGCGGCGACATGTTCATCATGCGTCACCATGATGATGGTACGGCCTTCCTGGTGTAAGGCTAAAAACAAATTCATTACTTCTGTGCCCGTCTTGGAGTCCAAAGCTCCAGTGGGTTCATCAGCTAAAATCACCTGGGGTTCGGTAACTAAAGCCCTGGCGATTGCTACCCGTTGCTGTTGACCACCTGATAATTGCGTCGGGCGGTGATGCGCGTACTGGCGCATGCCGACGTGTTCAAGCGCTTTTAATACTCTTTCTTTAATCTCGGCGGCATTAACCCCTCTGTAAGTAAGAGGCAATGCCACATTCTGAACGGCGGTAAATCGAGGTAATAAATTAAATTGCTGAAAAACAAAGCCTATGCTCTGATTGCGTAAAAAAGCAGACTCATCGTCACTTAAACCCGCTACATTCCTATTTTTTAGCGTATAAGTGCCCGAATCGGCTTTATCTAATAAGCCGATAATATTCATTAAAGTAGATTTTCCGGAGCCGGAAGCACCAACAATAGCCAGCAGTTCCCCTTCATTGACGGTCAAGGAAACCTCTTTTAATACAGTAGTACTGATTCCTTCAAGAGAATAAGTCTTCACCAAGTCGGTGAGCTTAATCAATGGACCATCAATCATAAACCACCACATCCCCTATTTTCAGACCGGTCTCTACAACCACCGAATCAGCTTGAGCAGCGCCCGTAGTGATAATTCGTTTCTCAACAGAGCCTTGGGCAAGCTGAAGAGTAACAATACTATTACCCTTTTCTCGCTTTACTGCCGCAATAGGAACTAATAATTGATTATTACTTTCTACATTTAATTCAATTGCAGCACTCATACCCACCTTTATCCAGGGTTGTTGCTCGGCAGTCAATGATTTTACTTCAACTACTGCTGTAAAGGAGGGTAAACCGCCATTGCTGGTATTAGAAGCCTGAGCATTCACGGCGACTAAAGTGCCTTTTAATTGATGCTTGCCGAAGGCAATACCACTAATGGTGGCGTTCATTCCCGGACGGATTTTATCAATATCTATTTCCGGAACATCAATCTCGACGCTAATGCCGCTTAAATTACCAACTATGGCCAATACCTGTCCGGATTTCACTGAGGAACCTACGGTAATTCGCGTTGCTTTATCTTCACCGGATTTTGGTGGATACAGCATCACCCCATCACTTGGCGCTTTCAAGCGAATGATATTATGATTGGAAGTCAAAATTTTTCGAACTTTATCAAAATCCGATAAACTTAATGCGGACAAATTTTGCGTCTTATTTTCATCCATCTTTTCCAGCATTTCAGTCAGTTTACGCGTTGCTTGCATTAAGGTCACTCGCGCGGTATCCATGCCTGATTTTTCACTTAAATAATTATTTTTAGATAATAATCCTGAATGCCATAAGTCCTGGGTACCGGCAAACTTTGCTTTTGCGATGGTATAACTGTCTTTAGCCTTTAAATAATCGGTCAATGTATCATTATATTGTTTTTGCAATTCATTAGAATTCAAAGTTAAAACAACATCACCCTTTTTGACCATCTGACCGTAATGAAAATCCATCGATTCAACTACTGCTTCCATGGGACTGGTCAGCGTGCTTTCATGCAAAGGCTGAATGGTTCCTGTAAAATGCAGGGTTTTATGCAAAGGCCTTGATTTTACTTCATAGGTCTTCAAGGTTGTGGTTTTCTGCTTTTCATGATGACCGCAAGCTGCAAGATTCAGAGCTAAAATGGCTCCAATAATCATTTTTAAATAAATATTCATCCGCCATACCTTAGTTTAATTTGCCAGTAATCCAGCGTGGTTCCTAAAGTCCGTTGAAGGGCTGATAACTGATTAAGATACGCAATCTTTGCACCAATTAGCCCTGATTGCGCTTGAATCAACTGATTCTGAGTATTATTTACATCTAAAGCACTTGAAATACCTGCCTGTAATTTTTTCTTTTCCAATGCATAGGATTGCTCAGCCAATTTCACTTGTTTTTGGGCTAATTCATAACGTTTAGCCAGACTTTGGATCGTATTAATCGTGTTAGTAATGTTGGTAATCAATGCTCTTTTAGCCGCGATCAGATTAATTCTATCTTTTTCCAATCTCACTTTGGCATTAATTAACTGACTGCGGCGATTTAAATCGTGCAAGGGAACAGTTAGGGTCAACCGTGCAGATTGATTTACATTATTCCCATTGTAAATACCACGTAATCCCCCATTAAGCCCTGTTACATCATTTACCGTACCACTTTGCACACTTCCAGCAGCATCCAATTGCCACAATTGTTGATTTTTTGCCACTTTGTAGGCACGCTCATCGGCACGCAATGTCATTTTCTGGGCTAAATATAAGGTATTATGATTAAGTGCTGTTTCGATTGCTTGATGCAGATCAGGAACCATGAGCTTCTCTAAGGTCACATCACTGGGAACTGATAAATGCATATCCGGATCAAGACCAATCGTTTGCAACAAATCCTGGGCGGCCGTATTAAAGTCATTTTCGGCCTGCTCTACCATCAAGCTTAACGATTCAATTTGATAGGATTGTTGAATATTGCCGGTAGGTTCCAATTGCCCCGCTGCTATTTTTTTTTCATTAATCTCATATGATTTTTTAGCTTCTTTTAGCTGCAAACGCTGATTTTGTAAATTATTACCGCTGAGAATCAGCGAACGATAAGCGATAATGACTTGGGTAATCTGATCGACAACGGATTGTTGTAAATTTAATTTATTTAACCATTCGCTATCAATGGCATTCAACAGTCCCACTTTATTAACTGACGAGCCAAAGCCCCGCAATAGAGGTTGAGTCACAGTAAAATTTAACTGGGGATTATAGCCATTGTAAATCGCTACATTATTATCTATAGACAATGAGGCCTGGGTACCCAATTTGGTTTTTAGTTTAAGCTCAGGACTCCCTACTAAGGTACGAGTGGTATCACTACCAACGCCATTAAATGTATTTTTCTGGATTACGCCTGAGGCACCCAAAGCATATTGCAGTTCGAATTCATTATAGGCCAGACGCAACTGATAACGTTGAATAATGCGATCTAATTCTGCATTTTGAATATTAGGGTTATAGCGTAAAGCCAATAAGATTGCTTCTCGTATGCTCAAATGCTGGATGACCTTACGACGGGAAGCGGGTGAGGTAGGTAGTTCTATCCAGTGCTTTAGCACATATTCCGGATTTGCAATGGCCTCACGCAGACGAACTCCAGCCTCTTCCACCTGCTGGGCTTCGGCGGCAGGGTCATCGACCCAACTGTACAGATTTTTAGATTCAGAAGATTTAGCTGCCGGCCAAGCATTAAAGCCAAGCAAGCTTAACAACAGGAATACCTGTAATAACAATCTGTTTTTCTGTAAAAAATTCACTGATGTCATCGCCTGTTGTTTATTAAAAATTATCTCTCCGTGGCCTATACGAGGCCTTCGGAGGTGATTACTCGATCAATTCGTTCCTAATCCTGGCACGGAAAATTTTTGTTTATCCTGCAAACGTAATGCGGTCAATGGACCACCCCAAAGACATCCGGTATCTATTGCATGAATTTTAGGATTGGGACTTTTCCCCATGAGAGCCGCCCAATGACCAAAAACAATATCAACCTCAATTTCTTTACGCCCTGGTACTGCATACCAAGGATAAAGATTAGCAGGAGCCTTATCAATAGTACCTTTATAACCCAATTCCAATCGGCCCCGGCCATCACAAAACCGCATGCGGGTAAAATAATTAGTAATGGCTCTTAACCTATCCAGTCCCATTAAGTCACCAGACCAAATATCGGGCTTATTACCGTACATATGAGTTAAAAACTCCTGATAACCGTCTCCGGAAAGTACTGCCTCTAACTCTTGAGCTAAGTGTATGGCTTGAGACAAATCCCACAGAGGGGCTATCCCTGCATGACTCATCACGACCTTTAGTTCAGGGGAGTAATGAAGAATGGATTGCTTTCTAAGCCAATGCCCCAAATGCTCTCCATCAGGTGCCTTGAGAACGATTTGAATCGTATCATCATGCCCTTTCCATGGCCGCTCGCCAAATAGAGAACCTAATAGATGCAAATCATGGTTGCCTAAAGTGATGATGGGGGCAAGGGGTAAAGTACTAATAAAACGCAAGACAGCTAATGACTCTGGACCGCGATTCACTAAATCACCAACGAACCACAAACGATCTGTTTTTTCATCAAAATCAATTAAATCCAGCAGTCGTTGTAAAGGCTCGTAGCATCCTTGTACATCTCCTATGGCATAATCAGACACCGCGCTTTACCCCGGGGGCCAAAAATGATACTTCGCTTTCCGCATTCTGCCATCCTGTGGCCGATAATTTTTGCAATGGTGCCACAACCAGTACGTTTTGTTGCTGGGTAAATTGGCTAGGGTATTGTGCTCTATGCACTAACTCTGTTGAAGATAAGGTTTCCACTATACCTGTATTCAACTGTACGACTTTTACTGATTCAGGTAAGGCAACAGCATACTCCGAAAAGACAATGCCGCTGTGCATTTGTTGATTATGCGTCTGTTCAAAACGACTCATAACAGAGCCATCAGCACCTCGACGATGAAGGCCTAAAGATAAAAAGCCATTTTGTACCGCCTGCCAGTTCTTATACTCTGGATGTTCGCGCACAAATAACTGAAACATTTCCTGGCACATCAACATACCGCCCGGTACCATAAATAAAGGCGCCTTATTAATCATAATTCGGCCTTCACCCAAAACCTTGACCATCCACTGAATGAACTCAACCCCCATTGCTTGTTCTTTTTCGGCTAAAGTTTCAGGCACTCCACCTGAAAAAGTACCGGCCCTACCATAACGTCCAGCACGATTTCCAGTGCTCTTGCCCATAAATTCCATAATATAACGTTGGATGGCCAAGGCATCTGCACGAATTAAAATCGCCCCTAAAGTACCTGCCGAACGTTGATCTTCATTTAATAAAGCCAACCAAACCGCTAATATCTGTGGATTAGACGCAATCCAGGCAAAGCCGCTAGCCGGCATCAAAGCTCTTGCAATCAATAAATTTAAACGACGGCGAAACTCAATATCAGATTCTTTCTGAAACTCATAACTGTAATAACTGCCGGTACTGTTCAAACTTTCCAGCAATGGATTCCATTGTTTTAATAATTGGCCGTTGCTATCAAATAAATTAATCCGATAATCCACAAATAATTTACCTATCCCCTGTAAAATTGCCGCGGAATAAAGAGCATATTGCCATTGTTTCTGTTCTTCAGATATTGAATCCGATGGATCCTGAACCATAAACTCCTGAAACAGACTTAATGCTGCTTCGGTGCGATTTAGAGCATGGTCCACCAATCCGCCCGGCTGTGAATAATAACTGTTGGTGGTTTCAGGCAGACTTTGGCAATAATTGACCAAATTTTCAACCAGAACGGCGCACAAGCTTTCATAGCGAGAAGGCTCCAGACAAGTAAGTTCTTTCATTTTTTGCAATAGTGCTTGTCTTTTATCTTCAGCTAAAAACTGAGGAGCAGCTACATGTCGCACTAAATCCTTTAATGATTTAGAGTGTGCCGATAAGGGACTTTTTCGTTGACGATGAAACAAGACAACCTCCACATTCATTTATTATTTAATTTTACACTAATTGGAAATAAATTTCGCTAGTTGGACATATTCAGCGACAGAAATTTGTTCTGGCCTTTTGCCACCATCTATTCCCAAGTCAGTTAATTGAGCTAAAGAGATGATTCCTTTTAAATTATTAGTGAGTGTTTTACGCCGCATGGCAAACGCACTGGCAACTAATCGCTCCAACTGTTCTACTGCAACTGTTTCAAAAGGAGATGTTTGAAAAGGAATAAGACGCACTACTGCGGAATCCACTTTGGGTTGAGGGTCAAACGCTTCCGGGGGCACATCAAATAAATGCTCTACCTCACAATGATATTGCAACATGACACTTAATCGCCCATAGGCTTTGGTTCCAGGCACTGCTGCCATACGATCGACGACCTCTTTTTGCAACATAAAATACATGTCTTTTATACAGGGGGCAAATTGCAGTAGATGGATAAGTAGAGGAGTAGAAATATTATAAGGTAAATTACCAACTACCCTTAAATCAGAACCAAATTGACTGAAATCAATGGTTAGCGCATCCGCTGAAATTAAATCCAACTTACCCTGCGCGATGGGTAACTGAGCTAAATAGTGTTGTAAATCTGTATCAATTTCAACAGCAGTCAAATGCTCCAGTTTGCGTAATAAAGGCTGGGTTAATGCCCCCAAACCCGGGCCTATTTCCAGCATATTATCTTTTGCCTGAGGATTAATGGCGCGCAAAATTTCATCGATAACATGCCGGTTTTGTAAAAAATTCTGACCGAAACGTTTACGTGGGCTGTGCCTCACTTTTATCACCTACAAAAAATCAAAAATGAATTATAACGTGCTTGAGGAAGTTATACTAATTACTTCATCATAGAGGAGGTTATGCATGAAACGACAACCCTTATTATTCTTTATAAAACAATATGTTACTATAATTTCTTGTGACATCTTAATAAATCTGAGAAACATCATCTCGAACATCGTGAGAGATCTCCTGAACGGGCATTGTACCTGCATTTGGAGATCTTTCACTGCGTTCAAGATGACGTAAAAACAGCTTAAGCCAATAGCAGAGTACAGTAAGCTTATTTTTTGGTTAGCAGCTCTGTTTGGGAGAGAATATAGCGAATAATTCGCTGCGCTCTTTCTTTTTCAACGCGAACAGGATCGTAGATTAGGCCCAAATAATCCCCATGTTCTGTACTGCGAATCATAAAATTCAACTGCTCCGGACATTGATAATTCCAAAACGGAAATTGGGTCAAGTGCCTCACACTCATTTCCAGAATGGATTCTGCCGACTCAAACAATCCTTCGCTGGGTAGAAGTTGATAATAATTAAAAATGAAATCCGGTTGTTTATAACCACTGGCACTCCGATCCTGATGACTTAAAGGACGCTGAATTTTTTTTATCGTTTCCAGAATGGAAAATTGAGTCGCTTTCACTAACTCGATGAAATTAGATGAACCTGTTGGCACCAATAAAGGAACATTGTCTGCAAAATAGCCAATCATATCTGCTTGCGGCAACATAGAACGATTGGATTTAACAAGACTAATATAGACTGCATCAAAATGGTACTCTATGGCGATTGCCTCACTAAATAATTGCAAGTAAATCGCATAGGGAGTAATTTGATGGTGATGACAGAATTCATATAAAATCTTCACTTGCTCTACATTTATTTTTTCATAACATAACTCTCCAAATGAGCCTGTCTTTTGTGCTTTCGCTGGCAAGAGATGTTTTGCCTGTGCTGAAATTTTTTGATAATAATCGCTATTCACTCTTTGGGTCTGTGAATAATATTTCTCCTCTTCGCTATAGAGAGATAAATATTCCTCATTATCATTGTGGCTGATTATTCTTTCCTTTCTTAGGTGCTGATAATAACGGACTTCAAGTTGCTTCATAAGAAATTCTGCAGATAAGCCGTCCATAATTAAATGATGAATTTTCACCAATAATAAGTCCGGCTCATTTTGGGCCTGAATAATCCAACAATGCAATAATGGCGCTTTATCTATAGCTAATGGTGTGGCTAATACTTCATTAATCGCTTCAAAAAGTTGTTCTGTTTTAATTAGCGTAATGAAACTATTTTTTTTATGTGAAAGAACATAATTTAAACCATTATCTTTAATCACAAAATGAGTCCGTAATGCGGCTAGTTCATCAATAATGGATGAAAGAGCTTGTTGCAAAACGTCCACACTGTACTGATTATTCAAAAGTTTAAACAAAGGAATACTATAGGGGCTTTCATTAGGGCATTTTTTTAATAACTCCCAAAGATTTTGTTGTAAAATTGAAGCAGGACGCTGAGCAATCACATGCTCCTCAGGGTTGGAGATCGTGGTTATCAAGGGCTGAATGGTTTTAATTCTCCATTGCGCCAAGAGAAACCTGGCATGCTCTTCACTGATTTTATCGGCGCGATATTTCAATGATAAGCGCAAGCCTTCTTCTGTTTGCAATACTTTAAAGGAGAGCAATCGAGGCTCATCTCCCCACAAAGAAGATTGCACGTTACAACAACTGGTCTGCATCGCTGTCAAAGTGTCATTAGCGAAAATATTTTGATTAATATTTTGAAAATCAAAGGATATCTGCGGTAACAAATCATGCGCTTTTAATAATTGAATTCTAAAGTACTGATGTTCAACAAGCCCCATTAGTTGTTTTTGTAATGCTTTTAAATAAAGAATAGGGTCTATGTCGTCTACCTGGTCCAGACAAACAATCACATCATTGGATACATCGCCAAATACATTAGTAAATTCACCGCTCTCTCTCCCTGAAAAAAATACGACAAGACCTTGCCTTTTTCGCTTAAATACATTCTGCAGGGTTTGAGAAAGCGTCATTAATAAGAAATTACTCAAAGTCAGCTGATTTTGCCCCAATAGGTTTTTATTATTTTCTATTAAATCCATGGGAATGGAACAGTTTATTACCACGGCTTCTTGTGGAAGATTAGTATCATGGGCCAATGGAACGTCTACAGGGACGGCATTGAGTAATGGTTGCCATTTTTCACGCAATAGTGGTACTTGATTGTGAAAATGATTCTCTCGTTGCCAAATGATGTATTCCTGATACGATTTAGCTAAGACAGGCTGGGTCCCATTGGCATAATGGGTAACCACTTCATGGAGAAACTGATTGGCAGATAATCCATCGGCGAGTAAATGATGCAAAACAGTTAACCATAAATACTCGTTTTCTTTCTCTTTAATTAAGAGACAACGTGCCAGTGGGCCTTTTTTTAGATTGAATGGTTTTCTGAAAAACAAATTCACTTCGTCCTCATCAAGCGAGTCGGCATAACTCACCTCAATTTGAGCCTGCTCTACATTATTAATACTGATCTGAGTCAACACTTCATCAAATTGAAAGAAAAATACATCGTGACTTGCAGCAACCGACCTAATCGTTTCTTTAAAACGCTCATAAGAGATATTGCCCATCAGGCGTACCTGCATGGGAATGTAATAGGCTTTAGGATCTTGGGTAGTCTGTAGATAATTCCATATCTCCTGCTGTTGCAATGAGATTGGGAGTTGCTTTATGCCTAGCGTTGCAGCCAGTGGATCGAGCTTATTGGGTACTATTCTATTATTTAAAAAATCAGTAAGGGCTTCCGTACAAGCATGTTGAAAAATGTCTTTAGAGGTGACTTTTGCCTGCGGATAGATCCCATTGATTGAGTAAGCGAGTTGATTTGCCATAATAGAATCCATACCCATCTCAAACCAGTTTTGACTGGTTTTTAAGAAAGATTCGACTTTTAATACCTTTTGAGCCAGTTGATTGATTGTTTCCTTAGCCAAAGCGAGATTAGTCACCGGAGGCTCACCAGCAGCGCTTACTAAGGGACTGGCAGGGGGAAGATTCGACCGAGTCAACCGTTCAAGATTAATATCGGCATAAATGAGCTCAGCAGGACTGGGGGATAATTGCAATGGAATAAAGGTGCTTTGTTTCTCAAGAGTATTGATGCCTTGTGATGCTAATGCCTCGGTAAGTAATGATTCATTCCTTTTAAACAGCCCAGTGTTTTTTATTGGGCCATAATTAACCACCATGGAAGGCAGTTTTTGTTCTATTCGATTTTGATTTAGTCCATTGAGAAAACCATTGGCTGCAGCATAGAGTACTTGTCCCTGATTACCCAGCACTGATGCCAGAGAGGAAATTAAAATGAAATCCTCCAGGTTCATTGATTGGGTAGCCAGATGAAGATTCCAGGCGCCTAACGCCTTTCCTTTAAGCAAGCTCTCCAGCTCTTCCGGAGTAGTGTCCAACCAGAGCTTATCATTTAGTTCCCCAGCAGCGTGAATGATGCTGGTTATGGGCGGAAAAGAATGGCTTAATTCGGCAAAAAGTGCCTGCGTATCAGCATAATTACTTAAATCACATGAGCGATAACTCAACGTTTTTTCATCCCGAAGCAGGTTTTTAATGTTACTATTCCAAGGCTTGGGATTATTGCTACGCCCCACACTAATGATTGTTTTAACTTTATTTCTTAAAAGTTGCTCAATAAAATATTGCCCTAAATCACCAGTTCCTCCTGTAATAAGATAAACTTTATTGGATAGTGTTTTTTGCCTGGAAATAGCGTTTTTTTGTGGTTCGAAGGGAACTATAGCTTCGGTTAATACCTGCTGTTCCACCACACGCAGACGGGTTTCTTTAAATACCTGCGGGTTGGCGACGGTTTGCCACAATAAAGGATTTTTCAGGTCCTTCGCATCGATGATATTTAAATGCCATTCAGGATGTTCTTTATGGATTGATTTCAATGCTGCAATTAAGGTTTGTCCAACTACTGAATCAGTATGGGTAACATAAATAAACTGTTTCTCACGGGCTTCAGATAATACATAGCGGCTCAAACGATAAAAATAGGTCAGCTCACCTATAAAGTTCTCGGTTTCTGCCTGACAAAAATAAACGATCACCTCATGCTTTGTAATCAATGGTAATGTTTCTTCCGCTAAAATTAAAGAGAGCGTCATACTGGTTTCGGGTCGGAGCAACGCTTCGACATATTGAGGCGACTTACTGGTAGTTGAATCGGAAGAAATCAACAGAGTCCTTAATTTTTTAGTGGGTAGCTCAGTTGACACGGCTGCCTCAAACCAGGCGGTTTGATAGAGCATTTGCGTCCATTCTTTTCGTAAAGGCAGATTTTTTTTGATTTTCAGCCAATATTCGCTACCGTGGAAAGGATAGTAAGGCAACTGGACAGGGGCAAATGCATTTTGATTGTACAAAATTTGCCAATTTAAATCCCAGCCAGATAGATAAAACTGCCCTGTTGCATTTAAAAGATCAGTAAAACCTTGTTTGGTATCCAGCATGGAGGGAATACTGATAAATTCATGGCTCAATAGTGCCAGGTGGCTTAATACAGGTGAAGGTCCTATTTCCTGAATCAAGTTAATTTCTTGTTGTACCAGTGTTTCAACACCGGCTAAAAACGCTACTGAATTGAGTGCATGTTGACACCAATAAGTAGCATTATAGGTATTTTCCATTGCTGCTTTACCAGTCACATTACTGATAATCGGTAAAGTTGGTGCATGATAAGTAATGGTGTTTGCTTTCAAATAAAATGCCTCCATCATCGGTTGCATCATCGGGGAATGAAAAGCATGGGATGTGGGCAATTTTTTATAATGCATGTGGTGTTGTCTGCAAAACAGCGCCGCAGCCTCAATTGACGACTCAGGACCGGACAGCACCGTCTGTTCGGGACTATTATGCGCCGCAATAGATAAATCTGAATTATTCTTCAGAATCAGGTCAATACCTTCAGCAGGAGTATGAACAGCAATCATCCCTCCATTGCCAGGCAACTCTGCCATCAGTTGAGCACGAGCACAAACCAACATCAACGCATCAGCTAAAGACATGACTTCTGCAATAGTTGCTGCAACATACTCACCAAGACTATGCCCCAATAATGCTGCAGGTCTAATACCTAATGCCAACCACCAACGGGCCACTACATACTCAAAAACGAAAAGAGCGGGTTGAGCGTAGAAGGTATTATTAATATCAATAGAGTCAGGAGTATCGATTAATATCGTTTTTAACGAATAAGGAAGATAATTATTAGCAACTGCACAACACTCATCAATAAGTTTGGTAAAGAACATTGAATGAGCATATAAATCTCTGGCCATATTATTTTTTAATGACCCTTGCCCAGTAAATAACCATGCTAATTGGTGATTTCCATGTATTTCTCCCTTCTGTGGGTACTGGTGGAGTTCCTGAAGCCATTGTTCTTTATTATTCGCGACAATAAAACAGCGATAAGGGAAATGATTCCGACCGGTTTGTAATTGATAACACATGGCTACAAATTCCTGGGTAGGTATCTTTTCTCCAAATTGTTTGTAATGCTGCAGGTAATCATCCAAGGTTATCTTATCTTTAGCACTGAGAGTCCAGAGACAAGGATGTTCCTTTTCAGAAAGAGAAGGAATATCCTGCCGCGGAGCTGCGCCTAAAATCAAATGGGCATTCGTTCCGCTAAAACCAAAAGCACTTACCCCAGCGTAAAGCGCCCCTTCGGAGTTGACCTCAACCGGTGTCGTTGGAACAATCATATTGTCCTGAGTATGAATTTTGGGGTTAAATTTTTTAAAATGAAGATGTGCAGGAATTGTTTTATGATAGAGCGACAAGGTCGTTTTGATTAATCCTGCAATACCTGAAGCCGCTTCAAGATGGCCGATTCTTGTTTTCAAGGAAGTGATGTAAAGCGGCGTGCTGCGTCCTTCTCCATAAACCTTACGAATTCCCTCCCATTCAATAGGATCACCCAATGGGGTTCCTGTTCCGTGCGCCTCGACATGACATACTTGTCCGGGTGTTACATGAGCAGCTTGCAATGCGGTCTGCATTACTTTGATTTGAGCATTAAGATTAGGAGCGGTCATCCCATTACTTGCTCCATCCTGATTGACGGCACTCCCATGAATGACGGCATAAATTTTATTTCCATCTCGCAATGCATCATCCAGACGTTTCAGAACGATCATGCCACAACCTTCTCCACGAACATAACCGTCGGCTTGTTCATCAAAGGTATGGCAATGATTAGTTGGAGAGAGCATGCCACTTTTAGAAAAAATAATATTATTTTCAGGAGATAAAATCAGATTGACGCCACCGGCAATGGCCAGATCGCATTCGTATTCATGTAATGCTCGGGCCGCTTGATGGACGGCAACAAGCGAGGAAGAGCAAGCCGTATCGATGGCCAGACAAGGACCTTCTGTTCCTAAATAGTAAGCCAGACGTCCAGCCGCGGTTGAGAAACTGGTTCCTGTTGCCTGATAAGTACCTAATTCCTCCAGGGAGGTATTTTTTTGAATCAACGTATCATAATCATGGGTGCTAATCCCCAGGTAAATTCCAGTATTGCTATTTTTTAAGCTTGAAGGAGCAATATTAGCATCCTCCAATGCATGCCAAGATGCCTCAAGACTAAGACGCTGTTGCGGATCAAGATATTCAGCTTCACGGGGTGAAATATTAAAAAAAGGAGCATCAAATTTTTTAATGTCATTTAAAAATCCACCTGCTGTTGCATAAGTTTTACCTTCTTGATGTGGATTTTTACTAAAATAAAGTCGATTGTCCCAGCGCTCTATTGGTATAGAACTAATGGCATCATTTTGAGTCAGTAAATACTGCCAAAACTCATTTATATCGTTTAGATCGTGCTGCGATACTCCGGGAAAACGGGCATCCATTCCAACAATAGCAATTGGAGTATAAGCAATAGAATGGTGGTTGGTATTGGTTGAACTATCCTGATTGGTTAAACCCAAGACCAACTCCTGAATATTGGGATATTGCCAAACAAGCCATGGTTCTAATGTTTTGTTGGTATATTGTTCCAATTCATGAAGAAACTGGGCTTGAGCAACAGAGTCCAGATTATAATCTAAAAACGGACGAGTACTTTCAATTTTATTGACGTCAATAGCGCAATGTTGGGCTATCCAGCTTTTTATCCAATCCTCCAGTGATTTTATTGGCAGAGGAGACCTATTAATGGCCTCGGGTTTGGTGTTTAATAAGTGAGCCAGTACTCTTAACTGGTTTTCCTGATAATTTCTCTTACATGTGCTGCGCTGAATTTTGCCACTGCTTGTCTTGGAAATGCAGCGAGGTGGTATCAGAATAATATCATAAGGAATAATATCAGCTTCATCAAAGACCGCTCTTTTTATTCCCTGTAAGATTTCTTCATAGACCGCTGGCTTTAAATGCTTTTCGGCCTCAGCAATAATGACTATTTTTTCTTCGTTATTTACTGCAATCGCAAATGCAGCAGCACTATTTTTTATAAGTCGGGCATGTGATTCATAAGTGATCCGCTCTATATCCTGAGGATAAATATTACGCCCATTGATAATAATTAAATCCTTCAGGCGTCCACAAATTATAAGATGATTTTCTTCATCCAGAACGCCCAGATCCCCTGTACGTAAAAAAGGCCCCTCACCCGTATCACTAATATAGTTTTCAAAGATTTCTTTTGTTTTATTCTCATTCTGGTAATAACCAGCAGCTACAGAATGTCCTTTTAACCATATTTCTCCTACTTGCTTATTAGGCAAGCTTTTATACGTTTCAGGACAGACAATACGAATATGGTAATGAGATTCATTAATAATCCCACAGCGTACTATATCAATTACTTCCTCATCATTCTCTGGGCCTAGCAGTTGTCTTTGATGTAAGCCCTTTTTAGATACAGAGATAACACGTGGCGCCAAATTAGTATTAATTGAAATGGCTAAAGTTGCTTCCGCCATACCATAAGCAGGTTTCATGGCTCTTGGTTTAAGACCAAAAGAGGCTAATTTTCTTTCAAAATTCGCAATAGTGCTGGATTTAATTGGTTCAGCCCCATTAATTAAATGACATATACTGGATAAATCAAGATTGGATTGATCATTCACAGCGTTTAATGCAAGTTCATACGAAAAATTGGGGGCCATGGTGAAGGTCGCTTTATGATCACTCATTGCCTGTAACCAGAAATGTGGTTTCTTCAAAAAAGTTATAGGGGCCATAAATACCACGGTACTACCATGATAGAGAGGCAATAAGGTGCAACCGATTAAACCCATGTCATGAAAAATAGGTAACCAGGATACGACTACTTTTATATTTTCTAAACCGAGTCCTTGTGCCATTAATTTTATATTCGCAACAATATTTTCATGTCTGACAATAACCCCTTTGGGAGCTCCAGTAGAGCCAGAGGTATACTGCAAAAAGGCAATGTCATGACTAAGAATTGGGGTAGGAATAAATGATGCAGTAGTTTTTGCCAAAGCGTCTGTACAGATTATTTCTGCTTGTTCAGGAAAAGCAAAGTGATTATGATCACAATGGTTTTTAATAGCACTTTGAGTCAGAATCACATCAATTTTGGAGTCATCAATAATACCTAATAATCGTTCGAGATGTCTTGTTTTTCGTGGAGGATAAGCTGTAACGGCTATTTTACCCGCGAGCAAAGTAGCAAGAAAAGCAACAATATAATCAAGCCCTGAATCAAACAGCAGCAAGATAGGACTATTGCTTTTTGTACCTTGGATTATAATAGCCAACTCAGTCATCTTGTTGCATAACTGTTCATAAGTTAAATATTCGGAAGTCTGGTAATCGTTTTTAAGAAATTTGAGGGCTATTTTATCGGGGGATTGTTGGGCGTTTTTAAAAATGGTATTGATCAATAAATCGTTGGGATCGAAGCTCATCTCTACCTCTCCTCAAGCAAAAAGAGAACACTTTCGCATCCCTGCCCAAAATTTGCACAGTCTTTTATAAGGTTAGACCACCCCATGGCGTAAATCAATTAAAAATCAAATGCTTTTTTAACCAATTCCGCTTTGAAAAATTGCACTACTTTTGTGCTTTGTTATCTCCAGAGGCAGTTTTTTGAAGAGAGAATCAAAGAAAATACTTTTAATATCATTAATTTAATGATTAAAAGCATCGATAAAACGGATGGTCGGCTAATGCCAGAATTTCTTTGTCTCCGCTACTGTCTCCATAAGCATAAATTTCCGTATTTTTGGTAATCCAGGGTTGCACTTTTTTGGCTTTCTCTAAACCATAACAGCTGGCTCCAGAGAGATATCCGGTAAACTGATTGTTATTCCCCACCTCAAATACGGTACATACTACGGCGTCAAAGCCATAAAACTCGGCCCAAGCTTTTATATAAACATCATAAGCAGACGTGGCTAAAATGCAGTAGTGTCCGTTTTTTTGATGTTTTTTCAAGGCGTTAATTGCTTCATCTTTGAGCAGATGAGGTATTTGAGTTTGGGCAAACAAATCACCCCAGGATAATATTACGTTTCTGGACTTATTTTTAAAAAAGAGCCAGCAAATAAAGAGGTTTAAACTATCTATTGTGATTAATCTACAGGAAAACAAAATTAAGGCGGGGAATAAAAATGGCATTAGCAGGATGAATTGCCCGGGAAATACAAATCGCAAAAAAGGTAAAGTAGTCGATTTTTTAGTTAAAGTCCCATCAAAATCAAAAATGGCGACAACATGACCTTTATCCTGATTTTTTTGTTTTGTTAAGCTCATAAAAACTCTCAAACTATTTTCTTGTAACTAAAAAGCTCAAATCTCTTTTGTCGATAAGTAAATTTAGATAGCCTAGGGCTATTTTTGCATGATAAGCATAGTGAGGAATTCTGGTGGGATGTTGCATCCCCTTTAATAGACAAAAATAAAGCCAAAAATACCATTTCAAAATGACGATATTCATTGCATGATGCAATTCTTCTGGCGCGATATAGTAAGGACCTTGAAAAGCAATCACCTTGTCAGGATTTATGGTAAAAACTCTTGCATTTTCCTCAATGCACCATGCTAGTAGGGTATCAAGATAATCGGCACGATGATCAAAATCACAGGCAGCCTCCCAATCAATAATCCAAAAATCTTTATCTTTATTCCACAGTACGTTTTTAGGTTTTAAATCATTATGACACACGGACTCTAAAGACAGAGCATTTATTGATTGCTCTAAACCATCCTGGCTATCCAGGATGAATCGGGTTATTTTTTTTATCGGTTCAAAAGGAGTAAAATAGTTCAGAACCTTGTCTAGTTTTGCCCAGTAGGAGTTTTCCACCAGCGTATGCGCGACCTCAAGGAAATGAGCACTTTTGTGTTTAGAGAAATCCTGGTCATAGCTTATGGCTCCATGATGCATTTGAAACAGCTTATGACTGATTCGGCTAATCATTTCATTATCTATAGCCAGATTTTCTATAACCGAGCCATCAACATAAGGAAACAACATATAAAAGTAATTTTTACTTTCCACAAAAACACCTGATTTCCCTTTTAATGCGGGAACTACATTCCCAAATTGTTGTTGCTTTCTACAAATATCTTCAGAAAAAGATAACGAGGTTTTGATCTCATCTTGAGTAGCTTTATATACTCGCGCATACTCACTCAATTCTATTTTTTTAAGCAGGTAAGAGTTTGTTGCTGATTGTACTTGATACGCTTCATTGACATCGCCCCCCGGCATGTAGGTTATCTTCTCTGGAAGAAGTTCCAGGGAGTAATTTTCTTCAATTAAAATCAGCTCATCTCTTGTCAACATAATAATCACCCCGCTCAGCGCTACGTATTTAATTATGGTTTAAAATTGACCAGTTATCAAAAAAAACCGCCTTACCTTCTCTAAGACTTTTGAAAGACTTACTGAAAGCACTTATAAAAAGGATAATCAGCATAGTTAAGTAATTCTAAATCCTGGTGGCTATCCCCATAGGCGTAAAGAATATACTCATTACGATTCGCATATAATTTTTTGAACCGCTTTAATTTTTCAGAACCAATACAATAGTTATTCAACATCTGACCAGTACTTTTATGGTGAATTGGATCAAATTCCAGTTCCGTGCATATGAGTTGTTGAATCGCGTATTCTTCCGCCCAGGGTTTAAGATAAATATCCCATCCCCCGCTCACGACAATGCAAGTATGTCCCTGCTGTTGATGAAAATGGAGGCGATCGATCGCCTCTTTGCGCAATTTTTTAAGTAATACCTGCTTAAGAAAAACAACAGCTTGCTGCTCTAGCTCGTGCTTCGTTATTCCTTTTAAAAATAAATGATCTAAATAATCCGCATTACCAACTGGCTTGCCCGGTAAACCACCGTTGAAAAAACGAGATAAGAGTCCCCCAACCAGCCTGGGCAAGCCAACTAATTGTCTTAGAAATAACAAGCGGCTGGACGCCCCTACCGTCAAGGTTCCATCAAAATCAAATACAGCAATAATCCGTTCGTTCATACTGACTCATTAAAAAGGTAATTCAAGAAAAGGGTTAATTATCGTAATTAATTCACGAAACAATAATTTAATTTGTTGTAAATCACTCTCTGTCTTCGCCTCAAAACGCAGGGTTAGCCAAGGCCCCGTATTTGAAGGTCTGATTAAGCCCCAGGCGTTGGCAAAACTCACTCTCAACCCATCAATACGAACGATGGTACCTCCCAGGAATTTTGGCGCCTGCTCCAACAATTGCCTCATAAATGCTTCTTTCTTATGTTCCGAAATAGGAATTTTTAATTCACTGGTATTTATTGATTTGGGAAATTTTTTGAAATAAGTATGGACATCATTCGCTTGTTCACCGAGCATTTCCAAAGTGCGCGCCGCGGCATAAATCCCGTCATCATAATCAAGCCAACGATCTTTAAAGTAAAAGTGACCGCAAAATTCACCACCAAGAATTGCTTGATGCTCTGCCATGCTGGACATAATGTGAGCCATTCCTGTTCTGGTCATTACCGGGATCCCACCATGAGCTAAAATATAGTCATGCAATTGCTGAGTACATTTCACATCAAAGACAACGGTGGGATTGCTTTTTGTGTTAAGTACTACTGCCGCAAAAGCAAGAAGCAGGCGATCTGAAGGAATAATAGTCCCTTTATTATCCACAACGCCGAGTCTATCTCCATCACCATCAAAAGCCATGCCTATATCGGCTTTCTGCTCCTGAACGACGCGACATAAATCGGCCAGATTTTCTTCAATTGCAGGATCGGGGTGATGATTGGTAAACGTTTCTTGAACATCACAATACAAAGGGATGACCTCACAACCTAATGAGGTTAATAACTGAGGCACCACCTTACCTGCAACAGCGTTACCGCAATCGACAACAACGCGCAGTTTTTGGGGCAGCGAAAGATCGGCTTTAATCGCCTGAATGTATTGAGCAACGAGCAGTTCCGAAGGATATTGGATATAAGCTCCCTCATTTTTTTCATTGACTCTGAGTTGATGGTGAATCATGCGATAGTACAAGGTTTTGAGGAGCGCACCATGATAATTTTTGCCAGCAATACTGATTTTTAGTCCATTATAATCGATGGGATTATGACTGGCTGTTACCATTAAACTGGAAGGACAATTAAGAAAACGCATGGCAAAATGAAGAACAGGCGTGGGTAAACAGCCAATATCGATAACTTGAATTCCGCTAAGTAATAAGCCGCGTTTCAATGCTTCGGCAAAAATCTCGCTACTCGCACGACTGTCATAGCAAACCAGTATCTTTTTAGATGTGTCGATGTCTTGCAGTTCGCTACCAATAGTAAGCCCCAGAGTGTAATAAGTGTCCCGATTCAGATCCTCCCCAATCACGCCGCGAATATCATACTCTTTAAATAGAGTCGATGATGGGGTCACCAAGCTTAATTCACTCATAATTTATCTCCTGGAAAGGCAATAATGATGTCACGGCACTTGATTTCAGGGTTCCCCATTATTTGTTTCAGCGTCATAACATATTGTTTGGCAAGACGTTTTATCGTCTCTTCTTCATATAAATCTCGGCGATATTTGATATAACCGCTTAATACGTTGGTGTAGTTAAATTTAAGCGACAACTTACGTGGATTGGCTCCCCAAAGCGGTAAATCGACTTGCTTCAGAGAAAATGGGCGCAGAGTAAAACCCGTATCCATTTCTGGTAAGCAAAGATGCTGAAAATCAAAAGAAACATCAGGAACAGGTAATCCTAATTCCGTTATTTGCTCTGGTTGAAAATACTGATAATCAAGGGAATTAACCAGATCATCTTGTAACTGTTTTACCATGGAGAAAAAAGTCGCATCGGGAGCAAAACTAATAATTAAAGGAAGTTCATTGGCCACATTACCTACTGTTGTTCTGTAGGGCTCTAATTCTCGCCCGGAACAAAGCATGGTAATAAATGCACGATCAGTCTGCGCAAAACGAGCCAGTAGTAATCCGTAGGCAGCAAGCAAAAGATTGACCAAGGTCAGCTGATGCTCCTTGGCCAACTTCTGTAGCGTCTCAAGATCCTCAGGTGCAATGTCAATGAGTTCTCTGGAGCCCACTGCTAAAGCTTGTTCGGGTATGGCTTTGTCAGTTGGCAACGGAATAGGCTTGTAATTTTGCAGTTTTTCCTGCCAAAATGCGGTATATTTCTGGCAGGAACCATTTACAAAACTGGCTAATTGCCAATCAATAAAGGCTTGATAGGGAACCGCTTCTTCATCTAATGCCTCGGTAGTTGTTTTTAAATTCAGAGCATAGTAATGAAGAATATCCTGTAAAAGAATCAAACTGCTTGCCCCATCAATCAATAAATGACTCAAGCTTAATGTCCAAATATGCTGTTTTTCTGTACATTTAATTAAACGACTTTCCAACAGCGGTGCCTTTGTGACATCGAATTGATGCTGGCTTACCTCCGCCACCACTTGGTTAATTCTTAGTTTCTGTTGGCTGGCCGTTGCCTGGCTCAGATCGAGAAACTGTAGCTTAAAATGGACTTCATCATGACAAAATTGAAAGGTAGTATTCAGATAAGTATGAAAACTACAACGCAACATTGCATGTCGTTTAATAACCTGTCGGATGCTTTGTTCCAAAGCATCCACGTCGAGCGAACCAATAATTTCTAAGAAACTGGTAATCCGATAAGCCGGGTTGTCAGGCTGTTCCTGGATGTGTCGCCAGATTCTTATCTGTTGTACGGAGAGTGGCAATAATTGGTTGAACTGATGAAGATTACGCTTCGCAATAGGCAGTTCTGGACTTGTTGTCGCTATCTCATTCAGGGATTTTTTTATCATTTCATCAAGTATTTTAATCAATTCATGAATGGAATGATTTTCCAGCAACAGAGTTTGCGCACTAAGATTTGCAACCGGTAATTTACTTTTTAGTTGGTGTAACAATTCTACAGCAATCAAAGAATCCATCCCTAGGGCTAATAAAGTGGTATGCATTGCCAAGGGCTGATTTTCTTTTAAGCGTAAAACAGTCTTAATCTCCTTGGTAACCAGCTCGGTCAAAAAAGCAACACGTTCCCGCTCACTGGCATTTTTCAATTGACTTAAGACATGGTCAGGCGCACTAGAAGAATTAGTCGACTCTGCGCTGAAGCCCGATTGAATGGCTTCAGACCAAAATGTCCTATGGAATGAAGGCAACTGGGCTAATATTTCCGATGACATACGGTTTGGCATCAGGCACAGCTGAGAAGATGGCGATGCCATCATCGCCCTAAGGGCTGCCATTCCTTCTTTTTCACTAATATTTTTAATACCATACGATAACCAGGATTGGGGCAAGTCACGAGTCATTCCTAATTGTTGCCAGGGGCCAAAATTAATACTTAATGCAGCAAGCTTTGATTGTTGACGATAATGAGCCAGACCATCCAGAAAAGCATTAGCGGCTGCGTAATTGGCTTGTCCTGGTGAGCCCAGCAAAGCGCTTATGGATGAAAACAAAACAAAGTAATCCACATCCAGGGCCAAATCGATACTTAACTGATGCAAATTCCATGCGCCTTGTATCTTAGCCCGAAAGACTTCTTCAAATTGTGCCCAGCTTAAATTCTGCCAAAGCCCATCACTTAAAATGCCCGCCGTATGGAAAATACTTTTAATTGTGGGCAACGAGCTTTGCACCAGAGATAAAGCGGTGCGCAATTGCTCCATATCACTGACATCCGCTTGCAAGTAACTGATGGTTTGATTACCTCCACTAAGGGCCTTTAACTGCTCATCAAGCTCCGTAGTAAGGGGGCGTCGGCCTAAGAGAACAATATGCTTAATACCTTGTTTTATAAGCCATTTACATAATGTCAAACCCAGTCCTCCCAAGCCACCAGTGATAAGACAGGTAGAATCAGACCTCCATTCGGCATTCGCATGTTTGAGTTTGGCATGGCGCAGGCGGGGCACGTAGAGATCACTTTTATAGGATACGAGCAGAGGTGTCTCACAGTGTGTTGCAAGAAGCGGCCTAAGTTGGGTGCTTACCTCTTTAACTGTTGCGTCAGCATCAAAATCAATATGCTGATAATCAAGTTGAGGGAATTCAAGTACCAGGGTTTTACTCATACCAATTAACGGCGTGAATACCGGGATTGATGATTGAGAAAAGCCTGCGGTCGCTCTGGTCACGACCCTGAGCTTGGCTGTACCGCCTTTATGGATCAGCGCCTGAGTTAAATGTAATAAACCAGCACAAGCCTCGCTGATATATTGGGTGAGTACCTCGGTAATTATCGTAGATGTCTTATCTGTTTTAACAAAATCACTATCGGTCATTCCCCACAGGTAAACAATACCCGCTAGATCTGGCAGATTGGCTAGCAAACGCAGAAAGTGCTCGGGATCAAATGGATTCAGGATTACTATTGATGGAGAAGCCTTATAGGCGCTACCCGCTTTTACGATAACACTTTCTGCCAAATGCTCTGATAAAACATTAGCAATCTTGCTGCTCTCGGCGTTCTGGTTGACAAAAATCAACCAGCTTCCTGCTTGTTGCTCTATCGAACCCTCCCCAGTCGAGGGTAATTTTTTCCAATAAATCTGATAGAGTGCCTGGTTTATAAAGGCATCCAACAGAACGGTTTCCTGATGATGTGATTCCTTTGCCAACCAGTATGACTGACGTTGAAAAGGATAAGTTGGCAATGGTTTTGAATAGTGTTCTATTTGAAAAGGCGCATCAAAAGCGCTCCAATTAATATCGACGCCATGGCTGTAAAGTTGCCCTATTGAATCAGCAAGTGTTTCCCAATCCGAGCTGTTTTTTTTCAAAGAAGCCAACCAAAGCGCCTGTGCAGGAGCTGGATTTCGTACCATAGCAAAACTGAGCAGGATGGGCTGAGGGCCAACCTCGATAAAGATCTGATAATTTTCTTCAAACAATTGATTGATGCCATCATTAAACTGAACAGTTGCCAGTACATGATTGACCCAATAAGAACCCGTAACAGAAGACATGGCCTTACCAGTAACATTGGAAATGAATAACATCTTGGCAGGCATATACTGTATCGTATCCGCAATTTCCCTAAATTCATCTAACATGGGACGCATGAGTTCAGAATGAAAAGCATGGGATACTGCAAGTTTCGTTATTGCTATACCACGTAATTGACAGCTCTTCTCTAATTGACTAATTAACTCTGATTCTCCTGAAAACACAATCTGACTAGGGCTGTTAATGGCTGCAATATTTAAAATAGAAGTTGCTGATTCTTGTTTTACCTCATTGAGTAATTGCAAAGCCAGTTCGCTACTGGTTTTTACTGCAATCATACTTCCCTTTTTCTGGGCCTGCATGAGCTTGCCCCGCCAGAAAATGAGTTTTAAGCCATCTTCCAATCGCATCATTCCAGCAACAGTCGCGGCCACATATTCACCTACGCTGTGACCAATGACTGCTGTAGGTTTAACCCCCCAATTAATCCATAACATAGCCATAGCGTATTGCAAAACAAATAAAGCGGGCTGATTGTATTGAGTCTGTTGCAATAAATAATTCTTTTCCGGATTGAACATCACTTCATCCAGGGGAACAGGTAAATAGTCAGCCAAGAGACGGCAACAGTTATCTACTTGGGCTTTAAATAATGGATGACTGGTGTAAAGTTCTAAGCCCATCCCCGAATATTGCGCCCCCTGACCAGTAAATAAGAAGGCGCATTGTTTATGGGTAATCGGCCTTGGTTCAGCCTCTATAGGATAAGCTTCTAACTGCCTGATCATGTCTTCAATTGTTTTTGCCCCCACGACCAAACGGTAAGCCAGAGCGCTTCGGCCGACATTCAAGGTATGACACAAATTGGCTAATTCTGGTTTCATCTCTTGCCGAAGCAGATTTAAGATATTAGTCCGTTGCGTTTTTAATGCATCCAGGGTGTGCCCTGATAAAGTCAATACATGCCAGGGTCTCTGGGGTGTTACAGTCTTCTCTTTTTCATCAGGTTGCGCTTCTGCCAAAATTAAATGAGCATTGGTGCCTGTAAAACCAAAAGAACTTACTCCAGCGTAGCGAATAGTCTGGGCAGAAGTGGTTTCCCATCGCTGCAGCTGGGTTGGCACTTGGGCAGGAATGCTGTCTAAATTGATTAACGGATTAACGTTTTTAAGATGTACGTTGGCAGGAATTTGTTTGTGCTGGAGCATCAATATGGTTTTCATAAGCCCTGCCATGCCCGCAGCGGCCTCTAAATGACCAAGATTGCTCTTTACCGAACCAACGTACAAAACCTTTTGTCTTGTACCTGTAGCAAATACTTCTCTAAGCGCATTAAATTCAATGGGATCACCCAAACGAGTACCTGTTCCATGAGCTTCGATATAGCTGATCGCATCAGCAGATAAACCAGCCTGGTTAAGTGCTGTTTCTATTAATTCCTTTTGTGCCTGCGGACTGGGTGCGGTGATGCCATTGCTATGACCATCGCTGTTCACCACGGCACTTTGAATAACAGCAAGAATTTTATCACCGTCACGTTGAGCATCCGTTAAACGTTTTAGAATTAACACTCCGCAGCCCTCGCTGCGCACATAGCCATCGGCATTGGCATCAAATACTTGGCATTTGCCACTGGGTGATAACATGCCTGCTTGCGAAAAACTGATGCTTATGCTGGGCTCGAGGATACTGTTTACCCCCCCAGCAATTGCTACATGACACATCCTGGATTGCAGCTCCTGGCATGCATTAAAAACCGCAACCAGTGATGAAGAACAAGCGGTATCAACAGTTTCATTGGGTCCTTGACTACCTAGAAAATAGGCAATTCTCCCTGAGGCAGCACTATGCGCATTGCCAAGTCCATAATAGGCATCCGCGTATTGATAGACTGCATCAGTCGCCAGACGACTGTAATCATCAGAAGAAATGCCTACGAATACCCCACTATCACTGTTATTGAGTGAGGAGGGAGCAATACCTGCATGCTCCAGTGCTTCCCATGAAAGCTCAAGCAAGAGTCGATGCTGAGGATCCATGGCTTCAGCTTCACGGGGGCTGATGTTAAAAAGTGCCGCATCAAATTGATCAATATGGTCAATAAAGCCACCACGGTCGGTAACCATTTTTCCGGGGGTATTGGGAACAGGATCATAATAGAGTTCAGCATTCCAGCGATCAGCAGGAACTTGTCTAATACCCTCTTTGCCCTCTTGTAGAAAACTCCATAATTGTTCAGGCGTATTAATCCCGCCCGGAAAGCGACAACTCATCCCGATAATAGCAATGGGCTCCATCTGTTGTTTCTTACTTTCTTGAGACTGTACCAACGGAGTTTCATTTTGCACAAATGGAGCAGGAGACAGATAATTAGCTAATTGCTCTATTGTTGAATAAGACCACAGCAGGCTTGGATTAATGTCGCATTGCAGATATTGTTCAAGAGCGGCGCAAAACTGCATGGCAAGACTTGAATCAACACCATAATAAGCAAAATTGGCCTTGGAATCGATCTGTTGTAAATTAAGATTCAACCGGTTGGCAAACCATTGACTCATCCAGGTCTGTAAATCATTCTCTTTAACATCTACCGGATGTTGTGGTGCCTGTTTGGTAACTTTTTGCCATTGAGCGATGACGGTTAATTCATTATTGAGCATGGCATCGCGACAAGCATTACGCTGCACCTTGCCGCTAGAGGTTTTAAGCAAGGTTGCTTGCGGGATTAAGATAATTTTAGCCGGCACAACAGCTAAATCTTCTGAACAGCGCCTCAAAATAGCCGCAAAAATCGCATCAAAATCTTTAGCTCTGCGATGAACCTCTTGGATAATAACCAACGCAGGCTCATCTTCTATTTCCATTAGAAAAGCACTGGCTCCATGTCGTATTAAAGCCGGATGGCTCTCATAAACAACATATTCAATATCTTGTGGGTAAATATTCTGGCCACGAATAATCATGAGATCTTTTAAACGCCCAGTAATAAACAACTGACCTGTTGCATCCAGAAAACCCAGATCACCCGTTCGCAAAAATCGTTTATTGCTGTGAGGCAGCTTTAAACCAAACATTTGCTCACTGGCCTCAGGTTTTTCCCAATACCCCTGAGTAATACTGGGGCCAGCAATAACAACTTCACCTATTTCATAAGCGTCCAGGATCTGTTGCGTTTGGGGATTAATGATTTTCACCTCATGTTCTGCTGCAGTATAACCGCAGCCGACAATGCTAACGCGACTCTTCGCCGTTTTATCGACATGAATCTTATGGGACTCCAGCAAAACTTGTTTATCAACATCTAAAATGACCGTGTTATCACCTGGTTTTTTGCCAGAAACCATTAAGGTCGTTTCAGCCATCCCATATGCAGGATAAAAAGTTTCTGCATGAAAACCGCACGAACTGAATTTCTCGGTGAATTGATGCAGTGTTTTTGCATTAACAGGCTCTGAGCCATTTAACGCAATCATCCATGAGCTCAGATCCAGTTCTTTTTTTTCTTCTTCAGTAATGGTGTTAACGCACATTTCATAAGCAAAATTGGGCGCAGGGGAAATGTCCACCTTATAATCGCTAATGGTTTTTAACCAAAAAAAGGGACATTTTAAAAAAGTAGTAGGCGCCATTAAAATACTATGAACATTTTGAACAAGAGGGTATAAAATGGCCCCAATTAACCCCATATCATGAAAAGGAGGCAACCAGGAACAGACTGTTTGGCAGCTTCCTTCGATGAGCGTATCAATTAAAGTGATATTAGCAATAATATTACCATGGCTGACCATCACCCCTTTAGGGACACCGGTTGAACCTGAAGTATATTGTAAGAAAGCCAGTCTATCCGAGGTGAGCACCGGAAATCGACCGCAATCAGCGTCTATGGGTAAGGCCTCATCAACCAAGAGCATCTTCACCCTATCTAAAGGATATTGGCGGACAATTGCCGCAGTGGTTATAACCACTTCAGCTTTTGAATCGTTGATAACCGCTAATAGTCGCTTGGCATGACGGTTGTTACGAGGAGGATACGCAGGAACGGCTATAACACCTGCCATTAAGCAACCTAGAAAAGCAATAATGTAGTCTAAGCCAGGTCCTAGCAATATAATTGCTCTTGACGCAGTTTTTGTTAAGGTTAATAAACGAGTGGCCGATTCCATTACTTTTTGGAGTAGCTTTTGATTGGTTATGTTTACTGACTCTTTGTTTTCAGCTAAAAACGTATAGATTGTTTTACTGGGGGAAAGCTCCGCATTAGTGCTTAAAATGCTAATTAATGTTTCTGACGCTTCGCTGGATTTCATTGGATTCCTCTTTCACAGACTGATGTCCGCGTCCTTTATCTTTCCATAGATAAAAAAATGAGGGCCCCTTGCCGAGACTATTCACTTCCCTTATCCTTCCCTAGACAAAGATCAATGTTAATACCTTTAATGTATTACTGTAGCAACTGGCTAAACAAAAATCAAATTGTGCACTGCGCAATCACAAAAATCGCTTAATTTCTATTCGCCCGGCGCCCTGAATTGCAACATTTCGTCGCTTCGCGATCTGCAATTATTGGGATAAAGCCACCAAGAGCGCTGATTATGCAGAAAGGTTCAACTGGGTTATTTTTAAAATTTATCTAGCATAAATTTCCAATCATGATGTAAAATTAAAACACAATTTAATCTGGATGAATCTCCACGATTATCTATTTACAGTGTACCTTTAGGAAAGAAACAATGGCTTATAGAAAAATGCTTAAATCAAAAATTCATCGTGCTTGTGTCACTCAGGCAGATCTGGAGTATGAAGGAAGTATCACTATTTCTCCCGAACTTCTCAAAGCCGCTAATATATTGCCTTATGAAGCGGTGAATGTCTGGAATGTCACTGCAGGTACCCGATTTGAAACCTATGCCATCACCGGTGAAAAAGGGTCTACTGATATCTGCGTTAATGGAGCGGCCGCCCATTTGGTTACTCCAGGGGATCTGGTAATTATTGCCTCCTTTACCCAAGTATTAGAAGAAGATTGCGCAACCCTGGTTCCCACTGTCGTTTTTGTCGATCAATTTAATCGTTTAAAAGAAATCAGGCCTGAGCGGGTTGGCGTTAAAAATAGAATGACTTGCGCCGTTTAATTTGTTTTACTCTTTTTATCCTCATTTGGTAATCAACGTTAATAAGATAGGACTTACGCCGTTCTTGAGATTGAGATAATGCGCAAGTCCTGGATGGAGATAAATTTTGCATTGTTTCGTTTACCACTCAAATCTTAGCTCATGTTAACTCATTTACTTGAATTACGTCGTCGAGCCATCTACATACTCTTGTTCTTTGGCGCCTTTTTTTTCTTATTTTTTTTCATAGCCGGGGATCTTTTTCATGCCTTAATGAGTCCATTGTTGTCCGCTCTCCCTAACCGAAGTGAATTAATCGCCACTCAAATTACTTCCCCCATAGTGACTCCCCTTAAACTTGCGGCTGATGCGGCACTATTATTAAGCGCTCCATTTGCTTTATTTCATCTGTGGCGTTTTATCAGTCCAGGCCTTCATAAAAATGAGCAAGAACAATTTCGTGGGGCAATCTTCTTAAGCGTATTACTTTTTTTTGCAGGATTAACGTTTTGCTTTTATCTGATTCTTCCTTTTATGTTCCAGTTTTTTACCCATGCATTACCTAAAGGAGTACATTTTATGCCTGATATGGCCTATGCATTGGACTTTATCACGCGAATGTTGCTGTTATTTGGCTTTTGCTTTCAAATTCCCTTAATTACCCTGATTTTAGTGCGTTTAAAGATCATTGATGTAATAACGCTAAAAAAGATAAGACCCTATATTATTGTCGGGGCCTTTATCATTGGCATGTTATTGACCCCGCCAGACGTGTTTTCCCAAATCATGCTTGCTTTGCCGCTGTGTTTGCTTTATGAGTTAGGCATTATTTTGGCCCTTTATTTTGCTTAAGGACTGTTAGCGATTACTTCTTAGAAATCTGCAACGGGCGGTGCAATGAAATCTGATTTCTTGCTATCGAAATTTAGATCTCCGATAATGCGTCTTAAAAGCATTAAATCATACCTCAAATTCAAGGATTGAATAAATGAAAAAATTTTCTCTGAAAAAAACATCGTTGCTCCTATGCACAGCATGGTTATTAGCCCAAATACCAGTAACTCATGCGTGCACCAGAGCAGTCTATTTAGGCTCAGACGATCTTGTCATTACTGGACGCTCTATGGACTGGATGGAAAACATGCATTCCAGCCTTTGGGTATTTCCCAGAGGTATGAAACGCGATGGCTTAGCTGGCCCTGACTCCCCCAAGTGGGTATCTAAATACGGCTCTGTGATTACCTCTGTTTATAATATTGCTACTGCAGACGGCATGAATGAACGCGGTCTGGTGATGAATATGCTTTATTTGGCTGAATCAGATTATGGTAGTGCTAAAAAAGGCAATCCACCTTTATCAATTAGCCTTTGGGGGCAGTATGCTTTAGATAATTTTGCTACGGTGAATGAAGCGGTAGACGCTATGTCGAAAACAACCTTCCAAATTATTGCACCTAACCTTCCGAATGGAACAGCGAGCCAAGTGCATTTATCTTTGTCTGATCCAAGCGGGGACTCGGCTATTTTGGAATATGTTGCAGGTGAGCTGGTAATTCATCATGGCAAACAATATCAAGTCATGACTAACTCACCAATATACAGCAAACAGTTAGCCTTAAATGAATACTGGCAGGAAATTAATGGCGATGTATTCTTACCAGGGACAAGCCGGGCTGCGGATCGATTCGCCCGAGCCTCATTCTTGATTCAGTCTATTCCTAAGCAAATAAGTAGTAATTACATTCAAGGAGTTCCAGAACAAGCCTATACTTATCAGGCTATTGCAGGTGTATTAGGAGTTATGCGTTCCGTTTCGGTGCCATTAGGCATTACAACCCCCGATAAACCCAATATTGCATCGACGATATATCGTACTATTTCCGATCAAAAGAACAGGGTTTATTATTATGACTCGTCAACTTATCCCAATACATTTTGGATTGACTTAAAAAGCTTGAATTTTTCCCAGGATGCTCCTGTACTTAGCTTGGCCGTGGAAAATGGAGAGGTTCACTCTGGCGAAGTATCAAAACTATTCAAGCCGACCAAACCTTTTGATTTTTTGCCAGCAAATTAGTCCTTAATCTGATATCTGGTGCAACTTGCCTTTGGTGGATATAGAACTGGCAAAGTACCATTTCGCCAAACCTTAAGAAAACTGTTTCATTTAATTATTGTTTAGCAAGCGCAACCTGAGTGAAAAAAGTGAAGCCCAGGTTGCAGTTTGCAGATCTTAACCCAGGCCTCGCTTGCCGAGCTTCATAAGAAAAGTTAGTTATTCATTAATTTTTATATTAATTATTTTCTTTAATTTAGCTGGGTTCGTTTCACCATTAATATTAATAATAAGTAGTTCCCCAGCGCCTTTATGCATTTCATTAGCAAAATCATAAACGGCCCCCACTACGAATAACTGCTCGTTTTTAATTTTTTGAGAGTATTTATTTAATGCGATATTAACTTGGTTATTAACATTTTGTTGAACACCAGCGATGTTTGAAACGCCTGAGCTAATCTTAATTGTATCTAACTCTTTTACAATATCCGGCTCCAGATGTTTATAATCACCCATAACAGCATCAATCGCACCACACTCCGAATGACCGATGATTAATAGTATTTGGGTATTGAGATGAGAAACTCCATAATCTACTGACCCCATTGAGGTTTGTATTTGATTCCCAATGTTTCTGACCGTAAAAAAATCACCTTCTGGATTATCATCAAGTATATTGCTTTGTACCCGCGAATCAGAACAGGCGACAATTGTAAAAAGAGGCGTTTGTCCACTACTAATATGTCTAAAAAAAGAAGGACCTTTTTTCTTTATATATGTTTGATCATGCATTTCTATTCGCTCAATAGATCGTGTTAGAGCTTCTTTTTTATCCTGAGCGTATGAAGTTTTTAATAGAACAATTGTAATTAATAAAATACAACATTTCCTAAATGACATTTTTACTCCATTTAAACTATTTCGTTCTTAAGATTATCTAATGCATTATTGATAATCAATTTTAACGACATCAATGTATTAATTAACTAATTAGGTTAATAATCCAATTAGGCATGCATGTTGCGTTGCCATTCATCTCTTGTAAAAACCAATTAAGACTCAAGATCTCTTTAAAGATACCGATATAAGAATCATGATGCTCAAAAAAAGGGACCAATGATGAATAAAATTGCTAAATTCAACATCGGAGATTTGGTGATTCATAAACGCGTTCGCTATAGAGCCATAGTGGTCGATGTGGATCCTTTATTTCAGGCTTCGGGAACTTACAATCCGCAGGCAAGCAAGCGTGAATTCGCAACGCGTAACCCTTGGTACAGGCTACTGGTTGATGACAGCAGTCAAATAACTTATGTTGAGGAAAATATGTTAATTGCTGATCCTAGCCAACACCCCATCAACAATCCCCATCTTCATCATTATTTAAATGAAAAAGAAGGGAGTTATCAAAATGTTAATGCCAAGCATTAGAGATTGGACAACGTGTAAAGAACTCTGGTTATGCTAGCTGTTTCTTAACATTAAAACCAACAAGGCAATAAAGCCAATTAATCCCAGGGCTAATACCCCCATGGTTAAAAAGCTTTTACTTAAGTTTTCTTTGCTGAATTGATCAGGCCTACCTTTAATGGTGCGATATAACACAAAGACAATCATGACAGCACCTAAAACACCTAAAATTTGATATAAAGTATTCATTTCATGTTCCCTTTGTTTGACGTGGTTTTATTATTTGGATTCAAAGCTAAACGCATCTGAAAATAAATGGGCGGGTGACACCCCGTTAGCAACTAATGTATCTCTGGTGCGGTACACCATATCGAAAGGGCCGCTGATTACCATTTGCCATTCACCAAGGTCTTTTGGATGATTTTTTAAAACTTGAGAGGCCAGAGTTTCTTTACTTACGTCAGCAAGAAGAGAGAAATAGTTAAAACGGCTGACATGGGCTTCCCAACTGGTTACTTTTTCATCCATATACAGATCACTTTGCGATCGGGCTCCCCAATATAACTCAAAAGGTCTCTGATCTGAATTAGCCAATAGCTGTTCTATCATCGCTTTAACCGGAGCAAATCCTGTTCCTCCGGCAATAAACATAATCGGTCTTTGCTCCGCTAAATGATTAATGCTGCACTCACCAAAGGGTAGGCGTATGGCCACAGAGCCTTGTTTTTTAATATGAGCAAATAAACGTTGATTATAAGGGTTATCCAGACTGTGTCTGATATGCAATTCATATTTATGCGACCCTAAGGGTGCATTCGCAATGGAATAGCTAAAGGCTTCATCATCAAATAAAATTTGCAGATATTGTCCCGCCTGATAATCAACGAATTCATCAGGAGTCAAAATCAATTGCACGATACTATCAGTCAGTGGTGAAATGGCCTCTACTTGAGCCTGAATCATTTTTTCGCTCATTCGTCTAACCCTAAAGAAGGCCAATACCCATTCACTTTATCTAATATTTCTTTATCCATGATAATTGGCCTGCCCCATTCTCTTTGTGTTTCTCCAGGCCATTTACTGGTCGCATCCATTCCCATTTTTGAGCCCAAACCGGATACAGGTGATGCAAAATCAAGGTAGTCTATAGGTGTATTTTCTATCATTACTGTATCCCGCGCAGGATCCATACGTGTAGTCATTGCCCAGACAACGTCTTGCCAATTCCGCGCGTCGACATCATCATCGCAGACAATAACAAATTTGGTATACATAAACTGACGCAGAAACGACCATACGGCCATCATGATCCGTTTGGCATGCCCCGGGTATTGTTTTTTCATCGTTACGATGGCCAAACGATAAGAACATCCTTCTGGGGGTAAATAAAAATCCACAATCTCCGGAAATTGTTTTTGCAATAAAGGGATAAACACTTCATTCAAGGCCACGCCTAAAATAGCAGGCTCATCAGGAGGCCTTCCGGTATAAGTACTATGATAAATTGGTTTCTCTCTATGCGTTACACGCTCGACCGTAAAAACAGGGAATGATTGGATTTCGTTATAATAACCGGTGTGATCTCCATAAGGTCCTTCTGGCGCTTCCACACCCGGTTCAAGATAACCCTCTAAAATAATTTCTGCACTGGCTGGCACGTGCAATTCGCTGCCGATACAACGAGTCAATCGGGTACGTTGGCCACGTAATAAGCCCGCGAATGCATATTCGGATAAAGTATCAGGAACTGGGGTTACTGCTGCCAATATGGTGGCCGGATCCGCTCCCAAAGTTACCGCTACGGGGAACCGTTCGCCTGGATAAGCCTGTTGCCAAGCCTGATAATCCAAAGCACCGCCTCGATGGGATAACCAACGCATAATTAATTTATTCTTACTCAATAATTGCTGGCGATAAATCCCCATATTCTCCCGGGTTTGCTGTGGCCCTTTAGTAGTCACCAAGCCCCAGGTAATCAAGGGGGCGACATCACCAGGCCAACACGTTTGAATAGGCAAACGAGTTAAATCTACTTCATCATGTTCCCAAACGTGGGTTTGACACTCTGCGCCATTAATATACTTTGGCGCCATATTCAGCGCTTGCTTCAACAGGGGCAGTTTGCTAAAAGCATCTTTAAATCCTTTGGGGGGATCTGGCTCTTTTAAAGCAGCTAATAATTTACCAACCTCTCGCAATGCAGTGATGGTTTCTTCACCCATGCCCATGGCCACCCGTTCAACGGTACCAAATAAATTAGTAAGAACAGGCATGTCATAGTTTGGGGTATTAGTAAAAAGAAGAGCAGGTCCACCAGCGCGTAAAACACGATCACTTACTGCAGTCATTTCAAGATAGGGAGATACGGGGTAATCAATACGTTTTAATAATCCACGTAATTCGAGTTGAGCGATAAAGTCTCTAAGATCAGAGTATTTCATTGATGATGTATCTCAAAAATTATTGGGATTCAAAGCGCTAATCCCATCTTGACGCATGTAGCCCGTATTACGCATTCGCTAATACGGGCTACATTAGATAAACCACAAAACTAGGCTTATAAGCCATCAACTTCTTACTCTTGGCGTTTCATTGCATCAAAAAATTCAGCGTTAGTCTTATGATTCTTCATGCGCTCAAGCAAGAACTCAATTGCATCACATTCATCCATAGACTGCAGAATTTTGCGCAATATCCAGGTACGTTGTAAATCTTCTGGGCTTAACAGGAGATCTTCGCGACGAGTACCTGAACGATTAATATTAATCGCAGGGAAAACACGACGCTCAGCAATATTACGGCTCAAGTGAATTTCCATGTTACCAGTTCCCTTGAACTCTTCGTAAATTACTTCATCCATTTTAGAACCAGTATCCACCAAAGCGGTAGCGATAATGGTCAAGCTACCTCCCTCTTCGATATTTCGCGCGGCACCATATAAACGTTTTGGTCTTTGTAATGCGTTTGCATCAACCCCACCAGTAAGTACTTTCCCTGATGAAGGAACCACTGTGTTATAAGCCCGTGCCAAACGAGTGATGGAGTCAAGCAAAATAACGACATCTCGTTTATGCTCAACCAAGCGTTTTGCTTTTTCAATGACCATTTCAGCCACTTGAACGTGACGATTAGCAGGCTCATCGAAAGTACTGGCAACCACTTCGCCTTTAACAGAGCGTTGCATTTCAGTGACTTCCTCGGGACGCTCATCAATCAATAAAACAATGAGATAACATTCCGGATAATTTTTCTCTATAGAACGGGCAATGTTTTGCAGCATTAATGTTTTACCCGCTTTAGGTGGGGAAACAATCAAGCCACGTTGACCACGACCAAAAGGAGCACACAAATCAACAACTCTGGCGGTCAGATCTTCAGTACTGCCATTACCTTGTTCCATAACCAAACGTTCAGAAGCAAACAATGGAGTTAAGTTTTCGAATAAAATCTTACGCTTAGCACTGTCTGGCGTATCGTAGTTGATTTGATCTACTTTCAACAACGCAAAATAACGCTCACTGTCCTTTGGAGGACGAATTTTACCAGAGATGGTGTCACCAGAACGAAGACCAAAACGTCTGATTTGGCTAGGTGAGACATAAATGTCATCAGGACCGGCCAAATAAGAACCGTCAGCAGAACGCAAGAAACCGAAGCCATCAGTCAAAACTTCTAAAACGCCATCGCCATGGATGTCTTCACCCTTTAAGGCATGAGCTTTCAGAATGGCGAAAATAATGTCTTGCTTGCGCATACGAGAGGTATTTTCCACCCCCATTTCTTGTGCGATGTTAACGAGATCGGCAATAGGTAATTGCTTAAGTTCACTAAGATTCATACTTCTCACTTGATTTATTGTTTAAACGAATTGAATATCCGAGAAAATTTTTGTTAGGGAATAGCAGCTAAGGATTCTGCTGCCTATGAAGCATACTTGCATTAAAATACGTTTCATATTGCAAACAGGCTATCACAGCTTTACAACAAGATCCAACATTTTTGTAGTAAAAAATAGAAAGTAATTCTAAAACTTACAAGCCAAATATTATTTTTTATAAATATCAATAGGTTAATATATTTATCAGTCACTTTTCAATCTGTTCAAAAAACGCCACCACGAACAGGGGAAGAGCTCTCCTTGGAGATCCTTCACTGCGTTCAGGATGACGTTTCTTAAATCAATGGCAGTGCCCTATGTTCTAACCATGAGGCAATGATTTGTTATACATGACTTTCTACAAAAGCACTTAATTGTGATTTAGATAATAAACCCATTTTAACTGCTTCAACTTCACCATTTTTAAACAAAATTAAAGTAGGAATACTCATTACCCCAAATTTTGCTGGAGCCTGAGGATTTTCATCTATATTTATCTTAGCAAAAGTTACATCTTTGCCATGTGTGGCAGCTACTTCTTCCAGAATTGGCGTCAAAGCCCTGCAAGGACCACACCACTCAGCCCAAAAATCAACCAATACCGGTTTGTTGGCATTTATAACGTCCTGGTCAAAACTCGCATCGGTTACCGTTTTAATATGTTCACTCATGTCTAAACCCCAGTTATTTACCACTCCAAAATTCTATTATAGATCACCACCCACAGCTTGCAATACACTTAACGCAGTAATTGCTGCAGTTTCTGTGCGTAATATTCTTGGTCCCAAAGATAAAGGTAAAAATTCATGGCGGCAAGCCAAATTAATTTCGTCATCCGTTAAACCACCCTCAGGGCCAATCACCAAAGCAATATCCGACTGTCCAACAGAATAATTACGCCAGCTAGCATTGCAAGCAGGATGTAGGATAAATTTTAATTGGGCTTGAGTGGCTTTTACATAATGCTCCAGACTTACAGGTGGATGAACAACCGGAACCTGATTACGACCAGACTGCTCACAGGCAGCAACAACAATGCCTTGCCACTGATGCAGTTTTTTTGTCATCCGTTCTTTATCTAATTTTACGGCACAACGCTCAGTAATTAATGGAGTAATACTGGATACACCCAGCTCAACTGATTTTTGCATGACCAGCTCCATGCGTTCTCCTTTAGAAACCGCTTGAGCCAAGTGAATAGTCAGCGGTGACTCCCTGCTTTGTTCCTTTACTGAATCGATGCGAACCATAACGTGCTTTTTTTTAACCGTCTCTATAGACGCCGCAAATTCTCGGTTATCACCACAAAACAAAGTCAGTTTCTCACCCGGTTGCATTCGCAGAACCACAGCGACATGCTGCCCGGCTTCGGGAGATAACTCTAATAATTGACCCCTATGATATTCGCCAGGCTGATAAATACGTATTTCTCTCACTTTTTATTCACCATAATTTTAGAATGAGACGGTAGATATATTATTGCGCACAGTATCACAAAAATTACTTATTTTCGTCGGCTATGCTAGAATTTTCAATTTTACTATTGGAACGGAATACTTATGGCCAAAACACGCGTCGAATCAGATAGCATGGGTGAAATCGAAGTCCCTGCTGATAAATATTGGGGAGCACAAACTGAACGCTCTTTGCACCACTTTAACATAGGCAAGGACATCATGCCGCGTGAAGTGACCCATGCTTTTGGAATTTTAAAGAAAGCAGCGGCACTGACCAATTTGGATCTGGGAAAATTATCGAAAGACAAAGCAGACTTAATTGTCAAAGCAGCAGAAGAAGTCAGTAAAGGCATGTTAGACAATCATTTTCCCCTGCATGTCTGGCAAACAGGAAGCGGTACTCAATCAAACATGAATGCCAACGAAGTCATCTCAAATCGAGCAATTGAACTCGCGGGTGGAACAATGGGCAGTAAATCCCCTATTCATCCCAATGATCATGTCAACATGTCCCAATCATCAAATGATACTTTTCCAACCGCCATGCATATTGCAGCAGCCATGGCTTTTCATGAAAAACTAATCCCTGCGGTACGCAATTTACGCGATGCTTTTGCAACAAAAATGGCTGCTTTTAAAGACATCGTAAAAATTGGCCGAACTCATTTACAAGATGCTGTCCCTATTACCCTAGGCCAGGAATTTTCAGGGTATGTCGCTCAATTAGATGCGTGCATCCACAGACTTGAAGAAGTATTGCCGGAATTATATGAGTTAGCGGCAGGAGGAACTGCGGTAGGAACCGGATTAAATACTCACCCCCAATTTGCCAGTAAAGTAGCAGAACACATTGCTAAAATTACCAAACTGCCTTTTGTTACAGCACCCAATAAATTTGCTGCATTAGCGTCCCATGAACCGCTTGTTTTTGCTCACAGCGCCATGAAAACCCTCGCTTGTGCGCTGATGAAAATAGCAAATGACATCCGCTGGTTAGCTTCCGGCCCTCGTTGTGGCATAGGCGAATTGCACATTCCCGAAAATGAACCTGGCTCTTCGATTATGCCTGGCAAGGTGAACCCAACCCAGTGTGAAGCGATGACCATGGTTTGTGCCCAGGTTTTAGGCAATGATGCTACGGTAGGTATAGCTGATAGCCAAGGTAATTTCGAATTAAACGTATTCAAGCCCGTTATTATCTTTAATGTGCTTCACTCCCTGAATTTACTCACGGATACTTGTCGTTCATTCCAGGAATTTTGTGCCGAAGGTATAGAGGCCAATCATGCGGTGATTGATTACTACTTACATCACTCGTTAATGCTGGTTACGGCCCTTAATCAGCATATAGGCTACGATAAAGCAGCAAAAATCGCTAAAACAGCTCATCATGACAACTCTTCTTTGCAAGAAGCTGCTGTCAAACTTGGTTTCTTAACCGCTGAGCAATTTGCAGAATTTGTGAAGCCTGAAGAAATGACTGCACCAAAATAAATTGACCCCATTTACCAGAAAGAAGACAACCGCTCAATGCAAATGCGATTACCTCGGGTAATCGCATTTGCGCTTTTGACCAGCTCAAGTGCGCGCGAGCCGGTTTTTACTAACAATGGAAACGATAAAAATAATACCCGGAATCAGGAAGATAAGATGCAAAATAGTAATTTCTCGCTAATAAAAAATCGGCTAATTAATCCTTTTAAAACCCACGCGCAGAGTATTCAGAAAGACCGTCAGGCCACCCAATATGTTTTTCTAATTATAGGCCTTTCCTTATTAATTCATATAGTATGCATCACGTCCACTGTATTGCTGGCGGAAGAGGCTTATTACTGGAACTATGCCCAACACCTTGATTTTAGTTATTTGGATCACCCACCTATGGTGGCTCTACTTATTAAATTATCTACATCAGTCTTGGGTACTCATGAATTCGGCGTACGCATGATAAGCCTGGTCTGTTGGATGCTGATGGCTTTTTTTAGTTATAAACAAACTCAATTAATCAATAAAGGCTCAGGGCCATACGCTCTTATGTTATTGGCCATATTACCCTTTTTTGTTCTCCATTCTGTGGTCATTACTCCTGACGTTCCCCTTATTGCCTGCTGGTCCGCATCGCTTTACTGCCTTTATCGCGCCCTGACTCTAAATGAATCGAATTTCTGGTACGCCGCAGGAATCTGGCTTGGATTAGGCATGCTTTCAAAATACACCATTTCCCTGTTAGGAATAGCGACTCTTTTTTATATGCTCATCATCCCTACTGCTCGCCTATGGTTCAGGCGTAAAGAACCCTACCTTTGTGCTCTTATTGCGGCCTTTATTTTTACCCCGGTTATTTATTGGAATGCAACTCACCACTGGGTTTCCTTTGTATTTCAAAGCAGCCGCCGCTTTGCTTCCATTTCGTCTTTCCATTTACCTCAATTGATTGGATTGTCCCTTCTTTTTTTAATGCCAATTGGCATCTATGGATTTTGGAAACTGGTGAAAAAAGGTACTTTGGAGTTACCGGAGATTAATGCCCAGGCGAAACATTTCATGCGTATTTATACTTTAATTCCCTTGGGATTTTTTGCTTTATTTAGTTTAAATCATTCTATAAAATTTAATTGGATAGGCCCCATATTTTTAGCTCTTCTTCCCTGGTTGGCAGCACTTATCGCTAACGACCAGAAAAAACGCCCTCTCTGGTTAAAATCCTCGGTTTTTTTAGTAATATGTTATGGTGCGATTCTATTAATTGGCTATGCCAACAAATCAGAAGTAATCCAAGAGAAGCTCCTCAAAGACGTCATTGCCTGGGATACCCTAACAGAGCAATTTCATGAGATTGCCAAAAGCGTGGAAGCAAAAACAAAGGCCATACCAACCTTTGTTCCGCTGGATAATTACCGCATAGGTAGTGAGCTGTCCTTTTATCAGGCCAAGTTTCTGACCCAAGGCAATATAACCAATGTTTATCCCATAGCAGGAGCCCATATTTTAGGGGGAGAGAGTTTAATGTATCGTTACTGGTCAAAAAAAGAAGATTTTTTAAATAAACCCTTGATTCTGATCACTACAGATCTCCAATCTTTTAACACTGCTGCACTTAAACAACAAATTATTGAGCTCTCAGAAGCAAAAAAAGTGGACTCGGTAAGCCAGGGCCAGGGAATAATCAGTACTCCCTACTACTACAAGGTGGTACAACTAAAACAATAGAAAATATTTTATTGCACGTAGGCATGAGAAGAAATACGCCATCTAGAGCAACCCAGCCTTTTATTCTCCAATTTCTCACCAGAGAAAGAAGGTCTTTCTCATTGAGTTGATTTCATACTATAATCGCCTGCATTAATCTACTTCGGAATTCCCTGCTTCGTTAGATACATAAGCGTTAGTAAAAGGAAGGCTCTTGTTTTTCGCTGGGCAGGTTTCGATTAAATACTAACCCAATTACATTTTGCACCATAATCATCGTTCAAGAAGATAATATGAGAAATTGCACTTTTTTAATAAAAAAATCAAATGACTAAGCTATCTAAATCATATTCGGGCAGCATGCAAAAAGCCCCCCAGACCCTACTGTATCTTTTGCTTATTGTTGGTATTTCCTTATTAATCCATTTAGTATGTATGGCATCAGCTGATTTACTGGTTGAAGAAGCATACTATTGGAATTATGCCCAACATCTGGATTTTAGTTATCTGGATCATCCCCCGATGGTCGCTCTGCTCATTAAATTCTCTACTTCAATTTTTGGTACCAATGAATTAAGTGTGCGCCTGACAAGCATCATCTGCTGGCTGCTAACCGCCCTTTTTAGTTATAAATTAACGCGGTTAATTAACCCTGACGCGGCATTATACGCAGTAATGTTGCTAGCAATATTGCCCTTTTTTTTCCTTCAGTCGCTGGTCATTACCCCCGATCTCCCCCTTCTTGTTTGCTGGTCGGCATCGCTTTATTGTCTTTATCGCGCCCTGATTTTAAATGAAGCAAACTATTGGTATCTTGCTGGAGTCTGGCTTGGTTTAGGTATGCTGTCAAAATATACAATCGTATTACTGGGACTGGCAAGCCTTTATTATGTAACTACGGTACCTACTGCGCGCCAATGGTTCAGACGCAAAGAGCCCTATGCATCTGTTCTTATTGCCGCCCTGTTATTTACTCCGGTTATTTATTGGAATGCAACCCACCAATGGGCTTCTTTTTTATTTCAAAGCACACGTCGCTTCGCCTCAACCTCTTCTATAGATTTACATTATCTTCTTGCTTTAATCTTTATTTTTATTACTCCGTTAGGTGTTTTGGGCTTGTGGGAGCTTTTGAAAAAAAATACTCTGCCGGTTATTAGCGATACAGTCAATACGAAGCGTTTCCTGCGCATTTTTATCCTGGTGCCGTTGGGATTTTTTGCCTTGTTTAGCCTGAATCATGAAGTCAATTTAAATTGGATAGGTCCCCTGTTCTTAGCCCTTATACCCTGGCTTACTCTGCTTATAGCAAACAGTCCTAAAAATCATGCTCTTTGGTTAGGTACCGCCCTCTCTTTATTGACAGGGTATAGCAGTGCATTGCTAATAGCCACTTTTAATACTTCTGAATTGGTGCAGGAAAAATTATTTATAAAAGTTGTCGCTTGGGAGCCTTTAATTAAAAAATTTCATCATATAGCCCAACAAGTTGAAGCGAAAACCAAGAAAACCCCCGTTTTCATACCTTTAGATAACTTCCCTATAGGCAGCGAACTTTCTTTTTATCAGACTAAGTTCCTGGAGAAAGGCAGTATACTAAAAAGTTATCCCATTGCCGGTTCTCACCTTTTTGGTTTAGACAGTTTAATGTATCGCTATTGGTCAAAAGATATGGAACTTGCGGGAAGACCGCTGATTTTAATTTCAAAAGAGCTATGGCGCTTTGATCTTCCGGAAATCAAAAGACAAACCATTGAACAATCAAAATTGAAGAAGGTATGGTCAAAAGGTCAAGGCCAAGGAGTAAGAAATATTCCGTTTTATTATCAGGTAGTGCAAATGAAAGAATAAATTACTGTAAAACGGCCGGCTGTCTTTTTTCTCGCCAAACAAGACGCGAATAAAAAAAATAATTTAATACCGAGCCCAGGATAACGCCTGAAACCATGATTAGATTTTCTTTTACATACCCCGTACCAAAGTAATGAGTCCCAAGTTTAACCCAGTTGCCTTGAAAGCCTACCATCAATACGGAGTATCCTACAAAAAAAGCAAAGGACTTAAACCGTTGGCTTAGGCTTCTTTTTTTAAATGTAAATTGATTGTTTAAGATGAAATTATTCACTACAGCAGCTATAACAGCCAATTGCGCAGCAAAAAAAGGAGCAAAATTTAAGCGCAACGCATTATAGACCAGACACTGAATGACTAAGCCTATCAGACCCACTGCACACATGCTCATATAAGGTTTCAGTTCGTGAAAACGCAAAGTGGCCAAAACGCGCAGAGAATCAAAGATACTATTTGCCGGGAGTTTGCTTTGTCCTTTTTCTCTATCCACGAACTCAATCGGATACTCAGCAATTTTTGCTTTAGTTTTGTGTAAGGCCCATAGTAATTCTAATTTATAAGCATAATTATTAGAAATGAATCGTTCCGGTAACGCTTTATTCAAGGCAAGATAATGAGTTGCCCTAAAGCCGCTAGTAAAATCTTTATACTTGGGCGTTAGAGCGATGCGCGCCACTATGTTACCCAGTTTAGACAAAAACTTACGATGCCAACCCCAATTGCGAGGAATAGATCCCCCATTGATGTAGCGACTGCCTACAACGACATCGTGATCATGCATTTTTTCAATCATGGGCAAGAGATAATGCGGCTGATGCGATAAATCGGCATCAAACTCGACAACAATGTCGGCCCCTAAATGAGTTAATGCATAACGCATCGCTTGTAAATAGGCAGAACCTAAACCTGTTTTTTTCGGTTCGGTTATTAAATGTAACTGGGGATATTGCTTCTGAAGCTGAGACACTAGGTCTTGAGTATTGTCCGTAGAGCAGCTATCAAAGACTAAAACATGAAAACTCATTGCAGAAGAAGAAGTGGCTTTAAAAACCTGATGAATCGTTTCTTCAATTACAAGGGACTCATTATAAGTTGGAATGATAATGACAACTGTTTTCATATTCATAAATAAAGCGAACTCCATTTTCCCATGGCACAACTGATACATCTAAAACAGACATATAAACTTTTGAGTATAATGTAATTTAAACCTATATAGAAGAAGTTAGAACCAGAAAACAACCGCATCCCCGCTATTTCTTACTAAGAGCAATTAATGCATCCCCTCTTATGTTATCGATAAGAGGGAATAAAGTGAAGGATAATAAGATTATTGAATTACTGGCAGTTGAGGAGCAGCTGTTTGTTTAGGACCTGGTGTGGACTTTTGAACCGGATCTTTAGACGCATAACTCTTAGTAGCTGTTTTTGCCTTACCGGTAGTAGCGCCTGTATTTTGTTTCATCGTTTGATGTGCTGAATAATCCACGTTCTGAGGATTCCGCCCATCCATATAGCAGCCAGATAATCCCAAAACCAAAGACACAACGATCCCATAACCCCATTTAAAAGACTTAAAATTTTTCATAATTAGCTTCCTGCATAAGTTAATATAAATAGCTCGGGTATTTCTTGAAAACATTTTAACTCATTAATTAATATAAATTAAAAGGCATCAAATAACCATAAATATTTTTGTAGGCTAAAAACTTACTCTTCCTTAGACCATGCCACTAAGCTGAAAATTAATCCCTACGAAATTATCAGCGTAAGTACTTCCACGCACCGAATGTGCGTAAGAAGGAGTAATACGCAATTGCTTATAGTGATAATCTATCCCGATACCATAACCATAGCCATATCGACCCAAAAGGATCTCCGGAGTGGCAGAAAGAGCCCCAATATTAGCCGCTGATATGGGTCTGCTGAAATCTCGACTAACTATCTGAATGAACCCGCCGCTTATAAAGGGAGAAACACGGTCATTTACTTGATAATACAAGCGCGCGTATTCCATTGTCGTCCCTATTCTTGTTTTCAGGGAAGGCACAAAAACATTTTGATTGGAGTAAATAACAGTATAATTTTGCTGGCGAAAATTACTATAAAAATAAGTTAAATCACCTTGCAAATAGAATGCCTTGTAACTTTGGCCAAAGAAAGTACGCGCACCTATGGTGCTGTCATTACCGTTATAATTCGCAAAACCGCTTAAAGGATTAGCCGTATCGCCATTAAGGGTATTAATCAGGTGATAATTATCACGACCAAAGCTGGCAAATACATCGATAAAAACAGGGAAAAATACTTGTTTCATCACATGCACATACACTCCGTTGTCCTGAAGTGACTGAGTGGTTTGGTTAAGCACGCTCGTCATCCGGGAGAGGGCGTTCGTATTGGTAGTTATATTGTAAAAATTCAGCCCCCAATAGAAATTACGCGTTTTAAAATTGTCGCCACCAACCGAGATAAAATTAGTATGGCCCGAATATTGATTAAAAAAGGCGCCCTGACTTGATGAAAATTTAAAATCATCATAAAACGAATTAACAATAGCTTTGGGTTGTAAGTATTGTTGAATTAATTGCTCCATCTCTTGCTCACTCTTCATTTTATCTTTGATAGCAAGAGACTGATTTTGAGCAGAAACAGCGGTGGATAATAGAAGCAACAAAGAGAAAAAAACATTAGTTCTCATTACATTCCTTTATAAATAGTCCAGTTACTTAATTTTTATAGGCATTAAACTCAGAAGCCTACTCCAGTTTTTAATGTGGAAGCATCAACGATGTTGTCTGTCCGCAGGTGGACACTTCCAGGGTAGCCTGAGGCTGTACCGCCGCGTTCATACCATTATTAACCTGCCCCACATTTGCTTGGTTTTGCGCATTCGCCGCGGGCGCAGGCCCCGGATCATCCACTTTTGGCGCATTATCACCCCCGCAGGCAGCAAGCCAAAGCAGGGAGGATAAAATAACCCAACGGCTTCGTTTAAAGAACAAATAACATGACATAGTGCACATCCTGTAATACTGTTATGTAAAATAAGAATATAAGTTAATCTTAAATCATAAGCAATAATGCCCTCCCCCCTTTTATTCAAATAATCGGATAGAGTCGTTGTGTTACGTTGGGGCTAAATGTAGGATTGGCTTGATGAGTACCGGATAAAAAAACTTTAAAAACACAACTAAGGATGGAATGATGAAAAAAATCTGCTCAAAAAGTGCCGCCCTGTTCACCGCAATTTCTCTCGCCTTTGGGATAGCAGAAGCCGCTGTTCCTGTTAGTTCCTCGGGACAAGCGACTTTATCAATAACGGCAGTATCAACAAACTCAAAATCAACGTTGGCAAAGTGTCGCAACACCCTGGCAAACTGTGTTGTCACGCTAACTCTTATGCCTCCCAATCAGGGATTTGTGATCATTGAGAATACGTCTAATGTTGATGCCATAAATGTACAGGCAATCTTGCCTAGTGAATTTAATGATGTAAACCAGGTATCCATCTGTGAGGTATTAAAAGCCCACGAATCCTGCTCACTGATTTTTGCGCCAGGCTCCAACACGCAGGTGCACCCTCAAACAACCATCCCTATAAAAGGTAACAATACAAGTACCGTTTTCTTCGATATGAGAGTTCTGGAGCTGGGTGGCTCATAATCATAAAACAACTAATTGAACCTCTGTTATCAGTGTTATTTCAGAGTAATTAACCCTTCGGATGCCGCGAATATATCGCGGCACGTCTGACTTTCAAAGAAGGCAAAACGCCCCCATACCCACCCGCTTTTTAATTGGGTCAGGTTTTGCTTTTTCAAGCTATATGCTTATAATCAGGCATTCCACCATCATAAAGGACTACCATGATTTACCCCAATATTCTGGCCACCATAGGACATACTCCTGTCGTCAAAATTAATCGTCTGGGCCGTGACCTGGATTGTGAACTCTACGTCAAATGTGAATTTTTCAACCCAGGGGGCTCGGTAAAAGACCGTATTGGCTATGAAATGGTAATTAACGCGGAACGCGATGGAAAAATCAAACCTGGTTATACCCTCATTGAACCTACTTCCGGCAACACAGGAATAGGCATTGCTCTGGCCGGTGCTGTGTTAGGCTATAAAGTGATTATTACCATGCCGGAAAAAATGAGTCAGGAAAAACAATGTGTGCTTGAACGTCTGGGTGCAAAAATCTATAGAACCCGAACCGAGGCAGCCTCCCATGATCCAGACAGTCATATTTCTTTAGCTAAAAAATTACAGGCAGAAATACCCAATTCCTATATTCTGGATCAATACGCGAACCCTAATAATCCTAACGCCCATTATCGTGGAACAGCTCAAGAGATCATTGATGATTTTGGTAAGGATTTACACATGGTCGTCGCCGGTGTAGGAACTGGCGGAACAATTAGCGGTATAGCAAAACGCCTTAAAGAATATAATCCGGCAATTAAGATTATAGGAGTAGATCCTGAAGGTTCAATTCTTGGCGGAGGTACGGAAATCAAACCCTATCAGGTAGAAGGCATAGGCTATGATTTCTTCCCTGATGTACTGAATAATGACTTAATTGATACCTATATTAAAACCAATGATGCTGATTCATTTCGTACAGCAAGACAGTTAATTCGTGACGAAGGATTATTAGTAGGAGGCTCCAGTGGTGCGGCAATGTGGGGGGCTTTACAAGCAGCCAAATCTTTAGGTAAAGGAAAAAAATGCCTGGTGATTTTGCCCGACTCTATTCGCAATTACATGTCTAAATTTGCTAATGATGAGTGGATGAAGGTTCAAGGTTTTCTCTAAATAGTTCTGTTGCCTACCCACTCTTAAGTGGGTAGAGCCTCTATCACTTTACGCAGCAGGACTTGCTGACTGACTGGACTCAGCCTCTATACGCTCAAATAGTTGATCTACCTCAATTTTATTTGTACTAATCCAGCCAGCCAAAGAACTGGCCAATAATTCATTAATCTGTTTGTTCGGTCCATTAAATGATTCGAGGGTCACCGGAGTTTCAGCCGCTTGCGTTAATTTGGAAAAAAATGCAGTAGTATCAGCTATAATGCCCCTTACAGTGGGTAAAAATTTAATATAAAAATCCATCAAACTTGAAGTGGTTAATTCATTGCCTTTTATCATCGTCAGAAAATTCTCTCGCCATTGCAAAAAGGATTGTAATAAACGTTTATTATCGGCCTCTATTAAAGCAACTATCGGAGCTATGGTTCCCGTATTCTCATGACTATCCACAACAGGTTCAGGTGGGCTTATAGCCAATTGACCGACATAAGCAAAGTCTGCTTTATTCGCTACTCCGGGAAAATAATGTTCTCCCTGGACCTGAAGTACTAATTCCAGTTTTGGGTTATGAACGGTACTGTCTGTAAAAACGTCCCGCTTTCTTATTTCTTTTCCATGTTCAGTAATAGATAAAGTAATGGTTATCCCCAACGTTCGGGCCAGAGCACCTAGCACTGAAGGAGGAAGTACTGTAGTTGACTCGCGTAAAAAACCTTTTGAAGTAGTGACATCCAAACCGTCGAAGACTTCGCGATAATCTAAAGGATGGGCATAAATTTCATCAATAACAAGCTGACGCAACACAAAGGCCATGCATTCGACCTTTTCAGATTTACGCGGCCCATTGATCAGCATTCCCATTCGTTCGGCTGGAGTCAGATACGGTAGTTGAGCTTTAAACTTGGGATAATAGTCAAAAAAACGATCCAGTAATATCTTCAAAGTCGTTTCATTCACACGCGATGCATTTCTGATACTATCAATTAATGCCACGGCTAAAGCATGAAATTGCTCTCCACCGACATTAATAAAACTGAGTTCGGTTGCTGTCTGCGTACTGCTTTGATTCGCAGGAGTCCTAGTAAAAAAACCAGTATGTCCCCCAGTGCGTGTCATTGTGCTCTCCTACCTTGAAGGTATACTTCTATTCTAATGAATCAAGATTAAGGAAATATTAACAAACTGTCTATAATTTGGCACCCTGATGTCACACGACTGTTTTTTCCAATTAGACCCTAAATTTTCACGCTTGAACTTTTTTTTAATACCAGATAAAAAGCCCATTTTTAAATCTGCAAATAAATAGCCGCGATTTAAAAATATAACTATAGTTTTCTCAAAATAAAGCTATAGTTATATAGGGATTTTGAAGACCATAAAAGGGTTAAAAAGCGTAGTTTAGGATTAAGGAGCTTTTGCATAGAGCATCCTCACAGCTCAGAGCTCTAAAAAGTAAGGAGAACGCATGGAACATTCTCAGGAAGGTGATTTAATTCGTGTCAAAGAGTTATTAAGACACACCGGTGAATTTATTGCCTATTTTGAACTGGCAGAAACTAAAATGATTGAGTGGCGCGAGGAAATGGAGCAACAAGCTGCCCGATTAACCCAGCATTCACAAAGACTACAAAATGAATTGGCCTCCGTACACGAGCTATTATCACAAGCAGGCACTACCCGTTTTAGAGTGATTGCAGAAAAGGCACTATCTCAAGGGGAGCTCCAACTCCAAATCATGGAAAACAGCTGCAATCAATTCACTGAAAATTTTCAAGAGCAACAAGAACAACTGGAATTACTTACCGCTCAATGCATTACTAAAATCGAACAACACTGCTCAAAGGCAACTCAGGTAATTGCAACCCAATTAGCTAAATATGACGCGCATCAATTCCATCGCATTGCCAATGAAAGTTGTGATCACGTAGAGCGTGTTGCAAATGATGCAGTGAACAAAAGTAATAAATTGCTCCGCTTGTTTCAAATGCGATTTAGTCTCTTTGCGGTATTTACTACCGTACTTACTGCCTTTGTTATTGTGTTGTATTTAAATGGGGAACTTCCTTGGGAAATGCACCATAAGGCCGTAAATGAACGCCATGCCGGCAAAGTATTACTTCAGGCCTGGCCCAATCTAACTCTTGAAGAAAAAACCAAGATATTAAACGACGACAGCTTGCAGCATGGTGGATAAAGTCTTTACTTTGATGGACTCAACAGTTGGTCTCGTTTATTTATTTATTGTCATGGTGTTGCTTCTTTTCTTGTTACGGAAAAAGAGAAAACTGCGGCGAATCAGGCAATGGCAGAAAATGCTGAATTTACAGGAGCATCAGCAAATTTTTCAGCAATTATATCAACCGATCGATGGATTCATGCTTTCCAACCAAGCACGACAAAAACAAAATGCAATTGAATACACGTACGGAGAAATAAAATTTTTACCCTTTATCGCTCTTTTATCGTTGGTAAAACCGGATCACAAAACAATTTTTTATGATCTGGGTAGTGGTATTGGCAAAGCAGTTCTTGCCTGTGCCATGGTATATCCAGTCCGTAAAAGTGTTGGAGTAGAGTTACTACCAGAATTACATTTGGGGGCGTGCAGTCAAGCCGAACAGTTGGCAATGGATCCAAACTACGCGGAAAAAGCAAAGAAAATTGAGTTTATCCTGGGAAGTTTTTTAGAAGTTAATCTCAATGAGGCAACGCTAGTTTTTATCAATTCAACGACTCTATTGGGTACCGTGTGGGAGAGTCTTTGTGCACGGATCAATGATCTACCCCAACTGAATACCGTAATTACAACCAGTAAAACCCTAATCTCCAATAATTTTTTAGTTACAAATCACACTAAAATAGAGATGAGTTGGGGCGTGGTCGAGGCTTATATTCACAGGCGAAAAACAAATTTGTACTAACTGGCTTGAAAAGATTGAATAATTTTTTACCCAGTCTATACTTATAAAACAAAGGATAAATTGTCAGCACCTGATGTGTCTTGGTGACAGACTATGACAGACACGCGACAAAACGAGGTGGGTATGATTAAATCGGAACTCATTGAACACATCGCTGCTCGAATGACGCATCTTACTGAAAAACAAGTGGCTGATGGAATTAATAGAATATTAGAGTTAATGAGCGAAGCACTCATTAATGGACAAAGAATAGAAATTCGTGGTTTTGGTAGCTTTTCACTCCATTACCGACCACCACGAAATGCTCATAATCCTAAAACAGGTGAAAAAGTAGTGACTGAAGCCAAACACAGTCCTCACTTTAAGCCAGGAAAAGAATTGCGCGAACGTGTGGACGCGTCACGCATGAACTGCCCTCTGCCAGAAGATGAATAAATCGGACTATTTCCTATCATCTCATTGAGGGGCAGTTTAGGAATCGCCATCCATCCAATAGAAAGGAAAATGGGCGTTATTTTTTATCAGGTTCTAGGTAAGGTAACGCCTGTTTGCCCCTGATACTTACCATTACGATCACGATAGGAAACGGCACAAACCTCACTGGCTTCAAGAAAAAGCATTTGCGCTACACCTTCGTTTGCATAAATTTTAGCGGGCAGAGTTGTTGTATTGGAAAATTCAAGGGTTACATGTCCTTCCCACTCTGGCTCTAAAGGGGTTACGTTCACGATTATCCCACATCGCGCGTAGGTGGATTTTCCAAGACAAATAGTCAATACATTTCGAGGGATGCGGAAATACTCTACTGTTCGTGCCAAAGCAAAAGAATTAGGCGGAATAATGCATACGTCTGAATGCACATCAACAAAACTATTCTCATCAAAGGCCTTGGGATCTACAATGGCAGAGTTAATATTAGTGAAAATCTTAAACTCATTGGAGCAACGTACATCATAACCATAACTGGATACGCCATAAGAAATGATCCGACCACCGTCGTTCTCGCGCACTTGGCCAGATTGAAATGGAGTGATCATCCCATGTTCCAGAGCCATTTTTTCTATCCATCGATCTGATTTAATTGACATGGTTAAACCTCTTTAATTCTGCAAAAAATAGAGTTCTATCATAAATTACGCTCAAACGAAAGTTTAGGTTAAATTTTTTACAAAAGCAGGCCTCCTCTGAGTACCCAACTTAAGTTATTTTATCCTAGAAGCAGTTGACACTTATTTTTTCTTTGCGGCCATATTCGCTAATATTTCGCCCAACTCCATAGGCATGGGAAACACTATGGTTGAATTATTCGTCCCGGCAATTGCTGCTAAAGTCTGGAGATATCTTAATTGCATGGCCTGGGGTTGTTGTGCTAAAACTTGTGATGCCTGTAATAGCTTTTCCGATGCTTGCAGCTCGCCCTCGGCATGAATAATTTTCGCTCTTTTATCCCGCTCGGCTTCAGCTTGCTTTGCAATCGCGCGAATCATACTTTCATCCAGATCTACATGTTTAATTTCCACATTGGATACTTTAATGCCCCAGCTATCCGTTTGTGCATCTAATATTTTTTGCACGTCGCTATTTAAGCGTTCGCGCTCAGATAACATTTCATCGAGCTCATGCTGTCCCAGAACCGAGCGCAGTGTTGTTTGCGCTAATTGGCTGGTCGCTTCATAATAGTTTTCTACTTGTATTATCGCGTGTTCTGGAACGACCACCCGAAAATACAATACGGCATTAACTCTTACCGACACGTTGTCTCTGGATATTACGTCCTGGCTAGGAACATCCATCACTATAGTTCTTAAATCAACGCGAACCACCTGTTGAATAATTGGAATAATAATGACTAAACCGGGGCCTTTAACGCGCCAAAACCGTCCCAGCATAAAAACCACCCCGCGCTCATATTCTCTGAATACCCGGAACATGGACACCAACAATAAACCAAGTATAACAATCAATACTCCGAAAAAAGCAGCCATCTTTTTCTCCTTGAATCCTCATCACACCAATAAACTACTCCGCTGAATCCTCTTCTTCTACTTCGAGTAACAGTCCTGATGTTGCTATGACTTTAATATTTTTATCCGCGGCAATTGGCATCTTGGCATGAACACTCCATATTTCCCCTCGAATTACCGCCTGACCGTGTAAATTAATCGCCCCTAATGCCCGGCCTTTAGCGCCAACTAACACAATGAGTCCATTTTTAACGGTTTGACGTCGGGATTTAATCACCGCGCCTAAAAGAAACACAAAAATTACAATATTAGCCGCGGCCATTGCCCATATTGCTGACCAAGCGATTTGATATGTCTCGTTCGTGGTATTGATTAACAAAATGGAACCAAGAATAAAGGCTACCGTTCCCCCCAAACCCAAGGCACCAAAACTCGGTGTAAATCCTTCTGCTATAACAAAGACTACTCCTAGAAGAATTAACCCAAGTCCAGCATAATTAACGGGTAATAATTGTAGAGCATAGAGTGCAATAATCATGGCTACTGCACCAACGACTCCAGGCAGAACAACTCCTGGATTCATAAACTCGAAAATAAGACCATATATGCCAAACAATATTAAAAGGTAGGCTACTGTTGGGTTGGTGATAGCTGATAAAAAACGGGGGCGCCAATCGGGCGCCACCACTGCAATTGATGGATTAAGCGTGTTTAATGATATTTTTTGATTATTTTGCATGACGGTCACTTTATTAAGCTGAGCCAATAAATCGGCCTCGTCCGTTGCAATATAATTAATTACTCCAGCTTTCAGAGCCTCTGGAGCGGTTATGGAAACCGCATCGACTACAGCTTTTTCAGCAAAAAGCGGATCCCGCCCCCGTAGCTGGGCCAATGAGCGAATGGTAGCTACAGCATCACTGCGCATCTTTTTCTCCATAGTAGTAGATTTCTTATTCTCGAATCCACTTCCAATATTCACCGGGCTTGCTGCTCCTAATTGAGTTCCGGGCGCCATAGCGGCTAAAGTACTGGCATATAATAAATAAGTTCCAGCGCTCGCAGCTCTTGCCCCATTGGGACTTACATAAGTCACAATGGGCACTTTTGAAGTTAAAAATTTTTGGATAATGGCCCTCATTGCGTCATCAAGACCACCGGGGGTATCCAATAAAACCAGAATTAAGTCTGCATTTTGAGCCTTAGCTATTCCTCTATCTATATAATCTGCAGTAGCGGGACCGATTGGCCCTTTTATGCTAAGTTCTACTATTTTTGCCGCATAAATAGGCGAAGATCCCAACACAGTCAGAACGATTAAGATGAGTAGATGATTCATTAATCGGGATAAAAATAACTCTGGTCTAGCGAGCAAATTAACCGCCTCCCGCATGCAGTAGGATTTACACATGCCCGGTTCCTTTTGAGGGGCCATATGATAAAAGATAGCACAACTTGTGTGAAAAATAGTGATTTTGGCATTATTAGCTTTTATAACCCGCAAGACATAACTTTCTTACGGGTTATATTTTGACGAGATGAATTGCTTAGAAATAAACCCCGATTTGAGCGGATACAGTATCTGCTGATCGCCCAGTACCAAAAGAGGTTGCATTCACCAACCCTGCTGGGGCGGCTCCATTTGCAAATTGATAAATATTGTAATCGACATCATGTTTGTACTCTAAGCTTTCCACAGTATCTTTCCAAATGGATATGTTAAATACACCAATGAAACGATGTTGTGGTATGTTTAAAGCCAGAGCTTCTTTTGACCATTGATATCCTATGCCTATTGACGAGGGTCGATTAAAGGCTCTAAAGGTCATGCCTAATTCTGTCTGGACAGCTTGTGGCTTGGCTCCCAGGCCATTAAAACTCAAATCCTGAGGTCTAAAGCGTTGTACAGCACCCACCCATTCCGCAAAGAGGTTAAAGCGATCGAAGCTCACGTTACCGTGCACATCTGCAGCTTGAGTCTTACGTACAGCTTCATTTCCATTGGTAAAGGATCCAAAGCCACCAAAGGTTGTACCAATATCAGCACCTGTGCTTTGCATTCCAGCAGCATCAGCAATGGAGCTTATATAACTTGCTCCTATTTCTCCACTTAGCCCCCTAAAGTCGTAGTTATAACCCCAGTTAACCCCGCCAACCCCTGATTTACCTAAGGTTGTGTCACTTCGATAGATATAAGTTGCGGCAAATGGTCCAGTATTTTCCTGGGATTTATACCCTAAAATAAATGGTCTTGTTTTGGTTCGTGCTAAATTCATGGTTAAAGGAGAACTAACCATTGAGCTGGAATATCGTCCAAAGGGTACATATAACTGCCCGGCAGTAAAATATATGGGGGTCTTATCCAGATTCCCAATATTGACAAAGCCCATGTTCAAATTGAAGGCCGAATTATTAATTCGTGGTCCAACAGCAGGCGGCGTCTCGTCATAGGCTATGGACATATAGGCTTCTACATTTTGGTTTAAAGCCGCTGCAACATCCAACTCGCTCGAGCCCAGGGTAATATCTGCACTGGTATTTGAACGGAAGGGAGCATTAATCACCCCAACAGGCTCTGCCTTTCCACTGATGGCAATGATAGGCATGTGTGGAACGGGATAACCTATACTTTTATAGGCATCATATAAACGACGGCGTTGTTGCATTAAACGAATATCACGGTTAATACTTGAAATGTTAACAATATAATCAGATCCATCAAAAGCAGGTCTGTCTCCCAAATAGGGAGAGCTTACAACAGGCGTTCCGGCAATATAAGTTACCACGCGATTTTCAGCAACCAAGGCCGTAGGATAAAAGCCGATAGATTCTGGATGTAATTCAGGAGCATGCACCGTAACATGGCTTGAATGATAGTGATCTCGGGCTCTCCCACTCTTCTGGCTATGAGGAGCAGTATTGATAACCGGTTTTTTTGTTGCTCTCTTTGCATGCTGTTCATGACGGGTATGATGAGACACCATTCTTTTTTGAAGTTTATTTAATTGCGACTGCAACATTTGCGTTTGTTTTTGTAACCGTTGAATTTCCTGAAGCAATTGTTGATCATTTTCCGCATATAGTGGCGATGATAAACAGGCTAGAGCCAATATGATTTTTTTAAACTTCATGCGGTTACTCCTGCGTATTATTTTTACTTCCCATTGGGCGAAGGATTATATCTCGGCAAATTAAGGTTGGCTAGACCTATAATTAATCGAACTTACTATAAATTAGCAGGTATGCTAAATTTATAGATTCTATTATACATAAGCTATTGATTAAATTTGATTTAATTTTACTCAGAATGAATAATATCTTTTGATTTTTTCTTGAGGCAACGCGGCTATTTCAGGCTAGCGATGAGGGTGTATAGTCTATGACTTGTTGAATTTAGGCAATAAAAAACCCATCATTACGATGGGCTCTTAGTGAACCATTTACGATTATGCATTGCCTAAATATTTAAAACCAAAGTAAGGACCATAGAGCCCATAGTCAGTACTTAAAATAGGCTGCAGAGGATTTTGGAGAGGCTGCGTTTTTAGGGCATGGAAATAGTTTATTACTTGATAACCGCCTTCAAAATTCATGACGCCTTGAGGCATAGTGTACGCATAGTTCAATCCAAGCTTCGCTTCAAAAGCTGGAACCACTATTTTCTTGGCATTGTAAGTCGAGGAGAGAACCAGTGCAACGTTCTCAGCAACATACCCCGCATCGTAACGACTGGTTCCGTAAAGAATTGAAGTCGCGCCATTAGCTGTTACGCTGAATGCAGGAGTTACATTGTAAGAGTAATCAATTCCGAGTACTGGACCAAATCCTTTAAAATCACTGTTGTCAAATAAGCTAATAGGAGATCTTTGCGCCAAAGGAGGAATAAATGCAGAAGGATAATAATTAGTCACTTCTGTCTGGATATTAGCATATTGCATTCCGCCATAGAAACGCATTTTCTTTACTAAGCCCACATCGACATGTTGTCCCGCTACCACATTGATTTGATCTAATCTATTCTGATTAGCTTGGGTAAATGGACTAATAAAAGGAGCCACTGGGATAAGGCCAATAAATCCGGCTTGGCCAGTGTCACTGCTGTAATGCGTCCAATTAACACTGATATCGCTTCCAGTATTATAGTGATATGAGCCTTCTGCTCTAAATCCCCAATTCCAGTCATTTTCTACATGATTGAATTGATTGATCGCGGCCCGCTCTTTAGCACCACCATAAATAGTTTGTAAATACAGCGCCTGAATACCTAAATCCCAAAGATTTGCTGCACAAGGAACAGTCACATTTCCTGGGGTACAAACTGGTCCCATAGTTCCGGCGAATGCAAAACCACTTGCTGCCAATCCAATTACAGCTAAAGTTGTCTTTTTCAACATATGAACTCCATTCCTAAAAAAAAAGCCCATCAGTTATATGATGGGCTCTATTATAGATCTTAATTAATTAAGAAATTATACATTACCAACATACTTCAGACCAACGTATGGGCCAGATGCAGCAAAGTCAGTTCTGTGGTTAACGCCGTATCCAAATCCACCCAAGCCATTGTTCACAGCATTGAAGTAGTTGAACCACATGTAACCAGCATCGATTGTCAAATCACCTTGTGCCATAGCATAAGTGTAATCAGCACCTAACTTAGCTTCAACTTCAGGAACGATTGCATTCAGTGAATCGAATACGAAGCCAGCTGGAGCAACGTTGTTCAATTGGTTGTTTTGAGTACCAACTAAAATTGCAGTAGCTGCTTTAGCATATACACCAAAACCATTACCGAACACGTAGTTCATGTCGATACCAGTACGTGGACCAAATCCGTTGAATGTAGAATGGAATGGGTTGAAAACAACAAAGTTGTTATTGTTGTTGTCACCAGTTGTAACACGTGCCCATTGGAAACCACCGTGGAAACGGATTTTCTTGTTAGCACTGAAATCAACGAACTGACCTAACTCACCATTAACAGCATCCCATTTAGCACGGTTGAAACCGTTAAAGCTAGAAGCTGCGAAGAAGTTGTTGTCGTTGTTATCAACATCCAAATGGTACCAGTTGATGTTTACATCGTTACCAGTATTGAAGTGATAAGAAGCTTCTAATTTAAAGCCCCAGTCCCAGTTGTTATTGTTGTTGTTGAAACCATTAACGGTACCAAAAGCAAGAAAATCAGCTAAAGAAGCGAAATTGTTTTGGCTGCCAGCATAAACTGGTTGCAGATATAATGCTTGACCACCAATATCCCATGCAGTGTGTTCGCAAGGAACGGTTACATTTCCTGGGGTGCAAACTGGGCCCATAGTACCAGCAAATACTGCACTGCTACCTAAAGCAAGAACAGCTACCGCTGTTTTTTTCAAATTTAACATGCTTATCTCCACTTTTTTATTATTAATTTCCGTTCGTTACTAATTTTAAAATTATCAGCAACAGTACGCATTTTTCGCTCTAATCGAGAGCGTACCTGGATAAATTATCCAGCTGGACTTTAATAAAGTCAACAGTATTGCTGAAATTTCTTAAAAAGTTAACAAATTATACATTACCAACATACTTCAGACCAACGTATGGGCCAGATGCAGCAAAGTCAGTTCTGTGGTTAACGCCGAATCCAAATCCACCCAAGCCATTGTTCACAGCATTGAAGTAGTTGAACCACATGTAACCAGCATCGATTGTCAAATCACCTTGTGCCATAGCATAAGTGTAATCAGCACCTAACTTAGCTTCAACTTCAGGAACGATTGCATTCAGTGAATCGAATACGAAGCCAGCTGGAGCAACGTTATTCAATTGGTTGTTTTGAGTACCAACTAAAATTGCAGTAGCTGCTTTAGCGTATACACCAAAACCATTACCGAACACGTAGTTCATGTCGATACCAGTACGTGGACCGAATCCGTTGAATGTAGAATGGAATGGGTTGAAGACAACAAAGTTGTTATTGTTGTTGTCACCAGTTGTAACACGTGCCCATTGGAAACCACCGTGGAAACGGATTTTCTTGTTAGCACTGAAATCAACAAACTGACCTAACTCACCATTAACAGCATCCCATTTAGCACGGTTGAAGTTATAACCGTAAGAGTTACCGAAGAAGTTGTTGTCGTTGTTATCAACATCCAAGTGGTACCAATTGATGTTCACATCGTTACCAGTATTGAAGTGATAAGAAGCCTCTAATTTAAAGCCCCAATCCCAGTTGTTATTGTTGTTACTGAAGCCATTAACTGTACCATAAGCAAGAAAATCAGCTAAATTAGCAAAATTGTTATTGCTGCCAGCATAAACTGTTTGCAGGTATAATGCTTGACCACCAATATCCCATGCAGTATGTTCGCAAGGAACGGTTACATTCCCTGGAGTGCAAACTGGGCCCATGGTACCAGCAAATACCGCACTGCTTCCTAAAGCGAGTACTGCTACTGCTGTTTTTTTCAAACTAAACATGCTTTGTCTCCACTAGATTATTATTGAGTTCCCATTTCATTGATAACTCACCGTTTGGAGTTGTCAATAGCACGCATCGTCGCTTAGGTTCGAAGCATGCAACGATACCAGTATCTGCAGGGATTTTACATATGTCAAGAGTTTCAAGGAAAAAAAATCAATATTTTCATGGGGATATCTTCTTATTACCCATTAGCGCTATTTTTTGAGCAGATTGACAACAACACGGCGGTTAGCAGCCCGCCCCTCATCCGTATCGTTTCTGGCAATAGGTTTCAGAGCACCATACCATGTAACTGATAATTTCTTTTTAGGTACACCAAGCCACAATAAATAATGTTTTACTGCCTCAGCCCGAAATTGAGACACCGCATTATTATATCCTTTACGGCCACTTTCATCAGCATATCCAACTATTCTAATGACTTCAATCTGGACATCTGCCTCGGCATATTGAGCAATTCGTCTTAATTGCTCTTTATCAGCATCAGTTAAAAGTTTACTGTCCACATCAAAATGAAACACACTTTCTTTCACCTGCTCGTAGTTAAAGGGCAATAAATTTCCCAGACACCGTTGATAGCGTGAATATACTTTTTGAAAGCGTATGGGAGAAAGAGCAACAGTCACCCCAAACCCTTCTTCAGACTGATAGTTAAAATTTGCTTGATAACCTTGAGACAAATAAGTTAATAACTTCAAGGTGGGTTCACGCGGTAAAAAAATTCCGTAGGCCCCTGGTTTAATAAACGATCGAGTGACCCAAAAAGATTGTCCAAAAGGCTTCCAAACCGGTGGCCTTGCCACAACCTGCGCGGGTAAAGCCCGCTGAACCTGATCCCACTTGCGTAAAATAAAATGAGGTGGTTTTGTTGCATATTGTTCAAAATAGCCAATACCGTAATTCGGAATCATCAAGGACAAACCGCAGCGAATAGGGTTGCCGCTCATCCGCCATTGCTCATCCCCCATAGGGCTTAAAAAATCAACATGGGGGACTGCAAAAGCGGTATTGATCGCGAGCAGATAATACATCGCGCTCGCCCTTATAAGTTTGCCTGTTTTATGTCCAAACGCCATTTTTTGCTCATCCCAATGACCTAATTCATGTTATCCTTGTTTATCGGCAATAGTTCAGGAATCTTTATTATGCAAACTGTCATTATCAATCGCCCTGATGATTGGCACGTCCACCTTCGGGATGATGAGCTGTTACGCCATACGGTTCCAGCAACAGCACAACATTTTGCCCGCGCTTTAGTGATGCCTAACCTAAAACCCGCCTTAACTACTTTGCCAGCAATCGAAAATTATAGAAATAGAATTATTTCTGCAATTCCCCAAAATACGTCATTTACTCCCTATATGACTTTTTATCTCAATGAATCAGTAACGGCAGAAACGCTGCAGCAGGCGACTTTAGTTCCTTATATTTTAGGGGCAAAACTCTATCCCGCAGGGGCTACCACTAATTCAGAAGCTGGAGCGAAATCATTAACCGCTCTGTATCCTCTTTTTGAAGTATTACAAAATAATAATTTGGTGTTGCAAATCCATGGTGAAGTCACTCACAGCGACATTTTTGAGCGAGAAGCATTATTCATCGAAGAGTATTTAAAACCCTTGGTGACCAATTTCCCCAAATTGAGAATAGTACTGGAACATATTTCAACTCAGGCAGCTGTCGATTTTGTTACCCAAGCTCCGGCAACCGTTGCAGCAACCATAACCCCCCACCATCTATTATATAATCGTAATCGGCTCTTGGCTGGGGGACTTAGACCGCATTATTATTGTCTCCCTATTTTAAAGCATGAAAAGGATCAAAAGGCGCTGCAAATTGCCGTCAGCAGCGGCAACCCCAAGTTTTTTGCAGGGACTGACAGCGCACCCCACGCAGTCAATACTAAAGAAAATGCTTGCGGTTGCGCCGGTATTTATTCGGCTCCTTTTGCATTGGCGCTTTATGCTCAACTGTTTGATGAGCTCAATCAGCTGGAAAAACTCAACCCCTTTACCAGCCGCTTTGGTGCTGAATTCTATCAACTGCCAATAAATCAGAAAGAAATTGAGCTGATAAAATCACCGCAACAAATACCCGCGTTTATGCCCTTTGGGCTCAATCAAGTGGTTCCTATGGCTGCCGGAGAAACCATACAGTGGAGTATTCATGACCTCACTTAATAGTATTTTAAGTCTCAATATTAAAGAGCGTTTTCGTGGTTTTCTACCGGTAGTGGTCGATGTGGAAACGGCTGGAATAGACCCGCAAAAAAATGCACTTTTGGAAATGTGTATCGTTTTGGTTGAAATGGATGAACAAGGCTTTCTTTATAGAGGAGAAAGCTATTTTGAACATATTTTACCTTTTTCAGGAGCAGAACTGGATCAAAAATCTTTGGCTTTTAACCAAATCGATCCCTTTCAACCGCTGCGTTTTGCCGTTGATGAAAAAATAGCTCTTGAGCGTCTTTTTATTCCGATTAACAAGGCGCTTAAAAAAGCACGCTGTCAACGCGCCGTTTTAGTCGGCCATAACGCCTGGTTTGATCTATTATTTGTGAAAGAAGCCATTAAAAGAACAAGCCTGCAATCTCCATTTCATGCCTTTACCTGTTTTGACACGGCAACACTAGGCGGGATGATTTATGGCCAAACTGTTTTAGCCAAAGCGGCTCACGCGGCAAAAATTTCCTTTGATCCCAATGAGGCGCACTCGGCAATTTATGATGCAGAAAAAACAGCAGATTTATTTTGTGAAATGATTAATCAATGGCGAAAGATGGTGAAAGAATAGAAATAAGCGTTCACGCAATGGCATCCACTTAAGCTTTACGTAGGCCCTCTTAACGCAGTGTAATATGGAAATATAATCTCAATCTCAGATTACGACTTCGTCTAATTAGGGCTACACATCCTTAAGTTGAGTGAACATTTACACATAGAAGGAAAAGGGGTACTGCTTAAGAATGACGGAGATGGAAAACCCGCAGCAAGTCCAGCTTGTTGCGGGTAGAAGAATTACTTAGAGAGAATCTGCGTGTTCAGCCAGGTAAGCTGCAACACCTTGTGGAGAAGCTTTCATTCCAGCATCGCCTTTTTTCCAGCCTGCAGGACACACTTCACCATGTTCTTCAAAATATTGTACCGCATCTACAACGCGTATAATTTCGTCTATATTTCGGCCTATAGGCAAATCATTAACGATTTGAGAACGAACCATACCGTTGGTATCAATAATAAATGCTGCTCGGAAAGCAATGCCGGCAACTGGATGCTCGATACCATAAGACTGGCAAATACTATGGTTCATATCAGCAGCCATCGTATAACGAACTGGGCCAATACCACCATTTTTTACTGGAGTATTTCTGTACGCATTGTGAGTAAAATGAGAATCAATAGAAACAGAAACCACCTCGACGTTACGACTTTTAAACTCGTCTATGCGATGATCAAGAGCAATTAATTCAGAGGGGCATACAAAAGTAAAATCCAAAGGATAGAAAAATACTAATCCATACTTGCCTTTTAAATGCTCATGCAAATTAAATTTATCGACAATTTCACCATTTCCCATCACTGCGGCGACGGTAAAATCAGGAGCTTTACGTCCTACTAATACACTCATTCTATGATCTCCATTGCAAAACGCAGGATGTCCTGCGCTTCTTATTATAATTATGCAGCAATCGCATCACGTAACATTGGTTCTAACTCACCTTGTTGAAACATTTCAGCAATAATATCTGATCCGCCAACCAATTCGCCTTTCACGTATAATTGAGGAAAGGTAGGCCAATCAGAGACTTGAGGTAGCGTTTGGCGAATATCAGGATTAGCAAGAATATCTACATAGGCAAAATCCACACCGCATGCTTCGATACATTGCACCGCGCGGGCTGAAAATCCACATTGTGGCATCTTAGGTGTGCCTTTCATATAAAGCATGATTGCATTCTCTGCAATTTGCTTTTTAATTTTATCTAAAGTATCCACTTATGCACCTTTTAATAAATTACATAGAACTAATTATGGCGAAAACCGAGTGAGCTCGCAACAAATGATTCTGATTCGCGATTAAGATTTCTATAAACCCTAATCGTAACGAACAGGAGCCCAGGAATGCAGCTAACTCAGATTGTTCGACCACCAAAATGACCTGGATGTGTCATATCCCAACTAAAAAAATTTTTCTAGTTGTTGCATTATATTATGAGTTCAATTTTTGCGCAACGCCCTCTTTGGTGCTTTTCACAGCTCCTTTATCTTTTTTCCACTCCGTTTAGATCAAGGCTCCAATGCGCTTCATGGACGCCTTTTAACAAATTGCCACATTGCTGCATTGAATATCATATCCATCCTGCTACACTAACTCCTTTATTCATTATACTTATACTTTTCAGGAGATTGTTTATGACTTTTACGTTGCCGCCACTTCCCTACGTAATGGACGCATTGGCGCCTCATATTTCTAAAGAAACCTTAGAATATCATTACGGCAAGCATCATCAGGCTTATGTTAACAATTTAAATAAATTGGCAGCAGGAACTGAATTTGAATCAATGAAACTGGAAGAGGTCATCCTGAAAGCCAAGGGCGGTATCTTTAATAACGCAGCCCAAATCTGGAATCATACTTTCTATTGGCATAGCCTTAGCCCAAACGGTGGCGGTGAACCTACGGGTAAAGTAGCTGACGCCATTAATAAAAATTTTGGTTCTTTTGCTGCATTCAAAGAACAATTTACTCAAACCGCAATAGCCACATTCGGTTCAGGTTGGACATGGTTAGTTCAAGATGCTTCAGGGGCTTTAAAAATCATTAGTACCAGCAATGCAGGCACGCCAATGACTGATGGATTAACGGCGCTGCTGACTTGTGATGTCTGGGAACACGCTTATTATATCGATTACCGAAATGCACGACCTGATTACGTCAATGGCTTTTGGTCATTGGTCAATTGGGAATTTGTTGCCAAAAATTTGAAATAAAAGAGAAAAGGGAGAGATCATGGCTTTAATTACTTGCTATAACCCCATGCCAATTGCCTTCACCCACGGTGAAGGAGTTTGGTTATATGATGAACAGGGCAAAGCATATCTTGATGGTTTAAGCGGAATAGCAGTTTGTGGATTAGGCCATGCTCACCCCGATGTAACTCATACCATACAACAACAGGCGGCTAAATTACTGCATACCTCTAATGCCTTTCACATTAAAGAACAAGAACTACTTGCCGCAAAACTCACGGCAATGGCTGGAATGGAACAGGTTTTTTTTGCCAATTCAGGAGCAGAGGCCAATGAAGCGGCCATTAAACTCACTCGTCTATTTGGTCATAAAAAAGGAATTGAAACACCGTCAATTATCGTCATGGAAAGAGCCTTCCATGGTCGAACCATGGCCACCTTAACCGCCTCTGGAAGCCGCAAAGTCCAGGCCGGTTTTGAACCGCTTGTACCTGGCTTTATTCGAGCTCCATTTAATGATCTCGAGGCCATTCATAAGATTGCAGCCAATAGAGAGGATGTCGTGGCGGTCATGATTGAACCGATTCAAGGCGAAGGAGGAATTTACGCGGCAGAAGAAGGTTACCTGCGTGCTCTGGCTCAACTGTGTGGGCAGCATGACTGGATGCTTATTTTAGATGAAATTCAAACGGGGAATGGCCGTACAGGAAAACTGTATTCCTGTATGCATTATAATATTCAGCCCGACGTTCTCACTACCGCTAAAGGACTGGGTAATGGCATGCCCATCGGTGCCTGCTTAATGAGCAAAAGAGCGGTTAATTTATTTAAACCCGGTAATCATGGTTCAACCTTCGGCGGTAATCCTCTGGCCTGTGCAACAGCCTTAACGGTTTTGGAGGTCATCGAGCGCGATAAACTGTGTGAAAAAGTAACGAAAAATAGCGCTATTTTAATGGATAAATTAATACGTAACCTTGGAGAACATCCTCACGTAAAAGCCATACGCGGCAAAGGTTATATGATAGGTATAGAATTAGATAGACCAGCAAACGATATCAGGGCTGTGGGCCTGGCTAACGGGATAATATTCAATATTACCGCCGAAACGGTGATAAGGCTTTTACCCCCGTTGATTATTAATGAAGATGAAATAGACGAGTTGGTAAAACGTTTGACACTAACCATCAGTCAATTTACTGCCTAATTAATAAACATTATCCTCGAGCGGCAGTGAGAAGTCACTGCTATCGTCATCCAGAGGGGCTTACGACGAAGGATCTCCTAATATACGGGAGATCTCTCGCTATGCTCGAGATGACGTGTTTGTTGCTTTATAAGACATCTTACGCTGCTATCCTTAGCAGCATGATGGTTTAAAACTTACAGTTACGGTGCCGAACCAAGATCCAAATCCTCCCCTGCCGCATTATCTAAAGGGGTCTTGGCCGCGTCAACCGCTTGCGCTAAAGAAGATCGCTCAATAGCAAAGAAAGTAGAAGGCTCTCCTCCGCATCTTACCGCCGACATAACAATATTGGCCAATTTCTTAAACAGATTCTTTAGATAATCTCCCCAGCCTAAATCTCTTTCTAAAGTCGGAGTCGCTTCCTCGATGGCGTTTTTGAATTCTTCCTTCGCTTGCATTTTATTTTTGGCTCATTTAGATCTAGAAAAGATCTGAAAATATTATAAGTAAGCACCGTTTAATGAAGTCTCAATTGATGCAGGTAATGGCCAACAACCAGCGCTTGATTGGTAAATAGCCATTTTACATCCCGATTTAGCTCCCTGAATAAACTGTTTTTCGAATTCACAAAACCGACCCCTGAAAACTGATGTGCTGCATTTAATTGCTGTAGTCGTTTATTGGTTAGTAACAAGTAATTGCCCATCACCCCTCCGTAATTATTTTTAATACTTAAATCGCAAAACGCTTTAACGTTGTTATGTACGGCAACAAGCAATAATGACTTGGGGGGAAATTGCGCCAAAGAACTAAAAATCCCTGGATCAAGGGATAATAAATGGTAATCCTTGCAGGGTGTTAAACTTTGCAGAGCCTGTACTAAAACATCCTCATCCTGGAGAGGGGTCTTCAGCTCAATAAACAAATGCATTTGGCCCCCAAACTCCGCGACCACATCGACAAGGGAGGGTATTGCAGGGACGAGGGAGCGTAACGCACTAAAAGTTAAATGAGCAATGGGAATATCCTGTCCCCATAAGCGATTTAAGGTAGGATCATGATTAACGACTAAAATATTATCTGCTGTCGCATGTACATCAAGCTCTATCCCCCAACAGCCAGCCTTTTTTGCTAATCTAAACGCTTCACAAGTATTTTCAAAAATACCCTCCCTATTATTATGAGCCCCTCTATGGGCGATTAACCGTGCATTATTAAAATTCTCAGGGTAAGGTTTTCTTCTGGGAAGAGCAGCAAAATAACCATCCACTATCTTTTCCATTAATGTAAGCAACACTCAAATTCATCCCAATCTTTGGTAATAAAAACATTCTATGCTGGCCAAGATTAAAAGGCAAAACAGGGGCAGGATGAAGTATTTCTTTCAGCCTTCTGATAAATAATGGCTTCATGCATACTTTAAGTTTTGATTTTTTATCCTCGCCTATTCCATTGACAGGCCGCACTGTGTAAAAATAATGTAGACTCAATGTTTTTTTAATCCATGCTAAGCGGTAGACTCGTCTTATTAGCTAATTTTACTCCCGAGATCTCTATATGCCTTTAATTACTACCAATCTGGAACTGGCTGTTTTGGATTTACAAGCAGGTAAACCCGTAGCAATACCTACGGAAACGGTCTATGGATTGGCTGCGCTGATCAATAAACCCAAAGCAATTAAAGCCGTTTTTGCCATGAAAAATAGACCGCTTAATCATCCTTTAATTGTTCATGTGGCACATGATTATGATCTTAATGAACTTGTTGAAGACATCCCTGAATACGCACAACAATTAATTCAAGAATTTTGGCCAGGTCCCTTAACTTTGGTATTGCAGGCTAAAAAAGAGCAAATTAATCCTTTAATTACCGGAGGCCAAACTACGGTAGCCATACGGTGCCCTGCCCACCCGTTAGCGCAGCGCTTATTGCAAAAGCTGGATGCTCCTGTTGTTGCTCCTTCAGCTAATCCTTTTGGTAAAATCAGCCCGACAACAGCATTACATGTAAAGCAAGCGTTTCATGATTATGAGTTGACCATATTGGATGGAGGCCGATGCCAGGTCGGGATAGAGTCAACGATAGTTAACGCAACGCAACGTGACCACTATCAAATTTTACGTCATGGTCTTATTGATGAAAAAGCAATAGCCGCAGTAATTTCTACTGAATACTCAACTCATGAAAATGCGATTCGCGTTCCGGGAAAATTAGAAAGTCATTATCAACCGCAAAAAAAGTTATACTATTTTGAGCAATATGAAATGTTGACCCGCTTTTGTAAAAAAAGAGAAGGGGATGTATACGTCATCGCCAGCAAACAACCTGAAAGCGTAGAAACCAAACATTTCCATCTTTTGGCAGCTGACCCTAAAGTGGTGGCTTTCGATTTATATTATCAACTAAGAAAAGCAGATGCCTCCAATGCTGTTTGTATTGCTATAGAGCTCCCTCCTGAAACCAGCGAGTGGCAAGGGGTTAGAGAACGAATTTTAAAAGCAGGCCATCCCTTCTCTATTTAACCTGAACTCAGTAGCAAAATTCGGGTTAAAAGTCATTACTAAAAATACAGGGCTCTTTTAAGGTATTTCTTGTTCCGGGCAATCGCAACGACGAAATTTACATGCCCGGGCACAGCTACGATGCAAAGTCTATTGACAGACGAGCAAAATTTGCGTAACTTAGCGCCCAATGCCGAGGTGGTGGAATTGGTAGACACGCTAGCTTCAGGTGCTAGTGGGGGCAACCCCGTGGAGGTTCGAGTCCTCTTCTCGGTACCATTATAATTTCAGTTAATAGACCCAAATGCTTGCCCCAAACGAATAGTACTTCCTGCTTTTAAATTTTCGCTCCATTGCACCTGTTGGCCATTGGCAAACAACAATACTACTGTAGAACCTAATTTAAAGAAGCCCATTTCTTCTCCTTTAGCCAGCATTTTGTGCATAGAGTTCTGGGTATAATCAAAACTGACTTTCTTTCTGGTTCGTTTTAAATCACCATGCCAACTTGTACCTATAGCACCGACTATAGTGGCACCGACGAGAACCATTACCATAGGGCCCACTCTGGTCTCAAAAAATACGGCAAGCCGTTCGTTACGAGCAAATAATTTAGGCACAACCCGAGCCGTAGTGGGCTGCACTGAGAATAATGCTCCCGGAATATAGGTCATGGATTTAAGCTCGGCCTCTATGGGCATATGGACTCTATGGTAGTCTTTAGGAGATAGATATAAAGTAGCGAATTGCCCCCCATCAAACTGCCTGGCCATGGTTTGCTCACAAGCCAGAAGCTCTGCTACAGAATAATACCGTCCTTTAGCCTGTATTAACTGGCCCTCTTTTATTGCGCCCATTTCACTGACGCAACCATCAACTGGAGAAACAATGTCTGCCTGGGCCAAGGGTCTGGATTCAGGTTTTAAATAACGAATAAAAAAATCATTAAAACAAGCATAGGCACGGGGGTCTTCAATTAAAGCCTCGCTCATATTAACCTGATACTTATTAATAAAACGTTGAATAATATAGTTTTTTACTTTTCGGTTTTTGACATTGGCCACACAACCGGCAAAAGTAGTAAGTCCATGTTGCGGGATGACATATTGCGGCAGTGTTTTTAATAAATCGAAAAACATACAACGTACTCACAGATCCTGAAAAATAGAATCATAACCTAAAGCACGCTCTATTGTCACAAGAAGAGCATGCTTATCAGAGCATTAACAGAATTATTTTAATGAACTAGAGTAGAAGAGCTTGGTACAGATCCTTGACTATGGGATGGGCCTTCAGCATAAGTGTGCAGCTCTTTGTAAATGCTCAAATCTTCTGCAGGATTAAATTGACTAATGAGTTTATAACCTGGCACTTTTTTCATCTCCGTGCTCGACTCAATTTCCGTTTTAATTCCGGCAATTATTTTCTGAAATAATTTATCATTTAAAGAGGAGGATTTTTCTCCTTTAAGAAAGATCAGAGCAAGAATTTGAGTCTGGCTGCTAGCCGTTTTAAAATAACCCTCTACCTCCTTCCTTCTTGAGGTGCCCCACCATAATTGTTGCTCATAATCATAAAGAGCGGAATTGATTATTCCCTGAAATTTTTTTTGCGGTAAAGATTCGACCCACTCATACATTGTCTTATAGAATAACTTTACTCCCCCATCACTATAAAGATGGGTAAAGCGTTTATCATGTTTGGCAAAGGATACGGTTGCTGCCGTATAAAGCAAAATATCCTTTTTAAAAGCCCCGTCTCTTACCGCATTGCGCACACTGAGCAAAGGATAGGATTGGAGCATGAGAGGAGTGAGGTGTTGAATGAGTAATTGATTTAGCTCCCCTGTTTCTACCATACCTGAACTAAAAATATGGGCCAACCGATGATCACCACTTTCCTCCTGGCTGGCCTGCAGATACTCTTTAACTGGCTGGGTTCGCTGCCGTTTTGAAAGGGCAGACACATAGGGGGCGTAATAAGTATCAATAATCTCATTAATGTGAAGACTCAACTCTCCTGGTTTTAACCCCTTTGCCCAGAGGAATAAAGAGTCATTAAACTGTTTTATTATGCTTTCATCAGTATGAGGTAATACTTCTTTGGGGGCGATTGAGCTTATAGCATCCTTCATTTGCTCATCGGTCGTGGTTAAATGACGCTTGAAGTTTATCCGCTCAGCAAATTGGTTTAGCAGAATGGAAATACGATTAAACTCTCCCCCGGGAGTCATGGTATGCAATAAATTTTCACGGATGGGCAAATCGAATTTTTCGTATAATTGTTTTAATTGGGTGGCAAAAAGAAGATTATCTTCCTCAGTCAAATCCTCGCGTTTTTTATCAAAGTAATCCTTGCCTATAGCTTGGAATGTGTTAGTAAAATCAACAAGCAACAGACATGCATTTCGCAGCTTACTTTCTTTATCTACAAGAATTAAAGATTCAATTTTAGATTTAGATAGTTCCGGCATTGTATTAACCATTTCCCAAGCACTGGTTAAAGTATCATCCGTTACTTTTTTTCCCTCTACTTCGGGAAGCTCTACTTGTGATGATACCAAATACAAAACTTTATTATTTAATTGAAAACAGCTGTGTAATAATTCTTTATATGTTGGAAAATGCGCATCACGCCAAACCTGATGATAACGGTTTTGTAATTCGGGCAAATTATACTTAGTACTCGCCTCATCCTTGCTGTATATAGTCTCATTTTGGGTTTTTACCCATTCCTCTATTTTTCTATAAAAAGAAGGCTTGCGATAAAGAGCCGTGCAAGTGGCTGGCAGAGGAACCCCATATCCATTATTTTCACAGCCCATGTAAAAGACAACCACGCGATACAAATTATCATAATGTTTTTGATAAATATCCATCATAAAGTCGACAAATGGCTTGGTGTTAGTCGTCTCATTGAATAAGTTGGGATACTCTTTTTCATAGGCTAGCCGCAGACTGACATCGGTATCATCTAAAGAGGTGTAATTTAAAGTCATGTCGCCAAAAAGTTCCGTTAAACGCTTTCGCGTTACTTCGGGTTGGAACGTTAATAGCGCTTTCAGGGCCACTGCGAATTTTTGCTCATGAGCTTCAGGTTCGTGTGCTAATTGCTCAAATTGGGAAGGATCAGCATACGGTTTGGGAAGAATTCGAGTTAAAAGGGATGATTGTATCGGTAAACTTTCCTGCCCTGGATGTAAATAAGTAAACCAATGATAAGGTTTGGAGTCTTTAACAATGGGAAAACTTTCCCAATCACGTACAGTTAAGGCAATACTTTTCTTAGGAATACCAATAACAGCCCTGGCTTCCTTCATCAAAATAGTGAGCCAATAAAAAAACATATCGAAATCTAGAATAACGGCCTCCTCACCCGCAAAACCATTATTGTGAGGATGCCCATCGTCATTATCACCATACCAAAATGCAAAGGCGGCTTCTATATGCTTTTTTTTAAGTAACGTTTTTGTGCTTGGCACCACCTGTTCTTTGGCGGCAATCTCTTCGGGCACTGTTTCATTGGAGTAATTAAAAGGCTTAAAACCATCAATAGCTATTGATAAAGTACCAACCAGCTCATCTCTCTCATTAAAGACCAACCGTTCTTCCGCACAATTTTTTCCGAGATACAATCGCTGTAAAAGAGAAGTGCCAACGCTTATTTTGGCCAGAAGCTCTGGGTAATGATTTTTAGGCTCTAATTCTTTAAAATAGCCGAACTTTGTGATTCCATCTTCTATGAACTCAACACGAATAATTGGATGAGAACCCTCAACAGCCTTACCAGCCGTTAAATCTTTTAATTGTTTTCGTCTAAGTCCTTTTTTGGGTATCCCCATATACCAAATCCCTTTATCTAATCAATGCGTCCATGCATCATATTAAGCAGAAATAATCAAGAAGTTCAAGAGTATTTTTCATACAAATAGTTATTAATAAGGGGGGTTCTGGGTTAATAATGAACATCATGTCTTTTTTAACCTGACTAAGGATATAAAAAAAGACACCTTATAAGAAATTATGAGCAAAATAAGGAAACGCGTAACCCAAGGTCTGGCACCCCCGCCCCTTAAGGAGTCAAAATTGAGGCAGGACGTGGTAAATCGATCAGCTCCATAACCTCTTTATCCAGAGCACGTACCTGCTCCCCCAAAGGTGTTTGATTGAAAAACCAATAATTTCCCGTCCTTTTTTCCTTGATGTCATTCGCTATGCCCAGAGTTAAAGCAGTGATTACGATGTTGGCCATAACAATAAAGGCTTTATATAATATTGACCGAACCTCTGGATCGACTATATTTAATACTTCTCTTTCTGCCTGCTTAATCCTGTCGTGGATATCGACATTGGGTTGGGTAAGACCGTCATAGGCAATACAATACAACAACCGTCTATAGTTTTTTTCTGCACGTTGCCATTGGCCAATCGTGTCTTGATCTGCAGAAGAGCCGCGTAATCTTTCGTGGACGACCTTGCATTGCGCCTCGACCCGCAGAATGATTTTTCTTAAACGACTCCCTTGTATTCCCCTATCATCAGCAGTCAAAGCAACAATTTCTTTTTCAAAATTCAAGTCCTGCATTTGTTTGGCGCAAATAAAACGCTCATGTAAATTCTTAGCTAACACCAATAGGGCGCTATCGGTGATCACGGGAATACTTCTGCCTTGTCTCACCGGACCATACTGAATTCCGGTATAAAGAATATTTATTAATGCCTCGCGATGAGAAACATTATCGACTTTATCTAAGTGAGGTAAAAACAGGCGTAATAATTGCCCCTGTTTATTATTCTTTAAAGCCCAGGTATATAAATTGCCGGCAGGTATCCCTGTTTTTTTGAGGACAAAAAAAGCTTTACTCAATTCGGCTAATTCTTCCACATTCAATTTCTTTAAATCTGCTTTTATTGAACCCGATTGGGCAAGTTGTGCAGAGAAATGATATAAAATCGATTGTTGCTGGTGTTCAAAGGGATCCATAACCAGCTTTTTTAAACTTTTAATGGGAATAATTTCTCTTTGATCTAGAGCCACTAACGTTTCGGCAAGTAACGGATAGGCTATAGTTGCTTCCACTATTTTTTTATAATCTTTGAGCTTTAAATCGCTTTTAGCCCAAAAAATAAGACACAATTTTTTGGTATTGCCATCCTCTAAGCGATCTATGTATTCTAATTCTTTACACTTATCCGGATTTCTAAAAAATTCTCTTATATCCTCAGTGTACCCCAGCTGCACCAGCAGGCGGACCGAGCGATAATAGGCCTCTTCCGATAAAATTAATTGAAATAAATCAGCGCTATAAGCTTCTCTAACCAAAAAAGGGATTAACTGCACTTGGGCATCCTTCCACACCGTGCCAGTCATGGTTTTTGCAAGGACATTTTTTTCAAGAAAATCTCTATTGGCGCTCAGGATCTTCTCTTCATAAAATAAAATGACCATTTGTAACAAGTTTTTATTGATTTTTTCACTATCACATAGTGATGTGCCTTCAATTTCCTTTCGCAATCCACTATGTTCTGATAAACAATCTTTTAACATGGCAGGAGATAAAGTAAGCTGATATTCGGCTATTAAATCCAGGGTAGGATTTTCTGCAAGCACTACATCAGGTCTGAATTCATTAAAGTTTATTGCAGTTACCTGGTCGGAAACGGGCATCAAACGTACCAAATGAGCCAACCGGACAGCCTTGGGATCCATTTCTCCAGTATCCGCTTTAATGGTTTTTTGCAACCAACTGTGGAGGAAGGGGGAGTCAATTTGCTCCATTAATGGATTCTTTAAAGGATCTGTTGAAGAAACGACAATACCTTCTGTCGTTTTAACATAGGGGGTCAAATCAAAACTGGATAAAAGAACAACGGTTCTTGCTTCGGGGGCCAGATGATTATTTTTTACCAAGCCCAATACCCATCTTTTTGGGTCATCTTGCCTGAACATTAACATGAAACCACAAGGCTCTTGATGCTCATTGACGTAGGCAAAATACTGATGGACATAATTCTCTTGATAATCTTTGGGTTTTTCATTTCTATTGATTAAAGGGAGAGGCTCACCCATAAACCAATATAAATTACCAGCCGACATGTTTCCCGGTAAATAATAGGAGCCTTGAGCTTCGGCCTCCCAGGTTCTAATAAAATACTTGGCCTGAGCATCGGTACCAAGAAATCTGGTTTGCGGCATATCTTGCTCCATTCGATGAGCATCAGAACTTGGTACAATCATCCACTCCTGCCCACAAGCACGAAATAGATCTTGCGCATTGCCTTGTACTAAATAAACCATAATGAATTATCTCAAGCCTTAAAATTGCAGACATTATAACCAGGAATGCTGCTTCATAGGGATTTTTTGGCGAAAATCTGTATTATTTTCATCCTACTTATCAACGCTTAACCACCATACTCGCCAAGCCTTAGTAATAGCAGGTTACTTTTCACTAAAAATAAACCAGCTATTACCAAGTAGTTATGCCCCTCAACAGAACGCTTATAATACTCTCTGTGCAACTGAAGCACTATCTTCAGAGGTATCTTGTTCCATTAAATGCTTCTTGCCAAGCTCTTCATGTGGATTTTTCATTTCAAATAATGAGGAGAAATGGCCTGGCACTTGGTCCTGTTCCAAACTCTTTTCCGCATCGCAATTCTGGACCTGAGTTAGAGGATAGGCTTTACTTGGGGTAACCGTAGGCAGGGGAGAGAAAGTGTCTTGAATTTGAGAAGCTAACAACTGAAAAGGGAAAATAAAAGATTGCACTATCCCGGCCACTATCCCGAGCCCCACCGTAATGACTCCAGCAGCCAGGAGTACAGGGCTTGAAGTTATGCCAAAAAAGAGTGCACCGAATTTAAATATGAAACCATAATCGCCACTACCATCTACGGTAAACAGCCCATACAACAATGACCATGGTGAAAGGCTAACTTGAAAAGTTGTTTTCATTCTTTCTTTAAAGTTTGCAATGCTTTGTTGTACATGAGTCATATTTTTTCCTCCATTAATTTAGAAGAAGAATAATATCATCTAAATATTAACAATTTATTAATCGCTAAGGTTAGGCATCTTTTTGAAGATGAGTTTTATTTGTTTCATCGACAGATGAGTAATTGACTGGCATGCCATTTTGATTCTTTTTGCAGACAACAACCAGATAACTGCTTTTTCTTGCCATAACCGGAGTAATGAACAACAAAATAGAATATAGATAGTTTTTATAAACCACTTTAAATAAAAATTACTAAAAAAGTTGGTTTTTTGATACCATAGCTCGGCAATCTTGTTATTGATTGAATTTTCCGCAAATCATCGCTTTTTGCCTCAAGGAACATATGAAATTTAATATCATTGGCGCAGGAAGACTGGGTAAAAATATCGCTTTGGCCCTTTCCACTGCTCAGATTGCCTTATTACAATCCGTATTGAATCGCACGCTTAAAAGTGGGGAAGAGGCTTGTCTTAAATTGGGCTCTGGCAATGCGGTAAATCAAATCGACGATTTACCTCCTGCAGATATTACTTGGATTACCTGTAATGACGACGCGATTAAATCCATAGTACGCCATCTCATGGCCCATTCTTCATTAAAAGCCGGCAGTCTGGTCGTCCACTGCAGTGGTGTATTAAATTCCACTTTATTAGCGCCACTTAAAGCACAGGGCTGCCTTGTTGCCAGCCTTCACCCTTTAAAAGCATTTAGAGCGGACTATTTGGATGCAAATGCCTTTAACCGTGTAGACTGTGCTTTAGAAGGAGATGAACAGGCCTGCACTTGGTTGCATCGCGTCTTCACAGCTTTAGGTGCCAACATCATCTCTTTAAAACCCGAAACTAAAGCAACCTATCATGCCGCAGCGTGTCTGGCCTCAAATTATTTAATCACCCTAGCCTCTTGCAGTGAACAATTGCTTCACCAGTCAGGGTTAACTCAAGAACAAGCCCGACAAATTACTTGCAAATTAATGCAGGGAAATTTAAATAACTTACAACAAACCGCGCACGTATCAGAATCACTCACTGGACCATTAATGCGTGGCGATCATGAGACCCTTGCCCTGCATCTCCAGGCAATGGAAGATCCCGTCATGAAACAATTTTATAAAGCAGCAGGATTAGCTACTCTTCAGCTAACATCGCTCACAGAAGATAAAAAGCAGGTCATTACGCAATTACTTCAACCTGAATTCGAGGGTTAGATCGTTATGAACCATGCAGCATTATTAGTTATAACAATTTGCGGATATGTAATTTTATTAAAATAGCATACTCAAATAGTCGTCATTGCGAATAAAATGCTGAACGTCTAATTTTCCCTTCTCCACGGTAACCGTTCCCAATAGGTCGTCGTTGCGAACGCAGTGAAACAATCCAGTAACTCTAACGAAACATTGTTCTGGATTGCTTCGCCAAGGCTCGCAACGACGGAATTTACATACCCCACAAATAGTTTACCTATGCTTTGGTTAAAATAATTAATGTTTCACGGGAAACAGTTCTCATCCCTTCATTGCGAATAAAATACTGAACATCTAATTTTCCCTTCTCCACGGTAACCGTTCCCAATAGGTCGTCGTTGCGAACGCAGTGAAACAATCCAGTAACTCTAACGAAACATTGTTCTGGATTGCTTCGCCAAGGCTCGCAACGACGGAATTTACCTACCAGAGAACGGTTACTCTCCACGAAAGTTGTACCTATTGGCTGGCTCCTGCCTCTGTAACCTGTAAATGAGTGACGTTCTGCAATCCTCTGGGAAGATGGTTACCTCTTCGTCCCCGTTCTCCCTTGTAATGAGCCAGATCAGCGCCCTTCAGAGTAAAATGCCGCTTACCTGCATGAACGGTTAGCGAATCTTCTATTGATAGAACCTGTAAATCAATTATATATTCCTCTCTTGCGGCTGCTTTAGCTGAAGGAATACTAATTAATTTATTTCCTTTGCCGCGCGATAACTCCGGCAATTCGTTAACTGCAAAAATAAGCAAACGCCCTACACTGGTAGCACAAGCAACAAGTATTTCTTCATGACTGGGCAGGAGTCTTGGGGGCAATACACGACTGTTTGCGGATAATTTAATGCATGCTTTACCATTACGATTTTTTACATAAAGATCGCTTACCTTAGCAATAAATCCGTATCCTGCATCACTGGCCAAGAGTACTTTTTGTTCTGGCTCTCCCCCAACTATGGCTTCAAATACCATCCCTTCCGCTGGATTTAATTTGCCGGTTAAAGGTTCACCCTGCCCTCGTGCCGAGGGAAGTACGTGCCCGGGTAAAGAATACACTTTTCCTTCGCTATCAAAAAATACAATTTGTTGATTGGATCGGGCCAAAGCTTGTGCTTTAAATTCATCACCCGCTTTATAATTAAGCTCCTTACCGTCAACGTCATGTCCTTTCCCTGCTCTTATCCAACCGTTTTTGGATAAGACAACCGTAATGGGCTCATTAGGGAGAATGTCCTCTTCTTTTAAAGCCTGAGCATCTTGTCTGACAATTATTGGTGAACGACGCGCATCGCCGAATTCATTCCTGTCTTTAATAATCTCTTCTTTAACTAATGATTTCAACCGTGACTCACTGGCTAAGATCTGTTGTAAATTATCTCGTTCGACACTCAGTTCGTCCAATTCACCACGTAATTTTATTTCTTCCAATTTAGCTAAATGACGCAGTTTCATTTCCAAAATAGCTTCGGCCTGCCGCTCACTCAAATTAAACCGGGCAATTAGTCCTTGCTTAGGGTGCTCATGCTCACGAATAATGGCTATTACTTCATCAATATTCAAATAGGCAATCAGCAATCCCTCGAGAACATGGATACGTTCTAAAACTTTTTCTAATCGGTGCTGCAAACGTTTTTTTACCGTAGCTAAACGATAAATCAGCCATTCATTAAGAATTTGCAGCAATCCTTTAACTCGAGGCTTGCCATCCAGGCCTATCATATTAAAGTTAACCCGGTAACTACGCTCAAGATCCGTTGTGGCAAATAAATGAGACATCAATCCTTCTGCATCAACACGATTGGATTTCGGGATGATGACCAATCGAGTGGGATGTTCATGATCGGATTCATCGCGCAAGTCTTCTACCATCGGCAATTTTTTCTGCTGCATTTGCAAGGCAATTTGCTCAATTATCTTAGCCCCAGAGACTTGGTAGGGCAGTTCAGTAATTACGATATTGTGCTTTTCTTGTACATAAACAGCCCGCATTTTAATTGAACCGCTGCCTGTTTCATACATGGCAGTAATGGCCTCACGTGGCGTAATGATTTCTGCTTGAGTGGGGAAATCGGGGCCTTTTATATGTTCGCGAATAGCGGCTAAATCAGCCAGAGGATTATCTAATAAATGCACACAAGCATTGGCTACTTCCGTTAAGTTATGCGGCAATATGTCAGAGGCCATTCCCACCGCGATTCCGGTAGCTCCATTTAATAAAATATTAGGCAGGCGAGCGGGAAGCAATGCAGGCTCTTGCAAGGTACCATCAAAGTTATCCACCCAATCAACGGTGCCTTGCAATAACTCGCCCAGTAAAACCTCTGCATAAGGTGACAAGCGCGCTTCGGTATACCGCATTGCGGCAAATGATTTGGGATCATCAGGAGATCCCCAATTTCCCTGCCCATCCACAAAGGGATAGCGGTAAGAAAAAGGTTGCGCCATTAAAACCATTGCTTCATAGCATGCACTATCACCATGTGGATGAAATTTACCTAATACATCCCCTACAGTGCGAGCTGATTTTTTATATTTTGCTGTAGCTTTTAGTCCCAGCTCTGACATAGCGTAAACGATACGACGTTGAACTGGTTTTAATCCATCAGCTATGTTGGGCAAGGCTCTGTCTAAAATGACATACATGGAGTAATCAAGGTATGCTTTTTCCGTAAACTCCGTCAGTGGTTTTTTTTCAGTCGCTTCATTCATAGTAGGTTTAGTCATTATGTTATTAATCGCTATTTGATCATCGTAGTGCAATCATGGTGCGTATTGCAAAGCTATTTTAGCAAAATATTCATGATGTTAGAAATGTAAACACCATGTTAACTGTGAATAACTTTGAGCTTTATTTTATGCACTGAAGCACCTCTCAATTAACTCATTGATATTTAATCAATTTTTTTTATTAAATTATATTGCCGTTTATTTAGCCTGTGGATAACCTTGTGTATGAATCATGAATAAGTAGAGTAACTCTATGTAATATACGTGATTTATTCTGTAATACTAAAGAAAGAATGAAACCATACCAACACATATTATCAATAAAGGTGTATTCGGTAGAAAGTAATATCTATTGAAGAGAAAACAAGATAAGGTCGGTTAAACGTTACCGACACTTATCTTTAAAAAGGTATTATTTAACAATTTTTCTAAATTTCTGGATAGCACGTATCTGAGCAACTGCGCGAGCTAACTCAGCAGCTGCTACTGAGTAATCTATATCGCCGCCTTTATTGGCCATTGCAGCCTCAGCATGAGCTTTAGCAGCAAGTGCAGCAGTCTCATCCAAGTGATCCGCACGCTCGACTACATCTGCAAGTACGGTCACACAGTTAGGCTGAACCTCAAGCATGCCGCCCTGGACATAATAAATTTCCTGGGCGCCACCTGGCAAAGTTAATCTAACTTCCCCAGGTTTCAATACAGTAAGCAATGGAGCATGACCCGGTGTAATACCAACTTCACCTAACTCTCCAGTAGCAACAACCATCTCTACCAATCCGGAGAATATTTCATGTTCTGCACTAACAATATCCAAGTGCGTTGTAATAGTCATATCTGCTTGCCTCATAAGGTTTTCGCTTTAGCTACAGCTTCCTCTATGCTTCCAACCATATAAAATGCCTGCTCAGGTAAATCATCATATTCACCAGCAAGAATGCCTTGGAAACCTTTAATAGTATCTTTAAGTGATACGTATTTTCCTGGAGAGCCAGTGAACACTTCTGCAACGAAGAATGGCTGCGACAAGAACCTTTGAATTTTACGCGCACGAGTTACCACACGTTTGTCTTCTTCAGATAACTCATCCATACCAAGAATCGCAATAATATCTTTTAATTCTTTATACCGTTGCAAAGTTTGCTGCACGCGACGTGCAGTATCATAATGCTCTTGGCCAACGACTAGTGGATCCAATTGACGAGAAGTAGAGTCCAAAGGATCTACTGCTGGGTAAATACCAAGCTCAGCAATTTGACGTGAAAGAACTACTGTCGCGTCTAAGTGAGCAAAGGTAGTTGCAGGTGATGGGTCAGTCAAGTCGTCCGCAGGAACATATACTGCTTGAATCGAGGTAATAGAACCTGTTTTAGTAGAAGTAATACGCTCTTGTAACATACCCATTTCTTCTGCCAGCGTAGGCTGATAACCTACTGCAGAGGGCATCCGACCCAATAGTGCAGAAACTTCAACCCCTGCCAAGGTGTAGCGATAGATGTTATCAATAAATAACAATACATCACGGCCTTCATCACGGAATTTTTCTGCCATAGTCAAACCAGTTAAAGCAACACGTAAACGGTTACCTGGTGGCTCGTTCATTTGACCATAAACCAATGATACTTTATCCAATACATTAGAATCTTTCATCTCATGATAGAAGTCGTTACCTTCACGAGTACGCTCACCCACACCGGCAAACACAGAATAACCACTGTGCTCGATTGCGATGTTGCGGATTAATTCCATCATGTTTACGGTTTTACCTACACCCGCACCACCAAACAGACCGACTTTACCGCCTTTCGCAAAAGGACAGAGCAAGTCAATTACTTTAATACCTGTTTCTAATAGTTCTTGGCTACCGGCTTGTTCTTCATAGCTTGGTGCTTTGCGATGAATAGCCCAATGATCTTCAGCATCAATAGGACCCGCATCATCTATAGGACGTCCTAAAACATCCATAATACGACCTAATGTTTTTGTACCAACAGGAACCTGGATTGGCTTACCTGTATTTTGAGCTTTTAGCCCGCGTTTCAGTCCATCCGTTGTACCCATAGCAATAGTACGAACCACTCCGTCACCCAGCTGTTGTTGTACTTCAAAAACCAGATCACCATCAACAAGTGTTAAAGCATCATTAATTTTAGGGACAACATCACGGGGAAACTCTACGTCGACCACCGGACCAATTACTTCTATTACAGTTCCTAAGCTCATTATATACCCTCTTATAAAGCGGCTGCGCCACCGACAATCTCTGCCAACTCTTGAGTAATTGCAGCTTGTCGGGCTTTGTTATAGGCCAATTGAAATTCTTTAATTAAATCACCCGCATTATCCGTTGCACTTTTCATTGCAATCATTTTAGCGGCCTGTTCACAAGCAATATTTTCTACTACGGCCTGATAAACTTGTAATTCAATATATCGTTCTAAAATATCATCGAGCAGATCTTTAGCGTCGGGTTCATAAATATAATCCCAATGATGCCCCATGACCTTGCTGTCATCTTCTGATTTCGGTAATGGTAATAATTGTTTTACCGTTGGTTTTTGCGTCATGGTATTAACAAATTCGTTATATACTACATGCAATGCATCGATAGTACCGTTGTAATAAGCATCCAACATCACTTTTACAAGACCGATAAAATCATTAATGCTTGGAGTATCACCAAGATGATCAACAGAACCAAGGATGTTACCGCCAACGCGCTTAAAGAAAGCCTGGCCTTTTCGACCAATTACAGCCACATCGACTTCTTTACCTTGCTCTTTCCAATTGCGAATAGTGCGAATAGTTTCGCGTAATAAATTCGCGTTTAAACCCCCGCATAATCCTCTGTCTGTAGTTACTACAATAATACCTATACGTTTTATTTCACGCGTATCCATAAATGGATGCCGGTATTCAGAGTTCGCGCGAGCAATATGTTTTACCACATCATAGATTTTATTGGCATAAGGTTTAGATGCACGCATTCTTTCCTGCGTCTTACGCATTTTACTTGCTGCCACCATTTCCATCGCACGGGTAATTTTTCGAGTTTTGTTAATACTCGAAATTTTGGTGCGGATTTCTTTTGCTCCAGCCATATCTCACTTCGCCTTTATTGATTTATAGGTCATTGCCACAAGTGCAATGACCTTATAACTTACCAACTAGCCGTACGTTTAAAATCTTCAACAGCAGCTTTCAGTTTTGCTTCGATAGTGTCATCATAACCACCGGCTTCATTTATTGAGTGCAACAAGCCTGCATGTGTGCTGCGCATGTAATCATGAAGTGATGCTTCAAATGAACTGATTTCGTTCACGGGAATATCATCCAAATATCCTTTTTCAACAACAAATAAAGACACACCCATTTCTGCAACAGAGAATGGTGAATACTGCTTTTGTTTCATTAATTCGGTAATACGTTGACCGCGTTCTAACTGCTTACGGGTTGCATCATCCAAATCTGAAGCAAACTGCGAGAAGGCTTCCAATTCACGGAATTGCGCTAAAGCCAAACGTGTACCACCGCCTAGTTTCTTCATAATTTTCGTTTGCGCTGCACCACCAACCCGTGAAACAGACAAACCAGAGTTAATCGCAGGTCTTACGCCTGAGTTGAATAAATCTACATCAAGGAATATCTGACCGTCGGTAATAGAAATTACGTTTGTTGGTACGAATGCAGATACGTCACCTGCTTGAGTTTCAATAATCGGCAATGCAGTTAATGATCCTGTTTTACCTTTTACTTCGCCTTTAGTTAATTTTTCAACTTCTTCAGCGTTAATTCGAGCCGCTCTTTCCAGCAGTCGTGAATGTAAATAGAAAATATCCCCAGGATAAGCTTCACGACCTGGTGGTCTACGCAGTAATAGGGAAATTTGACGGTATGCCCAAGCTTGTTTGGTCAAATCATCGTAAACGATCAGTGCATCTTCGCCGCGCTCCATGAAGTACTCGCCCATGGTGCAACCAGAGTAAGGGGCAATGAACTGCAGTGCTGCAGAATCAGAGGCACCTGCAACGACAACAATAGTATGTTCCAATGCGCCGTGTTCTTCTAATTTACGTACTATAGAAGCTACTGACGACGCTTTCTGGCCTATAGCCACGTACACGCACTTAACGCCGGTACCTTTTTGATTAATAATCGCGTCAATCGCAATTGCTGTCTTACCTGTTTGACGGTCGCCAATAATAAGCTCACGTTGTCCACGACCAACAGGAATCATCGCGTCGATTGCTTTCAATCCAGTCTGTACTGGCTGATCAACTGACTTACGTGAAATTACGCCTGGAGCAACTTTCTCGATTGGAGACATTCCGGCAGATTCAATAGGTCCTTTTCCGTCAATAGGGTTACCTAATGCATCTACAACCCGGCCTAAAAGACCGTTACCGACTGGAACTTCAAGAATGCGGCCAGTACATTTACCTTTTTGTCCTTCAGCTAAGGATGAAGAATCGCCAAGGATTACTGCTCCGACAGAGTCTCTTTCCAGGTTAAGTGCCAGACCATAAACACCGCCAGGGAATTCAATCATTTCACCGGCCATTGCATCAGCAAGACCATGTAAACGAACGATACCGTCTTTTAAACTAACTACTGTCCCTTCATTACGAGCTTCTGAGACCACATTGAATTGATCTATTTTCTTTCTGATTAATTCGCTGATTTCAGAAGGATTTAACGCTACTTGTTCTGACATGAAAACTATCCTCTAAATTAAGCGGCCAAGCCGGTGCCAAGTTTATTGAGCTTGCCCCGAACTGAACCATCGATAACTAAATCACCTGCTCGTATTACTGCTCCGCCAAGCAAGGAGGGATCAATACTTATTTTTAACGACACTTTACGTTTAATGCGCTTACTTAATGAATCTATCATTTGCTGCTGTTGAGCGGATGTTAGCGTAGAGTAACTGACCACAACCACATCTAATGTTTTTTCCTGTTCTGCTCTATGAGCCTCATAAAGCGCGTTAATTTCTGGCAATAACATCAGTCTTTTGTTAGTCGCTAGTAAAGCAATCAAATTATGTAATGACTTAGTCTCTTTAACTTTAGAGCCGCATATTGATTGCAAAAGGTCGATTTGCTGTTCCACTTTTGATGCAGGATTTGTAATAAATTCAAATGCTATTGGATCCAGGATTGCATGAGCAAGAATAAGTAAATACTCAGACCATTCAGCTAATTTATTTTCCGCCAACGCATGCTCAAAAATAGCTTTTGCATAAGGTCTGGCTATGGTGGTGCTATCAGACATTTTAAATCTCTTCTATCAAGTTATCTAACAGTGCGCTATTCGCTTTAGCATCCACTTCACGCATCAGTATTTTTTCAGCGCCGGATATAGCCAATTTGGCAACCTGCTTACGCAGTTCTTCTTTGGCATGATTTACTTGTTGCGCTAATTGTTCCTGTGCGAGTTTTGCCTGAATTTGAGCTTCGCGCTTTGCTGCCTCTTTTGCTTCTTCGATAATTTGTGATGCGCGTTTATTCGCTTTATCAATAATATCAGCAGATTGAGCTTTTGCTTGTCTTAACTCATCTTTAACACGATGTTGCGCCAATTCAAGTTCCTTTCGACCACGCTCTGCAGCCGATAAACCGTCAGCGATTTTTTCTTGTCTTTCTTCTAATGCTTTGGCTAATGGAGGCCAAACTAATTTCATAGTAAACAGAACAAACGCGGCGAAAACCAGCATTTGTACTACTAATGTTAAATTAATATCCAAAGTAATATCTCCTGTAACAATTAGGGCGCAAAGGCGCCCTGTTTATGTGTTATCAAGAACCCAAGTTGCTGAGGAATGGGTTAGCAAAAGTAAAGAACAATGCTATACCAACGCCAATCATAGTTACCGCGTCTAATAAACCTGCAACGATAAACATTTTAACTTGTAACATAGGAACCATTTCAGGTTGACGAGCAGAACCTTCAAGGAATTTGCCACCAAGCAAACCAAATCCTATCGCTGTGCCCAATGCACCTAAACCTATTAACAACGCAACCGCAATAACGGTCATACTTTGAACTTGTGCTATTAAACCAGCAGCTTGCATATTTATCCCCTTTACAATGGATGATGAAAATTAAATCGGTTAGTGTTCTTCGTGTGCCAGACTGAGATAAACAATAGTCAGCACCATGAAAATAAATGCTTGCAATGTTATCACTAAAATATGAAAAATTGACCAGGCAAGAGCCAGAAGAAACTGAGCCGAGCCAAGAGTCACAGCACTCATTAGTGATGTCGATGTAGCATTTAAGGTTAGTAAGGCTATCAAAATAAAGATTAATTCGCCAGCATATAAGTTACCGAATAGCCGTAATGCCAATGATATAGGCTTCGCAATTAAGCCTACCAGCTCAAGCAATAGGTTAAACGGGATAAAAGCATAATGATTAAAAGGCTGAAGAGTCAGTTCTTTTAAGAACGTTTTTGGACCTTTAATCTTAAGACTATAAAAAATTATTAATAAAAATACCGAAATAGATAAACCAAAAGTTAAATTTAAATCATTAGTCGGAACGACCTTCAGATAGTGAACCCCGCCCAGTTGAGCAGCCATTGGCAATACGTCTACAGGCAGGATATCCATAAAATTCATTAGGAATACCCATATAAATATAGTCAGTGCCAAAGGACCAATTAAATTATTTTTACCATGAAAGCAATCTTTCACTTGATTGTCTGCAAATTGCAGCATAAGTTCAGCAAAATTCTGTAACTTCCCAGGGACACCCGTAGTTACCTTTCTGGCTCCATAGTACATTAAAAGGAGAGCGATGGTTCCTAAAACGATAGAGAAGAAGATCGTGTCAAGATTCAAGGTCCAAAAACCACCTGATGAACCCATTTTCATATCACTAACGTTATAGGTAAGGTACGTTAGATGATGCTTGATATAGTTTGTACTAGATACCATTTCAGTCACTTTCAGGCCTATTTAGTTTATTGACAATAATCCATGGGGCAAACCAATGCGTCATCAGTACTAAAATATACGATGCAAAAAACGCAAGCGGTGTGATCCTACATAATACAAATACTGCTGTGAACAGGAATATCGACAAAATTATCTTTAATGCTTCGCCCTTATAAAAGCTATTAACTATTTGTTTTGCGGCTCGTGCACCTTGATATTTAAATACTCTGCTAGCGAAATATGCATTCGGAATAATACATACCATGCCACCGAGTAGTGCTGAAGTCGCTGCATTCGCATTAAATAATATTGCGCATATAGCTGCAATGATTAAAGTAATAGCAATCTGCGCCAACCATAATCGGATGATACCACGTCTATTCAGCTGTTTGTTCACATATTTACCTAATTTCACCGCGCGAATTATAAATCAATCATTTGGAATAATCAACGCCGTTATTCATTTCTCAAGCTATAATATAAGTGTAGGGCTTATCATCTTAAAATATGGTGGTTAAGCAGCTTTAATTAAATCTCGCCAAAGGAATTAATATGTCTGAAAAAACTCAACATACAGCAGCTAGTCTGCGCGAAAAAATGCTCAATCGCTATGGCGATGAGTTATACCATAAACACAACAAAAATCACCTCGCATATCGGCAACACTATAAATCACATCCCTGCAATCAGAACCAAGATAAAGACGAAGAATCCATGTTAAATGAGTCCACGGGGCTCTTAAGAGAATTTAAATTACGAAAAATGCGTAAACGACTGGATAAAGGTAGAATCCATTGATACAGTATATGTTATCCTCCCAGGTTAGCCACTTCCTGGATTGGACGCGCAGCTGATGGCCTGATTTTGTTCAGGCCATATTTATTCTGATCATCCTTTCATTTTGCTTGATAGGTAAAGTAGCGTAGTATTTTAACCACGCGCTCTACCCCACTGGTAAATCTCGCAATTTTAATCACTTTTTCAGCTTCATCTTGTTTTACATCCCCCATCAAATAGACAACGCGATCTGAAGTAACTACTTTAAATGCATTAGGATCTATTGAAGAATCAGCGAGTATCTGACTGCGAATTTTGGTGGTTATCCAACTGTCTTGTATGCTGTTTGATGCAATTGGGCTGATCTTTATTTCATTATATAATCGGCGATAACCCTTGATAGAGCTCAGCCGATGACGCAACTCATCAAACAGCTCTGCTGAAGGCACATGGCCCGCAAGTAATATATCGCCATTGAAGGCAGCAATATCAATAACACAGTCCTTGTTATTAAAAGTCCTGTTGACGGCTAGCACATTATTGATTTCCACCTGTAAATGATAGTCATTTAATTTTTTGTACGTATCATGTCGGTCATAAACGGCAGAAGCGCCAGTCCATAGGGTGCCAAGACAGCCAGACAAGCAGCCCGCCAAAATAAGAATGGGTACTATAAAACGTCCTTGTTTTTGCATTTTAGCGAATGTACTGGAAGATTTTAACGACTTTATTCACACCTTTAACCCGTCGTGCTACATCAACAGATAATGTTGCTTGCTCTGGAGAAACAATCCCCATTAAATAGACTACTCCATTTTCTGTTACTACGCGTATGGAACCAGACTCAAGTCCTTTTTTGGTTAACATATTGCTTCTAACCTGACTGGTTATCCAACTGTCTTTAGTGCGTTGAGTCATCGGTAAGGGATTATTGACAGTGACTTCGTCATAAACTCTTTTTACCCCAGGAGCACTCTGAGCTTTTTTCTCAGCTAACACGCGTAAGGAGGCAGTGGGCGTTTGACCAACAAGCAGCACCACGCGATTAAAACTGGTAACTAAAATTCGTGAATCTCTAAATTGCGGATCGGTTACAATGGATGTATGCGCCACATGAAATATTCGTGCGTCCGCTTCCAGAGTGGTGACACTACGCCGATCATATACCATTCCTGCAGCAGCTCCTGCAACAACAGCAACAACACAACTGGTTAATAAAGTACTTAGTAATACAACTGCTATAGATTTTAATTTAGAATGAATGTTCATTTTTTATCCCAAAACTTGACCAAACAAGGACTGATCAATTAAATCACAAAAACAATGTAATATGAACAAGTGCAACTCTCTTATTCGAGCAGCGCTGTCTGAGGCAACCCGCAACTCGATATCCTCTGGCCCTAAATGATTAGCGAGCACACCTCCGTCGCGTCCACTTAATGCAATAGTATCCATACCGCGCTCATTTGCTGCATGCAATGCATTCAACATACTGTCTGAATTACCTGAAGTAGTTAACAGAAGTAACACGTCTTGTTCTTGTCCTAAAGCTTGAATTTGTCGCGCAAACACTTGGCCATAATGATTTTCATTAGCAAAAGAACCTAAGCTTGTTACATCGGTACTTAAATTAAAAACCGGTAATGAAGGTCTTTCCACCTCAAAATGATTGAGCATGGAGCTGGCAAAATGCATGCAATTAGCACCAGATCCCCCGTTACCGCAAATCAGTATTTTACCATCGCTAAGCAAACAATTAACTAATCTCTGTCCCGCTTTGGCTATAGAATCTGACAACGCATCAGCGACTGCAATTTTTGTTTCAATATTAACCCCAAAAAGATAGCGTACCCTTTCTTCCATTTGAACCATTTGATAAACCTTATTGTTAATACTCTTTATTTAATCTTGACCCGCCCCACAGGCGTCAAGCTAAGACAATTTGATAATTGTCCTTCCCAAGCAGGCGGGAATCCATTCCTGTTTTAATACCATGCTAATGCAATAATAGATCCCCGCCTACGTGGGGATGACACCTTTTCATGCAACTTGTTTGTAGTTAAACAACAAAAATCCTTAGCCTAACGGATCTCAACCCAAACAGTGCATCCTCGCTTAACTCTTTGTTGGGCCAAGGGCCCAACCCACAATTATTAATGGCAACGCTCAAAGGGCCAGTGTCCTTCAATAGTTTGCTCCAAAAGCATCTTTTACCCAGGTGATAGTTCCTGACACCCCATCAATACTTACCACGTCGAAACGCAGTGGAAATTTATCCTGCAATTGATTTTTCATCATATAGTGTGATGTGGTTTTTATTATCTTTTGTCTTTTAGCATAGGTAATACTTGCCATTCCGCCGCCAAAGCTCATGCTCGTACGCGAGCGAACCTCTATAAAAACCAAATAACCTCTATCGCGCATGATTAAATCTATTTCACCTAAGCGGCAGCTATAATTGCGCGTCTCTAATTTAAGCCCTTTATCCGTTAGATATTTTAAAGCCTTTTCTTCGGCAGAACGTCCTGTTTGTTGAGTAATCAATTCCTTTCGTCCTCTAGAGTTTACCCTTATAAAATCTCTTTTTGCGGGCTAAAGCCATGGAGGTTAAACGGCGATCTAGGCCGTTTCACCCAGAGAATGTGCCAATCCCTGCCTAAACTGCCCCCATTCCAACACTCGAGCTACTTGCTGCGAAGGCTTTAGATACAGGGTCCCCGTAGTATCTCTGGAGCCATCTGCTGGAAATAATATTAATTGATTCAACTGAGTTGCTAAGGCGTAACTGTCCATACCTAATGCATACAACCGGTTATAACTATTAAGCTGTTCTGGCCAGTTTCTGCTTCCCATCTGATGAGCAAACACCCATGGAATATCACAAAAAATAATCCCGTCCAAATCTTTATCCTTTAAGGCATTTGCACTGCCACCATAAACACTGGAAGTAGCATATACCGGTACATCCCCAGCATAATAATATTTTAATAAAGGCATGATCTGCCTGGCTTTGGAAGGATAGGCCAGTAAAAAGATCATATCAAAATCCTGCCTGCGGCTCGTTGAGGATTGTAAGTTATAACCTAATAATTGTTTTAACTGTTTTTCTCGAGTCTGACTTTCGGTGATATGTAAAAAATCGCGCATTCTTTTATTCAAATCTTCGTTAGGGCCATATGAAAAAGTATCTACCACCTGGCCACCATTCGCTTGCCATTGATTAGTAAATACTTTAGTGACCTCACTACCCCAATCATTTTTAGGTGCAATGATCAACGCTCTTGTATAGCCCTTATTTCTCGCTCTAACAGCGACCTGAATTGCCTCATTAGCAGGAGAAAGGCCAAAGGAATAGGAGTTTTCCTGAGCGCTTACCTCAGAATCATTTAACAATAAAGTAGGAACAGGATGATTCATGGCAGCAACGGTTGCCACCTGACTTTTAGTTAAAGGACCAACAACGTAATCCGCTCCTTCGCTTATGGCTTGCTGATAAAGCGTGGCGACATCCCCTTTGTTCGTATCATACATTTTTACCTGGGTTGCTGAACTCGCCTTGTTATTGCCCGCCATAAAGCCTTCGCGGATTGCATTACCGGGACCAGACAAAGGACCACTCAACGGCAATAAAAGCGCCACTTGTTTTGGCTGGGCCAACATTTTATTAGCCATACTATCCAATGGATTAGGCAAAATATGATTTGCCGGATGATGACTAAAATGAGATTGCCATTGTTCTAAAGCTATCAGCAACGATTTAGGGTTATTGCGATGTTTTCGCGAAATCACCGCTAATTGTAACCAGCCTTGTAATTCAGATTGATTTGCAGCTTGCCCAGCCATAGTCTCAAGTTCAGCTTCCGGCAAATTAATCAAAGTTAACCAGAGAGTACGCCGGTTATTCATCTGACTTTCATTATCAACAAGCAGAGGTTCCAGTTTTATTCGTTCCGACACGGATTCAGCAGAGTTGCCGATAGCGCGGTAAGATTGGGCTAACAACTCATGAAATTGTATTTGATGATATACTGAAAGGCTGTCACTTTCATGAATACTTGCCAATTTAGCTAAAGCCACCTTCGGTCTATCACGCATTACATCAATTTTTGCCAATAATAGATTTTTTTCATTTGTTTGGGCGGGAGTTAAATCGTTAGTCTGTGCTAATATAGCGGAGCCTTGGCGCCATTGCCCTTCAGAGATTAAACGACCAGCGGCGAGCAGTAACAGATTCTGTTTTTGATTGCCCTCTTGCTTTCCAGCCATAGCTAAATAAGAAGCAGTAGGCAAGGAGTAGGGACTTACAATTTTTTTCTTGCTAACAACCACTACCGGCTCTGGTGAGTTGACCGCCTTAGTACACTGACAAAGTATAAAAGTCGATGCAAGTAAAAATAATACGCGGATTTTATATAATTTTATAAACATGTTAAGACGCCAAATACGCAATAACGCAAGAGGATAAACTATGACAAACTCACTAGCAACAGGCATAGGAACTCTCTATATAGTTGCAACCCCAATAGGGAATCGTGACGATATTACTTTAAGAGCCTTGAATATATTAAAGTCGGTGGATTTAATTCTGGCGGAAGATACTCGCCACTCCATTCAATTATTAACTTCTTTAGGAATAAAAAATAATTTAAGCGCTTTTCATGCTCATAATGAAGGGGATAAAAGTAAAAACTTCATAGAACAGCTCTTGGCAGGAAAATCAATAGCACTAATCAGCGATGCGGGAACCCCGTTAATTAGCGACCCGGGCTTCCCATTGGTAAAACTTGCTCGAGAACATGAAATTCCAGTGGTACCTGTTCCTGGACCTTGCGCTTTAATTACAGCGCTGAGCGCTGCAGGAGTTCCTTGTGATTCTTTTTTATTTTTAGGTTTTCTACCGGCAAAACAAAATGCCCGTAAAAACAAGCTGGAGACGCTAAGATCAGAGCCACATACCTTAATTTTTTATGAGTCCACTCATCGCATTATTGAATGCCTGAATGATTTGGAAGAGACCTACGGTCCAGGATGCGAACTTGTTTTAGCCAAAGAACTGACAAAAACTTTCGAGCGCTTTATTTCTGGAACAGTGCCTGAAGTAAAAAACTGGTTATTGGCAGAATCAGGCCATACCAAAGGCGAGTTTGTTTTAATTATTCCTCCGCGCCCGGACGCAGAAGAGAAGCACTCCAATGAGGAGTTACTTACCGTGCTACTAAAAGAACTGCCCCTGAAACAAGCCGTCTCCATAGCCTGTAAACTAACTAAAACCAACAAGAACGAACTTTATGAAACGGCACTGAAATTAAAGGGAGCTTAATACTGTTCATGACTTAAGACGATTGTAAATATAAATACATAGAGCCTTAAAGTAATAGGGTGCGAAAATAGGTTTTTATCTTTAGAGGCCCTATGTACGGAGACTTGTTCACGGCTCGTCAGAAAACCAATGGTCAACAACCGCTGTTATTTACGACTTTTTGCCTTTAGCCTTCGTTCATTCAAGGCAAAGGGCACAATGCCGATGAGAATCCCGCCTAATCCGACCAGATTGGTCACCCAATCAAATGTTGGGATACTGTAAAGAGCAATAAATATCAAAAAGCAAGAACTCAAGGTAGGCCAAATAATATAACCTAATAGCTCCGCCGTACTCTTCCAAAGAAGACGATAATACCAAGCACAGGCGAAACCAGTCAGGCTGTAATAAAAAGCCACCTGGAATCCTATGGCATCCACTGAATCTTTCATAAGAATATGAACGGTAGGGGAATACGAGGACAAAAATAAAAAAATCATCCCAAAACCCCAAATCACCAGGGTAGCTACCCAAGGGGAGTTTTTGGTTTGATGCAATAAGGCATACCTCGGGTGCATTACCTCATCTCGGCCCTGGGCAAATAAAGTTCTGGTAAATTGAAGAATGGTTGTTTCCAAAGTACCTATAGAGCTTAAAACAACACTGAGAACAGCCAAATAACTCCATGGCTTGGGAAAAATTTTATTAGCAATAGCAAAAATAACGTTAGTTTCTGACTTTAGTATCTCTTGATCACTGAGAACCAGAAGTGCTGTAACAATAAAGGCCTCAAACAGCAGAATAATGAGAATCACCGACCAAAAAGCACCCCAACCAGGAGCGTGCACTGCATTTTTTGTTTCTTCATTTAAATTAAGGGTAACATCCCAACCCCAGTACAAAAAAACGGCGGTCAAAGCACCTGTCGCAAAGGTAGTAGGAGTAAAACCTGTTATAGAAAACCAGGAAAAAGAGAATTGATGGGCGGGTTGCTTTGCAAATTGAATTATCCCACCAACAATGATCGCTACTAAAATAATCACTTCAATACCGGTCATCAACACTTGAAGATAACTGGCTGGTTTAATTCCTTTAAAAGCAATGGCGGAAATTAAAGTAAGCCAAAGCGCAGCAACAGACGTAATCACCACCAGGCTATCTAACTCTTGAGGCGCAATCAGCAGCAAAGTGGCGGTTGCCGCAGGAATCGATCCCGAAACCATAAAAACAGCCGAAGAGACCAAAAGCGCCCAGCCGGCAAAAAAACCAAGATGACGACCAAAAATCGCACTTACCCAAGCATAAGAAGCGCCCGCGTTAACTTTTAGTTTATTTAAATGGATAAAAGACAGGGTAATGCCAAACATAATGATCCCACAATACAATACACTGGCTGGAGCCATGGTATGAATTGAAGCAACAAGTGCTACGACCGCAGCAGAAATACTAAAAGCAGGGGCTGCACCGGCCACACCCATGATAATAGATTCACCTATACTTAATGAATTTGCAGCCAACTCGCGGTCTTTATGCATGAGAGCTTTTCCTAAGAGGGGATTTTCATTACAACTCCATGTACTGACGAATTCATTAATTCTAAGTACTTCTTTTATAATACGAATTAGTGTCTTGAAGTGCAATGCATGTAAATCATAGTTTTGAGGCCTATACTAATCTAGCGGGCGATGCAAACTGCATCATTGTAGGAAGTTTTTTTTTAAAATCAGTGAAGTATTTTTCACTTTGAGTTTAATTTTACCATAGAAATTTAATGCTCTTTTTTATACACTGTCTAATACACTGTTCATAATTTATTCTTGATTTGGAGATTACAATGAAACACCGTTTAAAAACTATTAGTTTCGTTTGCTCCGCTTTATTTTTGTCCCCCTTAAATGCTGGAGCTTTAGGGCAGGTCACTATGACTAATCCGACCATGGGAAGTCAAACAGTGATTTATGAGCAAATTGATGGGTATGCCATTGCAGAGGGCGATATTATTCTGGGTAAAATTGCTACTCTAAACCGGCAAGGCGCGGTTATTACTCCCATGCTTGGAGGGTCGCGTTGGCCTGGCGGGATAGTACCTTATGAAATTGCAGAAGATTTACCCTTTGCGAATAAATTTTCTATTTACCAGGCTATGGAACATTGGCGCAAAAACAGCAAAATAGAGTTTGTTGAATTAACCACAAAAAATCGCCCGGAATATCGCGATTATGTTTCTTTTATTCGGGCTGAGGGTACCATCTGTGCCTCATTTGTTGGGCGACAAGGTGGCAAACAAATTATTGATTTATCGCCGCGCTGCACGACTATGAATACAGTACATGAAATAGGTCATGCTTTAGGTATGTGGCATGAACAGTCGAGAGCTGACAGGGACTATTATGTCCGTATTGCCTGGGAAAATATTGAGGAAGATCATAAGTACAACTTTAACCAGCATTTAACTGATGGCAAAGATTATGGTGATTACGATTATCAATCCATTATGCATTATGGCCCCTATGCTTTTTCTAAAAATGGCAAAAAAACCATTACTCCTGTGGTTGAGGGAATAGAGATAGGACAAAGAAATCACTTAAGTGAAAGAGACATTGCGGCCATTAATTCCATGTATCCGGAAAGATAGAACACTTTTGACCCTCTCTAAAAGAAAGGGTCAATGCTTCTGAAACTAGAATGCAGGACTTGGCAATAAGTGAGCATCCTCTCTCTCTTCCTGAGGGCCGGCTAAAGCAAGTTGCTTTATAGCCTTACTTTCAGAATGTTGATCATAAGCGTGATACAACTCATAGCCTACATACATCGCAGTTAAAACCACGGCTGCAGGCCAACAGACAGCAAAAGTTGTAATCAAAACCAAAGGCATTACTGTATTTTTGATCATGGTAAAAATAAAGTCATTTCGCGCCGCTTCAAATTCCTTCTGAGCCACAGGAAGATTTTTACCAGTCAATTGGGCTTGTTCCAGATACAGGCTTTTTTCCTGATACTTAGAATAAGCTCCAGCTGAAAGATACATGGCAACTGCTATCGTACAAACAAAATAACAACCCACAACCATCACAGCTGGACTAACTAACATAGAAGCAGTAAATCCTAACATCAATAAAGCGGCTGCTGCTGCAACAAAATAAAACGTTGCTTCCTTAGTCCGCCAATTAATTTCCAGAGCCATTAGTTGCTGATCGAGCATCTCAATATGAATCCGTCTTTGCTCATCGCTCATTTTTTTAAAACGTTCAGGATTATTATATTCATCCCGTTCTTCTATATATTGAGCTTTTTTAGTTAAATATTCCTGTTTCGCCAAATTGCATTTGTATAAAGCCATCCCCACGTCAAAAACTAAAAATGCAGAGGTAAGATAGCCCGCAACAGGACCGGAAATGTGGACAAGCTGGTTAAAATTAGTTAAAAAATTAACTGTAGCCCAGACCAAGTCATTTGCAAAATTACAATGCCTTTTATAAAGCTCATGCTTAAAACGATCAAGGCGCGTGGTTGCCTCTGGAACATGATCCGTTTGGGCGGTAATTATTTTTCTTACTTCTTCTGCGCTCAAGCGAATCGAGGGATTCTCATTTAACTTAGCTAATAAATCCCCTTTTAATTTATTTTTGTCTTTTAAGGTCAGTCTCTCTGCTTTTCCACTTTTAGGGATATAATAAAGTTCTACTCCTGTACCGTCTTCATCCGGAACCATGATATAGCTATTTCTATAAGCCTCTATACTAGCGGCGCCTGGCAGATCATCTAATTGGTTAACTTCACAACTATTATTAGCCCCTTCTTCTAACTCTGTAGGACAAAAGGTATGTTTTAGCAGCATCCCACCATCAATCATAAAACGCATCAGGAAAAATCCAACACTAAAATAATTAATGATGAAGGTAGGGGCCTGAAGAGTTCCAATGATCTTATCTACATCAGTATGGGTTCCTAAAAGCGCATCCAGTTTATCAATCAGTTTAAGATCTCGTGCTACAGAGAACCCTTGTGTTAAGGTCAATCGACAAAAAGTCCAATAAATACGGCAAAGATTGGAGTAGGCCACATAATCTCTAATTTGAGATACATGAAAAGGTGAGCTCACTAAATTACGAAACCCTTCCAGGAAAGAATCCTGCAGTGATTGAATAAAGCTCTTCTCAACTTCGCTATTTTCTTTATCATGATTTAAATGATTTTTTATTTGCTGTTTAATTTTTTTGTATTTATTTGCGTTACCGGGTTGAGAATACGCCGTGTAAAATGCTTCTAAAAGGGAGGCGCAATAGTAACAATAAAGCCAAAAGATCTCTTTGTTTTCATCATCTTGCTGTTGCAAGATAGCAAACATTTGAGTGAATTCGGTTTCGAGTGCATTTTGATTTTGTAGCAAAAAGGTATATCCAATATTCTGAACTCGTTTGTCAATTGTATTGATCTGAGTGTCCAGATTACCTACGGAAGGAAATTGAGAAAAAAACTGGTGTTTGTCTCTCCGAAAAGCTGCATTTTGACTCGAATAAACCATAATCACAACTCACAAAAAATATACAGGAAGTTTTACTTCTAATACGTTACCACTTGGGTTTGCATTTGACAAGCCTTTTTGTATTGTTTTTTTACACATTGATTTTGAGAGCACAACATGAGTTTTCACTCTTTTTTTGATTTATTTATGAACGGTCATCCCGAGCACAATGAAGGATTTCCTTGCTATGACTTGAGTCTTCGTCATAGGGAGATCTTTCGCTTCGCTCTGGATGACGTGTGAGGAGGTAACTACTTACCAATGCAAAAACTGGAAAAAATTTTCCCTAATAAATCATCAGAAGTAAATTCACCCGTTATTTCGCATAAAACCTGATGTGCCAAACGCAAATCTTCAGCTAGTAATTCACCCGCGCGATGCTCTGCTAATTGACGTTGTCCGGTGAGTAATAATTCTTTAGCTTCATCTAAAGCATTAAGATGGCGTCTGCGCGCTAAAAAATGTCCTTCATTGGGTTGGTATCCTACTACTTGTTTGATAATTTTTTTAAGGCCATCTATTCCTTCCCCTGATTTTGCTGACAAAGATACAGCCAGATCATTTACCTGAGGAGAAGATCCTAAAGTATCAATTTTATTGAATACACTAATAATAGGAATATTTCTTGGTAGCACCGAACGTAATTCATCGGTTACCAATTGATGTTCTTCTGGATTATTCACATCGACTACCAGCAAAACACAATCTGCTTGCTTTAATTCTTGCCAGGCTCGTTTGATGCCTTCTTTTTCCACCAAGTCATCACTATCTCGAAGTCCAGCAGTGTCAATGATATGAACCGGAATTTCGTCTAGCAAAATATGCTCACGCATTACATCACGGGTAGTACCAGCGACCTCCGTTACTATAGCCACATCTTTGCCGGCCAGACAATTGATTAGAGTTGATTTGCCAGCATTCGGTCTTCCTGCAATGACTAAAGATAAGCCTTCACGCAAAATGACTCCCTGATTTGCCTCACTACGGATTATTTCGAGATTGTCGAGGATGGACTGGAGTAAACGAGCTACTTTACCGTCATTTAAGAAATCGATTTCCTCCTCAGGAAAATCAATTGCCGCTTCGACATATAAGCGTAAATAAATGAGCTCTTCGTTTAACTGATTAATTTTTTTTGAAAAATCACCTTGTAAGGTGCGAAAAGCCATACGTGCAGCAGTTTGTGAGCTGGCCTGAATTAAATCAGCAATTGCCTCGGCTTGAGTTAGATCTATTTTGTCGTTAAGAAAGGCCCGTTCGGAAAACTCACCAGGCCTTGCCAGTCGAGCACCTAATACCACTGATTCTTTGGTCAGTATATCAAGAACTACTGGTGAACCATGCGCTTGAATTTCAATAACATCTTCGCCAGTAAAAGAATTTGGCGCCTTAAAATAAAGCATTAGCCCTTGATCAACCAATTCCTTGTCACCTTTATAAAAGGAACAATAACTGGCTAAGCGGGGTTGCAGTGTTTTATTACCATTTAGTTGGAGGGCAATAGAATAAGCTTTGGGGCCTGACAATCGGATGATGCCTACCCCACCTCTTCCAGGCGGGGTCGCTATGGCTACTATAGTATCTGTTGACATTTATTTTGCAGTAGCTGTAATTTTTTTAGTGGTTTTTTCATCAGAATACTTTCTTGTGATATACCATTGTTGCAATATAGACAATGTATTATTCACTATCCAATACAATACTAGACCTGATGGGAAATTCCAGAACAATCCAGTAAATAATATTGGTAAAAACATCATTACTTTGGCTTGCATTGGATCCGGCGGTGCAGGGTTCAGTTTTTGCTGAATAAGCATGGTCGCACCCATAATAAGAGGGAGCACATGATAAGGATCTGGAGATGCTAAGTCCTTAATCCAGAAAATAAATGGAGCTTGTCTTAATTCAACACTTTCTAATAAAACCCAATACAAGGCAATAAATACTGGGATTTGAATCAATATCGGCAAGCAACCACCCAAAGGATTAACCTTTTCCTGCTTATATAGTTCCATGGTTGCCTGACTGATTTTTGCCTTGTCATCTCCATAACGTTCACGCAATGCTTGCAATTTAGGTTGCAGCTTTCTCATGCCAGCCATGGATTTATAACTTGTCGCTGATAATCGATAAAAGGCCAGCTTGATCAAAACGGTAACTAAAACAATAGACCAACCCCAGTTACCTACAAAATTATAAATGGCCTTCATTAATGAAAACAATAAAGAAGAGACGAACCATAAAATTCCGTAATCAACAGTTAAATCTAAAGATGGCGCTATACTTTTCAGTACACTGGTAATTTCCGGACCTACATAAAGTTTGGAACTTACCTCTTTTTGCTCGTCAGGTTTAATAGAAATGGGGTGGCTTACGGCACCAATAGTATAATCGCCATTAACTGCACGAGTATAAAATTTATTATCACTGTCTGAATTGGGAATCCATGCACTTAAGAAATAGTGTTGCTGCATGGCTATCCAGCCACCTTTAGCGTCAACGTCCAAATTAGTTTTGCCCATATCACTAAAACTGACTTTTTGATATCGGTGTTTACCAGGATTTGAAAATGAAGCACCGGTATATGAACCAACATGAAAAATAGATGACTTGTCTTCTTTAGGAGAACTACGTAATAACTGCGTATTTAAATAACCTTTCCATTCCTGGGTACTGTTATTTACAATTTTATAATTCACCTGGATTAAATAACTGCCTTTAGTAAAGATAAATTCCTTTTTAACAGCCAATCCATCTTCAGTTTTACCATCAAGCGTTACTATTAATTGATTTTGCTCTGGATTTAATTCATAGGAATGCTGTTTCGTGGTAAATCCAAAATCAAGAGACTGAACCGTCTGCCCAGTAGATACAAAAATACTGCTATTAGCCACATAACGTTCGTTAGGCTGATTTTGTAAAAGGGGAAAAGGTTTATTTTTATCTTCTACACTTAAAGGATAATCGAGCAATGCCCCTGAAACAATATCACCTTGCTTTAAGTCGATATTGACATCCAAAACATCAGTTTTGACCTGAATTAATTGGGAGGGGGTTGTTGAATTAATTACCGATTGCTCAGTAGAAGGAGTTAAATTAGTTTGTTTCGTGTCGACAGGGGCGACTTGAGGTAACAAATGTCCATCGGCATTTACCGGATTGTTTGCTTCTTCTGCTATAGGTGGTTTGGCGGGATAATCAATTTGCCAAGCGTTCCAAAGAGATAAACCAACCAGCGCAAGCGCCATATATAATATAATACGTCTTATATCCATCAAAGCTTCTCATCGTTAGGGAGTACGGGATCATAACCACCACGCGACCACGGATGGCAACGTAATAATCTTTTACAGGCCATCCATATCCCTTTGGCTACACCATGTTGTTTAATAGCACTAATAGCATACTGTGAACAACTAGGGTAAAAGCGACAGCATGGTTTAATCAAAGGGCTAATCAAATATTGATATAATCTTATGGGCAAGCATACTATTTTTTGTATTAGGATGTTAATTTTTCCCATGTTTTGCTCAACTTGGTATTGATGCCTGAACTCGTTTGTTTCGCAACACCTTGCCTGGCCAAAAAAATCACATCTACTGCAGGTAATCGCGTCTGGCGAAAACTTTCCCTTAGCAGTCGTTTAATACGATTCCTGTCATGGGCTTTAGCTATCATTTTTTTTGATAACGCCAGCCCAAGACGAGCATAACCTAAATCATTTTCGCGATACAGAATAATAAATTCATTGGTTATAATTTTTTTTGCTTGCTCAAACACATGGTCATAATCGACTTTTTTTAATAAACGTTGTGTTTTTTTAAAAGCAAACACTTAAGCTGATAAACGCTTACGGCCTTTAGCACGACGACGTTTAATAACTAATCTGCCAGCTCGAGTAGCCATACGTTCACGAAAACCATGATCGCGTTTGCGTTTTAGATTACTTGGTTGAAAGGTGCGTTTCATGATGAACCTGTTTATATATTTATGAGGCTGGCAATGATAGAGAACTTTCGTTGTACTGTCAATTTAGAAAGTTGATTATTTTTTGAGTAAGTTTTGCCTTTGTTCGTTTCGCTAATAATAATTAATTTATTAAATTATTTATTTTGTGTTTATTATAAGCTTTGATTTTTCTGTTGATAGTTTAATATTTTGTAATTTAATCAATTAGTTACTGTGTTTTTATGTTGTATAAAACTCCTGTATTTTTATTATTTAGTCTGTGTGTAACTGCAATACTAATTATACCTATCCAATTTATACACTATATATATAGGGTATAAAACATCTTCTTATTCACATCTTTTGCTTCATTTGACAGGAGTTGTTCTTGATAATTTTAGTAAATAAGAATCATTCCTTGTTTTTAAGAAATGAGTAATTTGCTTGAAGAGAGTAATTGACCGAGTTTTGCTCGTGGTTGAGTGGGGTTATTTCTTCTTGTTTGTGTGCCCTTAATAATATTAAAAATATATATATTTTAAAAAGATACTTTTATTATTATGCAGGCTAATATCTGTTGATAATTTAAATTTTGTGATTATTATCAAGTAGTTAATTAATATTTTATAGTGTTTATAAGTTGACGTTTACCTTGTAGTTTATTTGTTTATATCCTTACTCTTAATCTCTACCCCATGGTTATATCCATCTTATCCTATGAGTTATTGGGTATTTATCCATAAGTAATTTTATTCACCATGCATTTATTATTGTCATTAGTTGGAGTGTCTTTTTATTGCTATTAGCAGCAAATTAACTTATTTATTTTATTTTTTTTTGTGGATAACTTTGCCTTTTATTTCAGGCTGGGTATAATTCACTACATTAATACGTTTATTAATATACATTCTGTTTTAATTTTATAAGTTTTATATCAATTTTTTGATCCTTAAATTTATTCTTTTTAATTATCTTGCTGTGTAGGTACTTTCAGTGGCAATATTTATAGCCGTGGATAATTAGTTTTAACATTCTTTTTACCACCCTTATTTAGTGAGGAGTTATGTTGTGTCAACAACTGTTTGGCAAAAATGTTTAGGTTTATTGCAAGATGAATATTCTGCTCAGCAATTCAACACCTGGTTGCGACCTTTACAAGCTCATACTGAGGAGCAGCGGTTAGTTTTGCTTGCCCCAAATCGCTTCGTTGTCGATTGGGTAAAAAAACATTTTTTTACACGTATTGAAGAATTAATTAATCAATTTTGTGGTGACGATATCAAATCAGTTTCCATTGAAATTGGTAGTAAGTCTATTGAGCCGGCTGTAGCCCCTATTGATACTTCTTCTACTTCTACCCCTGAAGGTGCTGCGGCAAAAGTGGTGTCTAAAAAGGCTGTAGATTATAAAAGCAGTCACCTGAATAAAAAATTCGTTTTTGACAGTTTTGTTGAAGGAAATTCTAACCAGTTAGCTCGTGCTGCTTCGATGCAAGTAGCAGAGCGTCCAGGCGATGCTTATAATCCTTTATTTATCTATGGCGGTGTAGGTTTAGGCAAAACTCACCTGATGCATGCTATTGGTAATAATATTCTCAAGAATAACCCTGAAGCTAAGGTATTGTATTTACATTCAGAGCGTTTCGTTGCCGATATGGTTAAAGCGTTGCAAACGAACTCCATTAATGAGTTTAAACGTTTTTATCGCTCTTTGAATGCGTTACTCATTGATGATATTCAATTTTTTGCTGGTAAAGATCGATCTCAAGAAGAGTTTTTTCATACGTTTAATGCTTTGTTAGAAGGGCAGCAACAGATTATTTTAACCAGTGATCGCTATCCTAAAGAAATTGAGGGAATGGAAGAACGACTTAAGTCCCGGTTTGGTTGGGGATTAACCGTTGCGGTAGAGCCTCCTGAATTGGAAACACGCGTTGCTATATTAATTAGTAAAGCAGAACAATCTAATATTGAATTGCCTTATGAGGTCGCTTTCTTTATTGCTAAGCGTATCCGTTCTAATGTGAGGGAGCTCGAAGGTGCTTTACGTCGTGTTATTGCTAATGCCCACTTTACGGGTAAGCCAATTACTATTGAATTTGTTCATGAAGCTTTGCGTGATCTTCTTGCTTTACAAGATAAATTAGTCACTATAGAAAATATTCAAAAAACTGTTGCAGAGTATTACAAAGTTAAAGTGGCGGATTTACTTTCTAAACGTCGTAGTCGTTCTATTGCAAGGCCGCGACAAATGGCGATGGCTTTAAGTAAAGAGTTAACCAATCATAGTTTACCTGAAATTGGCGATCATTTTGGTGGCCGAGATCACACTACTGTTATTCATGCCTGCAGAAAGGTTAAGGAATTGGTACAGGATGACAGTGATTTTGCCGAAGATTATAAAAATTTAATGAGAATTTTATCTTCTTGATAAGGAGTCTATCTTGTTTGAGTTTGCTATAAAGAAGGAAGATCTGCTGACTCCTTTACTAACCGTTGCAGGGGCTGTAGATAAAAAACAATCCTTGGCCATATTATCTCATTTTTTGTTGAAGTTATCTGATGGATTATTATTTATTACCGCTACTGATTTAGAAATAGAAATTTCTGCTCAGGTAGTTTGTCAGTCAAATAATTCTGCGGAAACTATTACTGTTCCAGCTAAAAAATTTATCGATATCATTCGTTCCCTTGATGAGAATGCTACCCCTAATATTGTGTTTGATAGCGGGATCTTAACTATTAAACAAGGTCGTAGTTCTTTTAAATTGACAACTTTGCCTGCTGAAAACTATCCATCCAGTGAAGATGAGTGTAATGATGTTGAGTTAACTATTCCTCGTTTGGTGCTATTACAATTACTGCAGTCCACCCACTTTGCAATGTCGCAACAGGATGTCCGGGTTTTTCTCAATGGTTTATTTCTAGAGTTTGAACCTAATCTCATTTCAGCTGTTGCTACTGATGGGCACAGAATGGCTATTAGTCGCTACTCTTGTTCTAATGTTAGTCATAGCAAGCTCTTACTCCCTAAAAAAGGGGTACAGGAGTTGTTGCGACTCTTAAATTGTATTAATGATGAACATGTTTTGCTTGCTGCTGGCAAATCACATGTGAAATTAATTGCGAGTCAGTTTGTTTTCTTATCTAAGTTAATCGAAGCTCGTTTTCCTCCTTACAACAAGGCCATACCTAGAGAGCAAGATAAACACATCATTATAGATTGTGCCGCTTTGAAACGTTCTTTAGCTCGTATTGTTATTTTGGCTCATGAAAAATCTAAGGCGGTCATGCTTCATTTGCAACCCGCTCAGTTAACACTGATTGCGCATAATAATGAACAGGAAGAGGCTGTGGAATCTTTAGTTGCTGAAACACAGGGTGATGAATTAAAAATAGGATTGAATGCAACCTATTTACTTGATGTTTTAACTCACTTGGGAGAAGGGCAGATTCGCCTGTCTATGTCGAACACAGACAGCAGTATTTTAATTGAATCCTTACAAAATGATTCTTATCAATACATTATCATGCCTATGAAAATATGATTTTAACGGATTTTAAAATTCATCATTTGCGTAATATTTCCTCCGCACATTTAGTTCTTAACTCCAGATTTACTTTTATTATTGGGCCTAATGGTAGTGGTAAAACCTCTATCCTTGAAGCCCTTTATCTGCTGAGCTGCGGACATTCTTTTCGTTCTCGCGAAATTTCTCCTATTATAACTCACGGTCAATCCGCACTAACTGTGTTTGCTCGCGCTGCAAATCACGATACCGTCAGTATTCAGAAGTCTTGTTGCGAGCCTACTCAAATCAAATTAAATAACCAGTTTTGCACCACTACGAGTCAACTGGCTTATGCATTACCGTGTCAAATTTTTTATTCTGACATCTTCCAGATTATAGATGCAGGCCCTTCAGTGCGTCGAAGTGTGCTGGATTGGGGATTGTTTCACGTGAAACCTAATTATCTCGCTTTGTGGAAAGAATATAAAAAAGTACTCAAGCACCGTAATGCCTTACTAAAAAAACATGCCCCCTACGCCTACTTTATTCCCTGGGATCAACAGTTAAGCTGCCTAGCCAATCAACTCGATGAATTGCGGCAGGACTATTTTGAGTTGTGGAAAAATAGATTTTATCACGTTCTTCAGCAATTGACTGACAGTGTTTGCAGTATTGACTATTTTAAAGGCTGGGATAAAAAGAAAACAGGAAAGTCATTAGAGCAGGTTCTTGCGGAACATTTTAATAGCGATAACCAAAAGTTGTATACACAGTATGGGGCACACCAAGCTGATATCTTTATAGAAAGTAATGACATTAAGGCAAAACAAGTATTGTCGCGAGGACAGCAAAAAATTATTTTGATTGCCTTAAAATTGGCGCAGGGCGAATTACTGAATCAACAATGCTTGTATTTATTTGATGATTTAGTCTCTGAATTGGATGATGATCATCAACATAAACTACTTGATTATCTGGCTAGTCAACCAGGGCAATATGTTATCACTTCGGTTAATAAGATGGATTTTATCGCTCAGTTGCCCAATGAACACGTGTCATCTTATGCTATTCACAATGGATCTATTGTAGCTAATACCCCTGAATAATGTTTCACGTGAAACAAATCCTGGAAATCTACTCTTCTTCAGCCCTAAGGTGATCCTCGTGCCAACGATAGAGCAAGATACCGTTGGGATATCTTCGTCAAGCTAAGACGTATTATCGCAGTTCTCAGCTTTTCTTGTATTGGTGTAGAGGCTTCTAGTCTGCGTAATCGCTCCCCCCGTACGCACGGTATATAGTGCATGCTATTTTATAACAGGAAAAATAGTTTACTTGATGACTTTAGCTTATGTCACAATCTCCGAACTATTATATTTGATTCGGTAGATACCTATATATTCGCGAGAAATGTTTCACGTGGAACAAATCATGGATATTATCCAACCTCCAGTGTTAAACGGCTCTCATGAATGAGCGGTTGGGGAGCAGAAATAAATATAAATAAGCTAAAAGTCAGAGTCAAATAAATATAAAAACGCTCGATACTTGGTGTTTTAGGTTAAACATAGAGCAAAGGATGTTTTTTATAGTCACGGCAGCTGAAGGGGGATGAGAAAACTCTGGCATAGAATTTATATTTCAAGCTTCAGTCCCGCGAGTTTGTTGAGATGGAACTAACGACAGAAGGGATTTATTTTAAGTTCAATACAGAAAGAGCAAAGTTCCTCAGGAAGATATAAACCCTGTGCAAATGGTGCTATAATGACGGCATTTGAAAATGCCACAATATGGTAAAAGAGGTCCCTAATGAGCGTTGACGCCAGTTATGATTCAAATAATATTAAAGTCCTAAAGGGTTTAGATGCAGTAAGAAAAAGACCAGGTATGTATATAGGAGATACCGATGATGGAACAGGGCTTCATCATATGGTATTTGAAGTCGTTGATAACTCTATTGACGAAGCTTTAGCGGGTCATTGCAAAGAAATATTTGTAACCATCCATACCGATGAGTCTATTACCGTTAAAGACGATGGCCGCGGAATTCCAGTTGATATTCATAAAGAAGAAGGCCGTTCTGCTGCAGAAGTAATTATGACTATCTTGCATGCTGGCGGTAAATTCGATGATAACTCCTATAAAGTATCTGGTGGTCTTCATGGAGTAGGTGTTTCTGTGGTTAATGCCTTATCTGAAGAACTGCATTTATTAGTACGTCGCCATGGAAAGATACATGAGCAACATTATCGTCATGGCGTTCCTGATGCTCCTATAGCAGAAACGGGTGATGCGACAAATACTGGTACTCAAATCTGGTTTAAACCAAGTGCTGAAACGTTCACCAACATCGAATTTCATTACGACATATTAGCTAAGCGTCTAAGAGAATTATCCTATCTTAATTCAGGGGTGTGCATTCATTTATATGATGAGCGTACTCAACGTCAGGATACCTTTCATTACGAAGGGGGGATTAAAGCGTTTGTAGAGCATTTAAATAAAAACAAGACTCCAATTTTCCCTCTTGTATTCTCGATGAATGCTGAAAAGGAGGGGATTGTAGTCGAGTTGTCCATGCAGTGGAACGATTCTTACCAGGAAACCATCTTTTGCTTTACCAATAATATACCGCAACGTGATGGCGGAACGCATATGGCAGGGTTCAGGGCGGCATTAACCAGGACTTTGAATAATTACATAGAAAATGAAGGTTATGCCAAGAAAGCGAAAGTATCTCCGACTGGAGATGATGCACGCGAAGGATTAACGGCCGTTCTGTCTGTTAAAGTACCTGATCCAAAGTTTTCCTCTCAAACAAAAGATAAACTGGTATCTTCCGAAGTAAAATCAGCAGTTGAATCCAGTGTTGCAGAAAAATTCAATGATTTTCTAATGGAAAATCCCGCTGCAGCCAAAGCGATTGTAGCCAAAATTATTGATGCAGCAAGAGCAAGAGAGGCAGCCCGTCGCGCTCGAGAAATGACGCGAAGAAAAGGCGCTCTGGATATCGCTGGTTTGCCAGGAAAGTTAGCAGATTGCCAAGAAAAAGATCCCGCTTTATCTGAACTGTATTTAGTTGAGGGTGATTCGGCAGGCGGTTCAGCAAAACAAGGCCGAGACCGCAAGTTCCAGGCCATTTTACCGCTCAAGGGCAAGATATTGAACGTTGAAAAAGCGCGGTTTGATAAAATGCTCTCCTCTCAGGAGGTCGCTACTCTTATTACTGCTTTAGGTTGTGGCATTGGTCCTGATGAATATGATCCCGACAAAGTACGTTACCACCGCATCATCATCATGACCGACGCTGACGTCGACGGTTCACATATTAGAACGTTACTATTAACCTTTTTCTACAGACAGACACCTGAACTGGTAGAAAGAGGCTATATTTATATCGCTCAACCGCCACTATATAAAGTCAAACGTGGAAAACAAGAACAATATGTTAAAGATGATGAAGCCTTATTTGACTACTTAACCCAAAGTGCATTAGACGGTGCAGCGTTTTATCCTGCTCAGGATGCACCGGCAATTACCGCGATGGCGTTAGAAGAATTAGTGCAGCAATTTAGACGAGTTGAGAAAATTATTAAACGCTACAAACGAAGATATCCCCTTGATATTTTGAAGCGAGTTGCCTATCTCCCCGTATTACAGAACGATGATTTTAATCAAGAAGAAAAAATTACCAGTTGGTGTAAGCAATTGCATTTAAGTTTGCAACAAGTGGGCAGTAAAACGGAACAATATAGAGTCGACGTGCAGGAACTTCCTGACAGCAATTTATTTATTCCGCGAATAATAGTCACTCAACATGGAATGGATAACTATATTCCTATGAGTGCAGAGTTTTTTTATTCTAAGGATTATAAAGAAATGGTTGGTTTGGGTTCTAAATTGGCAAGTCTTGTCGAAGAAGGCGCATACATCAAACGGGCTGATAAAGTCCTGCCGGTTGAAAACTTTGAACAAGCATTAGATTGGCTAATGGATGAAGCTAAAAAAGGACAAGCCATTCAACGTTATAAAGGTCTTGGTGAAATGAATCCTGAGCAGTTATGGGAAACTACCATGGATCCTGCAGTAAGGAGAATGTTGCAAGTAACCATTGAAGATGCTGTTGCTGCTGATGCAATATTTACTACTCTAATGGGAGACAATGTAGAGCCTAGAAGGGAGTTTATTGAGTCCAATGCCTTAGATGCGGAAAATATAGACATATAAAGGTCTGTTGAAAAATGAAGCCCGTAATTGGAATAGTCCAGCGGGCTTTATCTTACATTATGACGGCAAGTCATTTTAATGATTATATGGTCAGATACTCCATTGAAGTGGATAATTAGAATCCAGAGCATTTTCTCTTTTATCGAGATTTTCCTCTTTACACGCAAGGCATACTCCACAAATACATTTTGCTGTTCGACTGATTGCTAATGGGCTGTCGCCAACTACGACACCTAAAGATGTACTCATCAGACAAGAGACTGGAAGAAAGCAAGAGATCAGAATTCCACCAACTATCCCAAACACACAACAACAGCCCGTAGCAATTTTTTCTTCATCAGTAATACAGGAAAGGTATTTACTGTTGGATGGTGCAGAGAGTTCTATTAGGGTTTCTTTTTGCTCCTGAAGGGCTTGTCTTTTGACCTTTATTTCTTCTATCTCTTTATTTCGGGCCTGCTTCTGTTGTGTATAGTTTGCATTGGCATCAAGGAACTGGGCAAAAGTGCCCTCGAATTCCTGGTTGCAGATCTTGAACCGTATTGGCTTGGGCAGGATATGAATCATTTCATAAAAGTCGGAATTAGTCATTCCTAATTTAGCGAGAGAGCGAGCATCAAGAAAAAGAAGGAGGTATAGCGTTACGTCTTTTGGGACAGGACCAAAAGCGCCCATATCGAGCTTTCTTTCAAGATGCGTTTTATCTTTTTTAAAAAACACAAATGCACCTGTATGGATTAAATTGGAATTAAGAATCACCTTGAAGTAGATGATATATCTCATTGGGAGAGGAGCAATATTTATTATTATCACTAAGGGCCATTATTTTACACTATTAGGTTTGACTGTTTATCGATCACTCTTCAAAGAGCTTTAATTAAGTTGAAGACACTTAATAATATCTTAAGCAAAGCACTATAAAATTAAGCAACTTGCATTTTATATAATAACTGAAAGGGATAAAATGACAAACTGCTAATTAAGGCTTTCCCGGTATAAAAAGTAATTTTTAGTGGCCCCCAGCGCACTGTTCTTAACCAACCACTCTCTTCCTAGATACTTTCGCACCAAAGACTTTAGTGCTATGGACTAAATTTTGAGTGATTATATTTTACAACATGTATTGACGAGCAAGTGTTTAAATATCATAATTTGTGATTAAATTGATGACAATTAATTCAAATTTTGTGAACCAAAGAGTATATTTAATTTTAGAGAACTAACTATGACAAGAAAAAAAAGTGATATTCAACAAGCGTTTAGCCAGGCTAAAAATGTAAGAAACCAAATGTTTAAGTCATTGAACAGTTGTGCGTCCTATAAGAGTTTTAAGCAATTTTTGGAGAAGCATGATTTATATAAACAGACTGGTTCTGCCTATACTCTCTATCCAGGTTTGAATATAGACCAAAGAACTGCTATCGACCAATTAGATAAGAACATTGAAGATCTGATACCTATTAAAAGAGCGTTGTTGGGGAAAAATGCGAGATTAGAAGTCATTAGCTTATTGCGTGAATGTAATTCCTATAGTGAGTTTGATCAGATTTTTGAACAACTGAAAGATAACATGAGCTACTCATTTCATGAGGATACGGAACTAGAGTGTGTCGCATTAGATAAAGAGATTAATGAGCTGATATCTGGCATAACGTCAAGACTAGCGAAACAAGCCAGAGAAATAATTCTTAGTTCATTGCGTCAGTGTAACGATTATAGTGAATTCCAGAAGATTCTAGAGCAAGATGAAAAAAATAAGATTTATTCATTTCATTCTGGTTTGCCAGAAGATAAAGAATTATTAGAGAAATTAGATCAAGAGATTTTGCAGTTAATAAAAGCTAAAAAGCAAGAATTAGTACCTCTTGTTCATATCTATACTGATTTTGATGGCACGATAACAGCGGCTGTAGGTAAAAGAGCAGTATTTTCACCATTTTTTCAATCTTTATTGGTGGGGGACAAGGAAGGAGTGGCGCAAGATTACAAAAATACTCCTATGAAAACGCCGGAAGAGGTTCAGTCTTTATTTGAAGCAAAATTTGGAAAGTATGATGAGCATTTCGATCACAATCAGGAAGATGTTCAATTGCTAATGAGTCCAAAAGCTGTGGCATTTTTTCACCAGGTATTAAAAAGCTCTAATGTTAGAGTCAGTATCGTTACCAGAAATCGACGTGATTACATTGAAGCTATGTTACGTTATCAAGGCTTTACTGAGCTGGAGATAGCTCAATTTAACATCATGGATACAGGGTATAAGTACAATGATGTTTACCAGCATCTAAACTCACAAGAGGAAAAACCCAACTTACTATTCATTCTTGATGATGATGGTGGTGATTGTTATCAAATGGTAGGGGCTGCACGAGTTCTTAACTATACAAAAAGTCAGCTTATTGAAAAAAATGAAGATCCAGGAGCATTTGCCTGGGACACTTACCCAGAACTCTTTCTCATTCAACAGAAAGAAGTTCCGTCCGTACAATTAGACAAAAAAGAAGCACCGTTCCCTGAAGAAGAGCAATTAAGCAAAGAAGCATCATTGCCTGAAGAAGAACAATTAAGCAAAGAAGCACTATTGCCTGAAGAAGAACAATTAAGTAAAGAAGCACTATTGTCTAAAGAAACACTGTTGCGTAAAGAGGAGCAATTACGCCAAGAAGCGCAGTTGCGTTCAGCACAAAAAATAATAGGCAAAATAGATGAGGCTTTGGGTACTCTTAAAAATAATATTGGCGAAGTAAATCAACACCATTTTCCCGCAGCCGTTGAAGAAGCAAATGCTTTACTATCCGCCTTAGAGACTGCTACAGCACTATATAGTGCCGCTCTGGTATCAGGTATTAATATAAGAAATGCCGAGATCGAATTTAAAAGGTCCTGCGAAGGCGCTATAAACGATGCCAGGACCGTATTGAGCAGAGATTTAGGCTGGGGTGACTATCTCACTAATCTTTTGAAAGCAATAGCCAATATGGTTATTTCGGTCTTTACAGCAAATCCTCACGCTTTATTTAAACCAGCTCCTTCTTTATCCCTGGAGGCTGTTGAGGCTGCAGCAGCTAGTTTAGAGATTGAGCGTAATTCATTGCAAGCAAGTAGTGCGGTTTATTAAGATGCTCATGCAAACTCAGATAGTTTGATAGTCCCATATCGAATAATATGAGTTTGCAATTTCTTTTCACCCTTTGCACGGCACTTTATTTGCAACTGTTCTCGGCATGTAAATTCCGTCGCTGCGAGCCTTGGCGAAGCAATCCAGAACGATGTTTCGTAGAATTCTTTACTGGATTGCGTCACTTCGTTCGCAACGCCTATTGGGGGATGTTATTTTAATAAAGTACATATCCCGTGAACAGTTACCTTTATTTAACCGTGACTGCTTAAACAGGGGCTTATGGAAGTAAGTTTTACTGAAAGATATAAGGAGGATAACCGATTACTAAAAGTGCTGCGTCCTTGCAGCGAGTACATCCATTGTACTGGTCCTTTTTTGACATCCTGTCAGAGATAATCCCTGTCATCCTTTGTATTCTAAGTATATACGGTTCGTTCACAGAGTCATTGCGTGGAGAGAGGAGAGACGTGTAAGAGATTTCTCAAAGAATAGAGGGTATTTTCTTCCATTGCTGAGAAAAAGCAGTTCATTTACAAGAAAATACCTGCATCTCTATATAAAGTTGGGAATAAGTTGAGGGCGGCTTACTTTCAATTTATCACTGTAACGAGCAGGCATTTTAGTCGTATCTATCCTTGAGCCATTCGAGCTGATGAAGTTTTAGCGTTGTTTCGCAGCCTTTCTGGTCTTGGCGTTGGGGCTTCAAGACGGCGTAAATGCTTCTTTAGTTCCTCTGCCATGGACTTAAGCCGCGCTCCGTCATCCCGAGGAGTTCGCGACGAGGGATCTCCTGAAATAGGCATGAGCCACATTTTGGAGATCCTTCGCTTCGCTCTGGATGACGTATTCGCTTGGTACTATGAACTTTCAGCCAACATCTAATCTATTTGCTTACCGGTTGTTGTTGCGTAATGCAATGAATGCCTCCGCCTCCGGCAAATACATCCAAAGCATCAATTTGCATTATTTGATAGCCGGGAAATAATTGAGTAAACAATTGATAAGCCGCTTTATCATAGGATTCATAACCAAAAGCAGGCATCACAATACCCTTATTGGCCAGATAAAAATTAATATAAGACAAAGTGAGCCTTTCTCCATCAAGATAGGTGGCAGGGGGTTGTTCAACCGTGTAGACTTCCAGCGGCCGTCCTTTGGCATCTTTAGCGGACTTAAGGATTTCAAAATTTTCCTGTAATCTGGAATAATTGGGATCTTGCTGATCTTTAGTTATAAGACATAGTACTTTGCCTGGAGCAATAAAACAGGCAATCTCATCAATATGACCGTCCGTTTCATCACCTAATAGGCCTTGATTTAGCCAAATAATATGTTCCCCTCCCAGATAATCATACAGATACTGTTCTATCACCTGTTGCGATAAATTGGGATTGCGGTTGACATTGAGCAAACATTCTCTGCTGGTTAATATAGTGCCTTCACCATCAACATGAAAGGAACCTCCTTCCATAACTAATGATGCATGGAAGTAATGAGCCTGCGTTAGTTTCAGGACTGCAGAAGCAATTTGATTGTCCAGAGCACAGTCGGGATAATTTCCGCCCCAGGCGTTGTGGATCCAGTCAACTCCTCCTAATTGTTGGTCTTGATTCAATAAAAAAGTGGGGCCCGTATCTCGGGTCCATGAATCATTGATAGGCAAGGTAATCAGATCAATATTTTTTCCACAATATTGTTTGGCCGACTCTTCATCTCCAGGATTAACCAAGAGAGTGACGGGTTCAAATTGGGCTATGGCTTGAGCCACTCGAGCATAAGCTATTCGCGCTCTTTCCAAACCCACTTTAGACCAGGTGGCTGGGTGGCAAGGCCAAGCCATCCAGCATCGTTCGTGAGGATGCCACTCTGCTGGCATGGCAAATCCGGATTGTTTTGGTGTTGTATTCGTCATTACGGTCTATGTCCATCAAGATAGGTTAATTGAGAAAAAATACTTCTTAATTCATTGAGATAGGAAAGCATGGTTTCTTTAGATAACTCAGTTTGCAGTAATTGTTTTTCATAAGATTGAATTAGTTTTTTGGTATCAAAATGGGCCAAATTCAATACATTAGTTACGGTATCGCCACTGACTAAATCATTAATTTCAAACTGTCCGTCATCAGAAAGTTTTACGTCTAAAGAATTAGTATCTCCAAATAAATTATGCAAATTACCTAATATTTCCTGGTACGCCCCAACGAGGAAAAAGCCTATTGAATAAGGATTATTCATATCATAGGGCGGTAGCATTAACGTGGAGGTCACACAGGAACTCCCTGGATATAATTTAATAGTTCCATCCGAATCACAGGTTAAATCCTGTAAAATACTGTGCATGGTTGGCGGTTCAGTTAATTGGGAAATGGGCGCTACGGGAAAAATCTGTCCTATAGCCCAAGCATCAGGAATGGATTGGAAAAAAGAGATATTACAAAAGATTTTAGCTGCCATACTTTCATTAATCATTAATAGCAAGGATTGTTCAGTAGGATTTTCCTCGTCTAATCGTTCTTTTAATTCCATGCAGATATTAGTATAAAACGCCTCAACCTTAGCTTTTTCTTGTAAGCTGATTACGCCATGTTTAAACAATGAATGTGCTTCGTTAAGAGAGTGCTCGGCATAGTTGTATATTTCGGTGGCTGAACTGTCGGTGATAGCCTGATAGGTATCATAGATGTCTTGAATCACATGCGAGTCTTCTTTTTCAATATCTGGAAGTACGGGAGCTTTATCAATTATTTCGATATCCGTAATATTGGAGATCAATACGGCATGATGTGCCGTCAAGGCTCTACCTGATTCAGAGATCAGATTGGGTTCGGGTACTTCTGCATCCTGGCATAAATGTTTTAGCGCTAACAGAATATGAGTTGCATACTCGCTAAGGCTGTAATTCATCGAGCAGCCTTTATTAGAGCGAGTGCCTTCATAATCGACGCTAAGTCCGCCGCCAACGTCAATAGTATCTATTGGTGCGTTTAATTGACGTAGCTCTACATAATAACGCGCCACTTCTTGCATGCAGTGACGAATATCATGGATGTTGGCTATTTGTGAACCTAAGTGGCAGTGCATTAACTGAAGGCAATCAAGCATATTATTGGCTTTTAATTGGGCAACCAATTCCAATACTTGTTTTGCATTTAAACCAAATTTGGATTTAACTCCACCGGTATTTTCCCACTTACCGGCACTTTTGCTTACTAAACGGATGCGAACGCCAAGAGAGGGCTTTATCTGCAGGCGCGCCGATTCATTTAAAATGATGTCCAACTCTGATTTCTTTTCAATAACAATAAAAACGGTATGTCCCATTTGCTGGGCTATTAATGCCGTTCGGATATAACTGCTGTCTTTATACCCATTGCAGACTATAGTGCTGTGTTGGTCGCCCAGCATCCCAATGACGGCCATGAGCTCTGGTTTACTTCCTGCTTCCAATCCTATACTGTTCTCAGGAGATTTCAGTAACTCTCTAACGACGCTTTGCTCCTGGTTTACCTTAATAGGATAAACCAGCTTATAGGTTCCTGCGTAGTCGGTTTCTTCGCGAGCTTGGGTAAATGCTTGGTAAATTCGATGTACTCGATCATGTAAAATGTCACTGCAGCGAATTAAAAGGGGCAAATGTAACCCTGCTCTATGGGCTGCATCGACAATAGCTTGTAGCTCTACCCCTTTTTTTCCTGGTTTCTTGCTTATTTCAATATTTCCCCGTGGATTGATGCTGAAATATCCCTCACCCCAGTTTTCAATGTTATACAAATTTTCATCGGCCAGTTCTTTGCTATTCATTCTATAAAATTCCAAAAGGGGGTCAACGAGACCGGATTAATTCGTGATAAGTCTCAGGTTCACGCTGTTGGGCAAAGGGGAATAAACGTCCCCATAAGGCGCGTTGGTCAAAATCCAATTCAGCTACTAATACCGCTGGTTCATTACGTGGTGCTTGGGCTAAAATTTCACCCATGGGTGTGCTAATAAAACTACTGCCATAAAATTGCAAATCATCCTCACAACCAATTCGATTCACGGCAATGATGAAGGTATTGCTCATAATACCTTGGGCGACCATTACTTTTTGCCACATGGGTTGACTGTCAAATCCTGGAGCTGTTGGCTCACCCCCTATAGCGGTAGGATAAACTAAAATTTCAGCGCCTTTTAACCCATAAATTCGTGATAATTCCGGAAACCATTGATCATAACAAGTAGGCAAGCCTAATCGATGCCCTGCTATGGAGTGGACGGGATAATCAGAATCACCGGGTTTAAAATAAAAGTCTTCGTGGTATTTTTCGCCACTGGGGATGTGTTGTTTGCGGGTGACGGCAATTAACTCACCTTGGGGATTAAACGCTACAGCGGTGTTATAGCCTGCATTTTCAAAAAGTGACGTGGTGATACAAACGTTATTTGCTTTCGCCATTTGTCCAACAAATTGGGCTGTTGGTCCGGAATAGATGTCTTCCATATAGGGTTTACCATCTACATCAGAGCGGGTACAAAAATAAGGACTTAGGGTTAGTTCTTGCAAACAGACAAGTTGTGCTCCCTGTTGGGCAGCAGAACTTATTCCTGCGGCTAAATTATCTTGATGTTCTTTTGCGTTTTCATACCATTGTTGTTGAACCAGTGCCACTTTTAACTTGTTTTGCTTCATTAGCGTTCCCATTGATAAATTACTTTAAGATCTTTTTCGCTTAAGCTCGGTATTATACCGAACTGCCCTACTTTTTTAGTTTACTGAAGGTTAGACTAAAAATCCGTCTATGTTATCAAAAAAAAACCGTATTGTACCAGTATTAATTTCGATGAGCGTGAAATTAAAAGGGGTACCATTTTAATCCAAAAATTAGGAATTGGCTTTTTTAACGTCCCACGACTGGTACAGAGTGGTTGCACCAATCAATTCCAGTATACCTCCGTCCCGCGGACAAGCCGCGGGACGGAGGAGGGTACACAAATTTGATTGATGCAACAATACCAACAAGTCTCGGTATGTAGGCCTTTGCCGATAAATTGTCAATAAACCATCAGTAAAGTCGCAAAATAGAGGCATTAACCACTAAATCAACCGCAGCAGGATGAAAGCCTGGACTCCTGTTCTTCATCAGACCCCGATTCAGATCCAGATTCATACTCATATTCGGGGGCACTCTTGGGGATGTCTGTAGACGCTTTTCTTGCTCTTAATTGAGAGTTAAACATTCCATTGGGATTACTTGTATTGGGTATTATTTCAATGGGTTTTTCAGTTTGAACCGGCGTTTCTTGTTGGTGTTCCATTTCTTTCGAGGTCATAGCTGCAGCAATGAGTCTAAATGGGCTTTGCTTATCGTGAGCGTTAGGGCACATCATTTCCAGTTTGCGGCCTATTCCATGGCGAACTTTGGGTTCTAATAGGGATAGTTTCTCGCCAATGGCTTGTTCATGACCCTTTAAAAGTGGGGCGAAAAGCATGGAAAACTCAAGGCATAAATCGACATTAAATTCGGGACTGGTAAAAAATTCCTCTGGCTTAACGCCCAATAAAAATCGTTCTATATCCCGACATACCGTAAAGGCAGCTGCAGTTTTTGCTGCAAGTTCACTACCGTTGAACGTGTTATTAAGATGATGAGATAGTTGACTGCGACTTTTTGCAGGAGTTGCCAGAGCCAATCTTCCTGCAATAGCCGACTCATTATTCTCTAATATTTTTAGCGCCAGGGCCTTAAAAGGAATGAACAATTCTTCACTTGCTTCCTCATCCATTAATAAGTCATGTGGACTTTTATGAGTGGGATCTAATAACCTAAGGATATGTTTTTTTACCGCATGGGCTTGAGAAATCACAGCGTGGAACGATGGCTCTTCAGTTGTACTTGCTAATGAGTGAATGGCCTCACCAAAACTGTCCAGCTCCTCCTGTGGGCAGGCCAATATCATACGTGAAGCTAAGTCTTGCATCTCTTTAGGAGATAATTTGTTTAACTCATCGCGGTGCTCTGCTAATGCATCACTGCTACCAAGGTCTTGGTAGGGTTTTTCTAATTGCTTTATTTGTTCGCAGGTGAAGGTCATTTAAATCTCCTTATAAGCTCAGCTGCAGCTGATATTGAATGGATATTAGGTTTGTTCAATATTGTAGCGAGAACTATATTAACGGATTCAAATTAACCTGTCATGAAATTATACTAAAGTTTTTCTGAGGGATGTCGAATAAGTAGTTAGATGCCCGTTTTTGCCTTAAATAATTACAATAACAACAAGGAGTAGGCAATGTCTAAGAATCACTTACTACAAGACCCTTTCTTAAATGAACTACGCAAAGAAAAAGTACCGGTCTCCGTTTTTTTAGTCAATGGGATTAAATTGCATGGCGTAGTGGATTCCTTTGATCAATATGTGGTGATGCTAAAGAACTCCATTACTCAAATGGTGTATAAGCATGCCATATCCACTGTTGTTCCTTCTCGTATGGTGAAGATTCCTATGGATGAAGCGGCAACTGGTGAGGATGATGGAACTGTGGCAGACTAAGCGACTTTCTTTTTTTGGGGAATAGGATAGTGTTTGAACGTCCGCAGGGTGGTGAGCGAGCTATATTGGTGCAATTGGCAGTACCAGGCATTGATGCTGATGAGGCTTTGGCTGAATTTAAAGAGTTGGCCCTTTCAGCAAGTGCAGAGATACTGGATTGCGTTTTAGGTACTCGCGCTACCCCCGATGCCAAATATTATGTAGGCAAAGGTAAGGCAGAAGAAATTGGCCAACTGGTTAAAGCACTGGATGCGGAGTTGGTTTTGGTTAATCATGAGTTATCCCCTTCACAAGAGCGCAATCTGGAGCGCTTGTTTGAATGTCGAGTAGTTGACCGCAGCGGTTTAATTCTGGATATTTTTGCTCAGCGGGCACGTACCTTTGAAGGGAAGCTCCAGGTTGAGCTGGCTCAATTGCAACATTTATCCACAAGACTTATTCGTGGTTGGACTCATTTGGAACGCCAAAAAGGAGGTATCGGTTTGCGCGGTCCTGGTGAGACTCAATTAGAAACCGACCGACGTTTATTACGCGAACGCATCAGATCCATTAATAAGCGCCTGGAAAAAGTACGTTGCAGTCGAGAGCAAAATCGTCAGTCTCGGCGTAAGGCGGATCTGTTTACTGTCTCTTTGGTGGGATATACCAATGCAGGAAAGTCGACCTTATTTAACGCACTGACTGGTGAAAGTATTTATGTTGCCAATCAATTATTTGCAACTTTAGATCCCACCATGAGGAAATTGGATTTACCTGGATCCTCTTCGGTAATTTTAGCCGATACAGTGGGATTCATTCGCGACTTACCCCATCATTTAGTAGAAGCGTTTCGCGCTACCTTGGAAGAAACCCAACAAGCGGATTTATTATTGCATGTCATTGACATCTCTGATCCCCATTGGCGAGATACTGTTTTTGCCGTACAAAAAGTATTGGACGAATTAGCGGTGAATGACATTCCGGTAATTCAGGTTTTTAATAAAATTGATTTGCAAGAAGGCTGGCAGCCAAAGATTGATTATACGGAAGGCTTTTGCAAAGTATGGATCTCTGCTGCATCGGGTTTAGGTCTGGATCTTTTAAAAGAAGCGATTGCTACTCAATTGCACGGAATAGTGCTCATTGAAGATATAGTGGTTAAGCCCACCCAAGCCAAACTGCGCGCTCAATTATATCAATTGGGCTCTGTATTAAATGAGTCGATTAGTGAAGAGGGCGATTGGGTGTTAAAGATTAGAATTACTAACGCACAAAAACAGCGTTTGTTTGCATGATGAAGGAATCATTTGCACTGAACTATTAAATCATTAATGGGTTATCGAACAGAAATTATTCATGGATAGTAGAGATGCAAGATAGCAATAAGAGAACAGTCGCTTTATCGTTAGGTGCTCTTGGCATTGTTTATGGTGATCTGGGCACCAGTCCTCTCTATGCGCTTCATCAGGTTTTAACCAAGGTAGATAATACTCCTGACCATATCTATGGCGTTTTATCATTAGTTTTATGGGCACTTGTTTTAGTGATTTCAACGGGATATGTGACTGTTTTTTTACGCGCAGATAACGCCGGTGAGGGAGGGATATTAGCTTTATTGTACCTCCTTAAACGGAAAAGCAAAAAATTCCCGCGCGCTCTTTTTTTAATGGGGGTAATTGGCGCTGGATTGCTTCTTGGTGATGGGATGATTACTCCGGCGATCTCTGTTATCAGTGCCATTGAGGGTCTAAAAATTGTTTCGCCCGATTTTTCTTACCTGATTATGCCTGCATCGTTCGTCATTCTTTTAGTTCTCTTTCTTTGTCAGCGTTTTGGCACGACGGTTATTAGCTTCTTTTTCGGCCCCATTCTTCTGAGTTGGTTTTTTATCATTGCCATTCTTGGCATTAGAGCCATTGTGGAAAATCCCATGGTTTTAAAAGCGGCTAATCCCTATTATGCGCTGATGTTTCTTTATGAGGGCGGTTGGCATGCTTATTTTCTTTTGGGCGGTGTTTTTTTAGTCATTACCGGTGCAGAGGCAATGTATGCCGATTTAGGTCATTTTGGCAAAAAACCGATTCGTATCGGATGGTTTGCCGTTGTTCTCCCTGCGCTATTGCTCAATTACTTTGGACAAGGTGCTAATTTATTAAGTCATCCAGAAGCTATTTCAAACGTATTCTACTCTCTTGCGCCTTCGTGGTTTTTTTATCCTTTGATAGTTATTGCAACCCTGGCTACTATCATTGCGTCACAGGCGGTCATTTCAGCGAGTTTTTCTTTGACCAGGCAAGCCATTTTGCTCGACATTTGCCCTCGTTTAGCGATAATCCATACCTCTAAAGAGGAAACTGGACAAGTCTATGTGCCTATGGTCAATCTATTTCTTGCTGTGGGTACTCTTTTATTGGTAGTTGTATTTCAAAGTTCCAATGCATTGGCGGGAGCTTATGGAATGGCCGTTAACCTGGTCATGCTTATTGTTGCCCTCTTAGTCCTTTGTGTAGCACGTCAATTATGGAAATGGTCCTATATAAAAATTGGTTTGATTTTTTTCCCATTGATATTCATTGATTTTATGTTTCTTGGTGCCAATATTCCTAAAATTTATGATGGCGCCTGGATTCCATTAGCGTTTGCTGCAGCCATTAGTATCCTCATGATCACCTGGCAAAAAGGAATGGAGTTAATTCACTCCTATTTTTACAAGAATAAAATGCCTCTTTCTGAAGTTATCAAACAATTAGATCGCTCTAAATTAAATTGCATCGAGGATTTAACGATGATTTTTGTAACGGATCCTTATGACAACAGTGGGGGCAGTTTCTTTAATTATGTTAAATTAAATCATCTTCTGCCTAAAGCGACCTTGGTGGTGAAGGTTATTGTTGAGGATTTCCCTTATATTACCGAAAAAAACCGCTACAAATTGGAATCGCTGACCGAAGGTTATTATCATTTGAGCCTGCATTATGGCTTTATGCAGACGATTCATGTCCCGCGAACTTTGGATGCGGGGGTCAAAAACAACATATTTCCTTTTTCTCTTGATGTGAGTAAGTCTACTTTTTTGGTAGAAATAATCCATATTTCTCGTGGTAAGAAAAATTATCCCAAATTATTGAATTGGCAAAAAAGATTATTTAGCTTTTTGCTCCGTAATTCAGCGCTGGATATTGAGTTTTTTCATTTACCGCGAAATCAAACCATTTCCATCGGTCGCTACTTATAGTTAAACATCAAAACCCAGACTCAGGGTACGCATGGAAATTGAACCATTTTGAATTTCTTCATATTCAAATCGTAGCGAGTCTTGGTTATCTGATGCGCCTAAAACATAAAGAAGCGGATAATAGTGATCTGCTGTGGGAACGCTCAATCGTCCTGCTGAAGTATAAAGTAACTCACCCATAAGCGCGGTAAAGTCTCTTTGCAGAATGCATTGCTTTACTTGCTTATCGAATTCAGTAGCCCATAAATAAGGCTTAGCATTTTGATTGTCCCAAATTATTTCCTTAAGGTTGTGCACTATATTGCCGCTGCCTATAATGAGTACACCTTGATTTCTCAAGTCTTTAAGGCTTTTGCCTAATGCAAAATGAAATTCTGCCGGTTCAGACATATCAATACTGAGTTCTATAATGGGTATATCTGCTTTGGGATACATGTGCTTAAGTACCGACCAGGCGCCATGATCCAACCCCCAATTATCATCAAGAATAAGTCGCGGTTTTTGAATGGATGCTTTGATCTGCTCCGCCAGGCCAGGATCGCCCGGTGCCTGATATTGAACCTCAAATAACTGTTGCGGAAAATGATGAAAATCGTGAATGGTTTTAGGCGCTGGTGTATGGCTAAGCCATGTTCTGGCGGTGAGCCAATGAGCAGAAATGCAAAGAATTGCCTTGGGTCTGGGAAGTTCTTTTCCTAACCTCACCAGCATTTGAGTAAAGGGATTATCTTCAATTGCATTCATCGGGCTTCCATGTCCAATAAAGACCACGGGCATTTTAGACTTTGACATCATGAACTTCCTTTTGTTTATTACTAATCCGTTATAACAATAATAATGGGGAAACGAGGGGCTGAACATTATTTCAGTAGCAAGGCATGGCTCCTGTTAAACAAGATAGAAATGTATCCATTTTATAATAGCAAAAGAGAGCTTCCTTTTCATGCAAGAGCCAGATTGGGCTATGGGATAAAAATCGATTTATTGGTCTCAGGCCTCCGTGGGCAAGGGGGTTGGTGAATGCCCTGAGGTTTAGCGCGTTGCGAACGAGAGTCGTGTCGATTAAAAGTTGCACTTATTGTGCCTTATAAGCTCCAATCGACCATCAATTAGTGCTCTTAAGTGCTATAATTTTATTAGTAACTTCGGAAGTTAAACATAATAATTTATGGAGTTCCAATGATTAAGCCTCAAAAACCAAAGAATGAAATTCAGCGATTAAAGGCACTTCACAGTCTGAATATTCTCGATACAAAATCCGAAGAACGATTTGATTGCATCACGCGTGTTGCTCAGAATTTATTTAATGTACCCATTGCTTCGGTTTCTTTTGTTGATGAAGAACGAGAGTGGTTTAAGTCCAAATACGGCTTGCAATTTGAAGAAACACCAAGAGAAATCTCTTTTGGTGCTCATGTCATTCTCGAAGAGGACATTATGATCGTGAAGGATACCTTAAAGGATGTCCGCTTTAAAGATAATCCCTTGGTCCTCGGTAATCCTGAAATTCGATTTTATTTAGGTTGTCCTTTAAAAAGTAAAGGGCGATTTAATATTGGAACTTTATGCTTAATTGACCATAAAGTCCAAAAATTTACTGACGCTGATTTGGATATCGTTAAAGAATTAGCCGCAACAGTTGAAGCAGAATTTGATGCTCGTCTCTCTATTACCGATGAGTTGACTGGTTTACCCAACAGGCAGGGGTTTCTGTTGGCTGGAAAACAAATAATCAAACGCTGTAAACAATTCGATAAAAACCTTTTATTACTGTATTTTGATATCAACAAGCTTAAGTTAACTAATGATCATTACGGACATGATGAAGGGGATAAGGTCTTAAAAATATTTTCTCAGCAATTATTAAAGAGTTTTCGTCGTTCTGATGCGGTTGCACGATTAGGAGGAGATAAATTTTGCGTTTTATGTCCAGGAATGTTCAAAGATTATCTTCCCAATGTGATGAAAAGACTTCAAAATAAATTATTATCTGTGCAAACCAATCATCCAATTGAGTTCACCATGGGGGCACTTCCCTATGATCGTTCGTACCATTCAATTAACTCCCTTATTGAAGAGGCTTACGAAAAAATATATGAGGACAAGCGACATTATCACTAATTAGAATAGACCTCTTGCGAAACTCGTTCGACCAGCCGATCCAGTAGAGTTTCATGGGAGATGCGTGTTGAAATTAAAGCGCGCGCTTTTGGAGAAATCAATGAATAAGGCTTCTAAACCATACAAAAAATTTTGGCGTTCCAGACAAGACAGTAGAATTGCTGGAGTTTGTGGCGGCTTAGGCGAATACTTTCACATAGATCCCATTTGGATTCGTATTTTATTTGTTCTCTTTTTTCTGGCCGGTGGCGCCGCTTTGGTCATCTACGTTGTTATATGGCTCCTTGTGCCTCTTGAACCATTAGATGGAACTAAATCTCCAATCCCTCACGAAAATAATTAATGGGCGGCCTAAGATACCTTGGTTTTTGCGGCATTTTCTGCAATGACCTGCTCCAGCGTCTTTGCGGTTTGTCCGCCATATAATGTTTTGACCAGTTGGCCTTTGGGGTTAAAGATAAAGGTTACTGGTACCCCGGTAATATCACCGAGGTGCAAATCATTGGCAGGATCTTTTAAGAGATTGGGATAACTGATGTTATATCTTTTAATGAGGTTTTTTTGCTCAAATAAAGGTAAGGCGTCGAAATTCACTGCGAACAAGGCGACCTGCTCTTTTTGATGACTTTGATAGAAGCGATTAAACTCCGGGATTTCATCAACACAGGTCTGACACCAACCGGCCCAATAATTAATAAACACCCATTTTCCTTTAAGCGAGGAAAATGGGGTACTTTGACCATGAGTATCATTAAATAAAATCTCAGTCTGGCTAAAAGAGGCTGAAGCCATAAAAATAAAGGTTGATAACAGGAATTTTATAATCGATCTCATAGTCACCTCTTGGATATCGGTGTTTATTTTAGCATATCTAATTCTTATCGCGACTTTTTATTATGCTCAACAAGCCCTCTTTGTCATTCAGCCAGCCATAGGAAAGGATGAGTTTTTGAACTATGCTATTAATAATAAGGGTAATAGAGATGTGTATGGAAGAAATTGATGTTGGGCGATTAATTGACGGTAGGTTAATGAGGGAAGGGGCAGGGGTTAAATTACATCGTTATATAGGGGTCGACAGGACCAATGAATTTGAACCGATTTTACTCTTCGACTATTTTGATAGTAGTGATGCCTTGGATTACATGGCAGGTTTTCCGCCTCATCCCCATCGTGGTTTTGAGACCGTTACCTATTTGCTGCATGGGACTATTACCCATGAGGATAATCAAGGACATAAGGGCGCCATTCGAGGTGGAGATGTTCAGTGGATGACCGCTGGAAAAGGGATCATCCATTCCGAAATGCCTTCTGCCTCCAGCGGTCGACTGCAGGGAGTGCAGATGTGGCTGAATTTACCTGCCGCAAAAAAAATGGCAGAGCCACGTTACCAGGAGCTGGCCAGCGAACAATTGCCCCTTGAAACTAAAGATTCTGGGGCCGTAATCAAAGTAATTGCCGGCAGGACAGATCAAGGTACCAGATCTCCTATTACTGATATTGCTACCAAGCCTTTATTTTTGGATATCCGTTTACCTGCTGGTGCTAGCATTCAGCAACATATTCTCCGTGATTATCAGGCGATATTGTTTGTGGTCTCTGGTGAGGTATGCGTTGGAGAGCAGAAGGTGAAACAACAGTTATTGGCAGCACTTACTCCTGGAGATCTACTCACTATAAAGGGAGAGGAGGAGAGTCATTGTTTACTGATCGCTGCCGCGAAACTGCATGAACCAATTGCCCGTTATGGTCCTTTTGTAATGAACACACAAGAAGAAGTAATGCAAGCTTTAGACGATTTTCGTAGTGGCCGGTTTTAAGCTTCATTTCCTATCAATCCATCTTATGCCTCCTGGCCGAAACAAGTTAAAGGTGAACTCAAAAAAGACCTTTTAGAAGCCAACCACCCCACTCGCGATTGAATAAAAAAATTGCATCATGGTCTTTTTTGTGTCATCATGGTGCGCATTGTGCAAATAGATAGGGGTCTCTATGCTAAAAAAAAGCATCTTTTTTTCTCTGGCTTTCATTTCACCAACCCTTTTAGCTGCTCATGCAGTTGACTTATATCAAGCTCCTTTAGACAGTTTAAATCAATTTCATTTAGGACAAGCTCCCAAAAAAGCAGCCCGTGCCACAGGGGCTCCAGCAGCAGAAACTAATTCTTTACAACAAGTGAATCAAACCCAAGAAGATAATAAGACCATTATTCGTTATCAACAGCTATATAAAGGCATCCCGGTAGTCGGTGCTCAAATTATGATTACTAAAGGAATAAATCAAGGTATTCATGCTCAAAGTAATCTGGTTAATGGACATTTGTTGGATGATGTTCAAATCAATACCCAGCCAGCACTTAAAGCGCAACAAGCCATTGATTTAGCCAAAAAATCTTATTTTAGCGTTAATTCTGCGGCGGAAACGCAGCAAGAGACGAGTGAATTACAAATTCGACCCGGTCAAGATGAAGAATTAAGACTGGTCTATTTGGTTTCATTCAAAAGCGTGCAAGGGGATAATAAACCCGTATGGCCTTTCTTTGTCATAGATGCCCAGACAGGTGTTGTAGTGCAACAATGGAATAATATTAAAACTTATTTGGATCATGGTCCTGGCGGCAATGAGAAAGTGCATCAATACTGGTATGGTAAAGATGGACTTCCTGCTCTGGATGTGACTCAGAATGGCGGTCAGTGTGTGATGGATAATCCCAAGGTGAAGCTGGTGAATGTTGGGTCAGCCTGGGATTGGAGCAATCTTAAGGTTACCCCTTTTCAATATCCGTGTAATAACAATGTGGCAGAAAATATCAATGGTGCTTTTTCGCCCAGCAACGATGCCTATTATTTTGGTCACACTATTGTCGACATGTATCGAGATTGGTATGGGTTGAATGCATTGCAACAAGCGGACGGTTCAGCAATGAAACTGGTCATGCGCGTTCATTTTGGCCAAAGTTATGATAATGCCTTTTGGGATGGTCAATCCATGTCTTTTGGCGATGGTAAAGAGTTTTATCCGCTAGTTTCTTTGGATGTCGCAGGCCATGAAGTGACCCATGGATTTACCGAGCAGCATTCGGGACTGGAGTATCATGATCAATCTGGCGCGCTTAATGAGTCCATGTCCGATATGGCAGGCCAGGCTTCTCGAGCTTATCTTTTGGAGAAAACACCTTTATTGTATAGTAAAGCTTATTTACAACCTGACGCTGTGACTTGGGGCATAGGTGAGACTATTGTTCGTGATTCATTTGGTAAAGCCTTGCGTTTTATGGACTTTCCTTCATCTGATGGGAGTTCAGCAGACTGTCTGGATAAGCAAATAGCCCAGAGTAACGGCGGCTACTGTGCCATTAGTTATGATGAATTATTGGCTTTTGCAAATGCCAATATCCCCGACCCTCAGGAAAGACAAAGCTTTATAGTGCATACGGCTAGTGGTGTCTTTAATAAAGCATTTTATTTGCTGTCTAAAAATGTCGGCATTAAAACGGCTTACCACGCCATGATTATTGCCAACACTAAATACTGGACTCCCGGTACTGATTTTAAATCAGGTGCCTGCGGTGTGATTTACGCAGCTAAGGATTTAACTATAGATACTGGTCTGGTTAAAAATGTTTTTGGTCAGGTGGGTATTGATACTTCAAGTTGTTCGGTCTAATCTGAAAAAAGCTGTTTCCCGGCAAAAGCATAGCGCCGATGGAACAGCTTTTTCCTCGCAAAAGTGAAGCGCGTTCATTTTGTATTCACTTGATGCACTAAGGATTTTTTTTACTCTAAATGATGTTTGCCGAACAAAAAAACTAGTATATACTGTTTTGAACATTTTTCGTTCTTGGATTTTGGCGGGGATTAAAATCTGCAAGAAAGAATCCTTACAGACAGTTCAGTTGCATTGAACTTTTAATTTAATATTGGGAACAGAATGACCATCTTTTTAATTACTCTTGGCATACTAATATTGAGTTTATTCTGCGTTGCGGTGATGGTTTTAAAGCTGTCTCGACAGCCTTCTGAGCCGTTATCCTCCATCCAATGTATCAAATTAGTAGCTAGCGGTGTCGTCGCTTTTATTGCCGATACTTTAGGGGTGGGTAGTTTCGCAGTCAATGTGGCTTTGGCCAAATTGTTAGGTACTTTTCGCGATGATGAGTTACCTGCGGTAAATAATGGAGCACAAGTAATTCCTGGAACGATAGAGTCGTTATTTTTTATGCATTTGGTTGATGTCGATTTAACCACTCTTTTAACTTTGGTTGCAGGAACTTGTGTCGGTGGGTTGTTAGGTGGTTTTGTAGTAAGTCAGCTTAGTAAACAAGCCATTCGATTGGCCATGATCTGTTCCTTTGCCTTAATTATTGTTCTTTTGATATCACATCAATTTCGCTTATTACCCGTCGGTGGTGAGCTGACAGAACTTCATTCTTGGAAGTTAATCATTGGCTTTTTTGCGTTGGTTATTTGTGGGGCGTTAACTTCTGTCGGCGTCGGTTTATTTGTTATGGTCCAAGGCGTGTTATTTTTAATGAACGTTTCACCTGTAGTGGCTTTTCCGATCATGACTACTGCAGGAGCCATGCAACAGCCGCTGACTACCCTGGTATTTTTACAGAAAGATAAAATTCCCTTAAAGAAAACAATGATCTTAAGCCTTTCTGGCTGTCTGGGCGTACTGATTACCATTCCTGTTTTTACTCAGTTAACCATCACCTGGCTCCATTTACTTTTATTGTTTATCTTAATTTATAATTTATTTGCTATTGGTCATACGTATTTAAAAGCACGACCGGTGAGGGAACCGATTCGAGCGTCTGGAGGGCTTGCTGCAGCTGAATAAAAGTCAAAATTTTAAAACATTAGTCAAGGATAGACTTATGAAAAAAATGATGTGTGTGATTTTAGGATTATTGTTTTCAGTTTTTTGTTTTGCAGCAAACAAGCGTTTTGACACCATGGTTATTTTTGGTGACAGTCTGTCAGATACGGGTAATTTATATCGTTATATGTGGTATAAATTTCCTATCTCCCCGCCTTATTTTCAAGGACGTTTTTCCAATGGTCTTCTCTGGATTGAACAACTTTATAATTCTTATTATCCCCAGGGTTATTCGGAAGGATTTCAAAATTATGCGGTAGGAGGCGCCGGTGCTGTTTTATCGTATAAACAAAATCTGCCTTTTACCCTCGCCATTGAATTAAATGATTATCTGTACTGGAATACTTATGACAAGAAGGAAACCAGTTTATATACGATTTGGATAGGGGCTAATAATTATTTAAATGGGCCAACGAATATCGAAGAGATTACCAGCTCGGTCGTTAATGCCATTGGCGAGGCTGTTGAGCGTCTGATCAGTTATGGAGGAAATAAATTTTTTATTCCCAATATCCCTGATCTTGGATTGCTGCCGCAGGCTGAGGATACTCACCTTCAGCCCCTGCTTACTGAACTGACCCTAATTCACAATCGTAAATTAGCCGCTAAAATTAAAGCACTGAAGTTAAAACATCCTGAGGCTCTTTTTGTTTATTTTGATCTTTATTCCTTTTTCAATGGTGCAATAGATCATGCGCAGGATTATGGTTTTTCAAACGTGGTCGATCCATGTTATATGGGAAGTTACTCTGGCTGGTTGCTTAAATATCAACCGGATGATCAATCCCTATTTGCTTTCTTAAAAGAACAAGCTCCACAGTTTGATCTACTACGCTGGGAAATGATTAAAAATAATCCTGAGTTAAGAGAGGCAGCAGCTACCAGTTATCTTTATCAATTAATACCGCTAAAAGATAAAGCAGAGCCGCTGAATTGTGATGGATATGTGTTTTGGGATCATGTTCATCCTACCGACAAGGTTCATTACTATATTGCACAAAAAGCTCGCGAAGCCTTAGACGCCGCCGGTCTGGAGGCCTTTACTTCTATTTTATAAAATACATTCATTATCATTTCACTTCTCTGAAGCCTGTAGTATCAGGCTTTAGACATCTATAGTATAATTCAGAACAATTTTTATAACCGTGCATACTATGGAAGAACCAGTCAGTAAATCACAAAAGAAAAGAGAAGCCGATACCTTACAAAAAATGGGCGTGGCCTTCATTGATCTCAGTTTGACCAAACTGGATTCTCTGCCTCTTACCGATAACTTGCGTAAAGCGATCATTGATGCCAAATCAATTAAAAGTCATGGGGCGAAAAGGCGTCAGGCTCAATTAATCGGGAAGTTGATGCGATCTGCTGATTATGAAGCAATTCTTGCCGCTTATGAACAAATTCTGGAGGAGGATAGCGCGGTTACTGCCAATTTTCATGAGGTGGAGCTCTGGCGCGATAAGCTAATTCAAGATGGAAAAGAGGCTCTGACCGAATTTATTGATATCCATCAGCCAGAAGATGTACAGCAATTAAGGCAGTTGATTAAAAAAGCAGTGGATGATCGACTAAAAGAAAAAAATTCAGGTGCTGCAAAAGCGCTTTTTCGTTATTTAAGGTCCGCCATAAAATGAATTATTCACTGTTTATAAGTTGTCCCAAAGGCTTGGAGTATTTACTGGAAGAAGAGGTCAAAGCTTTGGGATTGATCGTGACCCGCGTGAGCCCTCAAGGAGTTTATGGGGAAGCCAGTTTATTGGTGATTTATCAGCTTTGCCTGTGGTCCAGAATAGCCAACCGAGTTCAACTGATTTTATTTAGTGGTAATACCGCCAATGAACAAGCGGTGCATCAATTATGTACAGAATTTCACTGGCAGACCGTTTTTACTCATGATAAAACCATAGCCATTGAATTTCATGGTGCTTCTGAGCAAATACGCAATACCATGTATGGTGCTCAGGTAGTGAAAGATGGCATCGTGGATCATTTCCGCCGACTTAATGGATCTCGGCCTTCTGTTGATAAAGAAAAACCTCAAATTCGTATACATGCTCACTTAAAAAATGACGTTTTAACGGTGAGTTTTGATGTGACTGGGTATAGCTTGCATCAGAGGGGGTATCGGAGCAAAGCGGGGATGGCTCCTTTGAAAGAAAACGTGGCTGCCGCTTTATTAGTACGTGCTAAATGGCCTGAATTGGCCGCTAAAGGGTATGGCCTACAAGATCCATTTTGTGGCGCAGGTACCTTGGTTATTGAAGCCGCGATGATGGCCGCTCATATTGCCCCAGGTTTATTGCGTCACGATCAATCGTTGCAATATTGGGCACAACATCAGAGTACCTTGTGGGAAAAATTACGTACCCAAGCCTTACAGCAAGTCAAACCGCTTTCGGTAAAATTGTTAGGAACCGATGCTGACAATAAAGCCATAGCCATAGCACGTTCCAATGCGGAGCGTGCGGGTGTTTTACCATTGGTTGCATTTGATGCAGTCCCAGTGAAAGAGATTCAACCTCCAGCGAATAAAGGTTTGCTGGTCTGTAATCCTCCCTATGGTGAACGCTTGGGTGACGCGACTGGATTGGTTCCTGTTTATCAACAGCTAGGGATTGCCCTGCACAGCCATTATCAAGGTTGGCAGGCTGCTGTTCTGACTTCCAATCCCGTGCTTGCCAAGGCAATAGGACTTCGTGCAGGGAAACAATATACTTTGTATAATGGTCCTTTAGAGTGCAAATTATATTGTTTCGCAGTCTCTGCTGAGAATGAATTAAAAGGAGCTATGGGAAGCACCCTGTCCGCAAACGCGCAAATGTTGTTTAACCGATTGGAAAAAAATTATCACCATTTGCAGAAATGGGCGAAAAAAAATCACATTTCCTGCTATCGAGTTTATGATGCCGATTTGCCCGAATATGCCTATGCTATTGATCTTTACAATGATTATGCGGTGTTGCAAGAATATGCAGCCCCATCCAGTATCCCTGTTCATAAGGCGGAGAAGCGTAGTCTGGAGGTGATGCAAGTTGTTCCGCGGGCGTTAGGGATAGCTACGGATAAATTAGTGGTTAAACAGCGTAAGCAGCAAAAGGGGACTGAGCAATATCAAAAAATGGCTCAGTCGCATCATACGATGATCGTCTCCGAAGGTCAGGCCAAATTAAAAGTGAATTTATATGATTATTTGGATACCGGCTTATTTTTAGACCATCGCCCTTTGCGTTTGCGTTTTGCCGAATTAAAGCCTGGGACTCGGTTTCTCAATTGTTTTTGTTATACGGCAAGTGCCAGTGTACATGCTGCATTAGCTGGGGCATTAACCACGAACGTGGATCTTTCCAATACCTATTTGCGTTGGGCAGAAGACAATTTCAGATTAAATCATATTGCCTTAGCCAAGCACCAATTTGTGCAGTTTGACTGCCGCGAATGGATGAAAATAACCAGAGACAGATTTGATGTTATTTTTTTAGATCCCCCCAGTTTTTCTAATTCAAAACGCATGACGGATACTTTGGATATTCAAAGAGATCACGCCGCTTTAGTGAATTCTGCCATGCGCCTGTTAAATCCAGATGGGGTTTTGTATTTTTCTACCAATTTTCGCCAGTTTAAAATGGATCCACAGCTTGCAGAGAAATATGCGATAGTTGATATCACCAGCCAAACCATCGATCAGGATTTTAAACGCAATCATAAAATTCATTATTGCTTTAAAATTGTGATGCCACAATTTGCAGGAGAGTAATCGTCTTTTCAGGCCTAGAGCTCTGGCACTGGTGTTGTGACGAAAAAAATTTAAAAAGTCAGAGCCTGAAAAGCTAAAAAAACATCACACTTGATTCCCAATAAATTTTGGTGGTTGATATTTGTATTCAATTAGTGGTGCCGAATAACCAAGTGAATTTCTTCCGATTTCTGAATTAGCTGTTCCAGTTGCTTTTTGAGCAACCCCAAGTCTATGGTTCTCATTTTACATAGGGCGCTAATGGCAGCCAAATCGATTGTCGCCAGCGGCCGCCCACCGCCGCCCATCACTTCCCACGCACCGCCCACGCCGTCGCATCGGGTGATGCCAAAATCTTCCCCGAGCCCAATTAACCCAGAATTCCAAATATCATCTTCATCTTTAGCGAAAGTATGGAGTTTTAAGCCTCTTTTAAGTTCCTGTTTATCAAATGTTGGTGTAGGGTAAAATGACTCATCAGGGTCACAATAATGCTGTCGCACGTTCATCGGCAGCATGCGCTGTTCTTTTCCGATAACCTTACACCAATGCGCCCTTCGCTCCTTAACAGTCCAGTCATCATAGTTTTTGGCATAGGTATCGAGTGCGTTAATGAGTGGCTTAAAATCAAAGTGCTTCTCATGGTGTTTCTCACCATTAAGCGTGAAATGCACACCTCCTGTTTTCTTTTCCACGTCAAAATCCTCTATCACTGTTTTATATTGCTTTAGTAATTCTATTCTGATTTCATCCCCTTTTTTATCTTGGGGAATGCAATGAAGCACCATGTTTGCCATATAGCGGACATCCATGGTCCATAAGAGCAGTTCAAAAGGCCGGATGTTTTTAAAGTGACGGCCCGAGGGGTCAATGACTGAGCCACTTTGCAACAGTAATTCAGGATGTTCTTTCAGCATCTGCTCTGCTTCATCCTGATTGCCCGAAGCAATGTACCCCAATAATTGGTGTATCTTGAATTCTGGATGCGTATTCAGCATCTCTTGTACGGCCTTCTGATTGTTTTTAGACACATAACGGACAAATGCATCCTTAATACGTTGTGGCTGATTGGCGTGATAACAGTTCTTATTGAAAGCAAATAAACTTAGTGCTTTTTGCAGCTTATTTTGTTCAATCGCTTTTTCGGATAAAAATGAAATAATGTGTGATGTCGTGTCTTCAGTTTTGGGGGAATCTTTGAATAACTTCTCGTCTAATACGGAGTTTTCGTTTAAAATTTCGCTTTTAGATGGCATGGAGTGCTCTTTATAGTGATTGTAGCGGCATTATACACAATTGGGCCAAAGTGCTCAATGATCGACCATTGAGTAGGAAGAGAATTAGACTTTTGTTGGGTCAAAATGACCCAACCTACGTGCTGATTTATCTCTTCTATAGGTACGCCATGTTTAAGAAGATTACAGATAATTCCAAGGACTAATTGGTTTGTTTTACATGCCTGGCGCTTCGCCCCCATAACCCACAAGTCCATACCCCCCCATTCCATAACCGCCAAGGCCTTGGCCGCCTAATCCATAACCTAAATAATCTACCCGTTTGGAGTATAAATCGTCGGTCCCTGAATAAACATAAGTCTTACTGTAGTTAGGACCATAGTAGGTTTTGGCGGTGCAACCAGTAAGAAATACAACCGGTAACAACACGAAGACAGTGATAATTATAGTTTTCATAAACCCATCCTTGTACGTATATGTATTGTAATTATACTATAAGATCTTTAATAAAGCAGAAAATAAATTATCTTTTGGTGCGACTGTCTTTGGGGGGAGGTGCAATATTAGCCCACGTTACTCAGTTTAGGCGGAATAAGTAACAATAAAATGGTTTTTTGTATGACTACAAAATAAAGTCTCTACTATACTTTTATGTAAATGCTGGATGCGAGGCCTTAAAGGAGTTTTAACGTGATAGCCTTGGAAAAATTATTATTGCTTAAAACAGTCACCTTATTTAAACAAACACCAGACGATTTATTACTTCATATCGTGACTTCTATTGTCAAGGAAAAGAGAGTTAATGCCGGTGAGCTTCTGTTGGAGAAAGGGGGCGTCAATTCGACCATGTATATTGTGGTTTCAGGACGAGTGAAAGTCCATGATGGCGTGCGGCTGATCACTGAATTGGCAGAACGTGAAATTTTTGGTGAGTTATCCGCATTGACAAAAGATCCTCCCGTGACTTCAGTCTCGGCAATAACCGACTGCTTATTATTAACAATCAGTAGCGCGGCACTATACGAGTTGATGAGTTTTGATGAGGGAATTTCTAAAGGAATCATCCAGGCGCTTTGTAAAAGAACGCAATCTATGTCAATCCAGGTTCAGGGGTTACTGCAGGGATAAACTAAGTAGCTTAATTAAGGACGGATATGTTGCTTAATAAAATTTATAACAAATTTCTGCGGAACCTGGGCATAAAGCATGCCGATCAAAGCAAGTTATTATGGTCGGCCCTAATGGTATTTATCGCTGGAGCCTTGCAATGCTATTTTAGTTCGTTTCCTATTGCTTTGTTTTTGACTCATTATGGCAGCGCTACTTTACCAAAGATTTATCTTGCCGTTGCAGGATTAACCGTTGTTTTTGGTGTCGTTTATACGTTTTTTGAATACCGCCTTTCGTTTAACAAACTCATTATTGGTCTCACCATGACTATTGGCATCATATGGATCTTCTTGGGTACGGCACTGATTGGTATTGGTAATAATTTAATTATTGTGGCCCTTCTCATTTGGGCTATTTTGGCTTTTGATTTATTAGGGCTGGCTGTTTGGTCCGTATTGAATCGAATTTTTAGCTTGCAACAAGCGAAAAACTCCTTTGGGCTTATAAAAGGATGTCAAAGTATAGGCGGTGTAGTTGCTGGTTTACTCTCTCCTTTATTACTTAGCTTAGTTGGACTTAGATACCTTATTGTTTGCCTTGGTGTATGCAGCTTTCTTTTAATTATCGTCATCGCTGCATTGTTACGTAATGCAACGGCTTCTGAGCCCATTCAAGAAATGGTTACGGTGGTCGTGGATGAGCCTATTGAAAAAATAAAAATGAGCACTTTATTACAGGATAAATATGTTTTAAAAATATTCAGTCTGATCTTCTTGGGCATCTTTTCGGTCTATGTCATTGCTTTATTGTTTAATACGGCTTCCGAGGCGAAATATCCTTCTGAAGCAACTTTGGCGGCCTTTTTAGGCGTTTTTTTCGGACTCGTTGACGGAGCTGATTTGTTTTGCAGCATCTTTTTATATAATTGGTTATTGAGGCGTTTTGGCTTAGTGGCGACGTTATTTGTCTTACCGGTTCTTGGCATTATATTAACGCTACCCATTTTAATCCTTAATGCCATGCCGTCTTTTTTTGGTATTGTCTTTTGGTTGATTGTTGGTTTGAAATTAGCTGAAGACAGCATCAGAGCCTCTCTAACCCATATGAGCAATTTATTATTGTTGCAACCGTTTCCGCCAAGGGTGCGTTCGTTTTTACAATCTAAAAGCGAGGTGATTGTTGTTGGAGTTGCCACCGCCTTAATAAGTATTTTATTGATCCTAATGGTTAGCCTAATTGGCGTGTCAATTGCGTTTTTAACGGCTTTTGCACTCCTTTGTTTTATCATTACCCTCTTTATTTTATGGACTCTTGAGTCGGATTATATAAAGGCTTTAATCAAAGCCATCGCGAGCCGATATTTTGATGGCAGTAATTTGCCCTATCCAACCAAAGAAGATCTCTTGCTCTTAAAAAATTGCTTATCCAGTCAATATCCTGATGAAGTTATTTATGCATTGACTGCTATTGAGCGTATTGATTCATCCGAACTTTATCCGGTGCTTGGTCTGGTTATGAAATCAGCGGATTTAGCGGTTAGTGGCTATGCCCTGGATAAAATAAAACAATATAGTTTAGTCAGTTACTTCGCCGAGATTATTGCCTTACTACAACAAAAGAACCAAGGCGCACTCAAGGTAAAAGCGTTGGTTACTGCTGCCCACCTTGATTATGAAAAATCAGAGAAGTTTATTCGCCTTTTGGTGAATGATGATTTTTTACCCCTTAGCAGTGCTGCACTGATTATTCTGTTTAAACATAGCGAAGACTCTGCCACTAAAGCATTAGCTATGGAAAAACTCCACGAGATGATTGGCTCAGCAGATAAAGAAAAACGAGCTGAGAGCGCCTATATTATTGGTGAACTTGCCGATGAAAAAATAAATAATTTACTTCAGAAATTAACGGCAGACAGCAGTAAATTAGTCAGACGTTCAGCATTTGAAGCGGTAATGAAAACCCGGGAGCAGTCATTGTATGACGAGTTGATTAAGAATTTGCCCTTTTTGGGTATGGGAACTAATATCTCCGATGATTTCTTTAAAGGAAACCAAGTTATTTTATCGATGATACGCAAAAATTTCGACAGCTATTCTCATGAGGTTAAAATAAAAGCTATCCATATAGCCAGTCAAATTAAAGATAAAAATGCTCAGGAATTCATAGAGGAAGTCATTTTAAAGAAAGACGACTCATTAAGCCTGGTTGCACTACAAGCTTTAAGTCATTTTCCCCCCTCCACCGAGCCCTATTTCCTAAAGAAATTGTTTCACGAAATTCTTCGTGAGGCAAAATATCTTAATGAGCAATATCAATATTTATTATGCACCCCGGATCTGGAGCTTACGGCATTATTGCGGGATGTGTTAAAGCGAAAAGTTCAGCTTTCGACGGAAAGGCTTTTGTTGGCTTTATCCCTTTATTACGATAAGGACATCATGGTTAAAGCCAGGAATGGTCTGGAAAAAGCAACTGAGGATGAGAAAAGTTATGCGTTAGAGCTTATAGATACGACTTTAGAAACTCAGCATAAAAAAATCATTTCACCCCTCTTATCCGAGATCTATCTTTCTGACTCAGCGGGAGGTGCCGACTTACATTCTCAAGCGTTTCATCGTGTACTGCAAAATAATATCAAGCCACCAGATTTGCAAAACATCAATCTATTGACGTCAATGGCCTGTGCCTATGTCCTGATCAAAGGGACGTTTACACTCTGTTCTACTGAGCTTGAAGAGTTGAAACAATCGAATATTCAGTTGATCGTTGACGCAATCCAGTGGCTGCAGGGCGAGCAAGAAGGCTTGTCTACTTGACCACTAATCTATACGTTGAATAGGGTAGGTTACTGTCATTAAGTTAACCCCCGTTCGGAATATGAATCATGTTCTGTTCGAGCCGAGGAAGCGCCCGAGCGCTGTCTCGAAGCCTGGAGAGGGAGACCAGACTTCGACATGGCAATCTCATTTATGGTTTAACTTCTTCTACCCCAGGGCCATAAATTTGCTCTTTTAATGGCTTCATGAAACCGGCCATGAAAAAAAGCTCTGCAGTCAGGAAGAGCGGTGCGATAAGTGCCTGAGATAAATTGGTCATAAAGGCTGGTTTTTTGCCTTCTATAAAATGACCATAAAGCTGGAAACCCCACCCCACGATAAATGTAATGATAAATGCCCATAGCCCAAGTTTAGTGGGGCCATGACGACTGAACAAAGTGGAAAACCATAATAAAATGAGCAAAATGGGGGTGAGTGCCAGGGCTAGTTGCCAATTCAGGCGATAATAATAAATTAGAGCCGCCAGGGTAACCAGGCAGGCAAGACTGACTTCAAAAACTCCGGGCATAATGATTTTAATAAAACCTAACAAAATCATTACAGAGAGTATAATGATGGGCACCCCCGCCAAATGGGTATAGCGAGTGATTACATTTTGATGATACTCGGCATACGTTTGAGCCTGCTCCACAAATGATTGCATTTTAACGTCCTGAATATTAATCCCTTTAGAAAACATAGCACATTATTGCGATAACTGGCAAAAGGATTTAGGCCATGGCAACTGGTTTACAGAAGTTGGTAATTTAAAAAGTATACTTACTGACGATGTACAACACGTTTCCATTTCTTGAATTACCCGGGATATAAGCAGCACCTATGGACACTTTTTTAAAAAATACGGAAGCCCATGGAACGGCTCCGGGGAAAGGAATGTTATGATTAATATCAACTCGTGAGGTGACCAGCACTGAATATCCTATCCCTGCTTTAAGGTCTTTGGTAATTTGAAACATTTTTGAATAAGCATATCCTACCGCGGGCTCTACGTGGCTATGAGAATCAAGAAAAGCAATGGCATAGAGTGCATGCCAATTGCCTTTTTCATCAAATAAACTTTTACCAAGACCTCCCCCCCAGGCATTTTCATTATAGGTTTTGATTTTTTCCCGCGAGTAAATATATCTGTTGTGCCATGCATAGCCGGACAAATAAAGGTCGGTATTTCCTTCAGTCCATACTTGATGAAGACGTTGACACATGGGTTTGAACAAAGAGAGCCAATGACTGCAGCTGCTTTGATCTTCTGCAGTAAAAGCATTTAAGGAAATACACATGAGTAAGCTGGTAATTAATTTTTTCATTCAAATTTTAACCTTTCCGGGGTTTCTACTGGCAGTCATTTAATGCTAGAGTTTAATCATGAAAGGTTTTAGTTAGACGGATGTTAACCAGACTTTTTATTTTAAATAGCTAATGAAACGTATTGAAATAAAAGTCGCAAACCTGAGAGCATACTATCATGGACTTGTTTCGCAAAAAAGATATTGCTGGGTCATTAGATAATGAATCTCACTTAGCTCAATGTCTGACTGCTTTTGATCTGACCTTCCTGGGCGTAGGAGCCATCATAGGTGCCGGTATTTTCATTCTTACTGGCATAGTTGCTGCGACCTATGCGGGGCCTGCAGTAATCTTTTCTTATGTGGTTGCTGGTATTGCCTGTGCTTTTGCCGCCTTGTCTTATGCAGAGCTTGCCGCCGCTATCGGCGGATGCGGTAGTGCCTACGGTTATGCTTATGCAGGGTTCGGTGAGTTAATTGCCTGGATAGTTGGTTGGGACTTGATCTTGGAATATTCCATATCTGTTTCAGCAGTCTCTGTTGGCTGGAGTGGTTATGCTAATGATTTTCTGCTCTCCATGAAAATAAATATACCTAAACTTTTTTTACATGGACCATTAGATGGTGGCGTTTTAAATTTATTGGCATTTTCTATTATAGCTGCTTTGACCGGATTATTGATCGCAGGTGTTAAGTCCAGTACCCGTTTTAATAACCTCATGGTTCTAATCAAGCTACTGGTGATTTTTATTTTCATCGCTATTGCTTCTACAGAAGTTCGTGCGGAGAACTGGTCTTCATTTATGCCTTTTGGTTGGGGCGGCGTCATGAAAGGTGCTTCGTTAATATTTTTTGCTTACATCGGTTTTGATGCCGTTTCTACTGCAGCAGAAGAGGCAATTAATCCCCAACGTGATTTACCCAGAGGAATCATTGGTTCATTACTGATTTGTACGATTTTATATATAACAGTTTCTGGATTACTTACCGCCATAGCGTACTATCCCACTTTGAATGTTTCATCCCCTATCAGTCACTCCCTGCTGGTGTTGGGGCATAGAGTAGCAGCGGGCTTGGTTGGCGTGGGCGCTATAGCAGGACTGACTACAGTCATGTTGGTATTATTTTATGGTCTAACCCGGGTGTTTTTAGCAATGGCTCGAGATGGTTTGTTACCCAAAGTGTTTGCTAAAACTAATAATTCCACCAAAACTCCGGTGCGTATCATTTTACTTTGTGGCTTTTTGATGGCCTCCTTATCGGCAATGGTTCCCATCAGTGATTTGGCTGAGTTAGTTAATATAGGCACTCTTTTTGCCTTTATTGTAGTGTGTTCTGGCGTTTTATATTTACGTCGAACTCAACCTGAGATGCACCGCCCATTTAAAACGCCAGGCATGCCTTATGTGCCCATTCTGGGAATAATCAGCTGCTTCTATTTAATTATTAATTTACCCTGGATTACTATGGTCCGCTTTGTGATTTGGATGCTCGTGGGTTTTGTTATTTATTTTGCTTATAGCCAAAAGAATAGCGTCTTGGAAAGAGAGTCTGGGGTGAAAAAATAATTTCTACTCTGCACCCAGCCTATATTTATCGGTGACGGGCTTTTAAAAGTGAAAGGTCAACAGCCCCTATTCAAAAACAGGATTATCGCCGCAGCAACCATTGCTGATGCAGGAATGGTAAGCAGCCAGGAAAGGAATATTTTTCTTAGAATGAGCCAATGAGCGCCGTCAAGACCACTGAACAAACCCACTCCAGCAACAGCCCCAGTTACTGTATGGGTTGTTGAAACAGGTATCCCCCAGTCCGTAGCGACAAAAATAGTAAGGGCTGCTCCTGTTTCAGCGGCACAACCTTTTAAGGTATTTAATTTGGTTATTTTGATTCCCAGCGTTTTGACGATGCGCCAGCCTCCTGCCAAGGTACCAAGACTGATCACGGCATGACACGAAATAACTACCCAAAAAGGCACATAAAACTCGCCATCTAACCATGACGCAGAAAAAAGCAGGACAGCAATGATTCCCATGGTTTTTTGAGCATCATTTCCCCCATGAGTTAGGCTAAGTAATGCTGAAGAGGCGAGTTGTAAACCTTTAAATAGCCTATTCAGATGCTCTTCGCTATAGCGCTTGAGCAATTTGCTTAACAAAAAGGTAAACAGTAAGCCAACCAGTAATCCAATGGTCGGTGATAAAACAATCCCAATAGCGACTTTGGCAAAGCCCGTCAGTTTCAGTGATGAAAAGCCTCCTTTCGCTATGGCTGCTCCCGCCAGGCCTCCAATCAATGCATGAGAAGAGCTTGAGGGTAATCCATAATACCAGGTAACCAAATTCCAGAATATGGCGCCGATCAGAGCTGCCAGGATTAATTGAGCGTCGACGAGACTGGTATCAATAAGACCACTGCCAATGGTTTTTGCAACCATTAAATTAAAAATGAGAAAAGCAATAAAATTAAAAAAGGCTGCCCATAATACGGCTTGCCTAGGCGTTAAAACTCCAGTAGTTACAATAGTTGCTATGGAATTGGCTGCGTCATGAAATCCATTGATGAATTCAAAAATGAAGGCTACGAAAATAACACAAAGGATGAACAGGGTGTTGTTGTCCAATTTTAACCTTCCTGGTTATAAATGATAACTGCTCTTGGTCATTAATTTCGATACTACATTCATTAATTGCTTTATGAGGTGAGGAAGCTCTGCGGCTCCTGCTTTTATGGCTAAAGCCGCATGATGCTCTTCATCCTCTTGCATCCTTTCGAGAATGGCTTTGGTTTTTTTATCGTCAACAGGTATGCCCTGTAAATGACGTTGCAAATGAGCGGTCACCTGGCGTTCTGTTTCGGCAACAAAGCCCAGACTGATCTTGTCTCCTGCTAAACCAGCCAGTGCTCCCAATATCAGCGAGCCACTATACCAAATGGGGTTTAACACGCTCGGTTTACTGCCTAACTCAGCTAAACGTTCCTCGCACCAGGCCAGGTGATCTATTTCTTCTGCTGCCGCTTGTGCCATTTGCTGTTTAACATGGCTTAACTGTGCCGTTAATGCTTGTCCTTGATAGAGCGCCTGAGCGCATACTTCCCCGGCATGATTGACTCTCATTAATCCGGCAATGTGCTTTTTAGCCGATGAAGAAAGCGGATAGTCCGCAAGTTCATGTGCTGGCGAGTGGCGCACCGGTATTCTTTTGAGCGGCGGAACCAGGGTGCGAAGAGCGCTATCCACTTCGGTTATTAAAGTATCAAGAAAGCTTATTGTTCGCATAGTTATTCTGGAAAGAGATTCAGGAATCTATGTTAACTGGATTAAGACCGAGTTTGAAGTCATCAATAGCCTTATTTGATCCCAATTAAGAAAGACCCCCCTATAAATTGAATTAAATCATGAAGATAGCAGTGATTATTACGTGAATAAAAAATTATTCTATGGGCTTCTTTGAACATCAGCCCAGGTTTTTACCCATGAGTAGAAGCCTGGGATTTATTAGTAAATATTGATTACTGAGTAAGAATACTCAGGCCAGTACCAGAATCCAGGCTCGGTGCTTGGTCTTCTTCTTCTCTCAGGTGTTGCATTTGAGCTCTATAACCGGTAGTTGGTTGAGGAAGGGTATTCGTTGATTCCACCGTTGCATCATGTGGATGAATTAATGGCGCAGAGGGATCTGCGAGCACCCCTTCTAAATTTTCAATAGTCTTTGGATCTATTTTTTTAATAGTAGTGGTGTTAATTGCTTGAGTTAGTGCATCCCTGAGTTCTTTTATCCCCTCTGTTAACAACTGGGTTAAAGGTTTTAAACCAAAACTATTTTTGATCATAAAACCAACTCCTTCAAGCAGGGTTGCACCTATTGCCCCTAGCAGTTTTAACGGGTTATAGCCAATGTCTCCAATTAATTCATTAGTTCGTTTCCCAATAGCTTCCAGGGCCGACCCAACTGCATATAAAGTATATCCTCCAACATATCCCAGATTACCTACCAGACGAACTGTTTCCTTGGCCAAAGAGAGCGTGCTGTGGATTAGATCTACCATTACAGCATTAGTTACAGATTGTTGAACCTCATAGACGCGACCGTGCTCGGCTAATACTTTGCCTAACATATGGGTTAATTCAGATGGACTATTACTTAGGATTAATTCCTGGTGATGTTGTTCCAGTTGATCAAGGATTAGTTCGTATTTCTGGTCTACGGATTTCGTGTCATGCTTGATCAGATAATTGATTTCTTTACGTATTTGTTGTGTGCGATGTGTTTTACTTCGATCATCAGCAAAATTAAGCTCTGATTTTTCTCGCTCATATTGAAAAGTAACTCGATAGACTTCCTTTTCAAGAGCGTCTAATTTATTCATTTGCGCCGCATTTTCTTTTACCGAATCAGGTACCAGATCTGGAAATATTTGTTGCATACTGGTACAAGGTTCCAAATAATTATAGCCTCGCGGATCCCCTACAGAAATGTCTCCTTCAAGCCCTTTGACTCCACGCACGCCCAAGCTTCGGAATAACACCGGATCCGTTTTTCGCAGCTCTTCTAATTCTTGGATCACTTCTGCTTTTTCACTGCCGCTATCAGTAGGAAAGCGGCGATCCTTCATATTATTTTCAAAGAGATAGTTAAAGGATTTAGGGTAGGCTATTTTAAACAGTTCACGCTCTAATTGATTAACAAAAAATTCTGAATTTTTAACATAAAATTCAGCATGGTCATTTAAAGTTCGTTCCGTTCTGGGTGCTGGAATTCCATCATTTAATTTGGAAACAAGGCCTGATTTCAGATAGGCCGGTCGGTTTTGGTGATGCTCAGTAAATAACTTCAAGAGCTCTCTGGGACTAGGATTTGGTGGTAAGTCCACAGAAGGTCTTTTATTACCTGTTTCATCCAGGTAAGAATCACTGAATGCTATTTGAGGCATCTTATCTTCGGCGAATTTCGTACCATTCTGGGTTAAAAATTGATGTAGGGCATACCACGCTAAGATAGGGCCACTATCCATCTCTTTACTTTTAATTTTGGTAGTATCCGAATGATTCCCATACATTGGTAACAGAGTCACGTTGGTTTTTTGGGGATTGGCAACAATGATGCGGGTCATATCTTGGGGTTTAAAATCCCGTCGTCGCTCATCTTTTTGGAGCACCGCTACATAGTTCGTTACTATCTCTGGAATTACCCTGCTTTCCTTAACGCTTTTATCCATTAGACCTGCTACAGGATCCATAAGAAACAGATTTAAATCGAGCTGCTTTAAGCGTACTAATAGTTTTTTATCTTCAGTATTCAGAGATTCAGGGTCTTGATTTTCTTTCTTCTCTAACTCATCTTTTTTGCTTTGTAATATATTAGCAATACGAATACAGGTTACTGAGCCGCGACTAAATCCGGTCATATTAATGCTGTTTTTATCATCTGATTGCGCTTTGAGCCATTTGATGATTTCTCTGGCTCCTTCTTCAGCGTTAGGTTGTACCTTACGCCCCAGCCAATCCGGACCGTTTAAATGAATACTCTTACTGACACAGCTTTTAGCAAATTGCGATACTATATTGTGGGTTTTTTCATGACTTTCCCCGGTGCCATAAGCAAACAAAGTGAAATTAGCCATATTTTTTGCCCTCTGATGTCTTGCTTATAACTTAATTCTAACAAAGATATATTAACTTTTTATTAACAGCCTTCAGATTGATGTACTGATTACGGATTTCGTCCCTCAAAGAGGCGTAATATGTACTATAATTTTGATGAAAACCAAAAATGGAGATTGATCATGTCCTCGAAGCATGAAAAGGGGAGTCCGGAGAATATTGATGTGATCCATCAACATTATATGGATATCATTAATGCCCTTCCTGATATCGTTTATTGGATTGATGTCGATTGCAATTTACTGGGGTGTAATAACAATTTCGTTTCTTTATTAGGAATACAAGAGTTACGCGATTTCAAAGGGACTCCTTATCAACAAATGACGAAATTCGGTCACTGGTCGGAAAAACGCGTCGAGTCATTTAAGCTGGACGATATGAAAGTGATTTTCTCTGGAGAGGCTCGTAATAATGTGGAGGAACTTCCAGTAGTTAATGAGCAGGGCGACACGCTGTATTTTAGATCCAATCGTGTTCCTATGTATGATGAAAATAGAAATGTAGCCGGTATGGTGGTGATTTTAACGGATGTGAGCGCCATTAAAAAATTGGAAAAACGTCTTGAGCCTGTTCCTCAGGAAAAGAGAGAAAACATCGATTTATTTAAAGACGGACGTTTGCCCAGCATCTTAATGATAGAAGATAATCTGGTGGCTCAAAATGTAGAAAAGGCTCTTTTAACTGGCTTAAATTGTCATGTTGATATAGCGGAAACTGGTGATAAAGCCTTAAAGTTATTTGATCCTGGAAAATATGATTTGGTTTTGATGGATATTGGTCTGGAGGATACTTCAGGCTATGTCGTGGCTAAACAATTGCGCAATAAGGAAAAAGATACTCTGCATCATGTCCCCATTATTGCATTGACAGGATATGAGGCTGATGTAGTTAAATATGATTGCGAACAATATTTCATGGAAGGAGCGATAACGAAACCGTTAACCAGTGAGCAAGCGGAACAGATTATTAAACATTATGTTTATCATCAGGATGTCTCTGTTGATGGGTTGAAGACGATATAAATCATTTGGGCTTATTGAATTGGTGATTGTTTCTCATTTTAAATGAATGGACAATGGTTGAATGTGACAACCTCCACCTTACTGGTAACATGGAGGTACAATTTAAACGGTATGGTTAATCTTCAAATTAGCAGTAAAATTAACGTTCAATAATGGCGGCTACACCCATGCCCCCTGCGGTGCATACGCTGAGCAATATACGGCCTTTACCTTTATTGGCCAAGATTTTAGCGGCAGAACCCACCAATCGTCCTCCGGTGGCGGCAAAAGGATGACCCAGAGCGAGACTGCCTCCTTTGACATTCATTTTTTGCGGATCAATGCTCCCTAGAGGTTGATCGCGACCTAGAGTGTTCTTGCAATAATCGGCTGACTCCCAGGCTTTCAAAGTACACAATACCTGGCCCGCAAAAGCCTCATGAATTTCATAGTAATCAAAGTCCTGTAGACTCAGTTTATTTCTTGCTAATAAACGATTCACGGCGATGGTGGGGGCCATTAACAAGCCGGCGCCGTGTACGTAATCGACCGCCGCGACTTCACAATCAACGAAATAAGCCAGCACCTCTAAGTTATTCGCCTTGGCCCACTCAGGAGAGCCTAATAACACCACTGAAGCTCCATCGGTTAAAGGGGTAGAATTCCCTGCAGTCAGACTGCCTTTATCCGAATGATCAAAGGCGGTTTTTAATCCCGCTAATTTTTGCAAGGTAGTGTCTTTGCGAGTAATCCCATCGCGCTTTAAATGACCAATGGGTACAATTAAATCATCATAGAAGCCTTCATCATAAGCTCGAGCTGCATTTTGGTGCGATTGCAGGGCTAATTCATCTTGAGCCATTCTGCTAATTTGCCATTCTTTAACCATGAGTTCGCAATGATCTCCCATTGTTAAACCGGTGCGTGGTTCACGTACCTCTGGCAAAAGCGGTTTTAACATGCTTAAGCGGAATTTCTTGAGGGCAGCAAAGCGCTCTTTAAACCCGCGCGCTTGTTTGTATTCGATTAAAAAATGAGTCAATCTTCGTTGACCTATTAAAGGAATGTCTGAATTGGTGTCAGTACCGCCGCCAATCCCTGCCGCAATTTGTTCACTGGCGATTTTTAAGGCAATAAGATTGACCGCTTCCAAACCGGTGCCGCAAGCACGCTGAATGGTTAAACCAGGTGTTTCTGGCGACAGTTCACTGCCCAATACAACTTCTCGGGCCAAATTCCAGTCAAAGGGATGATTTATCACTGCTCCTGCAATCAGATCTCCTAATAACTTCCCTTGTATTTTTGTTTTACTTATCAAATCAGCCAGTGCTGTGCCTAACAAATCCTGATTTGATTTATTCATATATTGGGTTTGCGATTTTACAAAGGGGGTGCGGGAACTGGATAGAATAGCCACTTTTTTTCCGAAGCTCATGTTAACTCCTTTAACAAATGATTTAGCTTGAATTGGGCAGTTGATTCACAGTAAATTTAACTGAGTTTCGCTTTAAGAATATATCAAAAAGAAAAATTCGCTATACTTTTCTTGCGAAAAAGAAGAACAACATTTTGTAAAATAAGGACATGCAATGTATACACTATATTCGTTTGGTACACCTAATGGTATAAAACCGACTATTATGCTGGAAGAGTTAAAGCAACCTTATACGATTAAAATAATCGATATTTCTAAGGGCGAGCAATTTGATCCTGACTTTTTAAAAATTTCTCCAAACAATAAAATACCGGTCTTGTATGATCAGGCCAATGATTTTTATTTATTTGAAAGTGTCGCGATTTTGCAATATCTGGCCGAGAAGCATGACCGGTTTTTACCTAAATCCTTAAAAGATAAATACCATATATTACAATGGTGTTATTTCCAGGCGGCCCATATAGGTCCAATGTTTGGTCAATTTGGTCATTTTCACCGTTTTACAGAAGAAAAAATTCCCTACGCAATGAAGCGATATGCTGATGAATGTTCTCGTTTAATGGGAGTAATGGAACAGCAATTGGCCCAATTTCCCTATATAGGCGGTACAGATTATACTGTGGCGGATATGGCTATATGGCCTTGGGTTTACTGTTTTCAGTTTTTTTACCAGGAGCCTATTGATCCAAAACAGTTTCCCAGTTTAATGAAATGGTATGAACATATTAGCGAGCGACCAGCGGTTAAAGCCTCTTTAGCAGCTTACGGTCGCTCTTGAGCGTCCGCAGATTATAAAAAAGCATAAACCCGCGATAGGCGGGTTTTTTATTTTCATTTGTGTTCTTTTTTTGATTATTGCGTCTTAACCTTCTAAGCTTAAGTATACGATGATGTCCTAAGCATTTTATATGTTAGATAAAAAATCTGGGCGTGAACTAATGAGCTTAAGCCACGGAATCAATAGTGAGGGTCCAAGTACTCATAAATTAGAACGTGAATTAATGAGTCGCCTCATTGATTTTTGTCACGCCGATGCTTCTGTGCGCTCTTTTAGCGAACATACATTAACTCTTCTTAATAAACACCCCCTGCTAAAAGATAAGATTACAGGAATTTGGCGCTATGATTTGGAGCAAATCAGTATTATTGCCCCTGAGCATTTAAACAGTGATATTCAAGAAGAGCTGGAAAGATCTCCTCCGCGAATAAAAAAATGGCAGTCTTTAAAAATCAGTTATGCTTCGCTTAGAACGCAGCGAATAGAAAAAATAACCAGCCGGATTGATATTTGTCTTGAAAAAGCACATAACAATTTATTTTATTTTAGTATTTGGAGTGAATTATCCAAAGAGGTTCTGAAATTATTAACGCCCTTTTTAAAGAGTTTTTTTGGGGTTTTTAATGTTTGTCTGTTGAATATATTGAATAAAAAAAGGGTAAAACTATTAAACACCATTCTTGAAAGAGCTGTTGATTCCATAGAAATCACCAATGAAGAGGCAGTGATTCAATACGTCAATCCTGCTTTCGAACGAATCACTCTTTATAAAGCCTTCGAAGCAATTAACAAAACGGTTGCTTCTTTATTACGTTCGCCCAAAGAAGATGAGCGCTTATTTGAGCATATTAAACAAGAGCTGGAAGCTGGAAACACCTGGCATGGGCGAATAAAATCCAGAAAAAAGGACGGCAGTGATTGGATTGCTCAAACAGTGATTGTGCCTGTAGTGGATGATGAGTCGGGTAAAATTACTCAACATATTGCCATAAAACAAGATATCACGGAGCAGGTGAATTATCTCAATCAATTAAAAATTAGTGAAGAACGTTATCGAAATCTGATGAATGCAGCTTCAGATGCGATTTTCATTCATGATTTAAACGGTTTATTTTTAGAAACGAATACTGCAGCCTGCAAGTCTTTAGGCTATTCTGCTGAAGAATTACGTCGCTGTCATGTTTGGGACATAGAAGTGGGAGCCTCTCCGGAAGTATTAAATCAGATGTGGCTAGACTTGCAAAATGGACCGATTAAGTTGGAAGGACGACACCGTCGAAAAGATGGAACTACATTTCCTGTGGATGTTCGTTTAGGCATATTTAATGCGACGGGAGAAAAATTAGTCTTGGCTATAGTCAGAGACATTTCTGTGCAAAAACAATCTGAAGCGACTATTAAACAATTGACTCGGGCTTTAGAGCAAAGTCCGATATTCGTGTTGATAACTGATCGAAGGGGGACAATAGAATACGCCAATGCAAAAGTTATGGAGCAAACAGGTTATTCGCCTGAAGAAATTTTGGGACAAAATCCACGTGTTTTACAATCTGGTCACACGCCACCCGAAACTTATCAGAACATGTGGAGTCATCTTATCCGTGGGGATGAATGGCGAGGTGAGTTACTAAATAAAAATAAAAAAGGAGAACTTTTTTGGGTATCGGCCATTATTTCTCCATTACGTGATGAAAACGAAATCACTCATTATTTAGCGGTAATGGAAGATATATCGCAGAAGAAAAGCTATGAGGAAATGCTCAAACATCACGCAACGTATGATAATTTAACCAATTTGCCTAATCGCCTCTATGGATACAGTCGATTAGAGCATGCAGTAGCAAAAGCACAGGTCAACAAAAAAAAATTGGCTGTTTTATTTTTGGACCTCGATGAGTTTAAGCACATCAATGATTCATTGGGACATGCAGTGGGTGACTTACTATTAAAAGCGTTATCTGAGCGCTATTTATCGATTATCAGACAGACCGACACTATTGCCCGCTTAGGGGGTGATGAGTTCATGATGATTTTAGAAAACTTAAATCATGTGGGGGATGCTGAACTGGTTGCAAAAAAATGTCTTGAAGTGTGTTTGCGGCCCTTTGTGATTGAATCCCATAAACTTTCAGTTTCTTCAAGTATTGGAATTGCCGTTTTTCCAGAGCACGGAAAAGATGCCAAAACGTTGATGCGTAATGCGGATGCCGCGATGTATCAAAGTAAGCTAAATAATAAAAATAATTGGACGGTATTCATTAGTACCATGGCTAATGTGGCTTCTAACCGGATTCGTATTAAAGCCGAATTAGACCAGGCAATGCTCCGCGATGAATTATATCTTTGTTATCAACCCATCATTGATATTAGAAATAATACTTTATTTGCTGCCGAGGCCTTACTGCGTTGGCAAAGTCCCACCTTAGGTTATGTTTTGCCTGATCAGATTATTCCTATAGCCGAAGAAACCGGTTTAATAGTGGATTTAGGGTATTGGATATTTAAAAAAGTATGCATCCAAGTTAAAGAATGGCAAATAACGACGGGTAAGAATCTAAAAGTTGCGGTAAATATTTCTACTCAGCAATTAAAACAAAACGATTTTGTTAACAAAATAAAATTAATTTTAAAAGAAACTGCTCTTTCTCCAGAGTCATTAATTTTTGAAATTACTGAATCTGCTTTTCTTGATGATTCAAAATTTATTTTATCACAATTAGATCTGCTGAATGAAATGGGGATTCATTGCTCCCTGTCTGATTTTGGTATGAATTATTCCTCTTTAAAGTCCTGGCATTCCTATCCTTTTAAGATTTTAAAAATCGACCGATCCTTTATTCAAGGGGTCAATACGAACAATAATGACTTAAGTCTGGTGAATAGTATTATTGCCATGTCACGAAATTTAAAATTAACGGTGGTGGCTGAGGGCGTAGAAACAATAGAGCAATTAAAATTAATGCGCACCATGAATTGTGATATGGTGCAGGGCTGGTATTTTTCTGAAGCATTAAGTAGTGAACAGTTTTTATTGTACTTGAATAATCAATTGAAGAACCTGTGACGAGGGAGCTTCTGAAATAGGCATGAGGCCACATTTTAGAGAACCCTCGCTTCACTCTGGATGACGTTTCTTAAGTAAATGGTAGTGAGCCTTTCTCGAACCATGAGGTTATCGACATTTACTCTTACTACGCAATAATTCGATTTATAGCTATACTCCGCAACTATTTTAATAAAAGGATATCAGTAATGTACTCTTTAGATTGGCCTCGTGTTTATGGTAAACCAGAATCTACTGCGAGTTTCAAGTTGGTGCCTGAAGATTTTCAAGTCAATGAATTTTTTGAAGGGCAGTTTAGCGGTGAAGGAGAACATATTGTTCTTAAAATTGAAAAAAGAGGATTAACTACAGAGGACGTTGTTAAATCTTTGGCTCGGGTAATTAATAAACCGGTAAAATTAATCAGTTACGCCGGTTTAAAAGACCGTCAAGCACTGACTACCCAATGGCTGAGTATTCATGCTCCCGGGGAGGAAATTGAGGGAATAAATACCTTGGAGGGCTCGGGCTGGCGAGTACTGGAATGCACACGTCATAATAAAAAACTAAGGCCAGGATTTTTAACGGGAAATCATTTTGTCATGAAATTACGAGAAGTTTCTAATGCAGATGATTTGGTGCAACGTATAGAGCAAATAAAAGTAACCGGCGTTCCTAATTATTTCGGTGAGCAGCGTTTTGGTCGCGAGGGGGGCAACTTAGTAAAAGCTGAGGAGCTTTTGGTTCAGGGGCGAAAAGTTAAAGATCGATTTTTAAAGGGCATGTACTGCTCTGCAGCGCGTTCATGGCTTTATAATTTAATTCTAGCAAAGCGAGTTAAAGAATTAACCTGGAACACTCCTCTTGTTGGTGACGTCATGCAACTTAACGGTTCAAATAGTATTTTTGTTATTGATGAAATTGAAGAGGAGATAGTCCGTCGGATTAAAGAGAAAGACATTTCTCCAGCAAGCCCTTTACCTGGAAAAGGAAAGAATATGGTAAAAGGTACTGCCTTACAGATCATTGAAACAGTTTATGCCGATTGGCTGCCGTGGTTGGCAGGTATGGAAAAACAAGGATTAGAGGAAGCCTGGCGAGCGAATATCCTTCACGTAGAACGTTTTGAATATACCCTTAAGGAGCAAATGGCTGAATTATCTTTTACTCTACCCGCAGGTTCTTATGCTACTGCTGTATTACGTGAATTAGTTCTTTATTAATCGGTATTTTAACCTAAGACTAACAGCAGGTAACGATGAGGCTAATCATGTCGATCTAACTCTGTCTATACAGCTGGGTCTCCTCTGACTAACGACACACCCTTTCCTGTGGCGCCTGTGACTCAAGAGTCTCCAAAAAAGGATGAGGAACAAGATAGGTCAGAGAGACCCCATCTTTAAAGAAAGCAGCACAGGACTACTCACTTAAATTTTTAGCATGGAAACGCAAATGATCTTCGATAAAGGTGGCAATAAAATAGTAATTATGATCGTATTTCTCATGCATGCGCAGATTTAAGGGAACATTCACTTGCATGCACGCTGCTTCAAATAAGTCAGGTTTTAATTGCTCCACGATATAAGGGTCAGCATTGCCTTGATCAATAAGAATTTCTCCATGAGGCCATGGATGATCCATTATTAAGTGACAGGCATCGTATTGTTGCCAAGTTCGTTGATTCTCACCCAAATAGCTCTGAAAGGCATTTTTTCCCCAAGAAACCTGCGTTGGCGCACAAATTGGAGCAAAAGCAGAAAGGCTGCGAAATAGTTGGTGATTTCTCAGGCCAATGGTTAATGCGCCATGACCTCCCATTGAATGGCCAAAAATACCGCAGCGTCTCTTGTCGATGGGGAAGTTTTCAGCAATGACGCGCGGCAATTCATTACTGATATAAGAATACATGCGATAATGATCGACCCAAGGCATTTCGGTGGCATCGACGTAGAAGCCTGCTGCTTCACCAATATATTCCTCTTTTGTAACACCTACCAGATTTAAGCCGCGAGGACTGGTATCCGGGACAACAATGGCCAGGCCAAGTTCTGCAGCAATGCGTTGTGCGCCTGCTTTGGTAATAAAATTTTGCTCAGAGCATGTTAATCCTGAGAGCCAGTAGAGTACGGGTACTATCTTTTGTTCAGCAGCAGGAGGAAGATAGATCGCAAAACGCATGTCACTTTGAGTTTCCTCAGACCAATGAGTGTAGACACTTTGGATGCCATCAAAACATTGATGTGCTTCGATTAATTGATAGGTCATAGTTCTGCTCCCTTTTCATAAATCCATGGTGAAGTTTTTTAAAATGTAAGTACCGTGCGTATCGACTCGCCACGCTGCATCAATTCAAAAGCGTCATTTATTTGTTCCACTGGCATTACATGGGTAATTAGGTCGTTGATATTAATACGTCCTTCCATATACCAATCCACAATTTTAGGTACGTCACTTCGTCCTCGTGCACCACCAAATGCGGACCCCTGCCAAACACGCCCGGTAACTAATTGAAAAGGACGGGTTGCAATTTCTTGGCCAGCCGGGGCGACGCCAACAATGGTGGATACGCCCCACCCTTTATGACAGGCCTCTAAAGCTTGGCGCATTAGCTGCACGTTGCCAACACACTCAAAGGTGTAATCTGCCCCACCGTGAGTTAATTCAATCAAATGAGCGACCAAGTCACCTTTTATTTCATTCGGATTAACAAAATCAGTCATCCCCATTTTATGGGCCAGTTCTTTTCGAGCAGGATTAATGTCAACACCAATAATCTGGGTTGCATTAATCATTCGGGCACCTTGAATCACATTGAGCCCAACGCCCCCTAAACCAAAGACAATCACCCGACTGCCTGCCTCTACTTTAGCCGTAAAAAGAACTGCGCCAAGGCCTGTCGTTACCCCACAACCGATATAGCATACTTTATCAAAGGGGGCGTCACTGCGGATTTTTGCCAAGGCAATTTCCGGTAAAACAGTATAATTGGCAAAGGTTGATGTGCCCATATAGTGATGAACAGTGTGGCCATTGAAATGGAAGCGGGAAGTGCCATCAGGCATCAAGCCTCGACCTTGGGTGCTGCGTATGGCCTGACACAGATTAGTTTTACGTGACAAACAATATTCACATTGGCGACATTCAGGAGTATATAGCGGAATGACATGGTCTCCGGGTTTTAAACTGGTGACTCCTTTTCCTACCTCAACTACTATTCCGGCTCCTTCATGACCCAAAATTGCGGGAAAAAGCCCTTCAGGATCTTTTCCTGAAAGAGTATAGGCATCGGTATGACAAACACCGGTGGCTTTAATTTCTACCAAGACTTCGCCGTCACGAGGTCCCTCTAAATCGACTGTTTCTATAACCAGTGGTTGGCCTACTTCAAAAGCCACGGCTGCCTTTACTTGCATTAACATATCCTTTGTTTCATATTTATCTGCTTAAAATGTGCTGATAGACATCCATGTTAAGGAAGGACCAGTTCATTGTTGATCCTTCGCTTACATGCTTTTAATAATAGCTTAGTATCTTAATCTGGCACTTTCTACATCACAACAAGATTCCGTAGTTGAATTAATGCAGTCAAAAACGGTAGCCAAAGCACGGGTAACGATGTGGAGAGGATTAAAAAGAAGAGCTGCTACTGCGGAAAGTAAAGCAATCGCTCCCATTCCTACAGAGACCACCGTTTGCGCCGCAGCAAGTTTGAATGCATCGCAGGTTTCGCTTCTTAGACCCGAGGTTGGCGCTACTAAAGCAAGAAGCAGGGCGCAAGGCGCTAACACAACAGCAACCGCTAAATTAACAATAGCTTTAATTAAAAACCCCAAAGCATTAAAAGCAAGCCAAAGAGGTTTCTCAATAGGGCGAACAGCTAAAGTGGCCATGTCACTGATGGAGCGGATAGGATCAAAATAACTTGCTTGTGGAATAGGAACAGCATCAGCATATCTTCTTCGCAAAGAAGAATATCCATCCCACTTATTGTCTATCGTTGAAAAAAAACCAGGCATTGCGTACTCCACTATGTAAATTTTGAGCATAGTAAGAAAAAGACAGTTATTTGTAAATAACAATTATTTATTTAACCAATGGAAATAACAGGAGATGCAACTCGTCATTATATTGAGTGGCATTGTTCTGCGTTTTTAAATGCAGGAATAATCGAAGAGTCAACTTTGAGCGCGTAGCTCTCTAATAAAGTTTGTCGCTAAGCGCAGACCTTCGGATAGCCTATTATGAATTTCTGGGTGCATATTTTGGTCTTGTGCTTCTAATTCATTATGTAAGTCGAGCACCAGGTCCTCAAGCAGACGAATTTTTTCTTCCTTGCCTATGTTTCTATGATAGATTTCCATAACTTCAGCATCCCTGTCCATAATCAACACCTTGGATTTTATATTCAATTAGTTAAATTATATATCAACTTGATGTTTTGTGCCGGCATGAACTTTCTGTTCTCATAGCCGTCAGTCCAGGGGTGCCGAGTTAGTCTATAATCGGGTGTTATCCTGTTTCCTAAGTCCTGCGGCTTGTCCGCAGGAGCCAATCTGGTTTCCCATTTCTGGATGCCGCGAACAAGTCGCGGC
>NZ_JAJKBJ010000020.1 GCF_023618015.1 Legionella maioricensis
GACGTCGAAAGACTAATTGTCAACATTCTCTAAATAATCCTGAAATTCAATGATAATTTAAATGCTGAATCCAGGATTATTTCTTTTGGCGTCTTTTTAGACTTTCTGAATAGTCAAAGATTGGAATTTCAATATGGAAAAAAATAGCCAAAAGTCTTGCAACGAAAATACCGGCTAAAGTAACAAGGACATTGATATTTTTGGGAACATCAAAAAAATCAAGGCTAATAAAAAGTAGAGCGCCGGCAAGGGCAACGACGGCATACAATTCTTTTCTTAAGACCAAAGGGATATCATTACATAAAATATCTCGCAACATACCACCACAAATACCAGTAATCATTCCACTAATCACTGCTACACTGGGTGACATACCATGAGAGAGAACCTTTTGGGTGCCGATAATAACAAAAGTAGATAATCCCAGAGCATCGAGAACTAAAAAAATCTTCATCACTCTCACTAAGGAATGAGCAATAAATATGGTTAAAAAAGCACACAAAGAGGTATATAATAAATACTCAGGATGAGCGACCCAGGTAAGAGGATAAGTATTAAACAATACGTCTCTTACGGCACCTCCGCCTAAGGCAGTAATGCACGCTATAAGCATCACACCAAAAAAGTCCATTTTTTTGCGACCAGCTGCTAAAGCACCCGTTACTGCTTCTACACAAATGCCCATGATAAAAAGATAATGGAGTAACATAAGGTTCATTGCTATTAAAAAAAACAATGATAACACTATTAAAACAAATGGCGAAATACTGAGCTTCGGCTAGAATTTAATTAATAGATAATAGATTTGCACGTAATCGTAGCAGGAGTAATAGATGGCTAGAAACACTGAAAATCAGTCGAAACTATTAATAAATAATATGGATCGTAGTTTACGAGAAAATATCATTAGACTTGATCAAAAATTGAAAGGTTTACGTGCTGAGATTGATGCTAAATTACAGAACTCATTTGTATATGAAGATAATAACAGTCGCGATGAGTATGTTAAGAAATTATCTACGGTTTCTAAAGAAGTGACTGCTGCGATTAAAGGAATAGAAACTTTGGTTAATTTAGTGGCCACTGATGAGGATGCTGAAGAGCAAATTGCATTTCTTCAGGGAGAGGGGATGCAACAATTTAGTGAAATGATAGCCGAGAGTCTGGAAAAAATAACAGAAATTAAAACAAGTTTTTAAATACTTCATTCTAAATCTTTGCCGGCTTTTGATATTGAACAGTAAAAACAGGTTTTTCCTGTTCAAGGGGGGAAATGATGTATTGGTTTTCTCCTTTCCGGTAACCCCGCGCTAAAATCTTAATATTAATCAGTACTACGGTTGCCAAAAAGATAATGATAATACTGGGCGAACTAGGCATTTGAGTTGTTCTAGCCAGATAATCTGATATTAAAGGAGGAAGGCCTGCTGCCAGACTTGCTGCGGTAGAATATACTATGGACAACGCAGTGCAACGGATCTGCAAAGGAAATAATTCAGTGAGTAGCACGGTTGCAACACTGTAATAGCAAGCACATGGAATGGAGATTATCAATTGCATAGAAATAAAGTATCCCGCATTGCCATAATTAATCACGTGCATAAAAGGGTAAGCCAAGATCAGCAATCCGCTACTGGCAAAAATGAGCATTTTAAGCCGGTCTTGACGATCAGAAATCCAACCGAAAACCGGAATAAGCAAGGTTACAAAGACTAAAGACAATGTATTGGAAGTCATAATCAGTGAACGGGAGATATGGGCATATTGAATTGCATGCAAGGGGATGTATAAATAAAAAAAGAAGCCGGTTGTAACCGATAAAAAGCTTGAGAAAAAAGCAAAATGGAACATAAAAGGGTGCTTTTTCACGAAGTGTAGCGATTGCTTATAAATATCGAGGGTGGAGGGCTTTTCTCTATTAGCATAATAAAGGACATAAGCCAGGCTTTCGGGCATTTTTGCTCGAATATAAAATCCAATTAGGGTCGTTACTAAAGCCACTAAAAAAGGAATACGCCAAAGATTCTCATATTCTGGGTAAAGATTTGAATAATAATGGATACCTTCTACAATGAGGCAAGCGAGTAAATAACCTGCTTTTACCCCAACTGAAGACCAGCACCCTCTAAAGCCTCGTTGTTTGCCATCGCCACTTTCCACCAATAACGAAGATGAGTTTAAAAACTCAGAGCCCAGCGCCATGCTTTGGATTATTCTTAAAGCTAATAAAAATCCTGCGGCAAACAGGCCAATCTGATCATAGCCCGGAATCACTCCTATTAAGGCTGTGGAAACCCCCATAATAATAATTGAAACCATAAGAACATTTTTTCGGCCATATAAGTCTGAAAGTAAACCCAAAATAAAAGCACCTATAGGTTTTGCTAAATAGGCTATGAAAATAAGAGACAACATCACGGTGGGGTTGTCTTTATTAATTCCCAGAAGGACACGGGATAACTCAGAAGAGAGAAAGTAACAGATGGACATATCATAAGCTTCTACTATATTACCCATGAGTCCGCCTAATATGGCTTTATTTTGATGTTTCATATTCAACCTGCTTCGATAATGCTTGGGAGGCCAACATATCACAGTGATTAAACAAAGGATTTAACATATTGGAGCAATATTGTCCTATTTGGTAAAACTCTTCTTGTTGAGTCGAGAATAGTTCACGTGTATGCGGGCAGGACTTATGACTTGCTAAAGAATAAATAACGCAATGTTCGTCTATCTTTGCAGCAAGGGCTAAACCTATTGGAAAACCATGTTTGATTTGTTTAAGGTAATAAAGCTCATCATAACGCGTTGGATTATATAACGTTTGCCAAGGCGCCTGGCTGCATAAATTAAACCATAGAGGGTTATAAGATAAATCGTAACGCCAGAGAGAACTATTAAATAAATTAAACTCCATGGAAGGAGTAGAGGAAAAAGTGAGTATCTGGTTATTGGTATTGATGCGCGTTAAAGCCATATGATGAATTTCATGTATTCCTAGTATATCTCTGAATACAGTTGAAACTTTGCTTTTGAAGGCAAAAAGAAGCTCCAAAAACTGGGGATGTGGCATTAAATCATTATGGTTATATTCCATGACTCGTTTTTGTCCTACGTTCCATGCGGATGGCTAAAATGCTTCACTGAAGATAAAGCCAAGTCTATAATTTTTTTAGACTGCTCTTCGTTTGCATTGATTAGACTGATGTCATTAATCAATTCCATCAAAAAGTCAGGCACCTCTTGTTCCTTAAGTTCGCCATTATATAGACAAGCTGCTCTTGTGAAAATATAGTGAAGTAAATTTTTGCTTATTGTGATTTTATTTTGCGAAGTACTTTGATCATTATGAGCATCACCAAATAATAACCAGCCGGGAGAAACCTGTAGTTTCGCAGCAATCTCCATTAATTTAATGGGCTCGGGTATGGCTTCCCCGCGAAGATATTTTCGACAAATCTGCGCTGAATACCCGGTTATCTCTGCCAATTTGTGAATGCATACTCCAGAAGCAGAGCGTTGCGAATTAAATCCCACGGCAATCATTGCATCACGAAGACGATAAGCAAACTGTTTGGTTAAGTTAACTTTTTCCATGGAGATACAAACAACCTGAATGCTGAGAACTTGGTAGAGTGTAACAAAGGGAGAAAAAACCTGCAAATAAAGGCATTTTGGAAACTTAAAGTTTCCTTTTGAAATTAATTGTTGACAATGGAAACTGATTTAGTATAATTTTTAGCGAAACGAAAGGAAACGGTTTCAAAACGTCCAAACACGGAAGCTGGTGATACGCGATGGAACAGGTATCACCTCAAAGTCCAACAAGAGGAAAAGTGGCATAACCATAGCAGCTTGCCTCGCAATATTATGGTCTGAATAGATCCCCTCTGTTCAGACCTTTCTATTAGTTTTGCTGTTTATTGAGTAGTTTAATGGGCTGGAATAAGACTCATAAGCTATTTTAATTAAAGCCATGCCCTAATGGTCTGAGGGTGTTTGGCTTAATCTCTCATAGTAATGTCTTCATCCTTATAGAATGTCTTAATTACATTGCTTTTCTAATTGGCTAAATATGAAAATGAGGCTAATTATAGCCTCACTAGTTTTGATGAGTTTTAATTGGAAGGAGACATGTTATCTCTGAGATTTTGCTCTATATCTTCTACCTCTGGTACTAAAGAGGCCTTGGCTTTAGAGAATAAAGTAAAATTAGAGCGAGTTGCGGAGTTAGTTGCAGAAATCACCGCATTTACCAGGGACTTTAATAAATTGGTGAGATAGTCACCCCAGCCCAACTCCTTTTCCAGTAATGGTTTTGCTTCTTCTATTGCAGCGCTGCAGCTTGTAATAAAGAGTTCTTTCGCTTCCTTGGTGGGTTGGCCATCGAGGTAGATGTCTACGGCTTCTCTCAGCTTCGTTTTCAATTTTTCAGCTACTAATATAGTACCTTCGTTACCGCTTACTTGGGTAATTTTATTCGAAAAATCTTGTAATATTGCTTTTAAGAAGATTTTCTCATCTTCAGAAGATTTTTTTACTTTTCGGGTATCAATTTCAAATTCCAAGTACCCCTGGCGATCTCTTGGCACACTAAAATGTGAACGGTCTGGAGAAGGAAGTGTTGGTGGTTCAAAATCATTGTCCAGTTGTTTTGCATATTCAAAATATACAGCTAAAGTTTTTGGGACACATGAAGACATCATAAATAAAGGACTTTTGGCTGCTCGTTTAATAACAGGGATAGCTATTGGCCAAAAGCTATCAAGATCGCCAATTGCTGCGTCTACTCCCTGATCGTAATCACCAAACCATTTAGCCCTTTCCTCTCTGTATTGTTTGAATTTGTCTTCACCAACATTCTCTGCAAAGATAATCCGATATTTAGCGTCTTCAAGAGCAAGTGCCATATTCAATGTCCCTCTAATAATTTGCTCTAAACTTAATGTAGGGCATACCTCGGGATGGTTAAGGAGGTATTTAGCGACAGCTAATACTTGCGAATTCGTTTCTGTTCCATGTTTGCTTGAATGTATATCATCGGTAAGCGCGGTGATAAAACGTTCGGTAAATTCTCTATCTAGCGCGATGCGGTTAGTGTTTTCAGAGTGTGACATAATGTTGCTCATGATGATTAATTACCATGAAGTGTATATTTTTTCGATAAAAAGATCAAATAATGGAACGTGATTCATATTGGCATTTCTCTTATTTATTTGATTTTTATTCAGGCACCAGTCCGGCTCAGAAGGGGCTTAAGCGTTAACGTGATTGATGAGAATCAAAATAGGAAATCTTTGCTTAAAGAATTTGGTTTTCTTTGCCGATGTGTATAATGAATTCTGACTAATTAGATTTCAGGGAGAATTCTAATGGCGTTAACCCCTAAACAGCAAAACAAAATTGTTCGCTTGATAACAGACAATAATCTTGATATCGATTACAGCGAAAATACTGAATGGAGCAATTTCTGTAAAACCGTCAATCTTTCAGATGTTCTGGTGCTGAAAGTTTATAATTTGGAATCGGCACAAGCGGTCATTAAGAAAATTTATGAGCTTAATCAGCAAAAAAATCCTGAAGATCGTATTACCTGCCGTGTGGCTGCTGGTGGGAAGGATGAGGAAGATTACAGATCATCAGAGTTATTGGAAACTGATAATGAAAAATACAATAAGTCATTTTCCCTAACCGATCTGGTTAGTGCTGATATTGTGATTAACCTTGTTCTTGCTAATGATGTTGACGCCATCCAGCAAGTAGATGCCACTACTGTAAAAATAATACCCGGTCCTCAAATCAAGGCATTTGATGAAATACTGGACAGAACATTCAAATTGGCCACTCAAAATCCCCCCAGTCTTATTAATCGTGTAACTCCTTTCGGTCTTGCCGCAGTGGGGGGGCACGGAACTGATATGCGCAATGGCGGATATGCTGATAATATAAAATCAATCACTTTCCTGTTAATGGATGGGAAGCTTAAAAAAATCGATAGAACTACCAATCCAGAGGATTTTGATACCATTGTTTCGGCACATTTAGGTCTTTTCGGTATCGTTGTTGAGATGGAGCTGGAATGTAAACCCGCTGAGAAACTGGAGTGCGTCCAGACAGCAATGAGCCTTCCTGAGTTCATTGACGCGGTAAAAACGGGCAAATTGCCTCGTAAAGAATACCCTATGTTCAGTGTTTATTATGCACCGACCTACGAGCATGATCTCACTAATACTGAAATCAAAAATATAAAAGTTATGGAGTACCGATCAGTCCCTTTAAATTCCGAAGACAGGAATATTGATGTCCTGGCGAGACAAATGGAACAAGATTTGGAAGTCGAAATAGAAGAGGGTTTAAAAGTTACGGATATTTTGGCTCTATTTCCTCAATTAGTTCCTGCTTATATGAAATATGTGGTAACCCGTTTCGCAATAGGGCGGGGGCAGGTCATATCCGTTGGCCCTGCACCAGATATCTACCATTATCAAGTGAGCTATCCTTGGGACATCAATGATTTTGATTGCTTGTTTCCAGTCAGCGATAATTTTCAAGAGATGATTGATTCCTTTATAAAAGTGGCTAAAGAAACCCAGAAAGCAAAAGATAAAGGAGAGGCGCCGGTGACCTTTGGTGCTTATGCCAGAGTGTTTCTTAATAAGGATTACCCCTTTAGTATCGCTCCAGGTACTCATCACAATAAGAAAAGATTTACCTGTGGATTTGATGTGGTTTCCAGTCCTGGTGCGGTAGGTTTTGAAGCGTTTCGCGATAAAATGGTTCATTATTTTATTAGAAAATTCAAAGCCAAACTCCATTGGGGAAAATATGTTCCCCTTGATAAAGGCATAGATTATGAAGAGATGTATGGTGATGATTTAATTAAATATAGAAAGGTTGTAAAAAATTGGCATATTCAAAATAAACTGGATATTAGACGGTCGCCATTTCTGACAGAATTTCCCTGTAAAGTTTTAGGATTGGATGAATATATTCCAGCAGCCCGGTTTCAGAAAGTGCAGATTTTTTCAATGGCCTCTTCCTCCTCGGAAACTATTATTGATCGAGTCGCAGCGTTAGCTAAATTTATGAGCTGGATTGAAGGCCAGGAAATACAGGATGCACACACCCAAAACTTATGGAGACGTGTTCAGGATGTTCATGATAAGGAAACCAATCAAGCTTATTATCGCACCATAGAACGTTTGGAAGACTATGGTGAAATAGGCAATAGAATGATTGACATGATGAGCAGACTAAAAGAAGGTCAGGAAAATTACTGGAATCCTTATTGGATGAATAGTGGCACCAAACTTAAAAACATCATAGCCGAATTTGAAGCGCTTCCGCCGACAGTCTTGCTTGATGAAGTACTCAATGATAAAGAGTCCAATCTTTATAAAGCGGTTAACCAGCCACGGATTAGTGCATTAACCTTTTTAGGTGCTTTCGGCATTAATCGAACTAAGTCAGTACAGATGGTTGAGGAGAACACTTTCGCTGATGATTCAGATGACGATATAGGTTATCCTTATTGAAGAGGGTTATGGCAATTAGATTTAAGCTTTTAAGGCTTAAATCTAATTGATAGAGCAAGAGGATAAAGTTTAAATAGTATCGTTTTCTAACAAGTGGTGTTCAGGAAAGAAATTGGAATTTTTACCTAATAAAGTTCAAATCACTAAGTTCATTCTGTTGTTCTTCATCGGGATGACGTGGATGACTCAAACATTTGCATTTTTACCCAACAATAACACGCAAACGAAGCCGGTTTCCCCTGGAGTTCAGGTTAAAGTAAAACATCACCGGGAAGTCGTAGTGTTAATCCATGGTTTACTGCGTTCTTACATGAGTATGAGGCCATTAAAACTCTATCTGGAAAATCAAGGTTATCAGGTATATTACTATAATTACCCTTCGGCAAAATACACGATTCACGAACATGCAATTTATTTGAACCAATACATCAATCGTATATTAGCGATCCATTCAGGGATAAAAATTCATTTTGTCACTCACAGCCTGGGGGGCATCATTGTCAGAGAGGCATTATCTAGATGGCCACCCGATCAGTTGAAACATATTGGCACCCTGGTGATGCTGGCACCTCCTAACCAGGGTTCCTTGCTCGCCAAGCTATCTACAAAAATGTTTCCCCTAATCACCTCCTCAATAAAACCATTGGCTGAGCTAAGTTCAGACAAAGAGTCCTACGTGCATCATGTGCCGGTGCCAAATATTAAGATGGGTATAATCGCTGGGCGGTTTGACGCCAAAGTTCCGCCTTCCTCGGCCTGGTTGCAAGGGCAAACTGAGCCTATGGTCATCAACTCCACGCATACTTTTATTATGAATCATGCAAAAACAAAGAAGTTAATTCTTACTTTCCTGGAGAGGGGATCATTTGAGGAGTGACGGGATGACACTATCCCGTGACTCTGGTAATTGGGATTTAGCTAAAGGATGGCGCGTCATTGATAAATTTCTGCAGGGTTTCTGTTAAAGGAACTCTAAGCTGTTTGTGTCGACTTTCCTGGCCTCGTAATAAAGTAATTTGTGTTTTAGGTATCTTAAAGAGTTTTGCTATAAAGAGGATGAGTTCTTTATTAGCCTCACCCTCTTTAGGTTGGGCATGCAGGGCAATATGTAATGCGTCTTTGGTTATTTCCAAAAGAGCCGTTTTTTTTGCATTAGGTTTGGCATACACATTGAGTGAAACATGTTGTTCATCTATTTTGCACCACATAAATTTAATCCAAAAATCGTTTTAAATGATTTGCTTTATAATACTACCTTATTATATAATTCAAGCCAATTTGAATGCAGGTCGAATTATAGGCACGTAGCTCAGTGGTAGAGCACCACCTTGACATGGTGGTGGTCGGTGGTTCGATCCCACTCGTGCCTACCATATAACCTGAATTATATAGTAGAATCTAAAACAGCAACTACTGCACAGATTATTAAGGTTTAAACCCTGCTTGCTATGCAGGGTTTTTTTTTGAAAAAAGAAGTGCTTTACGGACGCAAAGACGGATAAAACTATGCCCAACATTAAATTGCCTGACGGAAGTGTAAAACATTTTGAAGCGCCCTTAACCATTTATGATGTAGCGCATCATATCAGCCCGGGGTTAGCCAAGGCTGCATTGGCCGGTCGTGTAGATGGTCGTTTAGTAGATACCACTTATCTTATTGAAACCGATTGTTCCTTAGTTATAGTGACTGAAAAGCAAGAGGACAGCTTGGAAGTTATTCGTCATTCTACTGCTCATTTGCTCGCTCAAGCCGTAAAATCTCTTTTTCCCACTGCTCAAGTGACCATAGGTCCAGTTATTGATGATGGCTTTTTTTATGATTTCGCATTCCAAAGAGCATTTACTCCAGAAGATTTGGAATTAATAGAAGCAAAAATGCATGAACTGGCTAAAGCCAATTATCCTGTTACTCGTAGGGTATTACCACGCGATGAAGCAATAAAATATTTTAAAAGTTTAGGGGAAGAGTATAAGGCAAAAATTATTGCTGATATTCCCGCCGATGAAGTGCTTTCTCTATATAAGCAAGGTGACTTTGAAGATCTGTGCCGAGGTCCCCATGTACCTTCAACCGGATTTTTAAAAGCATTCAAACTGACTAAGTTAGCCGGTGCGTATTGGCGTGGTGATTCTAATAATGAAATGCTACAGCGAATTTATGGTACCGCTTGGGCAGATAAAAAGTCCTTGGCTGACTATTTATTCAGAATGGAAGAAGCGGAAAAGCGTGATCATCGTAAATTAGGCAAAGCTTTGGATTTGTTTCACTTCCAGGATATTGCTCCGGGAATGGTTTTTTGGCATCCCAAAGGATGGACGATTTACCAAGAGTTAGAGCGTTATATGCGCATGCGATTGGCTGATTTTGGTTATCAGGAAATTAAAACCCCTCAATTGGTGGACCGAGTACTTTGGGAAAAATCAGGTCATTGGGATAACTTTAGAGATGAAATGTTTGTTACGGAAACAGACAATCGCCACTATGCTGTAAAACCGATGAATTGTCCTTGCCATATTCAAGTCTACAATCAAGGTTTGAAAAGTTATCGAGATCTGCCATTAAGACTTTCGGAGTTTGGTAACTGCCATCGCTGTGAGCCTTCTGGTTCATTACATGGATTAATGCGGGTTCGCAATATGGTGCAAGATGATGCCCATATTTTTTGTACGGAAGATCAAATTCAATCAGAAGTAGCGATGATGTTGGAGCTGGTCCAATCAGTTTATACTGATTTTGGATTTAATGAGATCAAATATCGTTTAGCGCTGCGACCTGAAAAACGCGTAGGCTCTGATGAGGTTTGGGATAAAGCAGAAAATGCCCTGAAACTTGCCATGAAAGGAAGAAATATTGAATGGATAGATGCCCCTGGTGAGGGTGCATTTTACGGTCCAAAGATTGAGTGTTCCTTGTCTGATTGCCTGGGCAGGATATGGCAATGTGGAACCATACAAGTCGATTTTTCCATGCCTGCACGTTTAGACGCCAGTTATATTGCTGAAAATGGTAATAAACAAGTTCCGGTCATGTTGCATCGAGCAATATTAGGTTCTTTTGAACGTTTTATGGGTATTCTAATAGAGCATTATGCTGGGAAACTACCGTTATGGCTGTCTCCAGTACAAGCTTCGGTACTCACTATTAGTGAAAAACAGAATGAATACGCAGAAAAAGTGAGTCAAATTTTGCAAAAAAGAGGTATTCGTGCAAATTTTGACTTGAGAAATGAGAAAATTGGCTTTAAAATCCGTGAACACACTTTACAAAAAGTACCTTATTTATTAGTTATAGGCGACAAAGAAGTTGAAGCTGGTCAAGTCGCTGTACGAACTCGTGAAGGTGCGGATTTAGGTGTGATGACAATAGATACAATTTGTGATACCTTGACGCAAGAAATTGTCCGTAAGGGATCTCTATAAATAACGAGCTGGAGGAATAAACCATTAGTGCACCAACTAAGCGTGAAAATGATCGCGCACGAATTAATGAACAGATCACTGTACCTGAGGTACGCTTAATTGATGTCGATGGTAACCAGGCAGGAATTGTATCAACAAGAGAAGCACTGCGTGCAGCAGAAGAGGATGGATTGGATTTGGTTGAGATATCACCAACAGCCAAACCCCCGGTCTGCCGCATTATGGATTATGGTAAATTTGTCTTTGAACTGAATAAAAAACAAGCTGAAGCAAGAAAAAAGCAAAAGCAAATTCAGGTTAAGGAATTAAAATTCCGTCCAACAACGGAAGATGGAGATTATCAGGTCAAGCTACGCAACCTGATCCGTTTCCTCAATCATGGTGATAAGGTCAAAATTACGCTGCGTTTTCGTGGTCGTGAGATGGCTCATCAAGAACTCGGTATGAAAATTCTGGAACGCATCCAGGCGGATACGGCTGAATTTGCGGTTGTTGAGCAGCATGCTAAGCGTGAAGGAAGACAATTACTGATGGTATTATCACCCAAAAAAACTAAGTAGCTAAATAATATTTGTTATGAAAAACAAATATCAATGCGGAGTATTATGTTATGCCAAAGTTAAAGTCACATCGTGGAGCAGCTAAACGCTTCCGTAAGACAGCGAGTGGTGCGATTAAACGTCGTGGCGCTTATAGAAACCATATCCTCACCAAGAAGTCTACTAAGCAAAAACGCCATTTACGCGTAGGTGCCAGTACTTTGAAGCCATGCGATGCGCGTTTGGCAGAGCGTATGTTGCACGGTAGTTAAGGGGAGGATTAAAAAATGCCAAGAGTTAAACGTGGTGTGACAGCGAAAGCCCGTCACAAGAAAATTTTAGATCAAGCTAAAGGTTATTACGGTGCACGTAGCCGGACCTATCGCGTAGCGAAACAAGCAGTAATTAAAGCTGGTCAATATGCATATCGTGATAGACGTCAGAAAAAACGACAATTCCGTGCTCTATGGATAGTTCGTATTAATGCACAAGCTCGTGAATGTGGTATGTCTTATAGCCGTTTGATTGATGGTTTGAAAAAAGCATCAATTGAGCTGGATAGAAAAATACTGGCAGACATGGCTGTTAATGATAAAGTAGCCTTTGCTGCAGTGGCTGAACAAGCTAAAGCTGCATTAGCAGGTTAATTTGTTATTAGATGGGTCTTAGTTTGATGTAAGTGACTTTAGATCTTAAATTCATTTGTAATAGGCCCAGCGTAACTAAATTTAAAGTGGTTACAAAATAAAAAATATCGAGGAGGCTAAGGCCTCCTTTTTACTTGTGGGTATAAATATGCAGGATATCATCACCATACAAGAACAGGCTTCTGAAGCAATTAATAACGCACAAGATATTGCTATTCTGGAACTAATTCGCGTTGACTTCCTAGGAAAAAAAGGCAAACTGACTGAGATTTTAAAAGGTCTGGCTGGTTTATCTGCCGAAGAAAAGCCTAAAATGGGGCAATTAGTCAATCAAGCAAAACGTGACATCAGTGCATTGATTGAAACGAAAATGCTGGAATTAAAAGAAATACAATTAGCAGCGAAATTATCAGCAGAGAAAATAGATGTAACCCTTCCTGGACGCAACAAACAGTCTGGTTCATTGCATCCCGTGACTCAAGTGAAACACCGAATTAATGAGTATTTCAGTCGTTTGGGTTTTGATATTGTTGACGGACCTGAAATCGAAACTGAATTTTATAATTTTGAGGCGTTAAATATTCCCGGACATCATCCAGCTCGTGCAATGCATGATACCTTTTATTTTGGTGATGGACGTTTACTGCGCACCCATACCTCTCCAGTACAAATTCGTACAATGGAACAGCGTAAACCACCATTTCGCTTAATTGCTCCTGGAAGGGTTTATCGTTGTGATTCTGATCTCACTCATACGCCCATGTTCCATCAGGTTGAAGGATTATTGATTGATCAGCAGGCTACATTAGCCGGATTAAAGGGATTGCTGCAGGACTTTTTTGCCCATTTTTTTGGTCGCGAATTAGCGCTTAGATTCAGGCCATCCTATTTCCCTTTTACTGAACCTTCTGCGGAAGTAGACATAGAGTGTACCCAATGCAGTGGTAAGGGATGCCGTTCATGCAAATTTACTGGGTGGCTTGAAGTACTGGGTTGTGGCATGGTGCATCCAAACGTGTTGCGAGCAGTTCATATTTCTCCTGATGAGTATCAGGGATGGGCTTTTGGTATGGGTATGGATAGATTAGCCATGTTGTATTATGGAATAGATGATCTACGGATGATGTTTGAAAACGATCTAACCTTTTTAAGTCAGTTTTAATTTACTCGTCGCAAGACAAGTGGTTGTATAAGTGATGGGGACGATAGATGAAATTAAGTAAGTTATGGTTACGTGAATGGGTTAACTTCTCGTTAACTGAACAAGAGTTAGCTGCTCAATTGACTATGGCTGGTTTGGAAGTAGACGCCGTAAGCCCTGTAGCAGGGGAATTTAGTCATGTGGTTGTTGCTGAAGTACTTAGCACAAAACCTCACCCAGATGCTGATAAATTGACTTTATGTGACGTTAAGGCCGGCAACGATCAAACGTTGAAAATTGTTTGCGGTGCTGCGAATGTGAGACCAGGATTAAAAGTTGCTTTGGCAATGATTGGAGCCCAATTACCTGGTGGTCTCAAAATTAAAGAATCCAAACTACGCGGTGAATTATCACAAGGAATGCTCTGCTCAGTGACCGAACTGGGGCTGGCGGAACAATCTGAAGGCATTATGGAGCTAGAAGAAGATGCTCCCGTGGGCATGAATTTACGTGAGTATCTGGTTCTTGATGATCATATATTGGATATTGATTTAACGCCTAATCGCGCTGATTGCTTCAGTGTTTTAGGTATTGCTCGTGAAGTAGCCGTATTAAATAAACTGCCTCTATCAGAACCCTCCATTAGTACTGTTGCACCTGCAATTGATGATGTACTAACCATTAATTTAAAAAATGCTGAGGCATGTCCTCGTTATTGTGGCCGTATTATTCGTAATATTAATTCTGCCGCAACAACTCCCTTGTGGATGGTTGAACGATTGCGTCGAGGTGGAATCAGAGCCTTGCATCCGGTTGTTGACGTGATGAATTATGTGATGCTTGAGTTAGGTCAACCTATGCACGCTTTTGATTTGGCTAAGTTAAAAGGGGAAGTTACTGTTCGTTTTAGCAATGAAGCAGAACATCTGGAACTATTAGATGGTCAGGAAGTAACCTTAAGCGACAAAGTATTAGTGATCGCTGATAAAGAAAAGCCCTTGGCTATGGCTGGTATTATGGGAGGGGCGGACAGCGCAGTTCAAGCCCATACTCAAGATGTATTTTTAGAAAGTGCTTATTTTAATCCGGTGATTATCGCTGGAGTTGCCAGAAAATATGGTTTGTTCAGTGATTCATCACAACGTTTTGAGCGTGGTGTCGATCCTTATCTGCAAATCAAAGCTCTGGAGCGTGCAACATCATTGATTTTATCCATTGTGGGTGGGCAGGCTGGCCCAATAGTCGAATCCAGCAATGCGGCGCATGTTCCTGCAAAAGCTCAAATTTCTTTTGATACCAATAAGGTGAAGAAACTAACTGGCCTTACTATTTCACTGGAAGAAATGAAGAGTTTGTTAGAAGGCCTAGGTATTAAAATTATTCAGGATAAGAAAGGCATTCTTGATGTAGAGGTTCCTTCTCATCGATTTGATGTGCAACAGGATGTTGATTTGGTTGAAGAAATCATTCGCCTGTATGGCTATGATAATTTAAAAGCTCAGCCAATGAATGCATTGGTTCAGGCAGGTAAGGCCAGTGCTAATGAGCGTATTGCCCAGCAACTCGCAGTTTGGTTTAGAAGTCGAGGATATAATGAAACGATAAGTTACAGTTTTGTCGATCCCGAGCTACAAGATGCAATTTATCCCCAACATGAAGTGATGCAGCTACTGAATCCAATTTCGTCTGAGTTATCGCAAATGCGAGTTGGTATGTGGCCTGGGTTAATTGCATCCATGATGTATAATATTCACCGCCAACAAAATGCAATTAAGTTTTTTGAAATAGGTGTGGTGTTTGATGTGGAACAAGGCCAGTTAAATGAGCGAGCCTGTATTGCTGGTTTGTTAATGGGGGAACAAGGTGGGGTAAATTGGAGCGAGACTATCCGCTACTTTGATTTTTTTGATCTCAAAGGAGATTTACAGTCCTTATTTTCATTATTAAAATTAGAGCATGTTGCTTTCGTTCCAGCAACGCATGATGCGTTACACCCTGGTCAGTCGGCGCAAATAATGATCAATGATCTGCCTGCTGGGTGGCTAGGTGTGCTTCACCCAAAATTGACTGATGCATTGGATCTGCCTCATGATGTGATATTATTTGAAATGAATTTGGCGCAATTAATTAATCTTCATGCGCCACGCTATAAAACAATTTCAAAATATCCGCAAATCAGAAGGGATTTATCCTTTTTGGTTGATACCCAGATTAATGCCATGCAAATTGAAGAGGCAGTTAGAACCTGCGTCAAAGAAGACTGGTTAAAATCCTTTGATGTATTTGATGTGTATGTAGGAAAAGGGATTCCCGAGGGTAAAAAAAGTTTAGCAGTAGCGATGACTTTGCAAGATGATAGTCGAACATTAGTTGATGCTGAGATCAATTCATTAATTGGTGCTATAATCAAAACATTGCAAAATGAATTTTCAATCATATTGAGGGAGTAATCGTGAGCGCACTAAGCAAAGCTATTATGTCGGAAACCTTGTGTGACGAATTAAAGCTGTCTAAGCCAGTCTCAAAGGAAATGGTAGAAAATTTTTTTGAAGAGTTGCGCTATGCTTTGGAGCATGGGCAGCATGTAAAATTATCTGGGTTTGGTAATTTTACATTAAGAGATAAACCACAACGACCAGGTAGAAATCCAAAAACTGGTGAGGAAATCCCAGTGGTGGCTCGAAGAGTGGTTACTTTTAAGCCTGGTTTAAAATTAAAGACAAAAATTGAAGCAATAGGAAAATAGCTGATTGACTTATTATATCAAGCACGTACTCTTATGCACTAATCAGAAGCCCGCCGGGAAACAATGTTGCGCAAATTCTGGTGGTGAACCTTTTTTTGATTACATGAAAACCAGGCTATTGGAATTAGACATGCATGGCCCTGGGAAGATTCGTGTAAGCAAAACAGGTTGTTTAGGTCGTTGTGCATCGGGTCCATGTCTGGTAATTTATCCCGAAGGGGTGTGGTATACTTATTCGTCTTTCTCTGATATTGATCAAATTATTGATAGTCATTTGATTGCAGGAGAAACGGTAGAACAACTTTTAATTGACCGATAACTATATTGCTATTTTAAAAGGTTTGTTTGAGTATATCGATTGGTTATAAAAAAAGAGGAGTTTCCACTTCAGCAGGTGGAATTTGATGTTTTTACAGGGATTTAATTAATTGTTCATAAATTTTTATCCTTTTTACTTGTAGGATGTTTCTGTTTTGGTTAAAATCGCCCGTCCATGATAGAAAGATTACCAATTTAGGCGGTTCGGAGTTTATTTAATGAAGACATTTAGTGCCAAAGGCCATGAAGTCAAACGTGACTGGTTCGTGGTCGATGCCAGCGATAAGGTTTTGGGTCGCTTAGCAACTGAGATTGCCCGTCGTTTACGTGGCAAACATAAAGCTGAGTACACACCTCATGTTGATACTGGGGATTACATCATTGTTACTAATGCGGAAAAAGTCACTGTGACTGGCCGTAAATTTAATAACAAAATGTATCACCATCACACTGGTTTTCCTGGTGGTATCAAATCGGTTACTTTCGAAAAAATGCAAGGTAGAAATCCTGCAAAAATTATCGAACTTGCTGTAAAAGGCATGCTACCAAAAAACCCATTGGGTAGAGAGATGTATCGCAAATTGAAAGTATATGTGGGCAGTGAACATCCACATACTGCACAGCAACCCAAGCAACTAGAGATTGAGGAATAAGTACTATGGCTGAAATGAAGCAATACTACGGCACTGGTCGTAGAAAAAGTTCAACAGCTCGCGTTTTTTTACGTCCCGGTAAAGGTGAGATCAAAGTTAACAACCGTACTTTGCAAGAGTATTTCTGTCGTGAAACTTCTTGCATGGTGGTTATGCAACCTCTGGAAACTGTTGAGCTGGTCAACAAGTTTGATATTTTTGTCACCGTAGTTGGTGGTGGAATTGCTGGTCAAGCTGGAGCAGTTCGTTTAGGAATAGCTAGAGCATTAGTTGCGTATGATGAAAAAGATTTGGCTGAAGATGCTGAACCTAATCCTAATTCATTTCGCCGAAAACTTCGTGCGCGTGGTCTGCTGACTCGTGATTCACGTCGTGTAGAAAGAAAGAAAGTGGGTTTGCACAAAGCACGTCGAGCTACTCAATACTCCAAACGTTAATTGTTTATCGATTAATAAAACCCCGCATTGCGGGGTTTTTTTTATTTAAGATTTTTCCAATACATTCCAAGATACACACCCTCAATTTATTTTTTATTAAAAATGCGCTGCGACTTTATCACGGCGCTCTCACTGAAGATTAAAAATAAAGCGCGATAACAGATAGCGCAAGAAATGCCTGGTTGTTACTAAAAAAGACAGAATAGATTGATCGTGATAAAAATCAATAAGCTGCGTATTCCATTGTAGATTATATTTGATGAAAGTGATTTGATGTTAAACTTTTGGAGAACATCGATCTGGCTGATATATTTGTTTATGTTAATTATATGTTAATACTGTTTAAGTATAATACTGCGATTAAGTAATTGTAGAGACAATAAATGAATTTATTCAGTGTTGAATTTTATAAGGAGTTCAAATCTAAAACTCTTTTACAGTTAATTAATTTTTTGGAGGCTTCAGAGGCTTATGCAAATAATAGTTTAGAGCGCTTTCTCCAACGCCAGTTGAAAAAGTATCTTTTTGACTTTTTTCAAAGAAATCAAATCTCTGATGAGCAAAAAGATAGAATTTTAAATTCTTCTTGTATCAGTTTTTTACATGGAACGTTAGCTTTTAACGCTGACACTGATATGAATAAAATAGGCTTTTCAGCAAATTTGGCCCGATATATTAATTTAATGTTCCCTAATCAAATGGAACAAAAAGAAATAAGTTTTTATACAAATCCCATTTACTGTAACGTAAATGAGCCGGCACACACCCAAATCTTAAAACTTCAACAATCGTATGATTTCTCCACTATAGATAAGGAATCATTGAGCACTAAAAGTTGGGGGAATACACCTTTGGTATTAGCCTGTAAAATTGGCAATAGTCTTGCTGCCTTGGCCTTACTTCAAAAACATCAATTACTGGGAGTAAATATTAATGAGGCGGATAACTACGGTATGACCCCGCTGCATTGGGCTTGCTTTTTCCGGCACGAGGGATTAATTGCAGCATTATTATCTGCTGGAGCCGATCGCCATTTAAAAAATAAAAGCGGGCAAACCCCGTGTGATATATACACTGCAATTATTCCCTATGACCTTAGAGTTGTTCCCCAAAAAAATGTTACTCGCTCGTTCTGTGGATTACCTAATGTACCGCTTATTGCTGAAAATAAGATGGCATTTGTTTTCGAGGGTAATGCACAAGATCATAATATGGACATGAGTGATATGATCGATATCCTATTCCATATGGATAAAATTGCGTTTCATCGATTAGGTGTTAATCAAGCTCAGCTTGAAGCTAACTTATACGCGAGTGAATACAAACAATCGGTTCCCAATAGTGCTTTTGAATTATTTATTTTCCACTATTTTTACGATTTTATCCATGCTCGTAACCATATCCCGCTCTCTGAAAACATAGTGACTTTACTTAAGATGGCACCAGGAGACACCACGGAAAATAGCTCTAATGTAGTGCATTCTTTTGAACAAGAAGAGGGGGAAACACACGGGCAGAACGATATTCCTTCAATTACTGCTGACTGCACCTTAACAGACAGTGTGGCCTCCCCTTTTGAGCGCGCGGTAAATATTATAAAAAATCACGGTACAGCTGGTGAAGCAATAATAACGGCTATGAACCGTCTACGAGATGGCCAGAAGAACCATTGGAATCCTTATTGGATGAATAGTGGTGCAAAACTTGAATGTATTATAGATGCAATTCAATCGCTTCAGGAAAATGATAATCTTGAGCAAGTCCTTACGGATCAGAACTCAACCTTGTATCAGGCTCTTAATATACAACGGCTAATTCCTATAACATTTTGGGGGAGAGCCGGCATCAATCAAGCAAAATCATTAATGATTGTTAACGATGAAGTCAATCAGGGAGTAGAGTTGCATAGCTGATTACAGGGAGCTTGATGATAATCGGGAAGAACTGCAATAAAGTGCGCTTGTCCAAAGCTCGTTGAATTACTCAATACTCAAAACGTTAATCATCTATCGATTAATAGAAACCCCGCTGTGCGGGGGCTATTTAACACGCTTAAACAATTTGCAATTATACTCAAAGATTACAGCCCATGTATTTTTCTTTTGAACAAGTGTAATTTACATTACCTCTGATTTTTACTCCATCAGAGTGCTCTTAATAATATCTTAATGGTCTTATGATATACTCTTGCATCATATTCTATCTTGAGAACAGTACTTATGAGACATATATCTCTTGCCACTGCCCAAACAGCTAACGCATGCACTTTAATCAGTATTGCCGTAATTAATGCTATTTTAAGCGCTGAAAATGAGCAAGAAATCTACGAAGGGGTAAAATTAGCTCATGAGGATTCACAACGGAGGTATAGACAAGATTTTCCCGCCGTTATCAATGGCACAGGGCTATTGGAAACGCAAGCCTACGCAAGATATTATTCATCCGTATTTGCAAATCCAAAGAAACAGAGTCTGGTAGCACCTATTGATGGCCTCAATGTTGAAGACATATTAGACAATCGAGATGGTTTTATTCGAGATAATCGTTTAGAAGGTGTTGAGCTGGCTGTTATATTGTTTATTGAGCAAAATGCTGATGTAACAGCAGCCATACAAAAGCTTGCTCCAGATACGCAGATTAATTGGGCCACAATTACCGTAGATGAGTTGCGAAGGATTGTTAGACCAGATAATACTCCGCCTCTGGCACAACAATTTCTGCCGATTATTACTCAATTGGATTCTCAAGGGATTACCATAAAAATGGCAGGGCATACTATTTCCTTAGTAAAGAAAGGAGATACTTATTACAGCTATGATTCTTTGACTGGTGATTTGTCGGTTACCAAAAATCCTCAAGAAATGGTTGCTCATTTAGATACCAAAATAGTTAGAGATCAAGCCAAAGACGCGGAAGTTTATTTTTTTACCCCAATAAAAGATTTAAAGTTAGCTCCCAAGACTCCCATTCAACAACCAGTAAAAAAAGAAGTACCAGTAGAAGAAAAACAGTATAAAGTTGAAGTTGTAGAGACGCCTGTTTTAAGCGCAGAACAAATCCATGACTTAATTAATAATCGGCCTCTTTTTCATGACGTTGCTATGTGGCAACAAGTTAATGCCGATCTATTTGCCTTAATTGTTAGCAAACTTAATGGAGTGTTGTTAACTGTAGAAGATTGGGCGGTAATAACAGCAGAGCAGTTGTTAAATATAAAAAGCAACCCTGAGCAGAACCCGGAACCTATTGCACCTTCCTTTGTTTCGGGTCGTTCGAACAGCACATTACCGGCTACTCTTCCTCATGTTTCTATTCTTCCAGGTGACATCCTGCCTGACGAAACCGGCATAAAGAAGATTGTCCCGGACATCAAATCAATTGTTCGCGATGTGCCGGTTATAAATGAGCCAGAGCAACCTGTTCGAGATTCTGAAAAGCTAATGGCAATTATAGATAAGCTTATAGAGAATATGTCAACACAACAAAATGGGCGTCAAACAACAAGAAACAGTCAATGGAAAGCAGACTTGTTAACTGATATCAAACAGGCGATGCAATCAACAAATCCTGACGCTATAAATATCAATCAATGCATTGCTGATATTCGTACCGTATGTGCAAAAAAACGCAATATCTTGCATTTTTGGGCTCAACCCCATAGCGTTTCTGAATTTGAAACAATGTTGCGTGATGCAGAAATCACTACGTCTCAAGCCAATGTTTTAATACAGTAAACCTTATAGATTTTGCCTCATAAAAGTCGCTGTATCAATCTAACTTTGACTGCAGCGACCTCTACAAAATCAAACAGACTCGTGTTAATCTCCACATGTGAAGAACACTAGAGTGTTCATCAATAGAATACGTCGGTGCTTGCCATTTGCATCCGAAGGCTTTGCCTTGAAATCTCTTCTCAATTTCCAAGTACCTCTTGAGATTTAATAACAAACCTTGTGATGTTGATTTAAATACTAATAAATCCTAATTAATTTAAAAAAAAGAGCAATGTTTATATAATGGTGGATGAAATTACTAATCTCAATCAAGAAGTGGATAAAGATAAAGAGAAACCTTTAGATGAGGAACGACGTCGATTTTTATTAGCTTCTACCAGTGTTTTGGCTGCGGTGGGCGCTGCCTGCGCACTGACTCCTTTTGTCTCTTCCTGGCTCCCTAGCGCTAAAACCCGGGCAGCAGCGGCGCCAGTTCAAGTTGATTTAAGCAAAATGGAACCGGGCGAACAAGTTGTTGTTGCTTGGCGAGGTAAGCCTGTCTGGATTATCAGACGAACTCAAGAGATGATCCAGCATTTAACTGATAATGAAAGCTTACTACGAGATCCTCTATCTTTAGTTGAGCAGCAGCCGGAATATGCCAGGAATGAATTCCGCTCCATCAATCCGGAATATTTAGTATTAATTGGGATTTGTACTCATCTTGGTTGTTCACCTAAATATAAACCTGTACCTGGGGAGTTAGGTTCTGGTTGGCAGGGTGGTTTTTTTTGTCCTTGTCATGGTTCAACTTTTGATCTCGCCGGACGGGTTTTTAAAGGTGTTCCTGCTCCTATAAATTTGGAAGTTCCTCCCCATCACTTTATAAACGAGCATACCCTTGTGATAGGCGAAGATACCAATGAAGGTTAAATTATGAAAGGATTATTAAATTGGATAGACGCTCGTTTTCCTTTGATCAGCACTTGGAAAAGCCATTTTAGTCATTATTACCTACCTAAAAATTTAAACTTCTTTTATCTATTTGGTTCTCTGGCCTTTGTCGTGTTGGCCAATCAATTTGCCACGGGTTTATGGCTTACCATGTTTTATACGCCAAGTGTGGATCAGGCTTTTTCTTCGGTTGAATACATCATGCGCGATGTTAATTTTGGTTGGTTGTTGCGTTATATGCATTCTACTGGGGCTTCTGCATTTTTTATTGTGATCTACTTACATATGTTTCGTGGTTTGCTTTATGGCTCATACCAAAAACCAAGAGAGCTGGTCTGGCTTTTGGGGATGTTTCTCTTTCTTTTACTGTTGGCTGAGGCTTTTTTTGGTTATTTATTACCCTGGGGACAAATGTCTTATTGGGGGGCTCAAGTAATCACTTCCTTGTTTGGTGCGATACCCTATATTGGTAAAAGTTTGGTTATTTGGTTGAGAGGTGATTATTCAGTTACCAATGTCACTTTGCAGCGTTTTTTTGCCTTACATGTCATTGGAATTCCTGTTTTGATGTTATTTTTGGTGTTCTTACACATAGTGGCTTTGCATCAAGTAGGTTCAAATAATCCTGAAGGAATTGAAATTAGCAATACAATTGATGAGCAGGGCAATCCCCTGGATGGCATCCCTTTTCATCCTTATTATACCGTTAAAGATTTTGTTGGGGTGGTGTTTTTTTTGATCTTATTTTTTTCTGTAGTATTTTTTGCTCCAGAATTGGGGGGGTATTTTTTAGAGCGCTCTAATTTCGCTCCTGCCAACCCATTGATAACACCAGATCATATTGCTCCAGTATGGTATATGGCACCTTTTTACGCGATGTTACGAGCGATACCCAATCAGCTATTAGGTATTGTTTGTATGGGCGCAGCAATCGTGCTTCTTTTTTTTATGCCCTGGCTCGACCGCAGCCCTGTTCGCTCGATGAGGTATAAAGGAGCACTTTCAAGAGCGAGCTTGACGCTCTTTGTTATAAGCGTAGTGCTTTTAGGCTATTTAGGCACCCTCTCAGTTAATCCGGTACGATTGTTTCTTGCCAGAACCAGTACGATATTTTATTTCTCTTATTTTTTATTCATGCCATTTTATAGTCGCCTTGAATCATGCCGTTCCGTCCCTAAAAGAATAGGTCAATGATGATAAAAAAAGTTACGGTATTTTTTGTCAGTATCTTGTTAGCCGTGACTACCCCCATTGCTTTGGCGATGGAGATTGCGGCGCAATCCATTTCTATAGATATAAATAATAAAGAGCGTTTACAGCGAGGGGCAAAATTATTTATGAATTATTGCTCTGGATGTCATTCTTTGAAATATATGCGTTATAACCGCATGGCAGAAGATTTGGGTTTAACTGATTTTGCTGGCCAGATAAATAAAAATTTATTAAATAATTTAATTTTTACTCAGGCAACGGTCTCTGATCCCGTTCAAATCGCTCTGCCTCCGGAAGATGCCAAACAATGGTTTGGGATTATTCCCCCAGATTTATCATTATCTGCAAGAGAAAGAGGTGCGCACTGGTTGTATCTTTATTTAAAAAATTTTTATAATGATGATTCCAGACCCTTTGGCGTAAATAATCTTTTGGTACCGAATGTTACCATGCCTAATGTCCTGGAACCATTAATGGGACAACAAGCATTGGTCATTAACAATGAATCACATGATTCGTTGTTATTAACAAAACAGGGGGAAATGCTTCCTGTCGATTTTGATAACGCTTTACAGGATTTAGTGACTTTTTTAGTTTATGTTGGTGAACCAGCAAAATTAATTCGCTATCGCCTGGGTATTTTTGTTATTCTTTTTTTGACTATTTTATTAATAGCAGCGTATTACTTAAAAAAAATTTATTGGCGAAGGTTATAAATAAAAATTTGAGCTGTACTTTATTTGTATAAATAAGTAGATTTAGATGCAAAGTAACCCAGAGGGGTAAAAATGTGATAGAATGTTGTTCTTTGCTCTGTAGCATAGAAATGCTATTGATGCAGGCTTTAATGAATCCATAGGAGTTGCTAATGGCAATTGTCGCAAAGCGCACCATAATGTCTTTATTTTCTGATGTTGATGATGTTTATAGTCATCAGGTCCGTATCGTGTTGGCTGAAAAAGGTGTTAATGTAGAAATTCTAGCTGTAAAGCAAGATGAGCCAGGCGCGGATCTTCTAGCCTTAAATCCATATGGCACCGTTCCAACATTAATTGACAGAGAACTCGTCCTTTATGAAGCTCGGATCATTATGGAATATCTGGATGAACGTTTTCCTCATCCTCCCTTGTTACCTGTTTATCCTGTTGCTCGTGCGGAAACCCGTAAAATGATGCATCGAATAGAACAGGATTGGTATTATTTAATGAATTTCATTAACAGAGATGAAAATGCTGATCAGGCTCGAGCTAATTTACTTGAAAGTTTAACCAGCCTTGATCCGGTTTTTGCTGACAAGCCTTATTTCTTGAGTGATGAGTTTTCTTTACTGGATTGTGCCTTAGCTCCTTTATTATGGCGCTTGCCTAAATTAGGTTTGGAAATTGCGCCAGAATTTCAAGGATTAATTTCATACATGCAGAGGGTGTTCAAACGTGAATCGTTTCAAACGAGTTTGACAGATGCTGAGCGACAAATAAGAGCGGCTTAATATTATGGCAATGACATCAAATAAACCTTACTTAATTCGCGCGTTCTACGATTGGATTGTAGATAATGAATTAACCCCTTATATACTGGTTGACGCGACGTATCCTGGCGTCCAGGTGCCTAAGGAGCATATTCGGCATGAGCGTATTGTGTTAAATATATCTCCATCTGCAACGAGGGGACTTTTACTGGAAAATGATCGCATTGTATTTACGGCTCGTTTTTCAGGACAGACCGAACAAATTTTTGTTCTTCCTAATTCAGTATTAGAGATTTATGCTAAAGAAAATGGTAGAGGAATTGCTTTTGCAATAGAAGAAGATGAAGATCCTCCTCCTTCTCCCGATTCTTCTGAGCCTGAAGCGGGCACAAAAAATAAGCCATCATTAAAATTGGTAAAGTAGATTGTTTTGCACCATCATCATTAAGTGACGAAATAATCGTAGGTTGGGCCTCTTGGCCCAACAAAGGTTCTTGAGTTAAGGCAATGTTGGGCCAATCTCCTTAGCTTGACAGCTATGTACTCAAATGCGCAGTACCCAATAACTAGTGTGGAGCAAAGGATGGCTAAGTCAGATCATGTCCTTTACCGTAGCGATCAAATCAGAGCTTGTGAGCAACAAGCCTTGCGTGTGTATCAATTGGATGAAAATGATTTAATGTCTCAAGCAGGAACTGAGGCATTTTTTTTCGTGCAGCGTTTATATCCTCAAGTGCGCCATATCGCAGTATTTTGCGGCTCAGGAAATAATGCCGGTGATGGATATGTTGTGGCAAGGTTAGCCCATGAACATGGTTTGTCGGTTACAGTATATCAATGTAAAGCTTTAGAAGATTTACCTTCAGCAGCAAGAAATGCTGCTTTATTAGCTCTCGCTGCGGGAGTTGATTGTCAATCTGCAGATGAGCCTCTTGAAACCGAGGCTGAATTAATTATAGATGCGTTGTTGGGCATAGGATTAAAAGGACCTGTTCATGGTGTGATTGCTACGGCGATTCATCAGATTAACTCCAGTGGATTACCAGTAGTCTCTTTGGATATTCCTTCGGGACTGAATGCGGATACGGGATTAGTAGAGAATTTCTGTGTGAAGGCCAATGCGACGCTGACTTTCATTGGTCTTAAAGCAGGCCTGTATACTTTAGATGGTCCTGATCATTGTGGTGAAATTCATTGCCGACATTTACAACTTGAAGCTTGTCTTGCAAAATTAAAACCGTGCGCCTTTTTGCTGAATCATGACACCCTGCCTTTGCCGTTACCTTTACGGAAAAAGAACTCACACAAAGGGAATTACGGAAGCGTCCTGGTTATAGGTGGAGGACCTGGCATGCCAGGTGCTGTGAGTTTGGCTGCTAAAGCTGCAATGCGCACTGGCGCTGGATCCGTAAATGTCGCGACTTGGCCTGAGCATGCTCACAGTGTTTTACCATTGGTTCCTGAGGCGATGATTTGGGGCGTTAAAACAGCTAAGGATTTAAAACCACTTTTAGCTAAAGCGACAGTTTGTGTTATTGGGCCTGGGCTTGGTGAAAGTGATTGGGCAAAAACTTTATTTTTAGCGGCAATTACTTCACAGTTGCCCATGGTAATTGATGCTTCTGCATTGAGATTATTATCAGAGTATCCACAAATAGATGATAATTGGGTTTTAACTCCGCATCCTGGGGAAGCAGGTAGTCTCCTTTCCTGCTCCGGGGCAGAAATACAAGCCGATAGATATCAATCTGTAGCTAACATACAACAGCAATACGGTGGTGTGGTGGTATTAAAAGGAACCGGTACTGTTATCCAGACGGATGAACAAAAGACTTTTATTTGTCCAAAAGGCAATCCTGGCATGGCTACGGCTGGAATGGGTGATGTATTAAGCGGTATAATTGCTGGTCTTTGTGCTCAGGGATTATCTTTATCTGAGGCAGCAAAGCTGGGTGTATGGGTGCATGCCGCTGCCGGGGATACGGCAGCAGAGACTTTGGGTCAGGTTGGAATATTAGCCAGTGATTTGCTTGATATTTTGCCTAATATTTTGAATTGCAATAAAAAGAAATGAATAATAGTGGATACGATAAAATAATAACTTTGGAACTGATTAATGAAAAAGCCAGCGAGCAATTTGCAACTCAATTGGCATCATGCTTAAGTGCTCCTTTAATCGTTACTTTGAGTGGAGATATTGGCGCAGGTAAGACAACCATTGTTCGCGCCATGCTTAAAGGCCTGGGAGTGCAGTCGGCAATTAAAAGTCCTACTTTTTCATTAGTAGAAAGCTATTTTTGTCGTAACTTGCATATTCATCATTTTGATTTATATCGAATCCATCATGAGGATGAGTTAGAATATCTGGGTTTTAGAGATTATTTCTCTAATGAAAATATTTGTTTCATCGAATGGGCAGAAAACGCTGGAAAAGCCTTGCCGCAAGTTGATATTCGTTTTAACTTAAGTATTAAAGGGGCTGGACGCAACATGCAAATTACCGCATCAAGTGGCGCTGGCAAAAGAATTTTAGCTTGCCTGGCAGGTGAACAATGATCATGCGCGCATGGGGTTTGTGGGTAATCATGTGTATCAGCTCTGTTGCTGCATTTGCGGCACAGTTAAAAAATGTTACTGTGTCACAGCAGACAGGTACCACAACTCTTTATTTCACGATTAATGGCCCATTCACGCATAAACTATTTACGTTGCGCCAACCTAATCGAGTTGTGTTGGATTTAACCACCACTACGCTGGGAGTCAATTTATATCAATTAAACATTACCAATTCCCTTATTAAAAAAATAAGAAGTGGCTCGGCTGATGCTAGGTCCTTAAGATTGGTTCTTGATATGAGCCAAACTGTGCAAGTGAGATCCGCTCCCTGGCTATACAACGGAAAAGTTAATGGCATCCGTTTGGATTTGATAGGAGGCAAGAATGATCTTGCTTCAAATAAATCAAAACCTCATATGATGAATAAAGCGATGATTAATAAATCCATTGTTAATAAACCAACAAACAGAATCATTAAGCAAGCTAAAGCACCAATAAAAACTCAATTAACGAAGCAACCACCGCAACAACCTATAATTACTCATAAAATGCCAATTAGCGTGCCTCACAGTCCATCTAATAAATACTTGCGCGATGTAGTTGTGGTCCTGGATGCGGGTCATGGAGGCAAGGATCCTGGGGCAAAAGGTCCTCGACGCAGCCAGGAAAAAAATGTCGTCTTGGCAATCACTCTAAAGTTAAAGCAACTAATAGACAGACAACCCGGTATGCGAGCTGTTTTGACTCGTTCGGGCGACTATTATGTGGGGCTTAGAGAACGATTAGCTATTGCCAGAAAGTATAATGGTGATGTATTTGTTTCTATTCATGCAGACGCTTTTAATAATCCGCACTCTAATGGCGCTTCAGTATTTGCTTTATCACAAAGCGGAGCAACCAGCGAAGCGGCACGTTGGATTGCGGAAAAAGAAAACTACTCCGAATTAGGCGGGGTGAATTTGGGAGATTTGGATGACTCCAATGGCGTGGTGCGCTCAGTATTAATTGATTTATCCCAAACGGCAACTATAAATTCAGGTTTGCAAATGGGAGGACGGGTTCTGGGACAACTGGGCAGTTTTACCAACTTGCACAATAGCAAGGTAGAGCAGGCACGGTTCATGGTTTTAAAATCCCCTGATATCCCCTCAATTTTAGTGGAAACAGGATTTATTTCTAATCCCATAGAGGAAAGAAATCTGACCAACCCCTCTTATCAAACTCGATTGAGTCAGGCAATATTTCAAGGGGTCAAAGCCTATTTTTGGGATAATCCTCCTCATGGTACTCGTATAGAAGCAATGACCAGCAATAAATTTCATATCGTAAGGGCAGGAGAAACGCTGCCAGGAATAGCTGCTCGTTACCATACTTCTGTGGGGGCAATGCAAGCAATGAATCGTTTGCCGGGTAATGCGAGATTGAGACCTGGGCAAAAACTGGCAATACCTTCCACATGGGCATGAGAATTCATCAGCTGCCTCCTGCAATAGCAAATCAAATTGCTGCAGGAGAAGTAATAGAAAGACCGGCTTCTGTTGTTAAGGAGTTATTGGAAAATTCTTTGGATGCAGGCGCTGATTCCATTACCGTTGAAGTAGGTTACGGTGGACTGAATCAAATCAAAATCAGTGATAATGGGGTAGGCATTGTTGCCGAAGATTTGCCCTTGGCCGTTGCGGCGCATGCGACCAGTAAAATTACAACACTTGATGATTTATATGCAATTGATAGCATGGGGTTTAGAGGAGAGGCTTTAGCGAGTATTGCTTCAGTTGCTAAAGTCACCATCAGCTCAAGACCTGCGCAACAAGAACACGCCATGATGCTGCATGTCCATGACTCCAGGAGTACCCTTGCTCCTTGCGCACGAAACGTGGGAACCACAATTGATGTTGTTGATTTGTTTTTTAATGCCCCGGTGCGTAAGCGATTTCTTAAGAATGAAAAATTAGAGTTTCAAGCCATAGAAACGGTTATTAAACGTTTTGCCTTGAGCGCGCCGCACATTGGTTTATCTTTAAAACATAATAATAAACTGGTCCTATCCTTACCCGCAGCGATTAATGAACAAGCGAAACAGATCCGAATGACCAAGATATTTGGCAGTGCTTTTACGAAAGATGCGATCTATCTCGATACAGAGCGAGGGGCGATGCGTCTTAGTGGTTGGATAAGTGGTCCTAATTATCAACGCAGCCAAAACGACAGGCAGTGGGTTTATATTAATCAGCGCATGGTTAAAGACAAATTAATTAATCATGCTTTAAAACAAGCTTACGATGGTTTGCTTTACCCGGGACGTTTTCCCGCTTGCCTGCTGTATTTGACGATTCATACTGCTGAAGTGGATGTGAACGTGCACCCCACCAAACATGAGGTCCGATTCCAACAACCTCGTTTGGTTCATGATTTTTTTACCTCGCAATTGAGTGCCGCTTTAAAATCAGCAGGGTCGAAAAATGAAGAAAAAGTCTATGAGTATGAGTCTTACTCAGCAGAGTCTGCGGATGTTTGTGAACCTTATTTATATCCGAAGCCTACGAGACCAACCGAGCCGGATCTAATTTTATCATCCACCGCGCTATCCGATGCTGATCTAAAAAATTCCATCCAGGAACAAAGTGATTTATCTCAAAGAGACCATCCTCCTGCGCCATGGAATGACAATAGAGCACTGCGAGGCGTTGCACCCAGAAAATCCTTACCTCCTGTTGAGGATGAGTCATGGTGGGTTATTCTAAATAATCAATATATTTTGGTGTTCTTAGAGCAACAACCTCACCTTGTCGATCTTATCGCTCTCCAGAAAAAATGGTTATTAAACCAGTTGAATTCGGATAATTTGCCATTGGAGAGTCGACCTTTATTAGTACCTGTCAGCTACGGGGTGTCAGCAAAATTAAAAGAGAGAATACATGAACTCCAATCCAGCGTTGAGCAAGTAGGCGTTCGTATGGAATGGTCTAAAGAAGACAAATTACTGATTCGAACGGTACCGATTAAAGTTCCTTATTTAGATATTCGTTTATTTGCAGAATCTGTAGCTGAGTTAGAATCTTTTCAACTCGATCAAGTGAGGCAAGTGATGAGTCAATGCCAACGTTTTGATCCCCAATTTTTAAGTGTTGAAGAGCGAATGGAGTTGAATCTTTTTTTATTGAGCGATCAACATAAAGGAGAAGGTATTTATAAAGCTTTATCAGTAGATGATTGCAGGATGTTATTACATGTCTAGTTTAGTTTTTTGTTTGATGGGACCAACTGCTTCAGGGAAAACGGCTTTAGCTTGTGAGTTAGTGAACTATTATCCTTTTGAAATCATTAGTGTGGATTCCGCAATGATTTACAGGGATATGAATATTGGCACCGCCAAGCCTTCCAGCGATGAGCTGCAATTAGCTCCTCACCATCTGATTAATATCAAAGATCCTATAGAATCTTATTCAGCAGCACAGTTTTGTACCGATGCATCTTCATTATGTGACTCTATTCTCAGCAAAGGAAAAATTCCTTTATTGGTGGGGGGGACGATGATGTATTTTAATGCACTTCAAAAAGGATTATCTGTTCTGCCAGAAGCCAATGCAGTCGTACGTAAGCAACTGGAAGATGAGGCTGTTCGGTATGGCTGGCCTGCGTTATATCAAAAATTAACGGCGATTGATCCTAATACGGCTGCCCGTATTCATGCGCATGACGCACAAAGAATTCAAAGAGCTTTAGAAGTATATTATTTAACAGGGATACCTTTATCCACGCTGCTTGCAGAAGAAAAGAGGGACTCGAATTATCGTTTTATCAATATAGCTCTCTTTCCCCAACAAAGATCATGGTTGCACGAGCGCATCGCTCAACGATTTGAACAAATGTTGACGGAAGGATTGGTTGATGAGGTTCGTCATTTACAGGAAAAATGGAGTTTGCATATGAATTTGCCGGCGATGCGCTGTGTGGGTTACAGGCAGGTTTTAGAGTATCTTCAGGGTGAATATGATTATGCGACCATGCGTGATAAAGGCATTGCTGCAACAAGACAATTAGCGAAACGTCAATTAACCTGGCTCAGACATTGGGATGATGCTCTGTTTTATGATCCGCAAAATCCGACTTTTAGTGATGAGATTATAGCGAAAAGCAGGGAAATATTGGATAATGAGGCTTCTTAAATTCTGGCCATGCCGTAAAGGAAAATCATGTCAACATCAAACAAAGAACCGGCAAGCACTAAAAAAAATTATGTTGTGCACCGAAATGAATTGCCACTCTGTTGTCCTACAGATTCTATGATCCTGTGGAACGCTCACCCTAAAGTGTATTTGCCCATAGAAAAAACAGGGGTTGAAGTGTGTCCTTATTGTGGCTCTCGATTTGTGTTGCAGAATGATTAATTCTATTTGTATTGTCAGACTTTCCGCTTTAGGGGATGTTCTGATGATGGTTCCTCTAATCCGTACTCTGCAAGCTTGCTTACCTGATACCCAATTGACTTGGATTATTTCAAGACCTGCATTTGATTTGGTGGAGGGAATGGATGGCGTTGAGTTTATCGTCATTGAGAAACCTAAACGCCTCATTGATTTATGGCGGTTTAAACAACAAATGCGTTCTCGCCACTTTGACGTTTTATTAGCGCCTCAAGCGAGTTTGAGGACCAATTTGCTTTACCCATTAATTAATGCAAAACGTAAAATTGGTTATGATGCTCATCGGGCGAATGATGCACATGGATGGTTTGTAAAAGAACGGATCACGCCAGGATTGGATCATACCTTAGACGGGTTTTTAAAATTCGCAGAACCTTTGGGAGTCAGTGAAAAAATAATTCGTTGGGACTTACCCATTGCTGCTGCTGATTATGAGTGGGCAGAAAATCATTTACCCAAACAGGGGCCAATCCTTGTGGTTAATCCTGCTGCCAGTAAACCCGAACGCAGCTGGCCAGTCGAACGCTACATCACTGTGCTGGAGCAAGCTCAGAATCAATGGGGGGCTCAAATTGTTTTAACTGGCGGCCCTGGGGAGTACGATAAACTTTTGGCCGAGCAAATTCTTCAGAAGATTCCTGCGACCAATCTGGTAGGTAAAACAAAACCCAAACAATTATTAGCGGTGATTAGTAAAGCAACCGCAGTTCTTTGTCCTGATACGGGACCTTCTCATATGTCTGCAGCGGTAAATACTCCAGTAGTGGCCTTACATGCAGTTACCAACCCATCAGTTTCGGGCCCTTATATTTTTCAACATTTGGTCGTGAATCGATATCCCCAAGCAGTAGAAAAAGTTTTAGGACTCACCATGGAGCAGCACGTTTGGGGCACTCATGTCCATGGAGAGGAAGCGATGAAGTTAATATCTGTTGATGATGTAATAAAAAAATTGGCTGAAATTTTTTATAAACCTGATGAGTCCGAGCTCTCTTTGAGTTAAAAAATTTTTAATTAATCCTTTGTTTATTTAAACTTATTCATTAAAATTTTTGCTTCAATTGGGGGATTCTATCTGAATCAAATTTAAATACCGGAGCATAGGGATGCAGCTTTCTAATCAACAATGTGATTTTTTCTTCACTAATGGATATTTGGTTTTACCTGATTTTTTTACTAAAGAAGTGTGCAATATTTTAAGAGAAAGAATCAGCACGCTGATTAAAAATAATCAGGATACTATTCCTAAAACAATTTTTTCCACTCAAACTCATGAGCATGCTCAAAAACAATATTTCCTGGAGTCTGGAGATAAAATCCACTATTTCTTTGAACCCGGCGCTTTTGACGTCAATGGTGAAAGTATCCATCCTTTTGAGCAATCCATAAATAAAATAGGACATGCGTTGCATGAGTTAGATCCCGTATTTAAAAAATATTCACGTGATGCACGTATCAAAAATATCAGTCACCAGCTCGGATTAAAATCAGTAAGCCTAGTGCAATCGATGTATATTTTTAAACAACCGGGAATAGGTGCGGAAGTCTTATGTCATCAGGACAGCAGTTATATTTTTGGACAGGATACTGATACCTTAGGTTTCTGGTTTGCGCTTGAGGATGCTACTTTGGAAAACGGGTGTTTGGAGGTCATTCCAAGCCCTGATACGACACCTTTAAAACAGCGAATGTTGCGCCAAGGGGATGAAATTTATTTTGAAGATTATGATGCAACCCCCTGGCCAGAAGAAACAAGTATTGCTTTACCTGTTGAAAAAGGAACTTTGATTTTATTACACGGGCGAGTACCGCATAAAAGTAAGGCTAATTTGTCCGGAAAATCAAGACATGCCTATACCTTGCATCTGGTCGATACCACGTTACCTTATCCGAAAAACAATTGGCTACAATGGCCAAATGGGATTCCCGCGTTATAGCTACACTCGGGTGTTTCTTCTCACGCCTACGTGCTGCGACTTGCTCGCAGCATCCCTATGACGATTAATTATAACGTGCCATTCTCACAGGTATCTCTTCTTCCTGTATTTCACTGTCACTCAAGGCTTCTTCATTAGGGGATTTCCTATTCAATGTGCTCAGCGCAAAATTGAAGGCAGAATCATGCTGCTCTTCTTGTGTCGGCAATGCAGGAGAGGATAATTCCTTATTTGCTAGAGGGATAGGGGAAACTAAATCCACATTATCTGCTACCGGTGAGTTTACCCACTTATCAGCAAATAAATAAGTAGCAGTTAATAATGTAAATAAGCCAAACAAGGTGCCTGCCCCCAATATGCAAACACTGCTTATTGCCGCAGCAGCGCCGGCAGTAAATACAATAGCCGGAAGTGCTAAACCTCCCGTTGCTACAGTTGAGATTAATAGGCCACAAATAAACAGAGCGCTGGCACCCGCAAGTAAACTAATGGATAAATCAGACGCCAAAAGTCCCTTTAACCATGACGTTTTTTTGTCTAGTGCATGGTCAATTGACAGCGGTACCCGATAAGAATTAAATAATACAAACAAGGTAGTTGAGGCCATTATAAATAAAGGAATGATGGGGGAAACAGCAATGCCAGCAATAGAGAAAGAAATAATAAAAGCTAAGAAAGCTATGGCTCCATAAGTCAATAGCATTTGATTTTGGAGAACATTTTTTTTCAAAAATTGATTGAGATTATTATGCTCAAAAAGATAATCTAAGGAACCGTTCAAACTGATGTCGGTGAAAAAAGCAGCTTTATTATCAGACCTTATGGCGCAGCTAATACCGCCTTTTTCACTGACCATTCTGGAACAGGGCGCATCATTTAAGCCATCACCAACAAACCAAACTCCTTTGGGGTTTACCTGTTCAGAGCTCATTAAATTTGCCAGGAAATTTTCTTTGTCCTGCGGTGTTTGTTCGGCATAGATATCATCTAAATCAAAAATATCTCCATTCTGTTGATTAAAGCCTATGGCAGACAATTGGCTATCCCCGGTCAGCATAATTATTTTTTTGCCTTCTCTTTTTAAACGATTAAGTGCGACTAATATGTCTTCTCGAACCTCATGTTTAATATAAATTACGCCTTGATAAACCTTATCTTCAGCCACATACACCGGTGAAAGTCCTTGCTCTATTTTTTGGAGATCGAGAGGTGGTAATTTTATACCCGAATGACGTAAGTAATTTGCATTGCCTATATGAATCTGTTTGCCCTGAACTATCCCTGATAAACCTCTGTTCCTTGAATCCGTGGATGCTTCTGCAATATCCTGAAAAATGCTTTCTCCCATAGTTCTAGTTTCATAATAATTAGTAATGGCCTTAGCCAGGGGATGCTCTGCTCCATGTTGTTTTTCTAATAGATAAACTCTGCCCCATAGTGAGGAAGAAATACCTTCAGATGATTCTACTTCACTGTTACCTGTAGTTAGAGTACCTGTTTTATCAAATACAATAGTATGGATGTCATGAGAGTGGTTACATAAGTTTTCATCGCGTATTGTAATGTCTTTATTATTACGCTGGTACATATTAAGTACGCTTGGTAATTGATGGGCTATGGCCATGGTGCAGGGGCAGACTGCAAATAAAATACCGGTGACGTTTTGCAATAATAAAGGGATAGTCAGTATTCCTAAGGCAAATGGAATCGTAATTGACGCCACAATACCAACAGCAATCAATGCAGTATAGAGATAAGTAAACTTGCGGTTTGATTCTAAGGTAATGTTTTCACGAGCGCGATTCGAGCGAAATAATAATTTATTGACGGTGCTGTTGTAAGAGTCCTCAGTGGCATAAACGGAGACAGGATGACCAAGGTTAATTGCCCCAGCAGGAATAGAGTGCATGCATCGCTTACTTTGTTGCGATTCACCAGTTAGCAATGAGGGATCAACAACAGTGCTTCCCTTAATAAGAATGCAATCAACAGGGAAGCATTCGCCACGGTTTACTTTAATTATCATTCCTTTCTTGATGGCGCATTTCTTTTCCATCAGTACATTATCATTATCCAATTGCACCTGTATGGATTGGAAAAACTCATTGGATTTTTTCGTGTTTTCATTAGAGCTCACGACTTGTTGTGTCAATTGAGTCTGCTCTTGATATTTTTTCCTATTAGAAAAGAGCTCGATCTGTTGATCCAATTGGGTCTGTTGTTCTTGTGAGAGTTGATAACAGGGGTATTCCTCTGACATTTGCGGGAATAATGCCTTCACTCCTTGTAAATGCATCTTTGTCGATTTGCGCAAAACCTGACGTTTAATTTCATCCATGCCATTAATAATGGTTATCAGTATGAGCGGCATGACAAAACTCATGAAAATCATGGAAAAGCTACTTGCCAAGGGCATGGAAATCGCATGGAAAAGAGTGTGTGCTAAAGATAAGCTCCAGCCTAAAGTGACTGTAGTGGTCATATTCGCCAGATTATTATTGTTACGAAGATTCTGGAAAAAATTAATAAGATATTCTCTGGCCGTGAATGCAGTGGTTAAAAAGGTTAGCGAGGTTAATCCAATGGTCAGCAGTAAGGAGGGGGGGAATAGGACTGATAAACCAACGATTGCCCCCATTGCTAACAGGTTGACTATAATATTTATCCAATTGATTTTAGTTGAGTCATTGGTTGGGGTGTCTGGATGGTTATCAATGAGATCGAAAGACGAGCTTAAACTTGCTTTAAGTCGGGTAAGAAGTTGGGTACGGCTGGTCTCACCTTGATTAAATCGGTGTTCATTACCTTCGATGGTTATAAATAAGCGGTGAACGCCCAGCGCTTGAGGTTCCGCATCCATAATTAATTGCGCATTTTCAGGCAACATCTCTGACTCTTTACATTCATCCAAACAATTATTGAGTAAACTTTGAATGGTATTTCCGCAGCCTGCGTGGCACATAATCCCGGAGACTAAGAAAGAGTCTTGAAAAATTATTTGTTTTGTCATTATGTTTAATTCCTGATGGCGCGTATTTTTTGAGGGAAATTATTGCTGAATATTAGGGTAGTAAGCGCTAAATTACCACACAAAGATTAAATTACTTATATATTACACCTTCAATGAGACATATAAAAACTAAAGGTGAGGTACCTTTTTTAACCAGTAATTTTTATGAACGTTAAATTAATTTATAGTAATAACACTATGATAAAAAGACAGTGGAATCACAATAGTCAGTATAATAAACTCATTAATTTTTTCGCTCCTGGTTATGGTTTTTTTTCATCATTTCTATGGCCACCATTTGATGGCTAGAAATAATTTTGAAGGAGCGCTAGGTACTTGGCGCGGCACGTCGGACCTTAAAGACGAGTTGTCGACAGTCCCAAGTTCGGAGAGTATTTAATTTTGAATTCTTTATCAAGAAGAAAAGAACTTTTTTTAGCCGCAGTCATTGCTGTTTTTTGCGCCTATGATTTAATCGCAACGATAATTTCAATTTGGGATTTCACCACGGATGATGCTTATATTAGCTGGGTTTATGCTCGTCAGTTGGTTAATGGGAATGGATTGCACTGGCATGTCGATCTGCCTCGCGTTGAAGGGTATTCCAATTTTTTGTGGATTATCATTGCTGCATTCGTCATCAAGTGTAAATTACCTTTAATCACCACTATAAAATTTATCTCCTGTTTTAGTTTAGGTGCTGGGCTATTTTTCTTGTATCGAATAGGACGACTTTTTTTTAGCCCACTATTATCCATGCTCCCCATTTTTATATTTAGCCATTTTCTTGGTGTTGCATGGTGGACGGTTAGTGGTATGGAAAGTATGTTTTATTGTGCCTTGTCTCTATTATTGATATGGCAATGTGCTGTAGCTCTGGGTTATCACCCTGTTGAAGAGAACAATCCGGCCGCTGGAATCCATAAGGTTTCAACCAGGGCATGGGCGCTTACTAGTGTGGCTCTGTTATTACTTTGCCTGACTCGATTTGAAGGGGCTATTTGGGGGATACCGGTATTATTATTCGTCTGCTGTCATTTGAAGCAGCATGGAGTAAGAACTGTATTTGCAGAGTCTAGAACAATCTATATTTGGGGGGCGGTTTTCTTTATTTGTTTCCTGTTGCCTTACGCAGTCTATTTTATATGGCGACTGGACTATTTTGGTCACTGGATTCCTAATAGTTATCGATGTAAAGCACTCAAACCTGGACAGATTTTTACTGTGGATCTGGATTATTTACGGGTTATTTTCCCTTTACTTATTGCTGCTCTGCCTTATTTTTTGTCCGTCAAGGATTGCCGACATTGGCTATTGTGGTCCCCTTCAGTTCTTTATGCATTGCTGCTGTGGGAGGCAAATCCGGTTATTGCTCATTTTCTCCGCTTATTTTTGGGGCCATTTGCTCTTTTTACTTTGTTACCGGTTTTAGGTGTGATTGTTTTTCTTGGCTATTTTAAGCAGCATAAAATGGATCCCAAACTATTAGCAACAGGGGGCATTATCCTTTTAACGGTTTTGTTTATTCCGGGTAATGAGTCGCTTTATTTACAAGCACTTTTGAAACAATATCAGGAAAGAACTCAAATTCGTTTAGCAGTTGCTAAAATTATTAATACTCAAGCAGCAAAAGGATCTACTGTACTGTTTGGTGATTGCGGAATTGTTCCTTTTAAAGTGAGTCTGCGCAAGGATATTCGCTTTATTGACTCAGATTGTTTAAACAATGCCGAATTAACCCAGGCACCGTACAACAATGATTTAAATCTCTATGCAGAACATATAGCTGCTCAGGTAAAGCCGGAATGGGTTATTACCACCTATGAGCCTCTTCTATTACAAGGTAATTATCCCTTTGAGATGTTAAAAAGAAAGCATTTTTTTGACCAGTATCAATTAATTATTACTTTAGAATCAGGCTGGATATATAAGCTGTCCTCTAAAAAATCAGCAAGAGAAATTGATTATGTTTATAAAGTTTATAAACGTCGAGAGCAGTAAATTGATATTTAGTGTAATGGTTGTGGCAGGAATAAAAATAAAACCCTCAGAACGTCGTTCTGAGGGTTTGAATATTAAATACTATGGATTACCGCCGGTACTATTGCTACCACCACCAGTGCTACTATTTGCTCCAAAGTCTGCACTGGGCTGACCTGATCTGGTATTTTGAATGAGCATAATAGAGTTGGTTAGCAGGAGGCGTTCTTGTATTTGACGCTCTAGATACATTTGATAATTAATCTCCGCTAATAAGGTCGCAATTTCTTTTTGTACCGTCGCAGATGAGGCATTATTTATTCCTTTAATCCATTCATTGTTTGTGGTGAGGTCCGGATTAAACAATCTCCAGCTTGCCATCTTAAACTCACTCATCGCTTGACTGGATAAGATATCGCTATTATCTGTATTCGTTCCCACTTTTTGAGGCAGTCTTTTTGACAGGATGTAATACAAATTTCCAATGCCTACTGAACTTTGAGCTGCATAAATACGCAGATTGGCGAAATAAGTGAGTAACGTATTTTGAGCCTGTATTTGTTGCATAGGGGTAGTGGTTGTTTTACCTGTAGGGTAGGCTGTATTGTACAAGCTGTTATACGCTTGTAGTGAGGGTAAGTTGCCCGGGACGACTGCACCTGAGACATAGCGAATAAAATTGGCTGCTTCCTCGATCTGAGTTTGAGCCTGTAATCCGGGGTTTGAAGTACTGGGGGTTGGGCTTCCTGTCCCTTGGCCAGTGCTTTCACTGGAGTACATTAATGGCGCCATTAATGCATTGCTGTTCAGTTGACTAATAAGATCCTGATTGTATTGGTAAGTATAAAATTGATTAATCGTTGGAACAAAACCTACTACCTGAGCTATCACCTTATTTTGAAAATTTAACTTACAGTTCTGATCCCAGGCACTAAGATCAAAAAGCATGCAATAGGTATAGTCAGGAGTGGATAAAATATTTAATACCGCTTGGCTGACAGGGTCTTGCTGATAAGTTTCTTGATCAATTAATTTCGATACGCTTAAGGTTCCTCCTCCATTAGAAGGGCTGGAGTAGTTTTGAGTGACAAAGGTGGCATTCGCCAATTGATTAATGAAATTAGCACCTGGGAAAGAGGTGGGCACAAATTGTGATAAGGCTGAAGTGGCCGAGTTAACCGGCATGGCGCCAAAAAAGGATTTATACACGGACATTTGGTCGAGTCTGGTCGCTTTCAAATTAAGCAATTGTTGACTAATAGTTTGATTATTTGCTGTAGGGGACTGAGTTAAATCGTAACCTAAATACCCCCCTAAATATTGTAAATACTGCGATATAGTTTGAGTGTTGTTGCTGGTTTGTTGATTATATTGAGCGCTAGGATCTTCGGCGGCTGCAGGTAAGGCGCTAAGGCAAAGCAGATTCATTAAGACAAGTCTGGATACTAATTTCATCATTCATCCCCTTCAAGTGCACGTAAAACGAGCTTTAAGCGATACTGGCAAAAAACTCGAGATAATAAACGTAATCGTTCAAATACTATATTTCGCTTGAGAAAAAATCCTGCAGGATCATGACTGCCTAAACTCGTTTCCTCTGCATGGATTAAAACACGAGAAGCACTGCCTGGATGAACAGTATCTATCGCTTGCAGTAAACGTAGCCCCCTCCCTGATTTGATATTTCCAACAATACGAATGAATTTTTCTTCTTCAGCTAATAATCCCATGTCTATTTTTTCTATGTCATCAAGTTCTTTTCCCAGTTGAGCCATGGCTTCTTCAAACTCAGGATTTCCATCAAGGGTCCAGTCCTCTACATTCTCCATAAAGGTAATAACCCGGTAAATCATCGGGTCTATGTACTCAAACCAATATTGGGCGGACGCTTCATGGCTTAAATCAGGCATTATTTACTCTTTTTTTACTGTGATAGATTGATGGACGAAACCACTACATACTACTATAGTATATTATGAAGGGTAAAAGTCCATTACTAAAAAAGTAAAAAATATGAAAAAGAAATCAAGGTCAAGAGTTGTAAGAGTCTTTACACGGATTATAAACATCCGCACATGGTTTGACTGGGATAGAACTAAAGCATTTACTATTGCTTTGAAAAATGGCATTAAGCATTTTTTCATTCCGGAACAAATTACTACCGTCGAATCTTTTGAATCAGCAAAATCCAAGATGCATTTAAGTGATGCGGATCTGTTGTTAAAACAGAAGGCTTTATTTCGCTTAAGCCTAGTCATGCTCACGGCGGCTTTGCTTATACTAGGGTATTCTGGATATCAACTTTTTTATGGTTCATATAAAGCGTTTATCGTTAGTCTGGTCGTTACCTTGATCGCCTTGGTTTTGGCTTTCCGTTATCATTTTTGGTATTTCCAGATTAAACATCGTAAATTAGGTTGTACCTTTGATGAATGGTATCGCCAGGGCTTATTGGGGGAGAAAGAATGAATAAACTGGTTGTAACTGTGCTTCTCTCTTTGTTTCCTGTTTTGGCTTTAGCTGATAGTACCTTAAGTTTCGCGCCTCCAGCGAGTGATTACTCCGTAGTATTTCTGGGCAATTTATTCGGCGTGGTCGATGGTGTTTTGCATGGTACTGGCAGCCAAATCATGGGGACTATGTTTGCTGTCTTTAATTCTGCGGTTTTAGCGGTGGGTGGAATTATCATCATGTATACCTTGATGGTTTCCACTATGAATACTGCCCATGAAGGACAAATGCTCGGTCAAAAATGGTCCTCCATCTGGATTCCCGTTCGTTCAACATTAGGCTTAGCCTTATTGATTCCTAAAGCATCCGGTTATTGTTTGATGCAGATTTTTGTGATGTGGATAGTGGTGCAGGGAATTGGTGCTGCGGATAAAGTTTGGGAAGCTGCCTTAGGTTATTTGAATCGAGGCGGGGTGATTATTCAGGCCCAACAGTCAAATCCAACGGCAAATCTGACCAATCCCCAATCGTCAGGAGTGCCTGGGGGAGCGATGGCCATCCTTTCTGGCGAAGTCTGTATGCTTGGTTTGCAAAAACAATTAGAAAGCCAAAGACAAACCTATCTGGATATGAGCCAAAGCAATACCAACAGCTCAGCAGCCCCATGTAATGCTACTACCCTAAAATCTTTTTGCAACACCACTATTCCTGATTTCATCAGTTCAGTAAATGTCGTGACGATTCAAAATGATAAGCTGAAAAATGATCCAAATGCCAAAGACTTCGAGGCAAAAATGCCTAATTTTCCCAAGTCGTCGCCTTTCAAAGATTTAAACGGGATTTGCGGGATTATTAAATGGAAGGCTATAGACGGCTTGGGCAACGCGAGCAGTCTTGGGGTAACTGGGTCCCAGTTTAAAACAGCGCAAATGTCTCGAGCAATAGCCATCCAGCAAATGTATGTTGATTTGGGTTCAGTTGCTCAGGTAATGATTAATAATAACCCGGCAATTACTCCTACGACCACAAGTAGTAGCACGACTTCTACTACTAATAACAATTATTCATTGATCGCCCGAGAGCAATTTGGCGTACCGCTAACTTCTGGAGGCACCATTTGTAATAAGTATAGTGATACTTGTGTTATTTGGGGCCCTCTTACTTCGGGTAGCGGTGTATTATTTAACGGGACAGAATTTCAGGGGGCAATTAGTGATTATAACGGCATCATGACCCCCACCATCAATTTGATGAACATGGCAAATCAGTCCTCAAATCAAACTAACACTCGTGCCTTTATTAACAATGCCACCAATCAGGGCTGGATAATGGCTGGTTCTTACTTTTTTGATTTGGTTGCTTTAAATGGAAATGCTGCGGATACTTCCGCTAAAACAGATACCGGTACCGGCCTTGATTCCAGTACTTTTGGTTTTAACGGGGTTACTTCGGGTACCTGTAATAATGGGACTTATCCTTTATTATGTACCTGGGTTGGCAATAGTACTACTCTCCTTGTTCAGGTACAGGCAGCATTGGATGGGACTTATGCTTCAGCGGTGAATGGAGTTCCTGTTGCAGGAACAGCCCAACCAGCGCCCCAGTTAGATACCAATTCAATTGCGTCAAGCAGTGTTGTAAACACGCTTGCTTCTTCATCCGTGTATGGCTTTATTAATAACTCCATGATGATGCAGGTACAGGGGCAACCCGGATTGGCTCCCTTACAATTTGCCAATATGATTCATTTTAGTGTGGATCCCCAAACCTATTATTTAAAAGAACAGAATTTTGATTGCGGTTCTGTGAAAATTGTATTTTTCTCATTTTGTCTGGGAAGGATGATGGGGAACTTGTTTTACAACGTCATATTCCGTTATATATACAACGCTTTCCTTGCTATGTTTTCCCAGATTATTAATCAAGTAATTATGGCTTTCTTGATGATTCCACTACAGGGAATGGCAAGTATTTTCCAAGAGGGATTACAAACGGTAAACGCTCCGGGAGTTAATCCGATTGTCGCCTTGGCCAATATGGGTGTGATGTATATTAACTTTTCTGCTAATTTGTGGCTGATGCTATTGAATTTAGCAGTAACCAGCGCCATCATCCCGCTTTTCGGCTTGTTTATTTTTGCCTTAATCGCCTTGGCCATGCCTCTTTTGCTAGCCTGGATTGGTATTATGGTCAGTGTCGGGTTTACAACAGCCTATTATATTCCTATTTTGCCGTATATGATTTTTACCTTTGGAACTTTAGCCTGGATGATTTCTGTAATAGAGGCTATGGTTGCGGCGCCTATAGTAGCGTTAGGGGTTACTCATCCTGAGGGACATGATGCCTTTGGTAAGGGTGAGGCGGCAATTATGATCTTAATGAATATCTTCTTAAGACCCGCTTTGATGATTATTGGTTATATTGCAGCAATAGCTCTTTGTTACGTTGGAGTATGGCTGCTTAATGCAGGCTTTGATCATGCGATTAGTTATATCCAAAGTAGTCCGAGTGCGGATCCTAATGCGTGTAAAACTTCTGCCTGGGGCATGTGTAAGAGCACCTGGACTGGTTCCTACGGCTCGTGGGAGGACCCTAATTTAAATAACTCAATGAACGCTCCAGGTTCAGGAACAGCAACTCAAACGGGTGTCTATCAGGGTACTCAATATAATGACTGGGCAGGTATTTATGCGTACTTCTTCTCCATATTAATCTATACCACCATGTATTTAGTGATTGTGCAGAAGTCCTTTACTTTGATTTCCCTATTGCCTGATAAAGTCTTACGTTGGATAGGTGGTACCCCAGAAAGTATCGGTCAAGAAGCTACCCAATGGGGCGAGGAAGTGAAGACCAAAACCGGAGAAGCAGGTAAAGCAACTCAAGATGCTCAAGGGCAAATGGGCAATAAGTTGGGCGGCTATGGTCAGAAAGCACTTGGAGGAATCTCCAAACCTGGGGGCTCTGGAAAAGCCAAACTTTCAGGGGAAAATCCACAATCTGAACCGCCTCCAGAAGGGTAAACTATGCGAGCGAGTGGAGACTCTTGTTCGCATAGTCTCCAGTTTCGATTTTGTATCGGCGTAAATAGCCTGCTTGTATCTCAATTATTTTATAGATATAGTTTCATTCATTGCAGTTTTTCATAAGTCTTTTTCATTGAGGAATCAAAGTGATAATCACTGAGCAAATCAATTATAGCGATGGAGAAACTGTATGTCAGGGCTTTATGGCGTATAACAGTTCGGCAAAAAAATTACCTGGTGTCATGGTTGCCCATGACTGGGGAGGACGAGGCGAGGCTGTTTGCAATAAGGCAGTGCAGCTTGCCTCTATGGGGTATGTTGGTTTTGCTATAGATATGTATGGACTCGCTCAACTTGGACAGGATAAGACGGAAAGAAGGGCTCTAATGACTCCTCTGATGCGAGATCGGCAAAAATTAGCAGCTCGTATTACTGCCGCCTTTAATCACCTGACTCAACTACCTCAAATTGATAAAGATAAAATTGCGGCCATAGGTTATTGTTTTGGGGGACTATGCGTACTTGATTTGGCTCGCACAGGTGCTGATGTTAAAGGTGTGGTCAGTTTTCATGGTTTACTTGCCGCGCCTGAAGGCGCGATTAATACCCACATAAATACCAAAATACTGGTATTACACGGTTACGATGATCCCTTGGTACCCCCTGATCAGATAGAACAATTTGCTGCTGAGATGAATGAACGCAAGGTAGATTGGCAAGTTCATATGTATGGCCTTGTTCAGCATTCTTTTACAAATCCGCAAGCAAATGATGATGAGATGGGGTTGCATTATGATGAAAGGGCTGATCTTCGATCTTGGGAAAGTACGGCATCTTTTTTACGAGAAATTTTGTTATAAACTAAGTAAGGCCAACGAGTTCGCTCGCATTAAATCGTCTTGTCTTTGTTCAGATAATCCTAACTTACTAAAAGTTTGTTTTGAAAAGGCAAGCCAATCTGCTACATCCATTTGATCGGTTTGACCAAGATCAGAGCTATAAATGACTCTGGGTATGGACGTTAAAACCGTAGAGAAGTCCTTTTTATCTTGATGATTTAATAAATAAGTCAAAGCGGTTTGTTCGACCCATATAAACTTATTTTGGGTCAGTAAACTGAGTGCTTGCGCATTTAATCCAGTCAGAGGATTAGCCGGTTGATTTAATAATAATGCGGGAACATGATACTGAATACAGGCATCAATCAGGCTGTATACTTCCTCTCTTGATGCGTGTCCGGTTGATAAAACAATGGGATAATCCTGAGCCATTTTTAAAATATCGATTACTTCTTTTCGTAATTTTTGCTTCGTATTAAAAAGTGTTTCACTTTTAAGACTGTGTTTACTTAGACAGCGATGGGTTAATGTTCGCGATAATTTAGATTGAAAGGCACGCCCGGTAATGGTTGGGAAATGAACGATCATTTTTGCCGCAATTAATGGCTGATATTCACTTAATGCACGTAGAATGACTCGATAATTTATTCCTCCAGCAATATGATTTAAAACCAGGGAAGAGAAAACCGGTAGGTCCAGTCTTTGGGCAAGAGTTGCCTGCACGCTTGTCGCTCCCAAATGACTTTTTAAAACTACGGCCCCATGCAGGGAGTCATAAAGTTGTCCTGCTTTAATGGCATTCCATCGACGGTCATAAAGATCAGGACATGCGTGGTAATGAATATCAATAAATTTATAATCAGAAAGTGAGTGCACATGAACCTCTATTTTTTTTCAGCACCTAACCAAGGTTGGTCATAGCGATAGTCTGTCCTTGCTTGTTCCAGTGTAGAGCCTGATTTAATTGCGGCTTTGATATTATTTTCAGTTAACTTAATTGCGTCTGCTTTGTTAATGATCTCAAGAACCAGATGTTGAGGGATTACTAATACGCCGTTATCATCAGCGAAAATAATATCACCAGGATAAATAGTCACCTTATTGATGATTAGAGGGCATTGTTCATTGGTTTTATGGGTACGATTTTTACCCGAACGCATATATACCGCGGTACTAAAGACCGGATACTTTGTTGTGCGGATAGCGTCTACATCTCGAACAGCTCCGTAAACTACGGTGCCCGCAATATCTTTTTGTAGGGCGACCTGAGTTAGAATATCGCCCCAAACAGTGCAATCACTACGTCCATTATTGTCAATAACAATCACTGATTTGGCAGGGATAGAATCAATATAGTTCGCTGCATTTTTAAAAGTGGATGTTTTTTCTTCATTAGGTTTGTATTGCACTGTATATGCTGGCCCAATGAGTTTCATTCCCTGTAGTAACGGTTTTATATCTAATAAGGCGCCCTCTACACCACATGAATCGAGTGCATCAGATATCTCTGCGCTGCTGAACGAGCGTAATTTTTGCAACTGTTCTATCATATTCAGGCCATCCTTTTTTATGGAAAATGAAGCCATATCAAGATCTTGGTTAGAATTAAGGCATTGCTCAATAATGGCATTGGCCATTTCAGCGGTAGTAGCATTTCCGCCCAGATCATAAGTGACGAAACGATTTTTATTCACTACCGCAGCCACGGCATGAATAATTTTTTTTGCCTGTTTTTGATAACCAAAATGATCTAATAGCATGCTAATCGATAAAAACATGGCGCTAGGATTGGCGCTATTATTTTTCATTCGTAGTCCACTGCCATGTACCGGCTCAAAATAACTGCCTTTGAGGCCAATATTGGCACTGGGTGCAAAGCCCAAACCACCCATGATGCCAGCACCAACATCTGATAAAATATCACCGAACATATTTTCGGTCACGATAACACCGAACTCTTCAGGTCGTCGGATCATCCATAAGCCTACTGCATCAACGTTTAGAATATCGGCATTAATATGAGGATATAAACTCGATACCTTTTCAAAAATTTCTCGGGCAAATTCACTACTTTGACGCAAGACATTAGGCTTATCTGCAAAAGTTACTCGTGTTACACCATTAGCATTGGCATGTTGAAATGCAAACTCGAAGAGGCGTGATAATCCTGTTTGGGATTGCAGACGTAATGCACAACTGATTTCATCTGCAGGAATGGACTGCCAACGTTGATTGTTGACCAGCAATCCTTGTATTGGCTCGGGTAAGGGATAATAGTCAAATCCGGAATACAGACCTTCGGTGTTTTCCCGAATGATACAAAAATTAAATTTCTTTTCTCCATTTTTAAGAGAAAAGCAGGGACGTACATTGGCAAATAAATCTAATTTTTGCCTTAATTGAATAATGGGCGATATATAAGTGGGGTTCTTTTTTTGAAATTTTGTTGCTAATTCTTTCTTGGCTTCGCGTAGGGGTTTGCTGGTTACTGCCCCTAACAAGACTGAATTGGATTCTGCAATGAGTTGCCATGTTCTATCCGGGAATGCATTACCCTCACTTTGCCAATAAGACCAGCCAATATCCCCAAAAGTCAGTTGGAAAGGGATATTAAGTGCTTCAATTATAGGTATAGCTGCATAGGTTACTTCAATCCCAATTCCGTCACCAGGTAAAACTGCTATCTTTAGCTTGTCTTTAGGCTTCACTATTTAAAGTCTCCAATATAGCCTTTTTGCAAAACGGGAGATTGTCGCGCAGCATCCTCATACCTGCTTCCGGTACGCTAAGTAACCTTCCTTTGGGAGCGGCAGTCACATTGTCTTTATTCACCAGATGAGAGAGTTCTCCTATTAAATGCAGGTGATTCACTTCGTTTTCTTTTAAAACGGAAGTTGAATCAGTTTCTAATACGCGAGTTAAGCCAAAAATCATGCGTTTTGCAGCAATTACCGGATCGAAAGGTTGCGTTTCTTGTGGGGGTATTTTATTAGGGTAATAGACATGTTGATACAGAGCAGAAAGGGCTTCATCTATTTTGCTTTCCTGACACAAAGCGATCACCTCTCCCAGTTTTTTAGTTAGGGAATGGTCAGCAAAAGTCGGGGTTGAAAACAACACAATGGGCTTATTGCTGTTCGTGAATAAAGAAAAGCATTGTTGTAGGATAATCCCGCCAAAGGAAAATCCAAAAAAGGCATCATAATGAGGTATGTATTTAGCTAGTTCTTGCTGCCAATAATGATAATACTCCTGACTAGGAATATCGTCCATTTGGGCTAGGGAGTCGATGGGGTGAATACTGTATTCTTCATCTAGAAAGGATAAAGGTTTGATAATGGGTTCAATGAAAGAGGGACAGTGTTGAACGGGTGTAATAACTAATATCTTCTTCTTTTGCATTTTTATCCTATAAATTTAATCACAAATCGCCACCGCTTTGCTTGGGTTATAAATCACAGTGGTCTAAGACAATTTAGGTCATTGTCCTTCTCGCGCAGGCGGTAATCCATTGCTGTTTTAGTACAATGCTAATGCATAAATGGATCGCCTCCTATGCGGGGATGACACATTTTCATGCGACTTGTTTGCAGTTAAACAACACAAATCCTTAGCCTGCCGACTATGGGTTATAACCCAACGGATCGCTATGATTTTATCTCAGTATTCAAGTTAAATAGTTTGAGATCAGCTGTTGAAAGATCGGAAATCCCCCTGATAAACTCGCCCATTTCAAGTGCTTCATGACCTATCTTCAATGCTTCTCGCACATAGTTTGCTGCAGTTAAAACTGCTTGTAAATCGTATTTTTTTATATTAATTGCGTGTAAATAAGCAATCAAAAATTCTGTTTTCAAGTTGCCTGTGCCTTTTCCCATACCGGCTAGGGAGGCATCAATAAATTGAGCGCCGGAACTCATTGCCGTCAAAACATTCATTTGGGCTAAACCGATGTTGTCATGGGCATGGAAGCCAAAAGGGATTGTATAATTATGGGTATATTTTTCGTAAATGGTTTTGATTCTGTGTGGCAAGATGCTGCCGTTTGAATCGGCAAAATAGATCATCTCAGGCTGGTACTTACTCACCTGGTCAACCACCTCATCTAATTCGTCGTCAGTGTAATAAGTCATATGAATAAAATTCATAGAAACGGGCAAGTTCATTTTCTTTGCAAGTTGCAGTGTGGGTATTGCCTCTATTAAACCATTTTTAGGCACACAGATTCTCAACAGACCGACGCCGCAATCTTTTAATTCTATAAGATCAGATTCAGTAATATTGTTAGGATGAGCCATCACCGCAATGGTTGATTTTTTAATCAATGATTGGCATAAGCGAAGATAGTTTTTATCGCAAAATCCTGCTCTGCCAAGGTTTTCTATGGGATGCAAGGAACCATTTCGATAGCCAATTTCAATGTATTCTATTCCTGAATTATCAAGAGGCCGTAGAACTCCTTGTAGTTCATCATCCGAAAAGTGAAAATTTGTTCGGTGCCCCCCATCTCTTAATGAGGCATCTAAAAGTTGAATTGAATTCATTGAATGACCCCGAATATATATACTTCTAGTTATAATTCTAATACAAATAGGGACAATAAGCTTAGAATCTTGAGTCAAATAATTGTAAAAAGATGATTATGAATTTAATTTGGTCAGGCAACTAACCAATAAACCATTCCTATAATACTGAGGGTAAGTAACGTTCTGAGATAAAATGCAGTAGGCTTATTGGAATAGAGTGAATACACATAGGATAGGGGATGACGGAAAATAAATGAGCGCATGATCTGTTTGGTAACCAAGTGAGGCGTCCCAGCGAGTGGAAATTCGTGAATCCTGATACTTGGACGGTGATTTACCTCAAGGATAACCCCATTGGATTGAGTCATTGGACTATTGATATCGGCACATTCAAGGTCAATACCGGTAAGTCCCAAGTCTAATACTGAGGCTACCCGGCGCATTATCTTACGATTTTCTTTGCAAATTTGCGTGCCTAAAGCCTCGTAGCTGCCGCCTCTGGTCGCATTGCTGGTATAGCATAAAACGATTTGTTCTCCAGTTGACGGAATATAATCTATGCCTATACCAAGCTCTTTTAACCTGATTTGCTCTTCATCATCTATCTTTATGGGACCTAAGAACGGATTAATTTCTTTACGTTGGATATTCGTCAAGTCAATCAGCTCCTGGATATTATGCTTGCCATCGCCAGTTACGCGAGCAGGATGGCGCTGAACAACACCAATTACTTTTTTATTAAAAACCAATACCCGATATGATTTTAATTTTCCATGAAACTCTTCAATTAGCAAATTATCATATAATGAAAAGTAGCTTGGTAAAAAAAATAAAAGTTGTTCCAGCGTTTGAATATTACATAAGACGCCAATACCAAGCGAACCGTCCACCGGTTTAATCACCAGGGGAAATTTTAAATGAGCTATCATTTCCTCGGTCTTATTTTGCTTAAATTCATCCACGTGTATAGCAATTGCTTTTGGTACGGGGAGTCCTGCCATTTCCAGCAATTTATTACTGACGTATTTATTAACAGAAATACGAGCGCTGCTGCTACTATTAAATGGCGTTTCATTCTCACAAAATAGATAGGAATGTTTACCTAGTTTTAGAGCAAATCCATTAATTTCATCTACCGGGATTACCGGTAGAAACATGGCTTGTGCGCTTTTGTAATAACATATTGCATTTCTATCGATGATGGCTTCTCTTTTATTGTTTTATTAGGCAGCTGATAACTCATTTTAAGCCGGCGTTGTAGCATTAATCAATTCCAGCCCACCTACGTCCCGCGGCTAGTCCGCGGGATCTAGAAATCTTGCTCTGTGCCTGGCTCTTTGACTCTGTAGACAAGCCGCGGGACGTCGGATTAATGGCCACCAGCCCCTCATTAAATCATTGATTAAATATCAAATAATATTCTTATTACCAATGGGAATATTATCCTTCCTTCACCTACTATTCAAACCCCTATTTTATAGCTCCATGATTGGAACATTATCTCGAATGACTTATATTTTTTATTCTGCCCTCTATTGCCACAGCAAAGGCTCATTGCCATTAAGTTAAGGAATTTCTTCGTCATCTTGAGGAGCTTGCGACGAAGGATCTCCCAATATTCAGGGGATCTCTCGCCATGCTCGAGATGACGTTTTTCTTAACTTAGGCGGTTAGCAGAAGGCTTGGGGAGCTGCTTAATGTATTTAATCACTGTACCTTGGTCATTATCACCAATCCTGATTATTTTATCTTTTTTTATTATTTAGGATAATGCCGATTAGGAAGGAGGTTATATATGCATGCTATTGTTGTTGATAGTCTTTAGCGCCCGCGATAATTAATTTATAAACACGCTCACTAATAATGCCTTGTTCAAATTTCATCTTGGCATCTAAAGTCATTAATTGGCCTCTTTGTCTTACCAGCTTACGTGTCGCAGAGGTTACTTCATTAGGATCTCCGTCCAATAAGATGTCTCTTACCTCTTCATCAAATACCAAGTATTCTCTAAGGGCGACTCGCCTTTCATCCACAGTGGGAACCAGTTTTTGCCAGATACACAGTCTAATCGTTTCCAGAATATCGATGGTTCTTCCAAGACGCTCCTCTCCTGCAAATGAGGTAACCAAGCGACGCATGGTTTCTGCTACACCAGAGGTATGTAAGGTGGTATATACAGGGTGTCCTGTCAGGGCTGCTTCCAGAGCAGCACTAATGGTTTCAGCATCTCGACACTCTCCCACCATAATCAAACGAGGTTTTCGCCGTAACGCATTTCTCACTCCATCAGCAAAACTGGGTAAGTGGCGTGGAATTTCTGATTGGCTTACTACTGAAGATATTGTTTCAATTTCATCGTAAACGAATTCTATTGGTGATTCATAAGTTAATACTTTTCTATTTGAATCCGAGGTTTCTATTAGCTCGCGAATAATGGAGGCAAGAAGGGTTGATTTACCAGAACCTGTTGCTCCGGTAATGAATACAATTCCCTCTTGTGGTGCTATGGCCTCGAGAATATTATCAGGAAGATTCATTGTGCTTAGTTTGGGTGGGGTTGTGGGAATAGTTCTTAAAGTAATCTGAATTGCATCATGTCCTTCCACCAGACAAGCTGTGCCATTAACCCGATAACGATAGCGTACGCCACGATTGGGGCGAAACTCATAGTGAGTATCTATATCCTTACCAGAAAGCAGCTGAGTTGTACCGTTGGGGCCATAAATCGAGTTGATTAAATCACCCAACTCCGTATTAGACAACCGACGGTTAGTAATTTTGAGCAGCTTTCCATACACCTCAGCAAAGATAGGCTCCCCTGTTTGTATGGTGATATCCGAGGCATTTAGACTTTCCGCATGCTCCAGCATTCTATCCATAAATACTGGAGTGAAACGGGTTGGTTCGTCAGGCATCAAATGAACATTAGTCATATTTTTTTACTATCAGTTTACTGGAGCGATCACAGGCTGCCAGGATTTATTGGTAATTATAATTCTAGACTGATTAGCAATTTTTTCCATGTTTTTAAACTGTTCCAGAGCATTTTCATCTTTTGCGACTGCGGCTCTCCACTCACTACTGTTGATATTAAGTGCAGGTAATGCAGTGATCCTTAATACTCTATCATCGATATGGATTTCAGAGGCATCACCAGTAACGCCCAAATCAGTATGGGAAACATAAGGAGGCGAAACCATATTCATTGCTAATAATTTTCTATAGAGAATCATCCCGCCGAAATCTTCTTTTACCCGAGAGATGCTTTCTTCCAGAATAATATTGGCTTGGTCTATACCTTTTTTCCATCCTCGAGCGGTATAGATGCACCATAATTTCTTTTCCGCTTTGGTTTTAGGCAGCAGAGTAATGTTAGGAGCTTCTGGTTTTAAATAATCCATCCAAAGATACTGGCGCCAAGTAGGTGGGGTGGTTACAAAACGTGCCTGTTTCGCTACTTTATAGGTACGATCAGAAATGCGTATGCTTTGAGCATCTGCCAGATTCAGCGTGTTTCTGCCTTCGAGTAATACCGGAGGTAAAATATTATGTTCCAGGATTAGGGCATTAAAATCATAGATGGTATCCAGATTCCTGGCTTGTTTCGTAAGTGCCTCATCAATTTGTTTTGCTCTCCATGCCAGCCCTCCTTGAGCGCCGAGACTTAAAGCTGTTTCCTTAAGGGCCATTTCACGAATTTTACTCATTTTTTGTTTCTTTTGGGCACGGCTGTATTTGCCGTTGGCCATGGCCTGTATTCCAGCCAATGAACCGGTATCTCCCAGGTTTACTCGAGAAGAAGAACAAGCACCCAGCAAGACTGATAATATAATAACTACTACACTAGGAATAAATTTTGGCATAACGTAATTCTACAACCTGACTGTTAGGATACACGTGAATATAGGCTTTCTTACCTGCTTGGTAGTCAATATCACGAAGGATTTCTGCTAGACTTTGATCTTTAATAGTTAGACTAATTAATACGGGTAGTGATGGTGCCTTGCCTAAGATTCGTAACTTAAAGTGCGATGCTTTAGCAATACGGGCTGTTAACTCTTCTATGGGGCCTGACCAGTCCACACTAGCTCTTGCTTGCAGATTGTATGCATTGGGTATCGTTAACGTATTGTCTCGATGAGGAGGGGTAACTACCTTTTCAATGCGGGCCATTTCGAGCATGGAATCACTTACTGAAACAGCTGCTTCTGCTAATTTTATAGTAGCGTCGTCACTAGGGTTATTCACTGGAGGTTTCCTAAAGGTACCACCACAACTTGTTAGTAGCGCTGAAACAATAAACATTATGACAATCTTGTTGTTCATTCAATGTTCTTTAATATCTATGAGTATTGGTTTGATTGAAACAGGAGCAGGGCTGCTTGTCAAGATATAGTTAGGCGGTGCCACAAAAACAAGCGGTTTTTCTGAGGCAATCTTGATTAAATTTTTTCAAATAATCCGTATATTACTTGTCCTGCTTGTTTTAATTTAATTTGCTGCCATTGCTTGGTTTCTATTTCAATTGCTGTAGGCGATTCTAAATAGACCAATCCTCCAGAGGGTACCCGTTTATTTTGCACGATGGCATCCAGACACTGGGGAATATAATTTTGAGCAAAGGGCGGATCTAAAAAAATAATATCAAATTGCTCAGTACCTTGCTGAAGATAAAGTCTGGTATCCGCTTTAATCAGATTTAAGTTAGGACTGTTAAATTGAGTTATTATTTTTTTTAAATTGGCATGGGCTTGAGGTGACTGTTCTATAAAAGTAACTTTTGCAGCACCTCTTGAAAATGCTTCGAAACCCAACGCACCACTGCCGGCAAAAGCATCCAGGCAGCGGGCGTCTTTAATGTCGTTCATTAACCAATTAAAAAGGGTCTCACGCACTCTATCTGGGGTTGGTCTTAAACCCTCTACTTCAGGAAAGTGCAGTTTTTTACCTCGATATAAACCGCCTATGATGCGAATGATTTGTTTCAAGATCGACCAACCGTAACCAGCAGTAATTTATCAGGATTCACTTGTTGCTTAAATGCTTGCTTTATTTCATCGATAGTAACCGCATTAATTTTGGCAACATAATTGTCTAAATAATTATCAGGTAAATGATAAAAAGCCATACGTAATATCAAACTGGCAATCGCCCGATTACTCGCAAGAGATAGCGGAAAACTACCGGTAAGGTATTGTTTAGCCGCTTCTAACTCTTGAGCATTGGGACCATTATCAATGAATGATCTCAATGTATCTTGGGTAATTTTAAGGGCATTAGTCGCTTGGTTGTTTTTGGTTGATAAACTGATAATAAATGGACCGTTACCGGGCATAGGAGTAAATTGGCTGGATACTCCATAAGTTAAACCACGCTTCTCTCTTACTTCTATAGCTAATCTGGAAGTTAAAGCCCCGCCGCCTAAAATATAGTTACCGACCATTAATGGAAAATAATTGGGATTTTGATGATCAATACCAATTTGCCCCAAACGCACTATGGTTTGAGAGGACGGGAATGGAATATGAATATCTTCTGCTTTGGTTAACTGCGCTGCTTTGACTACCATTGTTGCAGGCGTGCCTTTGGGCATGTCTTGAGTTAATTGTTCGGCTAATTGATGTGCCTTTGGACTATCAATTGCGCCTACCATGACTAATACCGCGTTGCTCGCAACATAATAGCGTTTATAAAACTCAATAACCTGTTTTTTATTGATGGCACTCATAGTCGCTTTTGTTCCATTGACGGGATGAGCGTAAGGGTGTTGTTTGTATAAAGCTTGAAAAAAAGCAATGTTTGCTATTTCATCAGGAGACTCGTCTGCTTGCTCAATAGCCATGAGCAGTTGTTTCTTTTCTTGTTCAAAGGCTTCATCAGGAAAGTCTGGGTGGTTAATAATTTGATTAAATGTCGTGATGGATTGGGGTAGCGCCTCTTTGCGGGTAAGCGTTCTCAAACTTAGAGTCACCATATCTCGACTGGTTTCGGCATCAAATTGAGACCCAGTATCCGCCAGGGCCTCAGCTATGGCGGTGGCATTTTTACCCGAATTGCCCTGGTTTATCATATGAGTGGTTAAAGCGCTTAAACCGTATTGATTTCCGTCATGAGCAGAACCGCCGGCAAAAGCGATGCTGATATCCAGCATGGGTACTTCCATAGCTTGATAAAAAACTACCTGAACGCCATTATTGGTCAGCCATTTTTCTGTTTTGAAGGTGTTCCCTAATGCTTGGTGAGAGATGCTTAAAATGACAGCAGTAATCAATGTGCTGAATCTTTTCATGGTTTCACCTCATTGTTTCTCAAGGGGATTAATTCCGCTTCAGTCATGTTGTTTTCTTGAAAGTAGCGTTGTGCCGCTTGCTGAATTTGTGCTGGAGTCACACTGTTGATTGCATCAGCGTAATTTTTTGTATTTTTCCAGCCAATACCTACGGTCTCTAATAGGCCCAACTCCATTGCCTGGCCAAAAATTGAATCTTTTTCGAAGGTTTTCTGTGCTATGATTTGGTTTTTAATTCGTTGCAATTCCTGTTCACTTACCGGATGACTTTTTAAGTCATTGATCTCGGCAAGAAGTGCTTTACGAAAATCTTTAATCTGGTGATTTTGATTGGGCGCACCATACAAAATAAATTGCGTCTGATATCTTGAGTATAAGTTGTAATAGGCATCGGCACCGGTAGCAATACGCTTCCCTCGGATTAGATTTTTTGCAAAACGAGCACCTTCACCACCGTCGAGAATTCCCGTGATAATTTCCAGCGCATAAGGCTCCCAGGCGTTTTTCGCCGTCTTCACGCCAGGTACAGTATATCCTATCATGAGCAGGGGTAATTTTGCTGGGGCATGGATGGTTACTGTTTTTTTACCTAAAGCAGGAGGTTCTTTTTGTGGTTTGCGCTCAACAATTGCTCCCTTATGAATGGCGCCAAAGTAGTGCTCTGCCAAGGCATGTACTTTTTCTGGCGCTACATCTCCTACTACCACCAAGGTAGCATTGTTGGGGGCATAATAACGTTGATACCATTTTTTAAGTTCTTCCGTGTTCATTTGTTTCAGGTCACTCATCCAGCCAATTACCGGGTGGCTGTAAGGAGCTGTTAAATGAGCAGTGGATAAAAAACGTTCAAAGGCAAGTGCTTGGGGATTATTATCGGTACGCAAGCGGCGTTCTTCTTGAATGACTTTAATTTCTTTAGCGAATTCGTTTGCATCAAGTAGTAAATTATTCATGCGATCTGCTTCCAGTTCAAAACTGGTTGCTAGTCGTGACGCATCTATTTTTTCAAAGTAAGCTGTGTAATCATTGTTAGTAAATGCATTTTCCTGGCCGCCTTGTGCAGCGATTGTTTTGGAAAATACACCTAAGGGAAATTTGGGGGTGCCTTTGAACATCATGTGTTCCAGCGCGTGTGAAACACCGGTTATGCCTCCGGGTTCATCTGCCGAGCCAATATTGTACCAAATCATTGATACAGCAATGGGGGCACGATGATCTTCTTTAACCAATACTTTTAACCCATTATTCAAGATAAACTCTTGAACTTGGCCGAAGGTCTGGCAAGATAGTACCATCAATAAGGTAATGAGTATTTTGTGCACAACTTAACCTCATGGCTAAAAAGGTGATAGAATTTCACATTTCTTAGGATTTGTACACTAAATGATTAAATGGTTTAAACGAAATCAAGCCCCAGAGGCTAAAGAGAATCAAGAAAACGCTGCTGAAAATGGCATTGAAACGATACCTGAAACCGATGAGCCGGCTCAACTTGTGCCAGAGGTCACTAAAGAAGGTATTTTTGCACGCCTGAAGCGGGGTTTAAGTAAAACGCGCCATCAATTAGGTGATGGCATTGGTCGTTTATTGCTTGGTAAAAAAGAAATTAGCCCTGAGTTGATGGAGGAGTTGGAAACTCTATTAATCAGTGCTGATATTGGGATTGATACTACCCAGACGGTATTGAAGCAATTAGCAGACGGTTTGGAGCGCAAAGAATTATCTAACGGTGATTCAGTATATGAGGCCTTAAAAATTCATTTGCAGAATCTGTTAGGCCAAAACTCACCGCTTTTGACCTTGGAAACAGCGGATGAATCCCCTTTTGTTATTTTGATGGTTGGAGTTAATGGGGCGGGTAAAACGACAACTATTGGCAAATTAGCCAAGCAATTTCAAAAACAAGGTAAAAAAGTGATGTTGGCTGCCGGGGATACGTTCCGAGCAGCAGCAGTAGAACAGTTGCATGTATGGGGGGAGCGAAATGACATTACGGTGATCGCCCAACATACCGGTGCTGATAGCGCTTCTGTAATCTTTGATGCTTTGCAGGCAGCCAAGGCACGAAAAATGGACGTGTTAATCGCAGATACCGCAGGACGTTTACATACCCAGAGCAATTTGATGGAAGAGCTAAAAAAAGTGAAACGGGTATTGCAGAAACTTGAGCCCGCGGCCCCTCACGAAACCATGCTGGTTTTGGATGCCAGCATAGGACAAAATGCGTTGGTTCAAGCACGCCAATTCCATGAAGCCATAGGTTTGACTGGTATTACGATGACTAAACTTGATGGAACTGCCAAAGGCGGGATATTATTTGCCATAGCTAATGATTTGGGGATACCATTTCGTTATCTAGGGGTTGGTGAGGGCATAGAAGATTTACGGCCCTTTGATGCAGCGCAATTTGTCGGTGCAATATTTAATGATGATCACATTTGACCAGGTTAGTAAGCGTTATCCAGGTGGCTTTGAAGCATTAAGTCAGGTTAATTTTTCTTTGCAAAAAGGCGAAATGGCTTTTCTTACTGGTCATTCTGGTGCCGGAAAAAGTACTCTCCTTAAATTGATTGCTTTATTAGAATGGCCTACATCAGGCCAATTATCGGTGAATGGGTTGAAGCTGAATCACTTGAAAAAACGTGATGTTGCAACCCATCGAAGTCAATTAGGAATTACGTTTCAATCCCCCCGTTTTCTTAGTGACAGAACTGTTTTTGATAATGTTGCCTTACCGTTGCAAATTCAAGGAATGGCTTATCCCATGATTGCCAAAAGAGTGCATGCCGCATTGGATATGGTCGGCTTATTGAGCAAAGAAAAAATGTTGCCCATCCATTTATCAGGAGGGGAGCAACAACGATTGGGTATTGCCCGTGCTGTTGTCCACAAACCGGCGTTATTACTGGCCGATGAGCCAACAGGAAATTTAGATCCTAAACTTTCCTCCGAAATAATGTCTATTTTCGAGCAGTTTAATCAGGTTGGCGTCAGTATATTAATCGCAACCCATGATTTAGCTTTAATCGCGCGAATGAAACATCGCATCGTGATGCTAAAAGGGGGGCGATTGTGTTAAAAAGGTCTAAATCACTTCTTGCTTATCACCTGCAAGCAGCAACTCACAGTCTCAATTTATTATGCCGTAAGCCATTGGCAACCATGATGACGGTTATTGTTATTGCCATTACTCTAGCCCTGCCTGCCCTTTTTTGGGTATTTACCGATAATCTAGGTCAGTTAACCACAGGTTGGCAGCAAGGGGGGCAAATTTCACTTTATTTAAAAACCGGTTTGACTGAGGCGGAACAAACGGCTTTGCTACAGAAGATACGTGGTATGGAAGGAGTTGGACAAGCTTCTTTAAAGTCTGCGGCAGACGGATTAGCTGAATTGACCCAGCAAGAAGGAATGCAAGACATTATGCGTTATCTTCCAGAAAATCCATTGCCTTCTGTTATTCAGGTGGTGCCTTCGTTGGTGACTGATTCACCGGCAAAAATGGATTTGTTATCAAGACACTTGGAGGTTTTGCCTCAGGTGGCGCAAGCGAAGCTTGATATGGCATGGATTAACCGATTACATGTTATTTTAGGTTTTGCGGCGAATGTGGCCAAAGCGTTAATGTCTTTATTGGCTTTGGCCGTTGTCTTAATTATTGGTAATACCTTACGTTTAGCCATTCATAATCGTCAAGAAGAGATTCAAATCTTGAAGTTAATTGGCGCCACGGATCCTTTTATATTAAGGCCATTTTTATATTCAGGCGTTTGGTATGGAATGGCTGGAGCAGTACTTGCCGTTTTTCTAGTTAACATTTTTATTTTAAGCTTGGGTGTTGCTGTTAATCAATTGGCGGTTGCCTATCAAATGCACTATCCGCTAACAGGATTGTCAATAAGGCAAATATTGCTACTTGTACTGTTTGCTATTATACTCGGATGGCTTGGAGCAAGATTGTCGGTAAAACGACAATTGGCCTCCATAGAACCCTATAATTGATGTATAATTAAGTTTAGGGTACATTATTGCAAAAATGGCATTAATGTTATGGACTTTTGTATTTTTTGATTGGTACTTGGAGTCTAGGGGCTGTTTACAATTTAGAGGGCCTATGTGCCGCGAGTTGTTCGCAGCATCCAAAAATCTAGTGCAAAGAACCGATATTTTGTTCATCAAGAGTCCTAACTGAATCCCGCGAACAAGTCGTGGGCCGTCGAAAACCTAAATAGGGTAACAGTCCTTGGTATTTCGCATTGATTTTTAGTGAATAGTCTACAAATCTGGTATTAATTTATTCTTTTTTTGTTGATAACTGGAGGAAGGAAGTATGAGTCAACAGTTGCAACTTGCTGCAATGAATCTGCCCGTTGGTAGTCTTGATTCCTATATCCATCGGGTAAATCAAATTCCTATGCTCACCCAGGAAGAAGAGATTGCTTGCGCCGAGCGTTTTCATTCTGAAGGTGATATTGAGGCGGCCAGACGCTTGGTTCTTGCTCATTTACGTTATGTTGTTCGTGTGGCCAGAGGTTATTTAGGCTATGGTTTACCTTTAAATGATTTAATTCAGGAAGGTAATGTGGGCTTGATGAAAGCAGTAAAACGCTTTGACCCTAAAATGGGCGTTCGTCTTGTCTCTTTTGCTGTTCATTGGATTAAAGCAGAAATTCATGAATTTGTTTTGCGTAATTGGCGAATTGTGAAAATTGCTACCACTAAAGCCCAACGTAAATTATTTTTTAATTTGCGCCAAATGAAAAATCGTTTGGGTTGGTTTAGTAATGAGGAAGTAGACGCTGTCGCTAAAGATTTGGGTGTAAGCCGTGAAGACGTCTTGGTTATGGAACAGCGTTTAAATGCCCTGGATTCACCTTATGATGCTCCTGATATTGATGACCATGAGGATGCGTTTAAAGCTCCGGAACGCTATTTGTTTAACACTAATGATGATCCTGCCTTGGTTCTGGAGAAAGAGGATACTGGTGATCAAGGGCGTGAAAAACTAATGTTTGCTATGGAACAGCTCGATGAGCGCAGCCAGGATATTTTACAGCAGCGTTGGTTAGCCGAAGAGAAATTAACTCTTCATGATCTGGCAGAAAAGTATGGCGTGTCTGCTGAACGAGTAAGACAACTTGAAAAGAACGCTATGAAAAAAATACGCCAGTACATGGAAGGTTAATTTTCTAAAAACTCACAGACCAGTTTTTCTACTCGATTATCCATTAAAACGCTAACATGATCCGCTTCTGGTAATAAGGATAGGTTGGCGTTTTTATATTCCTTGCAAAAAACAATTGATTCTTTAGGATCAATAGTGCTGTCTTGTTCTCCATGAATACATAAAAAAGGTGTATCCGGTGTCTGGCTAATAAAGTGGCGTAAACGAATCAGATTCAGGTCTATTTCTGCTTGTTGACGAATCAACTGACGTAGTTGTAAATAACCATGCCCACTCAATTTAAAACGTCTGGCTATGCTATTAACTGGACTGCGCATGTGGGTGGGCGAAGCGATTAATACCGCACGCTCAGGTTTATTGTTTAATTGCCATTCAGGAAGTTGACCTGCTAAATTCAGAGTATTTAATAACATCGAACCGCCGAAGGAGTGTCCTATAACGCCATAGAATGGGCCATGCTGATTGATGATTTCTTTTAAAATAGTAACGGCATCTGGCCAGGGAAGTTGTAGGCCTTTCGATTCTCCATGTGCTGGGAAATCCAGAGCATAAACATCATAACCTTGTTGATGAAGGGACTTGATCAACTTAACCATATAAGCAGCCCGTGATATCCATCCGTGAGTAATAAGAACCTTTTTAGCATTAGTATGATGTGGTGGAATAAAGCGATGTAACACATGATGGCGCGGGGTATCATGATGAATGACCTCGCTGCGTTTGGCCTCCATAAACTCACAAGCCATTTTGGCAAAGTCACGGTATTTTTTTTCTATTGGCAGATGAATCGGAGTAATAAAAAACTGATAGCACAATTGAGCGTGTAATAGATCTCGCAGATAAGTGATTGAATCAGCCCTCATGATGATATTCCTTACAGTTTACTTTTAGTTTAGACCAAAATTTTTATTTTAAGCCAAATTTAAAGACTAAATTATAGCGATGATTTTAATGTTCCGATTTTATGTTTTCTTTGATAACCCTTTTCAGGGAAAAGTAGTGCCACGTCGGTAAAATTCAGCGAGTTGCGTCTGCATTTGGAGATCTGTCACGCTGGAGAAGATGGTTCTTCAGGGCTTAGTGGGAGGTTACTTTTAAGTGGATTCGATGATGAGATTCAGGTTAAATTACTGGACATTTGAAATGATTAACCTAGACTAGTTTTAATAGTTAATAACAGGGATTTTTTATGCATACATCAAATTATATTTACCACGATGGCAAACAGGAATTACACGGCTTTTTAGCTTATGAGGATACGATTAATAAACCTCGTCCTGCTGTTATCGTGGCCCATGATTGGAGCGGGCGAAATGAGTTTGCCTGTGAAAAAGCACAGTTGCTTGCAGAGATGGGATATGTGGGTTTTGCTTTAGATATGTTTGGTGAAGGGCGTGTTGGAACCACTATTGATGAAAAACAGGCGCTTATAGAGCCTTTGGTTCATGATCGCGAGAAGTTACAAATTAGAATTAATGCCGCTTTTGATGCCCTGATTACCAGGCCTGAGGTAGATAAAAATCGGGTTGCAGTGATTGGTTTTTGTTTTGGTGGGCTGTGCGCACTGGATTTGGCTCGTTCAGGAGCAGACATTAAAGGAGCCGTCAGTTTTCATGGATTGTTAGGTAAACCGGAGCACCTTCAGCCTAAAAAAATTAAGGCTAAAGTTCTGGTTTTGCATGGTTATGATGATCCTATGGTTAAACCTGATCTGGTTAATGTATTTTGTCAGGAAATGACGGAGGCCGAGGTGGATTGGCAAGTGCATATGTATGGAAACGTGCAGCACGGATTTACTAATCCACTGGCTCATGATGCTGATTTAGGAATATTTTATAATAAGATTGCAGCGCAACGCTCTTGGTTAGCGATGACCCATTTTTTACAAGAGATTTTTTAAGGGATTCAATGTTTAAAAAAATTCTCGTTGCCAATCGTGGTGAAATCGCCTTGCGTATCGTTCGCGCTTGCAAGGAAATGGGTATTGCTCCTGTTGCTATTCATAGTGAGGCGGATCAATTTTCCCTTCATGTGAAAAGAGCATCACACTCTCATTGTTTGAGTAAAAAACCGCTTGAGGCATATCTTAATGGGCAACGAATAATAGAGTGCGCTCGGGCAACCGGATGTGAGGCCATTCATCCTGGCTATGGATTTCTATCTGAAAATGCCGAATTTGCTGTAGCCTGTGAAAGAGCCGGTATTGTATTTATTGGCCCATCATCCTCAGTGATCACGACTATGGGGTCGAAAATTGCAGCACGAGAAGCTGCGCGTAAAGCAGGAATTCCTACCATTCCCGGAAGTGACGGTAATTTGGATACGGCAGAAGATGCTGTGGCTTGTGCTGAAACCCTGGGCTATCCGGTGATGCTCAAAGCCACTTTTGGTGGCGGTGGGCGAGGGATAAGATTGTGTCACGATGCAGGCCAAGTCAGGCAACAATTTGATCGTGTCCAATCGGAGGCTCAGAAGTCTTTTGGGGATGCTCATGTCTATATGGAGCGGTTTATTACTAACCCACGCCACATAGAGGTTCAAATTCTAGGCGATCATTTCGGCAGCATACTCCATCTTTTTGAGCGTGATTGCTCCGTTCAACGACGCCATCAAAAATTAGTTGAAATTGCCCCATCCCCATGTCTGGATAATGGCATTCGCGAGCAGCTTTATGCTTATGCCGTAAAGGTCGCCAAGGAAGTAGGATATACTAATGCTGGCACAGTTGAGTTTATATTGGATGAACAAAATCGTCCGTATTTTATGGAGATGAATACGAGATTACAAGTTGAGCACCCGGTAACAGAGCAAATCACTGGGATTGATATTGTACAACAGCAAATACGAATCGCAGCTGGTGAACGTCTTGCCATGACTCAGGAGCAAATTACGCGTAATGGCTATGCCATTGAATTTCGTATTAATGCTGAAGATCCACAAAATGATTTTTTACCCAGTTTTGGCCGGATTACACGCTATTATGCCCCTGGAGGACCTGGAGTCCGCACCGATAGTGCAATTTATACTGGTTATAATATTCCCCCTGATTATGATTCTTTATGTGCGAAATTAACCGTTTGGGCTCTGGATTGGCCTTCTGTATTACGCCGAGCACGTCGTGCCTTGGATGAAATGCGTATGTTCGGGGTTAAGACCACCATTCCTTATTATTTGGAAATGATTCAATCAGAAGAATTCCAGCAGGGTTTTTTCACTACGGGGTTGGTTGATGCTCATCCAGAATGGTTGAAATACTCCAATAAGTCGTTACCACAACATAAAGCCGCCGTTATTGCCGCGGCAATAACAATGTACCACCAAAAAGTAAAATAATTGCCAGAACTTGGCAAAAAAGTTGAATAGAACGACGCCAAGTATTAATATGTCAACCATACCGTTGTTTGAAAGGTAGAGCTTCATTACATTCAATGAAAATTTATTGGATGCAATGACGTTCGCCTTTCTTCTTCTTGTATAAATCTCTTACTAGTATCGCTGAGTACGCTATAATTAATTATGCGCTTTAGTCTATTTCTTTAAAAAATGTGCATTAAATCAATTTATTATGGAAGGGCAGTGGATAGGTGTAGGAGTAAACTAATATGGATGCTTTAACCGGTAAAAATTCTATGCAACTTCATCATTTTTTTGAAGAATCAGTCAAAAATTATCCAAGCAATATAGCATTAGTGTGTGATAATGCTTTTGTTTCTTATCAAGAGTTAGAAAATCGTTCTAATCAATTAGCGCATTATTTACATCAGCAAAATATAACCAAAGGGAGTATCGTTGGTATTCTTTTGGAGCGCTCCATCGAATGTTACGTTGCTATTTTGGCAGTATTAAAAATAGGTGCTGCTTACGTGCCTATAGAAACAGACTACCCTGATGAACGCATCAATTATATCCTTGCTGATTTAGCTTTTAGCGCAGTTTTGACCTCATCTTATCAATTAAAACAAAAAAACCTGACATGGCCAACCGTTTTTGTTTTAGATGAAATTAGTGAAACGATTTCAACTCAGTCTACCAGCCGGGTAAGTACATCCCAAAGTGAACAAGACCATGATAATTTGTGTTACATTATTTACACTTCGGGTTCAACAGGTAAGCCCAAAGGTGTGGAGATAACCCATAGAAGTATATGTCATTACGTGACAGTGGCGAGTACTCTTTATGAAATGAGTGAACAAGACAGGGTCTATCAAGGGTTTTCTTTGGCCTTCGACGCCTCTTTAGAAGAATTATGGATGGCTTTTGCCAATGGAGCTGCACTTATTGCATGCACTGCAAAAGAAGTACGTTCAGGTCTCGGGCTCATTTCATTTTTAAAACATCATCAAGTCACTGTTTATTCAACCGTGCCTACTTTACTGTCTACTTTAGAAGGCCCCTTGCCTGATTTGCGATTGTTGATTTTAGGGGGCGAGACCTGCCCGTCCAGTCTGGTCAAACGTTGGAGTAGATCTGGCCTTAGAATTATGAATACCTACGGACCTACTGAAGCAACGGTGATTGCTACCTACTCAGAGTGTGAGCCGGGTAAAGAAATCACCATAGGAAAACCTTTAGCGGGTTATGAAGTATTCATAATGGATGAACAATTACAGGAAGTAAAAAATGGAGAAGAGGGGGAGCTATGCATTGCTGGCCCCGCGCTGGCTCGTGGTTATGTCAACAGACCCGAAAGCACTTCCGAAAAATTTGTATGGAATCCGGCGAATAACTCTCAGCGTTTATATAGAACTGGCGATTTGGCTCTAAAAGATGCTAATGGTGATCTACATTTCGCTGGTCGCGTAGACGATCAAATTAAGTTACGCGGATTTCGTATTGAATTAAACGAAATAGAAGCAATAATAATGGAGTATTCAGGAATTACTCAGGCAGTAGTTTCTTTGCAATCCCTAGATCAGCCCATACTCGTTGCCTATTTACTTTTAGAGCAAAACGATACATTCAATCTGGATGAGTTTAGAGCTTATCTAAGAGCCAATTTACCTGATTACATGATTCCCGCGATTGTGGAAATTTTAACGTCGTTTCCGCTTTTATCCAGCGGCAAAGTCAATAGAAAGGAATTGCCTAAACCCACCCAAGTTAAACCTCAAAAGGCATATCAAGCACCTGTCACCGAATTAGAACAGGAAATTACTCTCGTTTGGGAAAAAGTATTGGGTTTTGGCCCTATTTCCACTGATGCTGATTTTTTCTATGATTTAGGCGGACACTCTTTACTTGCTGCTAAAGTTATTTCCAATTTACGTCAAATTCCCAAATTAAAAAATATATCCATTTTGGATTTATATAAAAATCCAGCGATTGCCCAGATTGCCGAAAAATTTAGCAATTCAAATGCGGATGCTCAGCAAGAAAAAGAAGATTCGGTCAAAGAAAAATATAGAGCACCACAGTGGAAATATACCTTATGTGGGATTGCGCAATTGTTTGGGGTTTTGTTGCAGTATGCATTAGGCACATGGCAATTAATTGCGGTTTTTTTACTTTATACGTTGAATGCGTCTGAATCTTCATTCATTTCAAGAGAGTCACAGCTAAGCTTTCTGGCTATGTTTTTGTTTCTTCCTATTATTGCCATGTTTATTCCCATTGGCCTTAAATGGATACTATTAGGGCGAGTAAAACCGGGGCAATATCCTCTGTGGGGATGGTTTTATTTTCGCTGGTGGTTAGTCCATCAATTGTTACGCGGGTTATTTTTAAATAAATATTTAGCCGGCACCCCACTGATTGCCTTATATTATCGTCTCTTGGGGGCAAAAATTGGAAAAAATTCCCATATAGGAACGATGATGGTTTTTACCCATGATTTGTTGACTGTAGGTGACAATTGCTCCGTTGGTACTGAGGCAAAACTGCATGGCTATAAAGTTGAGGATGGTTGGCTGAAAATTGGTTCTATAAATTTAGGGGATAACTCATACATTGGATCGCGCACGGTAATTGGCCTAAACACCCAGATTGAAAATAATGCCATATTAGAAGATATGTCCATGTTGCCTGATAATAATCTCATTCCCCAAGGCTCCTATTTTGCCGGATCTCCAGCTGTAAATTGTAATCTTCCTGCTGATCACGTAACCCGACAAAAAATAAAAATAGAAGAGTCTTCCCTGCTGGAAAATACCACCTTTGGCATCTTGCATTATCTGGGCATGGTATTTTTGATGGTGATGGTGAGTTTATGTTATTTACCAGGGATCTCTCTGATTAATTATTTCTATGATAATACTAGTTATTTAATAACCATATTTTTTGCAGCTCCCGTTGCCGCTATTCTTTGTTTGCTTCTTCATTATCTGGGTGTTTTTGTCTGCAAAAAGTTAATTATGGATCGGGTCAAACCAGGGCAGTATCCAATAAGGAGTTTTTATTATCTCCGGTTCTGGATTATCACTAAAATGTTGGATACCGAGGCCATATCGGTAATGGCTGACTCTCTGTATTTGCCCATGTTTTGGCGTTTACTTGGGGCAAAATTTGGCAAGAAAGTAGAAATTGGCGAAACCACTCAGTTTATTCCTGAGTTGGTGACCGTTGATGAAGGCGGTTTTATTGCCAGCGATGTTGCCATAGCGTGGCCCGCTGTACATCATAATTCAATTACTTTTGCCCCTGTATCTATAGGTAAAAAAGCATTTCTGGGTAATACGAGTTTCTTGCCAGGAGGCAAATCGATTGGTGATGGAGGATTATTAGGTTCTCTTTCTATTACTCCAGAGGGTAACAAAGCCGCCGATGCAAATACGGCCTGGCTGGGGTCTCCTGCTGTTTTTTTACCAAAACGCGAATTATTTGTTGGGTATTCAGAGCAAGAAACTTTCAATCCATCCAAGAAACTCTACTGCGCTAGATTAGCAATAGAATTTGTAAGGATTCTGATACCGACTGCATTTTCATTAATACTTTTGTTTAATTTATTTTATGTGATGGACTTCATGTTAAGTAAGTTTTCATGGTTAATCACGGCTCTTGTTTTACCGGTGGCTGAGCTTTTTATTATTTGTGGGCTGGTCGGGGTGCTGGTGGCTCTGAAATGGCTGATGTTAGGTCGGTTAAAGCCATTAACAAAACCTATATGGGATGTTTTTATTTGGAAAAATGATATTGTTGAATTTTCATATGCTTGTTTTATGGTGGTCTATTTAGTTGGAATTACTGCAGGAACCCCTTTTGCCCTATGGCTTCATCGATTATTGGGTACTAAGGTTGGAAAACGAGTTTTTTCAGATACTTCCCTATTTTCCGAATTTGATTTAATCAGTATCGGTGACGATGTATGTCTTAATTCTGACGCCACATTACAAACCCATCTTTATGAAGACCGAATATTTAAAGTCTCCAATGTAACGATTAGTTCAGGATGCAATGTAGGGGTGGCATCTATCGTTCTTTATAATACGTTGATGGAGGAGAACGCAACGCTAGGAAGTCTTTCATTACTAATGAAAGGCGAGCGTCTTCCTTCTAATACCGAATGGGCAGGCATTCCCGCTCAATCCACCTCAGTAACAAATAATCTCCACCCAACACAGCAATCGGTCACTGCTGCTGTCGGCTCCGAAGAAGTCGTACCTGAGTTTTTATAAAGTCAAATGTAGCCCGTATTAGCGAAGCATACTACGGGCTGCATCATGTTAAGACTTGGGGGAAAATGGATTAAATCTCAGTCACTGCTAAGATTCTTGTTTTAAATCAGACTGGATGTGAGATAAGAGGATTTCCATTCGTTGCTCCACCGGAATTGCTGGTAGCTCTATCAGTTGATAGTCAAGCTTAATATAAGCGTCATAGATCAGCTCTCCTATCTTTTTTGCACTTAAATTATCTTCAACGCGAACGGCATCGTATTCTATAGGCAATTGATGACAGTAAAAAATTTTTTTATACCTTGTCTGATGAAAAACTTGGGTCACTCGAGCGGAGTCTAAATTATAATAATGAAAATAACCCAGGCTGTCTGCTGTTCCTCTATCGAAAAAAATTAATTGGTCTGACTTCAGATGTCTTTCTCGTTTAAGGGCGAAGGCAAGAATTGCGCGCTGTAATTGATGAGTGTCTCGGCGTATATCAGCTAAAGTATGATTATTTGCTAATAATTTCTCAATATATTCTCTGGCAACCTCCGGGGCAATGGAATAACCTGCTGCTGCTAATTGGTTTATTAAAGTCGTTTTCCCTGAAGAGGGGCCCCCTGTAATTACATACCAATTGGTTTGAATCATATTCATCCTGAATAAAGTGATCAGTTAACGGTGCTATTGATTGAGGCAAGTCATCCTGAGCGACGCGAAGGACCTCCCAAATGTGGCTCATGCCTATTTCAGGAGATTCCTCGTCGCAAGCTCCTCGGGATGACGGAAAGCCGCTTAAGTCAATGGCAGTGCCC
>NZ_JAJKBJ010000021.1 GCF_023618015.1 Legionella maioricensis
CTCAGGCTCACTGCCACGTCACCCAGAGCGACGCGAAGGACCTTCCAAATGTGGCTCATGCCTGTTTCAGGAGATCCCTCGTCGCAAGCTCCTCGGGATGACGGAAAGCAGCTTAAGTCAATGGCAGTGCCTCTCTCAGGCTCACTGCCACGTCATCCAGAGCGAAGCGAAGGATCTCCCAAGTGTGGCTCATGCCTGTTTCAGGAGATTCCTCGTCGCAAATTCCTCGAGATGACGGAAAGCAGCTTAACCCCTAGGATAATAAATAATTATCAATTAAACGAATGTCACCTATCGTTACTGCAGCAAATCTGCGGTTTTGATATTCTTCAATATATTCTACCGAAATACCCGCGGCAGTTAGCTCTTCAATTATCATGGCACAAGGCTTGTTCTGATGGAACATATTTGCAAATTGATTTGCAAGTATTCGTTGTTCCTCATTCAGCCGATTATTTCGTGAGCTATATGCCAAACCACTGGCTTCACGAATGGTAGGGCAAGATTTTATCTCTACATTCATAAACAGTGCTTTAACCATTCCCTTGATTAACAAATACTGTTGATAATCTTTTTCACCAAAATAAGCTCTGTGTGGGCGAGTTAAATTAAGCAGTTTCATCACAACAGTTAATACGCCATTAAAATGTCCTGGTCTGTATTGGCCTTCCATTAATTGGCAGAGGCGATTTTCCTGAATTTGATAAGTGTACCCATCGGCGTAAATCTCTTGCTCCGTGGGAAGAATGCAAAAATTTACCCCGGAATTGGCCATCAGTTCGATATCTGCCTCTAGAGTTCGCGGATAATGAGTAAAGTCATCTGGTTTATTAAATTGAGTCGGGTTAATAAATAAACTGGCAATGGTGTAGTCATTCTCCTTACTACTGGTTAAAAATAAAGAAGCATGTCCAGCATGTAAATTACCCATAGTTGGAACAAAGCCTAAGGTGCGGTCATTGGGTAAGCTATTACGTAAGCTTACCCAATCATTCAGGTTAGAAATAATTTGCATTAGTATCTCTTCTTAAAAAGCATATTCAGCTGTAGGGAAGTGTTCTTGTTGTACTTGTTGCACGTAAGTATTTAAGGCATCGACAAAAAGGTCTTTTCCATTGGCGTATCGTTTTACAAATTTGGGATTAAATGAAGTTTGCAAACCCAACATATCGTGCCAAACAAGCACTTGGCCATCGGTATCAGAGCCGGCACCAATTCCTATAGTTGGGATGGTTAATGCGTTTGTTATGGTATTTGCTAAATGTTGTGGTACACATTCAATAACTAAAGCAAAACAACCCGCCTGTTCTAAATCCCGAGCTTGTTGCAATAAACTGTCTGCTTGCTCTTGATTTTTTCCTTGCACTTTATAACCACCCAATTGATGAATGGATTGAGGGGTTAATCCTATATGGCCCATTACTGGTACTCCAGCTTTTACTAAATGGGTAATCGTTTGACATGTATCGGTATCTGCCCCTTCAATCTTGACTGCCTGTGCTCCGGCTTGTAACAAGCACTTAACTTGCTCAATGGTATGAGTGTGAGAGATTTTATGGCTTAAAAAGGGCAGGTCACTGATTAAAAATTGTTGTTTTAATCCTCGTGCAACCGCCTGCGTATGAAGGACCATCATGTCTATAGTAGCCATAATGGTGGTTTCATGCCCGTGCACCGCCATGGCTACTGAGTCCCCGACCAAAACACAATCAATGTTCGATTCGGCAACAATACATGCTGACGGATAATCGTAACAGGTTATCATGGAAATTTTATGATGTTCTTGTTTTTTTCTTTTAAAATCCTGAATTTTCATACACTTCTCCTTAATTGGAGAAAACGAAAATGGACGAAGAAAGGAAGTAGCAATTCAGGTACCTGTCTCATAGATCAAGTCCTCCAATAGTTTAAGTAAAGTCGCTGCCTAATGAAGGTCAACGCGTCACCTGACATCATATAATTAAATAGGATAGAGGTGAATATATTCCAACAACAATTTACTTGCCTGAGTTGAGGCTATCTGGGATAGCCACGTTACTCTTTCCTTTCTCCTACCTTTTGATTCATTAATTAGAGACAATGGGAATTTTTTGCAAAAAGAGCTCATAACTTTGCCTTTGCATCAAATTTGGGTTCAAGGGGAAAATCCCCCATATCTAAAAATGAATTAATCTTATCGTCTTCTGTTGGTTTCCTGCCAAAAAAGGTGGTTGTCACTTTAGCAAAATCTAAATATTTTCTATAACTCACCAAGGAAATGTTGCTTTGACGTAACTGTTCTAATCCAACTTTCCCTTTTTTTATCGCTTCTTTCGCCCAGTCCTCATCCAGAGAAAAGGAAAGATCTAGGAAATTACGAACAATATCAGCTAGAACAATATCTCCGGCCCATTGATCAACTTGATTTTGCGGCTTTCCTACCAGTGCTTCATGAGTTGCAGGAAATAGCCAGTTAGTTGAACTGTGCGTGTATTCTTTTCCACTAATAGAGTAGGTTATATTTTGAGTCTTATCGATAACCGCACTAAAGAATGGCAAATTTATCTGATATTTTTCAGGAAGATACCGGAGAATATAGGCCCATAGATTGAGATTGCCCGTATTTGATAAATAATTATGTACTTTTATATTAACTGGCGCTTTTTGGTCATCTCCCTCTTCCCTGAAGAGATAGCGCAGTCTGTCCGTAGGGCCACCTACTACTGAATCAATACAATGCAAATTCGCCATGTGTACTCTAATGGCTCCTTGTGCTGATTTTTGTTCAATCCATTCCCTTATTTGACTCAAAACAAACCCACCCCGGCTCCAGCCAACAGCGCAAATGATCAACGTTTCTTCTGCTTCTACCGCTTGTTTGGAATGCTCTTCTAAAAACTGTTTTATTTTTTCAAAATTAGCATTAAGACCACCATTACCAATATGTCCATCGATCAGGGCACCTATTGATTTTAATAGCGATCCATCAGGAGTAGTAATGTCTGTTCCTGGGCCATCAAGAATAAGCATGTTTTTTTCTTTGCAATGTTCCGCTAATTGATTAATAAAATTACTTGGATCATGCATCAACCATGCTGCTACTTTACTAAGACTAAAAAATCCGAAACTGCCTGCTTGACTTGGTTTATTCTGTGTTATTGAGACCGTTCCGTTAGCAAGAATAACAACCTTTCTAATTTTTCCCATTGATATAGTTTCTCCATTACAGTTGCAGAGAAAGAATTGTAATAAATATAGATTAAGGATTTATTAGGGGCTATGGCAAAATGTCTATTGTCTAAGTCTGGAAAAAACTTATTATATTTTGGCGACCTCTCACTAAATTAAAACAATTTTTTCGACAATTAAGTTATCCTTCAAATTCCGGTATTTGAGTCGGAGCTGCTTTATTTGAATTTTTAACCGGGGCTTTCAAGAATAAGAGCAGCGGGAGGGCAGCAATGACTAACCACATCATAAAACGAAAATCCTGTAAATAGGCAAGGATTGCCGCTTGACGCGTCACTTCTGCATTGAGAGCGGTAAGTCCTGGTGTTGATGTAATATTCATGACTCCTGATTCGGTTGCCTGTCGCAAACTGAGATTAAATGGCGTAATAAACGCGGTAAACGCTTCATGGTTGGCCTGGAGATTTTGCGCTAATTTAGTCATGACCACAGAAATACCAATGCTGCTTCCTATATTTCTTAACAGACTGAATAGGGGGGTGCCGTCGTTACGATATTGTGCGGGTAAGGTAGCGAAAGTTACGGTGGATAAAGGAACAAAAATAAAACCCAAACCAAAACCCTGGATCATCCCGGTATACACGATGTCATAACTACTAATATCCGTATTAAATAAAGTCATAAGCCATAAAGAGTAACTGGTCAGGATTAAACCCAAAAAGATTTGATAGCGCGTATCTAATTTGCCAGACAGTTTGCCAACAATCATCATCGCCATCATCGTCCCTATTCCTCGTGGAGCAAGTACCAAACCGATATCAATCACTGGATAGCCCATTAAGCCTTGTAAAAAGGGAGGGAGCAATGCCATTGTGGCCAAGAGAATAATACCGATAATAAAAATAAAAATAAGGCCCACCGTGAAATTGCGATCTTTAAACATGCCCGGATCAAGGAATGGCTGGCGTGAAGTGACTATATGAGCGATAAATAAATAGAGGCAGAGTATTGCGAGCATCCCTTCAACGATAATTTCATTGCTATTCAACCAATCAAGGGACTCTCCTCTATCTAGAAATAATTGTAAGGAGCCTATAGCAATGCTTAAAAATGCAAAACCCATTAAATCAAAGTGTCTTTCATGTTCCAGGACGTTTTCTTCCAGAAAAGAAGCCAAACCAAGCCAGGCAAGTAATCCTAGAGGTAAATTAATGTAAAATACCCACCGCCAGCTGTAATATTCAGTGAGCCATCCTCCGAGAGATGGACCTAAAATTGGACCTACCATGACCCCCATGCCCCAGATTGCCATAGCTGCACCATGTTTTTCGGGGGGGTAAGTATCCAATAATACAGACTGTGACATAGGAACCAGACTGGCTCCAAAAATCCCCTGGAGCAAACGAAAAATGACAATTTGGGGTAAGCTTTGAGCTGCGCCACAAAGCATGGATGCTATAGTAAATCCCACCACCGACCAGATAAACAGGCGTTTACGCCCAAATCGATTACCCAAGAATCCGGTCATAGGCATAAATATAGCGGCGGCAACAATATAAGAAGTCAGTACCCAGGAAATTTGTTCCTGAGTAGCGCCCATTCCTCCTTGCATATAGGGCAAGGCCACGTTGGCTATAGTGGTATCCAATGCCTGCATAATCGTTGCAAGCATTACCGAAAGGGTTATAAATAGTCTTCGCGAACTATTTTGGGTTTGATTGCTCTCTAAAAGTTTAGACATGGCAATCTGCTCAAGATGTCTTTTTCGTTGCGTTTTGCAGTGATTTGGTGTCTATTTTTACCCAAGAGCTTAATCCTGAACGAAGTTGAGGGCTATCCGGTTCTGCAATTAATTTAATTCGAACGGCTATTCTTTGTGCGATTTTAACCCAGTTTCCGGTAGCATTTTGAGCAGGAATAATGGAGAATTCTGAGCCTGTAGCAGGGCTTAAACTTTCAACAATCCCTTTCCATTTTTTGCCTGGATATATATCCACCGTTGCAATAACCTGTTGTCCTGGACGGATATTAGCAAGTTCTTTTTCAGTAAAATTAGCCTCAACCCAGGGATGGTCATTAGCAACTAGAGTCATGGTAATGGTGCCTGCCGGGATGTATTGGCCAGGTTTAGGAGGCGAATTAATGAAGCCGGACATAGGGGCTCTTATTTCTGTATGAGCGAGATCCAGTTTGGCTTGATCCAGTTCTGCTTTTGCGATCAAATAACTGGGATGCTGCTCAACAGGTTCATCCACGCCTCCGGCGAGCGAATCCGCTAAACGCTGTAAATCATGTCCCACTGTTACTAATTGTTGCGCTGCAATTTCCGCTCCTTCTTGGGCATCATCGAGATTGGATACAGAGGCAAAATGTTTTGCCGCGAGATCCGACTGGCGTTTTTTGTTGCGTAAAGAAAAAGCATATTTGGTTCGTGCCAAGGCGATTTCCGCTTGTTTTTCACGATAGCTGGATTTCATTGCCAGAATGTTTATTCTCGCTTGAGCCAATTGTGATTCAGCTTTGGCCAATGCTACTTGAAAGGGTTGCGGATCAAGACGAAATAGAATTTGATTTTTGTTTACTGATTGATTTTCCTGAACCAGAATTTCTTTAATAACACCTGAAACCTGCGAACTGATAGGTACTTTATCCGCTTTAATATATGCGTTGTCTGTTTCAACATAACGACCGCCCATAAGATATAAGATGGCGGCGATTACTACAAAAATTGAAGGAATAGCTATAAGGAGAATAAAACGTCTGGATTTGGCTGTGGGGGGTATTTCTATGAGTTCTTTTTGAGTCTCTTTTAGTTCATTCATTTTACTTATCCTTATTTTACTGAGCACTCAAAAAACGATGTTGGTGCATACAGCATATACCTCTATAATATCGCCAGGAGAGCTAACAGCTCTAATAACTCAGGTGCCAATAAGACGCCCTATGTACGCTTTTTCGTGACATGAGAGGAAGTACAATCGCAATATCCTAAATCTCTAGTTATATCGACTTGAAATCTGGGTTATTATTTATGTATTTTATAATAACAGGTTTTTTATGAGTTTCATTGAAAAATTAGCTAGTCCTGGCGAGCATCCCTTATTTCTTCAAGGTTTTTCGGGGCAACTGGAAGCGGTGTTAACGGTTCCCGAGCACGTAAATAATACCTTTGTCGCTTTTCTAGGTCATCCCCACTCCTTACAGGGTGGAACAATGAATAATAAAGTCGTGACTACTATGGCGCGGGCCTTTAAGGAATTAGGTATTCCTTCGTTACGCTTTAATTTTCGCGGTGTTGGTCAGTCTGCAGGATCTTACAATGACGGCATCGGTGAAAGTGAGGATATGATCGCCCTGGTTAACGAATGGCGAAAAGAACAACCAGATCTGAGACCTGTATTGGCCGGATTTTCTTTTGGGTCTTATGTTGCTTACAGGACAGCTGCGCAATTTGAGAATGCTCTATTAATTACTATTGCACCACCAGTCCATCATTATGATTACAGGGAGTTTAATCCCGCCCCACATCCCTGGCTCATCATTCAGGGGGATGCTGACGAAGTGGTGCCTCATTCTCTAGTCATTGATTTTGCCAGGCAGTCTTCTCCTGTATTACCAGTGATTGAGTTTGCTGAGACAGGACATTTTTTTCACGGGAAATTGGTGGAACTTAAAACGCAACTAATGGAATACATGCATAGGCAGGTTCCTTCGTTATGATTTTGTTAGCCCAATATGAAGCAGCTATTCAGCGTAATGATATTGATAATGATCCCTTACAAAGAGAAGTATTGGGGCACATGCAAAGGCTTGCTGATGAGTTAAAAAAGCCTAAACCTTCTTGGTTTCATTGGGGGAGGCGCAATTCAATTAAAGGTTTGTATCTGTATGGCCCAGTCGGTGTTGGAAAAACGTACTTAGTTGATTTGTTTTATCAGCACGTCGAGGAAAAGCAAAAAGCCCGCTTTCATTTTCATCATTTTATGCAGCAAATTGATGCTCAGTTAAGACGATTACAGGGACAAAAAGATCCATTGAAGCAAATTGCAAAAGATATTGCCAAATCAACTCGATTATTATGTTTTGATGAATTTTTAGTTCATGATGTAGCTTATGCGATGATTTTGGCCGAATTGTTACAAGCTTTGCATGCTCAGGGGGTTATATTAGTCATTTCCTCTAATACTAAACCGGATGATTTGTATTTAAATGGTGTGCAGCGTGCCCGGTTTTTGCCTGCCATTGCAATAATTAAAAATAATTGTGAGGTACTTTTACTGCATGAAAATCGAGATTATCGTATAGGGCGACAACCCTTATTAGACGCCTATTTATATCCTTTAAATGAAGTCAGTGCAAAAACAATGGAACAACAATTTGTCCTTTTGGCTAAAGAGGTAAAGGAAAATGGAACCATCACCATCCAAAATCGTGATATTCCTTATATTCGCCGGGATGAGAAATCCATTTGGTTTGGTTTTGATGTTCTTTGTAACCTGCCGCGCAGTCAATTAGACTATTTAGAAATAGCGGATAAATTTGATAGTGTATTTGTTAGTGGTATACCTCGTTTAACTGAGGGACATACAGCACAAACCATTATGTTCATTCATTTGATTGATGTCATGTACGATAGGGGAATTAATATTATTATTTCTGCCGCGGTTCCTCTTGACGAGCTGTATGTTAAGGGTGAGATGAAAGAAACTTTTAAACGAACCCTAAGTCGTTTAACCGAAATGCAATCCGTTGATTACCTCAGTCGCCATCCACGTCGAATAGTAGAGGATATAGCATGAGGACTCGTATTTTTGTAATTCCAAGAAGAACAGGTTTTATCTCTGCATGTAATTTATTAAAATGACATAACCAAAATAGTCGTCTGCGAACGTTCACTTCGTTCGCAACGACATTTACCCTGTGAACAGTTAATGGCGTCAACTTAAAATAATATGTAGCCTGGATGGAGCGAAGCGTAATCCGGGATAAAGGCTTGAATCAGGTTTCGAACCCGGGTTACGGCCGCGCCTTCACCCAGGCTACATCCTTGATGGCTGCAGTCTGAGGCAGTTTTGGGAAAAAATGTTTATTTTTTTGCTTAATTGAGAATGATTCTCGATAGCATTTGTGTTAATATCAATTGATTTAATAATAGTGTGTTACATCATGCAAATTAAAGAGTTAGTACGAGGCGATCGGGTACGTCTGGTTGATTTTGGTTCTACCGAGGCGCAATACAGACGTAGACTTTTATCTTTGGGAGTTACTCGTGGCGTAGAGTTTTCCGTAGTGCGAGTTGCCCCTTTAGGTTGTCCGGTACAAATTGAAGTCAGAGGTACCTCTTTAACTTTACGCAAAGAAGAAGCGAGTCAATTAGTATTGGAGCGTGTATGACTCATGTGTTATTAATAGGCAATCCTAATTGTGGTAAGACGACTCTATTTAATGCGTTAACTGGCGATAATCAGCGCGTGGGAAATTGGCCAGGAGTCACGGTTGAGCAGAAGACAGGTGAGCTGTCTTTTAATGGACAAGTCATTGGTATAACCGATTTGCCGGGGGTGTATTCCCTGGTCGCTAATGCTAAAGGTTTAAGCCAGGATGAGCAAATTGCAGCTCAGTCCATTGTGACAATGGACTCAGATTGCATTATTAATGTTATAGATGCATGTCATGTCGAGCGACATTTATATTTAACCAGTCAAATTTTAGAGCTTGGCAAGCCGGTCATTGTGGCACTTAATATGATGGACATCGCTCAACAACGCGGTATATCTATTGATATCAAAGCATTAGAAAAACAATTAGGTTGCCCAGTTATTCCAATTCAAGCACATAAAAATATAGGTATTCCAGCCCTTCAGCAGGCATTGGTCAAGCTGCCCAAAGAAATTTCACCGCTGGTTCTTCCCGTAGCACCACTTGTTCAACACGCATTAAGCCATCTGGAACAACAATTAATCAACAAAGGCTATAATAAGGCGCTTGCCTATTATTATTCCCGTAGACTGGCAGAAGGCGATTCTTTACTTGCGGATGAATCCATAACTATTGATTTAGCTCAATCTGAATCAGGGCTGAGTATTGATGTTTTATTAGCTGATGCTCGTTATCAGAAAATTCACCAGATTGTTTCTGTTGTCCAGAAAAAACACAGTGATGCCAGTGAGCATTTTACCGCAAAATTAGACAGAATCGTGTTACACCGTTTTTTGGCCCTTCCTATATTTTTCGCCATGATGTATTTGATGTTTTTGTTCGCTATCAACATTGGTGGAGCATTCCAGGATTTTTTTGACATCAGTACTGACACTGTTTTTGTCCAGGGTAGTGCCTGGTTGTTACAACAATGGCACGCACCTAACTGGTTAATTGCTATCATTGCAAATGGGGTCGGCAAAGGGGTCAATACTACCCTGACTTTTATTCCTGTTATTGCCGCCATGTTTTTCTTTTTATCGTTGCTGGAAACTTCTGGCTATATGGCCAGAGCGGCCTTTGTCGTCGATAAGGCCATGCGTGCCATGGGGTTGCCTGGAAAATCCTTTGTACCGATGATTGTTGGTTTTGGATGTAATGTGCCGGCTATTATGGCCGCACGTACTCTGGACTCAGAACGGGATCGTCTACTGACTGTGATGATGAGTCCTTTCATGTCCTGTAGTGCACGTTTGGCCATTTATGCGGTATTTGTTGCTGCATTTTTTCCGACTGGTGGTCAAAATGTGGTGTTTTCTTTATATCTTGTTGGTATTTTGATGGCTGTATTCACCGGTTTTCTCTTACGCAAGACGACTTTGAAAGGTCATGCCTCACCTTTAATTTTAGAGTTGCCTGCTTATCACAGGCCTGCAATCAAACGTTTGCTTAAAGAAACAGTGCTTCGATTGAAGTTTTTTGTTTTTCGAGCCGGAAAATTAATTATCCCGATTTGCGTTATCCTGGGCGGATTGAATGCTATTACGCTGGGGGGAGGGATTAATTCTGGCGACGCCAGTGAGCAATCTTTGCTTTCTTTAATGGGGCAATGGATTACCCCTTTATTTGCTCCCATGGGAATTCATCAGGATAATTGGCCTGCAACAGTAGGGCTATTAACTGGAATGTTGGCTAAAGAAGTTGTTGTGGGTACTTTAAATTCGCTCTATGCTCAAGTCGGTCATTTGGGCGAAGCCGCAGCAGCACACTTTGATTTTTTGGGGGGTATTCAAGCCGCCTTGTGGTCCATTCCTCATAATTTGGCTCAATTGGGCTCGGCTTTATGGAATCCCGTAGTAGCCAGTGCAGCAGACAGCCAGTTATCTCAATCGGTATATGGAATAATGTTTCAACGGTTTGATGGTCAAATTGGGGCCTATGCCTATTTACTCTTTGTTCTTCTGTATATTCCTTGCGTGTCAACGATGGCTGTGATTCGTCAGGAAGCAAATAAGCAATTGATGTGGATCTCAGTCATTTGGTCTTTTATTATCGCTTATATTGCTGCGGTTGTTTTTTATCAGGCGGCTACATTTTTAGAACATCCTCAGTCCAGTGGGCTTTGGATAATAAGCATGTTACTTGGTTTGATCCTCGTTCTGGTTCTGTTTTTTTATAGCGGGCAAAGCCTAAGGAGGCAAGGTGCTGCTGCAAATACGTGATTACATCTGTCGTGAAGGGGTAGTGAGTACCCAACAATTAACTCGAGAGTTTCATTTGGAGCTGACCGCTTTGCAACCCATGCTGGATTTATGGGTTAGCAAAGGAACAATACGAAAATGCCAAGAGAAGGCTAATTGCCAAAGTACCTGTTTTAAATGTCGCATCCAACCACCTGAGTATTATCAATATCTTGCTCCAAGCCGAATATCGGTGATTGAATAAAATAATTCTGTTATAAGTAACTAATGTTTACGCATTTTTTACCGTTAAAAAAACTATCCTTCGTGCTCATCAATTAAATTTGAGCTAATATAGCAATATCACCTTTTATATTTGGGTAAGAAAATGGCAGAGCCCGAGATTGATAATAAACCCGGTATCAAAGAGATCTCTCTTGATCTTCGTAAATTAACGTTAGAGGAGGATTTAAATAATCCTGTAACCATAATAGAGCGGGTTTATCAAATTTGGTGGCATTGGGCCGATTTTCATCTCTATATTTCATCACCTCACATAGAAAGAATTTCGCCACCTATCATTATTGAGCCGGAATCGATATCTGACAGCGAAGTTGAGTTTGTTTATCCTATCCATGATTCTGGAAACAAATTGTCTACGTCTAAAAGCCAAGACATGATGAGTGCCGGAATGTCGATGTGTAAATTATTTTTTACTATAGAAAAAATGATTAGTATCCTGATATCTCGCCTCCAATCTGGAGGGGTAAGTGAAGAGACAGAGGTTCAGGTTGCCTTTGGAGGGCATGAAATTGCTCAAAGAAAGGCCTTTGAATCTATTATTAATTTAAGTTATAACGTAGTTGTCACTAACTTTGAGCCGGGTGAATGGGGCGAGCGTTATTTAGAAAATGTGAAACGAATGGCGAGCAAGTACGGCTATCCTCCTGAAGCACCGCGTGATAGCTACAAACAGTCATTTAACTCCAGCTCAGTGGGAATTAAGCGGTAATCAAAGAGAAGTGCTTTCAGGGGATTGTCCTGAGAGCACTGCCATTCATAATAAAATCTGTCTTAGTCCATCGATTCAACAAGGTGTAGTTCCCAGTGAAGTAAAAAGGGGCGATAAGTATTGCCGGCAAGAAACACAGGATACGGGCGAGAATTTGTGGTGTTGATAGCCTTTGCTGAGTCAGCCCGACTAATTTAAGTCGCCATGCTCTCATTCCTAAAGTTTGTCCGCCGAATTTCATAGAACTGTAATAATAAAGCAATGCTCCACAGACAAGAATGAATTGGTACCAGGGCGTTTCTGGGGGAACAGCCTGCCCACGATTAAATAAAACGATTATGCCTGTTAAAATAAAAAGTAGGGCTAATACAGTAATGGTATCATAGAGCAGTGCACCGATGTATCTTATAAAAAATATCATTTGGATTACCTTTTCAATTAAAATTCTCATCCTGAGCGTAGTGCTTCTAAAGCCTTAGTTGACAAAATACCTGGAGTAACGATTAGAAGAACAAGCCTGTTTTGAATATTTTCTCTTAGCACCTACGTCCCATGACTTGTTCGCGGGATCCAAGAGATCTTGAAATAAGCGCAAATCCTAGATTATATCCTAGATCCCACGAACAAGTCTCGGGACGTCACAGTACAAAGCGATAGCATTAAATATTAATAGACCCGAACTGATTCTTAAATTTTGAATTCCTATATCTAAAAATCACGCAATATCACGTACTAATTAGTTATGCATTGTTTTGGCCACAAAATTCAGGCTATCAATGTATAATTTACTTAAATCCTGCCCGTTAAAATGATGTTTTGAAACATCTTCCCAGTGCCCTTCTTCATAAGCAACGACTAAAGACAGAAGCTCTCCAAGAGGACCAGTATTGTTTGTCAGTGCATTTTTCAGTTCCTCCGTCAGCGTAATTTGACTTATTAATTCTGGCATTGGTTTATTGATTAAACAGTCCAGGATAGACAACAATCCAGCCGTATAGGCACTTTGGCTCGTCACTTGGGGAGTAGTTTTGGCCAGCTCTTCAGCCATATGGGCTCTGATTAATCCTGACTCTAGTATTTCAATTGGTTTATCAGAAATATTTTTCATAGATAACAGCATAATCCAATTTTTTAAATGGATTATTCCAATACGAGCAATTGCCTGCTCAATTGACTCTATTGACTGACCACCAGAGAACTCCAGGGAGTTTGTTATTTTAAGGAGTTGGAAACTTAACAAGGGATCGCTTTGGATTATCGTGGAGACTTCATTAAAATCACAATCTTCATGTTGCAGTGTTTGAATAAGATGTAACAGATTTAACTTATTGGCAGCGACATCGGTCGAATCATTTTTCAGCGGTTTAAATAAGAAATCACCGCAATAATAATCCATTGTCATTGCTTTACATTTATCAAAACTGATTGGTTTATTAAGATTATAAGCGATTACTTTACGATTGTTTGCTTTAGAGAACTGGACTACTTTAGTAACATCCGCCCTACTCATTAATTGCTCAGAAAGAGCAATGTATTCGGCAAAATTTAACCATGCTAGCTGTTGGGGGGTATTAATCAGCAAGGCTATTGAAAATAAGGATTCCTGCAATTCAGTTAAGGAATAGGTGGTTTCAATTTCATCTGCCTGAATTTTTAAAATAATGGGATTATCCATCGGAGGATCGGCTTCCTCCAGAGCAGCTTTTAAAGCAAAGGGAACAAACAAAGGCAACTGGGTATCCGAGTTATAAATGAGCTCAAAAAGAGTATCGGTTACTTCCTCATTAAGTTTTAAATTTTGATATGATAAAATTTCAAAGGCTACACATTTTAATTGTTGATTGTAAATCGGCCTTTTAACCAGCATATCGACCTCAAAATAATCATTTTATTTAATCATAGTACTGGTTTTAATAATTGACCAGAAGAGGATGCATTTTACTTTACGACTTAACTTTGCGTGATAAAAACAGAGTGCTATACTTCGCGGGCACGTATTGAAATTTAGTTGTTCTAAATTGTACTATCTCTACCTGATTTGTTGTTTTTAGCAAAATGAGTGTCAATAAAGTTAGGGTTGGAGTAAAAAAATCATCATAAGGATAGTGATGAGAATGAACTTATTCGAGTTGTATTTGGGAAGGTGCTCTATTTAAAACATTTTCATGAGGAAGAAACAAATAGTGAACAAGAAAAGACCGGTTAATCTTGATTTAGGTAGTTTGAAATTTCCTCCTATGGCTATTGCTTCTATATTACATAGGATTTCAGGGCTAGTATTATTTATACTGCTCCCCGTTATGTTATTTATTCTTGGAAAGTCTTTGCAATCCGAAGAGGTTTTTGCACAGACCAAATCCATGTTAAACAGTCCTTATTATAAATTAGCATTATGGGCTTTTAGCGCCGCCATGTTTTACCATGTACTTGCTGGAATAAGGCATCTTATTATGGATATGGGGTTTGGGGAGCATCTTAAGACAGCACGCCTCAGCGCTCTTTTTGTTATCGTTCTTTCTGTTATTTTGACACTCTTTCTAGGAATTTGGATATGGTAAATAATGTCACCAGTTTAACAGGTAATGGGTTAAAAGATTGGTTGATTCAACGAGCTACTGCAGTATATTTTGCAGTGTATACCATTTTTTTATTTGTTTTCTTACTCTTACACCCTGATTTAAATTTTGCACAATGGCATGAATTGTTTGCCAATCATGTGTTCCAGATTGCAACAGCAATTGGGTTATTAGCACTTTCATTGCATGCCTGGATAGGTATTTGGACAGTAACTACAGATTATATCAACTGTACTGCTATACGCGTATCAGTACAATTGGTGGTTGTTTTATGGCTCCTTAGTCAGTTTATTTGGGGCTTAATGATCGTTTGGGGACAATGAGCATGGCAATTGCACGTAACACATTTGATGCAGTAATTATTGGTGCTGGTGGCGCTGGAATGCGCGCAGCATTGCAGATGGCTAATTCCGGTTTAAAGGTCGCTCTCTTATCTAAAGTATTTCCAACTCGTTCTCATACTGTTTCAGCTCAAGGTGGAATTACTTCGGCGCTTGGCAATGCTCATGAAGATGATTGGCGTTGGCATATGTACGATACCGTTAAAGGAGCAGATTATATTGGTGATCAGGACTGTATTGAGTATCTGTGTAAAACTGGACCTGAAGCCGTCTATGAGTTAGAGCATATGGGCCTGCCTTTTTCACGCATGGATAATGGTAAAATTTATCAGCGTCAATTCGGCGGTCAGTCAAAGAATTTTGGCGGCGAACAAGCAGCTCGGACTTGTGCTGCGGCAGATAGAACAGGCCACGCCTTATTACATACTCTGTATCAGCAAAATTTAAAGGCAAAAACGCACGTGTTTAGTGAGTGGTATGCTCTTGATTTTGTTAGAGACTCTCACGGACACATTGCCGGTGTTACCGCAATGAATATTGAGTCCGGTGAAGTTGTGTTCTTTCAAACACGTGTCTGTATTCTTGCTACTGGTGGCGCTGGCCGTATTTACCAATCGACAACCAATGCATTCATTAATACTGGCGACGGCTTTGGGATGGCTTTAAGAGCGGGTATCCCATTGCAGGATATGGAAATGTGGCAATTCCATCCAACCGGAATAGCTGGAGCTGGTACTTTGGTAACTGAAGGCTGTCGTGGTGAAGGGGGCTATTTAATTAACAAAGACGGCGAGCGTTTTATGGAACGTTACGCGCCTCGCGTTAAAGATTTGGCATCACGCGACGTGGTAGCTCGTTCGATGGCTTTGGAGATTCGTGCTGGTAAAGGTTTTGATCCTAAAGGTATCGATCATGTCAAACTCAAGTTGGATCACTTGGGGGCGGATCTTATTATGAAACGTCTTCCAGGGATTCGTGAGCTTTCTATGAAGTTCGCTGGCGTAGATCCTATTTTAGAACCTATACCCGTTGTTCCCACCTGCCATTACAGTATGGGTGGAATACCGACGAATATGTACGGACAAGTAATTACCAAAAGTAATGGTGAAGAACATGTGGTAGAAGGTTTATACGCTGTCGGTGAGTGTGCTTGTGTTTCAGTGCACGGTGCTAATCGTTTAGGTGGTAATTCTTTGTTGGATTTGGTTGTTTTTGGTCGAGCCGCAGGCCTACATGTAGAAGAGTTATGGCAGTCAAATCAATTACCGGATATGCCTTATATCAGCGAAGATGATATTGCTGCCTCTTTGGTTCGTTACGGCCGTTGGGAGCAATCAAAAGATGGTGATAGTCCTGCAGTGATTCGTGATGAAATGCAACGAGTAATGCAAGAAGATTTTGGCGTGTTCCGAACAGGAGAGGTAATGGCTTCCGGTTTAAAACGCTTGCAAGCGCTGCGTGAGCGCTTGGCTCATGCCAAATTGGATGATAAAAGTCATACTTTTAATACAGAGCGTGTCGGTGCTTTAGAATTAGATAATTTAATGGCAACAGCTTATGCTACGGCACAATCGGCAATTGCTCGAACAGAAAGCCGGGGAGCACACAGTCGGGAAGATTTCCCAGCACGAGATGATGCGAACTGGATTAAACATACATTGTATTTTGAGGAAGGTGAGGTAATCGATTATCGTCCTGTGAATACGTCACCTAAACATGTCGAGCCTTTAGAGCCGAAAGAACGCGTTTACTAAAGAGGATATATCATGGCCGATAGTAGAAATTTAATCCTGTCAATTTATCGCTATAATCCTGAGGTGGATGCAGAGCCTTATATGAAAGATTATGAGCTGGCAATACCTGCTAAAAGCGATCCCATGCTGCTCACTTTGCTGGAGCGCTTGAAGGCAGAACAGGATTCATCGATAACTTATAGAAGATCATGTCGAGAAGGGGTATGTGGTTCTGATGGTATGAATATCAATGGAACCAATGGATTGGCTTGCATCACTCACGTTTCAGATTTAAAGACAGATAAAATCGTGATTCGCCCATTACCAGGGTTTCCGGTGATACGTGATTTAGCAGTTGATATGTCGCAGTTCTATCAGCAATATGAGCGTATAGAGCCCTATTTGCAAAATGATGAGGTCGCCCCCGCTCAGGAACGGTTACAATCTCCTGAAGAGCGAGCTCAACTGGATGGACTTTATGAGTGTATTTTATGTGCTTGTTGCACAAGCTCATGTCCATCATTCTGGTGGAATCCGGAAAAATTTGTTGGCCCTGCTGGACTGTTACAAGCAAGGCGATTTTTAGCAGACAGTCGTGATAAAGCAACAGAACACCGTTTGGATAAATTACAAGATCCATTTAGTGTATTCCGTTGTCGTACTATTATGAATTGCACGAATGTATGCCCGAAAGGACTCAATCCATCGCAAGCGATTGCCAAAATTCGCACACAAATGTTGACGCAGGAAACTTAATATATAATTTTTTTGTTACTCAGCTAATATCTGAGTCATTGCCATAAGTTAAATGAGTATTGTCCTTCCCACTAAGGTGGGAATCCTTCTCTGGGTGCATTATGCTCTATCAGAAATGGATTAGCTAAAGTATGAGGGATAAGTTTAATGAGATTTCGTTGGCCTTATGACGTGAGACTTGGGTAAACCGTTTGGAGAAAATAATGAGCAGTTCCGATCTGCAAAATGAATGGGCTTCTTCCTATTTGTCTGGTGGAAGTATGGCTTACGTTGATAGTCTTTACGAGGATTATCTTGCTGATCCTGAATCAGTTTCGGACGATTGGAAGGCTGTTTTTAGCGCCTTGCCCAAAGTTAACGGGGCAACTAAAGAAATCTCTCATAGAGATATTCGTGATTATTTTTTGCAGAACGCAAATAAGAAAATCAGTCCAGTTATTCAATCAAGTGATAGTCAGCAATATCAGATTGCGAATTTGATTAATGATTTTAGGGCCTTAGGACATCATGCGGCACAACTTGATCCCCTAGAGATGACTGAACGGGTACCTGTACCCAGTCTGGAATTGGCTTACCATCATTTGGATAAAACAGATAAGAATCGTAAGTTTTTTGCTGGTACCAGCTTTAATGGTCCAGAAATGACTTTGGGTGAAATATACCAGGCACTTCGAGACACTTATTGTGGCAGTATTGGTATCGAATACATGCACATCTCTGATGTTAAAGAAACAGAATGGTTACAGCAGCAAATGGAGTCAGCACGTGGACGAGCCACTTTTTCCACAACAAAAAAGCTTGAGATCTTAAAGGACTTGATTGCAGCAGACGGTCTGGAGCGTTATTTGGGTACCCGATATGTTGGACAAAAGCGTTTTTCTCTTGAAGGGGGCGATTCATTAATTCCCATGATGAAGGAAATTATTAATCGGGCCGGCGAAGATGGAGTAAAAGAGTTAGTAATCGGAATGGCACATCGAGGCCGATTAAACGTATTGGTTAATGTACTTGGTAAAGAACCAGGAGACTTATTTCAAGAGTTTGAAGGAAAGGTCAAATACGATCGTACCGGGGATGTGAAGTATCATTTAGGTTTTTCCTCTGATATCAAAACAGAATCCGGAGCTATATTACATTTGGCTTTAGCTTTTAATCCATCCCATTTAGAAATTATTGGTCCGGTGGTAGAGGGCTCAGTGCGTTCTCGATTGAACCGTCGCAATGACTTGCTGAAAAAAGAAACTGTTGTTCCCATTGTTATTCATGGAGATGCGGCGTTTGCAGGTCAGGGTGTGGTTATGGAAACCTTTAATTTTTCGCAGGCTCGCGGTTATTCCACTGGCGGTACTATTCATATAGTAATTAACAATCAAATAGGCTTCACCACCAGTAATCCTATTGATGCGCGTTCGACCCTCTATTGTACCGATGTAGCTAAAATGGTTCAGGCTCCAGTTCTTCATGTAAATGGTGATGATCCTGAAGCAGTGGTTTTTGCAACTCAAATCGCTTTTAATTTCAGAATGAAATTTAAGCGAGATGTAGTTATTGATCTCGTTTGTTACAGACGGAATGGTCATAATGAAGCCGATGAACCGGCGGTGACTCAACCAACAATGTATAAAAAAATTAAATCCATGCGCCCTTTGCGTGAAATTTATGCTGAACGATTAGTTAATGCAGGTTTGTTAACTAATAAAGATGCAGAACAGTTAGTTAATGACTATAGAGATAGTTTGGATCAGGGTAAATCGGTGGTGAATGTTGTTCATGAAAATTATGAAGGAAAATTGTCTATAGACTGGACACCGTACATCAATGCGAAATGGACAGATAAGGTCGATACCACCATTAGCAAGACTGAATTACAAAAATTGACGAAACAATTGAGTATCCTGCCCGATGGTTTCGAGTTGCATCCTGTTGTCCAGCGTTTATTAAACGAACGTGAGAAAATGACCGAGGGTGAAATCCCGATGAATTGGGGTTATGCAGAGACTATGGCCTATGCCAGCTTATTGCAGGAAGGTTATGGTGTTCGATTATCTGGTCAAGATTGTGGACGTGGCACCTTTGCTCACCGACATGCTGTTTTGCATGATGTAGAAACCGGTGAAACTTACACTCCATTAGAAAAAATATCCACCAACCCCAAAAGATCATTTGCGGTAATCGATTCAGTACTATCTGAAGAAGCAGTATTAGCTTTTGAATACGGATTTGCTTCTTCTGAGCCATCTTATTTAGTGATGTGGGAGGCTCAATTTGGTGATTTTGCGAATGGGGCTCAAGTTGTAATTGATCAATTTATTAGTTCTGGTGAGCAAAAATGGGGCAGATTATGTGGTTTAGTAATGATGCTGCCTCATGGTTATGAAGGGCAAGGACCTGAACACTCATCTGCACGCTTAGAGCGTTACATGCAACTTTGCGCTCAGCATAATATGCAGGTTTGTACCCCAACAACACCGGCGCAAATTTTTCATTTATTACGCCGACAGGCCATCCGTAATTTCCGCAAGCCATTAATTATAATGACACCCAAAAGTTTATTACGGCATAAATTGGCTGTTTCTCCTTTGGAAGATTTAAGAAAAGGCAAATTTTATACGGTCATTCCAGAAATTGATGCTATAGAAGAACAGAAAGTCAAAAAAGTGGTGTTATGTTGTGGTAAGGTTTATTATGATTTGTTGCAAATGCGCCGTGACAAGAAATTGGATCATGTAGCCATAGTGCGAATCGAGCAATTATATCCATTTCCCAAGAAAGCGCTAATTGCTGAATTAAATAAATATCCAAAAGCTAAAGAAGTAGTTTGGTGCCAGGAAGAGCCTAAAAATCAGGGGGTTTGGTTCTCTTCTCAGCATAATATGAAAGATTGTCTGCGTCCAGAACAAACCTTGGTTTACGCAGGTAGAGAGTTTGCTGCTGCTCCAGCTGTAGGAAGCCCTGCACTGCATGCACAACAACAAAATGCTTTAGTTGAGCAAGCTTTATTGGATAATAAATAAGTTTGTATCTACTCATCATCAGAGAGTAAATACCGATTTTTACATAAGTTTAAACAATATAAAATGAGAAGGTATAACCATGTCTATTGAAGTCAAAGTACCTGTTCTGCCCGAGTCAGTAGCTGATGCCACTATAGCCGCATGGCATAAAAAAGTGGGTGATAAAGTAACTCGCGATGAGAATTTAGTGGATCTGGAAACAGATAAAGTCGTGCTTGAAGTTCCCGCTCCTGCTGATGGAGTTCTCTCTGAAATACTGTTCCAGGTCGGAGATACTGTAAATTCAGGTCAATTATTGGCAAAAATTACTGAAGGCGCTTCTGCTGCCAGTTCTTCTCCGGCAAAAGAAGAGAAGGCTGCTGCTAAAGAGCCTGTAAGTGCCAGTGAAGATAAATCTACCAGCCCTGTAGTGCGACGGATGTTGGCGGAAAATGACTTACAGCCTGGGCAAATTCAAGGTACTGGTAAAGAAGGAAGGATTACTAAAGAAGATGTTATTTCCTATATAGAATCCAATAGAGAAAAATCCGCTAAACCTGCTGATACTAAAAAAGATCAACCTGTTGTAGCTACGCCTATGGGAGCTCGCGAAGAGCGACGCGTTCCTATGACGCGGTTAAGAGCTAAAATTGCAGAGCGTTTATTACAAGCGCAACATAATGCAGCTATGCTTACTACTTTTAATGAAGTCAATCTAAAAGCAGTGATGGACATGCGTGCTCAGTACAAAGATAGTTTTGAGAAAAAACATGGTGTAAAATTAGGCTTCATGTCCTTTTTCACTAAAGCTGTTGTTGAGTCCTTAAAGCGTTTTCCAGCTGTCAATGCATCTATAGATGGCCAGGATGTTGTTTATCATGGTTTCTATGATATTGGTATTGCCGTATCTACTGAGAGAGGATTAGTCGTTCCGGTAATTAGAGATGCAGATCAAATGAGCATGGCAGAGATCGAACTAGCCATAAATGATGCTGCAGCAAAGGCTAGATCAGGTAAATTATCCATGGAAGAAATGCAAGGGGGGACATTTACTATTACCAATGGTGGTGTATTTGGTTCTTTATTAGCTACTCCAATCATCAATCCTCCCCAAACAGGTATTTTAGGGATGCATAAAATTGAAGATCGACCTGTAGCAGAGAAAGGACAAGTGGTTATTCGTCCTATGATGTATGTGGCCTTATCTTATGATCATCGTTTAATTGATGGCAAAGACTCAGTACAATTTTTGGTGAGTGTTAAAGAATTATTAGAAGATCCGGCTCGTCTTTTACTTAATGTTTAATAATCACGTTTAACTGCCAGACCCGTGTTAACGGGTTTTGCTTTTTTAGAAAGGTAATTACAATGAATTTACATGAATATCAAGCCAAGCAACTATTCGCGAGCTACGGCTTGCCTACTCCTCGTGGCGAAGTTGCTTATAATGTTGAAGATGCAATACAGGTAGCATCTCAATTATCAACTCCTAAATGGGTAGTGAAAGCTCAGGTTCATGCTGGTGGTCGAGGGAAGGCTGGCGGAGTTAAAATAGTTTCTACTAAAGATGAACTTGCTGCAGTTACTAAAGCATTACTGGGAACACGTTTGGTCACTTATCAAACTGATGCGCATGGTCAGCCGGTTAATGCCGTATTAGTTGAAGAGACTTGTGACATCGCCAGAGAGTTATATCTTGGCGCTGTTGTTGATAGAGCGACTCGGCGCGTAGTGATCATGGCTTCTACTGAGGGCGGCGTTGAGATAGAAAAAGTTGCTGAAGAAAGTCCAGAGAAAATATTCAAAGTAATCGTCGATCCTTTAGTTGGTGTGATGCCTTTTCAATGTCGCGAAACAGCATTTAAGCTGGGCTTGAAGGATGATCAGATTAAACAATTTACTCAATTGATGATGGGCTTGGGTAAAATGTTTGTGGAATGTGATTTAAGTTTATTAGAAATTAACCCATTGGTAGTGACTAACTCAGGTCAGCTGCTTTGTCTGGATGGCAAAATTAATATAGATGGAAATGCTTTATACAGACAACCCAAATTAAAGAGCATGCGTGATACGACTCAGGAAGACGATCGCGAAAATCGTGCCAGTGACTGGGAATTAAATTATATCCCTCTTGATGGAACCATAGGCTGCATGGTCAATGGTGCTGGTTTGGCCATGGCAACAATGGACGTGATTAAACTTCATGGCGGTGAACCAGCAAACTTCCTCGATGTAGGAGGCGGCGCTACAAAAGAAAGAGTGAGTGAAGCATTAAAAATTATTTTATCTGATGAAAAAGTCAAAGGTATTTTAGTGAATATTTTTGGTGGTATCGTTCGCTGTGATCTCATTGCTGATGGAATTCTTGCTGCGGTTAAAGAAGTGGATGTAAAAATTCCGGTGGTAGTCAGACTTGAAGGTAATAATGCTCAATTAGGCGCTGATATTTTAAATAAAAGTGATTTGAACGTCATTGCTGCAACGAGTTTAACTGATGCGGCGAAGAAAATTGTCGCAGCGGTCGCTTAATTATTTATTGTGTTGCATCAAGGGTGTTGTTGGGCTATTGGCCCAACAAAAAATACGTGGTTGCCAAATTCATTAAAAAGTGGCTAACAGTTAGTTGATGCAATAACGCTATTAAATTTCGAGGTTAACAATGAGTGTATTAGTTAATAAACAAACCAAAGTATTATGTCAGGGGTTTACGGGTAAACAAGGTACGTATCATTCAGAGCAAGCAATTGCCTATGGAACACGTATGGTTGGTGGGGTTACACCGGGCAAAGGTGGTCAGTTGCACCTGGATTTACCTGTATTCAATACCATGCGTGAGGCTGTGGAGGCAACTGGGGCTGATGCCAGTGTGATTTATGTTCCAGCTCCATTCTGTAAAGATTCCATCCTGGAAGCAGCAGAAGCTGGTATTAAACTGATTGTGTGTATTACTGAAGGCGTGCCTGTATTAGACATGTTACAAGTAAAAGTGTATCTGGAAAATAATACTGAAGCACGTTTGATTGGCCCTAACTGTCCTGGAATTATTACTCCTGGAGAATGCAAAATAGGTATCATGCCTGGCTCAATTCATTTACCTGGAAAAGTGGGTATCGTTTCACGTTCAGGCACGCTGACTTATGAAGCAGTCAAACAAACTACCGATAAAGGCTTTGGCCAAAGTACTTGTATAGGAATAGGTGGCGATCCCATTCCCGGAACTAATTTTATTGATGCTTTAGCGTTATTTGAAAAAGATCCGCAAACCCAAGCTATTATTATGGTTGGAGAGATTGGTGGTTCAGCTGAGGAAGAAGCTGCAGAGTACATCAAATCGAATATAAGCAAACCCGTTGTTTCTTATATCGCTGGAGTTACCGCACCTGCTGGAAAGCGTATGGGGCATGCTGGAGCAATTATCTCCGGTGGTAAAGGAACTGCAGCTGAAAAATATGCCGCTCTTGAAGCTGCAGGGGTAAGAACAGTGCGTTCTCCTGCTGATTTAGGAGATGCGATTGCCGAAGTAACTGGCTGGTAATCTTTAATTTAGCCCGCAGTACCTGGTGTTTTGCGGGCTTGCATTCAGACTTCTGTATCTATCTCTCATCAGTATTTTGGTTTTTCCTACCGGTTTTCTAACCATCGCCACATTAACTTCTTTTTAATAATTTCTACCAAACCCAGGTAGAGTACAGTTGCACTAGTAAGAAAAAGAAAATACATGGGCGGTAGTGGTACAAATCCCCAATACTTAGCTAAAGGACTAAAGGGCAATAAAACGCCAATACTAACTATAGTAAGTACCATCAGGGTTAATGACAAACTGGGTTTGCTTTGCCAAGGGGTTTTAGCTGTTCGGATCACAAAAATAACTAATGTTTGAGTTGCTAGAGACTCGACAAACCAACCTGTTTGAAATAAAGCTTCAGAAGCAGCAAAGACGTTCAACATGACATAAAAAGTAATGAAGTCGAAAAGAGAACTAATCGGTCCTATAAAAAACATGAATTTCTTAATAACATCGATATTCCAATGCTTGGGCTTTTTAATAAAGCTGCTATCGACGTTATCAGTAGGGATGGTGATTTGCGAAGTATCATAAAGCAAATTATTCAGCAGGATTTGTACAGGGAGCATGGGTAAAAAAGGCAAAAACAAAACAGCGCCTGCCATACTTAGCATATTACCAAAATTTGAGCTGGTCCCCATCATGAGATACTTCATGACATTGCCAAAGGATTTACGACCTTCAATAATTCCATTTAGTAATACACTTAAATCTTGCTTTAATAAAATAATATCGGCTGATTCCCGGGCAATATCAACAGCACCCGCTACGGAAATCCCCACATCAGCACTATGTAATGAAGGGGCATCATTAATTCCATCGCCCAGATAACCCACTACGTGTCCCCGTGTTTTTAGTGCAATGATGATTCGTTGTTTCTGAGCTGGAGAAATACGGGCAAAGATCTCGGTTTCTTCAGCTACTTTACCTAAGGCAGAATCACTAATTCTATCTAACTCCTCACCAAGTACAATTCGACTCACATCAAGCCCAACTTGCTTACATACGTGCGTTGCCACTAAATCATTATCGCCGGTGATTATTTTTACCTTAACCCCTTGATGATTTAGCTTTTTTATCACTTTTGGAATATTACTGAGTGGTGGATCACTGAAAGCAAGAAATCCGGCAAATATCATTTCTTGTTCATCTTCAGCATTATAGGATATTTGAGTGCATTCCAGTTTCTTGTAAGCAACCCCTAAAACTCGGTAGCCTTGTTGGCTTAAAGACGCGAAAAAGGAGTTGAATTGTTTGAGCGTCTCATCATTTAATATTGACGTTTTACCGTCATTGTCATAAGTGGTACATACCTTCAATACATACTCGGGAGCTCCTTTGGTTATTAATAAATGATGTTCATTTTTATCAACTACAACACTGGAGCGGCGCCGTTCAAAATCGAAAGGAACCTCATCAAGTTTATTATATTTTTGTACGCTTGGATGATCGTGTTTTAAAATGGCAATATCAAGGGGATTGATGGATGTTTTTTTTAATACGGCCTTATTGAATGGATTAGAAACTCCAGTACCAAATAAACTGGTAAGATACGCCAACAACAGCACATGCTCGTCCTTTTTTCCAAAGGGATCGGTGTATTGATCGAGAGCCATTTCTCCGCTGGTTAACGTACCCGTTTTATCGCTGCACAATACATCAATGCTACCGAAGTTTTGGATGGCGGATAAATTTTTGACTATTACTTTTTTTCTGGCCATATGAGCAGCACCTGCAGCTAAAGTAACCGTGGTAATCATTGGTAACAATTCAGGAGTAAGTCCCACAGCAAGAGCAACTGCAAATAATAATGATTCAATTAACGAACGTTTAAGGTAAATATTTACGGAAAAAACAAAAATCACTAGAAAAAATACCGCCTTCATAATAAAGGCGCCAAAGCGCATGGTACCTTTTTCAAATTCAGTACGAGGCGGCGCTTTTTTTAAGCTTTCTGCTATTTGACCAAATAAGGTGTTACTACCAGTATTGACTATAACTGCCGTAGCTACGCCGTTGATAATAGACGATCCTGAAAAAATTGCGTTTTTTGCCTCTACCGGATTTTTGAGAATTTTATCTTCCGGAATGGATTCTTTTTCAACAGGAAGGGATTCACCTGTAAGCGCAGATTGATGTACATGGAGATCTTTTGCCGTTAATAATAAAGAGTCTGCAGGTACTAAATTCCCTGCTACAAAGCGAATTATATCGCCTGGGACAAGTTGATTACAGGGTACTTCCGTCCAATAACCATCACGCATGACGGTTGCAGATGTGGTAATTTGTTGCTGTAGTTTTTTTATAGCAACAAGGGCTTTGTGACTTTGTAAATAATCCAAACCCACACTGAATACTATTATCGTAATAATAATATTCGCATTTATCATATTTCCGGTAAAAGCCGATATTAAGGCCGCTATAAATAAAATAATTACCAGCGGATTAATCGCGTGAGAAATCGCCTCCAGAATAACTGCTTGATAAGGTTTGTGAGCCAGTTCATTCTTACCATATAACAGTTGTCTTTCTTTTGCTGCTGCATTGCTAAGTCCTTGTTGCGAGCTGTCTAGCTTGGCCAGGACTTGAGTATTATTAAGTGTGACCAAAAGTGACATGTTTCTATCCATAATCATCCTTTAATTATTTTGTCTGCCTGTAACTTCTCAATAACCTGATTAAACTATGTCACCCCGAACTCCAGATTAAGGAGCAGAGCCATTTTCAGGAGATATCTCAAGCTGTCCGTGATGACATTTTCCGGACTTATTTAGAAGATACGTCTGCTTGGCTTAACTTTATAATTATTAACGTATTCCATGGGTTTTTGCCAATGGTCATATCACTCTGTTTGTTGGGCTCTCCTTTTTTATTCCTATTCCTTTAGAATTTCAACCGAATATGAAGTTATTATTTCTTCTAGGTGATTCTTGGGCGTATAATTATCTCGGTATTTCACTCTTTATGGTGTTTTATGAATAATTTCAGAACTCTTGCAGATATAAGACGAGATTATGGTGAATTGAGTTTGAGTGAAGACTCAACCTCGCAAGATCCTATAGCTCAATTTAAAGTGTGGTTTGAAGATGTTTTAAAGAATGAAAAAAATGATCCCACTGCGATGGTGGTGTCTACAGTTGATGAAAAAGGATGTCCTGACTCGAGAGTAGTCTTATTAAAAGGTTTGCATGATGGTAATTTTGTTTTCTACACCAATTATCAAAGTGTCAAAGCCCTCCAGATTCAAAATAACCCTTATGCGGCGATAAATTTTTATTGGCCACAAATGGCCAGGCAAGTTCGGATTAGAGGCCGAGTAAAAAAAGTGAGCCAAGAACAATCAGATGAATATTTCTCATCAAGACCTGTTAAAAGTCAATTGAGCGCTATAGTATCCCCACAAAGTCAGGAAATACAGAGTAGAGATTTTTTGGAGAAGGCTCTAAACAATTTAATTCAGCAGCAGAACCTGGAGTTAGTGATGAGACCTAGTCACTGGGGTGGATACATGATTATTCCAGATGAAATTGAGTTTTGGCAAGGGCGTGATAATCGCTTACACGACAGAATTCAATATTATCAAGAGGAAGGGCATTGGAAGCACCGTAGACTGGCTCCCTAGATAGATAAAAAGAAGTTATCTCGAAGAAGTCCGGATTAAATTATTTATATTGTTTATCCGTTTCCTCAAACGGCAGAATTTGCCGGAACTCTAAAATTATCTTCATATTTTTAGAGGTAATTTGCCATTAGATATGGGCCAACAGTGACAGAAAAAATTTATAAAAATGTTGGCCCAATACTTGCATCCTTATATATAAAATCAAATCGATAATCAGAGCATTGATTTTTATTCTGAAATAAAAAGAGTTTTGTCAAAAAAATGTAAATAATTTATTTTGGAAAGCACGCTGTACTATAAAGTCGTAAAATTGTTTTAAGTGCAGAAATTATCTTAGGAAACGATGAAATTTTTGCATGAGCTTTAATTTTGAACTAGGAGTAAAGACAGTTGAACATAGGCAACTATATATTGGATCCATAAAAGAGGGTACGAACATGAACGACACAACAGCCTTATTACCACACATTAAATTAAGATTTAACATTGATCATCCAAGTTACGAAGAGTGTTATCTCTTTGGTTACGAGTGTGCTGTTTTAGAAGTGGCTGAGGAAGATAATCCATTCCGAGAAGGCTCTCAAGAAGCGGAACAATGGCTGGAGGGCTGGTGGGCAGGAGCGTATGGTGAAAAACCTCTATTTGATATGAATAGTCTTGAAGAGGAAGAACTACAAGAAGTACATATCGATAAAGTAATTTCTGCAAATGATCAACAATATTGCCATAAAAATAGTTTTTTATCTTTAGTTTTTGAAATTAGTGGTGCGATAGCAGCTTCAGCAATAGTAGGATATCAGTTACTTGAGCTGGTAGCGTGATGTTCGCATCCAATTGAAGAGCATGCTTTAATGCTTCTTCAATTGGATATGAATTAGAAATGATTCAGGGAGAATAATTCTTTGCTTATTTGAAGAATTTTAAAACCATGGATCTCATTCTTGCCGTTTCTGAAGGATTAAATTCCTTGTAAAAGTCACTACCAATATTCAGACATACAGTGACGTTTTCTCCTAATCCTTTCAATAAGTCCACTCCTGATAATTTGAGTAATTTTATCTCGGTAGTGATTTCGGCAGCCCACGCATCAAGATAGTGCATTTCGGTGAACACTGGAAGAAAAAGGTCAGCATTGTCTTGCAAGAATAATACTTTAGGGTTCTCATCATCGGTATTTTTTTCTATTGGAATAATAAAGTTAGCTTTAATAAATTCCAGGTATGCTTTATTGGCTTCTTTCAAATTTCCGGAAGATTCAAGCGCTTCTTTGATGGCGGTATTAAGACTGTTCATTTTGAATTTCTTGTAAAAAAGAACTATTATAACCGAGTCTGGTAGGTATCGCTAATTACAATTAAATGAAATCGAGCCTGGAGACTGTCCGTTTTTTTGTAGCTTCTCTAAATCCTGGGAACGTCATTTCCTGCTAATTCACTTCGAACTGATATATTCTGACGAAATGGGTATGCAACAACCATTTGTGAAGTTAATGCCTACGTGCCGCTTTATGCACGACATTTACCAGATCCATAGAACACAACCCTATCTTTTTTGAGGCGAGATACCTGAATACCGCACATAAAGCGCGGCACGTAGGCAAAAGAGACAAAAGTAATGCCAGAAGGCTAAAATAGCTCTGTCATCTTTTACGTCGTATGTGTTGAAATAACTTACAACAACAGTATAATGTATGCTGGATTTTGCTAATTTATTGATCAGATTTCAAATAAATATGGCATATGGCTCACTGGTAATATGTTGCAGTGCTTAAAATTTGCTTATCAGCTCTAGGTGTTGTCTTTTTTCTTTTCTGGAGTATGAGTATCATGAGAGTAATTTTAGAGCCATATATTCTAATTTTATATAATCTGTGATGAGCTAATAAAATGGTAAATTTATTAGATTGGTTATCGAATCAGGATGGTAATAAGTAGAGAACTTATGAACAAAATGAATATGTCTACAGTAGAAATTTACAATCGTAAGAATTATATGGGATTCGCCTGGTTAGTTTGGGGCTTGGCAGCTGCATTTTATTTCTCTGACTATATGGCTCGTGTTGCTCCGGGTGTAATGCATCGATACTTACAAATGGATTTTGGCATTAATGAGGCTGGCTTTGGCATATTGACCGCTTCATTTTATGTTCCTTATATTTTTATGCAAATACCTGTGGGACTAACCGTTGATCGCATTAGTATCCGTTGGTTATTAACCATTATGTCTATAGTTACTGCTTTTGGATGCTGTGTTTTCGGCCTTGCAGATGGACTAATGATGGCATCAGTAGGTCGTATGCTAATTGGTTTTAGTGCCGCTTTTGCTTTTGTTTGTTCTCTTCGACTCGCTACTTCCTGGTTTCCTCCAACAATGCTTGGTTTGTTATCCGGTTTAACCCAATCCTTGGGTATGCTGGGTGCCGCGGCAGGTGAAGCACCTGTTTCTTTTTTGGTCAGCAATGTAGGCTGGCGCCACAGCATGTTAATTATTGCTTTTCTTTTTATTGCATTGGCTGGGTTACTGTATCAATTTATTCAAGATAAACCAGGCGGGCACCGACATGAGGTCAGATCGGTGAACCGAGTAAGCATTTTGCAAAGTTTAAAGATTATCTTATCAAGTCGACAAACTTGGCTTAATGCTTTATACGCTGGATTCTTATTTGGACCTACTGCGGTAATAGGTGAAGCTATTGGCCCTGCTTATTTACAGTATGGACGTGGTTTAGGAATGCATGCAGCTGCTTTTGCTACAGGGCTTATTTTTATTGGTTGGGGCATCAGCGGTCCTTTGTCTGGCTGGCTGTCTGATAAAATGGGGCGTCGCAAACCGATAATGATTATTTCGGCAGCTTGTGGTGTTGTTTTGACCGCCTTGTTTGTTTTCTTGCCTAATCTTAGCCAAACTACTGCTTACTTGATATTTTTTGCTTTCGGAGTCACTAATACTGGTGTAGCTATTGCTTACGCTGTTTCAACAGAATTACATGATAGAAATGTAGTAGGAACCTCTATTGCATTCACTAATATGACTTCAATTTTTGTTGGTGCTCTGTTACAACCCCTGGTTGGACGATTGGTTGACATGGTTTCTGGTTCTCGCGCCTATAATGTTGAAACTTTATTGCTCTCGGATTTCCAGGCAGGATTAAAATTATTACCCTTATGTTCTTTAGTAGCCTTAGTTTTAGCATTTACTGTTAAAGAAACATACTGTAAGCCCGTCAAGCACGCATAATAGTGCTCAAATTTGACCGTTCAGCATCATTTTTAAAGGTGCTGAGCGGGAGTGTTTATTTCGTTTAGTTTCAATCTTCTTGCAATAGAATATCGCACTCTTAGGTTATTTACTGTTATACTTTGACCAGCGCTTTGCTGGACTCGAGTAATGCTGCTCGCAAACTAATAACATGGAGATAATAATGAAAAAACTTACAGGATTAATAATTATCCTGGCTGTTTTAATCCTAGGCGGATATTATGGCATGGGGGTTCTTACTGAAAGAACAATCAAAAAGAATATCGAAGTAATTAATCAATCTAATGGATTGTTTGCTCAAATAGAGCAATACAATAGAGGTTGGTTTAGTTCCGATGCCAAAATTAAATGGCGTTTGCATATTCCTGAGCGTGTGGTCACTGGTGACGACGGTAAGTCACAAACTGTTGCAGCCCAAGATTATCAAATGGAAATGCCAGTTAAAATCCATCATGGTCCTTTCATATACGCAAACAATCGCATCCGTTTTGGAATGGGTTATGCTGAAACTGTATTCGCATTTCCTGAGCAGTACAATCAAAAATTCGATGAGACATTCTCCAAAGATTCAACTAAACCTCAATTAGATTTAAATATTTTTGTAAACTACTTGAACAAGAGTACGGTGGAATTATCTCTTCCTTCATTTAAATTAATATCTAAAGATGGCGGTGGCCATTTTGATTGGATGGGGATGAACAGCAAGACGAAGATGTCTTCTGATATGGGTAGAGTCGAGGGTGATATCGTTATCGATGGTATGACGATGTCTAAAGACGATACCAAAGTGACTTTGGGTCAAGTATCAAGTGATTTCAATTTACATCAAACTCCTGCAGGACTCTATTTAGGCGATGCAAAGTTCTCCTTACCTAATTTTGATGTAACGGTTAAAGATAAAAAGATGTTTGAGATCAGAGATTTTACTGTCAGCTCCGATAGTGATATCCAAGACAAACTCTTTAGCACTCATTTTAATGTTTCTGTAAAATCTGTAGTAGCTAATGGACTGAACTATGGCCCCGGAGAGCTTGAAGTATCGCTGCGTAATCTTGATGCGGAGATTTTGGCAGATATAAACAAACAAGCAACGGCGATGCAAAATGGTACTGATGCAGAGCGTCAGAAAGCGATGATGGCTTTGCTTCCCGAAGTCCCAAAATTGTTTAACAAGGGCGCTGAGTTTGAAATTTCCAAGTTAAGTTTGAAAATACCTGAAGGGGTAATAGAAGGTAATTTGCTTGTTTCATTACCTCAAGGGGATAGTTCTAATCCATTTGAGATGCTCCAAAAGATCCAAGGCAATGCAAAGCTGAGAATGCCAAAAATATTAGTAAAACAGCTGATGCAGCAATCAGTGATGCAACAAATGTCAAAACAGCCTGATATGCAGCAAGCTTTGATTCAGCAAATGCAAAGCACTCAACAAGGAAGTCAACCTCAAGCGACCCAACCTCCACCAAGTCAAGAGCAGTTAGCGGCAATGCAAGCTGACAAACAAATTGGAGCCATGGAGCAAAATGGTCTGATTACAAGTCAGGATTCAGACTATGTAACCGAAGTTAAATTGGAGCAAGGTAAATTCTCCGTTAATGGAAAACCTTTTGATCCTGCAATGTTGAAATAGTTTTAGCTGTTTGGGATTGGGATAAGCTGCTCAATGCAGCTTATCCTGATATGTTTGGAAAGGAATTTTGATGTGCATCCGGTAAAGGGATAAACGGTATATATTGAATTTTAATGTAGTTTTTTCCGTTCTACCCTTGTCTCGAATTGCCCAATTCGGTAATATACCTTTTTTAAAAGGAGGAGCTAATAATAATGACAACAATCAGTAATGATGCGGGGGATACCACAGCATCACTAGCCGAAAGCGTAACTCACTCAGTACAAAAATATTTTTCAGAGCTTAAGGGAACTGATCCTGTTGACTTATACCAGTTTGTACTTGAAGAAATTGAGACCCCTCTCTTTCGTGCAGTAATGGAACATTGCAAGTATAATCAGTCCCGAGCTGCTATTATGCTGGGAATTAGTCGTGGAACTTTAAGAACTAAATTACGACGTTATTTTGATGATAAATACGTTGGTACACGTGATTAATAAATTCAAGATAAAAAAAATAAAGGGAGCTTGGCTCCCTTTATTTTTTTTTGTATTATCAAATATTTCGTAAACTTATTTTTTGATTGCCTTGTTTATCAAAGTTATTCGGCTCTAACCATTGTTTTAATTTTTCCTTTAAATCGGGCCATTCGTGATCCAGAATTGAAAACCACGCCGTATCACGATTACGATTTTTATAAACATTACTTTGTCTAAAGGTACCTTCGTAAGTAAAACCTAATCGTAAAGCAGCATCTTTTGATGCTTGATTTAATGAGTTACATTTCCATTCATATCTACGATATTTCAGAGTCTCAAAAGCATAATGCATCATCAAATACATTGCTTCAGTAGCCGCAGGAGTTTTTTGTAACAGTTTTGAGAAATGGAGATGACCTACCTCAATAACGCCATGTTCAGGATTAATGCGCAAATACCCACATATTCCAATCGGAGCTTGATTTTTACTATCTAATATAGCGTAAAGCATTGTATCCGATTCTGAGGTGGTACTAGTTAACCACTCTTGAAATTCGGCGCAAGAATCAAAGGGACCATAGGGTAAATAAGTCCACGAAGAACCATCATTATCCATCAAAAGTGAATCAAATAATGGCGCTGCATGTTTCGTAATATCCAAGGGTTCCAAAATACAATAAGTTCCCTGCATGCAGACTTTTTGCGGGTTTTCTTTCGGAAACAGGTCTTTTATTTCATTACCAATGACTTGCATAAATTCATTTTGGGGAAGCATAAAAAACTCTCATATCGCATCATTTGAGCCATTATATAGTGGGGCATTGGTTTTTGCGAGTAATCTGTTTCCTCTAAAATCCATTGCATTAAAAGAGCATAATGTTCCCTTAATATTCATTATCTATAATTACACCACACAATGTTAATAATTAAGGACTATCATGCCTAAATATACCAATACTTCTCCCATAGATTTTGAGGACATTACTACAGAGACAGGAATAATGGTCATTTCTTATACGCCAGACGAGCCTCAGGGTAAGCCACGCGTTACTTATTATAGTTCCCAAAAAGATTTTGAGGATGGTTGGAGTGTGGATAATTGTTGTCCTTTAACGAAACAAACCCACTATATATCTGTGCCATTGTCGTCTCTAACCGCAGATCAATTAGCAAGTCTGTATGATCCTGAGCAGGAAACGGATCTTGAGCAGGATAATCCTGAGCAGGAGCATACCCTACAAGATACAACTTTGGAGATGTTTGCAGAAAACTCTTATGCCAGAGAGATTTTTAACAAGTCAATGAAGTTAAACCTTGAGGTTCAGGGCATTTTAGATGGTTTTAAGGAGAAAATTGCTTCTATCGGGGAGCATCACCAGCCAGCAAAAGGAATAGCTCAACAATTATATGATGACTTAATTAAACTTAAAGAAAATATCGTTAAAGAACCCACTAAAAATTCGGCATCTTTTCCGCAAAAGGTTAAAGAGCTGATCAGGGATGCAACTCCTGCACTACAGAGAGATTTAGGATGGGGAGATTACTTGTCTAATCTTGCCATAAAAATTTGCAATGCGGCAACAAAATTCTTTTCCGCTGGTTTTCATCAAGGCTTCTTTACAATTAAAACTTCTGCTGCAGTCGAGAGCGCTGAAGCTTTGGGGAACCAATTAGAGGAAGACCATCAAAACCGGAATCAAAAAATATAAATAAAAGGAAGCGCTATCTCGCTCAAGACCTTAAGAAACTTTGTCGAGATAGCGATTCTTTCATCTGACCATTAAAAATGGATTTTAAACGAGAAATCCATTGTCCTATTCATCGGCAGCCCCTGTGTAATTCTGAGATTGCCGGATTAATGATAACGTTTGCTACCTTTGCCATTGGCTATTTGGTAAGGCCTTTGGGGGGCATTGTTTTTGGTCATTTTGGGGATAGGGTAGGGCGTAAGGAGACCTTTACTGTTTCAATACTGATGATGGCTTTTGCTACCCTGGGCTTAGGATTGGTTCCCTCTTATTCAGTCATGGGAATGTTGGCACCAGTTTTAATTATTAGTTTACGAATTATTCAAGGCTTATCTATAGGCGGTGAAACTCCTGGTGCAATCACTTACGTCAGTGAGTCTTTTACTCAGCAGAAAGGTCTTGCCTGCGGCATCATTTTTTGTGCGTTGAATTAGGTTCAATAGTACATGCGACTATTGCTACATTGCTTTCTGCAGAGCATATGCAATCTTATGGTTGGAGAATTCCATTCATCATAGGGGGTGTTCTGGGGCTGTTGAGCTTTGCATTACGCAGGGAGTTGCACGAAACGTCGCAATTTGTCGCTGTTGAACAGGAACATGCGGTCGAAAAACTTCCTATCATTGTGGTATTTAATAAGCAGTTCGCCAGCGTACTGGTCGGTTTATTTATCACCGCAATTTGTGCTGTAATTGTGACGTCTCTTTTTTTATTTACACCTGCTTATTTCTCCAAAGTCTTACATTTACCTGCCAATGCCTATGTCTGGCAGCATACACTCGCTATTGTCGTTGGTTTCTGTTTAACTATTTTTTTCGGTTATCTGACAGACCGTATTGAGGTAAATAAATTAGTGATAGCACTGTCCTTGAGCACTTCATTGCTGGCATACCCCATATTTATTATTATGCTTCTTATCCTCAGTTTTATGCTGGTGCATTTGCTGCAAGTGCCCTTTTGCTTGGCTTTTCTGCGGGCATTACTCCCAGATTATTGAGTGAATTATTTCCTACTCAAATTCGCTATAGCGGCATCGCCGTAAGCTATAATCTGGGTTTTGCAATCTTCGGAGGCCTCACTCCATTTATATCGTTAACCCTTATTTATTATATGAGCTGGATGACAATACCTGCCATCTATTTAATTGCAGTGTCCTTATTGGGAGTCGTTTCATTAGCATGGCTAAGACGTAGTTATAAGCAGAGTTCTGATACGAAAAGAGCTGATTTAGACTATGGCAGTTTTGGAAATACCTAGATAAGCGAACAGCGAAACTTAGCCATTTATACTGTTCACTTTTTTAGGTACTGCTGTCAATTAGTGAAGGCGCAAACCTAAATGACCGAGAATACGTAACTTAAGACAGTTTATAATTTGCTATGCGATCAATATGTTCATTCTTTTCGCGTGCAGTGAGCAGAGCAGAATCGTCACAAACGTGTAATAAAATCATCTTTGAAATTTCATATGGGAAGCTTGAAAATCCATAATCTTTTGGTTTTCCTTTAAAAACCAGAAGACTATCAAGATAATTACTACGAGATTGTCGCATACTCGCCAAGGTTATATCTTTAATGATGAAAGGAATATCCAAAAGGCGTTTGGGCTTAATACCGCAGGGCATTACCGCATCCTTAAACATTAAATATCCACTGACTTTTACTTCAAGTATTCCCGGATGCATCTCCTCAAATTTTTTAAGCGTCGCTTTTTTGTTTTTAACTTGGAAAAGAACTCCTGGTGTTGTTCTCCAAGATTCTTGGGAGTAATTCATATTGACGCCAAATCTATTTTGGTGAAAATATTCGACATTTAATGCTGACATAAAATTTTCACTTCCCTCATCAATATTTTTAATGGATTGAATCAGGTAGTCCAGACATAATTGTCTGTGCTTATTAATGAGGAGGTCCACTTCTTGACATGAAATAGCGATTTTAGATGGCGATAGTTCTTTCCAATAAATCATTAATAAGTTGAGTAAATTAGGTATTTGCTCGTAACTATTACGTTGCAAATTACATGCTTGAATTGTTAATTGATTACTTTGTGATGAAGGAAGACAGATAACCCCAGAGATAGGTAATATCTGTATCAGTGTATTGAAATATTGTGCATGCTTAAATTTATCAAGTAAATTTGAGAAACTATCTGTCTTAAGCAATATTCTTGATTTGCCCTCTTCGGTTCTTGACTGAACAATACTAACTCCTGTAAACATCCCTGATTGAGTTAAAGCAGTTAGAATAGGAGTAGTATTGGGGGCATTTTCAGTAAGGAAACAGTTAGAAACAATCTGCTGATTTGATCTTATATCCCATTCTAGCGGGAGGCAATCAATACTCATCGCTTTTAAATAATGCTGTATGTGGCTAGTCAGTTCGCTGCAAAGCGTTAATCGTATTATCTCATCATTGTTAATCATATTTTCCCCAATAAGTTCACTAAAAGAACTATAGGGGAAAGAAATTAAGCCTTTCTTATCGGCCATTCGCATTTTTTGCATTTCCCATGACACACCTGGTAATCAGGTGCACATTGGGTCGATTAATTGGATTCGAAAATAAAATTTGCGGGTATGCCAGGACTTCCTTGTTTGGTTACTTCATTTTATGATTTGCCCAATACCAGCCCCTATTAATACCACTACCCAGGAAGGAAACTTCCAAAAATTAAGCAGCAGAAATGCTCCTAATGCGACACAAAAGTCAACAGCATTGTAAATTGCATTGGTCCAAACAGGATTGTACAAAGCAGCGAGAAGTAAGCCTACAACAACTGCATTTATCCCTTGCATCGCTTGTTTCATGGCTTGATAACGGCGAAGTTGTTCCCAAAAGGGCAAGACCCCAATAACTATCAGAAATGATGGCAAATAAATAGCGATGAGACAGGTAGACGCTCCCAATAGTCCATTGGGCGCCAGTTTTAAAATAGCTCCAAGATAGGCAGCAAAAGAAAATAAAGGACCAGGCCCCGCTTGGGCTGCTCCATAGCCTGCGAGAAACAGTTCATTGGTTATTAATCCTGCAGGAACCACCACTGATTGCAAGAGAGGCAAGACAACATGTCCTCCACCAAAAACAAGTGAGCCGGCACGAAAAAAACCTTCACAGATATAAAAAAAGTTATTGTGAGTGCTCGCTGATAGAAGAGGTAATAAAATAAGCAACGTAAAAAATAAAGAAAGGGCAATTATTCCAGAGCATTTGCTTATTTTTATTGGCAAATGAACATGAGGAAAGAGGGGGGCATTTTTTAAGAGAAGCCATCCGATTAATCCTCCACTTAGGATGACGCCCACTTGTCCCCATGCATTAGGAAACAGTACAGCAATCAATGCGGCTACTACAGCAAATAGTTTACGGATGAGATCCGGACAAAGCGTTTTACTCATCTGCCAAACTGCTTGAGCAACTACAGCGACCGCTATGATTTTAAGGCCATGCAGCCATCCTGCATCAAGTGCATTACCAATCTTGGTTAATCCAAAAGCAATAAGCACCAGAATAAGGGCAGATGGCAGGGTAAAGCCCAACCAGGATACCACAGCACCTAAATATCCAGCTCGTGATAATCCAATGGCAATCCCGACTTGACTACTTGCAGGCCCAGGCAAGAGCTGGCAAAGTGCTACCAGATCACTATAAGCATGTTCGTTAAGCCATTGACGTCTTTCGACAAACTCCTCTCGGAAATAGCCCAGATGCGCGACCGGGCCTCCAAATGAGGTTAAGCCAAGACGTAAAAAGATGAGAAAAACATCAATCGCTCTAAAAAATCTATTGTTGCTCCAAGTATGCTTCATATTAGGAACCTGGTAATTCTGCTAATGTGCATTTGTCCAATCATGCACCGTTTGCTGGGTGACTTATTTGGGGTAGAGCCCTTATTTGGCTCCAAAAGAGCTTATCATTTGGATATGAACAATACCATTTACAAAGTTAAAAACAGTGTTTTGGGGCATCCGTTTGCAATAAGACCTATTTCTATTTTTTATTCCATTTTTATATTAGTTCTTTCCAAAGAGGTGAGTTGCGCGTTTATAAATGTTTTTTCAGAAAAAAAGAGATTATTTTTTGCAAATAAGATAATCGTGGAACTCCTGGTTCCATATGCTTGGTTCGGTATATTCACGAAAATTGAACTAAGTGATTTCTCTAATTCTACTGAAACACCGGTATTAGGTAATAAATTATCCGGAGCGAGGGTCTTGTCTTCTAAAATAGAAAACAACCGTTTTTCTATTGCATCAGGAGCCTCACAGGTTATCAGTTCATCTCTTAATTTATTAAATAAGTCCTTGGCTCTTAATACCTTATACCAGGGAGTATCTAATAAATGATTACTAATACCATAGAGATTCCTGGTTAATTTTTTGGTTTTATTTATTACATTTGAATAATAAGTAATAGCCGCTTTATTCCCAACAACCAAATTGAATGGATTGTAATTATTAGAAACCCGCGCGATTTTTTTTACATAGGCAGAGGGTGTCGTATGGATGCTTTCGAAGAGAAAATTTTTTGCTAACAGCCCCCGTGATTGCATCAATAAATCATAAAGGTTAGGGTTTCGATAATTAGTTATCAGGGAAAAATGGCCACTTTTATTAACCCCAAGCCAAGTACCGCCGCCAACCAAATCTTTACCTGAAAATATATTGGGATTTTCCTGCCAATAATGAGCAGGGACGGTAGCTCTTTTATAAAACTCATCTCGATTGGATAAAATGATTAGAGGATATAGTGGATGTTGGTCTATGGCTATTAATGCAAGACACATGCTGCTCTCAACATATAATTAATGGGTTACATTAACTTTAGAACATCTTTGGATGATAGTCTTCATAACGGGACAGGAAAATGACCACTGCCTTTAAGTTAAGGAGTTTTTTCGTCATTCGGAGGAGCTTGCGACAAAGATATCTTAATATTCAGGAGATCTCTCGCTATGCTCGAGATGAGGTTTTTTCTTAACTTAATGGCGAAGGCCTATTTGAAGGATGCTAAGAGGCGTACTGGGAGGTTTATTTATAATTCTAGTTTTGTTTCTCTTCCAGCCAGCGAGTAGCTGCTAAGTATTTATTGGCCACGCCCAGTTTTTTATTGGCATTCTGTAAGTGAAAATTACAGGTCCGTTGGGTAATACCCAAATTCTCTGCAATCATCCCAATGCGAAAACCTTGCGCTGTTAACTCAAGGCACTGTTGTTCTCGATTGGTCAAATGTATTTTGGCCGCTTCATGCTCGGATAACAGTAGTTTTCTTAAGTAATGAAAATAACACTGCGTTATGGCCATCCAGTGATATTGTTTATTTTGCCAGAGTTCTAATCCGTTCTGCTGTACTCGCTGATGTAATACTAAAACGACAAGATCACCAGAGGAACCATGAACAGGGATATTAAGTCCCTTATCTATTCCAAAGTCTATAGATTCTTTACGTATCCGTTGCTCACGGCTATTTTTGGCGTGCGTTAATTGTTGATGCACATCCCAATAAACAGGAATAAGGGAACGTTCTGATGACTCGAGTGTCCTGTCGATGTCTGCATATTTTTGTTCTAAATAATGCTGATGCCATGGGCGTAAGGGGGGGCTGACCCAGTCATAAATGATTTGACCACCTGTTTTGGTATGATGTTTATAAAAGGTAAATGCAAGACTTGTTATACCTTCTTTAGCAAAGTACTCAATAAGGATCTGTTTTAATGCATCTACTGAAAGGCTTTCGGACATTCGATAGTTCACTTCATGCATCATTCCTCCAAAACCTGTCATAAAAGACAGGTTATTAATCTTTCTTTGATGCAATATTATACATCTTTTATCAAATAAATTCACTTTGGAGCTCATGGTGATAAAAGCGATACCTTTGATTTCTTTACTTCCTGGAGTTGCCCTTGCTACTGTTCTCACCAATAATATCCAAGGAGTTGGGCCTAATGGTAGTTTGAAACCTTATGTTTGTATTCAAAAAAATCAGTTGAAACTGGCTCCTGAAAAGTCAGTTGATGTAGGTGCAGATAATTATGTAGGGGCTGCACTCCGCTTCAATGGTTGTGAAATGAGTGATAGCTACTTAGGGTGGATGGACCTTAATTTAAGCAATGGCAGTAATGCAATAACTCGTTATCTACCTCCTGAGGGGGTCCATATTCAATACAGCAATCCTGGTATCGACATCAATGGACGGCTTAGCGGTTCTATAGCTTATACACCAATTGAAATGAATGAGGATTTAACAACCGCTCAGCCCGCTACTCACTGGCAATTTGCAGGGATTAATTTATCTGGTCTTGAATTTGGTAAGGTCATTGACCCTACAGTAGTTCCTAACCTTTCTATTCAGGATCAAAATAGTCCTTATTCTGATCTTAAAGATACTGCTTCTTTTATTGAAGTGGGCATGAATACCGTTAGAATCCCTGTAAGTTGGGGATATTTACAATTGGATGGGCCTGGTAGTGGTACTATCAACAAGGACTATTATCTCAATTATATTAAACCTCTTTTACAAACATTGACCAAAGCTAAAGTACATGCTGTTGTCGATTTACATGCCTACATGCGCTATTCGAAATTTGGTGAGCAGTATTCGGGGTGTTTTGCCAATGCTCCTTGTCCTGATGGTCGTTTAATTTTAGAGGATAAGGCTTATCAATCCGTATGGGGACAATTGGTGGCCCTTATCCAGGAAGACAACAGCATTGATAAAGAATATATTGTGATTGATCTGATGAATGAACCTGTCGCTGTTCCTGATGATAAAGTGTTTACAATCCAGGTCGCCTTGATAAAAATGCTTCGTCAGCAGCAATTTAAAGGTACTATTTTAATAGAAGGTAATAATTGGACCGGTCTCCACTCCTGGACAACCGGAGAATGGGTAGGAAGCGATGGGAAAACGTATACCAATGCCAGTTTATTTACCCGGGAGAATTTCGTTAAAGCCGGAATAATTGATTTATCCAATATTGTTATCAACGTGCATCAATATCTGGATAGTGATTATAGTGGTACTCATGATACTTGCCAGCAAGATCTTAAAACAACAGGTCCTAATGGATTTAATTTGGCTGCTTTTACTCAATATTTGGAAAAGAATAAGCTTAAAGCAATGGTTACTGAGTTTGGTACTGGGGCTAATGCTTCAAGTTGTAGCCAACCTCTTAATGAATTCATGCAATACATGCAAGATAATTCGGCTAAAGACAAGGATTTTGGTTTTGTCGGCTGGACTCTCTGGTCAACAGGGCATGGTTGGGGGGGCTACAACCTTCGCGTAAAGCCGGATTCTTATCATATGCAAGTAGTGCATCAGTATTTATAACCTAGATGATTGGGGTATAGTTTTTCCGTCTCGGAAATGGTCATCAATAAAATATCGTCAGTTTTTTAATAGAAGCTTAAATAAGTATCTATACGAATTATAAATGGATTGTTCGTCTTATTAACGCTAGCATTATAGGTAATCACATGAAATTAATTTGACTACTAGAGTTATTGGAAAATATTAGTAGATTTATCTTTTGAACCAAAAAACAAAACATACAGAACTGAGGTCAAAAATGTTCTACGGATGGAAGAAAGGATGGCTGCTTGGAGCTGCATTGATTGGCGCAAGTATTTTTTTACTTTGGTGGTACCTTCAACCCCAAGGTTTCGGTAAGGACTTTGCAAGTGGAAATGGGCGTATTGAAGCAGTAGATATTGATATTGCTACCAAAGTTGCGGGACGTGTCAAAGACATCAAGGTGGATGAAGGCGATTATGTAAGTGCAGGAGAAGTCGTCGCCAACATGGATACGGAAACCCTTGAGGCCCAGATTCGTGAAGCAAAAGCCCAAGAAGAACAAGCTAAAAGCAGTGTTGTTGCCTCTCAGAGTCAAGTAAGGCAACGCCAAAGTGAAAAGGATGCTGCCCTTGCAGTGGTTTCTCAACGAGAAGCTGAATTAGATCTATTAAAAAAACGATTTGAACGCACCCAAACTCTTGCTAAAAGAAATATTGCTACCGCTGATGCGCTTGATGAAGCTCGTGCCCACTTTTATAGCGCGCAAGCGTCCCTGAGTTCGGCGAAAGCCCAGGTTGCTGCCGCTGATACGGCAATAGTGACTGCTCAGTCACAAGTAATAGGGGATCAATTTTTAGTTGTTGCCCGGAAGGCAACCATCGAACGCTTGCAAGCTGATCTGAAAGACAGTGCACTGAAAGCACCGCGTGATGGGCGTGTTCAATATCGTGTTGCTCAACCAGGAGAGGTTCTCAGTGCAGGCGGCAAGGTATTGAACATGATCGATCTGAGTGATGTCTATATGAACTTTTTTTTACCGACAGATGAGGCCGGTAAAGTACATATCGGTGGAGAAGTTCGTTTGATTCTCGATGCAGCTCCTAAATATGTTATTCCAGCAAAAGTCAGTTTTGTAGCCGATGTGGCTCAATTTACTCCCAAAACAGTGGAAACAGCTAGTGAACGCCAAAAGCTGATGTTTCGTATTAAAGCAAGAATTGCCCCTGCCTTATTAAAAAAATACATTCACAGTGTCAAAACCGGTTTGCCAGGTGTGGCTTATATAAAGCTTAATCCTGATACGCCCTGGCCCAAAGAATTACAAGTGAAATTACCTCATGACTAGCACTTTAAATAAACGTTTTCCTCAACAAAACAGCATGGTAACAATCACGAATCTGAATTTAAAATATAATCTGAAATTAATTCTTGATGACATCAGCCTGGTACTGCCAGGTGACAAACTGATTGGTTTTATTGGACCAGATGGCGTGGGTAAATCGACTTTGTTGTCCATCATTTCTGGAGCCCATGTTATTCAATCAGGGAGAGTTGATGTTTTGGATGGCAATATGCAGGATGTATCCCACCGTAAAGCGGTCTGCTCAAAAATAGCCTATATGCCACAAGGATTAGGTAAAAATTTATATCAAACTCTCTCTGTCTATGAAAATATCGATTTTTTTGGTCGACTTTTTGGTTATGCAAAAGAGGAGCGAGAGGAGGTTATTTTAAATCTCCTCAAGGTAACTGGCCTATTACCTTTTAAAAACCGACCCGCGGGTAAGTTATCGGGGGGGATGAAACAAAAACTGGGGTTATGCTGTGTACTCATCCATTCCCCGGAGCTGTTGATTCTTGATGAACCAACTACAGGAGTAGATCCATTATCTCGCCATCAGTTTTGGCAGCTAATTGGACAAATTCGTAACAGTCATCCTGGAATGAGCGTATTGGTTGCAACAGCTTATATGGAGGAAGCGGCAGAATTTGATTGGTTGGTCGCAATGAACGCAGGTCGCATAATGGCTACAGGCACCCCACAAGACTTACTGCATCAAACAGAAACTTTAACCTTAGACGATGCTTTTATTGCTTTGTTGCCACAGGAGCAACAGAATGGTTATCAAAAAATAGTAATCCCTCCATTTAAAGATAAAGAAGAAGCTGAGGCGACCGTTGCCATTGAGGCAAAAGGATTAACCAAATCATTTGGCGATTTCACTGCAGTTGATCATGTGAATTTACATGTAGAAAAGGGGGAGATCTTTGGTTTTCTAGGCTCAAATGGTTGTGGGAAAACAACATTCATGAAAATGGTAACCGGTTTATTGACGGCTACTGAAGGAGAGGCGAAATTATTTGGTCAGGACGTGGATGCTACTAATCTACAGATGAGACAGCGTATAGGCTATATGTCCCAAGCTTTTTCTCTTTATTCAGAGCTGACGGTTCAACAAAATTTAATGCTTCATGCAAAATTGTTTCATTTACCAAGTGCTGATATTCCCGAGCGCATTAATTTTTTACTGAAACGCTTTGAACTTGTTGAGCATCGGGATTCGCTTCCTGATTCATTACCTCTTGGATTACGTCAACGTTTGTCTCTTGCGGTTGCGTTTATTCATCAACCAGAAATATTAATTTTGGATGAACCCACTTCTGGTGTTGACCCTATTGCCCGGGAGCTTTTTTGGAAGCTCATCATTGATTTATCACGCCATGAGCAAGTAACTATTTTCATATCGACACATTTTATGAATGAAGCGCTGCGTTGTGATCGTGTTTCTCTAATGCATGCTGGCCGTATCCTGGTTACCGATACGCCTCTTAATATAATTAAAGCCAAGAACTCTCAAACACTGGAAGAGGCGTTTATCAGCTATTTACAAGAGGCTTCCGGGACGGCTGAGGAAGAAAATAAACCTCTTTCATCTTTAATCCCTAATCAATTTCCTTCTCAATCCAGACAAGAGCCTACTCGGCAACGGTTTCAGTCTTGGCAACGTGTCTACAGCTACATGCGTCGAGAGGCGATTGAATTAATTCACGATCCTGTTCGGGCAACACTGGCTTTGATAGGCAGTCTTATTCTCATGATCGTAATGAGTTACGGTCTCAACATTGATGTGGAAAATTTATCTTTTGCTGTTCTTGACAGGGATCAAACAAACATCAGTGAAGATTATCAACTAAATATCTCTGGTTCGCGCTATTTTATCGAACAGGAACCAATTCGTGATTATGCTAATCTTGATAGACGAATGAGGGCAGGGAAACTGAGTTTAGCCTTGGAGATTCCCCCCGATTTTTCTAAAGATTTGAAACGAGGGAAGCCAACCTTAATAGGTGCCTGGATAGACGGAGCAATGCCGCAGCGTGCTGAAACAGTGCAAAGTTATCTCTATGCTATTCATTCACTGTGGTTAACTCAACTTACCAAGAACTTAGGGGGCAATGCTTTATTACCTTTTAATATTGAAACACGTTTTCGTTATAATCCTGACGTAAAAAGTTTACCGGCAATGGTCCCGGCCGTCATTCCTCTGTTACTAATGCTTATTCCTTCTATGCTGACAGCACTATCCGTAGTTCGTGAGAAAGAATTAGGTTCAATTATCAATTTCTACGTGACTCCGATTACCCGCTGGGAATTTTTATTAGGTAAGCTGCTACCTTATATTGTTTTAGCCTTATTTAATTTTTTGCTTCTCGTTATCCTGGCAATAGTGATGTTTCAAGTACCAATAAAAGGAAGCTTCCTCACCCTCCTGCTGGGGGCTTTTTTCTATGTGACTATAGCAACAGCGATGGGTTTTTTTATTTCAACTTTCATGCGCAGCCAAACGGCTGCAGTTTTTGGTACTGCATTGTTAACTATTCTCCCTACGACACAGTTTTCTGGCATGATTGAGCCTGTTGCTTCGTTAGAGGGAATAGGGGCTTTTATTGGAAGTATCTATCCTGTTACTTATTTTCTTACTATTTGCCGGGGTGTTTTTTCCAAGGGACTGAGTTTTAACGATTTGTATTTTGCTTTTTTGCCTTTAATTATCACCATTCCTATTCTATTTGGCCTTTGTCTTCTTTTTCTGAAAAAACAGGAGGCTTAAATGAAACGCTCAAATATACTGCAATTGGGTTTTAAAGAATTTAACAGTTTAATCCGTGATCCAATAATGGTGGTGCTCATTCTTTTTGCCTTTACTGTTTCGGTCTACTCTGGGGCAAAAGCATTGCCAGAAGTCCTGAACAAAGCACCAATAGCAATTGTTGATGAAGATCAATCAGCTCTATCTCAACGCATAACAGATTCCTTCTACCCCCCTCATTTTATAAAACCAGTAATGATTACGCCGGCAGATATTGATAAAGGTATGGATGAAGGTATTTATACTTTTATTGTGGATATTCCCCCTGAATTTCAAAAAGATTTATTAGCGGGCAGATCTCCAACTATTCAGCTTAATGTTGATGCTACCCGTCTGAGCCAAGCTTTTAACGGCAATAGTTATATCTACACGATTATTAATCAAGAAGTTAATGCATTTATTAGTCGTTATCGCGCCGCCCCCTTCTCATCAGTTGATTTAGCCATACGGATGCGCTTTAATCCAGCGCTCACCAAAGTGTGGTTTGGCGCTCTTATGCAGATCATTAATGAGATTACAATGCTATCTATCGTATTAACCGGAGCCGCTTTAATACGAGAGCGGGAACACGGCACTATTGAGCATCTATTGGTGATGCCGGTGACTCCTTTCGAAATTATGGTCAGTAAAATATGGTCTATGGCTCTGGTCGTGCTGCTTGCTTCCATTTTCTCGTTATTAATTGTTGTCCAGGGAATTTTATCAGTGCCTATTGAAGGTTCTCTGACTTTATTTTTTATCGGGGTAAGCCTGAATCTTTTTGCCACCACTTCTATGGGCATATTCATGGCAACAGTAGCACGTTCAATGCCCCAGTTTGCTCTCCTCTTAATTTTAATTTTGTTACCTATGGAGCTTCTCTCCGGAGGATTTACCCCTCAGGAAAGTATGCCGAAAGCAGTTCGATTTATAATGATGTTTACACCCACTCCTCATTTTGTCAGTCTGGCTCAAGCAATTTTATTTCGTGGTGCGGGTTTTCCAGTAGTATGGCCACAGTTTACTATTCTTATTCTCATAGGAGCGGCTTTTTTCACCATTACGCTTAGACGTTTTAGAAAAACAATTGGCATGTCTTTATAGAAATGAGACATAGCAAAATTGGATTATATTCGGAGGGGCGTGTAGCCCGTATTACACTGCGTCAATACGGGCTACTCAATTTTATTCAGCAAACATTGAGCTGACAGATTCTTCTACGTTAACTCTTTTGATGGCTTGGGCAAGCATATCTGCAAGGCTAACTACGCGAATTTTTTCACAGTTTCGCGCCTCTTCTGATAAAGGAATAGTGTCTGTTATTACAACTTCATCAAGTCCGGAGTGTTTAATATTATTGACGGCTGGACCAGATAACACTGGGTGAGTAATGTATGCTCGCACGCTTTTTGCACCATTTTTCTTTAGTTCATGCGCAGCAGTACATAAAGTTCCGGCTGTATCAACGATATCATCTACAATAATACAGTTTTTATCAGCAGGCTCACCGATGATGTGCATCACTTCCGATTTATTGGGCCCACTACGACGTTTATCAATTATTGATAGCTCTGCATCTTCCAGTCTTTTGGCCATTGCTCTGGCTCTGACTACGCCGCCGACATCCGGAGAGACAACCATAATATTACTTAAATTCTGGCTCATAATGTCTTCAAGAAGAATAGGTGTTGAATAAACGTTATCAACGGGCATGTAGAAAAAACCCTGGATTTGATCGGCATGTAAATCAACAGTAAGTACACGGCAAATTCCAACCGATGCCATCATATCAGCAACCACTTTAGCAGTGATGGGAACACGTGCAGAACGTACTCTTCGATCTTGGCGAGCATAACCAAAATAGGGAACAACAGCGGTAATACGCGCGGCGGAAGATCTTCTTAAGGCATCTGCCATAATCAGCAGTTCCATTAAGTTGTTATTTGAAGGAGCACAGGTTGATTGGAGCACAAAAACGTCCTTACCCCGGACATTCTCTAATATTTCAACCATGGTTTCCCCGTCGCTAAACGTTCCGACCGTAGCTTGACCAATGGGTATTTGCAAGTGAGAGGAAATCTTTAGTGCTAATTCAGGGTTAGCGTTTCCCGTAAAAATCATCATTGTGGACATGTGTAAAAAGCCTTAGATTAGGTGAATCACTTAACTTAAACACATAGCAGAAGACAGCCAGAAAGATATTATTATTATTTGAGCGATACGAAGAACGCATCCTTCCAGGGTATCTTCTGCCGTCTGTTTACTTGAATCAACAAGAAAGTGGCAGGGGTGCTAGGATTCGAACCTAGGTATGCAGGGATCAAAACCCTGTGCCTTACCGCTTGGCGACACCCCTAAAATTTGTAGATTCTTAATTCATCCTTGAGCTAAAATTTTTATCCCTGCGTTGTGCTGCGTATTTTGCAGTGGTTTTACGATGATGTCAACTTTAGAACGCAAATTAATTAAATTTTTAATGACGGATTTCCTAAGTTTATAAAATTTGTCTTTTCTATACCGCCTATTAGTTGGATTAAATTTAGGCTGCTGTTTTTTTATTGTACTTGGTTAATCTACTTATAACCGGGCGTTTATTGGTGAGCCGATTAGTTGAACCGTCTTTGCGAGCATTAGCGAAGCAATCCTGACTGAGTTAAAATTGAAATTCAGTTCTTTATTTATTCACTTGGTCCACAAAGACGACAGTTTTTTCGCCATGAGTGATAACGGAACTCTTATAAATTATACCGTCCAGTTTTTTATTACTACTTTAACCATTACTCCATTACCATCCAAGCGAATCATGCTAGGCAGATCAATACCCTTAACAGAGGTATATTTTGTAAAGTTAATGGTGTAACCATTTTGTTTTAATTGTACTAAATGATTGTATTTATCATGTTGTTCGGATTGAACTCCTCCCGGTGCCGGTAATCCTCTGACCCAATAGTAAAGATTATTGACTGGCAGTCTAATACCCGTTTGTTTTAGAAGCAATTCATCTGCATTGGTGGAGGTAGAAGTTTTAGCCCCATCTTTGAATGTGATAACACTGCCATTTTTGTTAATGACGACAGTACCACCGCCTAAAGGTCCCATTAAGCGTATTTGATAGGAGCTGGGGCCATGTTGTACCCAATTCATTGTGGCAGACCACCCTTTGGCTTTATTCTTGGCTGCCATTGCTCCCTGAATTTGCCAGGATGAAATAGTTGCTGTTTCAGATTTGCGTTTTTCCAAGGGAATCACTTTATTGGTCGGCAGTTCTTCAGCTGGCTGCGGGGGTGGGGCACAAGCGGTTAATAAACAAAAAGACAGGATACCTAAGTGTTTTGTAGTATTCATTACTCACCTCAATTCCATTTCTGTAGTTTTTCAATTAACAATACGCTAGACTGCTTTTATAATCAATTGATGTTTAAAGAATATGAAACAAAAAGCAATATATCCGGGTACCTTTGATCCCGTAACTAATGGCCATATTGATATCATTAGCCGGGGCGCCAAAATTTTTCCTGAACTTGTAGTCGCTGTAGCCAGCAATAAAGCAAAACGACCCTATCTGTCTTTAGAAAAAAGAATTCAATTGTTGGAGGAAGTGGTAGGCGATATTCCTGGGGTACAAGTGGTTGGATTTGATAGTCTGTTAATCGACTTTGTTCTTGAGCAAAAAGCTGGAATTATTTTACGGGGCTTACGAGCAGTATCGGATTTTGAATATGAGTTTCAATTAGCAGGAATGAACAGAAAATTATCCAAACAAGTGGAGACTTTATTTTTAACTCCTTCTGAAAACCTGATGTTTATCTCATCCACCCTGGTACGTGAAATTGCGGCATTAAATGGTGACATTTCTCAATTTGTGCCGGCTGCAGTGGTGAGGGAATTACATAAGAGACAAAATGAAACATAAGTATCACTTATTCCAGTTTCCGCGTATAAACTTAAAAGGCTTGGGCTTTTTTTTACTGTTCCTGAGCAGTCCTTTACATTCTGAACCATTGCATTCCTATCCACCCGGTTATGCTATAGCCAGCGCTCATCCATTAGCAACCAACGCCGGTTTAGAAATTCTGGCTCAAGGCGGTAATGCCTTTGATGCCGCGGTGGCTGTAGCAGCCACCCTGGCAGTAGTGGCGCCTTATCACTCTGGTCTTGGTGGAGGGGGATTCTGGTTATTACATCAGGAAAAAAATCATAAAAATATATTTATAGATGGTAGAGAAACTGCTCCAAAAAAAGCAAAAAAAAACATGTACTTAGGGGCTGATGGCAAAGTTATTCCTGGCTTATCATTGAATGGAGGGTTAGCTGCTGCTATTCCCGGACAGCCCGCTGCCTTGGTTTATATTGCAAAGAATTATGGGCAATTGCCCCTTGCAAAAACTCTTGCTCCTGCTATTAAACTTGCTAAAGAAGGCTTTTTAGTAGACAAGCAATTTAGATATTTTTCCATGATGGATGATCGGTTGAGCTTCTTAAGGAAATATCCAGCAACAGCCGCAATTTTTTTGAACAATAATCAACCTTATGCCATTGGTGAACGTCTTATTCAAACGGATCTGGCTAAAACATTGGGTTTAATTGCAACTAAGGGAGAGCAAGGTTTTTACACCGGTGAAGTGGCCGAGCGTTTAGTACATGACGTCAACGCAGCAGGCGGCATTTGGACTCTTGATGATTTGGCAGATTATAAAATCAAAATTAGAGAGCCATTGGTGGGTGCTTATCACAATATGCTAATTATCACTGCCCCTCCTCCTTCTGCTGGAGGAGTGGGGCTGTTAACCATGCTTAATATTCTGGCGAATTACCCATTATCTTCCTTTCCCAAGTTGAAATGGGTGCATTATCTGGTTGAATCCATGCGTTTAGCCTATTGGCAACGGGACCAGTTTTTAGGTGATCCGGATTTTATAACTATTCCAGTGAATAAATTAATTGCAGCAGATAATGCAAAACTATTAAGTACTTTAATTTCTCCTGATAAGGCGATAGACAGTAAACTATTGCAAGGCCCTCCGCCGAGTCAGGAACAAGCAAATACTACCCATTTTTCCATTATTGATTCCGAAGGTAATCGGGTAGCTGCGACAATGACGGTGAATTTTATTTTTGGTTCGAGCGTTGTTGCAAAGGGAACAGGTGTATTGTTGAATGATGAAATGGATGATTTTTCTACTAAGTTAGGCGAGCAGAATGTATTTGGCTTAGTTGGCAGTGAGAAAAATATCATTGCGCCCGGCAAAAGGCCTCTGTCGAGCATGACCCCCACCTTTTTAGAGTTACCTGGGCGAGTTGCAATTCTTGGTACGCCAGGAGGGAGTCGTATTCCTACCATGATGTTAATTGCATCATTAATTTTTAATGATTCCTACGGGGCGATTAGTATGGTTTCAGCGATGCGTTTTCATCATCAATATTTACCCGATGTAATCCAATTTGAACCGGATACTTTTTCCCCTGCTATTCAGGAAGGATTGAAGGCAATGGGCTATCAACTTATGCCACTCAATCAGAATTATGGCGACATGCAGGCTATTACCTGGGATAAAGAGAGAAACATCTTGACTGCCACTTCAGACCCAAGAAATATAGGTTTAGCTGCAAAAGTAGTGACCAGTTCGGGCGGCTATGGAGTAAAACATTAGGATAGATCTTCCCCCATGAGTTCCTTGATACTTTGGTAGGTTTGGTTAATCAGTTCATCTTTATTTTCAACAGTAAATTGTGCTGCGTCGATGGGCTTACCAATATGAATTTCTGCTTTTTGTTTTAGATTAATTCTAAAAGTTCGTGCCGGCAGGATATTAAATGCACCTCTAATCCCGATGGGAATAATCGTTGCCTTTGCTTGAATTGCAGTAATGAAGGAACCTTTTTTGAAGGGGGCGAGTTTTCCGTCTTTTGAGCGAGTACCTTCAGGAGCAATCCAGATAATGATGCCGCTTTCCATTAATTGCTGCGCATAGGCCAAGTCTTTAATCGCCTGATATCTATTTTTTCTGTCTATGAAAGGAAATTCAGCAGCAGCCATACCTTTTCCCAATAAGGGAATTTTAGACAGTTCTCTTTTCGCAAGCATGCGTATGGAATGATTAGGAAATACTTTAAACCCAAGAGGAATATCATAAGCGCTTGAATGATTACACATTAAAATAGTTGCCTGGCCTGGTTGGGGCTGGACATTATATGGATTAACTACTCTATATTGAACTTGGACTTTATTTAATAGTTGATCGATCCAATGGTGGATGGTTTTATCTACCCAAGGGCGGGTTGGCGTACTAAAAATATATTTAAGTATTGAGCGGATGGAAACTATTGCTGTATAAAAAAATAATGTGGTAACTATCCAAAAAGTTTTTATGCGGCTTATTTTCATTGTCAGACATTCAGGTTTAATGACGGGTAATCTTACAGCAAGTCGATTAACTTGCCTAGTTGATTTCATGAGCAGGGTCTCTTTACTGGAGACCCTGTTAGAATCAGGACTATTCAATTAGGCGAACATTCTGGTAAGGCTAGAAAATATTCCCTGATCTTGAGCGGATATATTGTGTATATCCATTCCTTCAGACATAAATTGCTCATCATGCCATCTTTCAGTCATCCAATCCCTATATTTAGAATGCTGCAGATACCCCATTTCCTCTATTTCATTTACCACGTCATGGCGTCTTTCGTCTTCTGTTATCTCAAAATAGCGTAAGCGATAGTATGGATTTTCTGACATGACCTCACTGGCCTTTTCAAAATGAGGGAGGGCGTCTTGTTTATTGCGGGTGAAATAATAAATGACGTCACCCAGCAAGTAATGCATTTTACCTAAAATAGGACGAAACTCTTTGGATCTGTTTTTTTCATTTAGAGCAATAAATGTCTGCAAGTTATTTTTTAATGCGTCTATTTCTGCCTTATGTTCCTTTACAAAGTCTGATCGTAGTTCCCACGAGTCGTCAAAGGTAACTGGCACTCTGACTTTTTCAATAAGACAATTAATTTTACGTAATAACACTTTATTAAGGGCTGACCTGGATGCGGGAAAAGCATTAAGTAAATTCAATTGATTGAGTACCTCCTGAGCCTTATTCAGCCGTTTCAGATCTGCATTTTTAACTTCAGGATGGAGGATTTTGTCAATGTTAAAGAGAGTCAGAGCATATTCTACGGTAACGGCTAAAAGTGGATTGTCTTGGGGGGTAATGCGCGCTATTAATTTAGCAATTATTACTAATTGCAATGCGGTTTTTTCTGCTAGATGTAGGTCTTCTTTTTCCAGTGCTGTTTTGATTGATGCGGTTTTACTCTCTATTTCTGAAACAAAATAATTCCGTAATTCCAGTAGTTTATTTTTGTCAAATTTGAAGTGAGGGTGTTTTTTATACAACTCTTTTGCCTCATGAAAACGCTTGTCTTTAATTGCCTCATTAAATTGATATGTAGTCCATTCTTCCTTCATGAGAATGTCTTGCATCGAGCTATCCCGGTCCAGAATATGGGGCTCCAGCCTTACTGCATGGGCCAGCAGGGGAATTACCTTATCTCCCAGAATAAATTTGGTTATGGTAAATCTGTTTTTTTCTGTTTTTGCCTCTTCTAAATAGGCGTCAGCTACTTTGGCTCTTAATTCAGGATGAGATTGCAGATAGTATAATTGTTCTTCAATGTTGAAATTTTGTCTTATATAATTTACAGCCCTGCTTTGTTCTGACTCATTGAGTGAACGGAATAATAGTGCAATAAGTTCAATTGCTTTTTGAAGTGCTTCAGGGTCGTGGTATCTTTGGGATATATAAAAAACAATAAATTGTTCTTTAAAATTAATTTTAACCCGCTCTGACCAGATAAGAGCTTCATTAAATCTGCGTTCCCCCACAAGATGGGCTGCATAGGCTTCGGCAAAGGGGCTTAACTCAAAACAATCAGATGAATGTGCTGATGTATTTTGATAGTACATCCCTCTAATCGATTGGGAAATAATCTCTGCGTCCTGAGGATCTATTGAAGGAACCAAAGTATATAATTGTTCATTAACCAAGGTATGGCCGAATGGATAAGCTTGGAGAATGGGTTGGTTTAATGCCGGAAAATTAGGAGAGTGAGTTAAATAGTAACTCATTAATAGTTGTTGCAGTTCAGCAGAATTTTGATTATTTCGTTCGGAGCTAATTAATGCTTTAAAGCGATCAGAGATTATTGAAGGAGCATATTCTTCAAATTCAACGGGATGAAATCCTCTTAAATAACCATAATAGGCAATTTTTGCCAATGTCATTTCTACTTTATTCGGATCGCAATGGTTATCAAATCCCAGCCATCCTTTGAATAACTGAAAGAGCGATTGAAGCCAATTGACTCTATATACCTGTAATCCATCAGTGTATAAGCGGTTTTGGGGATGACTTTTTATTCCATGCCAAAAAGCTTTATATTCTCTTTCATCAATGGTGTAGATCATAAAATCAGGAAGATAAACTAAGCCTTCCGCTTTATAGTGTCTTGTTAAACGTCCCCCTAACCTTAAACGCAACATCAAAAATCCTATAAGTGAGTTTAAAGGGGCGCATTTTACCCGATATGGCATTGTTGAACAATTAACTCATAAACTGACCTTAATTATCACATTTTATCATCAGGGCTGAGGAACACTGCCATTGACTTAAGAAACGTCATCCAGAGCGAAGCGAAGGATCTCTAAAATGTGGCCGATGTCTATTTCAGGCTCCCTCGACCAAACTCCCTCGGAATGATGGAAAGTGGCTTAAATCAATGGCAGGGGGGCTGACATTGAGGACAAAATGCGGAATGGCGTCCTGCAATGACTACAGTCTCGATTAGTGCATTGCATTGAAAACAGGGTTGTTTTTTTCGACCATAAACCTTCAGGGCTACACTGAAATAACCAGGTTTGCCATCAAACGTATAAAAATCACGCAGAGTAGTGCCTCCCGCCTCAATTGCTGACTTTAGTATTTGTTTGATTTGCATGGTCAATGAGTGACAGACAAGCTCCGTTATTTTGTTTGCTGGAGTGAGGGGATGTATACCGGTCAAAAAAAGGCTTTCAGTGGCATATATATTCCCCACTCCCACGACGATTTCATTATTCATAATCAGCGACTTGATTGAGATATTTTTATTACGAGTCCTTTTATATAAATAATCGCTGTTAAAATCCTGCGAAAGTGGTTCCGGGCCTAAATGAGCAAGTAATGGATGCTGATTCGGGTTTTCATGGAGATACACAAACAAGCCGAATCGTCGTGGATCGCAGTACCTTAGACTGAGTCCGTTAGTCATTATCAGGTCAAGATGATCATGTTTTGCAGGAGGGGTGTCACTAGGTACAATGCGTAAATGACCAGACATGCCAAGATGAATTAAAATATATCCTTGGGAAAGATGCAGGAGAATATACTTAGCCCTGCGGCTAAGGGCGACTATTTTTTTTCCTGCACATAATTCATTGATATTTAAGGGAACAGGCAAGCGAAGTTTAGGATTTCGCACTACAATCCGAGTAATTATTTGATCTTCCAGGTGAGGCTTAATTCCTTGTTTTGTGGTTTCAACTTCTGGTAATTCAGGCATTATTTTTTATCGTCATGTTCAATTACCCTGCCTTCTTCTTCGTTTTTAATGGTTTTATCAGGAAATAAATATTGTTTTATTAGAGCGATGAGCCAGAGTATTCCACCGATAATTAATCCCCAAACTGCAATGTAAAAAAACATAAACAGTAAACCTATCACTAATGCAATGGCAACTCCTACCAGTACAAACGGAAGTAAATTTTCAAAAAATTTTTGCAATTTATCGTTCATAGCTCCATCCTGAAGTAAATATTTAATTAATTATCGGCCACATAGTGAAATCATGCAATATAATGCTTGAAAATGTGTTATGATTATACTATCTGGATGTAATATTTTTTGATTTTCATCAATATTATAAACTGTTTTTACTTAATTTGGAGTTACTATGGTTTTCGGCTATTTGAACCTGACGTTTTGGGGGTATGTACTTGCAACACTAGTATTAACTCAAATTACTATAGCATCTGTAACAATCTATCTTCATCGTAACCAAACGCACCGAGCGTTAACCCTGCACCCTATTATCAGTCATTTTTTTCGTTTCTGGTTATGGTTGACTACGGGTATGGTCACTGCTGATTGGGTGGCTATTCATCGTAAACATCATGCCACCACCGATGTCGAAGGCGATCCGCACAGTCCTGTTGTGTTAGGGATTAAAAAGGTATTCTGGCAAGGCGCTGAATTATATCGTATTGCTCGTAAAGACAGAGATATGGTAGCGAAATATTCTCATGGTACTCCAACAGACTGGATTGAGCGCAATCTTTATTCTCGCCATTCTGCAAAAGGCATTTTGTTAATGTTTTTGCTGGATTTGTTTTTCTTTGGTGCTCCCGGAATTACTATTTGGGCAATCCAAATGATATGGATTCCTTTATGGGCTGCGGGGGTTGTTAATGGTGTAGGTCACCACTGGGGTTATAGGAACTTTGAATGTCCAGATGCCGCAACTAATGTTTTCCCCTGGGGATTTTGGATCGGGGGCGAAGAGCTGCATAATAATCATCATACTTTTGCTTCATCAGCCAAGTTTTCAGTAAAATGGTGGGAGTTCGATATTGGTTGGATGTACATTCGTGTTCTGTCTTTTTTAGGTTTGGCCAAAGTCAAAAAATTACCACCCAAGCTGGCTATGGATGAAGGCAAGCTTCAGGTGGACATCGATACAGTTAAAGCTGTGATCTCTAATAGATTTCAAGTGATGTCTAATTATTATAAAAGTGTGATTAGACCAATATTAAAATACGAAAAGAGCAACAGCATAGAAACTAAAGCGGATAAAAAGTTGTTTCAACGTGCAGGAAGTTTGCTGCGTCGTGAAGATAAGTTATTAACAACTAAGGCCAAGACTCGCTTACAAACATTGTTAGAGGCTCGTGAGCAATTGCGATTGGTTTATAGCTATAAACAATCATTACAAAATGTCTGGTTGAAAACCGCATCAAGTCAAAAAGAATTGATCGAGGCACTACAACAATGGTGTCGTCAAGCTGAAGAATCAGGCCTTGATGTATTAAGACAATTTGCTCAGCAATTAAAAGGTTATGTACCCGTTTATTAATTCTTCCAATGAGTGTGGATTTTTATCCACACTCGTCTTCTCTTTAATAGCAAACCAGATATTTATTGATTACAAATAAAATCATTGGGAAAAACTACCGCAACGCTATTGTTAAAACCATTCAGGATTACATTTCCTGCTTTTAATGTGCATTCACCAATAGGGGGAGCCAGTTTTGCAAGGGGGGCATTGGAGTAGAGAGTAGCACTTACCGTATAAGGACGCGGAGAACAATTGAGTTTTTCTATGGTCTTCGGAGCACTTCCTCCGCGAAGAGTCACTGATTTACTTAAACCTTCATCATTAGTTACATTAAAAGCAACGCTATTATTGGGAAGGATGGGAGGACTGGAAACAGCAACCTGGATTTCGCAAGAATCGTCGTTAGCATAAGCATAGTGTGGGGCAATAACAGCCACTAGGGATAACGTTGTCGCAAATATATTTTTGAGCATAATAACCTCTTTTAAGTAAAAAGCGTCTAATATTAAGCGTTACAATCTAATAAATAACTACTGCCAAGTCAGGTTATAGTTAATCAATTTTCATTGCAACTTAAAGGACGGTCAGTTAGATAGTCTTTACTCTTTCCTGACGGTAATTGGTAAAATAATTTGGGAATTGACAAGTGAATTAATTTAATTTGTAGTATTATCAAGAGGTAATCTTTGAAAACAGGGAGTTGTTATGGAAAAGAGAGTTGCAATTGTAACAGGTGGCACCGGTGGCATTGGTTCAGCAATCTGTCAGCGTCTTGCTGCGGATTTTAAAGTCATCGCATGTTATTTCAAGGATGGAAGACATGAAGAGGCGAAAAAATGGCAGGAAGAGCAACAAAAATTAGGTTTTGACATTGATGTGGTCTATGGTGATATAGCCCAATACAGTGATTGTGAAAAATTAGTAGCTCTTAGTCTGGAGCGTTATGGGCAAATTGATGTATTAGTAAATAATGCAGGAATAACCAAAGACTGCTCCTTGCGGAAAATGACCCCACAACAATGGCAGCAAGTGATAGACGCTAATTTAACGAGTGTATTTAATATGACTCGTAATGTAATACCGGTCATGTTGGATAAAGGATATGGACGTGTCATTAGCATTTCCTCAATTAACGGACGAAAAGGACAATTTGGTCAATGTAATTATTCCTCTACGAAAGCTGCTTTATTTGGTTTCACCAAAAGTTTAGCTTTGGAAGTCGCATCTAAAGGCATTACCGTCAACACAATTTCTCCGGGCTATATAGAGACACCAATGCTCGCCGCGGTAAAAGAAGAAGTTTTAAATTCAATCATAGCCAGTATTCCCGTTGGACGGTTAGGTTATCCAAAAGAAGTGGCTGATGTAGTGGCTTTTTTGGCATCTCCTGACAGTGGTTTTATCACCGGAGCCAATTTGGACGTTAATGGCGGTCAGTATATGTAACAAGTATCTTTCCATCCTCTAAAAATACACTTGTCTTGTAAGAATACAGAGGATTAATAACGTTGTATTGACATAAACTAAACGGGAATAACATGCAAAATAACAACGTGGTATTAATTACAGGTGGCACAGGAGATATAGGTACCGCAATTGCCAAACAGTTAGATTCAACTTATCGACATGTCATTGCACTGGATTTGATTCCCAATGAGAAAGGTGAGTTATGGGAACAAGACTTGTTTGAGCAGAATTATAAAAACATCTCTTTTCGGCATATGGATGTTACTGATTTTGAGCAGTGTGAAAAGGTTATTGGTTCAATTATTAAAGAATACGGAAATGTTGATGCCCTGATTAATAATGCAGGTATCACCCGTGATGCAGTATTTACTAAAATGACAAAACAACAGTGGGATGAAGTATTAAGAGTCAATCTCGATGGAATGTTTAATGTCACTCGCCAGGTTGTTGAGGGTATGAAAGCGCAAGAGTCGGGCAGGATAGTTAATATTTCTTCTGTTAATGCCCAAAAAGGGCAGTTTTCTCAAGCTAATTATGCAGCATCCAAAGCAGGGGTTTATGGTTTTACCAAAAGTTTGGCTCAAGAACTCATGATGAAAAATATTACGGTGAATAGTTTGTCTCCTGGTTATGTGAATACACGATTAATGCAGGGTATTCGACCCGATATATTAGAAGGGATCATTAATCTCATTCCTGCAAAACGACTGGCAGAACCTCAAGAAATTGCATGGGCAGTTGAATTTCTGATTAGTGAAAAAAGTCGTTATATCACGGGTGCAAATCTCAGCGTGAATGGTGGATTGCATATGTATTAATCCTTGCAATCTTAGAACATCGAACACTTGTAATGGTTTATAATGATTATAAGTGTTCGAAATTTCAGAGTAAATAATGACTAGATTAATAAAAAAATATAAAAACCGTAGACTTTATGATACCGAGACAAGCCAGTACATTACCATTGAGCAATTACAGCGTTACGTACTTGATGGGGTGTTATTTAAGGTAGAAGACTCTGAAACGGGAAAAGATCTCACTAACTCCATTTTATTGCAGATTATTGTTGAGATGGAGGCCGGTCCTACTCAATTTTTGTCTTCTGATATTTTGCGTCAGATTATTTCTTTGGCCAATCATCCCATGCATTCATCCTTGAAAGCGATGATGGAGCAAATGTTTCATTCAATGGATAAGCCTCTGCAAAGTAACCCTTATCAGCAGGCAACAGAAGCCTGGAATCAGCAAATGCAGCAGATGATGAAGCAGTGGCAGAAAGTATTTAAGCCCGAATAAGCACTTTTATGTTGCATTGCAATATATATTTATTTATATCATTGACAAACAGTATAGATAAGTACTAATATTAAATTGTGCAATGCAACATAATGGAGAATATCATGAACCAACAAAATTTTGATAAATGGAGTGAAATGGCTAAAAAAATACAAGAGCCTTTCAAAGCCATAGCTGAATTAAATGTCAAAACCTTACAAGGCTTAACTTATTTAAAACCAGAGGAGCTGGCTCAAGTTAAAAAACCAGAAGAAATGCTGGAAAAGCAAATTAATCTTGCTGTGGAAAATGGCCATAAAGCATTAGATTATTTGCAACAGTCTTTTCAAATTATTGAAAAAGCAATGCTAGGGATCGTTAAAGAAGCAAAAGACACTGCTGAAGGCAAGAAATAGTACTATTTAAAATAAAAATATTTCAAGGCTTATTTGAAATCAAGTAAGCCTTTTTTTTTTCACTTTTCTTGTCCGATAAATGATGGACCGTTCACGGGCTATGTCATTTATTAAAATAGCAAAGCCAAATAATCGTCGTTGCGAACGAAGTGGAGCAATCCAGTACAGAATTCGGATTGCTTTGCCAAGGCTCGCAACAACGGAATTTACATTCCGTAAGGTTACAAACGATGAACTGTGAATAATAAAGACTCAAAACTAGAAAGGTATTTAATTGTCTTCATAGGGGCATTGGTCACAGTTTTTTCGTAAGTCTAACCTCATCTTCTACATCACAAGCATTAGATAATGGTTTTGTGGGTAATACTACCTGCACATTAATTCCTTTTATGGTGGGGCTGCTTTGTGCTTCTTTCAGATAGTCAATCAGTAGAACATCAATTACTTTACCCTGTTGAGAAGAGGCCTGCCTAAAATAGAGTTGATCCTTAATCCGTATAGCAAACCCTAAATGAGAAATATCTAATGAGGTGCCTATGAGCTCTCGTAAGTCCCAATTGGGTCTTACAATTTCTATGATTGCTCCATGCGGGATTTGGGAAAATAAATAAGTATTGGGTTTATTGTCCTTGGTGAATAAAGCAGTTAAAGGTATATAAGGAAGTTTTGAAGGAGTGGTCTCCAGATGACGCCCTTTTGTTTTTAACTCATTTAAAAGCTCTTGTTGTTTCATTTTGTTATCATTTTGCAATCTTATGGTGGCAAGAGTTTTATGGGCGTACCAACCAGGTTTGTCAATTAAAGCCTCTGCAAATAATGCCACAGATTGATTATTTTGATCTTTAATACTGAGAGTAATATCTTTAAGCACCCCTCGTCGTTGATTATTTCTATTCCAGTCTATAGAGGTAAAATGATTGCGATTGATATAGGCCCTTTTGCCGTTTTTATAGCGGGTGTATTTCAAACATTGCTTAAATGATTCAACAGAATTGGCTAAAGCTAAAGAGAGCACGGTATTGACATAGGTATCACAATCAAAGGCATCAACACGATATAGCGGGAATTGATCATAACGAGCGTTGGGTCCTTCTCCTAAAGAACCCAGCTCATAAACGGTTCCTGAAAAATGGTTACTGATCCAATCTATTCTTTCAGCCATTGAAGTGTTCGGCATGGTATTCAGTGTATGATATAGTTCGCTTATAGTTGAATTCGCCTGTTCTTCAAGAGCAGTAGAGTCAAGCGCATGACTAAAAAAACTGATAATGAAACAAGCAAAAAATAATAAATATCTAAAGGGAGCGGTAGTGTATTTCATGAGTATTTTGTTCTGTTTAAAATGCAAATTGTGCTATATGCTACCCTTTTTTAGGGCTGGGAGGCAAGAATGCTCAATATAATTTGGTTAGGAATGATACTAATTTCTATCATCGTAGGCATTATTGAAGGACGCATTGACGAGGTAGTACGGGCAGTAACCGACTCTGCAAAGCTTGGATTTGAAGTAGCCATAGGTTTGACAGGAATTATGGCTTTATGGCTTGGAATTATGTCTATAGCTACTGAGTCAGGTCTGGTAGCAAAACTAGGAAATGCGCTCAAACCTCTTCTCAAACGTTTATTTCCAGACATCCCTGTAGAACATCCCGCCATGGGGGCGATGGTAATGAACATTGCCGCAAATATGCTGGGACTGGCAAATGCTGCAACCCCATTTGGCTTACAAGCGATGAAGGAACTACAAAGTCTAAATAACCATGTGACCATTGCCACGAATTCCATGTGTACCTTTTTAGCAATTAATACTTCAAGCGTTCAGCTCATTCCTGCTACCGCAATTGCTTTTCTTGCGGCAAACGGTAGTACTAATCCTAGCAGTGTCATCTTCAGCTCTTTAATTGCCACTACTGTCTCAACTATAGTGGCCATTGTTGCAGTGAAACAATTGGCTAAACTGCCTCGATTTCGCATGGACAGGGTGGACAGCCTATGAATGGATTTGCTAATCAATTATCTAATTGGATGTTTTTAATCTTTATAGTAGGCATTCCAGTGTATGCAGCTATAAAAAAGGTAAATGTCTTCGATGCTTTTATTATTGGCGCCAAGCAAGGTTTTGATACCAGTGTAAGTATTATTCCTTATCTTATAGCAATGATGGTTGCCATTGGGATGTTAAGGGCTTCTGGTTTTTTTAGTCTGATGGATCAGCTTTTGGCACCTTTGATGACGATGATTGGGATGCCTCCTCAAGTATTGCCTTTGGCTTTAATCAGGCCTTTTTCAGGAAGTGCATCAACAGGAGTAATGGCTGAGTTAATTCATCAATACGGCGGAGATTCTTTAATTGCCAAAACTGCTGCAACAATGATGGGAAGTACAGAAACAACATTCTACGTTATTGCTGTTTATTTCGGGTCAGTTGGAATTAGAAGAACAAGACATGCAATTCCAGCCGGGTTGTTAGCTGATTTGGCGGGGATTGTGGCTTCAGTCCTAATCTGCCGCTACCTATTCGCTTGATGGTCGTATTTGGCGATCTCTCTGCCTGCACTCAAATCCGACCGTTCAATGTATTGAGGACGGCCGTATTTTTCTGCAAACGTTCATGAATTTTTTGGTGTTTCAGCCAAATGTAGGATGTAGCCTGGGTGAAGGCGCGGCTGTAACCCGGGATCGTAACCTGATTCGAGCCTTGCTCCCGGATTACGCTTCGCTCCATCCAGGCTACAATTTTCCGGAGTTCAATGGCTTAACCTAAATCGATATTCTTTCTTCCCGCGCGACTTGCTTGTTCAAACAATTTTAATCTGGAAAATAAAGCTCTGGTTTTTGCTTTAAAAGCGGCCATTTCTCTGGATGATATGGGGGCTGCCGTCGGTAGCGGAATGGTTGTTGGATTTCTGGGTTGATTATTTACATGGAGCTCATAATGGCAGTGAGGACCTGTCGCCAGGCCAGTTTGTCCCACATAGCCAATCACTTGACCGCGTTTTACTTTACTTCCTTTGGAAAGTCCCTTTTGAAACTTAAGCATATGTCCATAAATGGTGCTAAATTTCTTGTCATGTTTAATTTTGATCATATTACCGTAGCCATTGTGTCTATCAATGATAGTAATAATCCCATCGCCTGTTGCTTGTATAGGAGTGCCTATAGGTGCCGCTAAATCAATACCTTTGTGTGCTCTTTTATAATGTAAAATTGGATGATATCTGGATATAGCGAACGTTGAGCTAATGTGGCTGAATTTAATCGGATATCGAGAAAATGCTTTCTTTAGGCTTTCTCCCTGAGGGGTATAATAATCAAAATCACCATTAGCTCTAGTGTGTCGCACTGCCTGAACAGTTTTTCCACGATTAGTATACGATACTGCGAGTATATCGCCTATTCCTACTTTTTTATCTTCTACGTAAATAGCATCGTACGCAATAGAAAATTTATCTCCTGCGCGTATGGCATGAGCAAAATCAATTTCTTTATTAAGTATTTGGGTCATTTGACGAATCAATTTGGACGGAATATTGAGTCGTTGAGCAGTAGTATATAAAGAACCTTTGACCACACCTGTTACATATTGGTTATGACTGGTTGTTTTCTTTGAGTCCACACGTGTTTTATACAAAGTACCCTGTCTATAAATAGTCAGAGTTTGAATATCATTCATCGGTATGACTAGTTTTTCCAGTCGGTGTTTACTAATTAAAAATTGTAATTTTTGGCTTGGTTTGATTGTGGTGAGGACTTTGGCGTGAGGATTTTTTTGTAGTACTGCATGTAAATTTTGTGCGGTTAACCCCAGTCGACGAAAAATAGTTGCCATTGAATCGCCCGATCTGGGACTTATCGTTTGCCATACATTATCTTTTACTATGTTTACTTTTACTTGAGGTGTCGGTTTAACCTGTTTTGATAATTGGCTAGGGGGTGTTTCCATCAGTTTGGGCTGTGAAATCTGATTATCGCCTGTTCGTCTTGATTGAGTAGATGGTGCTTTTGCCAATTTTGGGAGTGATAATTTTTTACTAAAATCATTTTTTTTATTATGTGAGAAATGGGTTACAAGAAAATAGGGCAATGAAAAGGCAAAAACTAATGCAAAAGCCATTAACAGCTTTGATGGTTTAGCTTGCTTTCGCTTTGGGATACTTGGTCTTGGTCTTTTATCCATCGGTTGCCTATACTGCTGTCATCCACAAGAATGGTTTAGTTTTAATTTTTATTTAATAAATAACAGTCATTAAGTGGAGGTGACCACTACTTCAGAGTCAATCAATTTGACTTCGTATTTGGATATTTTGTTATTTTTTTCTCAATTTAGTGTAACAATTTACCTGAAATTACAACTTTGGTATAGCAGGAATTTGCTAACCGGGCTAAGATACTCGGTGTGAGAAGATTGGTCAATCATTTATATAGGTTTTAATAATATGCTAGAAATAATTACAGAAGATCAACGCGAGTTAATACGCGGCTGCGAAGAAGTTCTTCCCATGAGTGAATTAGGAAAAAAATTACAAAAGGGCATCCCCCTGAAAATTAAAGCGGGCTTTGATCCCACAGCACCTGATCTTCATCTCGGGCATACCGTACTACTTAATAAGCTAAGACAATTTCAACAATACGGACATGAGGTCATTTTCTTAATTGGCGATTTTACGGCACTGATTGGCGATCCAACGGGAAAAAATGTTACCCGTATGCCTTTAAGTGAAGAGACGGTTATTGAAAATGCAAAAACATATCAGCACCAGGTTTTTAAAATTCTGGATCCGGCTAAGACCACAGTAGCTTTTAACTCCCAGTGGCTTAGCAAATTCACTGCTGTTGACTTAATTCGTTTGGCTGCTACCCATACAGTGGCAAGGATGTTGGAGCGTGATGATTTTAACAAGCGTTACGTGTCCGGTCAGCCAATCGCAATACATGAATTTTTATATCCTCTGCTGCAGGGTTACGATTCAGTCGCTTTAAAAGCAGATGTTGAGTTGGGCGGAACAGATCAGAAATTCAATCTGTTGATGGGGCGTGAGTTACAAAAACACTATGGCCTGGAGCCGCAGGTTGTCATGATGACACCACTAATAGAAGGTTTAGACGGAGTAAAGAAAATGTCTAAGTCTTTAGATAACTATATAGGTATCAATGAACCTGCCGTGAATATGTTTGGCAAGATCATGTCCGTATCAGATGAATTGATGTGGCGTTACATCGACTTGCTTAGCTTTAAAACCGGTAAAGAAATTCAACAGTTAAAAAAATCTGTAGAGCAAGGAGCTAATCCTCGAGACATTAAGATAGATTTTGCTAAGGAAATAGTGGCTCGTTTTCATGATCAAACTCAAGCAGAAAATATGCATAGAGATTTTATTGAGCGGTTTCAAAAAGGAGTCATCCCGGAGGATCTCGAAGAAATGTCTGTAGTAAGTAATGAGCCTGCCCATTTAGCTCAACTATTAAAACAGATAGGTCTGACTGCAAGTACTTCTGAATCGATTAGATTGGTGAAGCAAGGTGCAGTAAAAATTAATGGTGAAAAGGTGTCAGACCCCGCGCTGCTCCTGGCTTCAGAGCAGACTTACATCATCCAGGTTGGCAAGCGTAGAATAGCCAAGGTGCTTTTACAAAAAGCAGACTGAGATTTTTTTTTTAAAAAAATGCAAAAAGTGTTTGACACTGAACGCAAAATCAGTAGAATACGCAGCACGCCTTCGGGGCAGGTTCATTAAGAATTGAGAAGACAAACTGTGTGGGCGCTTTGAAGAAATTTGAGTGCTTAATAAAGAAAT
>NZ_JAJKBJ010000022.1 GCF_023618015.1 Legionella maioricensis
GCTTGTGCCGAGGGAGCTCCTGAAATAGGCATGGACCGCATTTGGGAAATCCTTCGCTTTGCTCTGGATGACGTTAACAGGTTCAAAGTGATTAGACTGTTGAATTTAGGATAAATCGATTTCGCCGATTGTTTGTTGTTGTATGGTTCTGGAGTTGATAATAATTAATCTAAATAAACGCGCAACAAATTGAGGATCAATAGCGTATTCTTTAGATAGTAATTTATAAAACTCAAAATTCTTTTTTTCTTGTTCTCTATCAATAATTTGTTTACCTGCCTGTTTTTTTAACTCAGCAATTTTTTTACACAAATTCTGACGACAAGCTAAACGTTTAATAATATCAAGATCAGTATTTTGAATTTGTTCTCTCAATTGATCAATGGTCGCCATAGTCAGCCCTAGGGTTGCTATCGCTCCAATGACGAATTAAATAGCCATGCTCTAATTGATTAGCCTCTTGGAGCTTAGCTGCAATGCGAACAACATGACCGCTACCTGGAGCACGGTTAATTGAATGTCCTTCAGTATTTTCCAGAGCTTCAAGTGAAAAAATATGATTACCGCTTGGGAGCATGATTTCAAGGGTATCACCAATAGAGAATTGATTTTTGACCTGTACCTCAAGCAATTGTCTACTGCTATCATAATCAAGTAACTCACCTACCACTTGCTGCTTTATGCCTGTTTCATTGCGATCTTTATAACTTTGATATTCCTCAGGAACATGACGACGATAAAAACCTTCCGTGTATCCTCGAAGCGATAATCCTTCCAGGGCATCCATGAGACTCCAGTCAAAAGGTTTCCCTGCAATGGCATCATCAATGGCCTTTCGATACAATTGGGTTACGCGGGCCACATAAAAGTCTGATTTAGTACGACCTTCTATTTTTAAGCAGTCGATACCCATTTGGGCAAGTGTTTCGACATGTTGAATGGCTCTTAAGTCCTTTGAGTTAAAAAGATAAGTCCCATGCTCATCCTCTTCCATGATGTTCATTTTACCCTCACGTTGAGGAGATTGTTCAAATAGAAAAGTTTTAGTTTCTAGATGCGCATTGCCCCATTCATCCTCTGTTCCCTCCTTCACGTCGTATTTCCATCGGCATGAATTGGTGCAGGCTCCTTGATTAGGATCGCGGTGATTAAAATAGCCGGATAAAAGACAGCGCCCGGAGTGAGCCATACATAATGCGCCATGTACAAATACTTCTAATTCGATATCCGGGCATTTTTCACGAATGGCCTGTATTTCTTTTAAAGACAGCTCTCGAGATAAAATAACTCGCTCAAGGCCCAGAGTTTGCCAAAATTTTACCGCAGCGAAATTCATCACATTCGATTGTACTGACAAATGAACAGGCTGATCAGGCCATTTCTCTCTAACCATCATAATGAGTCCTGGATCTGCCATAATTAAAGCGTCTGGGCCTGCTTCAATTACCGGGGTAAGATCATCAAGATAGGTATTTATTTTATTATTCTGGGCGATAATATTGCTCGCGACAAAAAATAATTTACCTTGCGCATGAGCTTCATTAATACCCAAAACTAATTTTTCATGGGAAAATTCGTTATTTCTTGCTCGCAGACTATAACGAGGCTGGCCCGCATACACCGCGTCTGCTCCATAGGCAAACGCTCTTCTCATACGTTTTAAAGAGCCAGCTGGAGATAATAACTCTGGAGATTTCATGCTATTAATACCTCGATAGTCAATTAATGATTAAGAAACACAATATTTTTTGGCTTCTTTAAAGGTCATCCATGATTTGTTCTCAAAATCATATAGCTTGCATTTCTTAAAAATTCCTAACACATGGCGTAACTTAAAATGATACTCATGAAAATATTCACCATACTTATCTTTTAATGCTTTATGAGCTTGCGGTAAGTTATAAAAAGGAATTCTTGGATCTAGATGGTGCGGAATATGTATCATTATATTGTGTAATAATACGCGGGAGATTTTTGAGCAGTGGATAATAGTACTGCAATACAAAGCACTAACAGAATGAGACCATTCATTTTTTAAATCAAAGAATGGCATACTGGGATGTGTATGATGTAGGTATACAATTATCGCAATAAAATAATTAAAAACAATAAAGGGTAGAATTACTGCGACCGCAACACCAATAAAACCCCCAGCAAAGATATACGCCAAAACTGACATCGCTAGCCCATAAAACAATACTATAAATTTACCATTGCGATAATATCGGCATTGTTGTTTGTCTTTACCTGGATTAAAACATAGCATTTGTTCCCACCAAATCCTGCGTAAGTAATGGAAAGCACTGGTGAAAAAACACCGCTCTATCCGATAAAGAGCCCGTTGAAAAACGGAGAGTGATTGATACTCGGTACGTGTTAACGGCCGCCATATCCAATCAATTGGCGAAAAAGAGGCGAACCCATGGTGAACTTTATTATGACCGAAGGACCACATTCGATAAATATTTAATGAGGGGAGCATCGCTATAGTGCCCAATATTTCGGAAATTTTGCTGTCTTTAAAAAGTGCCCCGTGTGCTGCATCATGCGCCCAAACAAACATCATTGCCGTGGCTACACCAGCAATCAAACCGCCGATTAGCTGTAATTTCAGATTAAAACCTGAAAAAACAAGACTCAATCCAAACAAAAACAACGTCAGATCAAAAAAATACCAAAATAGGGCCTTGCCCCGAGAGCGCTTATAACATTCTTGAGGAATGATTGTACGAGCCACAGAAGATTTTATTTCCTTTACTTGTTCCCATAATTTAAGGGATGGAGTGGATTTCATAAGACGCTACCTCTATAAAGTTCTGGCTGACAACAGTCAGGATTGCTGACTCAGTACATAAAATAACAATTTTATTTTTTAAAGTTCTTAAGTTACTCAATCTAACTTTGCGGATATTTTAAACATTTTTTTATAGATAACCTTGATCTACATCATGGAATATTAAATTTGTTTAACAATTAGACTTTGTGATTTTAAAAGAGGGGCTTTTTATTATATAAATTTTTCCATGATGTAGATCAAGGTGATTTACTAAAACTGCTTATAGAATAATTTTGGAGTCATGTGATTGATGGCTATAGGTTAGTTAGAGGACGCGCTTCACAGTTCTTCTCAACAGTCCAGTACGTTTGAAACATGGAGAAGGTTCATATGTTAATAATACCCGAATTTAGCCTCCCTAGATTAACAAAACATCAAAAAACCAGGTTTTTGCGTTATGCGCAACAGGTGCTTGAAGCCCAACAACAAATGATTACTCCAAATGGGGAAAACATTGTTCATTATGCGTTGGAGAAAAAAACTCCTCAACATATGGATCATTACCCCAAAGGAGATCGGATTGATCATGACACTGGCGCCCAATATTTTTATCATTGCCATCGTGAAAATTTTGAAACGGAGGAACATGGACATTTCCATTGTTTCTTGCGTTATAATCGTATTTCGAAACAAATTAGACCAACTTCTTTAGTCGATTGGGATAAAAACATCGACAATCCAATGACACATGTTGTTGCCATTGCAATAAATCGTTATGGCCAACCTATTCGTTTATTCAGCGTCAATCGATGGATATCTCATGAGATTTGGTATGACGCGAAACATACATTGAGTTTTATTAAACAATTTAAAATGACAAAAAAAGACAGTTCTTATTGGCAGTTACTGGATAGCTGGGTAGAAGGGATGCTCCATTTATTTGCCCCGCAAATTCAATGGTTAAATGATGCTCGGGATATAATTATTTCGCATTATAAGACGGTCTATCCTGACAGTAATGTCTATGAAGATCCGCGATTGGATTTGTTATCTGAAATTCCAATCAATTTAAACAAGCAAATCCAATGGATATTGGACTTTGAGTTGGTTAAAAATTAAAACATGTCGGATTGATGGCCTCCTTCAGTTAATGTTGACAGAATTAATTTTTTTATAGGAAGGGCATGATTGGCTACTTTTAAAAGAACATCGCGTACACCTCTTATCATGAGGGTATCATTGGTGAATAACGTTGCGATGGTGTTGGTTGTTATATAAAGCAGTTTAGTTAATTGTCTATGTTCACGTTCGTAACGAACCAGCATTGCTTGTGATCCAATAAATGAATTTGATTTTAAGGCCATTTTAATTTTGTTGGATAAATTATTTTGTCCTTGAATGCCAAAATTAAATCCATGCGCTGTTACAGGATGCATGCCTACCGCGGCATCCCCAAGTAAAGCAAAGCATTTCCCAACAAATTGATTTGCATACACACTAACAAGAGGGTAGAGATAGCGTTCTCCTATTTGTTTCATTTTGCCATATTTAAAGAGACTGAGTTCTTCAATTTTAGAGTTGAACTCTTCCGTATTCATGTTCATAAAAAGACGAGCCTTATGTGGCACAACAGTCAATACGACGGAGCACTTGTTATTGCATAAGGGCAATGTAGCCAGAGTATAACCATAATAGAAACATTCATGGGCAATATGGTTATGATTTCTTTCAATTTCCATTTGGCAAACGATAATGTGTTTGCCAAAATTATTTATTTTCGAGGAGATACCCATTTTCTCGCGAATGGTCGAAAAACGACTGTCTGCTGCTACTAACAAGTGACCCGTTAATTTTCTCCCATTGGATAAGGTTAAAAATGCTGATTTATCCGTTGAGTAGGCATCAACGGCGCCTACATCAGTGATCAAGGAAATATTGCTGTATTGTGTTGCATTTTGAAATGCTGCTTTTCGAATTAGATGATTTGAAACAATATAAGCAAGTTTTTCTTTGCCAACAGCGCCGGCATCAAAATCTAGAGTATGTGAAGATGCGCCATTTAATACTTTTGCCTGTTTAATTATGGAGATCATATCCATTGGAATATGCTGCCAGACTCCGAGCTCATGCAGTATTTTTTTTGACAGTGGTGTAATCGCAATATCTCTTCCATCTTTGGCGGGTAACGCAAGATTTTCCTGACTTTGCTGTTCAATCACAACAACTTGCAAACCTAGTTTTGCAACAGATGCCGCAAAACATAATCCTACCGGTCCACCCCCTACAATTATAACGTCATAATTTTTCATTTTTTCTCTAGTTATCTGTCAATAAGGAAAGATAACTAGAATAAAAGATAATTACATTGATCTATGTCATATAGTGGTTATAGCGCTTTGCTACATCAGCATCCTTGTGTTTTCATCAACCCCCTACTTTATTGACGAATCAAACGGATATTTTTATGGGCCATAGAACACGTTTCTGTAGAACGGTAAGGATTAATATCCAACCCACCTCGACGAGTATAGCGGCCATAAACAGTTAATGATTCTGGCTGACAGCGAGTCATGAGATCAGTAAATATACGTTCAATACATTGTTCATGAAACTCATTGTGATTACGAAAGGAAACCAGATATTTTAATAATCCTTCATGATTTATTTTTTTGCCGCGATAAGCAATTTGCACGCTTCCCCAATCAGGTTGATTAGTTACTAAACAATTTGATTTGAGCAAGTCAGAATACAGGACTTCCTCTACTTTTTCCTCTGAAGTGGTTAGAAAATCAGTATTTACTATATAAGCAGAGCATTCGATATCCAGAAGATCCAGGCAGATACCTGAAAAGGATGCCTGAAGGGCTTGATTGGTCATTTCTGCTAAAGGAGTGATGTTTACAGTGACCTCTGCATCGATGCAACTGCTTAAATCGCGACTAATTGTTTGGGTGACTGTTGCAACATCCGGGAAAACATGATTATTAAATGAATTAAAATAGAGTTTTAATGATTTGGATTCAATAATAAAAGGAGAATGGCAATCATAAGAAATGACTGCTATTGCAACCATTGGTTTGCCCTTGGGATTGAGCCAGGACACTTCATAATGATTCCAGCAATCAAATCCATGGAAAGGTAAAAGGGACGGATCCAGGTTGATTTCCTTGCGTTTGGGTGCCCTGGGAATAGCATATAAACGCTCAGGATTATATTGGTTGTCGTATTCTGACTGATGCCCTAACTCTGACTTATCCGCCATATTTTGATATGTTTTTTTTAATTCCTTACTCATTATTGATGCCTCCAAAATATTAATGATTTGGGTAGTGCTATACCAGTTTATCGGTTGTCCTGCTGTAATTTGAGTTGCAATATAATTTAATAAAGCGGAAGCCTCATTAATTTGTTGCGCTTGTTTTGCTAATACTCTTGCTTGCAGAGCTAATGATTCTTTTAGATTAAAGCCTGGATGCTGAATGATGTTACGAATTGTGGCAAGAGAACAGCCGAGGTATTTCAAGGTTGTTATTTGCTGCAAGCGTAATAAGTCTTCCTGCGAATACAATCTGTAGTCCGCTTCTGTTCGTCGAGATGGCTTAAGCAAATCAATCTCATCATAGTATTGCAAGGTTCGAATACTAAGCGAGGTGAGTTTGCTCACTTCTTTAATCTTATAAAATTTCATTTTGCACCTTTGATAAGCACATTGAGTGTATTCTATCACGTAACGTGAGAGTCAAGACAAAATTAAAAATAATGATGCCGGCAAAGGAACGTGGTTATTTCTCGGTACTTTTGAAATGAATGACGTATTCATCATTCCAATGTTTGATGTTGTTCTGGTTAGAGGTAATGGATATCGATTTAATCTGTTTATTATCTAATAAATGAATATCACTATATAACAAGGCAAATTCATCAGTATTTTCAATTAGAGGCGATAATAAGAAATCGGATTGTGCCATATTGGCAACGATACTGTATTGTTTTTTGCCCCCATTTTTTAGTTCAAAAGTGATTTGAAGCGGTTTTGGTTTAAAAAAGGTTATAGCCAGCGAGCCCAATACCGTTGGCTTAATGTTTATTTGAGCAAACAAGGGTTCGTCCAGGTCAGGAATGTTTACCACTTCTCCCAAAATATGACTTTCACTTTTTAATACGTTTATCGATTTTAACTGATACCTTTCGGTGTTTTTTTTATGTAAATATAAAAAGTTATTGGCCAACTGAACAGGGTGATAATTTTGCAACAGTACCGGCCAACTGGCGCCATCTTCCAGTGATGGAATTCTCCCATCTATTGGCTCTACTCTAAAAATAATATTATCTGGTCTGTTCTTACCGAGCAAATGCTCTTTATTTTTTCTGGCTAATTCTGGGGTAAACACTGAATAACTTTGGAATATGGGACGAGGCGACCACCTCATCTTTGAGGCAATTAAATAGGCCTGATTATAGGAGTAAATATCAGTGGTTCCTTGTAATAGTGGAAAAGAAGATTGCTCTTTCAAGAACTGCATCGTGAGAGCAAAATTTTGGCTTAGCCAGTTTTTCTCTTTAACTCTATTTTTAAAACCATGCCATGCTGAGGAGTAAGTGGACACGATATTATTGGCAACAGATATTTTGGTATAGTGGCCATCGATGGAGCTTGCTGTATAGGTAGAGGCAATAATAATGGGGATTATGAACCTAGCCTTAAAAATATAAGGTAACAGCAGCCCAGCAATTAATATGGAGGTTCCCGAGATAAAAGCATGGCCATAATGGCGAGTAAATCCAGTTTTGAAAGAAAGAAATAAAAAAACGAAAAAAAGACTCAATAAAAAGAGTTTGGGGTAAATAGAGATGGCTTTTTGCCAGGCGATAGTACAAAGAATTAAAACCGCGGCCCCTAAGTAAAGAATGATCTCATTATTATTACCCTCATTAGCCATAGCCTCGGTAAAGCCCGCAGCTAAAGACAGCGAAGTAACAAAATAGTGAGGCAAATTAATTATCGACTGTCCGGATCCGATCCAAAACAACAGCATCGAAGCGATTGGCGAAACCAGACAGATCAACGCCAAGCTATTTTTTTTATTTAGGACAAAAAATAGGGTACAGAGTAATGTAACGCTAAGGCATAAAATTAATATGGAGCTCTTGATTAAAGGTAATAAACCGAATGGTGCAAAAAGTAACACTATAACGCAGAGCATCGGTATCCTTTGATTCCCTGCTAGCTCGCGCGTGGAGATGATTTTAAAGTTGGCTAAACCTGCTAATAATGGGTAAGTAAAAAATAAAGAGTCGCGTGCGTAAATCATGCTCAAAAGACATATCCCTAAAGCCACCGTCCAGCGCCATTTAATACCGCTCATTAACAGGATGAGGCTTAACCAGTAAGAGCACGCTAAATAGAGACTCCCACCAATCATCATCAGATCTGTTGCGGGATGATAAGCTTTAGTATAGATAGATGAATAAGGACCTAAGGTAAAAATAATCTCCTTACCAAAAGAAAGTCTTTGAGCTATTGCTTCATTTAGACCAAGGGCCCAGGAAGAATCAAGCCCGGGGGCGGGCATTTTGGGGGAGAAAGGAACAATCACACCAATTAAGATGATGAGTAAGGTTAGTTTTAAGAGTAAATCAATGCATTGGGGTAAATAAGACAATCGTACCTTTGTTTTAGCAGATAGAGAGATTAAATTTAAATAAAAAACTCTAATATGCGATTCAGCTGCTGTGAAAAAATAGGCCAATTAAATGGAGTCCTTGAATTTTGTTTTAAGCACAATTTTAGACTAAACTTATACGAAAACAATTGATTTATAATAGATTAATCAACAAAAAGGATTGAAATGAGGCAAACTAAAACCCTGATATTCGCCTTTTGTTTTTTCTTTTTTTACTTCCGTTTATAGCCAAATTAAGATTGGCACTCATAATTTATGATCCTCCTTTCATTATATCCGCTAACTCAGGGTTTGATATCGATTTGTTGCGATCTCTTTGTAAGCGTCTGTAAGAACAATGTTAAAAAATTAATTGAGCGTGTTAATAAGGAATTACAGATAATGGAAAAAGATAATACCTATCTGGAATTATATAAAACTTATTTATCTATTGAATAATGATGCAATTTAATATCTATTTGACAAAGAAAATTATTTTTACTAATCTTGTATTGTGCAATGCAGCATAAGGAGATCGAAATGACGCACCAATATTTTTCCCAGAAACACATTAATCCACTTGAAAAACAAATGCAGGAATTAATTGAATTGAATATGAAAACATTGCAAAATTTTTCTTATTTAAATCCTGCTGAATTATTTACTACTTTAAAGCCTGAAGAGGTTTTGGAAAAACATATGAATGTTTTTATCCAGAACGGTCGTAAGACTATGGATTACATGCGGGACATGTTTAATCTAATGGAAAAAAATTGGCTTAATTTATCTGACAAGGTCACTCAAAATACAAAAGAGTTGATGAGCCAAGCACAAACAGTTGCTCAGCATAGCATAAAAGAAGTCATGAGCGAGGGGCAACGTACGGTAAAAAAAGCAGCTTCAACGACAAAGAGTGCAGTAAAGAAAAGTGTAAAAAAAGCTGAATCAGCTATCCGTAAGAATATGAAAAGTACTGTAAAAACAATGAAACAAGCTACTAAAACAGCTTCTTCTACTGTTAAAGGAGCGACAAAATCAACGGTAAGCAAGGCTAAACCTAAAACAACAAAAACTACTACGGTTAAATCCACCGCAGCCAAAAAGCCCGAAGTGAGACCTATGTCAACTTCCGCAGCACAAAAAACAAATACGATGAATAAGATGGAATCGAAAATTCATGAGACAAGACAGGTAAATCCGCTTACAGTACCGTCTGTCACTAATGATTTAACCAGCAACAAGAAAGATAGACCTTTGATGTAATAAAGCCTGGATTACCACCGACTTTGCTTATATATCGCTGCCTATTTAAAAATAAAATAGGCAGCTCCAACCATACATAATCCTGCATAAATAAAATTGATCCCCAGTGGTTTATCCATATAAAAAAAAGCAAAACCCATGAAGACCAACATCGTAATAATTTCTTGGATTATTTTTAATTGACCTAAATTAAATTCCTTATATCCGATACGATTAGCGGGTACTTGCAAGGTATATTCAAAAAATGCAATGCCCCAGCTGATTAAAATAACCAGATACAACGGTTTATTATTAAGATTTTTTAAATGCCCATACCACGCGAAGGTCATAAAAATATTAGAGCCAATCAGTAACAATATTGTTTTCATCGCTGAATCTTTTTTGGTTTTTCAAGTATTTTAATAATGAATAGTAATGCGATCAAACGATTATGTTATAAATTTAGTTAAAAATTCATCAGATGTGTTTCCTTGTTTTCTGTTCTTATTGTAGCTTGTTTAATCCTTCTTTAATTTATATTAGGTTTAATCGCTCTAATTATGGTTCTGCAGAGAACCCCACTGTTAAAACGTCATCCAGAGCGAAGCGAGGGATCTCCCAAATGTGGCTCATGCCTATTTCAGGAGATCCCTCGTCGCAAACTCCTCGGGATGACGTAAAGCGGCTTAGGTCAATGGCAGTGTCTCTCGGTCTGAGAAACGTCATCCAGAGCGAAGCGAAGGATCTCCCAAATGTGGCTCATGCCTATTTCAGGAGATCCCTCGTCGCAAACTCCTCAGGATGACGTAAAGCGGCTTAGGTCAATGGCAGTGTCTCTCGGTCTAAGAAACGTCATCCAGAGCGAAGCGAAGGATCTCCACCACGTGGCTCATGCTTATTTCAGGCGTTCCCTCGTTGCAATCTCCTCGGGATTATAGAAAGCGGTTTAGGGTTATTGTTTTATATTACTTTCAGGATTTAAACTGTCTCTTTTTATCAAGAGTCTCAATCAATGATCATGAAAGACCCGATTAATCTATTAAAGAAATGGCTGGAAGAAGAAAAAGGATTAGGCGTATCCAATCCTCAGCAGGCCGTACTCTCTACGGCTACTTTGTCCGCACTTCCTCGCAGTCGGGTGGTCGCCATTCGCGAAATTAATGAAGAGGGCATGATATTTTTTACTCAAAAAGGAACGCGCAAAGTGACGGAGCTCATTAATAATCCGGTTGCTGCTTTAACTTTTTGGTTTGAGATGTCATCTCGAGAAGTGATCATCGAAGGAACGGTAGTTCCATTATCAGTTGAAGAAAATGAAGTCTATTGGAACAGCTATCCGCGTGAAGCACAAATTCGATTTTATAGTTATGCAGCCACTTCTGCCACTCCCATTGCCAGTAAAGAGATTCTGGCGAAAAAGAAAAGCCAGATAGAGCTTGAGTATCATGGACACCCCCTGCCGATGAGTGAGTTTTATTGTGGATTTAGGTTTATACCTGATAGATTGGTTTTTTATGCTTATCGTATTGATGAACTCTCTGATGTAGCAGAGTATGTTCGTCAGGAAAATAGTTGGATGAAACAGCTATTATCACCATAGCTTCACTTATCCAGGAGAGTAGACTGAACGTTACTCTCCTGGGACTTTATAGTCCAATTTATCAAGGCGCATGAATTTATAAGTAACTATTGAGATAATCCAACTTGCCATAAAAATACTGATGATAATATATCCCAAGATATCAAAGTGACTGTTTATTCCTTTAACTAATCCCCAAAGAGAACCATTTGCTTCCATTTTATCGGCGATCAAACCCAGCACTTCAACAGTGCCAAGGCAAAAAGCGACGAGTACTGAGACTAGGGTGATTGTTAAATTATAATAAAGTTTACGTATGGGGTTCCTGAAAGCCCAGCCGTAAGCTCTTACCATGAGTATGCTGTCAGTAGTATCGATAAGTGTCATACCTGCAGTGAATAAGGCAGGAAAAATTAAGACGGACCAGAAGGACAAACCCTGGGCGATTTCTGATGCGGTGATACCCAGCAAGATGATTTCCGTTGCAGTATCAAAACCAAGTCCAAAGAGAATACCTAAAGGATACATCTGCCAACTGTGAGTAATCACTTGAAAGAGCCGTCGGAAATGTTTTGCCAAAAATCCTTGTGTGTTCATCAGTTGTTCAATGTCTTCCTCATGATATTGACTACCGTGCCTTACCTGCAGGAATATTTTGAATATGGAAATAAAAATCAGTAAATTAATAAGAGCAATTAATATCAAAAATAGAGCCGAAATTGAAGTACAAACCATAGTTCCAATTTCCTGCCATCGAGTTAAATGGTGATGTACTAGTGTGGTAGTTGCCAAGGCGACGCATACGGTGGCAATAACAACTACCGTAGAATGGCCTAGAGAAAAAAATAGTCCTACGGATACTGGCTGTTTGCCTTCCTGCATCAATTTACGGGTTACATTATCTATGGCAGCAATGTGATCTGCATCTACTGCATGACGTAAACCAAAGGTATAAGCTAATACGGCTGTACTGAACAAAAGAGGATTATTATGCAAGGAATAAAACGCCCATAACCATACACATACATGATATAAGAATAAAAAACGGTAAATACTCGTGATTTTTTTACGAAGACAATCGCTATGATCGCTAAAAATAATATTTAGATAGTGTCGCATTGGATAAACCTTTTTTAGATGCAGAATACTTTACACTGAAACACCACGGCCAGCATCCATAGATACCAATTTTTTAGTTTTTTATGCAGTGATACACTAATCTGGAATTAAAAATAGGGAGGTAATTGATGAAAAATTATTGGCGGATAGCACTTGCTGTCTTATTAGGTACCACAACGGGTCTTGTTCAGGCAAAAGGGGAGCTAACCAAGCGGGTTGAACAGTTTTCCAATAGCAAAGTGACTGTTTGGAAGACAATTATTTACCCTGCATCCGGTCAGGCACTGGCAATGCATCGTCATGAGCACGATCGCGTGGTTGTAGCGCTCACTGATGGCTTACTAAAAATCACCACCAATAAAGGGAAAACCCATTATTTAAAACTGGAAAAAGATAAAGCTTATTATCTTGGTAAAGACGTGCCAAATGAATTGCATAATGATGTGAATATGACAAATCATGCCGTAAAGGTAATGGTGATTGAATTAAAATAATAATGAAGTAGAACATTGTTCTTATTGCTGGGGAGCTCTCGCTGATGGCTCGAGATGACTCGAGGATTAGGATTGCAGGTCTCCCCAATCTTTTGAGCTATATGTGCTATGATTTATTAAATAATTTTTATTGATGAGCGCAAATGATGATGTACACGCAGCGTGGATTAGCAGTCACCACTGATTCTCGTGATGTTATTGATAGTATTGATCATTTCCATCAGCAAGTGCTGGGTTCAGGGCAAAGTGCCGGAAATATTCTGGATGCAGTCCAGCGTAATCCATCCAATTTGCTGATTCAAATCTATGCTGCAGCTTATTATTTGTATGCCCAGGAATATGAAGTTGATAAACAGGCTCAAATTCATCTATTAGAAGCTGAAAAGCTTTTGGAGTTTGCGAATCTGCGTGAACAAATACTTTATAAGGCAGTACTCAATTGGTACCAGCGGGACTACACTCAAGCTATTAATTTATTGGAGAACGTTATTGAACTTTTTCCGAGAGATACTTTAGCACTTAAGATGTTGGAATGGCTTTTTTACTGTACTGGTCAGGCCTTTCAGGCAGATAACTTTTTGCGGGTTTGCAATCAATGTGCATCAGTCAATCAAGATGAATCTCATTTCCTGGCAATCCATTCTTTTGCGTTGGAACTCTGCGGATATTATTCACAAGCCAGAGACATGGCAGAAGCTGCAATCGCAATGAATCTAGTTACTCCCTGGGCACACCATACTCTGGCTCATGTTTCTCTGTTAAATCATGATTTGGTTGGTGGAATGAAACGTTTAGACAGTTTACGAAGTACTTGGGATCACATTTTATCTGTATTAAAAGGGCATAATACCTGGCATTTGGCCTTATTTCATTTAGCACAACGCAATGAACAAGAGGTCATAAAATTATATCCTGGTATTTTTGGAACTATGCCCAATACCGTACTTGAGCAAATTGATGCTCTCTCTTTATTATGGCGAATGGATATGGCCGGTTTGCCGCAAGATAAAATGATTCATTCTGTCGTGAGTCATTTGGGGACTCATCCCTTTGAATATTATATGGGCTTTAATAATGCTCATTTTATTTATGGTTTAGCGAGAGCGGGGCAAAAAAAATTGGCAGAGGATTCGCTGAAACAAATGGAAATCCAAGCGCACTCCCTACCTTCAGGCTCTTTATGGACCAAAGTTGTTTTGCCTTTATGCCAAGGCATTTATGCTTTTGCAAATGCTGATTATAAAGCTGCTGCTGAATTGATGGAGCCTGTTATTGAACAAGGTCCTCGTATAGGTGGAAGTGATGCGCAAATTGAACTATTGGCGCAAACCTATTTACTTTGTTTGCTGCATACTCGGCAACGGGATAAAGCCCGGCTCTTTTTTTCCCATCATTTATCACATTACAAGAATACTGCTTTGGCTGAATGGTGGAAGATGGAAATATAGATCACCCCTAGTAGCCTGAAAATTCAGACTCATCTTTTAAGTTCTATACTTATAATATGTTCCTCTGTAGAAAAAAACTCTATGTTTGGAAAATTTAATCATAGCTCTAACCCAAGTAGTTCCGAATGGCTTGAACAGGCCTTGAATAATCCACGTTGGGGAATACCAATAGTGAAATTGGCCATTGCTGAAAAAAAAGAAAGTCGAAACTCGAGGGGCCTTGAATTTAATTGTTTTGTGCTTAACAATCCAGTTAATGCATTGGAAAACAATGAGTTTTTGAATTTTTTGAATGAGTTACAAAACAATATTGAAACGTTTACTGATACCACGCGATTTCAAGTAGCTCTCTTTTCTGAAGACAAGCACCATTGGACCGCTTTTGATTTTCTAATCGCTGGTAAGAAGCTGCATGTCTTTTGCTTAGATGCTGCTAATGATAGTTCTGCTGATTTAGCACTTGATGAAATCACGTCACGATTTACTGATTGCAATGCTTATCGCTTAGAGCCTGATCGAGATCCGAAAGAAACGAATTCCAAGTATTTAAGGTTGATTCAAACGGATCGTGAGAGTTGTTCGCGCATGACTATTGAACATATTTTTCTTTTATCAAAAAGAAATTTCTTATTTGATGAAAAGTTAAAAGAATTTCGTATGGTAAATGGAGTAAAATTAGTCAGCCCAGACACATTATTTCGGCAGGCTCCAGAACTTTATCGGGTCACTCAAGTACGTTCCATTTTTGATAGCCTGGTCATTGCTTCACCCAAGGAAGCAAAAAAAATAGTCAGCAAAAAAGGTCTGAATATACTCCATTATACTGAGTTACATGGTTCTGGTGATGAAGGTGAGACTAAAACGTCTAAAAATGAAACCATTGATTATAAAAAAAGCAAGGTTAGGGAACAAGTGGAACGATTTGTTGTGAAATATGGAGTGGAGCGCATAGAGGAAATTGTGACTGGCTCAGAACAACAATGGGGCGATTTTTTTAAAATGCCTCATTCAAAAAAGGTAGAGTTTTTGTTAGGTAGTATAAGAGATAAATCCTTTACTGAAATAACGAATAACGTTCTCATTAAGAATATTAATGATCGTTACGAGCATATGAAATATATAGAGACCAAAGTTATAAAATCCACCGGCTTTTTTAAAGGTTTAGATCAGTATTTTGTAATGAAGAATATTAAAAAAGACATTAAAAAGTTAGAAGGGGCAATGGAGGTAATCAATAAATTATCACCTGACTCATCTCCTGAAGAGGTGCTTTCGAGTTTAAAAAAATTGAAATTACCAAGTCCTGTCTTAAAGGAATTGAAAACAGCTCGGCAAGTTTATTCTCAAATCGATTTGATGGCATCAGGCGAAGAGGAACAGCAAAATACGTTTCAGATTCCATAAAGTAAACGACTCCTTATCTGTATTCGTCATTGCGAACAAAGTGAAGCAATTCAAATTTTCAATGACGCATCGTTCTGCTTCGCCAAGGCTTACAAAGACGAAATATATTCAGGGCATATGGCATTCCTTTGCCATGAAGTTTTTCTGAAATCCCCCTAATTCATCCTATTTTATATACGATAGCGAATTGGTGATTGCTAATTAATCGCCAGGAAGTCTTAATATTACGCTAATTTTTGCTCGGTATACTAACTTTTATCCTACGTAATTGTGGAGAATGAAAGTGTTTAAAAAATTTAGTCTTACTGCTTTTTTGCTCTCTGTGACTCTTAACGCCTATAGTTACAAATTTGATACGATCGTTACTTTTGGAGATAGTCTGTCAGACAATGGTAATTTATATACCTATTTAGGCCATTTCATTCCTAAATCGCCGCCTTATTATAAAGGACACTTTAGTAATGGCCCTGTTTGGGTCGAGAATCTTTATCAATCTTATTTTCCTAATGGGGCAACAGAGAACTTTCAGGATTTTGCGGTTGGAGGGGCTGGGGCTGTTCTTTCTTATGAAGAAAATTTACCTTATACCTTGGGTACTGAGATAGACGATTATCTGTACTTACATAACTACACCAATAAAAATAAAAGCCTCTTTATTATCTGGGTTGGTGCAAATAATTACTTAAATGGACCAACGAATGTTGAGGATATAACGAGCTCTGTGGTTAATGCTATTGGTAACGATACTCAATCGCTTATTGAGCATGGCGCAGTAATGATCTTAATGGTTAATTTGCCTGATCTGGGCAAAACGCCGTCGGCAATCAATGCGAATCGTCAAGAGCTGTTAACTGAATTAACTAATAAGCATAATGAAAAGTTATTAGCCAAGTATAATGAATTGAAAGAGCAGTATCCCAATACTAATATTGCTTATTTTGATGTGCATACCTTGTTTGAACAATTAATGAGTCAACCTCAGCAGTTTAATATTACTGACGTTACCCAACCTTGTTATGACGGGGGATATTCTTATAGGGCAATGCTTAATAATCCTTTATTATTAGATCATTACTTAACGGAGCAGGCAAAACAGCATAATATTGTATTAGATGAAAAAACAAAGCAGGCTATTCTTTCTAATCCCGTTCTTAAGGAAGCGATGGAAGTGAGCTATCATCAACAAACTCAGGCTAAATTTAACTCAATTCCTGATGCATGCACGGGGCATTTATTTTGGGATCATGTTCATCCCACTGCAGCTATTCACCAGTTGATTGCTCAATACGCAAAATCAACTCTTGATGAAGCAGGCTTTCAGGCAATCACTCAGTGATTGCCTGAAATAAGTTTACTCATCTGGCATGGATGGAGATTATTTTATTTTTCGTACGCTGACTTTGCGTCCTTTTAATGTTCCATGTTGTAAGTATTCATGAGCTCGGTCTGCCTGACTTCGATGAATTGCAACATAAGAATGAAAAGCCGTGATGTTAATTTTGCCAATCATTGATCCGGCTAACCCTGCATCTTTGGTTAATGCCCCTAAAATGTCTCCAGGACGAATTTTATCTTTTTTTCCGGAAGCCATGCATAAAGTGACCATTTCGGGTAATAATATGGTTTCATTTTCACTGTCTAATTCACTGCTTTTTCCCCAGGCTATTGGGTGGGGTAACCCCGCTTCAATAGCAACGACTCTCAGGGCGTCTGCAGGAGTAGTAATACTTAACGCCAAGCCTTTATTACCCGCGCGACCTGTTCGACCAATTCGATGAATATGTACGTCATGTTCAAAGGCAAGATCAAAATTGATTACTGCTGGCAATTCTTTAATATCAAGTCCTCGGGCAGCTACATCAGTAGCCACTAATAAGGAACAACTTTGATTGGCAAAACGCATGATGGCCATGTCCCGTTCAACCTGTTCCATATCACCATTTAAAGCTGCGGCACTAAAGCCAGTATGGATTAACTGATCAGTGACATCAGCGGTTTGTTGTTTGGTATTACAAAAAATTAAAGCCGAGCTTGGCTTATAGTGCAGAAGTAGCGATTTTAGCAAAGCAAATTTACTTCCCTGATTGGGTACCTCATAAAAGCGTTGTTCAATATCAAATTCTGCATGGGGCGTTTCAATAAGTACTTCCTGAGGATTAATCATAAACTGCTTGGATAATTTTTTGATTTCTTCCGGATAGGTAGCAGAAAAAAGCAGGGTTTGCCGTTTTTTGGGACAAGTCGAAATAATCGTTTTAATGTCATCAAAAAATCCCATATCCAGCATTCTATCTGCTTCATCCAAAACCAGAGTGCTTAGTTTTTCCAAGGTCAAGGAGCCTTTAATGAGATGCTTTTGAACTCGTCCAGGCGTTCCAACAATAATGTGAGCTCCATGTCTTAAAGAGTCCAATTGAGGTTTCATTGGGATACCGCCAGATAAATTAATGATTTTTACATTGGGCATGAAACAGGCCAGGCGGCGTAATGCCTGGCTTACTTGTTCAGCCAGTTCACGGGTCGGACAGAGAATTAATCCCTGAACAGCGAACCATTCAATCTTTAAATTATTTAATAATGAGAGTCCAAAAGCGGCCGTCTTTCCACTACCAGTTTTTGCCTGAGCAATAACATCTTCTTTTTTTAGCATTATCGGGAGGCTTTGTACTTGGATGGAGGTCATCACCTCATAATGAAGAGAGGCAAGACTTTTAAGTAATTCTTCACGTAAGGGTAAAGAAGAAAAAAAGTGTTGTTCTGCAGTGGTTTGACTGTTGGACTCGGACTGTTTCATTAGGGATCGCTTGTGTTTTATAATAAGTGCGTAGACTAACACTTTTTAGTTCAATTTTAAATCAATTTCAATGTTTCTTTACAGGAATTATTCGGATTTCATTACCCAATAACAATCGTGAGCGTAAAAAAATTGTAAAGTAATTCATTACAAATCTATTTCAATAATTCATCTTTGTTATTATTTATGCAATTAAATTTGAATAGAAATTTCTGGTGAGCAACTATGGCTGATTTAACTCCATTAAACCCATTAACTAAAAAACAAAGTCAAGATACAGTGGTTGAGCCCAAACTGATGGAAGACAGTCCTTTAAAGCTTAATATAAACAAATTAAATAAAGAAAAAGAAAAAAAAGATGCTGCTGAAGAAGCAGTAAAAGTACGTTGTAAGACCTGTTTTAAAGAAATATATCCTCAACGTAAATGTTTTGGACATGGCGGTGGCGGAGGCGGTGATAACGACGATGAACTCCAGGATGGTGAGAGCCAAGGATATGAGCCAGAACCTTTTGAAAATACGTCGTCCGCAGATCAGATAATTTCTGAGGAACTTCTCATCGATGAAGGAATAGAACTTCTCGGAGGTGCTGGTCAGCAAACTGAAGAAGAGCCTCAGTTTGATTTAGAGCGGATAATGGAATTAGTAGTCTTTAATAATGACAGCGGTAAAGGAATTTTAACCATTCGAGCTAAGCCAGGGCATTTAGTAGACGATGAAAAAGAAATTGAGGAATTTTTAAAAGCAATAGAAGCTGTCTTTGAGCAATTCAAGAGTGATTTGAAAAAGCAGGGTATTGCGGTTGATGATTTCACCTGTATTCACAATAAAAATGAGTTGATTATTCGTATTCCTGTGCCCAAGTATTTTGATGCGTTTATTCAAGATTTAACAGCTAAGAAGTTATTGCCAAGCGAGAATACAAAACAAAATGATCAGACTCCTAATGTGTCCTCCGGCCTTAACCCATTTGCTATAACTCCATGTCCTGCAATGAGTAAAAAAGAAGATTTGGAAGAGGCTCAGCGATCCGGTTTGTCTCCATTTTCTATGGAATTAAAACCAAAATTCACTATTGATTCATAAGAATTTGCAATTGTTTAATCAGATGTAGCTTGGGTGAAAGCGAGTATTGGTTATCTTCTCATCTTATCAAATGTCTTTAATTTGATTTTAAATAGATGTTTAATCTAATAAATTCAGAATACTTTTGGAAGGAAACAAAGTGCGTCATGAGTTTTCATGACGCACTTTAAAGAATTAGGCATGTAAGGTAAGACTGATGTAAGGACCGTGGAAATTGAAGCTGGTAGTTTCCACGCCCGCAACTTTTTGGCTTCCCTGAGCAAAATAGTTTCCGCGAATCATGTCCATGGCATCATTGTATTGGTTGACCTGATAGCCTCCCTCAACAGCCGCAAAACCATTACTGTTTTTAAAATGATACTTATAATCTATACCCAATTTGGCCGTGAAGCTATTCACTACCCGATCGCGCTCTGGAGACACATAAGTAACATAAATAGGGAAATTTAAAAAAGAATGAGCATCAATTCTTCCAACAATGGCTGCGTATTCAAAAGTACCTACCAAGCCAAAATTGCTATGTAGTAATGAGTAACGACCATCCATTCCAAGTAAAGGGCCTGCTCCTTTAAAATGACTAATCACATTTCCGGGTGCTAAAAAAGTAAAATCATGATTTAGTCGTGCGTAACGTACACCAACTTTGGGGCGAAGAGTAAACTGCCCTTGATAATCGATATAGGTTCTTCCCACTTTTAGATCAACCTGATCAACTCTATAACGTAATTGTGCGTCACTCACGAAGTTTCCGGCAGGAACAAAAGTTATATCTGGGAAAAATATAGCGCCAAAAGTGAGTGGACCACCAGAAAGACCATTTACAGCATGGTAATTATTATTTAAATATAAATAAGAAAGTTCAATATTATTTGCTGAGTCAGGAACATCATAACCTATTACAAAACCCGCGTTCCATTTTCCCTCTGGATCAACAGGCTTGCTAAGTGCTTCAAGACCAGCACCAGGAAGAGCGTATTGCCAGCTATCAGTAGCCATTCCAATCCCTGTTTCACTAGGGCGCAGATAGTATCCAGTTGCAGTACCGTAAAAGCCTCCTGGAGTGAGCATAGCGCACAGCGCTGACGAGCCTTCACATAAGCTGGGCTCTTTGGAAAGAGCAAGGGCGTTATCACAAGCTAGTAAACTTAATAGTAATGCTGGAGTTAAAGCATATTTCATTCACATCTCCTTATGTAAAAAAAAAATATAAAAAACAATTAATTACTTGACTGAATCTATCATATTTTTTTTATTGTTGCTATGTTTTATATGAGAAAAAATATTAAGCAATAGGGCAAAAAATGGGTCTCTCTCTATCTATTCTAAGTATTGGATATTATTGACTATTAATTCTATTATTTAATTACGGGCTCATGGGGTCATTTGCTTCACTAAGCAAAAGGATAAGAAACATGAACAAAACATATTCTTGCTGTATGGTATTGATTGCTTTTTTTGTCTCATCCCTGGCTCACGCTTTTAGTGATAGCTATGTCACTGACTGGGCTCAGAAGACATTAATCGAAACCTTGACAGTCAGTTACCTTACTACCCCAGAAGAAACTGAAGCAACACAAAAAAAATACTCTTTGGCCGCTTGGGAGCCTATGAGTGCCTTTTTTAATAAAGAACTCATTGTGATTGACCAACAAAAACTGAGCACTCACCCTAAGCCTCTCACCGAACCAACGATAACCAAGTTGACTAAGTGTATTAGTGATCAATGCTGGCGCGTTAATCAATCTTTTAATATTCCCGAGCTGCATATGAATATTGATTTTTCTCTGCTTTTGGTTACTGCTTCGCCTGGTGGATATTCACCTTTTTTGATTCAAAGTGTTGATATGAACGTGCATCGTTATTAATCCTGTTGAGTAGCATATCAGATCATACCTTCGTACTTAGTAAGAAAGGAGCTTCCTTGCCTTTTCTTCCAGGTTAATTATTTACTGGAAAAGATGCCTTTTCAGCATTCCTATAGTCTGGAAATGAGGCGTGCATGTGAGCAATTTTCCATAGCCCAGCTTGATGAGCGACGACTATAGTCCCGCGTAATTGTTCAAAAATATGTTGGGTTCCGTCGATGATGATTTTTGCAGTGCAAAGAGCTGCTGCCCATAAAGCATCATTAGCGGTTGGAACAACGGTCTCAATTTTAATTTCGCCTTGTTCTGATGTCCCAGAGCCTGGAAAAAATCAGAGCATAGCTCTTGAATCTTTGTTTTTAATGTCAGGGTGGGATGGTCTAAAGCTATTTTTATTGCCATAGGATTTACTGTCTATTATGCGCATAACCCAGCCATATTAGCATGTTGATTGTATCGTCTGGAAGTGGTTGGATTCAAATCGAAATTATGGGTATACCGGATTGATAATAGGTTGCTTTATTACTCTTTCTATTTCTTTTGCGACACGAATACCGCTTAAATAGGCGCCGTGGACTGTAGCCGGATCAGTTAAGGAAGTTGCTTCGCCGGCAAAAAATAAAAGATTGTTGACTGGTTTACTTATTATTTGATAGTTATCCATGGAAGCTCCAGGGGATAAATGGGAATAGGAGCCCAGGGCATAAGGATCATTATGCCAGCGTGTCATGACATAAGAAGAGGGCTCTGGAATATTTTTGCCATACATCATGCGCAGTTCTTGCATGATATTGTTTATAAGGTGCTGATCATCCATCTGTTCACAACATTCTGCCTGTTGACCGGCATTGAACACCAGAAGAATAGGAAGCTTTGAAAATTTATAATAATTCATTATATCCAGAACAGGGCGTTGGGTGGAGTCCGATTGAAGAAAGCCAATCCATTCTTTCTCTTTGTCCCAGAACACATGTTCAAAATAAAGAAATATTTTGTTGTAAGTACCCATCTTGATTTGTGAAAAAGCCACTGCTTTTTCATCAGGTAGAGGCGGGGAAAAAATAATTTTTTTTGCATGTAATAGGCTGACTGGTACGGTTACGATAACAGCTCGGGCAAAATAGTGTTGGTTCTGAGTATTAATTTCAATAAGGGAATGTTCGTGATTAATCCTGGTTACCACTTGATTTAATCGAATTGGAATATTCCGGGCTAATAAATCGGCCACTTGCATATAACCCTGTGGAAAAATGACTTGTTTTCCTGAAACCGGGCTGTTGCTATGAGACTTATGGACCTCTATTGAGAGTCGGTTCAAGTCATTAGCAAATTCATAAACATAACTGGAAATTACCTGGTACTTAAATATTTTTAATTGCTGTCCTTTCATTTGTTTTTTTTGAATATAAAGTTCAACAGCAGTGTTTAAAGTGATTTCTTTATCAGGTAGGCAATGAACAAACTTCTCAAAGTTTAATAGCAAAGAGATGGCTTTATCTATTTCTATTTGAGGTATCTTTTGACCCTTATCATCATAAAGATCCATGTCTGCCAGTTTTTGTTTTAAATTTTCGGAGTTATAAGAAGTAGGGATTGTTTTTATAGATGCCCGTTCTATTAATTTACTCACTGGATTATTATCAATACCATGGAGCCACGAAGCACCCAGATCTAACACAGAACCCCAAGGATTTACTGACCATACTCGACCACCAATTCGATCACGGGCCTCTAACAGGAGGACCTCATAATTTTTTTGATGCAGCTGTTGAGCAGCAGCCAGGCCTGAAATTCCAGCCCCGATAATAATAACATCATGAGTTTTGGTATTATTTTGAAAAGGAAAACCTATAGGTGCTGGAATAATTAATCTCCATAAATTTGGAGGATTTAAACATATTACATTTAGTAAAAATAAACTGCACTAGTTTATTTATTATTATTTTGTTGGCTCCTTTACTCTTATTCACTGCAATGTGATTTAAGCATTCAACATTTGCAAGATAAATTCAATTCTATTGCGGACCGAAACTTTGGGGACTTCAATCAGTTGATAACCACAAATTAAATGAGCTTCTTTAACAGCTTGATAGGTTTCTATAGCCTCTTGAAAATCCTGTTTACGCTCTGGGTCATGGCCATAAATTTCCACCCAGGGGGGAAAGATAAAAACCTTGGTGTTATAACGATACTGTTGTACCGCTTGAAATACGGAAGGGGGAATGTGATCACAAAAAGCATGGGAGTAGCCATATAAATCTGGAATACCCCGATCAAAAAAGACGGGTTGCGTGCTCGTTAGCATTTGTTCAAAATCTATAATAGATTGTTTCAGCATGAGATCACGAAAAGTATTTCTATTCCCATTATGAGTGGCATCGCCGCCATTTCGATTTTGTGTTTTGATGATTTCCCGAGCCACCTCTGGTACTACGGCATAACCTGATTTGCCTAGTTCATTTAATACAGAAGTTTTTCCCGCTCCAGGACCGCCAGTAAATAAGAAAAAATGAGGTTGGTTTATTATTTTCAATAGTTACACACTTATTAATCAGACCCAAAAATAAAAAAAGCTATCCCAATTTCCCCAACGCCCTAAACGACTCCCATCGTCCTGAACGATTCCCCATCGTCCCGAACGATTCCCCATCGTCCCGAACGATTCCCCATCGTCCCGAACGATTCTCCGTCATCCCGAACGAAGTGAGGGATCTCCTGATAGCAGCACAATCACTTTTCATTAAATATTCGAGGCTTATTTAAATAGATTTTTCTCTGCTGTTCGGGAAAACGCTCAATAGAATACCTGAGCATGGTTCTAGGCATTTGACCGGCGTATTGTTCAAGAAAATTGATGAGCTGATTTTGATCCTTCTTGCCTGCTTCGCGCAACATCCAACCTACTGCTTTGTGAATTAAGTCATGTTTATCATCAAGGAGTAATTTAGCAATCTTAAAAGTCCATTCCAGATCATTATTGCGAATAAAGTACAAGGTTGAAACAATAGCAATCCGCCTTTCCCAGAGGACTTGTGATTGAGCCAATGTTAATAACAGTTCTTTATTTTTTTGATGAAGATGAGCGCCAACGATGAAGGGGGCTGATGCATCAACCAAATTCCAGTTATTCACCTGGCTTAATTGACTTATATAAAACTGATAAATACGGTCTTTGACGAGTTCATCACCTTGTTTATATTGCTCTACCAAAATGAATAAAGCCATTAATCGCTCTTCATTATAGGGTGAATCTATTAGTGCTTTAATGCCTTCATGAGCTAAATTTTTATTACTTTTAGCTATTTTTCGAAGATCCGGAATGGTGATACCCAGGAATTTATCGTGCTCTGCATAATGTCCTGGCCCTGTCTTAAAAAAATAGCTTTGTTTTTCTTTAGGAACTTGAGCGTATTGCTGGAGAAGTGTTCTTATATCAGATATTTGATTCATTATTTATTTCGCCGTTCATGCTCGATAAGCCATTGTTTGCGGGCAATTCCGCCACCATAGCCGCCGAGATTTCCATTCAGATTTATAATTCTATGACAGGGAATTATAATAGCAAGCTGATTTGCTCCATTGGCATTGGCAACTGTTCTGAATGCAGATGGTTTTCCTATAGCTTCTGCTTGTTTGGAGTAACTTCGTGTTTCCCCATAAGGGATGTTTAATAATTTGTGCCAAGCTAGTTTTTGAAAAGGACTACCGAGAAGATGTATGGGTGTTACAAATTCTTTTAAGCTCCCCTCAAAGTAGGCATTAAGTTCCTTTTCAATCGAAGTAATAGGAGGGCTGCTTCCGGGAATAATTACTGATTTGGTTTTCTTTCGCAGTTTTTCTACCTCACGTTCCAAGCCTCTTCTATCCACAAATTCCAGAAGATATAAGGCATCTTCATCGGCTATGGCCAGCATTGGCCCCAAGCGTGTATCTAACCAGGATGCTTTGAGAACTGGATGATGCTGAGCGAAATTGCTGGGTGCTGCCCCCATAATTTTAGCAAAAGCATCTCTAAATCCGCTACTCGACTCATAACCCGTATTAACCTGCGCTTCAATTACTTCTTTACCTTCACGTATTTGTTTCATAGCAATACCCATTCGTCTTGCTCTGGCATATGCAACAAAAGTCATACCAAAGCGTTTTTTAAATTGTCTGCGTGCCGTTGATGCATCAATTGACAAGGATTCAAAATCGCTATTTTTCCATCTTTTTTCCGGATTGGCTTCAACTGCCTCCACTAAAGCACGTACTAAATCTGAAACATAGTTTGGATGAGACAAGGGGCGACAGCGAAGGCAGGGTCTATAGGAAGCAAGAAGCGCTTCTTGAGCTGTTTGAAAGAATTCACAATTTTCGAATTTTGGTTTTTTGGCAGGACATCCCGGTCGACAAAATATTCCTGTTGTTTTAACACCTACGTAAAAAACGCCTTCATAACGGCTGTCTTTATCAAGTAATGCCTGATAATACTCTTTTTGGATTGCTGTAGTTAACATAACTGTCTCGATAACAATTTTGGGAATCAACTCTATGGTTTAACTATAGCGAAATTTTAAAAAAGAGCGGCCGAAATTCAGGCATTGAATTTTTTAGTTAACTATTTTATTAAATCTAAGAGAGGTAAATGAATGTCTCTATCTCTAGTGGCCAATGCATTAGAAAATAGTATGGAGTTTTTCATTATTCTTCTCGACTTTGGGGCTTTCAACAAGGATTTCTTCCAGCACCGCCATACATTGAATCGATCTTTTGCCAGAGATGTTGTTATCAGGAAAAAAACTAACTTTGCCTGCAGAGCCAAACAGACGCATATTGTCTTGTTTCCACTGTGTTAACGTTTCTGAAGTGTTGCCTTTTTGAGACTCCAGACGGGCAATTAAATCACTGAGAGCGGCTATTCGGTCGCTTAGAGCGATGCGGTCATTAAATTTAAATTGACCACTGATTCTAAAGTTGACAGACAATCGTCTGCGTATTTCATCAAAGGGTACATTGCTTTTATAGTTGACAGACAATAGTCTACGTATTTCGTCTTGGATCACAAAAATAGCTCTGGCTTTGGGCTGCAGGGATTGATAAATTTGCATAGTATTGACACCTGCTGGTAGCTGCTGCTGGAGTAAAGCTATTTGTGCTTCAACAGGTAAGCAATCATAAGACTCGGAGAAATCCTGCATAAAAGGAATGAATTTCATTTTCGCTTGTTTTATAGCCCGATTCCTTTTTAGTAAATTTTCCACCAAGGATTTTCTCGGTTCATCTTCTTTGAGTCTATCCAAGTTATGAATCGTAGTTAAAGTATAGTCGGTCTCTAAATAGTTCAGCAGGGTGGTCATAATGATTTCGTGCACCCTTGTACATTCAGGTAAACTAAACTCCCGGGGGGATTGGGAGAGAAGTAAGGCCTCCTTTAGACACGTTATATTGCCAGACCAGGCGGCATAGTGAGTTATGTCACATCCATCATTATCAGGCACTGTTAATAGTTCAGGACAGTATTTTTTTACCCAGTGCAAAGCATCCATATTACCAGGACCACAAGCAAAGAGAGCTATAGAGCATCGATCTTTATCGATTACCGATAACAGTTCAGGGCAGTTTTCTTTTATCCACCGCAGGGCATCGACATTGTCGGATTTTGCAGCAAAATGAGCTATGGTACATCCATCTTTATCAGTTACTGATAATAGTTCAGGACAGTTTTCTTTTATCCACTGCAAGGCCTCTAAATTATTGGACATTGCAACATAGTGGGCTATGGTGTATCCATATTTATTAATTTTAAATAGATCCAGACCATTATCTCTTGCCCAATTTAAGGCCGCTATACAGCCAGACCAGGCAGCAAAATGAAGGGCGGTATTTTCTAAACCATCTTTTTTTAATTGATGTGACTCTAGTGCCGCCACTGCAGTAGGATCAGGGCAAAAAAACAATAAAGGCCAAGTTTCAGTTATAGTGACCTGAGGAACAAAAAATTGCATGGGTAATGAAAAAGTTTTATAAGCTTTCTGATAGTCCAAGTCTTCGGGAATGAGCTTAGGGTTTACGCCTAGGCTTAAAAATAAAATCCTATAGCTGAGTTGTGGTTTTATAGGAAGCTCTCTATTTTCCTGCATAGGCGTATCTCATCTCGTGCTTTTCCATTACATTACTGCTGACGATAAAGTGAATAATACAGTTAATTTAATTTAATCAAATGGTTACTGTTATTGATGTTATCCACTAGAAATGATTTTTGCAACTAAGTGGTTCTCATAGCATTTTATTGAAACCATTTTTTTGCGTATAACTACAAATTTAAAAAGGGTGTCAACTCTGCTCTTTAATGATTGGCGAAAATAGAAGACTATGTCTTTACTTTACTATAGCATTCAGGTGCTTTTATTTCTCCGTGAAGAGGAAGCCTTATCTCCGCCATACCACACTCATCCGTTTTAAAAAAAGCAATGCCCAGAGAATTCATAGTGGCTAGTGTTTTAGCATGGGGAAAATGAAAACGATTATCAAAACCCAAGGAAGCAATAGCATAGCGAGGCGCTACTTCAAGTAAAAATCGATACGAGGACGAGGTTTTACTTCCATGATGCGGGACAATTAACACTTCAGATGCCAGTTGATTGCCATAAGCTCTCACTAGATAGTCCTCCCCCATTTTTTCTATATCACCAGTTAATAAGACCCGCCCATTTACGTTTCTTACTTGTAAAATGCAGGAGTTATTATTTTTGTCTTGAAAAGGCTCGTGTATGGGTAAAAAGCGAAAAGATACCCCATCCCATTGCCATTTTGGATAATCATGGCAATTAACACCATGATCATAATAACGAGGATTATTGACTAATAGCTCGTTCACTTTAATTCCCGATTCGATGGATTTCAATCCGCCACGATGATCTTTATCGGGATGGCTAATCACTATTTTATCAATCTTTTTTACGCCAATAGCCTGGTAAAAAGGTAAAATAACCATGGTTCCCATGTCACTCCCTTGAAAAAACTGATCTCCTGTATCATAAAGTAATACATGATTTTGGGTCTGAATGGTTACCGCCAGGCCTTGTCCTACATCTAAAACACGAATCAGAGCTTCTCCTGCGGGAATTAAAGTCCGTGGTGGGAAAAGAGGAATAAGAAGCCAGAGTACGGCCAGATATTTGAATGGTTTGACGGGTAATAAAACCCACATGAGTAAAGCTCCCATTAACGACAGCACTAAAGCAAGCCAATTAATAGACCAGGTTATATTGAGAGCAGCTAAGTGTTCTGTCCAGATTAATCCTTTAAATAATAAAGCAATGAGCCAGGACAAGGGTTTCATCAACATCCAGGACCAGTTAAAAGAACTGACACACAGGGTCATCAAAGCCAGCGGCACAATGAGCAAACCGACTAAGGGAATAGCAAATAAATTGGCAAAGAAGCCATTAATCGAGCCATAAGAAAACCAATAGAGGGTTAGAGGCATCAAACCAATTAAACAACTTAATTGCAAAGCCAGACTTCCTTTATACCCCTTAAATCGCCAGCGTTGCTGGGTTAATAGTAAACAGGCCACAGCCAGAAAAGAGAAATAAAATCCTTGCATAAAAACGGCATGCGGTTCGAGAGTCAACACACCAAATAAGGCATAACGCCACACCTGCCAGCAAGTAAAACGCTGTTTTCCTAAACAATATACGGTATAAAAAAAGCATCCTATTAAAGCCCTTTGTACAGGTGGTTCAAATCCAGCTAAAAAGGCATAAAGCAGGGCTGCAATTAATCCACCCATGCTCGCTACAGAAAGAGCCGGAGCCCATAAACAACAACGACTGCTTCGGGACCATAACCATCTAAGAATTGCAGTAACAAGCCCCGATATCAGAGCGATATGTTCCCCGGAAATACCAAATAAATGGATGGTGCCGGTCCGTCTGAACAGATTCCAGTTTTCCTGACTAATATGGGTCGTTAAATTTAAGGTTAATGCCTCTATAATTCCTGCTGTTTGTTTCTCTGGGGCTAATTGGGCAAGTGTATTTCCTAATCGTTCGCGAAGTTGTAACCAATTGAATGATGGAGGAGGGGCGGTTAATAATTTATTGTTTTTAGAACGAATATAACCTGTCCAAACGATATGACGTTTGCTAAGGGAATTAACGTAATCATAGCTGCCAGGATTAAGAAAATTCCGCGGCCTTTTAATTTTTACATTAAATTGCCAGCGTTGTCCTGCATGTAAAGGAGGAGCTTTACTATACCAGGCTAATTGCAATAAACCATGGGCTGGATGACCATTCATTTTGTCGAGGGCAAAATAAAATTGGGTTTTATTGATGTTTTGTACTGGAATGGAGGCGATGGTTCCTTGTAATAAGGCCTGATGAATTACAGGAGTATCAGGTATTCCTTTGGGCAATACATGATATTGGTGAATCCAGGCGATTAATACGCCAAGGATAAATAACAGAATAATCGGATATCTTGGGGTGATAAAAAAGATTAATAAAGTTGCTAAGGGAATATAGTGATTGGAGGTATATAGATAAAGTATACCCATTAAAAAGCAAAAAATTTCCATTTTATTTTTTAGTTGGACTATCCGTTACGCGGCAATGTAAGGGAAATTTCCATTTTAAGCAAGCATCAGGGTTAACGAGCAGTTGATTCCTAGGGGGAATTAGGTTCTGGTTTTTCGGGAGTATAATCTTCAATCACTGTGAATTCTGCTAATCGAGAAACTATTACCTCGTCTGAATTATTTTTTGAGGAATTAAAATAATTACAGAGTAAATAGGCAATACGGGAAACCAAACGATGAGAAGACATGACAGAAAGGTGCCCGTGACGATCAAAAATGGTTAGCGATTTTGGATATTTATCAACATATTCCTTAATAAACCCTGAATCTCTCAGAACAATGGCATCTTCTGTGGCAATGAAAAAATGATAGTTACCGGTTGCATTCTCCATTATTCTTTCCTTAAGGAGGGTCAGAAACTCACTATCAATTTCCATTTCTTTCACTGAATCTGAAAACCATGATAATGGTTTGAGCGCAAGGTAAGAACCATTAAATGGTGTACCTACTGTCACGATGAGAAGAACTTCGATGCCAGCTAATTTTGCTAGGAATTCTGCAAAATAGGAAGCAACCAATCCTCCTCTGGAGTGAGCAATTAAAATGACCCGTTTGTGGTTATTGGCTATTATTTTATCTCTCAGTTGCTCAGCAAAATACTTGATACTTTTTCCTTGATAACGTTGATCAAAGGCAAGTAAATTCAGAGAATAAATTTCCTCAGGAAGATTTGATTCAATTAAACGTTCGGCAACCCGTGTAAATGCTCCGGAGTGATCAAATGTCCCATGAATGAAATAAACAGCAGTCTCCTGGTCTTGATTTTGTTCGTTTATGTAGGAAGGATTCTGATAGGATTGATCACCGGAAGGTGAGGTTATCCAATAATAAGTATGAGAAAAAATTCCTGTAGTAGCGATAGGTTGCTTTGCTTTTACTATTTCAAAACTCCGGTTCCACATAGATAAATTCCTTTTTATTGGTATTAATTTTTAATATTGCCATGCCTGGCTACAAATGGGGAATCTAATTAAATGAAAATTTTTACTTTAAGCAACGATTGAAAATAAAATTATCCTATGTGATGATCGAACGGCGCGGGTGTAGTTCAATGGTAGAACTGAAGCTTCCCAAGCTTCCAGCGTGGGTTCGATTCCCATCACCCGCTTTCCTATAGATTGATTCTAATGAGATAACTGCATTTTAAATTGAAAGGTTTGCCATGCATTCAACCGAAACCCACTCATTTGAGACAACTGACCAACTCGAAAAATGGTGGCGAAACAGTTTTTTGACACGCTTGATCGCAAAATCTATACGTGATTTATCATCGTATTCAGACTGCCAAACGCTTGGAAACTCGCAAGAAGCGAATAAAGGAGATGATAGCCCAACTGGCGCGTTGCGAAGTATGGCACAGTTAATTTAATCTACGGAATAAAAACCTTGATTACGCTATGCTCCATCAAGGCTACACTTGCTAAATTTAATGCTCCACTTTATTTGAAAATACACAAGAAAAAATTGGAGAGTCAGAATTTTTTATTGGGCAGGTAAATGAAACACCAATAGGCTCCCCTATGTTTTCAGATGTTATTATCCGAAATTTAACCGCTCCACCACCCGCAGCTGTGCAGACTTTTTCAAGACTATGATAAACATTATTGCTGTCTTTCGTTTGGCCAGCTTTAGTAAAAGCTTCTTGACATGGAGCGGGTTGATTATCCACAGGTACTAGTATGACATTTGTTGGTCTAGCCGGTTGCTTGTTTACGTTATCATTTTTTTTAAAATAGAAAAAAAGAAGGTCAATTAATATACTCCAAACTAAAAAAATACCTACATAGGTAGAAAATGACTTGTTTCTAATTTCTGGAAACATCGTATTTAGAATCCTGTTAAAATGCTTATTATAAAACATCCACCTACATTTAAAACAAATACTCTGATTATTTACAACTGATAATTAATTTAAATTAATGGGAATAATAATTAAAACGCGAGTTGAACCCAAAGACTTATCTCTCTTAAGTATCTACTATCTATTAAGTAAACTGGGCCACCTGAAGTATGTAGCCCATATTCGAAGCGATTGAAGAATGACCTAATTTAACTACAAGCAAATAAACTTGCAGATTTAGAGGCACCTGTATAAGTACATAAACCAAAGAAGTTATCTGCATTTCCGTTATTGGGTTGTACTTTATCATAAAAGCCGAAATAGTAACTATCAAAATTATCTTGAGAAGCTCGCCCTAACCAGTAGGAATAATAGGTGATTTCTTGCGGCAGGGTGGCATTGGGGTTTTGCGGAGGGATATTACCTTGGCTTGCCCATCCTTCCTCAGTAACAACCACACGCACGTCATTGGGTAGGCCGTTACTAGTACTGTAGGCATTCCTCACTGCTTGAAGGCGGTTAGAAAATTCTGTTGCTGATGGAGCGGCAGGTTGTTGTGCACTCCAGAAGGGATAAATATTAGCACCGACGAAGTTTAGCCTTTTGATAATCCCATAAGGATCGTTGCCAGGATAATTGCTTGCTAATGCCAGCAATGCTCCATCTTGCTGAGCAGTACCCACCGGAACAGTTGAACCCAGAGCTGCTTGTATGGTTTGAATATCAGTTGCTATTCGCTGCTGAATTTGGGTATTAGGAACTGTAAATGTATAATCGTAAATATCCTCATTCCCAACCGCGATACCTACTATGCAACCGGGGTTATTCTTTACACTACTAATTGCACTTTGAACTTGTCCTTGAGTCCACTGCGCACATTGTGAATTATCAGAACATCCGTCAGATGGTTGAAATTCATAAATACCTAGCATTAATTTTAACCCCATGGGACATGCGATAGCCGCAAGATTAGTTTGTTGTCCGCTAAATGTACTTGCAACCGAGATGAACGTTTTAACAACAGTTAAGCCATTCCTTTTTATTTGTTGGAAGTCATTGGTCATCGATTGAGCCATACCTGGTTGATTATTGCTTTGTTGCGCTTGAAGATAGGCTGGGCTATGCGCAGGATCATAATTAATACCGCGAATAGGTGCCAAGGTCGTTTTATAAGTTGCACAGGTGGCCTGGCCAATCCCATTGAGGCACATTTCAAGTGTCATAGGGCCAGCACTACCTTGGATTCCAATGGTGTTATGCGATGCATTATAACTTGCAGGGAAGATACAATGCCCACCATTTCCGGTTGCTCCAGGACAAAATATTTTTTGTCCGCTGGTTATTTTAATACCCGCATTCGAGTAGTTGCCATTTACTGAGGCAGTTTTAATATTAAATACCATTCCCTTTGTTTGAAGGTTAAAAAACTCTCCATAGGCAAAAGATGCTGATGAATAGAGCGTAATGAGAAGAGCTGTTGTTTTAAGCATGGTTTGCATTTTTGTCCTTAAATATTCTAAGAAAAGGGAAAAAAGGGGTTAGACCGTAACACTACAAATGACCGCGTGGGCATAATTAGACCCAGTGGTTAATGTATTTAGCCATTCAGCACTGCGTTTATTGAAGCTGCCTTTTCCTAAATAAAAATATCGATAGCCACATTCCAAAGGAGCCTTTCCAAAAACATGGTTTATTCGGAGACCCGCCCCGGCCATTACAGTAAGGACGGTATTGTTTCTTCCTAAAAACGCACGATCCGGTATGGCATTACTATTATTGATGGGCCATTCATTTACGAATGTTGTTTTAATAAAATTGGGGCCAATACCTGCATCAACCGTCAATCCTAATTGATCTGAATGATTCATAATAAGCGCTTTTGCAGTTGCATATACAGGGACTTGCTTTATACCATAACTATAACCGAGGTTTACAAACTCATTTTCCTGAATAATAGTTCCTTGAACGTTTATTTTCGGAAGATAAAAAACATTCACACCATAATTCATTAAAACACGCTGAACTCTTGGCCCAGGGATGAGATAACCCAAACCAAACAAGCCGTTTTGATCATGGCTTTGTGTAACAGTATATTGATCCCCAGTAAGTGTACGAATATTAATGTGTTGTGATTTGCCTGCGTTACTATAAAAACCACCCCCCTGAACAACGAATTGGCCATTAAAAGGTGAAAAAGATAAGGCTTGGAAGCTCATACATACTAAACTTACGGCAGTGAAGTGTTTGACTTGCGGCATCCTATGCTCCATGGATTTGTCCAATGAAAGAAGTTACTTGAATAATGTATAATTTTCAATTGGTTGTGTGTAATTCTGCAATATATTTAACTTTACTGACAGCAAGGTGTAGGTTGGGTCATTTTGACCCAACACTAATTCTTAAAAGAGCACTATGTAATCTATTCAAATCTATAGATGCATCTGTTCATCTAACGTATTTGTATTTAATTGAGTATTCGGAGTTCTTCTGTGATAGAAAAATTGTTGTTGCGTTTCGGTAAAATTCATTGCCTTATCAAAATTATTACACATTTGTTGGATTAGATCTTTCCTTTTAGAATCCTCTAAATACTTAAGAAGATAGGAAAGATCTTTTTCAAAATCAATAAATGCGGAAGTTCGGCTTTGGCCTCTTTCTACAGCATTAGCATAAGCTTGTTTCATGAAGGCTATTTTATGTTCCACTTGCTGCAACAGATCCTCTGCTTGAGTTGTCTTATCGGCTGCTACGGCATTGTTATAAGCATCGATCAAATTGTAGGTTGATGCAAAAGATACAGCCATGGATGTTTCTATAAATACGTCAATAAATTCGCTTAATTGTTTTTCGTAATTTACGATGAAAAGAGAATAATCGGCGTACCCCATCAACTCCTTTAGGTTTTTTGCCGCATTGGCTAATGCTTTTTCTGCATCCTTTGTCTTATTGGTATTTAATAAAATTTTAATGCCAACAAAACCATTATGTAGGTCTTTAATTATACTATCAAACATATACAAGCCTTAATAAAAAAGGGCATTAAAATATCATATTATGGATTAAAAGCACAGGTACAGGTTTACATCTCCTGTTTAAACTAACTTAACTGCCCGCAAAATTAATATTTTAATTTACTCAAGGAACTGAACTATTTCAAACCACAGGGGATTTTTTTCTTCTATGGATAATCAGATACAATCCTGGTAAAACAAGTAAAGTCAAAAAAGTCGAGGATAAAATCCCCCCAATAACAACCGTTGCAAGGGGTCTTTGTACTTCAGAGCCAGCCCCCACATTAATCGCCATTGGCACAAAACCTAAGCTTGCAACAAGAGCTGTCATCAAAATGGGGCGTAGACGAGTCAGAGCTCCTTCAACAATGGCTTCATATAACGGTTTTCCTTTATTAATAAGATTACGAATAAAAGAGACCATTACTACTCCATTCAATACGGCAACCCCTGATAATGCGATAAAACCAACGCCTGCTGAAATAGAAAAAGAAATACCTCTGAGCCACAGGGCTACAATTCCACCGGTTAGTGCCAAGGGAACACCTGAAAAAATTAACAATGCCACACTAACTGAGCCAAAGGCACCAAATAAGAAGCCTAATATAAGCAATAGCGTAATCGGAACCACAATCATTAATCGTGCCTGTGCTGAAATTAGCTGTTCAAACGTTCCTCCATAATTGATCCAAATTCCAGAGGGTAATTCAACTTGTTCACGAACCGCTTTTTTAACTTCATCAACAAAGCTTGCTAAATCTCGCCCTCGTACATTAGCCGTAACAACCACACGTCGTTTTCCATTTTCACGACTTATTTGATTTGGACCATAGGCAATAATTAATTTAGCAACCTCTTTGAGAGGGACATAATTGGGTTTCTTTGATGTCCAGTCCGTAGCAGCAAGCGAAAGCGGGATGGGGAGTTCTTCTAATGTTTTTATATCCGTGCGGAGAGATTCAGGTAAGCGTACCACAATATCAAATCGCCTATCTCCTTCAAATATCTGTCCTGCTTCCTTCCCACCCATAGCGACCAGTATCACATTTTGTACATCAGTAATATTAAGCCCATAACGTTCCAGAGCAGCCTTATCGGGAATAATAGATAACACCGGTAAGCCAGTGGCTTGTTCGATTTTGATATCGGCAGCACCAGGAGTTTTGGCAAGTACCGTTTTAACTTGATTAGCAATCGCCAATAGTTCTTCGATATTATCACCAAAGATTTTAACTGCTAAATCGCTTCTTACCCCGGAAATAAGTTCGTTAAACCGCATCTGAATGGGTTGAGTAAATTCATAGTTATTTCCGGGGATTTCCTGAGACGCCTTTTCCATTTCACTTACCAGAACATCCTTGGCTTTCTTGGGGTTGGGCCATTGGTCGCGTGGTTTTAGCATTACAAACGTATCTGCCACGTTAGGGGGCATGGGGTCTGTGGCGACTTCCGCTGTACCAATTTTGCTAAAAATTTCCTTCACTTCTGGAAATTGTTTAAGGCGATTTTCTAATGTTATTTGCATGTCAATGGATTGAGATAAGCTAGTGCCCGGGATTCGTATGGCATGTAACGCAATGTCTCCTTCGTCAAGATTTGGAATAAACTCAGCTCCAATGCGGAATAACAACAATAGACTAAGCAGGGTGACTGCTGCGGCGCCACTTATCATTTTCCATGGGTTATGCATACTCCAATTTAATAAGGGTTGATAGCCCTTTTTAACAAAACGAACAATGGTATTTTCTTTTTCTTCGACTTTACCGGTAATACACATCGCAACAGCTGCAGGAACAAAGGTTAAAGAAAGGACAAGCGAGGCTAAAAGAGCCATAACGACGGTTAACGCCATGGGATGAAACATTTTTCCTTCAACGCCAGTTAGCGAGAAAATGGGCAGATACACAACCGTAATAATCAACACCCCGAAGATACTGGGGCGAATCACTTCCGCAGTAGCCTCTGATGTAACATGAAACCGCTCCTCCTTCGTCAATAAACGGCCTCGTTCGTGTTGTGCTATACCAAATCGACGGATGCAGTTTTCCATAATGATGACTGCTCCATCAACAATTAATCCAAAATCAAGCGCACCCAGGCTCATTAAATTACCCGAAACCCCTTGTGCTACCATGCCGGTAATTGTCATGAGCATGGTAATGGGAATGACTGCTGCAGTAATCAATGCTGCGCGAATATTGCCTAACAGAAGAAAGAGAATAACAACAACCAGGAGAGCGCCTTCGAGCAAGTTTTTCTCAACAGTCGCGATCGTTCTATCAACAAGAGTGGTTCTATCATACACAGGCTTGGCAATGATGCCTTTGGGCAGACTATGGTTAATTTCTTCTAATTTATTCGCAACGCGCATGGATACGTCACGACTGTTTTCCCCAATCAACATCATGGCGGTTCCTAAGACCACCTCTTCTCCATTTTGCGTGGCCGCCCCTGTTCGCAAAGGAGTGCCTAAAGTTACATCAGCAATATCATCTATGCGTAGAATAACTTCATCTCTTTTAGCAACAAGAATTTTTTTGATATCGTTAATGGTTTTTACCTGGCCTGGCAATCGAATTAAATACTGTTCGCCATTTCTTTCAATATAACCCGCCCCAATATTGGCATTGTTTTTTTCCAAGGCTTCGATAACATCACCTATCGTTAATTGATAGGCCAATAATTTTTGCGGGTAAGGCATGACATGAAACTGTTTTTCATAGCCGCCAATTGAATTGACTTCGATAACTCCTTTTGTATTACGAAGTTGGGGTAAGATAACCCATTTTTGTAACATGAAGAGATCCATCGGTGTGTATGCATCACCGTCTTCCTTTACAGCACCGGGTTTGGCTTCCACGATATACATAAATATCTCACCAAGCCCCGTAGCAATTGGCCCCATTTTAGGCTCCAATTCGGTGGGTAACTGGTTTTTTATCTGTTGTAATCGTTCAGTAATTAATTGACGGGCAAAATAAATATTAGTTCCCTCTTCAAATACTACCGTTACTTGTGAAAGACCGTAGCGGGACAAAGATCGGGTATAATCGAGCTTAGGAAGGCCGGCAAGCGCTGTTTCTATCGGATAGGTTACGCGTTGCTCTACTTCCAATGGTGAATAACCTTTTGCTTCAGTATTAATTTGGACTTGGACATTGGTAATATCAGGAACTGCATCAATAGGCAGTCTCTTAAAATTATAAATACTAAATCCCATTATCACGAGCACGCTTAACAATACGAACCAACGATGGCGAATAGAAAAAAAAACTATGTTTTCTAACATAAAAAGCCTTCCTGATTAATGATCATGTTCAGCACCTGATTTTTCAATATCCGCTTTAATGAGAAAACTATTGGCGGTGACGTAGAGGGTCCCGGCTTTCAAGCCGCTTTTGACCTCTACCCAAACCCCATCGTTCTCGCCCAGCTTAACAGGGTGCTTTTCATATTGATTCCCCACCTTAATAAAAACGACTGGCGAGTTTTTACTGTTTTGAAGGGCAGTGGCTTTAATCAGGATAGGTACTGATTTTTCTTCAATCAACACATCACCTGTGACAATGGTTCCTGGTCGCCATATTTCTTTAGGGTTAGCGATAGTCACAATGGCAATAACCGTTTGACTCAATGGATCGGTAGTAGGTAGGAGCATGGTAATGGGGGCTTGCACCTCTCTATCTTCCTCTTGAGAACGGATGGTGACCATTTGTCCTTCATTAACCTTACCTAAGTCACGGGGGAAGACATGGAGTTCTGCCCACACATCTGCCAAATTGGCTAGCGTAAATAATGGCTCGCTTCCCGCAACATTTCCCACACTAATATTTCTGGTAAGAATGCGTCCATCGCTCGGTGCTCTCACTTCATAATCTTTCAAACTCTCGTTACTTTCTATGGTGGCTAACAAATCTCCTTTTTTAACAGTATCTCCCCATTTAACGAATACTGCTTTGACCACTCCGGGAAAGCGGGCTCTAACGTCCGTTGTCGTATTACGGTTTAAGGTAATGCGTCCGGTCAGGTGGACAAATTTCTTAATGATTCCTGGTCTGGCGGTTTCAATTTTAACCCCACCTTCCTCTGCAGCTTGCGTGCTTAACTGGGTTCTTCCTTCATAAGAAGGAAAGGTCCATTCATAGAGTTTATCTTGATAAATGGCTTTGGTTCTTACATCAAAGGAATGCGGCTCGGCCACAATCTCATTGCTCACTAAATAATCTTGCTCTGGTTTAAAGGTAACCTGGTTGTGTTCACCATCTAGCCGTGTTAATTCCAGAGTTAATTTGACTTGTTCTGGTGGAATGGTTTTAGTTTTAAAAGTCGTATAAGCGTGAAATTTGGGTGGCGAATTCTTTTCAAAAATGAGGAGCTCAATAGAAAATCCATCTTGATGAAGGATTCTTCCATTGTGTGGACCTAGTTTCACTTGCCCATCCGGTACGGCTAGATTTGCAGATGACAAACGCAACAATCCCCATAAGGCCCCAACAATTAGAATGGCAGTGAAAATGAGAAAATAATGATATTTCTTCACGTTCTATTCCCTTATTAAGCGTTAATTCTCCCTCGAATTAATCACCGTGAGTTATTTTTCATTTGCCGCTCATGAGCAGCCCTTGTATTTTGATAAGTGCCTTATGATAATCGGCATGCGCTCTGGTATAATGCTCTTCTTCCCGACTGAGGTTGAGCATAGCATTAGAAAGAATTAGATAAGTATAGCGACCTTGTTGAAAACCTTCTTTAGCTAACTCTACAGTTTTCTTGGCATTAGGTAACATTCTTTGAGCAACCTTTTGTGCTTCTTCCTTATTTTGCAAGCCATCCAAATAGGCTTCATACAATGTTGTATCTAAATTTAATTTTAATTGGTGTAAGTTCTTAATAGTTTCATTGCGCTTTGCCTGAGCAGTATAGATATTTCCTTGGTTTTGATTATAGAGTGGAATAGGGGCGTTAGCAGAAAGAACAAGCGCTTTCTCATTGAATAGCTGAAAATGACGAAATCCAAGTTGAAGATTTAAATCGGGCCAAACTTGTTTTTGCGCCGATGTGATTTGTGAGTTCATTGCTTTAATGAGAGCCATTTGTGCTTTAATAAGATTACTGTTGGCCACTTTCGTTTTTATGGTGGACCATTTATTAAGGTTATGGGTCAATCCCTCCTCATTCAAGAGACTGTTCTTAAGATGAGGCATGCCAATTAAATTAGCGAGCGTTATTTTTTTTTTAAATTCATTCCTTCGCGCTCTATCAAACACAATAATTGCTTCATCAAGAGCAAGCTCTGCTAAATTTAAATCCACTTCTGAGTTTGCACCAATATCAAGTCGCTTTTTAATACTTGCGACAATATCTTCGTTGACCCTGACAAGACGTTTGGTAGCTTTTGTCCAATATTGAACATACAACGCTTCGATATAAGCTTGCCCCACATCGATATATAAAGAGGAACGGGTCGCTTCCAATTTTAAACGAGCAGCTAAATGCTCCATTTTAGCAGCCATGCCTTGATAGAATAAACGCTTGCCCAAAGGGATTGGTTGAGTGACTGAAATAGTTGTCTCTGTGCCTGTATAGCCCGATTCCAGTGTGGAAGGAAGTCCAATATTTTCAGCCTGGATGGCCATAGAAGGGTTTGGATACAACTTCGATTGTATCAACTGACCTTTAGCTTGCTCAATAATGGTTTGTTGTGCCTGAATGGAAGGGTTATTTTGATAGGCAATATTTAAGGCTTGTTGAAAGGTTAATACACGATTAGCGTAGGTCTGGTGCGATAAAGCATTAATGATAATAAGTAGAGCAATGAAACAGTATTTGCCTCGCATTAAAACAATCCTTTGACTCGTTTATTCTTCTTCACCTGTTTATAGTAGCATTTCTTTGAGAGAAATCTTTAGCAGTATCGTTCTGTATTTGAGTATACTTAATTTTTACGTGGATTAAATTAAATTTATTAGTTTCTCTAGGGACTGTTAGTGAGATTTCCAGATGCCGCGAACCAGTCGCAGCACGCCGGGTTTGTCAACAGTCCCCCTTACTGATTGTGCTTTAGCGTAAATCCCAACATTTCGATTGTGCTGTTCCTGATGAATCAGTAGCTGTCCTCACATTGGCTTGATTAACGGATATGCTGGCACAGGTTGTGTCCTCTACCTGAGTCCCAAGAGGGGTCGCGGTTAATGTGTAAGTGGTCGCTCCGGTATTTGAAATGGCAATGCGGTAAAATCCTTGAGTTGAGACTTGAGGAAAAGCAGGGAGTGCGCCGCAGGCCCCGTTGTAAGAAAAATTTTGGGAATAGCAGCGCTCTAAAATCAGTTGATCCTGAGCAAGGGTTTGTAAGGCATCGACGCGATGCGATCGCAGCACGTATGTCTTGTAGGATGGATAGGCTATGCCTATAAGGATTGCAAAGACTAATAGGGCAATAAGCAGTTCTATTAGTGTGAATCCTTGCATTCCTGGGTTATTTCTTTTTATATGTTGCTCAGTATTCATTATTATCGTTCCTTATTGAACTTGCCACCAGCCTATTTTTCTTTGGCCGCTATTCGGGTTAACGACTGTAGATTGCGTGCCGTTCGATTGAATAATCTGCAGCACGGCATTGCCACTTTGATTTACTCCAACGTAGGTAGCGGCATTGGCATAGCTATTCGATAATCCCATTCCGACTGCATAACTACCATTGAATTTGGGTTGATTTTTTAAATCGTTGTTACCAGCAACATCCAGCTGCGCTTGAAGAAATGAGCCACCTGACCTGAAATTAAGTTCTAATAGGGTGGACGAAAATCCAGTGCCGCAAGCAGACAAGGGCGGAGTATTTAGGGTGGTAATAAACGCGCCGTTAAGAATAATGGGATTTGTTATCGTCCTTTGTCCTCCTGTCGGAAGATCAGCAAACCAGCCTACCTGGTTATTCCAATTGATGGCATTGTTCGTAACGGTGAGTATGGGTTGTGATAAACCCGATTGAGCCGGGGAAATAATACTTAATGTCTGTTGTTGGAGATTAGTACGGGTAAAGGTTGTTCCTGATAACGGTTTGTCCCATACCCCATAGATGGTATGAGTTTGAGTATTGAGCAGATCAGCAGAAACGAGTAATTGTCCAGTGCCGAACATAACAAATAAGCCTGAACGACGAGGAAAATTGGGGTTCAGGGTAACAACTGGGGCCGTTGTTATTGCCTGCGGGTTTCCTCCAGAGTCTCTTGCTTGAAATAATAAGCGAGCACTCCAATTAGCGGGAGAGGGATCAGTAACATCAATAGCCCAGAGATTTCCCTGGAGGTCTCCAGCATAAACTACGGTAATGGGTTGTCCTTGTATGCCACTGCTGTTTGCGACCGTTACTGAAGAAAGTCCCTGGGGGGCATTAACGTTACATGCGCCGGGCACGGCAGTACACAGATTAATTTTACTTAAAGTCGTACCTGTTTGGGGATCGACTGCATAAAGTACCGCATTATTGTTCGGGTTGTTATAGCCATTGCCAAAAAATACAGCAAAAGTTAGGGGATTAGAACTGCTAGCACCTATTTGAGCAATTTGAGGGGTGCCGAAGGTAAGCCCCAGATCACTGTCAGTGAACTCCCAAAGTATGGATTGAGCTAAAGTTGTTTCTGAGGATACGTTAGGATTAGTAATATCCAAAGCATAAATACTGTTTCCTCCAGCATTTTCCCCACCCACAAGGATGGTATGCCAACTGCTGTTTGCAAATTGCACGTCTCCACTTTGTGGTGAACCGTCTACAAAAAAGAGGTGGCTTTGATTATAAAGGGGAGCAGTGAGAGCTGCGAGATTTCCAAATACCGCATTAGGGATGAAGGCAAAAACCTCGATACCGTTAGTTGCATTAAATGCGTGCAGCATCCCGTCGTTAGCTCCTACATAAAGCATCTCTTGACGTGTTTTCTTTGCATTGGCAAAGGTGATGTAACTTGATGTTTGATAAGGGCCTTGCGGCGGACCGACATAAGCAACCTGACTGTCCATAATGTCGCCTAGAATATGGGAGCGATTACGGAAAGTTCCTCCATTTTGTTTTTCCAATGCGGTATTACCGCGTAGGTATTGTAATCTTGATTGCCCCAGTAAGTCAGAGGGCTGTAGTTGATTTTGTTGTGCGGTAGAAATATTGGTCCACTCAAAAGGAGCGCCAGCATTGGCCACAGGATTCCAGGTAGCTATCATTCGAGTACTTGACCAACCTGTGCCTGCTACCAGAGTATCAAGTAGCGGTTTAGCTGCCCAAAGAACAGTACCTGTGGGAATACCTGTGGCCGGATTTAGTGCCAGTGCTTTTAAATTTCCTGTCCAATCCTGATAAGGCGAATCATTGGATATAAAGCTTGCCAGATATTCTACTGCTCCATTATTAAGTTGAGTAGAACTAACCGATGCAGCAGAAGTTGAGAATGATCCATTTTGAATAGAAACCATAATGGTATTCAGATCATTTACTAAAGATACTGGATCAGTTGCTGGATAATAGTTAATAGTGCCACCTGCAACTGCCATTGCTGTAAGTGTTGCGGCTGCCTGGGGATTTACTGTGGGATCAACACCTGCTCCCATTCCAATAACATAGGTCGAAATTCCATTAGTCTTTAATGTTTTTATAGTATTAATGGCATCGGTTAAGGCTTGATCATTAGTACTGTTTAATGAACCATCCGCATTAAATGTTGCAGTAACGCCATAACCAACAGCTGCAGCACTTCCTAACGGGGGCCATAATTTCCCATTAAGATCTTGAGTGGGTAGACCATCCGAAATCAAGATAACGTATTTTTTTTGCGGGCAGCCATTACCACTGGTGGTGCCGAGAGTGGAGAAATAACTATTGGCCTTTGACAATAAACCCGCCGTAGGTGATTGAGTGGCAACGTCTTTAATTTCAGTAGTTGATGAGGAGTTTGTCTCAGGTTTTAAAAAAGGTAAAAAAAGATTGATGGCATTATTTACACTCGTAGTCGTAGGATTTGTTCCGGCAGAGGTCATCGGAACGCGGATAGTCCCAGTATTTGCAGTCTGAGTGCCGTAATAGCCAAAGCCTCGTTGAGCATACATGACCTGAGGTGAAAAAGGTACGAAACCTGCGTTGGTGGGAGAGGAACTAAAATTACCAATATTAGGTAATGATTTTGAATAGGCGATGCTAACATTGCCATTGTTATAATTGGATAAAGAAAAATTAGGTGGGTAGGGGGTATTTGGCGAAGGCCCCTGATAAGTTAAAAATATTCCAGGGAATCCGCTACCGGCATAAAGGACGTCATTAATAGAAGGATCGTCACTGGATGATCCAATCTGCATGTATAAACTGGAAGATACTAATGCAGACCCAAAAAAACCGGCAATAGAAGAGCAATTGCTGGAAATGGTTGATGAAGAGGAACTGTAATTATAACATGGATTGGTAATGTATCTGTTTCCAGCAACAGGAGAATTGGTGAAGGCGAAATTTCCTGTTTGTGGTGACATATAGTAGACCCAGGTATTGTATGTTTGAGCCCCACTGGTTGTATAAGTTGCCAAGCCAAAATCAGTTGATTGCATGTAGGCCTGGATAATCGCTTGAACCCCTGCTTTTGCCATATTTAATCGACTGGGGCCGTTGTCAATCAGGGTTCCACTTTGTGATACGGTATAGGGTGCCAGGCCACTGGCATTTGCAGCCTGTATAGGAGGAGTAAAGCCATTAGGTACCACATAATTCACTGGAGAACTTGAATTGTTCAATGAACTTAAATTGGAGGCGAGTGAACCTGAACCGGTCATAATCGCCCCGCTTAAGGTACCATCCATGGATTGGGAGTTACCAATTAAAATAAGTACCTGGGGATGAATAGGACTGGACATAATTAAGGAAACTTGAGGAATATTCAGTGTGGGCACTGCAGATACGATTTGTATGCCTGAAAAATATAATATTAGAAACAGGACAGCTTTTAATGATGTCTTAAAGAAATTACCGAATCTGGATCTGCTTTGAGTCTTTAATATGTCCATACTATTATGACCTATTGAATTTGTAGCGTGGTTTGTATTATTACCGATGAGTTTCCATTTGCTCCCACAGCACGTGCAGTAATTCGATATAAATTAGATGGTAATTTGCAATTTTGTCCTGGTAGACAGACAGAGGGAAGTTTTTCAATGAAATAACTTGCTTGCGCACCAGACTTGCCTTGAAAACTCTGAATAACCGCTGAACTGCTTGCCCAATTAATTGTTTTCCATAATGGGGCGGCAGCAGTTTGATCGAATAAATAAAAGCCATTGCTGTTACTCAGAAAGTTGGCCGCATTATAGGTACCATTATTTAAGTTATTAATTGCTTCATTTACAGCTCCTTCTGTTTTTTCAAAAGTTATTTCAGAATCAGTTACATTAGCAGCAACTCGTGTTTGGCTGGTATTAAGTGATACTTGCGTCACGGCCAGGACTGTCAGCATAATCATTAATACTATGGTGGTTAACAACACATAGCCTTGTTGTCTTGATTGAGAAATTGAGGATAATTGGTTCATGATAAGGCATTCCTCAAATTAATGGTTATTTCAAATACGTGGCGAATTCGATTGTCGGCTGGTACTGTCACTTGAGTATCCAGCACTGTGAATTGATTGGAAGCCCGGGTTCCTGAACCCACCTCTCCTTGAATTAAAAATCCTATCCGAACAGCATATACCTGAGCCCAGTTTGGTACGGCGTTGGCTGATACATATTGAGTGATATTTCCGCCGCTACCAATTCCATATTGTACTTTCATGAACTCAATTCCCGGAACTATAGGTTGAATATTCCAATTATTGCCAACCAGGGTCGCTCGCATCAATGCGCTCTGTCCCCCAGCCCCTTGACCAACAAAAAAAGCGGTTTGTTGCAATGGAATAAACTGTGAGCCTATGGCGAAACTTACCGGGAACGTACTACTGGAGTTTTCGAGAGTTCCCGTTCCCCCATTATGATTAATATTAGCTCCTGCTACTCCGGTAATTTGAAACACTACTGTTTTTGCACAATCAGAAACGGCACCAAATTGTCCTGCCGTCAACGTGGCAGGGGAACTTTGTACCACCAAAAAACTGCTGCCAGGATCAATAGTGGTTATTGCTAAAGGAAAGCTGCCAGGAGCTGGTCCCAATACAATCAGAACGTCATTACCCTTTTGTACCTTGCCTGCAAGAGTTGGTTCCAGCGAAGGTGTCCAATTACCGACATTACCGTCATTGGCTGGATTATCTTGGGTAATAGTGAAAGAGGCTCCTCCTCCGCTATAACCTATAATCATTATCGGATTGGTGTTAAGTGTTGCTATTGGATTTGGTCCGCCAGCATTCAAATTAGAAATAGCAGTAACCAGGGTACCGCACCCCATAAATCCGGTGGATCTGACTATGGGTGTGACTAGGTTGATGATTGCATTTTGAGTGCTCTGAATCACGGCTTGAGAGTTAGATACTTTATGAAGTTGAGACTGAGCCAGATAAATTTCCAATACCGCATAGCTAATAAAGAGACTAATCACGGTAGCCACCATGAGTTCTACTAAAGAAAAGCCTTGTTGTTGTAATTCATTCTGGTTCATAGTTCGCTCTGTATGCTGAGTTGAACAAAGTTAGCATTAGTTGCTGAAACCGTACTGCTCGATCCTAAAGTCGCTTGAGCCGGACTATCATCCCACTGGACGGTTACCGTGATTATTGTATTTCCTGATGCTCCAGAAGATGCTGAAGTAATAGATCCACTCCCGCTGGGTAATTTAGCTACATCCTTACTTAACCAATACCATGTGTCATAGGCTGCCATTTGTGTTGGGTTGCACGTTGAAACATTACATAATACTGATGGGGCAGAGATTGAAGTAGGGTAACCGTTAGACCCTATGTTACTTACATTATAATTGCCATTAATCGCTGCTTGATAATTGGTTCTAATTCTGTCGAAGATGTCGTAAACGCTTTGTACTGCTTGTTGTTTTGCATAACTGGAGTTATTTGCTTGATTAGAAAACATTAACATGCTGGCTATACCTAGCAATCCAAAAGCCAGGATTACCAGGGTAACTAAAACCTCCAGTAAGGTCATTCCTTTGTGTCTTATCATGTTAACAGCCATAACTTTATTCTCCACTAAGGACATGTAAGCGCGCTATTATCCCAAACTGCTTGGCCAGGAGTGTTGCCCGATTGAACAAAGCCAGTGGCTAAAACCTCTACAGAACGAGCAAATGCGCCTCCTCTATCATCGCATAGCTTGAAATTGCTTTGGGTGGTCGCAATTCCATGAGAATCAAACACGACACTTGCTACATTGGATGTTAATAGGGGGTCGGTGGGGGATGCCTGTTGGCTTTTAAGAAGAGTTCCAACACCTGCAGCAGGTTGCGTGACTACTATCCATCCTGAGTTCCAATTAGCTCCGCAAGCAGTAGAATTTGCAGCCCCAAAAGGGCACACGACTACATTCATTGCTTGATAGAGAGCTGTACTGCGTGCATAGCTTAATGCGTTAACCAGCGATTCAGAATTTGCGTTTAAACGATTGTTTAATATCATGGTTCTAAAAGAAGGTACTGCGACTACTAAAAGCAAACAAAGTACGCTTAGAGTAATCATTAGCTCAATAAGGGTAAATCCTGCTCCAAAAATCATTTTAGGAATCGTTTGTTTTTTAACCCTAAAAAAAAGGCCATCAATATTTTGTGCTATATTATTTTGTGAAGGAGATAAGGGTGTATAAGAACGATTTGATAAAGTATTATCTGCGTCTGATATTCTGATTTTTTGTATATTATCTAACGTTGTATTCAAAATTATATCCCTATAGTGCTCTATCTTTAAATTTGAACCTGTCTTTTACTAATTATAGTTGAAATTAATTTGGTTTTATTTTGATCGTGAATAAAATGTGTTAACAAATCAGTAAGATTCTGTTGCATATTTGAGGGTAGGGATGAGGCTAAATTCAAGCGAAGAAGAGTATCGCATTGGAGGAGGCTTTGGTCGGTACGACCTTAAGGTATTTATCTGCGTCCCGCTGCTATACACAAGCCGCGGGACGTGGTGAGTAGGGGGGCGTTTAAGCCCTATTCTCCCATGCGATTTACTCAGGAAATGGTTATTATTTGCTTGAAGAGCGTTTCGTAAAAGGTTTCCTCTCTGTTTTTCTTGCTGTAGGAGTTGCTTTCTTTTTAAAGGGAAAATTCTTTTTGGGTTTAGCCGGTAATGCGGAACTGGGCAAGTTGTGATTGGGTTCAAAATCTTCAATTTCTACTCGTTCCAATTTTCGCTTAATCAATTTTTCTATGGCTTGTAGTTGCCCGACTTCATCAGCACTGACTAAAGAAATTGCTTGGCCTGAAGCTCCTGCGCGACCGGTTCGACCAATGCGATGAACGTAGTCTTCAGCGACTTGGGGTAAATCAAAATTGACTACACAAGGAAGTTGATCAATATCAATCCCCCTGGCGGCAATATCGGTAGCCACTAAAATATGTAATTCACCTGATTTGAAATCAGCTAATGCTTTGGTCCGTTGTGATTGTGATTTATTACCATGGATGGCCGCGGCATAAATATGCTCTTCTGCCAGCTGTTTCACTAATTTATTGGCTCCATGTTTGGTTCGCGAAAATACCAGAGTTTGCCCCCATTTATTCTTATGGATTAAATGACTCAATAAAGCAGACTTGCGCGCTTTATCAACGGGATGAACGGTTTGTTTTACCGCAACCGCAGTCGTATTGCGTGGCGCAACGTCTATTTCTACTGGCTGATTTAATATCCCTTTGACTAAGGCACGAATCTCCTCAGAAAATGTAGCGGAGAACATTAAATTTTGTCTGTTTCTGGGTAATAATTTAATAATACGTTTAATATCATGAATGAAACCCATATCTAACATGCGATCTGCTTCATCTAAAACTAAAGTATCTATTTCATCAAGCTGAATTGCACGTTGCTGATGCAAATCTAACAATCGCCCTGGGGTGGCAACTAATAACTCTACACCGCCACGCAATTTCATCATTTGTGGATTAATTTTCACTCCGCCAAAAACAACGGTAGAACGTAAGGATAAATGGCGTCCATATTGAACAATACTTTCGTGTACCTGCGCAGCTAACTCTCGAGTTGGCGTAACGATTAAAACTCGAGCACGGTTACCTTTAGCACGAGGTTTATCATGAATTTTTTGTAAAATCGGTAATACAAAACTGGCAGTTTTACCTGTTCCAGTCTGTGCGGAGGCTAGTACATCGCTTCCGCGTAAAACTGCCGGAATTGCCTGTACTTGAATGGGGGAGGGCTCTGTATATCCTAATTCGCTAACAGCGCGAAGCAGGGGTTCTATTAGACCCAAAGATGTAAAACTCATGTTGTTTCCTTAGTATGCCGTTGCTGAGTTGGAGTTGTTTGTTCCACTCAATTCAATATGACTATTTTTGATGCAATTGTATCATGGATTTGATTAAATAAGTGAGGTAAGCGTAAATTAAATAATTTAATAGTCGGTGAGCCTGGGATCGAGTGGCACTTCATCCTCACTGCCATTCACTTAAGACATGTCATCCAGAGCGAAGCGAAGGATCTTCCAAATGGGGCTCATGCCTATTTCAGGAGCTCCCTCATCGCAAGT
>NZ_JAJKBJ010000023.1 GCF_023618015.1 Legionella maioricensis
AAATCAATTAGTTAGAATGCCTTAATTTACATGATGTTATAGAAAAATTAGTGACTAACAAAAAAATCGATTTATTGGCTACAGCCTAGTCTAGTAAAGGGTTTTATGGGTGTGCCGGGAAATTTCGTACCTTCCTGAAAAGAACCCCGTTAAGGGAGAAGGGTTGGGGATCAAGTGACACTTTCTCGAGTGAGTCCGCGGGATCCAGAGCTTTAGTATAGAGCTAGATCAGTGGATCCCTCGGACCGTACAGCGTTGTTAGAAGAGCATTTCCGCATTAATGGCTTTATTAGAAACTATTGTTGCATCGAGGGTGTATCACATTCTATTGACGCTTCAAAAGGATCTAAATTGCAGTTATCGAGTTGGGCCTGTTCAAGTGGCCTCTCAAGAGGTTTTTCTTTATTAAAAAAGTCATATTCATTCCATAATGATTCAAATTCACAGCTTTGGCGAGGTCGTTTGTTATTACCTTGCAAAAAGAAGTTGCTTTTTACAGAGGAAGAATAATTATTTGCACTTTGATCTAAACCTTTATTTATTGCTATAACTCTTAGTTCTAGCTTAGGTAGTATGATTTTGAGTATAACTTCATGATAGTTTGCTTTTAATGCATTGATTAACTGATCATACTTTTCTGCCTTAATGGTTGTTAGATGATAACTTTCTTTTATAGTAACCCCCTCAACTTTAATGATTTTATTGGTTAGTTTAAACAGTGTTAGCGGACTATAACCCGTGATCTCATGGCGACATATTTCCAGGCAAAATAGGTTATGTAATATTTGCAGCTTGATATTATTTACCCAACGAAGGTCTTCCATAGTAATTTTCCGGGCTTTTTCGACATAGGGTTTTACCTTTAGGGCTTCATTAGCATAAATGTTTTTGTTTTTTATAAGTGTATTATAAAAGTTATTTTTATAGGCTGTTGCTATGGGTTGATTGAGATTGACATTAATCATATGGCGATAAGCACTATTTGGAGTGGATATGATTTTAAATAACGTATCAACGGCTTCATCCATAAATTTTGTTTCAAATTCCTGCAGTTGTAATTTTGAAATTTCATTAGGGAATAATTCTGTTTGCAATACTTCTGCTAATTCCGATTCAATATATTGTATTTCTTCTTCTTCTCCTGCTGTTCCTATTAATTGAAGTGGGTATGTCCCTAGGATAGGATGCTCTAATATGTGCCTCACATGATCCGGGTTTAATTTTAAAAAATTAGGACCCCAGCAGCACTCAGTATCGATTTGAACAACTGTGGCTATTCCCTTCTCGGGGTCAATCGCCACACCCCAATTACCTGGATTATTATCTGTATTAACCAGGAAATGATTTAACATGTTTGCTGCCCCAAATCCTTTGAGAGTATATTTGGTGGACTCAGGGGTGTGGCCTCCGTTTGATGTTACAATTTCTTTAATTTGCTCCTGACTGAGATGTAATTGAGTCTCATCCTTATTTTTAATGGCGTTTATTTTTTCTTCAAATAACTTGAAATCAACAATTTTTGCTTTTTCATATTCCCCATCATGCTTAATATAATACAGTTCCTGAGTATCGTTCGTTTTAATAAATATATAGCTGTTTTTGTATTGTGCAGGAGATTCAGGTAGTTTGGACATCAAATGGAAGTCACACCCTACAGGATAAACCAATTGATTTTCATCAATATAAAAACCGTTATCAATTAAAATATCAGCGGAATTAAAATTGGGTATATTTTTTGATGCTGTATAAAAATTGAGAGATAGGTCAATCGCATAGGTCACAACAGGTTGTAAATCATTACCTAATTTGTGATATAAAGTTCCTGCAAGAGACGTTAGCATGGCGTGTAATTTGTTTTTAGAATGATTGCTCTCAAAACCAAATAATTCATTTTTATGGAACAGTTTAGGTATAGATCGTATACCCTCTTGATCATTTTTGAAGGTTACAATAGAAAAGTGCCATGCCCCATCTTTATCGGCTACCAAAAAATTAATTTTTCTACCGGAGTCTAAAAATTCAGCATATTCTTTTGGGTTAAGATCTGTTTCATAATTTTCAGGTAGTACATTTTCGTTAAATTGGAGTTTTATTAACATATTATTCATTCAACACTGATTAGAGGTCTTTAGATAATTCAAGTGAATTGTTAACAGGCCATGATATTAATAAGAGATTATACATAAGAACTATTATTTCCTATATTGATTCAAATAATATCATACTATCTTTTTTATGTTAATATTTGATTTATTTTATTCAACTATGTGCTTGATTAAGTGTAAAAAATAGTGGCTTTAATCATTATTCTTATTTGAGAATTTTATATTCCATCAGAGTCAATAGTCCCGAGGTGGGATAAGTAGATGTTAGTTTAAATCCACTGGATTCAATCAATTCTTGCCAATTGGTAAGGGTTCGTTGACGTCCGCCAACCAGTACCATCATGATAATATCCATTGTTTTATTCGTATGGGGTAAGGGATCATTGGGTATGATTTGTTCGGCAATAATTAACGACGAATGGTTAGGCATATGAGTATAACATGCGTGTAAAACTTGTTTGATGACGGTTTCACTGTAATCATGCAATAGTGCCTTTACAAGATAACCATCGATGTGTTGTAAATTTTTAAGTTGATCATTTAATTCCTGGATGTTCAATTGAAAATTAATATCCAGATTGTGAATGAATACAGCAGGGTAGCGTGTATTTATTGCGTTGGTTAAGCCAGCGGTTTTGTTTCCAATATTGACCAGATGTTGATGCTGACCAAAATCATATCCCTGTGTTATGGCTTTATCATCGAAGGTTGAAAGTACGGCCAATCCTTTTTCATAATTTGTTTTAGTCTCCGCATGCTGGTCAAGATAATTAAAAAAATCGATTCCATGTTGAAGTTTGAAGGCTGAAACCCCTGTTTTGAGCTCCGTATCAAGATGAGCAAATGCTTGCCACCAGGATTCATCAACCATGCACAATACCTCTTTGATTGAATGAGCGTTATCTTGTTGTAAGGGATAAGATAATGAAGTAAGCGCATAAGAATCGTCAACTTTGGTAAATAAACCATATGCAGATAAGAAACTAAGGAGCCGGTCAAGCAACTCTGGGATTGTAGATGTTTTTTTAGCGATAATCCCTACGGGAGTTAGCTTATCAGACATATGATCTGCAATACCGAGTTTTGCAATCGCTTGTATTGATCTTGATACCACATAGTCACGCGACATAATGGCCAGTTGGATATGAGCTGGGGTTGATTCGACGTCCATATCTAGTATCCTTATGAGTAAAAGAGAACTTCTTTAACGAGGCTTTGGCCATTATCATAAATGACCGCAAAGACGAGTTATTAACCATTCTTATAAAAATGACTAAAGTCCAGTTTAATTTGCCAAGCATTTTCTGGTCACAAATCGGGTAATTAAATATTAAAATTGGCCAATTAATGACATCCGTACTATGTGATTTATTTTGCGTGCAACTCATTGTTTGAATCCGCCTTGAGTGCCCCACCCTCTTAATTAGTAAAGCAAAGTGTAAATATGATTACTTTTCTGGAACCCCTAGGATCTCATTAGCTATAATTAAAAGAATTAGAAATTCGCATTTTACGTTGCTACTGCTGAATAAGGAAATATCATGCAATATATAACAGAAGAGAATATGCCGATTTTTCAGGAGGCGACACGGCTTAGAGATGAATCCATACGTCTGCATAAAGAATGGCTTGCTGAAGTTGAAGAGTCAAATAAAGGTAGAACTTCATTTGAAGATACCGAACCCAAATTTAATGAATATCTTGCTGCAACAAAGAAATGGAAGGATTTTCAAGATGTGCATGCTGAAATACTTTTAGCAAAAGTGCAAAATTAAATTAGAGGGAATAACTTTGGGTCTAATTAAAAAATTTACTAGGTTTAGTAATTCAGACTTAGGTTTTGGGTTCAAACAATAACTGTTACTAACTTGTTTTATGCAGCGCATTAATAACAGCCGTAGGGTTACTCGCAATAACTGTTAAATAGGCTCTCGCGGATGATTCTGGTGTGCGCTCGCCCCGCTCCCATTTTTCTAATGTCCTCACACTAAACCCAAATTCTTCACAAAATTTTTGTCGGCTCATATGCATTTTCTTTCTAATAGCCATAACATCTACTTGAGTAGGAACTAATACTTCATGTGTAACCGCGCCTTTTTTGTTCCCTTTAGCGTACTCAAGAGCCTCCATTGCCCCACGGATTAAACTTTCACCCAAATCACTCATGTTCATTCTCCCCATAAACCTTAACAATAGTTTTGATAATGGTTTTCAATATATTCTTTTCACTTTCGGTAATATTTTCCTTTTGATTTTTTCCGTAAGCGGTAAACAAAAAAATAGGCATATTTTGATTATGGTAATAATATATAACTCTTGCACCACCACTCTTACCTTGATTACTATCAGCTGTCCAACGAATCTTTCTAGCCCCGCCAGTTCCAGAAATAAGATTTCCTTCTGTCGGATTTTGAGCAATATGACTTATAAAGTCATCTCTGCTTTTCTTATCCATACAAGATTCAGCCTGCTTTATATATTCTGCTGTTTCAACAACAACTTGGGCTTTTTTTATTATTTTCATAATTAAATTATGACCCCAATAGGGTTGTTTGTCAACCCCAGTAGGGTTGACAAACCAAGAGCGTGTAATATATCATTTGTATTACGTAAATAAGGATTCCCTGCTTTTGAAATAGCAAGCGTAGCCTTGATGCAGCGATAGCGTAATCAAGGTTTATTTATTTCTCTTTCTCAATTAATATTTCTACTCCAACCATTCAGGGAAATATATAAAATGGTGAATTACCGAAGAAGCTTCGTTCCGGGAGGAACGTTTTTCTTTACAGTGACCTTGAGAAATAGAAAATTAAGCGTGCTTGTAGACCAAATTCATTTATTAAAAGAAGCGGTTCAAAGGATTAAAACGCAACATCCTTTTCTTATCAAAGCTTATGTAATTTTACCCGAACATCTTCATATAATTTGGCAGTTACCGCATGGGGATTCAAATTACTCTCAGCGATGGAAGAAAATCAAAGCGCTATTCTCAAAATCTGTAAATAAGTCAACTTTTCCATTGATTAAAACACGACACAATGAATATTGTCTTTGGCAACGTCGGTTTTGGGAGCATACTATTAAAGACGAAACAGATTTTGAACATCATGTGAATTATATTCACTATAATCCGCTCAAACATGGTTTGGTTGAATCCTTGCATCATTGGCCTCACTCTTCTTTTCATCATTATTTACGAATTGGAAGATTACCCAAGAATTGAGCTGATTCAAGGTTTGAAGCTAGCCGAGGATTTGGAGAATGAAACCTTGATTTCGCTGCGCTGCATCAAGGCTACATTGGCTTGAATCCTCCTTCTATAGCTTTTAAGTGCCGCTGGCAATATTTTTTGTTGGGTCAAAATGACCCAACCTACTTGCTACCCAGGATTTAATTTATCGCCATGAGATCGGAAGGCTCTTTTACAATCTTGTAAACTATACGATGAAACAGATAGAATCACCGAGACCAGGTTTTCTTGCCAACAGGGATTTTGCACCACTGGAAGCCATTGGGGAACGTGATTTTTTAGAGACCATATGAATAAAGTTAATAATCAAATGAGTGGATATATTGATGCAATGCTCTATGTGATGCTTGCATCAATTGCCTTTGTCTTTCTTGATGATCTCTGTAGTGATGTTGAACCATTGACAGCTTTGTTTGTGATGAGTGGCATTGCAATATTTTGCTTCAATTTACTCTGTTTAAGAAATTTAAAAACGGTTTACGACGCTATTTTACAAAACCCATTTTTATTTTTAATGATGTCTACGGCTCTGGGATTAGATTGGCTATGCATGGTTTATGCGACCTATCTCTCCGATCCTTTTATCACCATGACATCACTTTTTATTTCCTCAGCTTTTTTAGGGTTTTTCAGCCTTTATCGAAAAAGCGGCACGTCCTCATATCGCTGGAGCATGCTAATTTTAGTAAGTTCTATTCTAATTTTATTTTTTAAATATGAAATACAAAAGCCAGGAAGCACCCTCTTTGGAATCTTGCTAGGAATCTTGGCTGGACTTGCTTTTTACATCTACATGCTAACATCCGAACAGCTATGCGCCCGTGCTAAATTAACGTCCATTCAAGTTCTGGCAACACGCTTTTGGGTATTGTTTATTGGTTCATCACTATTTATACATCTTGATACTCTCCATGCCGCCCTCAAAGATAATGCCCGTCCATTGATTGCAGTAAGTATTGGTTCTTTAGTAATCCCTATTTTCTTTAACCAGCAGGCGATTCGGAAATTAGGAACTGCAACAACCTCTGTTATTATTAGTCTTGTCCCTATCACAACCTATTTAATCTATGCATTTTGGAATGGCAATTTAGTGTTCACAAATCTATTAATCGGCCTTGTTATTACCTCGGCCCTAGCGCTACCCCAAATAATTGGCGCACGTTCCTAACACTTTCTTTATTTCAAATAAATTTAAATCAAATCTTAGCAAGCGTAGCCTTGATGCAGCGATAGCGTAATCAAGGTTTATTTATTTCTCTTTCTCTATTAATATTTCTACTCCAACCATTCAGGGAAATATATAAAATTGGTGAATTACCGAAGAAGCTTCGTTCCGGGAGGAACGTTTTTCTTTACAGTGACCTTGAGAAATAGAAAATCAAGCGTGCTGGTAGACCAAATTCATTTATTAAAAGAAGCGGTTCAAAGGGTTAAAACGCAATATCCTTTTCTTATCAAAGCTTATGTAATTTTACCCGAACATCTTCATATGATTTGGCAGTTACCGCATGGGGATTCAAATTATTCTCAGCGATGGAAGAAAATCAAAGCACTATTCTCAAAATCTGTAAATAAGTCAACTTTTCCATTGATTAAAACACGACACAATGAATATTGTCTTTGGCAACGTCGGTTTTGGGAGCATACTATAAAAGACGAAACAGATTTTGAACATCACGTGAATTATATTCACTATAATCCGCTCAAACATGATTTGGTTGAATCCTTGCATCATTGGCCTCATTCTTCTTTTCATCATTATTTACGAATTGGAAGATTACCTAGGAATTGGGCTGATTCGAGGTTTGAAACTAGCAGAGGATTTGGAGAATGAAACCTTGATTTCGCTGCGCTGCATCAAGGCTACATTGGCTTGAATCCTCCTTCTATAGCTTTTGGTGCCGCTGGCAATATTTTTTGTTGGGTCAAAATGACCCAACTTACTTGCTTAACGATTGCAAAAGAACTTCCGGTCGAAAGGGCCCCTCCATAATTGAAGATAATTTCCTAAAACTCATTTGCGAAGCGTAAATCGATATAGTTCATGTTTTATATTTTGAGGTGGAACAGCATTTAAGTGTTTCAGGAAATGTTTTAAAAAGACGCTTTTTTTCTAATAAACGAAGCATATTAACTTTTATAAGCTTTCGACGCACGGCTACATTAGCTTCACACATATAAACTTTTATACCACGATTATGAAACTGCTCCACCAATTCGCGCAATATTGTCAATCCCGTCATATCCATAAAAGGAACGCTCTTTAAACGTAAAATAATCACTGAAGGATCGGTATGAGTCACTGCCAAGGCTCGTTCAATTTTCTCAGCTGCACCAAAAAATAGCGGTCCTTGAATTGTATAAACTAAAAGATCTTCGGGTAGTTTAATATCATGTTCATTGATTTCGTTTTGAAAATGTATCGAAGAATGAGTTTCTACAACAATAGCTTGGTTCATTCGTCGAATAAAAAGTAGAATGGCGAGAATTACGCCCGTATTAACAGCAACAACTAAGTCAGTGAATATGGTCAGAAAAAAAGTAACTAACAAAATTGTAACATCGTATTGCGGTGCACGCTTTATGGTGTAAATGAAATGTGGAATATCACTCATATTAAATGCAACTACAAACAAAATTGCCGCCAAAGTACATAATGGAATTGCTGAAGCAAATGGTGCTAAAAATATAATTATTAATAATAATGTTATCGAATGAACAATAGCGGCCAGTGGGCTATTTCCGCCATTTCGAATATTAGTAGCAGTTCTAGCAATCGCTCCTGTAGCGGCAAAGCCAGCGAATAGAGGTGCTATAAGATTCGCTAAACCTTGTCCAATAAGTTCTTGATTCGCATCATGGCGTGTATTAGACATGCCATCAGCAGCCGTAGCTGATAATAGCGACTCAATGGCACCCAATAAGGCAATAGTAAAGGCTGGACCAATTAATTGAGAAATTAATTGAATAGATAAGTTTGGCAATTGAAACGAGGGTAATGCCGATGAAATAGTTCCAAATGCACTTCCTAAGGTTGAAATGCCTTTAAATTGAAAAATTGTTTGCATCAAAGTAGCTATGACTAGCGCAATAAGGGGCCCTGGAATACGTTTTAAAAATCGAGGAGCTAGCAAAATCAATGCTAAGCTCATCATGGCCATTCCTGTTGTAGTCAAACTTAAATGCGGTAATGCCATTAAAAGTGAGTATATTTTCTGATAAAAAGGGGCATCCAAGGGTAATGAAACCGATAACCCAAAAAAATCTTTCCACTCGCCAACAAAAATAATAACACCAATTCCAGAAGTAAATCCTACAATCACTGGATCAGGAATAAATTTAATGACATCACCCAGTTTTGTTAGCCCCATGAGGATGAGTATTCCTCCAGCCAAAAGAGTAGCTATTTGTAACCCACTTATCCCATATTTAGCAGTAATGCTCGCTAAGATAACAACAAATGCTCCTGTGGGGCCTGCAATTTGAACGCGTGTACCTCCAAATAATCCAACAATAAAACCAGCAATGATAGCTGTATATAAGCCCTGTTGTGGTGGTACGCCAGAGGCTATCGCAAAAGCCATCGCTAATGGAAGCGCAACCACACCAACAATAAGTCCAGCGATTAGATTAGGCAGCCAATTTTTAAACCCTAACAAACCCGTACGATACGCTTCATAAATGGCAATCATATGGATTTACTGCTTTCAGATTTTTTTACAAAAACTGACTTTAACATCATTGAGCCAATACCCTCGTCAATATCGTGATCGCCATCAACCAATCGAAGTATTTTTACTTTGGTTCCTACTTTTATAATGGATGATGAACCCTTGATTTTTAAATCTTTAATAACCGTAACAAAATCGCCCTCCTTTAATAAGTTTCCATTCGAATCACGAACCGTAAACCTGTCGTTTTCGGTGTTTTCGTCTATTTCATTTTTTGACCATTCATACGCGCATTCTGGGCAAATATACAGCCCGTTATCTTCATAAATATATTCAGATTCCTGCGGGACGTTCATTCTATTAATCTCCATAGGGTATGTTATTAAGATTGCCTCAATTGGCATCGAACCAAAAAACCAGGGTGCTTATGGCTCGGTTCCAGAAACCAAATAACAAGGCTCCTGATCGACAGGCATCTCTTTTAGCTCTTCGGGCGTTAAGCGTGCATAGACTTCTATTCCCTATCCTGAGGATCACGCAGCCATAACTTGTGTAAAGGAGTGCCTCGCCAAGTCGTTCGTGGTGGTTTAATTATTTCCAGACCATTCGCCTTAGCACGAAAGTAACTTTCAGTAACTGTTGCTTTGTCGCTCACACCAAGCCTGATGTGATACATACTGTAAGTATCTAATGGCTTACCGCTGTCATTAACCAAGCGAGATGTGCGGTCTTTGGGTTCCGTTCCGAGAAACACCGAATAGAATACCGGGCTTTCGTCAAGATCAGATACGCGAACACTCAAATGAAATTCTAGAGGTGAACTATTCATGAGAAACCTCCTTTTAGTTAACCAGTCTGGAGTTATTAAACTAGTCAATATTAATTATTTACTGATTAAACATAGCCAACAGGCGTTCGATACCAATGGGTTCTTCCTTCAGTAGGGGAACAACTGCATACCGTGTAGCATACTGGTTAGCCACTTTATCAATTTGAATCAGTTCATTTTGTGCTCTTTGGCGTAATAGCACCGAATTTGTCTGTGTAGCTGCTATACTATTATTGATAATCCACGCCCAAGGTTCAATACCTGCACGACGCAAGTCTTCTTGTAAGTTAGCTGCCTCAAGTACTGGAGTCGTTTCCGCTAACGTGACGAGCAGCACTTTGGTCTGTTTGGGATCCTGTAATTGCATCATGGGCGTGGTAAAAGAGATCTTCTTACCACTCATCTGACGCTCAATTTCTCGGTGATATGAACCCGTAGCGTCAAGTAATAATAATGTATGCCCGGTGGGTGCTGTATCCATCACTACGAACTTTTTGCCCGCTTCACGAATAATTCTTGAAAATGCTTGAAAGACAGCGATTTCTTCAGTGCATGGTGAACGCAAATCTTCTTCCAAAAGAGCGCGATCTTGAGCATTGAGTTGTGCACCTTTTGTCTCTAGCACATGTTGTTTGTAGCGCTCCGTTTCAGCATGTGGGTCAATCCTGCTTATAGTTAAGTTGTCCAGAGCAGCAATCAAAGTTTCGCTCAAATGTCCCGCAGGATCAGAAGTGGTAAGATGCACTGGAAGTCCTCGATTTGCTAACTCAATTGCTACAGCAGCAGCAAGTGTTGTTTTACCGACCCCACCTTTTCCCATGACCATCACAAGACCATGACCACCATCTGCAATACCATCAATCAGGGTTATTAAGCGAGGATAATCGTGAGCGACATTATGCTCGCCTTGAGGAGACCATCGTTGCACAGAGAGGGTTAGTAATTGATGTAAGGATTCTAAACCCACTAAATTAAATGATTTAAGTTCCACTGTGTCACAGGGCAAATCATTAAGTACAGAAGGAATAGCCGTTAAGGCAGCCTGTTCACGAGAATAAATGGCTGCTGCTAATGCATCATGCTCCGCTTCGCTAGCTGGTAGTATGCCATTGATAATCGGAAATTGTTGCCTCATGCCAATAGCTGCCAGCTCTTCATGGGTTCTAGCAACTTCTCGCAAAGTCGCAAGCTGTGCCCTTGCCACTAGCACTAATCGTGTGCGTAATGGATCAGATAATGCTTCAACAGCCATTTTATACTGTTCACGTTGTTTTTCCAGTCCAGCTAAAGGCCCGAGGCAAGATGCATCTCCTTGGCCATTTTCAAGAAAACTATTCCAGGCACCTGGCAATTGTAACAACCGAATGGTGTGTCCGGTGGGTGCGGTATCGAAAATAATATGCTCGAACTCAGCTGTCAGTGAGGTGTCAGTAAGCAGTGCGGTAAATTCGTCAAAAGCTGCAATTTCCGTAGTACAGGCACCAGACAGTTGCTCTTCCATATCCTTGACTACTGTATCAGGGAGAACGCCACGAACCGGATTTATAATTTTATCACAATAAGCTTGCGCTGCCGATTCTGGATTAATTTCCATCGCATAGAGGCGTGCTACCGCTGGGATTGCGGTAATTTGGTTACCAATACTGACATCAAATACTTGCCCCACATTGGAGGCAGGATCAGTACTGACCAGCAATACACGCTTATTTGTTTCAGCCAGTTGAACTGCAGTAGCACAGGCTATTGATGTTTTGCCTACTCCACCTTTACCAGTAAAAAATAGGAAGCGCGGGGGTTGTTGTAGAAATTTCATCTTTTTGCATCCCTGTTTCAATAACCACTACTGAAGTAGCGACTGAGTGATTTCAATATTAGTTTCTAGCACCTACTTAATAGTTGCTCCTAAAAACCATCGCTTTCGTAACCAAAATGCTGCATTCACAAGTAAAATAAGAACCGGCACTTCAACAAGAGGACCAATTACCGTTGTAAAAGCTATGGCAGAATTAAGTCCAAAGGTGGCAATTGCAACAGCAATAGCCAATTCGAAATTATTACTGGCTGCAGTAAATGATGCTGCCGTTGTCTTTTCATAATTGGCCCCAATAAGCTTCCCCATCGCAAAACTGACAAAAAACATCACCACAAAATAAATGACCAGAGGTATGGCAATACGAATGACGTCTATAGGAAGTTGCAATACCATAGCGCCCTTTAAAGAAAACATCGCAAGAATCGTAAAAAGTAGCGCAATCAATGTAATGGGAGAAATCTTTGGTAAAAAAATGGTTTCATACCAGATTACCCCTTTTCTCTTTATCAATACAAAACGAGTCAGAAACCCTGCGAAAAAAGGTATGCCTAAATAAATAAACACGCTTTCGGCAATCGTCATAAAATTGATGTGGACTATTTGGCCACTCATGCCAACAAGTGGTGGCAAAACCGTTAGAAAAAACCAGGCGTAAACACTGAAGAACAGCAATTGAAAAATACTGTTAAATGCCACTAAGGCAGCAACATACTGATTATCCCCTTCTGCTAGCTGATTCCAGACAATCACCATGGCAATACAGCGTGCCAGACCAATAAGAATAAGCCCAGTCATATATTCGGGATATCCATGTAAAAATAAAACAGCAAGACCAAACATGAGGAAAGGACCGATAAACCAGTTTTGAATCAATGACAACAGGAGAGTTCGCCAGTCTTTAAATATCAGGGGTAATTCTTCATATTTTACTCGGGCTAATGGAGGATACATCATTAAAATAAGACCCATAGCAATAGGAATATTCGTCGAGCCAATAGATAAGGAATTTAAGAATTGCGGAGCGCTGAAAAAAAATGAACCAATAGCGATACCTGCAGCCATCGCTACGAAGATCCATAGGGTTAAATATTTATCTAAAAATGAAAGACGCCCTGTCCTGCAAGTGGTCATAACAATTCCTGCTCTATTCGTGATTTAAGTTGATTAAATATCGCCTCAAATGCAGCTTTGATTTCAATCTCGGTTCCTTTTGCTCCAATGAAGTTTCTTGGATTGACCTGGAAAAATAGGACAGCTCTCACTATTCGCCTGATCACACACCGTAACGACCAAATCAATAGCTTGTGATTTTAATTCATTCCAGGATTTACTGCGTGCCGCGTTGCATTTGATTCCATGATGCACAAGAGTTTCAATTGCTTTTGGATGCACGCTTCCAGTCGGAACGCTACCTGCGCTAAAAGCCAGATAGCGACCATTAGAGTATTGGTTAGTTATCGCCTCCGCCATAATGGAACGACACGAGTTACCGGTGCACAAAAATAGTAACTTAAGGGGTTTAGTGTTCATTATCCGCAACATCCAGATGTTTTTGATTTTGTATCACAGCAAGAGGTTGAGGTATTTTTATCAGGCATTGAACAAGAACCCTCTGCTACTTTTTCTCCAGAAAAAAACTGGGCATCCTCCATAGTATGATAGGCTTCCCATGCGATCCCTGAAGGATCACTTACCCATGATTTTTCCGATTTGGCATAACAACAGGTCGTCTCGCCATCACTATGGGTTGAAATATTAGCCTGAGAAAACTGCTTTCTCAGCGCTTCTAATTCCGTGGCATCATCCACCTGAATACCTAAGTGTTCTACACCCTGTTTTCCACGAGTTGAAATTGCAAAATTAATGCGTGGGTCATCTAGCATCCATTTGGCATAATCGGATTTTACTTTTACTGGATCAGCTCCAAACAGGGCATTATAGAAACGAATGCTATCAGCAAGATTGTCAACGCCAATATGAATATGAAAACGTTTCATGACTTACTCCTATTTAGAATTACAGCAATCAGTTATTTCAATAACCAGACAATTGTTTGTCCCGGGTTGTTGAATTTGAACTTGTTGTTTACTGCAACAGTCTTGAACCATGAATGAGATAAAATCGCGCATTAATTCAAAATTTGCAGAATAAAATACAAATCGTCCCTTACGATAAGAGGACACAATTCCGGCGTTAGATAAATGGCTTAAGTGAAACGATAAAGTATTGTGTAAAATACCTAACTCATCGCCAATCGCGCCAGCTGATAACCCTTCCGGCCCTGCTTGAACAAGCAATCGAAACACTTGTAAACGGGTTTCTTGTGAAAGGGTATCAAATATTTTTAGTGAGTTTTTTATGTCCATATTTCTAGAATAGTAGAACAATTGGAATGAGTCAAATGATAATACCAAGCTGTTTAAAATTAATTTTGCTTTCTGATGAGTACTCCACTTAATTCTGTTCCAGCCGAAACAGTATTAAGAACAGTTCCATATTTCTTAACGTTATCATGTAGTAAATCGAGTCGCTGGTCAGACTCCGTGGTATCAACGATGATTTCATACGTTATAGATCCAGGTATTTTTATTCTGCGATATTCCACTGATTAGACTTCACTTATAATTTCCTTGAATCCTCCTTCTATAGCTTTTAGATGCCTCTGGCAATATTTTTTGTTGGGTCAAAATGACCCAACCTACTTGCTATTTGAATAGATCTTCAATGAAGATAAAAACTAAAGGGGCATTAAATAAATGAACAAAATTCATTTATATTCCATTTTGGACGAGGTCATATTCCATATTAGACGGACTTACAATCCATATTGAACGAATGTAACCATATGTTTAATAATTATTTTGAAAAATTCACAACACAATAAACTACAATTTCCACAACATAATACACTATAATTTCCACAACATAATACACTATAATTTCCACAACATAATATACTATAATTTCCACAACATAATATACTATAATTTCCACAACATAATATACTATAATTTCTACTTAGACCTATAAATTGAAAATATTATGAAACCCTCAGAAAAACTGGCACAGTCACTAGAAGTTTTACAAAATCTACAAAAGCAAGGTAAGTACGCTATCCAATCAAAAGACATAAGTCGTACTCATAGGGAAAGACTTGTAGAAAATGCATTTTTAGAAGAGGTTGTAAAAGGTTGGTACGTACCTATAAAACCTGATGAACAAAAAGGCGAAAGTACGGCTTGGTATGCCTCTTTCTGGAATTTTTGCGCTTCATATTTAAATGAAAGATTTGGTGACGAATGGTGCCTTTCCCCAGAACAATCGTTACTTCTTCATTCAGAAAATTGGGCTGTGCCTAAACAACTAATGATACGCAGCCCCAACGGAACAAACCGTAATATGGAGTTGCCTCATAACACAGCCTTATTTTCAGTACAATACAAAATGCCAGCGCCTCAGGATATAGAGATTAAGCAGGACATGCGGGTTTATGCAATAGTGCCAGCATTGATCTATTGTTCACCTAAATTTTTTTCTCAATATCCTACTGAAGCACGTTCCGTTCTATCAATGTTTAATAGTGCATCTGATCTTCTGCATTATCTTTTAGATGAAGGGCATTCTTGGATAGCCGGAAGAATTTGCGGTGCGCTTCAAAATATTGGCAAATCTCACGTGGCAGAAGAGATCAAAAAAACCATGGAGAGTGCCGGATATCAAATACGGGAAGAAGATCCATTTTTAACAAATACACCGATAGATTTCTCCGCAACTTATAAGCCAGCGTATCGAAGTCGTTTGGAAGTTATGTGGCATGATATGCGCGAGACAGTCAGGGAACACTTTCCTAAACCCCGTCCGACGACAATTGATATTAAAGGATATCTAGAACAAGTTGACGAAAATTATGTCTCAGACGCTTATCATTCTCTATCCATTGAAGGTTATCAAGTAAGTCCTGACTTAATTGAAAAGGTTCGTTCTGGACAATGGAATCCTGATGCTACAGAACAGGATCGAAATCACCGTAGTGCATTAGCAGCCCGTGGATACTGGCAAGCATTTCAATCTCTGAAAAAAAGCCTTATAGAAATATTAAATGGAGAAAACCCAGGAAAAATCATACAAAAAGAACATGGAGATTGGTATAGAGAATTATTTCAACCTAGCGTTGCTGTAGGTCTTTTAAAACCAACTGATCTAGCAGGATATAGACGAAGCCCTGTATTTATACGTCAATCAAAACATATTCCTCCACGTTGGCAAATTGTTAGTGAACTAATGGAAGAATTTTTTCAGTTAATAATCCAGGAAAAGGAACCTGCTGTTAGAGTTGTTCTCGGGCATTTCTTTTTTGTTTATATCCACCCTTATTCCGATGGTAATGGCAGAATTGGACGTTTTCTGATGAATGTTATGTTAGCGAGTGGCCATTATCCATGGACTATTATTCCTGTGGAGAGAAGAAACGAATACATGGAAGCACTAGAACAGGCTAGTGTTAATCAGAATATTGTTCCCTTCACTAAATTTATTGCTAGTTGTATTTAGTACTATTGATTTTATATAAAGGCTTTATGGAGAATTACAATGGAATTTGCGAAACCAGTTAAAGTAGTGAATTATATTCACTATAATCCGCTCAAACATGGTTTGGTTGAATCCTTGCATCATTGGCCTCATTCTTCTTTTCATCATTATTTACGAATTGGAAGATTACCTAAGAATTGGGCTGATTCGAGGTTTGAAATTAGCCGAGGATTTGGAGAATGAAACCTTAATTTCGCTGCGCTGCATCAAGGCTACATTGGCTTGAATCCTCCTTCTATAGCTTTTAGATGCCTCTGGCAATATTTTTTGTTGGGTAAAAAATGCCCCAACCCACTGGCTATAGGGTTCAAAATTATCAACAGTTTATTGACAAAATAAACATTTTGACAGAAAATTTGCCCAAAAATTTTCTGGATATAAACAACGATGATATTAAAAACGATTACTATTACACTGGCGCGAATAGCCGTCTTAGCTTTATTGATGGTTAAATGTGTTGTTGCTGGAGATGTTGCGGTAATTGATTCACTGGAGCATTCCATTGGTCAGCCTAATCAGGGTCTTTCTTTAAAAAATAACAACAATGAACAAAAAATAATTCAACTCATGAGAATTCAGCTATCAGATGAGGGGAAGGAACTTTTGGCTGCGCGTATGAAGGAAATTGAGACTCATAGTGAGCAATCAACACTCACATCCAATGCAGCGCTCCCTAGTAAGGTTCAGATAGCTATGAATAATGTACCTGTACTTAATCAAGGAAGACATGGGACCTGTGTAACTTTTGCTATCACTGCAGCGCTTGACGCAGCAATGGGTAAGGGAGACTATATTAGCCAGCTTTGCAACTTGCAGTTAGGCTCTTATTTAGAAAATCACGGATATATTAAAGCAAGTGGATGGGATGGTAGCTTGCCTATTTGGGTAATCAATCAAATTGAACAGTATGGTGTAGTAAGCAAGGAAAAGCAAAAAGCGACTGGATGTGGCGGCCTAACCGAATATCCTACCGACACAAAAGATGCTCCTGCGTCTTTTATAGAGCCAGAACAATACTATCCAATGAGTGAACTCGTATTTGGTAAATCAATAACTTGGTCTAATATTTATTGGCGCATTAGTTCTTCCTGGACATTATCTGAAGTGAAAGAAGCGCTCAACGCAGGAGATAGAGCCGTTTTTGCAATCATTTTTCCACGCATCGATTTAGGTGTTGCTGGTGCGGTAGGTAGATATAAGAGCGAAAAAGATACCTGGGTGCTTACCTCAGAGATAGAAAAAGATGCCTCTGAGGCAAAAGCAGGCCATGAAATGATTATTACTGGTTATGATGACAATGCCATTGCAGTGGATAATAAAGGTAAAGAACATAAAGGATTACTTACATTGCGTAATTCCTGGGGAAGTAAATTCGGAGATAATGGAGACTTTTACATGTCATATGATTATTTTAAATTATTAATTTTTGACGTCAGACGAATTTCTCCAACTGCTCATTAAAACACTGAACTAGCAAGTAGTAGGTTGGGTCTTTTAGACCCAACAAAATCACCCTCAATTATTCCTCAAATTTTTTATTCTTAACGTCTTCCTCACATGCCCAATTGATGGGAACCATCCCTAATTTAATATCCCGATGAATACTTGAATATGGCCATTTATAGTAAATAAACCGCTCAGGGGATTTGGAGAGTGAAACCTTGATTTCGCTGCGCTGCATCAAGGCTACATTGGCTTGAATCCCCCTTCTATAGCTTTTAAGTGCCCTTAAGCAATATTCTTTGTTGGGTCAAAATGACCCAACCTACTGGCTTGCTAAGCAAACTCCGACTCGCCTGAAAATTCGGGTTTACGATACTTTGGATTGACTTTCACATGCCAGAGCGGAAGCATCAAAAAGAATGGAATCAAGCAGCAAATAAACAAGGTGAAGAAGAAATTATCCCAGCCGTAATTTTTGATAATTGCCCCCAAAGGAGCACCAGCCAGAACAGCACCTAAACAATAAGCAAAAAATCCGGCAAAGCCCGTTGCAGTCGCCGCTGCTTTTTTATGTGCTAATTCCGCACACGCCATACCAATCATCATTTGTGGTCCAAAAATAAAAAACCCAAAGAAAAAAAGAAACAACGAATCGAGGAATGGTGTATATCCTCTAGTCAACGTAAATAGCAGCAAAGTGGCAAATACCCCTGCGGTAAAGAGAACATTGATTGGATTGCGTTTACCTTGAAATATTTTATCAGAAGACCAGCCGGCAACCAGATTTCCAAAAAAACCACCAACTTCAAACCATATGACACAACTGCCTGCTGTGATTAAGGAATAATCCTTCACTTCTGTTAAGTACAGCATGCTCCAATCATTAATGGCCGTCCGGACAATGTAAATAAACAAATAAGAAATGGACAGTATCCAAATATAGGGGTTGCTTAACACATAATTCCAAAGAATTTCTTTGACTGAAAGTTCTGTTTTTTCTTGATGGTGATTTGATAAACCAGAAAAATCTTCTCGATATTGTTCTATCGCAGGCAAACCAAGCGACTGCGGAGTATCTCTTAAACGATTGAGTAGGAAAAAACCTCCTAAAATGCAGATAATCCCAGGCACAAACATGGCTGAACGCCAGCCGAAATATTGCGCGCACATAGCAACAATCAATGGAATTAATGCACCGCCCACGTTATGTGATGTATTCCAAATACTCCACCAGCGACCCCGTTCAGATTGAGAATACCAGTGTGTTAATAATTTAGTACATCCTGGCCATCCCCACCCTTGAAACCAACCATTCAATCCCCAAAAAATAGCAAATAACCACCAGGTGGAAGACAATCCAAACAAAATATTAAAAACACCTGTCAAAATCAGCCCAATGGCCATTAAATAACGCGGATTAGACTTATCGCCAAGAATTCCACTTAAAAATTTGCTGACGCCATAACTTAAACTCAGGATGCTAGCAATCATTCCCAGTTCAGTTTTAGTCATCCCCAAGGTGCTTTGTAATGCGGGCATCACGAAGGTAAAACTTTTTCGCGTGAAATAAAATAAAGCATACCCTATATACATTGCATAAAAGGTGCGGATACGCCAATAACGATATTGCTGTTTAACAATGGCTTTATCCTGAATTTCATTAAGATAAGGAGCTGGTTTTAAAAAATTTAAAAGGGCCATGATGGTCCATATCATGATAAAAAAACAGATTAGAATGTAACTCGCCAAGTATGTCAAATCTTTCTAATAAAAATGATAGCGATATCATGTCTATTGATAATTAAAAATTAAATGGAATTCTTGTGAAATTATAAATAAGCTACCACAGTTGCATTAAAAAGGGATTTATCGAAATGAAAGAAATAGTTAGTTTATTAGAACAAGATCACATTGATTTTGCTATTCATAAACGTCCTGAAGTCATAATGGTTTTAAAAAGAAAATTTCGTACTCAAAAAGATTGGATTATTGCGTCTTTCAACCAATATCAGTTTACTGAAGAAGAATCGCAAAAAGTCCAACAAGCCATTCTAAATGGTGATCTTCGAGTAACAGATCTTCTAGAACGTTCGTTTTCCCACTATTTTTGGAGTTTCCTTACTTTTAAGTGGGGAGAGATCCTTTCGGGGGGGAAAAGATTAGCTAAGGAAGAGATCTTACAAATTGCCACCTGCTCTAGCAATGGCCAAGAATTTGCAAGAACTCCCACTCAAAACAGAAACAGGCTGATAAAAGGAGTGCCATTAGTTATTGGTAAAGTCGTTACCTCCATGGCGCTTTGTATGGTATTTTGCCTGGGATTATTAAGTACTTTAGGAGCTCCCTTTGCCGTTTGCCTCGCCTTAGCGATAGTACTTTCCTTGTGTAACGGAATAGTATGTTTAGTAAGTCGTGGGCAAGCCATGCTTGATAGTGCTGGCTTTCAGCCTCAAAAGCAAAAAACGTTTAAAACCCTAGAAGAAAATATGAGAGAAAAAACCATATCCGATTATGGTCAGAAATTATTTTTTGGTGTCGTGACATTGTTGGCATGCATTTCTGCGGGCATTTCTGGATATTCGGGGCTCGTAGGACTTCTCTCTTTTTTAGGGGTAGGTATGCTCGCCTCTAACCCACTAGTTTTGACAGCAACGATTGGGTTATCTCTGGTAGCAGCTATCTCTTTTTATTCGTTTCAAGCTGTGGGCATACGTGAAAATTATGTAAAATTTAAAAATCTTTTTATTGAAGATTATAAAAAACCCTATGGTCTTTTGCGATGTGTCTTATTAGGGGCTGTCAGTACGGTCTTTTTAGCGGTCTATGCGACGCTAACTTGGTTTACTGCGGCATCAGGGGTTACTAAACTCTTAAATGCTTTTGGCGCGGATCCTAAAAACTTTTTAGGATACGCTCTTTCTATGATATGTACTTCGACAACCATGGTTGTTAATACCTTTTCACAAGTATATAAAGTTTTTAACCCGCAAACGTATCTCGATCTAAGAAAAAAATTTAAATCAATTCATCAACCGCCGGAAGAATGCCAGACCCGAGGACAAAAGATAAAGTATGTAGCCATCAATATACTCAAATTAGGTGCTTTGATAGGTGACTCTCTTGCTTATTCTGTTGCTGGTGGAATCCGAAGCGGAATTCATGTTGGTGAAACGCTGGGAGAAGCAATAGGGGCAAAACTTACATTAACCATTGTCATGGCAATATTGTCCCCAGTCATTTTAGTATTCGTATCGATAGCTTTTACTTGGCCTACCGTTTTTAATAGAAAACAATCGACTCAAAATCCTTCACAGATAGAGGAGTCATTGATAGAACCAGTGAGTCAAAGCCACACTTCCGATACACCTCAAAATAATACTCGATTACCAATATTAGAATCGCCCCCCCCTAATAATTCTAAAATTAGGCAAGCTGGGCTAAGATTTTTTGATGGAAGGTTGAGTGAAGAGGGTATGCTTACGCCCAATTGTAGCCCTACTTTAGAAAGCAGTACCGTTTTGACACCCTCATCGCCATAAATGATGTTTGGAGGCGAGCAAGGCATTGCTTTGTATTGGAATAGCAAGTGTAGGCTGGGCTGTTAAGCCCAGCGTGTTCTCTTATCTATGCCAAATTAGATTTTAATATCCTCAACACCAGCCTACTAGTCGATCACCCCGCTTCCTCTCGGCAAAGAAAACGATGAATGTTGGAATCAACCACGCTCGAGGGTTTAATACAAATTTTTGCTGGGCTTAACAGCCCTGCCTACGCTTACTAATGATATTCATGAATCAGCAAATCATCTTATGACATTTATATAAACTTGATTTTTATAGATATTATAATAAACGCTACTTGGATTGCTCAGGCTATCGTCTTAGTCTATAGTTTAATTTTTTAAATGAATAAGATATTGATAAAGGATGGCTATGGATGGGAAGGATCTGAGTACAACTGGTAAGTGCCCGGTAATGCATGGTGGTGTGACGTCTACGGGTGAGTCGAACAGGGACTGGTGGCCCAAAGCATTGAACATCGATATATTGCATCAGCATGATACCAAGACCAATCCGATGGGAAAGGACTTCAACTATCGTGAAGAACTCAAGAAACTGGATGTCGATGCGCTTAAGAAAGATTTGCATGCATTGATGACCGACAGCCAAGCATGGTGGCCTGCTGACTGGGGACACTATGGTGGTTTGATGATTCGTATGTCCTGGCATGCTGCTGGTTCGTACCGAGCCTCTGATGGGCGTGGTGGTGCTGGCACAGGTAATCAGCGTTTTTCCCCATTGAATTCTTGGCCTGATAATGTGAATTTGGACAAAGCTCGCCGATTGTTATGGCCTATTAAGAAAAAATATGGCAACAAAATTAGTTGGGCTGACTTGATCGCTCTATCAGGTACCATCGCCTACGAATCAATGGGACTTAAAACCTATGGTTTTGGTTTTGGCCGTGAAGATATTTGGCATCCAGAAAAAGACGTATACTGGGGCTCAGAAAAGGAGTGGTTGGGCGCCAAGCGTTACAATGACAACAGCCGTGAATCTCTGGAAAACCCACTGGCTGCTGTGCAAATGGGGTTGATTTATGTGAATCCAGAAGGAGTGGATGGACATCCTGACCCGCTTCGGACAGCTCAGGATGTTCGGGTAACCTTTGGGCGCATGGCGATGAACGACGAGGAAACTGTCGCACTGACTGCTGGTGGTCATACTGTTGGCAAATGTCATGGTAATGGCGATGCAAAGCTTTTAGGGCCTGCTCCTGAAGCGGCTGATATCGAAGATCAGGGCTTGGGTTGGATTAATAAAACCAGCAGAGGAATTGGTCGTAATACAGTTACAAGCGGTATTGAAGGGGCATGGACGACCCACCCCACAAAGTGGGATAACGGCTATTTCTACATGCTTCTTAATCATGATTGGGAACTGAGGAAAAGTCCGGCCGGTGCCCACCAATGGGAGCCGATTAATATTAAGGAAGAAGATAAACCGGTTGATGTCGAAGACCCCTCCATTCGTTACAATCCAATCATGACCGACGCGGACATGGCAATAAAAATGGATCCCGTCTATCGTGAAATTGCTGAGCGTTTTTCCCAAGACCCGGAGTATTTTGCCGAAGTTTTCGCTAGAGCCTGGTTCAAACTTACTCATCGTGACATGGGACCTAAGGCGCGCTACCTTGGTCCAGATGTTCCGAAGGAAGATTTGATTTGGCAAGATCCAGTTCCTATGGGAAATAAAAACTATGATTTTGTTGCTCTCAAAGCAAAAATCGCTGCCAGTGGTCTCAGTATCAGTGAAATGGTTTCTACCGCGTGGGACAGTGCGAGGACTTTCCGTAGTTCAGATATGCGGGGTGGTGCTAATGGAGCACGTATTCGATTGCTGCCTCAAAGAGACTGGGAAGGTAATGAGCCACAACGCCTTTCGAAAGTATTGCCGGTTCTAGAAGGTATTGCCGCTGATACAGGTGCGAGTGTGGCAGATGTGATTGTGCTTGCCGGAAATGTCGGTATCGAGCATGCTGCCAAGAAAGCTGGATTTGACATCACTGTTCCTTTCGCTCCTGGCCGTGGTGATGCAACTGACGAGATGACGGATGCTGCTTCTTTTGCTGTGCTGGAACCTCTTTATGATGGTTATCGTAATTGGCTTAAGAAGGATTATGCGGTGAACGCCGAAGAGCTTATGCTTGATCGCAGTCAATTGATGGGATTGACTGCCCCGGAAATGACCGTCCTTGTTGGAGGCATGCGCATGTTGGGCACGAATCACGGTGGCACTAAACATGGTGTGTTCACCAAGCACGAGAGTGTTCTGACCAATGACTTCTTTGTAAACCTGACTGATATGGCCAACATTTGGAAACCAATAGGCAATAATTTGTATGAAATTCGTGACCGAAAAACTGGTGCTCTCAAATGGACTGCTACCCGAGTAGATCTTGTTTTTGGCGCCAATTCGATTCTTCGTGCCTATGCGGAAGTGTATGCTCAAGATGATAACCAAGAAAAATTCGTGCAGGACTTTGTTGCTGCTTGGGCGAAGGTGATGAACGCAGATCGATTTGATCTGACGTAATGTTCTGCTGGTGATCACGCCATTTATAATAATGGCGTGATTTTGGATTTTGAATAAAGTCAGGCCAAGGGATCGACCTATGTTCAAGTGAAATACCATCCCGGTTGCAAGCAACCGGGCTACCTCGCTACATTGACATAGTTAAGTTACATTCCGCAGCAGTAACATTCTCCTTAAAATCTTTCAGGCTTTTACCGGTTGTATCTAAAAATAATTTTTCAAAATCAATATTAGGTTTTTTTTGCTCAATAATTTCATCCATAAAAGTAGTTTGAGCCTTTAATCTTCTCGAATCGTCCTCATCAGGTAAACTCATTGCTATTTTTTTTGTTTTATCGAGAACCGCTTGCTTAATTAATTTACTTAGCTCTGGGTCATACATATAAACGCCAGCTACTAAATCTTTATAAGATTTGGGAAAATCTGCGCCATAATTATTAACTAAAAGTTCCATTTTTATATTAAATGAAAAATCACCTATTTCAAGAATACTGTTAATGAGTTGTGCATCGATTTTGTTAGCTAGCGAAATTGCAGGAGCTATTACGTCATGAGTAACCTCAAATTTTTCTTTTACTGCCTTAACAATCACTCCTATCATTACGCTATATGAATCAAGAGTAAGTTGTTTTTTCCCCTCCCCTTGCCAACGTGACAAGTTATTTTTTACAAAAGCTTGAGATTCATCAATCATTTGTTGTGTTACTGTTTGTAACAAAAAATCATCAATTTCCTTTTCTTTCCCGTTTAGCCTATCAAGCTCTAATAAAGCTTTTTTGATCATTACTCGAACATCATCCCATTTACCCCATGTCGTGTAAGCCATGTTTTCTCCCACTAATTCATTTATAGGCGGAATTATTATTTAGTATAATAATTATGATGTCTATAAAAAAATAGACGGTCAAAATGACTGCATTAATGTTGATTTAAAAGGATTTTTTACCAAGATTTCAAAAGCTCTTTCAAGAGCTGAGGCTATTTCCGTATTACGACTTCGTCTAAGTGTCCCTTTAATTGGCGTAGAGCTATGATATGTAAATGGATGTAGAATATACGGCTCATCCCCATTTTCGGCCTCGTTAGAATAGAGTATGAAATTATTTAAAACAATAAATAACAATTTAGAGTTTAGCCTTGGTTTTTTACCCATTTTTTTGGGATACTATTTCCTGGTTCTATTTGCAATTATGGTTATAGCAATAAGTATGAACTAAATAAGGTATCAGAATACCTGTACACCAATTGGCACAAGAAGTTTAATACAAATCCGAGTTATATATGTCATTCAAACGATATAGAGGCGATCGCTGCAATAAAATTCATGCATGATATCTATGTAAAAACAAAACATAAGCACAAGATACACCTCATTTTAAATTGTAATTTTGATAAAAGGCCTGAAATAGATCTCAATGACGTGCGTGCAAAAGGTTTAATCACCTTCCGAGACCATGATGCTGAAATCGGCAAACAAATATTCGGCAGGGAGCCAATCTTCAACCAGACTTTGCAGGTAAATAAATACCCTAATCTGAAAGCCACAAAAAAACTGATCTTAATATTAAATTTTATGCTTGGAAGTAAACAGAAATTTAGATTTCTTAATACCATCAATACAAGCACACTAGTCACTCAAGCCCCCCCTTGGCAAAGGAAACGATGAGTTCTGACTCAGCCCAAACTAAAGGGGTTTTAATGCAAAGTCTCAAAGGAACTTGCTGGGCTTAACAGCCCAGCCTACACATGTTCTTGGTCGATTTTAAGAATGAAACCTTGATTTCGCTGCGCTGTATCAAGGCTACAACCGCTAATATTTCCTTAAGAATCAATATGTATAATTATCCATCGTTTGGATCATTAAAACATCTTTTCGTTTTTAATATGATATTTGAGGAGACATCAATTGGCGAAAGAGCACCTTCTTTTACTTTCGAAACTACTTACTGAATACCACCTAGAAATCCCTTTTGCTCGAGGCATGAGTGAAGAAATAGAAAAATTACTTACCCATGAAAAAATTAATTTTGATCTGATTTTAGCCTTTGCTATTCGGTATCCTGTAACGAATCTTATTCCATATTTCGTAGTGATGAAAAAGGAAGATGTTGATTGTCTCATACTTTGTGTTCGAAATATTTTCCAACAAGCAGTAGCTGAAAGAATGAATGAGCTAGAAAGCATGGACTCCTTCAGCTTGGCTCTCCTCTCTGCTGATCTTTCGCATAATAAAGAATTATTAAGGACCCAAATACTTCAACTTGATGTAGAAGAGCTGGATAAGGATCGAGAGAGAATATTAGCTGAAATTTATGAATCTTCTTATAGCCTGTTAGCCACTGGTCACGCTAAAAAGACTATGCAATTCTCAAGGATTACGAGTATGAGAGTACCCATAGACAAAGTTATGGATAATATGTTAGTTCAGTTTGCCAAATATAATACCTATTACGAAGATGCCTCGATAAAGACCAGCATTGAACAATCTGATAAGCGTTTTGATTACATCGCAGTTGGAACTGATCAAAGCGTGCAATATCATCCTGCCAGTTCATCATATTATCGATTGCACCCCCCTGTTTCTACCCTTGAAACCGATTCTCCCTGGAACTCCGCTAAAAAAGAAGTAGAGGGATTTGAACCCAAATTAATATCCGTACGTATCACTAATTGTCATAGTGTATTTATTCATGATATCGAAACCAATCGATTTTGGCTTTTACATGTTTCCCCTGGATCAATGACAGGATTAAATCCAATAGCAAGTTACCCCGTGAAAAATGCTTATATTGACTTACAACAGAACTACTTAGATAAAAATCTTGGTGTAGATCAAAACGCTAAATTAGAAGTTGTAGTTGTTGACAAACGAGGGCATTTTGATGAGGATTTATTACGAAGACGCCTACCGGGAACTATCACTTCTCTTAAGATAATAAAGCCAACTATTGAGCTACCTAATATAATTCCGGCGGGCGAAGAAAAACCATATATGTATCACGTATGCCTCAATCCCAAACAAAACCTGTTAGCTATAAAACAAAATGAGCATTATCTTGAATATCCTAATGTGTTTGATAGTTTATCTTTAGAAAATTCGATAGTAGATAATTATAGAGATGAAATTCGTTTTGCAACTTTAGCCCAAAAATTGGGGATTAATTCTGAGCGAGAGCGAGTCCGTTTATTGAAGGAAATAAATATTGGGGCAGATTCAGTAGAAAAAAGAGAAATGCAAATAGCAAACATGTAGATATAGTGGTTCACCCTTAATCTGGCATCCTGATTTTTAGAAAACGTCTGGCGTAGGTCTGGCCCCCCTGAGCCGACATTTGATCTTGTGCGCCTCAAACTTAAAAACCATTGGAAGTACTCAAGGAATTTAGTCCGCTAGCAACGTACGCTGGGCTGATAAGCCCAGCGTATTCTCATATCTATGCCCAATTTAGATTTCTTCATAAACTCTCAAGGGAACTTGCTGGGCTTAACAGCCCAGCCTACACATGCTCTTGTGCGGTTTAAGCAAGGTAGGTCAGAGCAAGGCCTATAAGCCGTCAGCTGAAGAACAAATCCCGTCGTGGACAGCGTAGCGAAGCAGGCAGGTAGATTAATTTTAACTTGATTCCCACGTCAATGGACAATTCTATAATCATAAGATAATGAAATTGATACCTCTATTAAGAGAATTTTGCAATTGCTTCTATTGCGTAGGATTGTTGATTATTGCTCGTACTTACGCCATTTTTATTGATAAAAGAACTTACATTAGAGAAGTCACGCCTTGTTTCCGCCCGTAATTCAAAATTCTTTAATAGAGCATAACCCACCGTTAGAGTAATTTCATCCCAACGCTGCGCAACACCAGTACGATAACCATCACGATCGTTAAAGAGCTCACCACGAAATGAAGTTCGCCATTTATCATTAAATTGATAATTGATATAACCTGCAACTCCTTGCCAAACAGCTTTGGCTATATTACCACTTGGAAGAGCCGCTTTAGTTTGCAGAGCCCCATCATAATTGACTACAAAACTTAGCTTTTCAGTGGCATTTAAAGTTGCTATTAAATCAATAAGCGTGCGTTGACCTGTAGGACCGCTAGATGTTCTATCAGCAATGCGCTGTTGGCCTGAATAACCATAAGCAGCTAAAGAAAACATAGGGTTAAACGTATAAGAAGCGCCCAATTCAATAGTTTTCTGACGACTGGTATCACGGATACTGTCCCAGCCATTATTTATACCACCTATCAATTTAAATTTATCGTTTGCATCATACGAAACTCTTAATCCCGTCACGGTAAAAGGCTCTGCATAACCCCAAAGAATAGAACGAGAAAAATTGGTGTCATTGTATGAAAAAATGTTTTCAGCACCAGCTAATTCAATAAAATTGCCCCCCATAAATGTTAAGGAGTCTACCGCATATTGCAAAAATGCTTGTGGAACTGCTATCCCAAACGTTTGAGTGGTATTATTAGGAAACCAACCATAGGGTGCAAAAATAATAGGGTCTCTTCCTTCTACAGGAGTAATTAAACCGCCAAATCCTTGTTGTGGTTGATAAGCCATGGTAATACCAGCTTGTTGGAGTGTAATTCCATTCGGGTTCGTGTCAAAGACACGATTATATGTGCCACTGGTGAATTTATTACTGTTTTGAAGATAGTTATAAGAACCATCAACATAACCCGAAATTTTGAAGTCAGAAGGAGTTTTCGCTGTCGTAGTAACTTGTTGCGTTTGGGCTATGGCAACCCCTGGTAATAATAAAATAAACAGGATAAAAGAAATTAACTTAAACATATTTAATAATCCTTGTCATAAAAACCTTTGATGCAACAAACAACATTGAAATTAACAAATTAGAATTAATGATAAGCACCTATTTATTTTCGCATTAAATTGGGCTTGTAAAACGAAATGCGCCACTTTTATTTTCTATATATTCAACCAATTTGACCTTCATGAACAGCAATGATTTTTTGACCAATTTAATCTATTGAGTTTACCTGCCTCTTAATCGATATTTCCTTCTATTACTCTAACCTTCGCCCGCTCTATTTTGGCAACTGTTTACTGCGTTAATAACTTAGAGGGAAACATAATCATGAAAAATTGTAAGGTTAAGGCCCGTAGCCGTCAGGCTATGGGTGCCGCATTAGTCTATAACTCGCCCCCTTAGCTTGACGGCTATGCGTCTTGCCCCGGCATTCGTTCTTTATTTTTACAACAATTTTTTCATTTAGATCCTTTGCGGCTTGAGCACATAAGTACTAAAAAACATATACAATATTATTTACAGCATTTACTATTTAGGAGATTTATAAGTAGCTCACAATGCAGCAGAAGTCTTCTTGGAGCACTAAGATGCTTTGCAGATTATAGCAATCAAGCCTAATTACCAGATACAAGGAGAGTAAAATGTCAGCCTACACCATTAAACCTCTTGTTACCGCAACAGCGGTCAATACAGGAGGACGAAACGGTCACTCGGAAACGACTGATCATTCTGTCAGTGCAAATTTTTCCGTTCCCAAAGCTATGGGTGGTCCTGGGTTACCCCATACGACCACACCCGAACATCTTTTTGCTGCTGGTTATGCAGCATGCTTTGGTGGGGCATTAGAATTTGTAGCCAGTCAGCACAAGAAAAAAGTAACAGGTGCAACCGTAACATGCCATGTCTCTGTTGGTCCTCGTGAAGGCGGCGGGTTTGGCATTGCAGTTAAGATGAATGTTAAAGTTCCCTCTCTTTCTACTGTTGAAGCAAAGGAACTGGTTCAGGAAACGCACGAAAAAGTCTGCCCCTACAGCCATGCCACACGTGGTAATATCGATTTTGAATTGGAAGTCGAGGGTATGTAATATCCGTCGAATAAGCACCAGCAGGCTAATTAGACACCGCTATCTTGATCCGTTCGCCCTGAATGGATCAAGGTGACATCTGGGTTCTTTGTCCAGGGCTGGCGTTAAGCTTAATATTGGTACAATTATTAATTAGTTCTTCGGCTACAAAATCAATAAAAGATCGTATGGCTGGAACCAAACCTCGACGAGAGGGATAGATTATATAAAGGCTTGCCATAGGTAATGACCATTCTGTCAATACAGGAACTAATAACCCGGAATCTATTTCTTTACGACAAATTTCTTGGGGCATCATGGTGATACCCAGATGTGACAGTGCCGCTTGTTTAAGAATAATCCACTCATTGCTTTCTAAAATGGGTTGAAAATTAACCGTGATTTGACGACCGTCAGTATGAGTTAAAGAAAATTGATTACTTCCCTCATGGCGTGTTTTAGCAAAACAAGGAAAATTGACCAAATCTTGTGGTGTTTGAGGCCTGCCATGATGACTTAGATAAGTGGGGCTGGCAAGCAACGAGCTAGAACTAAGCCCTAGTTTACGTACTACTAAAGTCGAATCTTCAAAGGCATTAGCTTGAAAACGAATCGCGACATCAAACCCTTCTTGAATCAGATCCACAGAACGATCCGTGGCATTTAATACAATACTGACTTCCTGATATTGTTGCATAAACCTGGTGATAATATCGGCAAAAGTCGATTGTGCAAACAATGCAGGACAGGTGACACGAATACGCCCTCGCGGTTTACTTTGTACCAGTTCCGCTGCCTCTTGCGCAGATTGAGCCTCATTAACCATAGCTTTGCAATGTTGATAAAAAATTTTTCCGATATCAGTCAAAGTAAGTTTTCTTGTGGAGCGTTGTAATAACCTTACCCCTAAACGAGTCTCTAAATCACTAATGCGCCGACTGATTTTTGATTTGGTAATACCGACACTCTGCCCTGCTTTAGTAAAGCTTTTTTGCTCCACAACCAAGCAAAAAAAATACAAATCATTGAGATCAGGTAACATTCTATTCCCAGAGATGAATTGAGTTATCTATTAATAATAGCATTTATTAGTTCCAATAATAGGACAATGAATCATAACAATACCATCTTATCATTTATTGTTCTCATACTATGATAATAATAGAACTAATAAATAAGGAATAATGAAATGAAATTATTAGCTATTGACTCAAGTATATTAACTAATACCTCTGTTTCACGACAGTTAACCCAGAGTTTTGTTACTCTCTGGCAAAAAACTCATCCTGAAACGGAAGTAGTTTATCGTGATTTACACGCCCAGCCTATTAATCATTTATCACAAAAAATTTTAGCTGCTAATGCGGCCCCATCTTCACAACTTTCAGCAGAAATAAGAGAGGAAATTAATTTATCACAGCAATTAATCTCCGAATTATTAAGTGCGTCTGTACTGGTGATTGGAGCTCCGATGTATAATTTCTCTGTTCCTTCTCAATTAAAGTCCTGGATTGATCGCATTGTTGTTGCGGGAAAAACCTTTAAATATGTGGATGGTAAGGTACAAGGATTAGCAACAGGAAAAAAAGCTTATATCTTATCAAGCCGTGGTGGTTTTTATAATGCCGAACCGATGCTAAGTCTTGAGCATCAGGAACGTTATTTAACTTCAATTTTAAATTTTATTGGAATATATGATATTACCGTTATTCGCGCAGAAGGGGTGAATTTAGGTGAAGAGATTCGCGCTCAAGCCCTACAGCAAGCAGAAACAAAGATAAAACAATTATTACAATTTCAAGTGGCATAATTAGGAGTCAATGATGAATTCATATCGTGAGCTCGAAACTATTTATAAAGCAACTCCTACTCATATGGTAGGAGACGGTTTTCGAGTCATTAATTTCATTCCTGGCAATAATGAATTGGCAAAACGATTAAATCCTTTTGTCTTATTAGATTATAATCCTTCATTTTATTTTCCCCCAACCGATAGTCCTTTTGGTGTAGGCCCGCATCCACATCGTGGTTTTGAAACGGTTACTATTGCCTATAAAGGAGCGATAGCTCATCACGATAGTGTTGGAAATCACGGAATCATAGAGGCTGGAGATGTTCAATGGATGACCGCAGGGGCAGGAATCTTACATAAAGAATACCATGCTCCACACTTCGCTAAACAAGGCGGATTACTGCAAATGGTACAATTGTGGGTCAATTTACCGCGACTCTATAAAAGTGCTCCCCCGGCTTATCAAGCATTAACACAGCAACAAATGGGGACTTATAATTTTCCAAATCAACAAGGTTTATTAAAGATTATTGCTGGCGATTATTACGGTGTCCATGGCCCTGCAAACACTTTTTCGCCTATCAATTTATTTGATATGCGTTTGGTTTCTCATGGTGAAGCTATTTTGGAATTACCTGGCGATCATAATGTGGCTATCTTGGTGCTTGAAGGAGAAATTACTATTAACCAAAAACAAAGTGCACATGACAGCCAATTACTTGTTTTTGAACTCAGTCCTGGAAAAATCAAGATAAATAGCGAAGGGAAAAATGCTGTTCTGTTGGTATTGAGTGCTGAACCCTTGCTAGAACCTATAGCACATTATGGGCCATTTGTTATGAATACCCGTGACGAATTGCAGCAAGCTTTTAATGATTTTTATCAAGGAAAATTCGGTTATCTTGAATAAAAAAAACCGGCATTGTTACAATGCACGGCTAAATAATCGAGAAAAAACAGCACATTCCCTAGGCTTGATGGTCAACATTGATAACAAAAACGTATAATTTGTGAATTGTGAAGAAAACATTTGCATTTAACTCAATATTTGGATTAATCTAAAAATGACTCACAAGGAAAAGGAGATCATCATGGGTAAAAATGCTCGTCAAAAAAATGGAAATAATAAAGTAAAACAACCTTATTCCAATCAGGAATCACAACTTTTTTTTAATCAAAGACAAATAACCCCACCATCAGAAACACAGGAAGTACAAAGAACACAGGAAATACAACAACCGGTTCAAGCAATAAGCTTGCATACTACTACTGACTTTTTATTAGCGGCCATTCTGGAAGAATTAAGAACTCAGAATTTAATTGAGCTGATGAAATTAAAAACGCAACAAGAACACGAGCAAGAGGAATTACAGGCTGCAGAAAAAATGCAAGAACAAGACAACGCCCGATTCGAGGAAATCCGACATTCAATGTATATGTGATTTAATTGTCCCCTCTTCCAAGCCAATTTACAGAGTACTTGTTAATTGGCTTTTTTATTTGCGTAGCAACTGCCTTGCATAAGATTCCTTGTTGGGTCGCGACTCAACCTACTTGATTGAAGAAGCGAAGACTCATCGATTTATCAGTTATATCCCAGCGTTTTCTACGCAAAAAAAATGTATTGATTATGCCTATAAAATACTTGACCCTATTGTTGCTATATACCTTACCTTTGTATTTAAGGAGGAAACACGATGACTCAATGGTTCGTAAAAGATCTAAGTAAATTAACCGGCATTACCGTACAAACCCTGCATCACTATGACCGCATACAATTACTCAAGCCTTCTTTACGCCTTGCTAATGGATATCGTGTTTACTCTGAAAAGGATTTATTGAAACTACAACAGATCATTGCTTTGAAGTTTTTCGGTTTTGAGTTATCACAAATTAAAACCTTACTTTCCGAAGAAAAAGGTGCACTCGAGCATTTTAGCAACCAAGTACGGGTGCTGGAGCAAAAAGCAAACGCTTTTCTCGAAGGAGCAAAAACGCTGAGAAGCATTATCAACGTCGTTGATGACAATCAATCCATTCCGTGGGAAACCATTATTCAACTCATAGAGGTATATCGCATGACGGAAAATCTGGAACACAGTTGGGTTAAAGAAATATTCTCGCCCGATGAATTGAAACAGTATGTTGAATTCGAAAAAGAAATGAAAGCGAATAAAACGCCTGAGCAAAAAGCTGCTTTTGAAAAACAGTGGCATCTGTTATTGAATGAGCTTATCAATAATCTTAAAGAAGATCCTACCTCCCAAACAGGTATTCATTTAGGAAAGAAGTATATGGATTGGGTTAATGGAATTTATGGCAAAAAATACGCTCATCTTAGGACAAAAAAGTGGGAGAAAGGATTTGGAGAGGGAAAAGGCCTTGACGATATAGGACTAACACCTGAGCTGATATCCTGGTTAGAAAAAGCCACGGACGCTTACTGGAGAGATCGGCTTTATAGCATTCTTGAACAAGTTGGCAAAGCGCCCTCTTCTACCGTTTTATCACTTTGGAACGATGCATTAGATGATATGTACGGTGAAGAAACTTCACGTAAAAAAATCATTTATGAAATGGCTTTAAATGATGAAAAGGTTAGCCTTGAGGCCAAGGCCTGGCTGAAAAATTTATTAGCCGCTTAGGCTAAACCAAATTAGATCATTGCCCTCCCCGCGCCGGCGGGAATCCATTCCTGTTTTAGTACAAAGCTAATGCAAAGATGGATCCCTCCCTACGCGGGAATGACACATTTTCAGGTAACTTGTTTGCAGTTAAACAACAAAAATCCTTTACCTGACGACTATGGGCCACGCCCCAACCGACTTACTGATAATTGTTAACCATATGATTGTTATTTTGTTTTTATTGACTGACATTTATTATTCGCGTATAAATCATAATCCGTTAGTTCTAAGTTCAAATCCTGGTGGCTCCACCAGATAAATCAGCGCTTGCACGGATTTTTCGAAATACTGAAGTGTTCATGTAGACGCAATGTAAACTGATTATAAGGAAATAGGCTTTTCCATCGCTTGGAACGTATTAAATCAAGAATATAAAAAACCGGGAGATGGATTTAGAACAGTAGACTATTAAGTTACTGGTATTAAGGATGATGAATGAATGATTTAATTTTAAAGCGCCTCGCTGTTTTGAACCTGTCATTGTCGTTGATGGCAATTGTCCCTAAAATTTCTTTTGCTCAAGCTATTTACGGCCTTGATAAGGCTAGCCATTTTAATACAACCCACCATGGGCCTTTTTCCATATATGCCGGAGCGTTTCGATCGGAACATTCTGCTAACCAATTAAGAGATAAAATAGCCGCACGCATTCATTACCCCGTTCGAGTTATTGCTACTGGTCAATTACACGCGGTTGTGATTGGCCCCCTACCTTCACCTCAAGTGGTGCGGGCCGCAGGAAACTCGTTGACAAGCACTGTGGCTTTAAAGCCGAATAAATTAAATAGAATAGCCAGAGTCTCTCATGAACAGCCTAAGCAGAATATAACCTCATCGCCATCCAGGGCGACTCCCCCCAAAGTCAGTTTGCTGCCGCCTGCCAATTCCTTAGCAAACGGGATAAGTGCTACTGTATTGATCGGTGGTAGTTCTTATACTTTGGATAAACAGCAACAAGTGTTTTTCCCAGCGGAAACATTTAGAACGGATTCCTTTGAAGTAGATGGAAATAAAATCAATTTTGCCTCTGCGATCGGTATCGCATACGAGAAAATCCTTGAGTCAGATAAGAACAAGCCCTGGAATATACTGCAGAGTATCTCTTTAGGTGTGAATGCTTATTACAATGAAAGCTCGCGAAATGGTTCGGTATATGAATATAGTTTACCGGATTTTAATAACGCCACATATGACATGAAAGTTAAAAGTTACCGGGTCATGTTGGATACCGAATGGGTTTTACATTCTTTATCCTTCGGGGTTATGCCTTTTGTTGAAGCCGGTATTGGTGGTGCCCAAAATACACTGCGCTTCCAAAATATACCGCGGCCAAATATTGGTGCTGATGGCGGGTATTATAATCTTTCCAATCATGCAAGCACTCACTTTGCTTATGAGCTTGGTGCAGGGCTTAAGATACCTGTGAATAATCATTTTATAGCATCTGCTCGTTACCTGTTTGTCGATACCGGGAAAGCTGAGAGTGGAATATCAGATAATGGGACAGGAGTACTATTGGCTAGTCCTCTCAAAACCAAGGTTCAATCACAATCCGTATTATTTGGCTTAAGTTACTTATTTGGATAACTATAAAATGAAAAAAACGCTACTAAAACAACTGTCTTTCTTATCGATATTGAGTCTATGTTGCACGCCATCGGTTTATGCAGGAAGCACTCCGCCGTTGTCTATTATTGGTCAAGAAACCGTACAGAATATGTTGCCTAACGCAACACAGACAGTCTCTTATATTATTAAAAATAATGTGCCCATTGCACCAGTCATGCTCAATATAGCTCCATCCAGGACTATGCTAACTCCTGCGTCGCCCTATACCACCTGGCAAATTACAGATGACTGTGTATACAAGGGAATGAATCATTACGTCCCCCCTAACGGGCGTTGTAATGTTACCGTGACGATTAAGGCTGGTAATACGGTGGCTCATGTGCAACAAAACCTTATTATTAATTATGGCCCCACGTTTCAAACGATCGCACCTGCCCCTGTATTGAGTTTTGATATCAGTAACAGCGCCACTGGATTCTTTTTTACGATCCAACCCGCTGGAAATAACATGGTAGTGAATACAACCCAATACCTTAGTTGGACCGTAAAAAATACCACGGCAACTAACATTACCCTTAATAATGCGGCCATCAACTTTACTGTCGCATCCCCCTTAATCGCTGCACCAACGTTTGCTAATGATTGTGGCAATATAGTTACAGCGGGCGGTGGCACTTGTAATATTTCAACCACTATTCAAGCACTCAGTACTGCAGGAGAAGTAAATCAGTATCTTTCTATTCCTTACAATTCCGGAAAGACCCTCATTGCTGACCAACCGACCAATTTCTCCATCCGTTCAACAGCGGGTACCCGTACCTTCTTGTTCGAGAATCAATGCCCCTATGATGTTTGGTTGGCTTTCGTTGGTGGCGGGCAAATTAATGGGTGTGCCACAGATACCGATTGTGACAATAAACCTAATGTGATCCCAGGAACTTTTGCCTGTGATCCAGCAGCAAATGCTGGTGGTGGTATCTGTAACTGGAAAAATCCAACGCCCTCTGGCGGTAATTATAAAGTGTCTGCTAATGGCGGCACCACAAATGTCACACTAGTTGAAAACGTTTATCCTCTTTCACCCACCCAACATCTGGTGTGGAGCGGTGTGATCGGCGGCAGAACCAGTTGCACCAGTTCTGGCTGCTCGACTGGGGATTGCGGTGGTGGTCAGGGTGGTTGTCCAGTAGGAAAAGGGTTAAACCAACCCGCACAACAAGCTGAACCGACGTTCCAGCAAGAGTCTGATTTTTATGACATCACTGGCATTAATGGCATCAATATTCCAATGTCAATCGAACCTCAGGGGGTTACGCGGGATGCATTCAATCCGTATACCTGTGGTGCACCAGGTATTGGGGTCGACCAAGTCGGTACCGGGGGAACGATTGGTGCGTGCACATGGGACTTTGTGCCTCCCAGCAACAACTTCATCTGGGTTGCTAATGGTGGCGGGATTTGCAATGTGAACACAGATTGCAATGAGGCAGGAGGTGAAGCTTGTGGTTTATCTCAAGCCAATATAGCACTTAACTCCGCACAAAAAACCTGCGGAATTTTTGAGGGTTATTGGACTGCCGATCAAGTGTGTGGTATCAATTCGAACTACTCACAAGCGCCCTATTTTTGCACCAATCCAGCGACCAATGGAACATTCACTAACATGTATCAATGCAGCGGAACGGGGTACAACCAATCCTGTTACAACTCCTCCAATTCAACAACATGCTGCGGTTGCCAAAATTGGCAGCAGGCGCCAACTAATATAGTAATTCCCTCAAACCCGACAATTGTTCCACAATGTAATAGCTCGGGAAATAATTCCAGCAATGCAGTATGGATTGCCAATGCTCTTCCAACGCTAGGTTGGTATAAAGCAGCATGCCCACCATTTTACGTCTACCCTTTTGACGATAAAAGCAGTACCTTTAGCTGCACCAATAACCCCAGTGGAGTCAATTCGACCAATTATAAAATTACTTATTGTCCTGGCGGAAAATCAGGAGCTCCCACAGGAGTCACACCCAACCCTTAAAGGGACAATACTTAAAATCGATAAAGAATTTTCCCCTCCCCTAAAAGCGTCGGGCCATGTGCTCGACGTACATGCGAATAGATACTATAGATTTACCAATGACTTAGTCGGCCTTTTCTCTAGCCCCACTTTGCGAAAACCCTTTTTGATGCAGTTTTTCTAACCGTTTTATTTTGCCCCGCAATTAACATCGCTCTTGGTTCACGTTCGGAGGGTTTATTTTTGCGTTTTAATGACTCATAAATAACTTGATATTGGTATAATCAATGCACTTTATTGAGATAAGCTTGATATCAGGCAGGGGCACCTCGCGTTTTATTGTGCCTTTTTGTAAATTATTGTCAGTTGCATCAATAAGAACTCAAATGGATGGGATTTTACTTTTGCATTAATATGTTACAATTCAGGTCTACTTGTTCTTATTTTGCCATTAAATTACTAGAGGATCATCATTAATTGAACCCAATTCGCTGGACAGAACGACAAAGTCTTCAGTACTTATTCCCATTAATTATCAGTATTTCCTTTGCCATGGATGTTTTTGTTCCAGCAATTCCAGTGATGAGTCGTTTTTTTAAAACTGATGGTAGCGTAATGCAAGCCAGTCTTTATGTATTTATGCTTACTGTAGCCTTGGGGCAATTATTTGTAGGTCCCTTGGCAGATCATTATGGACGTCGACGCATCACAATTTATGCAGCATTTCTTTTTTTTATTGGCTCAATGCTTTCAGCATTATCCCAATCTATATCCACTCTCATTGTTGCCCGAATGATTCAGGCTGTTGGAGCCTGTGGTACTTATTTGCTGTGTTTTATTATAATAAGAGACAATTTTTCAACTCCTGTTTGCGCACGTCTGTTTAGCATTTTATGTGGAATCAACTCAATGGTTGCAAGCACTGCCCCCGTTATCGGTGGGCTCTTGCTCGATCAAACCAAGAATTGGCGTAGTGGATTTTATTTTTTAACCCTACTAGGCCTTTTAATGAGTTTTGTTGCATGGCGCAATATTCCTGATTATGTTTACCCTAGGCAGGAATCACCCAATTTAAATATATTTAAGACTACAAAGTTGATTTTAACGAACTTTGATTTTCGTCAATATGCCCTTATTGCCTCTGTTAGCTTGCTCGGATTGTATTTATTTTGTGCTTTATCCCCTGGTATCCTGATCAGTCAACTGCACCTCAGTGCCACTCATTACGGTTTATGGTTCGGATTAAACGCAATGACCGTATTTCTCACTAATCTTGTTTCCGCACGTCTGACGTATTCTTATCCATTAGAAAAGATAGTACAGGGAGGATTATTTTGGATCATTTTCTCCTGTATTTTGATGATTTCCTTAAATCTTTATCAAATCAGCGTGGCCCGTTTTATGTTCCCCATGCTTTGCTTAACTTTCGGTATCGGCCTCAGTATGGGTACAGCAACGGCTCTTGCTTTAAAAGATTTTAAACAGCAGGCAGGAACTGCCACAGCGTTGTTAGGTGCTTGCCAGTTTGGTCTATCAGGTTTTATAGGCATTTTAACCGCCCAATGGAATCCAGAGCCATTGCTTCTCGCTTTTCCGGTGCTTTGTTTTAGTGCCTTAGCGTTAGTTAGAATGAAGAGAGCCGGTTTAAAGCTCCTCCTCAATCCTTAATCTATTTCATACGTAAATAGATGATTCATTTGATTGATTAATTGACAATATTCCCGACCAGTAATTCCTCTCACTACTGACAGAAACTGTCAGTACATCACCATACACTATTTCATCATAACAACTACCATTAAAGGGGAAAATATGATGCTCGAACCAAGTTCTGTTGTACTTTATGTTGATGATCTTGAAATAACTAGCAAATTTTATCAGGATTTACTAGGAATAAAACCAGAAATAACATCGCCTACATTCAATTCATTCACTTTATCAAAGGGGATGGGTTTAGGTTTAAAGGTGAAACATACTGTTGAACCTGCCCCTGATAAAAATGGTAGTGGTGAATTAGCATTCACACTTGATAATAACAGGATGGTTGATGAATTATTTGCAGAATGGCAAAGGAAAGGAGTAAACATTGCCCAACCCCCGGTTATTGTACCTTTTGGTTATACTTTTCTCGCGTTGGATCCTGATGGCAATCGACTGCGAGTTGTCGCACTCGGCAAATCTTAATACCAAATTGAATTGCTGTTGCGTGAGGTCTCATGTCAGGAGATCTCACTTCGTTCGAGATGACGCTTATTAAAAAGTTTAGTAAATACTCGCGCAATTTCTCAGCCGATATTATTAACCCGACTCCCTTTCAAAGAACAATATTACAATTTTAGGCTAGACAGTAAGGCAATATTTGTATTTTAATGTCAGCTTGATCATCTCAGGGAAGTAGAATGAACACTGTGGCCCTTAGCAGGCTTTTCTTTTTTATAATATTATTCAGTATCTGTGGAATACAGGGAGCCCAAGCGGAAGAAACGGATCAGTTTACCCTTCCACCTGGCGAATTGCTGGACATTGGTCCGACTACTAGTCGCAAATTGTTCGAAGTACTCCAAACCGTTATAGCTCAAACCAATTCAGAAATTCGAACTCTTCTCTCCAGAGCTCAGCATAGCCGGCTTGCGGCTTCAAAACTGGCATTGCGCCGTAATGATGCTTATATTGCTGATCTATTTTATACCAAAACAGGGCCGGGTTTCCCTCGCTGGATGCGCTGGAAGCGTTCGCCCAATGAAGCCAAGCCCATGCAATATAAAGAAAGATGGCCTTGGAAAACCGTTTATTGGCTCGTTTTTTCGCAGTCTCCCTTATTTATAATTGGACTTGCGCCGACGATCAACATGTATGACTATTATTTTGGTACCGACAAGCTGGGGCATTTTTTCATGCAGGGCCATACCTACTACACCATTTATATGTATTGCCTGAATCATGGCAAATCTCCGCAACAAGCTCATGCAACCATGGTGATGTATGGTCAAATTCTTGAACAGACCTATTTGGGTACTTTGATTAATGGGGTTTATTCCAATGCGGATTTATCAGCAAATTATTCCGGATGGAAATTTTATATGAATCTCGCACATAGCGTAAAAATTGGAGATCGCACCCTTCCTCCGCTTTTGGTTTTAAAAGGAAATCAATGGGAATTTGCCAGACACGTCAACAAAGATAATTTATTGAAACCCTATCTCTCAGATAATCTAAATGAAGCCTTGAATCCTTGCCGTTATACGTTTATGCGAGGTCAAATTCGTAGACAGATTAAAAAACGTTGTGCCGGTTGGATTGAACGTAAAGGCATCACGAAACAAATTGTTGAAGCAAAACTTGAAGAAACCCGCCGTTGGCATGGAGAAGTCTACGGCCACTGGCTTCCTGAAAGCAACGCAGTGACCCTCAATACTTGTTTTGGAGGCCAATAAAAAGCGATAAGCTAAACGTCATCCAGAGCGAAGCGAAGGATCTCCAGAATGAGACTCAGGCCTATTTTCAGGAGCTCCCTCATCGCAAAGCTCCTCGGGATGACTGAAGCAGCTTAAGTCAATGGCACTGCAGCTCAGCCTGGGCTTATTTTTTTATTATTTGTGCGGTAATCAGTATAAGAAGGGTTCCTGTGAGTGCCCCAAGAGCGGTTCCAATACCCAGCAACTTTAAGCTACCAATAACCGCACCTATAGCCATTCCGATAGATAGCTCGATGCTAATCCCCAGGGCCGGAAGTAAAATTTCAAAAATATTGTCTTGTGAGACTGCCTGAATTTGTTTTTTATTTTTATTAATTTTAAAGATTGCAAAACTCCCGGTAAGCACTCCTCCCAGGATCGCACCAATAATCAAACCACAGATACCGCCGATGAAAAGATCCACGTCAATACCAAACTTATGGTCTTTATATCCCGAAAAAAATCCAAATAAAGGGGCAATATAACTACCGGATAAAGCACCAATAACACCACCAGTTATTGCTCCGGGTATCGTTCCTACGGCTGCTGCAAGATATAATTTAGGATTTTTAATAAGACTTAGAACGCTGTTTTTAATATCCATGATCGCTGTTAATCCCAATATTTCAATAATAATTAATCTACCAATGATAGCGTCCATTGACAATCGAATCAGCATAATCAATAACTTCATTTCATCTTTAATTTTTAAAAATATACTGAGTTGTCGCTTTATTTTTAACCTCAAGTCCTGAGATAATAATATTTATTCACCATTTGAGCGAATTGAAATTTGTATTATTAACAAAAGGATCGTCAAGTTTTGAATAAAAATATCTTTGTCGAATTACAAATTATTTTAGTTTTACTCGGGGCACCTATTTTTGTTTTTCTGGATAGTCCCTGGTTTACTGATCATTTTTTTCAGGCACAAGATATAAATAATACGATTATGTTCCTTTTTTATTGCTGGATTTTTTTTCTTGCGGGACAAAGGTTACATTGGCTTATGCTTATAGTGATCGTTGATAGTTTTTGCGCTGAAGTGATCGGCTCAAAAATCTTAACCTTATATCAGTATCACCTTGATAATATCCCGCCATACATACCCTTAGGCCATGCGGTTACTTATGCCATCGTGTACCAAATGTCCCGTCAACGATTCATATGGAGTTATCATGTGGTTCTTGAGAAATTCCTGCATCAATTTGCTTTTATTACCTGTTTCATGTCATTAATTATCTTAAAAGATATTGCAGGTTTTCTTTGCTATTTGTTTTTTTTATTTATCGTAAGACAGAGAAAGAAACCTTTATTTTATTTGACTATGTTCGCTGTAACATACTATTTAGAGATGTTAGGTACACTGACTTCAGCATGGTCCTATTATTTTGCTCTTGGAAATCATCCTAACTATCCTTCAACATCAGTGACGCCCTGTGGTATCGCCGGTATTTATATGCTCGTTGATATTTCCAGCAATTCGATATATCTCCATGTGAAAAAATTTAAAAAAAACCTTCTCAAAAAAGAGAAGTCAAATACAACGAGGTATACCAGAACATTGAACCATTTATGAGGAAAATTCCTGGAGAAAAACCCGCCACCCTATTTTTATCGTTCAAATTTTGAGGCAGTATCCTATCACTTGCCTATTCCAAAAATTTCAATCTATTAAAAAATTTTACCGTTCATCTATCTCTATATCAGAGGTTAAAATAATATATTGACATATTTGTTTTATTTTTGTACAATTTATTTTAAGTTAAGTTTGTCGGCTAAGTGTTAACACTTAATCCAGGATTAACTTAAGTATAACGACTGATCCTCTCCATAAGGATAGATGGAGAACTGGTTTATATAATCTAGTATTAATTAATGAACGGGTTTGTCGCTGAGATAAAGGTGAAAACAAACATATCAATTTACTGATTGTTTGTTTCCTGAAGACTTTAATCGGTGATAATACAACCTGTTTTTATCCGTTGCACCAGTCTATTTTCCTTTATCTCCTCAATATCAGAACTGTTGTTATAAATAGTTTTTTAGGAGAAGAATGATGTTTTCAAAAGTAGAATCAAATCAAAAGGCTACCCCAACTGCACCTAAAGAATTTCAGTTTATTTGGGTAGGTGGCGATCTTCCTGAGAAATATCTCTTAAATCTTCGTGCAGCAGTGACCCAAGCAGAAAAAATGGGTTATAAAGTCAATTTGTGGTTGAGTAACCCAAAACAGTTCCATAAGACTGCTGCCAAAATGGATATTAACTTTTACGACAAAGTAAAGTTAAGAGACATTAATGAATTAACAGAATTTACAAATGCTACTTTTCCTGAAGAAGGCAAAAAAATATTATCTCGCATCAGACAGGAAATGGCAGGAAACAAAAATTATTCGGCTGTTGCAGACTGGCTGAGAATTTTAATTTTACTAAAGGAAGGCGGGGTTTATTCAGATATTGATCATCTCTATCTTCCACACGCCCAAGCCAATGGATTAGACATCCAGATACTTACTCAATTACCAGAAGATCTAACTCCTTTTAAAAATAAAGGGATTATTGTAAACAATATGTTTTATTGCTTAACTGAAGTCAATGGTAAAAAAGAAACAATGACTACGCCAGTAGTTAATATGGAGCGGATTAAGGAGCTTTTGGAAAAGAGCAAATCGACTAAATGCCACTTAACACCCACGGATTTTTTAAATTGCATTGGTAAACCCTGTCCCATTATTCCAGAGCATAATCGGGTCGATTGGGCTAAGGAACAATTCCCAACAAATAAAACTCAATTTGACATCGAACTACCTCATGGCATCAAGATACTTGGAAATCATTTTCCATTGAAAAATGGAAGCGCTCCCAAAATGAAAAATGCAATGATGGGTAACCTGGGTAACAGTGCCGTGATCTCTAAACCTGACAATTGTTTGATGGCAGCCCTACCGGGCTCACAAGTCTTAAAACAAACGCTGCTAAAATACCTGGAAAATTATGACAGCATCTCACATGCCCAGGATCCTGCCTTTGTTTTAAAACGCAAAGCGACTGCTGATGATTTAGCCCAAATTGAAGAAACTCGCTATCAGGATAAAGTTAAGGGACTGAAAAATGGAGAGGGTACTGAAGTTCTCGTAGACGTGAAGTCTCTCTATGTCTATAAGAACAAGGAAGGAGAATTACTCCTATTCGAACGGTCTTCTAGATATATTAGTCCTTTAGGCGTAAAAAGAGCACCAGATACAATGCTATTCAATGAAGACTATAGCAAAAGAATGATTTGCTCAAGTACCCATGCGCTTAGTCCAATTATGATAAGTATGAACGAGATGCTTCCTGAAGCGAAACTGGGCGATCTGCTAATTCCACCGTCAGCCCTGGCAGATACTATTCAACTCCATTGGGACAATACCTGGTTTGGTGATCCGTCTCTGGAAATAAAGCCGGCTTTTACAGACATTGATGCACACTATGCGAGTACTTTTGGTGTTGCAGCAGCCCTCTCAGGGGTAGGATTATTTGCTACCAGCACCGGTAAAAATAGACAAACAATCGCTGAAGAATCATTGGCTTTCTCCGAGCAAATGCATAAATCTTAAAAAACACCGCTTCTCTTCGCGACAATCAATCTGATTGATTCTAAGAAAGGGCATAAGGGAGGAGTATCATCCTCCCTTTTTTAGCGCAAATTATACAAGAGTAGCCTGTGAGGAAAACACAGGGGTAATTCAAAGTACTGTGTCACCCGAGCCAGGTTACAGATCTTGCTTTCAACCGTAGCAACTGTATCTCTAAAAAATATTTTGATTTCACATGAAAAAATTAACTCATTTTGAACAATTAATCTATAATTTAGTTATTAAAAATACATTTATGCCAGAAGAATATGACTGTTATCCACACTAAAATTCAAGCTGAAATTATTAATCAACAAAGGAAATTATTATGCGTCTACTCGGGTTTATCCACCGAAGCGGAATTCAGTTTAAAATTAAACTCCATTATTGAGAAACTACTACTAAATGATGAGCATTTTAAAGAGAGCAACCCAAGTACGTTGCGCGAAGAACTCTTAACAGGGAGTTTATATAGTGAAAATCAAGAACCAATCTTCCTGCAAAATGAAATAACTTATCAAAAAGTACTAGCAGATCTCTCTTTTCGATTAAAAAATAATCCTGAGTCATTTTTAAAGGCTTTAACAGATTATAAAAATACTTTTGGCCCAGAAAAAATGGGCTCCATTTTAAGTCGAAAATTTCTAGATATTGACCCAAAAAAACAAACCTGCCTACTCAATATCGCAATTGAAACAGCTTTTAAAAATGAAGAAAATTATTCAGATGAGCCTATTAATCAATTGTTAAAATTAGGTGTGGAAATTGATGTGGATTTTGGATATCACGGTCAACGACACCCCTTAAGAGAAGTTCCACCTTTAATTAAAGCAATCCAAAAATCCAATGAATCGGATAGTAAAAATAAACAAGCGTTTTATACAAGAATAGCGGAAAAACTAATTACCAATGGAGCTTCTATTAACAAATTAAATGATAATCCAAGCCCACTTTGGACCGCTTATAACCCTAAAAAAATTCCTGAAACCTTATCAAAGAATACCGAGTTATCCTATGACCATCAATCAGATCTATCTGGCGCTTTAAGGCAATTTAAAATTGAATCCGAAACTCATGTTAGAAATAAAGAATTTTTTGATTTATTGATTAAAAAAGGAGCAAAACTTGACGAAATGGATATCATGCAAACTTCAGTTCAAGCGCCTTATAAAATTTTTCGAGATTTTCCCAACTATAAAGCATTTCAATTGTTGTATCTTATAGATGAAGATTTAAGAAGAAATGATCTATACACCACCACTCAACGTCAGCAAATTAAAGATGAGTTCTTCAATCCCCTTTTTGAAGCAACTTATGCCACGCGAATAGAAACTGCTGAAAGATTAAAAGGGTATCAATTCGAGTTTGGCGAACCACAGCCTGATAAACCTAATTCCATTTTTATATTTATTAAAAATGAGCAATTAAATTATGGTGTTTGGGTTAATAATCAATTGAAAATAGAACGCTTGGAACCTAATGAATATTTAGATGAAGTAAATATTAGAGCCCTCATAGAATCATGCGATAAAGAAACAAAACCAGCTCAAGAAACTCACGATGCGCTAATAGAGTTTATGGAAAATAAGGGCTACATTATTCGTGAAAACGAAAGTACGATGAATCAGAAACAATTGGATCAATTGGTACAAAAAGGAGAGTTATACTCCAATGTTACCACTAGATATAGCGGCAATGTTAACGATGTTCTAGATCGAATAAGACAGAATGAATCTGGGTACATTATGAGCTTTATGTTCACCCAGGAAGAAAAACCATTCAATATGATTGAAAATCAGTGTATGGCAGGTGAATACGCTATCCCAACTCAATATATTGGTGGGAAAAGATTACAAATGTTGGAAGGTGTTGGATTTAAGTACACCCATGTAAATCCTCATATTACTTCTAAAACGGATATTTTTAGTATACCCAAACAAATTAACTTTTATGATCCCTCTCGCGATTCGACTTATCAAACTGCAACAACTTCAGACTCTAGACACTTATCGTCAATTTATGCAGTTGATTTAGAATTAAAAGTATCAGACTCTAATGCACAAAAGTTATATGAAAAAGCCCAGGAGGCAAATCAGAGAAGATTGGGGGCAATAGAAGAAAGAGCAACAAGAGAGCCTTTCGACTTGTCCCAAATCCCTTTTTTTGCAGATGACTTACCAAAAACAGCATCTGATGATGAATTATTAAAGGTTGCAAAACAAGATAAACAATACAAAAAAGCATTGCATCATTCCAAAACATATTCTGTTTTAACTGATGATTATTTGCATGCAGACATTCGTCTGATTAAAGGAGTGAATGTAAACCCCATGAATTTTGCACTTGAACCCGAAGCGTTATATTTCTATATGCAATCAGGGGTGCTTTGCGCTATTCAGTTAGAGGATCGAGTAGTAACACCAGTTAGCCTGGAAAATCTTACTGATGAAATGAGCAATAAAATAAGCCAAATGTTAATTGATGATGCTTCAGACTCTCAGCTTTCTCTTGAAGATAAGGCTGCTATTGCACGCCAGGTCGAATTTATATCTGCAAATCATATAAAGCAAACCTCTGTATATCACGGGGAATGTGTTGCTGATATTTATCAATTCGACATGATCTTGGACATAATAAATACCCGTGAAGCAGCTTCCATGACGGCAGATGAGTCCCATCGCAGAGAGCATCAGCGTGAAACAATTAAAGCAGTAGGCTCTTCAATGGATGAATATCTTCTGAATCTAAGAGCCTTACAAAAACAAAGACAGACTTTTCTTTTCACAGGACGACACGTACCCATTGCAAGAACCGATGCGGTGGCTGGTGAAACAAAAATGTTACAAATAGACGAGATTAATTCAATACGGATGTTACTTAATGAACTGATTCGCACCAGTGAACATCGAAAATCTAAGGCCCATAAGCATTTACTCGGATTGAATTCCCTAATCTCTCCCTATTTAAAATCACATCATTTAACCCACTCACTGCAAAAGCTGGCGGCACCAGGTTCTCTAGATGAACGCATTGCCCATATGACTAAAAAAGAGAAAGAATATCTATTAATCTGGTCATTAGATATGGGATTCAGAGATTTATCCAAAGAATTAATAAAACGAAATGTTCAACTATCAGGAACATTATCTTGTGAAAAAGAAGTATTAAAATCTGTGATTAGCAAAGGTTTAGTCGACGAAGCTCAATTTTTAATGGATCACGGAATCAAACTAACTGACTATGAGCTTTCCAGCCTATCCACTGTATTTGATACCAAGTTCAATTATCTGATTCATTTCAATTCCTCAATACAATACTTGGTAGACAAGCCTGAACCGGAAAATATAGTCCCTGGAAAACTATATTTCTATGTTCAAAATAATACAGAATTACACTACGTAAAAAGAGATAAATTCGGCGCTCTTAACCGCCATTCAGTTTCTGCTGGCAACGAAATTTCCCAAAATCAATTAAATGCTATTGTAAAATCAATTGCCACTTCTAATCCTTTAACCAATGATGAAAAGAGAGTACTTTCAAAAGCAGTCCCCGAAATGGAGAACTTTGGCCAATCGCCAAAGAAAATAGAGGTCCACTTTTCATCAGCCTTCCATCCCGACCAACTCAATTTCCAAGAAACAATTAAAAAATATACCGATTTTAAAGATAATTACCAAAATGCGATCAAAGATGAAGATCTGCTGCAAAATGAATCCCTCAGATTATAGCGTTAGATTGGGATAATTTTTTTTATCTTCCATGCTGGTTTGACAGACACTTGATGCTATGACAGTATTATTTTTAATGAACAATGTGAATTAAATTTAGTCCAATAGATTTTAGATCAAGGAGGATTGTCATGACAAAAGTTCAGGCTTATGCGGTCCGGGAAAAAGGAGGTCAGCTTTCTCCTTTCGAGTATGAGCTAGGGGAAATGGGTTCTGATCAGGTCGATATCAAAGTTGAGTCATGCGGAATTTGCCACTCAGACATCGCAATGATCGATAATGAATGGGGGTTTAGTAATTATCCTGTGGTGCCAGGTCATGAGGTAGTAGGTACTATCGTGGCAATGGGAGAACATGTTAAAAATCTGAGGCTTGGCCAGCGTGTGGGTCTTGGATGGTTCAGTGGAAGTTGCATGCATTGTTATCACTGTATGCGGGGTGATC
>NZ_JAJKBJ010000024.1 GCF_023618015.1 Legionella maioricensis
GGCCTAGAAAAAAGAAATAACAGGGTGCGACCAGGGTGCAAATTGAATGTGTAATGATAAATTTGATTACATCTCTATAGAAGAAGATCTACTTCCTCCTAAGCACATTATGATTATTAATAATTAAAATTTCCTATAATTAAAATATACTTCAAATTAATGGATCGAAGTACACATGGAAACTGCACTATTAGAAACAAATGCAATAAATGCATGTTTCTATAAAGGCTATTCAGGAAAGCAACTGGCCGACATATTATCGCAAAAAAAATTATTACCAATTGTGAATTTTCATACGTGTTATGAAATAGCGAGAACCTTTGACAATGTTAAAAATACAAAGATTGGGATAGCATTATTCTCCATTCTTAAAGATTTAAATCCTACATACTCTTGTCTTACATCAGAGTTACTAGCAAGGCAAATTAATAGATTAATTTATGAAAATGACTGTGACTTCCTAATCAACGAAGATAAGCTAATTTATTTAAATAAAATAATTTATGAAGTTTCTCAAGGAGATATATCTAAAATAGATATACATAGGATACGCTCAAGAGAATCAGAAATTAAAAATAATCAAAACCAATGGAACCATTTGTTTACATGTTCTAAAATTACAAGCTTTGAGCAGTTTTATTGCGATACAACGAGGATAAGAGATAATATTATTCATTTAATCAAAGGAATATGTCATTTAACATTAAACAAATTCTACGCGGAAAAATTAATATTAAAAATAAATGATCTTGCTGTAATCAAAACTGCTATTAGAGCCAATTTATATATGAGTTATCTAGCACGTAACTATAAATCCCCACCATCTAAAGACAAAACAGATGACTTTCGCCATTTGATTGATGCTTCTTTATGCTCCTATTTTGTAACTGATGAGAAGAAATTAAAAAAACATGCGGATTATATAATTCCAGAATTAAAAATTATGACATTTGATGAGCTAATTGAGTACGAAATTAACAATTAAAGAAAGCCGCATGGATTACGGCTTTCTTTGGTGATCCTACCAAATATCTAAATCTTCTTTTAAATAGCGAATAGAGCGCCCTATTTATATAACAGTGTATTTCCATGTAATTAAAAAGCAGGAAAGCCTTCTATTTATAAGGGTATGATTTGCATGGGGATACATAGAGATGTATCGGGACACTTATCAAATCCCCTTCCGAATTACATTTTTAGCGAGCGTAGCCTGGTTGTAAGCAACAGGTTACACTTGCTAATCATGGTGCATGAACGGTTTTTATCATACGTCTTCAGAAGGCTTGAGAAAAAATCCAATATTCGACTTGGGACATGAGAAAAACGTTAATTTTCTTAACCTCATAATTTATAAAACAAATTATTTAAGATAATCAATATTTCCCTCTTCCCAACTTAAATGTTGAATAATCTTTTTTTACATATTAGGATGCTAAAAACAAAAATATAACGGTTTTCTCATGCTCAAATTCAAGGATTGGATTTTTTGTATTTCTCTTTTCGCTTCTCATTCTTTGTACGCATTAACAACGCTCACTGTAACACTAAGCTCAGACAATAATCCGGGTGGCATAGGAGAGATAGGCGATCTGAGATATTGGTTGAATTCAATGAATCATGATTTACAAACGATACCCGATGATTATGAGATTGTTTTTGCCTTTCCAATGACTATTCAACTCAATGGAATTCTTCCAATTATTAATAACTCCTTAAATCCTGTGAATATCACTATTGGCAACCCAGGCTCTATTCCTACAGTCACAATTGACGGTAACAATGGCGCCTACAGCGGCTTTTTCATTCCAATGGGGAATGTGACGATTCAAAACATGATCTTTCAAAATCTGACCGCAAAAGGAGGTAATGGTGGAGACGGAATTTCGGGGGCCGGCGGTGGCATGGGTGCTGGAGGAGCTATTTACGCACCGCAATCTTTTTTAAATGGCTCGAATCCTTCAATCACCTTGATGAATGTATCGATAAATAACTGCTCTGCTGTTGGTGGAAATGGAGGAAATTATTTAGGCTCCTCTTCTACAGGTAATGAGGGAGGCGGCGGGGGTGGTGGCTTGGGCGGTAATGGAGGTTCTATTACAACTACAGGAATTACCGGGGGGGCTGGAGGCGGAGGTTTTGGTGGTAATGGTGGGGATGTCACTCTTTCGACTAACGACCCATCCGGCATTGGCGGTGGGGGCGGTGGCGGCGGCGGTCTGGGATCCCTCGCCACCTTAGGAGTGCTTACAAATCTAGGGAATGGTGGTTCAGATCAAAACCCTGGACAGGATGGAAATGGTTATGGTCTTACCATTACTGCTGGTTCTGGTGGAGGAGGCAATAGTGGAGGAAACAATGCGGGAGGAGGTGGTGGTGGAGCTGCTATAGCGCCTGGAGGAGGCGGAGGAGGAAGCTCTGGGACGAATGGACTGCAGCCTAAAGGCTCTATACCACCATTACGCAGACAGAATCCCGTACCTTCCGGAGGTAATGGAGGAGATGGGGCGGGAGGCGGCGGAGGTGGGGTCGTCGTAACAGATATTACTAATGAAGTTGATGGACAATCTGGAAATGGCGGCTATGGCGGTGGCGGTGGAGGCGGCGCTGGTACCGGTGCTTACGATACAGCATATGCTGTATTAGGTGGTTCGGGAGGACTTGGCGGTGGCGGCGGTGGCGGTGGAGTCAACCAATCGGGTACGACGCCTGCGGAGGGCGGCAATTCTCTTGGCGGAGGCGGCGGTGGAGGTGGTGGCCCCTCTAATGGCCCCACTGCTGTAGGTGGAACTGATACAGGAAATCTTGGTGGAGGAGCCGGAGGGATTGGCGCCAATACCTACGGCTCCGGCTTTGGGGGCGGTGGCGGAGGTGGAGGAAGCGGTCTTGGCGCTGCTATTTTTGTGGATAGTAATTTAAATTTCACTGTACAGGCACTCTCGGGAGTTCCGACTACTTTCAACACCCCCAACAATTCGACACAAGCGGGAACTCACGGAACTGGCGGCCCCGGGGGGGCAGATGGCTTGGATGGCTCAGCATTGGGAAATAGTATTTTCCTGCGTACAGGTTCTTCTCTCACACTCATCGCGCAAGGAGCAGGTGACCTTTTGACCCTCGGGACGGAGGTCGCATTTACCGATGATACCGTTTTCGGCGCAGGCGGAACCAATGTCAGTATTAGAGGAAATGGAACTGTTGTATACAACGGCACGACGGATTATCAAGGATCCGTCATAGTTAACAATGCGAATTTCAAAGTGAATGGACAGATCGATCAAGCACCTGTTTTCGTCTGCAGAAACAGCAGCTTCAGCTCACAAAGAGGTACGCTCAGCGGAAGCGGAATCGTGACCGGAAATGTCTTTGCCAATTCCGGGACGATTTCTCCAGACATCGGACAAACGCTTACCCTTGGCAGCCTGGCTCTAAATTCAGCAGATCCAGTTAACGGCACCCTCGGAAGCCTTGTTCATACCAATATTGATTCCAACGGCACCTCTTTAGTTGCCGTTACTGGATCCGCAACACTAGCAGGTACCTTGGAAATCAACCTGACTCCAAACGCTCAGCCAGGCCAATACATCCTACTCACTTCATCAGGCATTACAGGAACCTTTGATTCCGTCACATTTACAGGTAATTCTGGCATATTTGCAGGACAAAACCCGCTTTATACACTCTCCTATCTACCAGCCGGAGCCCCTACATACGTGCAATTTGATTTTTTAGGCTACCCCACTCCCCCATCACCTCCTACGTCCGTTGACATACCAGCCACAGTAAATGGCTCTCCTATCCTGAATCCTGCCGTTGTTTGTTGTGGCAGGCCCGTTCTCCTGGGACCTTTACCAGTACCAGGATCTGGTTCCACCATTTATACTATTACCAACCGGACTGGTAATGTCACCTGTCAAATTGGACAGACCAATTCTCAAACCTATCTGAAGATGCATGGTAAAAACGGTTCCTGTACCATTATTGGCACAAAAGATGGTATCGTTTCTAATCCTTTAAAGGTAATCGCACCATGAATAAACTTTCGATAATGGCTAAGAGTGTTATGATAGCAATGGCTCTGATTGAAACAATTTATGCTAATAATGACTCCTCCAACTATTCATTATTAAAGAATTGGACTGGACTTTATGCTGGCGTGAATGAGGGATTTGTTTTTAGCAATGTCCAATTAAAATCGCAACAGTTAGGTTTTACTAACCCAAGTGAAACGTGTAATACCAGTTCAGATTTTTCAACTTACTCTCCTGGTATACAATTGGGCTATATATATCAACTTCCCAACTACCTTGTATCAGGCATAGAAGCTAATGCCACCTTTAACACGAATCAACAAGTTACATTAGGTTGTAACTGCCCCAATAATCTCAATGTTTCTGATCGCTTCTCATTTAGGAATAAGATGCAAAGTTCTATTAAGGGCCGAGTGGGTAGTGCCGTTAATTGGAATAAAAGCCTTCTTCTTCCATATTTAACAGCTGGAGTCAGCTTTGCTAATGTAAGATTGGCCTATACAAATGAGGGGGGGGACTATTATTCCAAAAATACTAATCAAGCCGGTTCGCTAATAGGCGCAGGTATCGAATGGGCTTTTATGCAAAATTGGTCATTGCGCGCAGAATATTCTTATGTAAATTATGGAAATGCTATCAAAATGAAAATACCCAGTATCTATGGCTTAGTAGATCCTAACGGATATGCTCGTCTTGATCTAAATGCCAATAATGTCTTGCTAGCGATTAACTATTGGATTTGATTGTCTATTAACAAATATCATAAAATTATTTTCTTTATACAAATGATGGAAGTCCTGGTTGCGAGCAACCAGGATTTTGATTAATCAAAATCCCCATATAAAGCAGACAATGAAATCCCCCCCAATCTTTTGGTAAAATGCCTTCTCTTATATAGCTATGAACACTTGAATAAGGCCAATCCCCCATCTTTTGAACCAATTGATATTTCACTGGATTGTAATGAATATAATTCAAATGATCCTTAATTCTCTATACAAATTTAAAAAGTGCTCGCATTATGTGCTTTTATAGCTTAGCTTCTGTGAGACAATCCAGCACTATATGCAGTGAATAAATCGTGAAGTTTTTCTTTATTAACGCTCTCGCCAGGTATGAATTTATACCAGTCTTCGGTTACCACAGCCCCATGTTCAAGCAATATTTTTACGACCTCTAAATCATTATTCATAACGGCAAAGTTTAAATAGCTGATAGGCTCACACTCCAAGTCCAAATAGGGATTTCTGCATAAATAAGCGACTAAATCAAGTTGGTTATGTTCTATTGCATAGTGTACGATAGTTTTATTTGATAAATCTTTTTCATTAATCAGTTGAGGATTATCGTTTAACAAAGAATATAATAAATCACAATGGTTTGTTAAAAACGCTAACTGAATTAATGTTTTTCCTTTAAAAAGAGTGGTTGTATTTTCAGGGCCTCTTGCCTGTAAAATTTCGATTGTTTGCATTTCATCAAGGATTTCTATACGTCCTTGGGTTGCGACTTGATGGAATATTTTAACAGCAGGATTTATGGAGGTGTAAAAATCTTGTTCCAACTCTTGAGTTTTAGTATCTAGCTCTTCTTGAAACGTCGAATACGTTTTATTCTCCCTCCGAATAGCTCGCTTCAACTCTCGGGTTTCTGTCATATATTTCTCATCACATACATCGTATCCAAATAAAGGCATAGTCGGGTTATTTATAACAAAAATACTATCCATAATGCCAATTTTTACTACCTCAACTAACTCTTTTGTTGCAAATAAATAAAAAACATTTGGATTATAAAAAATACAGGGAGGATATCCGCGTTGGATTAACAAAAAGTTGAGCATGATATTAACAAATACGCGTAGGTTACCGTCTTCAAAAGGATGAAGTAGTAACATTCTTTTCGCACAGCATACAATTGCCAATAGTTCAGCATCAGTATTCTGAGCTTCCTGTATTTGAGTTAAGTAGTCGTCAATGATTTTTTGAGCTTCCTCAGCTAATAATGCAGTATTTGACGGTGGTGTGAAATAAAGAGGACTTTGGTTGCTATTCTCATATATCGCTTGTGCTTTACTCACTATGGAAAAATAACGAAAAGATAAAAGATTAATCTTTCTAGAGACATCAGGTCTATACACCTCTATCGATCCACCAAGAATATTTCCTCCCTCGTATGATTCTCCTATTCTAATCTGTTCTTTAATGCCCTCTATGGTGCACATATCTTTATCAAACGTAATTGCTTGCATTGGACAATTACGAAACTTTCCTATCCTAGTAGTTCTGAACTCACCTTGCAGTCCCTTCGTGGCAGCTGCATGAATTTCAAGTAAAAGATTTACGGAGAGAGGGCCGTTAATATTATGAATTGCGTGGATAAAGCCATCATAGAAGCGCCTGACACAATAAGGCTCACGCGATTCAAATCCATTTTGGCCATTTTCTCTAAGATGCACATCGCCGTGTACAAATAATTGGAAAAAACGTTTTTGGGGAAATTGATTCAAAAACCCTAGCCCCCTTTGGATTTTTCTTGGAAAAATAATATTATGTTCTATTTTAGAAACGGTCATTCATGAACTCCTCAATTTAATCTATGAAAGATGAAAAGGGATTCAATCGGCATTGAAGGCGTTTATTCTGTTTGAGACGATAGTGCTAATGTCTATCGAGAGTACCAATTAAGGAATAAACAAGACTTAAAGAGTTCGATGATGCGAAGAAAAAAGCTAGTTCGCTGAACCAAAGCCCCAGGAGAAAAGATGTATGAATACACTTTACCATCCATTAAGTCTTTACCTCAGCGACGAACCCGTTTAATGCTTAAAGCTAGGGAGAACCAGTTCTCCATTAGTCCCTTAGGAGAAGATAGGTCGCGAGCTCAACTGAATTTCCAATCAGCTGCGAACAATTATACTTTTTGTTTAATTATAAGTCAACCAATGTTGTAGCGAGGTACCCCTCTCCATCAGCAAGCGTATCCTGGTTGCAAGCAACCAGGATACGCTAAATGCCAATAATGTATTGCTAGCGATTAATCATGGGATCTGATTGTCTATTCAAATATCATGAAATTATTTTCTTTTGATATCTATTACACAAATGATAGGATTCCTGATTGCGTAGTTGCTAATTGAGACAAAATTAATCCACTCCATAGGATTTTTTATGATAACTAAAGCGTCCATTCCTGATATTTGTTGGCCCCAAAATGCAAGAGAAGCCATTGCTATCCAAGAAAAACTTAGGGGTGAGGTGAGGATATACGATGATTTTGCCAAGATAGAATATATTGCCGGGATCGATTGCAGCTACGATATCAAAAATAATTTGAGTTTTGCCGTTATTGTTATTATGAAGATGGATGAGTTAACACCCATTGATATCGTAAGAGCAGAACTACCTACTCATTTCCCTTACGTGCCTGGACTTTTATCATTCCGAGAGATTCCCGTTATATTAGCAGCATTTAATCAACTGCAAGTAAAACCAGATTTGCTAATGGTTGATGGACACGGCATTGCACATCCAAGACGGTTGGGTATTGCAGCTCATTTAGGAGTATTACTGGATATCCCGTCTATAGGTGTGGCGAAATCAAAACTTACCGGCCAGTATAGGGAGCCCAATCTTACAAAAGGTAGCAGGAACGAGCTGACTGATAAAGGGATAAAAATAGGTACGGTTCTGCGCCCCAAAGATAAAGTAAAACCACTATTTATTTCCCCAGGACACAGGATTGGACAAGAAAAGGCAGTGGATTTGGTGTTCCAGTGTTTAACCAAATATCGCTTGCCTGAGCCAACGCGGATTGCGGATAAAATTTCAAAAATTAAGCCAGTAGCAAAAGTGTTATAAATGAGGAAGCCCCCCACCTTTTTAAGCAAGCCTGGTTGCAATCATATGAGATCTTGGCGATGATCATATTCGTAATTTAAATGAAAATTAACCAGATCGATTACTTTCCCACTTGCATTATGAGTGAAACCCATTTGATAGCCACGATAACGTTGATTTTGATTGTCAGCATTTTTAGAGGGTAATACTCCCTTAGCAGAACCTTCAACAGGAGCAAAGGTTATATTGATGCCCTGAGGCGACAGCGTAATGGGGAAAATGCTCTTGTTTCGCGGCACCAAAATCCAGCATCACGCCTGCTAGGCAGACCGTATGCCCCGGGCCCCATCATTTTTTCGGCAAATAGGATACGACTACGTCGGACAGCTCATCTATCAAAGGTGTATTGGCCTTAACACCGTCCTTAGTGGTGCGATTATTAACGCAAAAAAATCCACAACTCACCAACAGCCTCGCTTGAGGTTTTTCTGCATCCTGACCAGCTACTGCAACAGCCACTGCGCCCTCTTCTTTTGGAGCGTCATCCTTCCACTTAATATGCTGAATGGGTTGTTTTGTAGTCCAATAAAAAACACTTTGAAAATGTCCAATGATATTTGCATTCCACAGCTCTCCGTAATGACCACTCCATTCTGTACTGACAAACGTACCATTTAGAAATGCAATTCGGCCGCCGACAATTGCAGCTCGTCTTGGGTCACTTCCTGTCCAGCCAGCAGACTGCAAGGAATTAGCAATTCCGTCATGTCCAAATGGATTAAGATTCTTACTAAAGGTTACTCCAATAAAGCCCGTTTTATGATCAAATACGAAATCAATAAATCCAAGTTTATTCCCGTCATCCTTTCCACTGTTTAAACACAAAGCATCGAAGTCTATAGGTTGCTTACAAGATCTGCTCTTTATAAGCCCCAAAGGATATCCACAAGCCTCCCCTAAAATAATTGTGGTCACTCCTTTTTTATTGCCCCATTGTGTGTCTGCTACCACTTGCTTTAGAATCTCACCTTTACTTTGCATACAACCCCCTCATCCCTTTGTGGGTTTAATTTATACACTATGATATAATATTAAACCACTCACATTAAGGTAAGATTAAGCAAACGTAACCTGATTTACTCGCAACCAGGTTTCTTCAAGTGTTCTTGGCTATGTAATAACACTAATAAATTAGCGTAGGGGTAGTTTCTTTATCCGGTTTGTTTGGTAATAAATTCTTTGCGTGGTTGCAACCAGGCCGCATGGCAGGAGCCCGCAAATAAGTGAGTAGTCTGGATAGAGGCTCGTTAGATCTGAAACCCGGGTTTCACCTCGTGTCACCCAGGTTACAAACTCCTCAGCCCCTTACATATAATGAAAAACCGATAGTCCCTGGATGCGGACAAAACTTTGTTGTGCCGCTTGCAAGTTAACTAATTGTAAATTGTATTCAGTTGCAACAGCTACCGGATCATTTTCCTGTAGCTTTTTGCGTGTCTCTTGACTTACCAGAAGTAAATTAGTGTTTACATCGTTTGCTAAATCAAGTTGGTTTAAACGTGCCCCTACATCAGATTGATAATTTAAAACATTGTTAAGAGCACTGTCTAATTGTGCAAGCAATTGATTACTTTGGGTCAGTGTTGCTGCTTTTTCAACAGGTGTTCCGTAAGGTTGGTTTAAATTGGCAATCATGCTTTGCACAGTCGCGAAAATTGATTCATTCTGGGCAGGAGTAATAGAAAAAGAATCCCCTGGAAGCGGTGTGCCGCTCACAGTCATCGTCATCCCATTAAAACTGACGGATGAACCATCCTGATATAATGGAGCATCATCCGGTAACCCCGTCGGTGGGATTACATTGCCGCTTACAGCGCCGCTTACCATGACCACAAGATTCCCCTGGCTGTTTAATGCGAAACTCATTGTATAATTATCAGGTACGTAAGCCGTAGGATTTACTACTGAACCCGTATTCACTGAAGCAGTGCCCGCATTAGGAGGAATTGTGGTTTGAGATATGGCAAAAGTACCGTTACCATTAAATATACGCATGAAAATGTCATCACCCGTGTCATTAATTGCCATTTGCAAATTGCCACTAACCGCTTGATAACGCTGTGTGCTATCTCCGTTATAAACATATTGTCCAGACGAGTTTAAAGAAAAAGGTTGAGTTGCAGCCTGCCCCCCGCTAAACATATAACTACCATTAACGTCTTTTGTATTGGCAAAATCGTGTAATTGACCTAAGAGATTACTGGCCTCTACAGCTAGAGACTTACGGTCGTCTTCAGATAAAGAGGCATTGGCTGCCTGAACCTGAATTTCTCGTAACCGTTGCAATGCGGTAGCGGTACTCCCCAGGATGCCCTCTTCCAAAGTCAGCGCGCTTACGGCGTTCTGACGATTCTTTTGTAGTAATTCAGTAGTACTGATCCGTTGATTCATTAGTTCAATTTGAGCTGTTGCAATAGGATCATCCTCAGGTGACTCTACTCTTAAGCCACTGGAGAGTCGTTCTTGCAACTGGGAGGCTTTTTGCTGCTGAATTAATAAACTGCTTAATCCACGTTCATAAATTTGATTCGTTGAAATACGCATTTATCACCTCATCATATCGAATAATACATTAATCATCTGATTGGCAACCGCCATTAATTTCCCGGCAGCTTCATAAGCTTGCTCAAATTTTAATAAATTGGCAGCTTCTTCATCTAAATTCACCCCACTAATACTGTCTTGATAATCAACAGCCTGTTTAAACAAGATGTCTGAAGCTTCATAACTATTTTTTGCCAGTTTGGTTTGACCACCTACATCAACCAGTAAATCGGAATATCGATCAAAAAGCCCCTCTGATCCACCAGAAAAAAATTTGTTACTTTGTAGACCCGCGAGTAATAAACCATTGTGGTTATCCCCTATTCCCCCTGCATTATAATTGGCGGTAAATTGATCTCCCGTTTTGGGTATACCAGATAAAACTACAGAGTATGATGGATTAAGGGCATCTGGTATCTGAATCGTGTTGTCACTGTTAGGAACAAAGGGAAGAGGACCTGTGGTCGTATTATTAGTCAGATCAACCAAATTAAATTGCGTATCAGAAATAAAATCAATTCGGTATTGGTTATTCACTGCGGTTGTATTAAAGACCGTACCTAATGCAATCTGTCCTATGCCCGTATTACTTAATGAAGCCGAAGTAACTACTGGAGAAGCCATAGCTATCTGGCGTGCATCGGTAATTTGTAAGGCAAAGTCACGCGCTGCACCGCGAGTTGGGGTAAGTGTATAAGTATCTTTATTGGCAAGATTGGCAATATCATCGACAGTAATCGTCATACCATCAATCACGACTTGTCCTGCAGGAGGAGCAGGCGGATTACTGGACCAATTGAGTATCGTAGATTCCCCATCAGATTGACGAATTACCCGGATCTGATTTGTTAGTACATCACTTACGACTAACTGATAGTCGCTTAATTGAGTTTGAGATATATCGGAAATGTTTACTGACAATACCCCTGTTCCAGTGTTATTAGATGAAGCAGTAGACCGATTTAATTGTTGGGTTAGCGAGTTATAGTCAGTAAAGAAATCCTTGCCCAATTGATTATTCATATCCATGCCCAACCGATGCTGGGCATTAAATTTTTGCGCTAATCCTATAGCCATCTGGCCTATCATCTGACTGGCCTGGCCTAGGACGCTCTGTTCATAGGTCAACAAACCACCAATCATGCCTGAGGTTAATTTGGAGGTAATATCCAATTGCCCGGCCCCATTACCCAAAAGAACCTTGGTACCTGCCGTATTGGATTGATCGGAAGAGACAACCAGATCTCGTTGCGCTGTTCCTGCTACCAGCATTTCTCCACTGGCAATCCCCACATTAATTGTCCCATCCCCTTGATCAAATGTGGTTACATCTACAAATTGAGAAAGCTGCTTTAGCAACTCATCCCGTTGATCGAGCAATTCGGGCGCGTCAGGAGTACTCATCAATTGGCGATTAGCATCAGCAATCCCCCGAGTGATTTGGTTTATCTGCTGAGTCGCCTGTGAAATTTGAGCTGTAGAATTATTTTGATACTCATCCAGTTTTGTTTGCAAAAAATTAAACTGTTGTACTAATAACTGACTCTGCCTTAAGGTAACATCTCGAGAAGCACCTGTATCAGGAGAGTTATTCAATTGACCCAGGGCGTCAAAAAATGATTGTAACGACGTTGAAATATTGGTTCCATCTTGGGAAAGCAATTTATCAATCTGCGATGCCTGCTGGTAAAAAGTCTCATATTGCGATTTAAAACTTTGCGTATTTCTAACCTGATAATTGGCAAATTGATCGGCATTGCGATAAATTGAATTCACTGATACTCCAGTACCAATGAAAGAGCTGGAAAATCGTTGCGAAAGACTGGGAGTAAAATTAATCGTTTGTCGCGAATAACCTCTGGTTTTGGCATTCGCTATATTATTTCCAGTTACAGCTAATGCGCTCTGAAATGCATTCAATCCTGAATTGGCTATGCTCAATATGGACATACTCGTTCACTCCCTAAACTAATCGTATTCGCTTTAAATGATCAGATTTGCCCTGATATTCCGCATCGTTGCATTGCCTGATTCAAATCCTCTCCATGATAAATCGATAAGATCTTATTACCGTACATTGGATCGGTGGCATAACCCGCTTTATGTAGTTCATTAACATAAAGCTCCGGGTTTCCAGCATGCGCTAAAGCATTTTGATAACGCTCACTTCCTTTAATTAAAGAAACATAATCATTAAAACTTTGCTCTACTGACGAATATTTTCTAAAAGACTCAGTCATATTAATGGGTGTATCGGCAATATACTCGGTTGTTTTAACTTTAACTGATTCAAAATCTTTGTTATTCCCTGTTTTAATATTAAATAAATTATTACTACTCGCTCCATCTGCATCTTTAGCAATAAATTTTCCCCATCCTGTTTCTAAAGCGGCTTGGGCAATTAAGATCTTCGGATCAAGTCCCATCACTGATGCAGCTTCTTTTGCTTTAGGCCAAATAGACTTAACAAAATCATCAATACCTGCAGTGGATGTTTCCTTTATTTTCGCTGGCTCATTTAAAAATGACGTATTTTTAACATTGGTTTGAACCGCATCTGCGGTTTTATGATCGCCCCCACCGACGGTTCCCTGTAACTGTTTTGCAAGCATGGCAGCAAAACCCACCCCTTTAGAATTGGCAATATTACTTGCATATTGTGCATCCAGCATCTCTTGGAAAGTTGCCTGATTCTTTCCGCTAAAAGGACTGGATTCATCAAGAAAATGTTGTCCCATTCTCATGCTTTTAAGCATTGATTGTAAAAATATTCCTTCAAATTGCTTTGCAACCTCAGGCAAGGCTTGTTTTGCATCATTTTTTGCCCGCACTTTTAATTCATTTAAACCTTGAAAGTCGCTGGTAGCAATACCTTGTAACTCCATGTTATCACCTTTATATAACGATTAACGTTGCATTCAATGCGCCTGCCTGTTGCAAAGCTTCAAGTATGGATATCACATCAGCAGGAGTCGCTCCTACCGCATTAATTCCTCTGACTATATCCTTCAATGTTGTTCCCTTGGGAAGTACGAAGGCATGATTATTTTTTTGGTCCACATTAACTTGTGATTGCTGAGTCTGAACTGTTCGACCTCCAGCAAAAGCATTAGGCTGACTGATCACTGGGGTCTCAGTAATGCTCACCACCAGGTTACCATGCGACACGGCAGCAGATTTCACGATGACATTACTTGATATCACAATAGTTCCAGTGCGCGCATTAATAATGATTCTGGCGTTTGGCTCGCCAGGTTTAAATTCTATATTTTCCAGAACAGAGACATAATCCACCCGTTGATTCAATTGTTTAGGGGCAGTCACTACGACAGAAGTAGCATCCATAGCTCTTGCGGTTCCGGGGCCCATCAACTCATTAATGGCATCACTCATCCGTTTCGCAGTGGTAAAATCAGGACTATGTAAATTATAAGTCAGTGATTTTGAAAAATAAAAAGGATTTGGAATATCTGCTTCTACGGTAGCACCATTTGGAATTCGCCCTCCGCTGGGTACATTTACGGTAACGCTTGAGCCGTCACTTCCGGAGGCACTGATACCTGAAACAACCACGTTTCCCTGAGACATAGCATAGACACGCCCATCGGCTCCTTTGAGTGGCGTAAGCAGCAAGGTACCGCCCAATAAACTTTTTGAATCCCCCACAGATGAAATATTAACATCCATAGTTTGTCCTTTTTTCATAAAAGTAGACAAACTGGCCGTCACCATTACCGCAGCAATATTTTTGGAGTTAAGTTTGAGTCCTGGTGGAATGTTTATTCCTAACTGAGTGAGCATATTGGCAAAACTGTCTTCTGTAAATTTGGTACCGGATTTATCCCCTGTACCATTTAACCCGACTACCAAGCCATAGCCAACTAACTGGTTAGTACGAACCCCAGCTAAAGTAGCAATATCTTTGATCCGCTCAGCAAAAACCTGGCCTGTTATCAAATATAGTGCTAACAATCTTGTAATAATCAGCATTCGTGGCCGCATTACTGTCCTTGTCGAAGTTATTATTTTACAGTCCTTATTATAATTATCGGAATCAAACCCTTTACTGCTATGAATACTTAAAACTATTTCGACTTATGTGCGCAAATTTTGCTGATGCAACAAGGCCGAACAAGGCACAGAACATCGAATCCAATGATCGACGGACTTCCACAACCGGAATCACATTTAGTTACATCCATAATAAAAGATACGTCCAATCAATTCAAAATTAAGTTGGGAATAAAGGGCTCCACAGAAAACGGGCTAGCCAACCTTGAGCGTTAGCATTATTAATCTGACCAGTGCCGCCATAAGAAATTCTGGCATTTGCTACTCGATCAGAAGTAATAGAGTTATCGGCTTTAACATCCTGTGGACGAACGACACCCGATAATCGTATGTACTCTTTTCCCTGATTAATGTTAACCCACTTCTCGCCTTGAATTACCATATTTCCATTAGGAAATACTTTCGCTACGGTAACCGAGATACTTCCTGTCATTTGATTATTTTGTAGCGATTGTCCTTGACCAGTAAATTGCCGTTGATTATTTAAATCAAAGTCCATGCTGTACCCACTCCCAAAACTAATGGGCCTACCTAAAAAGGTTGCATTAACGATTTTGTCCTGTTCATTTTTCTTTTGAACGGTCGAGGCATTCTTTTGAGCATTAGTATTTTCTACCAAAAATACGGTTAATATGTCTCCCGGATGTCGCGCTCTGGGCGTCTCAAAAAGGGGTAAAGCTGTTTCACTGCTGTAAATTGCACCACTAACCTTTCTTAATTGTTTGGGATCTGGTGTATCAGGATATGTGGGGGCATAGTCCGGATCTGTTCCTTGACTAGGCGGATTTAAAGCCTCACATCCACTTAAAAGAACACCAATCAAAGTGATTACAGCGCAATCAAATAATCTCATTAATATAATCCGCTTAGAGTGCTTGATTTAAATATTGCAGCATACTATCTACAGTCTGTATGCTCTTCGCGGTGATCTCATAACTTCTTTGTGCTTGAATCATGTTAACTAACTCTTCAACCACATTGACGTTAGAAGCTTCCAAATTCCCTTGCAATAATGTACCTAAGCCTGAACTACCGGGATTATCAGTCAAAGGATTCCCGCTTGCCTGAGTTTCTAAAAACAGGTTTTGGCCAATAGGTTGTAATCCCGCTGGATTAATAAAATTGGTTAATTGAATATTTCCCAGAACAGAGGGGGCGTTATTTCCTGCTACAGTAACACTCACCGTGCCATCATTACCAATAGTAATGTTCTCGGTTTGTGCGGGAATAGTCATCGTGGGTTGAATTAAATAACCATTGCTGGTGACTATTTGACCGGCATTATTTAATTTTAAGTTACCGTCGCGAGTATAAGCCAAACTGCCATCAGGCATAATGACCGTCATAAATCCTGCGCCCTCTATAGCGACATCCAAAGAATTTTGTGTATTCTGCAGCCCGCCCTGAGCGAACAATTTTTCGGTAGCAACTAAATGCACCCCAGTTCCCATGTTAATACCGGTGGGGATCTGCGAATTTGCAGTAGACTGTGCCCCTGCCTGACGGAGGTTTTGATAAATCAAATCTTCAAATATAGCTCTGCCCTTTTTAAAACCAGTTGTATTGACGTTAGCCAGGTTGTTCGCAATGGTAGCAATAGTTTGATCTTGAGCTTCCAAGCCAGATTTACTCACCCATAGTGCTGGTTCCATTAAAGCCTCCTGCAATAATTCTTAATTATCATGGGAACTACTCGTGCAATACTTGTGCCAATTTTTGTGAATTATCATCAACTGTCGATAAAATTTTCATCTGAGCATCAAACTCCCGACCGGCACTGATCATTTCTACCATCTGCTCTACCGCTTTCACATTACTGCCTTCAATAGCGCCATTAATTAATTTAATTGATGCATCAGCAGCAGGCGCATTAAGTCCTTGCTTAAGTTGTATCATACCTTCATCGTTTTTAACTACATTATTCTTATCCAAAGTAACCAGCTTAATCCGATCCAATACTGCCAATTCATTGACATTACCATCTAACGGAATAATGGAAATGGTTCCATCTGATCCTATTTCAATCGATCGGGCTGGCGGGATGGAAATAGGTCCTCCATCCCCTAATACAGCCTTGCCCGAAGCAGTAGTTAACTGACCATTCACGCCTACACGCAAACTACCTCCCCGCGTATATACCTCTCGTCCGTGAGTGTCTTTCAATGCAATCCATCCATTTCCATCAACGGCCACATCCAAGTCACGACCAGTAGGAATTATTTCGCCAGGGCTTAGATCAATACCATTAGGCCCCTGAACATTAAAAGTTTGTCTGCTTGCATTATTACCATTACCCATATACATGGTTTGCGCTTGGTACAGGTCTGCTTTAAAACCAGGCGTATTCACATTCGCCAAATTATTGGCGATTATTGCCTGCTTGTTAAACTCAGCTCGACCGCCGCTGGAGGCGTTATACAGGATAGGATCCATCATTTATCTCCTAACGTATATTAATAATGGTTTGTGTTACAGCATCCCCTGTACGTATCGTTTGGGCGTTAGCCTGGAAATTACGCTGTTCCGTTATTAAATCGACTAACTCATTTGTTATATCCACATTCGACTGCTCAAGGTTACCCGCATTAATTGAACCCAATCCCCCGGTCCCCGCAACGCCAATCAGAGCCTGGCCTGAACCAGTGGTTTCAGCCCAGCTGGTATTACCCACATTTTGCAAACTTTCGGGATCCGCAAAGTTGGCTAACTGGATTTGCCCCATAGCCATAGCCTGACCATTCGTATAACGACCAAAAATAACGCCGCTGACATCTATATCCAATCCCGCCAGACTTCCAGTTGTATAACCATCATTGAATGTTGATTGCACCGCAAATGGACTACCAAACTGAGTACTTGCAGATAAATCAATATTTAAATTTAATGGATTAGCTCCGTTGTTTAAATTCATGGTTAAGGGGATTAAATTATTAGGTAATCCGGTATTGGTTGTGTCCTGAACCCCTGCAAAAGAGCCATCGGGATTAAAATTTGCTCTAAAAAGATTATTAGTATTCTGAGCTCCACCAAGAGCAGGAACATCCTGATTGTCAATTTGAAAAGCAACATACCACTGATCCAGTGTACCTGGAGGTGACGCAGCGTTTGGTGCGCCGGCGAGGGCATTAGGATCCGCTTTTATAAAATACATACTTAAGACATGGGAATTACCTAAACTATCGTAAACAGTTGATGAGGTAGTATTGTTATAAGTATCACTAACCGGTGTTGCGCCCCCTGTCCAGTCAATAGCAGCAGGAGTACTGGTAGCATACAGATTCAAACCCGCAGTCACAACAGAACTTGCTTTAGGTTTTATGTTCGCAGTATTAATTTGTAAATCACCAGAAACCCCTGTGATGTTACCATTATTATCGGCAAGCAATCCTGTTAGACGTTGATTCTTGTCGTTTACTATATAGCTCTGATTGTTTAAGCTAAATTGACCCGCTCGAGTATAAGCTTTAGCTCCCTGGTCGTTCAGGATAAAAAATCCTGAGCCATTAATTGCAAGATCCAGGGCATTATTTGTTCCATATATATCCCCGGTAGCAAATGATTGGCTGACTCGAGAAAGACTCACGCCCCCGCCTACTGCCGTTCTACTTACACCATAGGCATTATAATTATAAACATCTGCAAATTCGGCTCGAGACCCTTTAAAACCGACGGTTGCTGAGTTGGCAATATTATTACCGGTTACATCCAAAGCCTTACTTGCTGCTTGAATTCCACTTAACGCTGTATTAAAAACCATATTAGCCTCCTGCTTATAATTTTTATTTTCCCCTCTTAATCAAGGGATTGCAGATACTTATAACTATACTGTTATTTGTCTTACTTGATCCAGTGATACTGAGCCTACTCCGGCAACGTTTAATTTTAAGCCTTCGCCATTTTGCCCAAGACTGACACTGTCCACATTAGCTGAGGTCATTGTATTTAAGGATACCTCCTTTCCAGAATAGGTACCACGAACAGAAATTTTATAATTGCCTGCCGCCATACGCTGATTATTTTGCCCTGTACCGTCCCAGGCAAATTGGAAAAATCCGGGGGTTGGTTGCCCCAAAGGAATTGTTTTTATTAACTCCCCGGACTCTGAGTATACCGATGCAGTTAAGTTACTCAGGCCTGAAGGCATATCAATTGCTGCTTTTACATCCCCTTCAGAGCCCAAACTTAGATGGTCGCTATTAACCAAAACCTTGCGCCCCACTAGAGCAGAAGCTTGCAAAGCCTGATTAGACTGTAGCGATGAAGCCATTTGCTGTAAAGACTCTTGCATTCTCGTCACTCCATCATTAGTGCTAAATTGAGCCAACTGCGATAAAAATTCACCATTAGCTTGAGGCTGCATTGGATCTTGATTTTTAACCTGCGCGACCATCAAGCGTAAAAAATCCTTTTGGCCTAAACTTGTTCTTGAAGCAGAATCTGGCTGATTTAAACCCAGGTTTGCTGCAGAATTGGACCCATTAACTGAATTTGTTGTCATCCTTTTCCCCTTATTCACCCAGTTGTAGTGTTCGTTGCATCAGTTGCTTTGTTGTATTAATTAATTCGACATTCATTTGATAGGATCGAGAAGCAGAAATCACATTAGCCATTTGTTCAACATAATTCACATTGGATGAGTAAACAAAACCTTTTTCATCAGCAATGGGATTATTGGGCTCATAGCGTTTGGTAGGTTCAACATCACTCTCATATATTCCCTTAACTTGAACACCTGCTTTTATCTGATCGCCCATCCATTGACTTTGCTTCTCCTGGACGGTTTCGAAAATCGGATATTTGGGTTGATAGACTTCGTCGGGGCTTCCTCTGGAGACATTTGCATTGCTCATGTTCTCCGCACTGGTACTTAAACGTGTCGTTTCAGCACTCATTGCAGATCCAGCGATATCAAAGACTGTATTTAATGACATAATTACTCCCCTTTCAACGCCAATACCATGGATTTTATTTTATTATCCAGGAAACTTAAACTTGCCTGATAATTAAGCGCATTTCGGGCAAACTCAGTCGTTTCTATCTCTTTATCCACTGTGTTTCCATCCAAAGAGGTTTGATTCGGAGTACGGTATTTCAAATTAGTACTAAAATCAGCATTAGTATTTATATGGTTAGATGCAGTTACCTGAAGGCGTTGAGAACCCGTTCCCATGCTGGTAGCTAACAAATCATTAAAATCTACATCCATCGCTTTATAATTTGGGGTATTAGCATTAGCTAAATTATTCGCTAATTGGGACGCACGTTGATCTCGGGCTATCAGAGCCTTAGCATGAATCCCCAGATAAGAATCGAGATTAAGGGCCATAAACACTCCTGTTTTTAAGTCGTTTTATTAAAGCAAACATTGTGCCAATTTCGAAAGAATGAGAAAATAAAATAATTAAACCAATTACCAGTAAGTGGAGTACCTCATGTCCTACGCTAAAATGCTCCCGTCAAATGCCCTTGAACAGGTAAAATCTTACCTCCTCCAACTGCAAAATACTATTTGCTCCACCCTTGAAGTTTTAGATAAAAAAGCTGCTTTTATTGAAGACGTCTGGGAACGACCCACTGGAGGTGGCGGGATTAGTCGAGTGCTGACCCATGGTGACGTATTTGAAAAAGCAGGAGTCAATTTTTCACACGTATCCGGTGAGCAACTCCCTGCTTCAGCCACAGCACAAAGACCGGAATTGGCGGGGAGAAATTTTAGTGCTTTAGGAGTATCCCTGGTGATTCACCCTGATAATCCATACGTTCCAACTACTCATGCAAATGTGCGTTTTTTTATTGCTGAAAAAGAAGGATCTGCTCCCGTGTGGTGGTTTGGCGGTGGTTTTGATCTAACCCCCTATTATGGTTTTGAGGAAGACTGTCAACACTGGCATCAAACGGCACAACAAGCATGCCAACCTTTTGGTGATGAGATTTATCCCAGATTTAAACAATGGTGTGACGATTACTTTTTTATTAAACATAGAAAAGAAGCACGGGGAATTGGCGGATTATTTTTTGATGATTACAATGAAATTAGTTTTGATCACAGTTTTAGCCTGATGCAAAGCATAGGAGATCATTTTATAAAAGCTTATTCTCCTATTGTATCTCGTCGAATGTCCCATCCCTTCGCACAAAGAGAAAAAGCCTTTCAAAATTACCGACGCGGCCGCTATGTCGAATTTAATTTAATCTATGACCGAGGTACTTTGTTTGGATTACAGTCAGGAGGAAGAACGGAATCAATATTAATGTCACTGCCCCCACAAGTAAGTTGGCAATATAATTGGCATCCCGAAGAAAACAGCGCTGAAGCAAAACTCTACACCGATTATCTGCCTGCGCGCGACTGGTTAAATACAGTCAATATCCCAAAATAGCCGCCGTCTGTTGGTGAAAACAAAACTGTTTCTATTTTCCTCCCTGAGGGGAGGTTAAAAAAAGCTTCAATTAGTCCAAAATCCGACTAAAACAATGGCCAAATATTGTACATATATAAATTTCCGTGTATTATTGCACCTACTCAAGAGCAGATTTTTATTTTTTTAGAAAGATGCGCTTAATTAGTGAATTTTTTATGTTATAGGTTGTTTTTATGTCACTTACTGCACAACAGAAATACCAACTTCTATTGAGTGTTATCGAAGAAGCACAGCGTTTAGCCCGTAAATTTGGCTTAAATGATGGTGTTGCCATGCTGGAAGAATTTAAAAAATCCCTCCATACGGCAACTAATCCTCAAAGTTTATTCAATCTAATTGAGGAGGAAAAATTATTTAAGAAAGCCTATAAAGAAAAACAAACTCATTTAAATCAGTTAGTGGCAAATATTTTCGGTTTTGATTTGCCCTCAAAAAAAGTAGATGAAGATTTTATAAAAATCCTGTCTCCCAGTGAAAAAGAAATAAAAAAAATCACTTCTGGAGACGTTTTAGTTTTCGATCATGTCATTGCTTATGTAAAAGAGAATATCAGAGATTATATAAAAGAAAAATTTGGTGTTACTAAGGCAGATATACGTGAAGCACGTGCACTTTTAGAAAAGAGATTTTTGGCATCATCTGCAGAAACAGCGACTACTGTTATCCATATTGCGCGAATAGCTCATCTGCTTTTAAAAGACAAGAAGCCTCTCAACTTTAAATTCAATGGGATCAGTATTAATGGATTATATAAATTAATTAAAATAATTAATGGAATCCAGAATGACCATCTAACTCAGGCTTGCGTGGGCTTTTTCGCAGAAGACAACGAGGAAAATCATCTGATTATGCGTGCATTTTTTGCAGCAGAAAAAACAGAGCAATATTGTCGTAACTCCAGTTTACTCGTTCAATCACTGGCTTTACTTGTCAATCAGGATCTGGTGTGTAACAAAATATGTGATTCCTTTGTCAAAGGCATCTTGGGCGGCTCTGAAACCAGCGTTAAAGCCTTGTTAGAAAATAACAAAGAAGGTTCTGGCAATGACGCGTTTATTGAGTTTTTAAGCTCAGTCTTAAATACAGCAATTCATTTTAGACCTATTTTAGATATTGCCATGCAAGATTTGGCCAATAGAGATCTCAAAATTACCCAATTACAGGCGAGCCAGGATGCTCTATTGAAATCAGCATTTTATTTCGGCCTGATTTCGCCCCTCCTGGCGCAGGTTGAAAATAAACTGACAGGCAAATGGCCAGATCAGGCTCGTCAACAATTCAGACTGGAATTATCGCTCGCCTTTGATATTATGCTCGGGTTGAAATCACCTGATAAGATTGCAAAAATTAAATCAGCAGGAGTTATTTGTCCTGCATTATTTGATCTGGTTAGCAGTCCTCTTATGGAAGAAACGGTAAAACGTACTTTTACGGCTATTGGGACATCTAAAGGAGAGAAGAAAACAAGAGAAGAAAAGAAATCGAGTTCTGCTACTCTTGGCTATTTGGCTGACAGTGAAAATAGTGAAACAATGCTACAGAAGAAAGCAACTTCCCCCCGAAATGTGACAACCAGCAAACCGACATCAACTCAAGAGGAACCACAGGAGAAAGCGAGTTCGTCTACGAAATCTCTATTAAGAGATGCCTATGCTAATAAAACCAGAGCTATCAGTTTTTATAAATCATCAGGTAATTCTCAAATCGAAACGCCGCGACCAGCACCATCTGCTGAACTTACAAGAAAACGTTCCACCTCAGCCCTGGCTGGCAAAAAAAACGTGTTACCAACATTAAGCGCCGTTCCAATGCTCTCTATCCCTGCTAAGAAAAATGAAAATACCCTGGAAGGTTACTTTAATGATTTATTTACTTGTGATAGGGAAAAGGCCACCCTGTTTGTGCTCTCTCTTGTCCGAACTAAAGATGTAACCAAATTTTCCTGGGGCATTCAGGTTTTAAATGAAGCCTGTGACAAAACCAATAAGCAGATAGCAGACGTACTAATCAATAATCTGAGTCAATCAGAATTGCTGAATGTTTTTGATGAACTACTTAAAGGGGAAAAAAGCGACTCTTGGTGCCGGGGTAACAAACTTTTACCTATATTAATACAGCAATATATGGCAAAAGAAGAATGTCAGGGGTTTAAAGATTTTCTCTGGACTACTCTTTACGCTCTAGCAAAACCGATATCCAACATTAAAGTTCAACAACGAGCCTCAATGGCAATGACACCCGAGAGTTTTAGCGCCGAGACAGCTGATATTAGCTCATTACAGCAAGAATTCTCTACCGTAATGAAAAGTATGCTGGCCTCTAAAAATTTTCCTCCTCTAATACAGAAATTCCTAAGTCTGGCTTATGCTGATTTAGCACAAAGAGAAGACATTCATAATGAAAATGATAATCGAATGAGGACGTTTCTTGGATTTATTTTATTGCGCTTTATTAATCCAATAATTCAACAAGAAGCCAACAAGCATTTGGCGAATCAAAATCTAAAAATGTGGTACATGAAAATCCTTCCAGCCGCCATACAGTCCTTATCGGCTATATTAAGTAATGCTAGTAGTAGCATCAACCCGGATGGACTGGATGAAGAGGAAACCTTACAGGAAGCAATTTTTGATCCTGTAACTAAAAATAAAAGCCTTAGAACAGAATTATTTGAAATCATTAGAACAGGATTTGTTCTGGTTGATCCCACCGCAAAATCTTCCGAAGATCTTGAAAATCCTTCCGAGGAAAAACCCAAGCGTACGTACTCCTCAATAACGTTGAATGTTACCCAATGTATCAGACAGTTAAGTGAGCTACTGAAAGCTGAAGAATTTTCGGGATTGAACTTTAAACCGAATGGAAGTGTTACACCGCGACAAGAAGGACCGAAACCACACGTTATGAGCATTTTTGCCCCATTATCATCTGATGAGGATAAGGATGATAATAGCTCACCGACACAACTCCCTGGTTCAAGTTCCCCGCAGATGTAACTTACTTTATGAACCTGTACTGTTTAGACGTACAGGTTCATTTTACAATACAAGAAACGTCGTCTCGAACATCGGGATAGCTATGGTTTTCCCCAAGTTGTCGAGAGGTTATTTATGAGGCCTGTCCTCTGCATTTTTTTTCTGTTTCTTCAAAAAAATCCATAAACATGACGCGGCAAGAATATTTAATAAACCGAGGATTAAAAATACTTGAGGAATGGCAACCTTGAACTTCAATAACAGCATCACCAACAAAGTTCCTAACACCATAAATAAGGAATTATAAATATTATTTGCCGCTATAGTTCGTGCCCTCGTTTCTGCTTGACTGGCAACTTGTAAATAAGCATACAACGGCACCACAAATATTCCCCCGCTAAGAGCCAACATAAATAAATCGAAAGTAATACGCCAGTGATTAAAATCAGTAAAGAAGGACAATAAAGTCAAAAGTGGTTCTTTGGCCTCTTCAATCGGAGATACCCAATAAAGATCAAAAGAAAAACAAGTGAGCAAGAACATAGCTCCGGGAACAACGGAAAGAGTAATACGCCCTTGTAAAATGCAACTAATCAGCAAGGAACCGAACGCAATGCCTAAAGAAAATAAAGCAAGAAATACGGCAAAAACAGTAGTATTAGCTCCCAATACATAATGAGTATAATCAGGTAATTTTGTCAGAAGAACAGCTCCGATAAGCCAAAACCAGGAGATAGTCAAAATGACTAATAAAACTCCAGGCTCTTTTCTAGCTTGTTTCAACAGATTTACTATGGCTCGCCAAATATTTAAATCAATCTTTAAACTCACGACACTACTGGATGGAGCACTTGGAATAAATAAACTGGAAATCAAACCAGCAAAAGCAACAAAGACCGTCATAAAAATGGCAATGAATGGGGTCACATTAGTAGTCCCAATAGCCAAGGTGCCAAGAGTTGTACCTAATAAAATGGCTAAAAAAGTACTGGCCTCAATGAGACCTGTGGCCCTCAGTATATCTTTTTTGGGTAAATGGTCAGGAAGAATAGCGTATTTTATTGGTCCAAAAAAAGCAGAATGGATTCCCATACCCGTAAGCGTTAACATCATGAAAAAAATATTACTTTTATAAAATGCAAAACTCCCCATAATCATCAGGATTACTTCAAACACTTTAACTAAACGAGCCATCAAGGCTTTGTCATACTTATCAGCCAACTGACCTGCTGTTGCTGAAAAAAGAAAAAAAGGTAGTATAAATAAAGCGCCGGCCAGAGCCTGATAATATTCCGATTGATCTTGCGTATGAGATAAATGATAACTAATCATGGTTAGCATGGCTAACTTAAAGGCATTATCATTAAAAGCCCCAAAAAACTGAGTAAGAAAAAGAGGCAAGAATCTTCTTTCTTTCAACAGGTAAGCAAAACCTGAACCCATTAAAAACTCCATCAGAATAAAAAAAAATCAAGTAGTTAAGAATATTGATGTCATAGTATAAAGTAAATAAGAAATCTGCATTAGACAGAGTCTTTTCTGGTTATTTTGCTCCACGGCAGAGCGGGTCATACCCCATAGACGTCAGATTAAGACTAATTTTGATAACGAGTATTTCTTATAGGTTAATAATTAACCGTTCAGACTGAGGAGGTGTTTACGCTGTCTCCAAGTCTCACATCAAGCAAGAGTAGCCCTCTCCTCCATGCTAAAATAACCGCCCTAATGTTTTATCCACCTCTTTAGTGTCTCCAACATAAAAATGGGTATCCACCGGCGACAATTGAAATTGCTGAGGTAATGATTCTTTTTCGATGGGTTTAAATCCATTTTTCACATAAAAATGCCGAGCGGCGCTCAATTGTTCGACGGTGCCAAGGAACAATTCAGTAAAACCATGTTTTAAGCTATTTTTAATCAAGTTACTCATTAATTGTTGTGCTACCCCTAGTCCACGATATTCAGGAAGGACAAAAAATTTTTTCACCTCTCCTTGTTTTTCGTTTAATTTTTTTAATCCAATACAACCTATGATTGCCCCCTGGCCATCAACGGCATACCAGAAATTACAGGTTTGATGATAATAATATTCATCTTCTGCTTTAAGAATAGGAGAGTTTATTTCAGGGGTAATAGGAAGATGAAACTCATTTATCTGAATTTGTTCGATCATATAAATAATCTGTTTGCGTAAAGTTCGTGAAGTTGACAGCTTTAATATTTTGACTTGCTCTCGGATGACACGACCTTGCTCCAAAGCCATAGCATATTTTTCAATGGCATGAATCAATTGCGCCCTATCTTCAAGAGTTAAAAAATGAAATGCTCTTTTGATTTTTGCATTAGAGTATTCATCAATATAACGAATTTTATCCTTCCCTTTTTCTGTAATACTCAGAAAGCGCTCACGTTTATCTAAACCCTCTCTTACGGTGACTAATCCATTTTTAATTAATGCAGAGACAATACGAGATACCGTAGGTAATGAAATTAATAGTAATTGGCTTAGTTTGGAAATAGTCAGATCAGGTTCTTTGTTAATCTCTATTAAAGTATGCCAATAAGAAGGTTGTTCTTTTTCATCAAACTTATCCAGTTGCAACATTCCTAATTCCCGGACTAATTTTCTGGAATAATGTCTTAATAAATCGATAGAGTTGGGCTCCATAATAAACCTCATTATTATTAAATTACTTTCATCATTTATGTATTTTACATAATTTATATAAAAAAACCCATTATTTTATTGCGTATAATTAATTTTTTAATTAAAGTTGTTTCATATTTTACTTAATTTTATTAATTATGAAGACTAAACTTAATTATTTAGATAACCCATTGTTAACTGAAAATACATCAACGTATCAAAACCACGGACTTGATGATTTAGGGCATTATTTAACTTTGAACAACACGATTTTCTACCCTCAAGGAGGAGGGCAACCTGCAGATCAAGGAGTTATTGCCATCAATGACTCCTTAATTGAAATTCATCATGTAAGAATGATCCACAGTCAAGTGCGTCATTACACGCGCCAACCTCAGATCTTTGAGCCCGGCTGTGTAGCGAATAGTCAGATTAATAAGGAAAAGAGAGTAACTCACACCCGCTTCCATTCGGCAGGGCATTTATTAAGTAATATTGTTGAAAAAATGCACCCTGATTGGGTGGCCGTAAAAGGACATCATTTTCCTGGTGAAGCCTATGTTGAATTTAAAGCAAAACACTCAATTAAGAACATTGATCTGTCCCAAGTGGATAAAGAAATAAAGCAGGTTATTGAAGAAAACTTAAGGCTTGAGTCTAAATTTATTTCAGGGAATGAGTTATCAAAATATTGCCCTAATCTCCCCTACTCGATACCTGCAGAAGAACAAGTTCGCTTGATTCGCATTGGAGATTACCCGTTCCAACCATGTGGCGGCACCCATTTACTGAACTTAAACGAATTAAAAATAGTGCGATTAATTAAAGCAAAAATCAAGCAAGATCGCTTAAAAATCAGTTATGATCTTGCTTAAAATTCGCTTTCAAGCTGTAAGGATTTTTTATGTCATCTCTATCGCAATTTACAAATCTTTTGCCTCTTCTTATTGTATTTTTCGTCTCATTAATTAGTCCGGGACCTGATTTCGCTATTACGGTCAGAAACAGCCTTATTTATTCGCGACGCAGTGGTTTATTAACCGCCTTAGGCATTGCGTCAGGATGCCTGTTCCATATTAGCTATACCCTGCTTGGACTGGCGTTATTGATTACCAAAACCCCTGTATTGCTACATATTATTCAATACTTAGGTGCAGGGTACCTCTTTTATATAGGATACAAGAGCCTTAAAGCTCAAAGTCATTTAGACAAAATTAGTGGGGCACATTCAAAAACCGATCTGAAACCAATGAAAGCATTTTCAACAGGATTACTTACTAATCTCTTTAATCCTAAACTCATGCTCTTTTGCGTTAGCTTGTTTTCGGTACTTATCCCTAAAGATATAACCCTAACCAACAAATTAATTTTAGCGTTAATCCTCTTCTTAGAAACGTTGCTTTGGTTCTCGTTTGTAGCCTTTAGCCTCTCAGGAAAAAAAACCAGGGCTAAATTTGAAAAAATCAGTCATTGGGTAGAGCGAATTACTGGGATTATCTTAATCGCTTTGGCACTAAAATTATTGTTTAGTAACCTTATTGTTTCATAATCCTGATCAACGTGTTTGAATGGCGCCCCTGTGCTGGAAGAAAACTCATGGCTAGCTCTGATTAAAACAAGAGTTCTTAATCCTATATAAAACATGCCTGGCCAATGGATGTTGGGGTTCCAGTTTAGGATGGAGAAAATCCCCCTCAAAATCTCTACTCATCCCGATTCTCTCCATCACTCTTCTCGATTTAAGATTATCTGGTACAGTAAAAGCAACCACTTGCGGCAATTTTAAATGTTTGAACGCATATTCCAGAGCAGTCTGAGCCCCTTCAGTTGCATACCCCTTACCCCAAAAAACTGTAGCCAAACGCCAACCGATTTCTACACAGGGAGTAAAATGGGACTCCCAGGCAGGACAATTTAAGCCAATGAATCCCATAAATTTTTTAGTGCTTTTTTCTTCTACCGCCCATAAGGTAAATTTTTTATCAATCAATTGAACATTCATGCGATCAATAAACTGGTTAACCATCTCCATAGACCATAGACTGGGAAAATATTCCATAACCAGTGGATCCTGCCCCATAGTATAAAAAGGAACGACATCCTCATCGTTCCAAGGTCTTAATAAAAGTCGCGGGGTTTCCAATGTGTTCATGGTAAATAGATCCTTCCTTCTAAATAAAGATGGCAGGTACCATGTAATAAAACGCGATTTTCTTTTACCTCACAAAATAATTCACCTTGGCGTCGCCCACCCTGTAGTGCATTGACTTCCGTCTTACCAAGCCGTTCGCACCAATAAGGTGCAATAACGCAATGAGCTGAGCCGGTTACTGGATCTTCCGGGACATCACAGCCAGGATAAAAACAGCGAGAATAAATATCTGAACTACTTGCAGGAGCAGTTAATATCAATCCACGATAGTCCAAACCAGCAACTGCATCCAAATCAGGCTGAGCCTCTTTCACATCCTCTTCATTTTCATAAACAAACATCAAATCAAATTGGCTTTGTAGCACTTGCTTTGGTTTCTTTAAATTCAAAGACTGAAATTGGGACAAAAATTCAATTTCATGATAAGGCAATGCAGGGAAATCCATTACTAAACCACGAGCTGTTTTTTTAATGAGCAGTTCCCCACTAAGACTAGTAAATATTATTTTTTCACCAGCAAATCCCAATTGTTCAAAAAGAACATGAGCACTAGCAAGAGTTGCATGTCCGCATAAAGCTACTTCTTCATTAGGAGTAAACCAGCGAATGCGAAACCCCTCCCCCTCGGGAACAAAAAAAGCCGTTTCCGATAAATTATTTTCTGCAGCAATATTCTGCATTTGCTCATCACTCAACCACTTATCTAAAGGACAAACTGCAGCAGGATTTCCCTTAAATAAGGCAGAAGCAAATGCATCAACTTGATATATAGCTAAACTCTTCATAAACTCCTCCTAAATCACTTGATCAGAATAACATAGCTTATTATTATATAGCAAGCTATTTAATTTAAGGGCATTCATGTATCTATCTACTCTACTGAAAAAAACCAACAGATTATTACTTAAACGAGCCAATGAAGTCATTAAGCCTTATGATATTAATCATGCTTATACTTTTATCCTGATGGAATTATTTAATCAGGATGGTTTAACCCAGTCAGAACTGGTTCAATTAATAGAAGTAGAACAGCCTACCGCAGTAAGAACCTTGGACAGAATGGAGAGAGATGGATTTATTACCAGAAAGCCCAGCACTTCAGACCGAAGAGTTGTTCATATCCATCTGACCGAGAAAGCCAAAAGCACTCAAAGTGATTTGGTTCAAAGTGCCGATCGTTTAAACCATCAAGCCTTTTCCGGCTTTACAGAAGAAGAGCAACTTAAACTACGTGAATTTCTGAATCGAATTCTGGATAATTTAAAAAATTAGTTAATTTATCATTGTAAAACGATAATAAATTAACTAATATTCTCTTGAGTTTCCTTTGATTAATTTATTTGGAGCGGTTGTAATGAATAAGATTCAGCGGGTCAGTTTTTATTTTCGTATTTTTTTTCAATGTCTGTTTTATGCTACGCCCGTGGTATTAACTTTATTTTGGCTTTTTTTGCCAGATAACCTTGGGACAGAACAATGGGGCGGTCTGATTCATTTTATTCCGGAGAACATTCAACAAAAAATATTGTCCCCTCTTTCTGCAAATACCAAATTCTTGGGTTTTTTGATTTCTCTTATTCCAGTAACGGTTTCAGAGATCATTTTATTTTTCTTGATTAGACTGTTTAAGCAGTATGAAAAAAATGAGATTTTTAATCTGGACAGCGTCACTTACATCAAAAAAATTGGACGCACCCTTCTTGTTGGCTGTCTCTTGGCTCCCTTCCATGAAGCATTATTATCAGCAACTCTTACCTGGCACAATCCAGTAGGACAGCGAATTGCGGTCATCAGTTTATCAGGTACTAGCGTCATTATCGTTTTGACCTCCCTCATGATTATTTTAATTTCCTGGATTATGTCAGAGGCCTGCCAATTAAAAGATGAACAGCAACTGACTATTTAGGTATTAAAATGTCTATTATTGTAAATATTGATGTCATGTTGGCTAAAAGAAAAATTCGCTCTAAAGAGTTAGCTGAGGCCATAGGAATAACAGAACAAAATTTATCGATCTTGAAAACAGGAAAAGCAAAGGCGATTCGTTTATCCACTTTAGATGCTATTTGTAAATACTTGAATTGTGCACCAGGAGATCTGCTTGAATTTAAAGATGAGGATTAATTTTAAATGAATGATTGAGGGCATTACCTAATGCCCTCAATCCCACACCAGTTTTTCGCCTCTCAAAACATATTGTTCAATATGGACCGTATTTTAAATTAAATTAGATGTATTTCTGAGATATATAAGTGTAGGTATAAATCAGACTATAAGCAGTTAAATAGCCGATGATACTGAATGATAATTGGGTTAGATTTTCCGAGAAAAAAATATTAACCACATAAAAAATGATTAGTAAAAAAGCGCTACATGCGCCGCGTAAGGTATAAAAGCCGGCCAATTTTTCTGAGTCAAATTTGGTTTGACTGATTTTTTGTGATAAGCCATAAGCCCAATAAGATAAAACGCTTCCTGAAAATGCAGATAAAAGACAAATTAAATAATTGTCACAAAATAGGAGAAATATAAAAATACAACCGATGGTACTGAGAACACAGAACAATAATCCGTTAGAATTGCAAGGAAGCCAAGAGAAGAAGGATAGTGATATTGCACCAAATAATAGGCCTGTACCACTAAAGGCCAGCACTATACTAATAAATTGTTGGCTGTGGTACACACTGACAATAGGTATGGCAAGAAGAGTCATAAAATTTATCCATACAGTAGCAATGGAAAATGATAATAACAATTGAATAACGATCTTTTTGCTTCCAATTAACTTGAAATGAAAAAAATCAGATAAATTTTGGTTTGAGGTTATCTCCGCCTTTTTATTGTTTTTAATAAAATGAAGTACAATAAAATAAAGAGTTAAAAAAACTATAGTAATCCAGCACAGCTGAGACGGTAATATAATTTTTTGCAAAAAATTGGCCAGAAGCGGAGACATAATATAGCTTAATGCAGTAATGACTAAACTAAGCGATATACCCACGCTCCATATATTCTCAGGCAAAAGAACTTTAATTGATTTATCAAACAGACTGGTTTCAATGGTATTAAGGATAAATAAACTAATGATAATTAGAATAGGATATATGTTCTTAATATTTATCCCAACGTGGGATAATAAGAGAATAGCCAAAAATTGACTTAATACTACAAGTTGAAATACATGACGCAGTAGAAATTTATCGAGCATTTTATAGGTTAACAATGAAGCAATAATAATAAAGAAATTAACCGCTACACCTACCCAAGAATAACTATTAAGATGGGCGCTGTGTTTTGCTGCAACAAATAAAATAGTGTATAAGATAACTCTGATGCTCACCGTACATAATAATTTCATCCCCCAGATAAGGTAAAATAGATTTGCTTGCAATGGATCCTCGCTACCCATTCTTATGTGGGTTTAAATCTCACTATGTTAAGTTATAGCCTCAAAAACCAACCGTAGCCACTTTATGTCAAAGATTACTTTTAATATATTCAACAATATGCTTATATGTGTAGCAAAAATAATTGTTCGTTCTGTTAACTGCCGTTCGTCTCTGTGGAGTAAATACCGTGGCTTATGATGTGTATTCTTTTGATTTTGATGGGTGTACAGCCAACTATCTTTTTTTATCAAGTAAAATCAAAGATATTATTGGGGCCAATAAAATCCTCTTCGATAGAATTAAGTCATCAAATAATCGCAAAATTATTTACATAGGCTCTAATCGCCAGGCTCCTAGGGATGATCTTGCTAACTCTTCAGCGGATGAGAGAGGGTCTTGTTATCCAGCAACTGAGCAGGTTGCTGCGGAGCTGGGTGGGGTTTTCGATAATTTTTTACTAGGTGATATCTATAACGATCTGCCTGACGGAACTTGTTTGAAGCAAGCATTAAAATATCTTGCTAAAAACAATAAAGATTATAAAGAACTCAGTCAGAAAAAATTTAAATCTCTTTATAACTGGATTCATGATGAAAGTAAGCTGACTGTTCTTTATGCTCAAATGCATAAAGTATCTTTAGAACATCCCGATGAACCTATTAATTTTAATTTTTTCGACGATAGAGAAGATATTTTAAATCAATTACACGCCTATTTTTTAAAACATCGAGATTTGATTCCAAGCAATGTCACCTTAAATTTGAAACTGTATAGAGGTCCTATAGATAGAAACAGTCATGAGATTGATCCTTTGGTAGTGGACTATCCCTCTATTAGCGGAACAAGACCAGAGGCAGACAAACACTACAGGCAAACCGTCAAAACCATGGCGGCAGTAACGATAGAAAAAATGACCGAAAAAGGAATGGATATAAGCGCCACAGGAGCCTCAAAGGCAATTACCAGCTATGCTGAAGCTCAAAAATATGGTTTTGACATGTCAGCTATAAAATGTATTAACCATTACGAGCCCGGTATGATGCCGCTGAATCCGCCAGAAGCCCCATCTGCTAAAAAAGAAAAATTTTTTGGTGAGGTGAAAAAATTACATTTCTCTAAACATAGCAGTACTGAAAAACTTGATAAGCCTACTATAGAAAAAAAACATTTCTCCGCACCAACGCCTTTAGGGTTCAATTCTACTACTTCCATAACTCCATCTCCTGAAGAAGAAAAATTTAAACTCTTTCGTGCAGAAAAACCTAAAAATGAACGTCCAAAAGATAGAGAACTCATGGGTGCTCATAAAAGTCATCATGTACAAGATATCACTACAGGCTTTATAGAGATAGAAGAAATGGAAGATCATTCCTCTGGCTTAACACCTTCAGAATCCCCCGTTGCGCTCACCACTACTTCATCTTCTATAGGAGAAAAATTTAAATTTTTCCCTGGGGAAAAACCTAAAAGTGGACGCAAAAAAAATGAAGAAGTAATGGGGACTCGTAAAGGGCCTATAGATACGGAATATCTTGAAAAAGAAACAATTCAAGGTTCTCCCAACAAGCTTTTCTAACTAGCAGTTCAATTATATTTATCATCCTGAGTTTACAACCTGGAGGTGCAGCAGCAAACGAGTTGAAATATTATAAAGGTGTACTCTGCACTTCGTTTAGCCTACATGCAATGCTTATTGTTGTTAACTCATACTAAGTCCGCCTTCATAATCCGGCTCAATGTCTTCTTTTTTATCACTGTCGCTATTCAACTCGACTTTAGGAGCAAATATCTTAACAGCATCAAGGTACATCTGATCAACAGCCTGGATAGCAGAGGTTGGCTTTCCTTGACAAAATAACTGCGGCCGCTGATGCGTTGCAAGAATCTTATATTCCTTATTATCAGGAGTCTTAAATCGTGCAAAAAGCTCATTCAGCTTATCCAGAGTAGCGCATTGTTCCACTTCTTTTTTAAACTCATTTAAAATGTATCGTTTAAGCGCATCCCCTCTAAGTGGATTACCTTTTTCGTCTTTGTATTTGGGGTCTGAGTGTTCTACTGTATAAAAATGACTTCGAGACTTGCCCTCTTTACCGTATGGATAAGTGATGCTGACTCGATCTTTCAGTGGAGATGAAGCCTCTTTGTCTTGCTCTTTGCTATCCTGAGCTGGGGGGGATTGAACTTGAGTACTTACAGCGTCATTTAAAAGACCTTCTCTCTCCGTTATAGCTAGCAACATCTGGGCTATAAACACTTGACGCTCAGTGCTTTTCTCATCTTGAAGATTTGATTTACCCTCTTTTCCGTTTTTCGTACTATTTTTGACACCATCCAAGCAACTTGTCACTTGATCAAAACTATCAAAGGTGGGGAAACTCACAGTAAAAGTTAAGTTCTCTTTAATGAGTGCAGATAAATCCTGATCAGCAAGCACATGCGATTTTTCATTCACAATGAAATTCCAAGATTTTTCCGTCTCATCGAAATAAATAGCAATTTCATTTTTAGGGATTTTAGATAGGTCATTCGGTTGTTTATTATAAACAAATACAGAATACCCAGGATCCTCTGCAAGTATTTTTACAGCATCATTGGACATTTGATAAATCATCTGTAAAACTTCAGGACTAGATTTGTTCTTTATATCATCCCCATGGTTTTTAACTATTTTATTTTGATAATACAGAAGTTCATCAAGAGTAGTGATTTGCTCCAGCTTCTGCTTATAATCATCTAAAATAGCAAAATATTTTTGATCGATTCCATCAAGCGTATAGGCCAACTTTCCTGCAAGTGGCTTTTTTTTGCTCATGGATTGGACAGTGATGCTAACTCGATCTTGCAGTGGATATGAAGCCCCTTTGTCTTGCTCTTTGCTATCCTGAGCTGGGGGGGATTGAACTTGAGTACTTACAGTGTCATTTAAAAGACCTTCTCTCTCCGTTATAGCTAGCAACATCTGGGCTATAAACACTTGACGCTCAGTGCTTTTCTCATCTTGAAGATTTGATTTACCCTCTTTTCCGTTTTTCGTACTATTTTTGACACCATCCAAGCAACTTGTCACTTGATCAAAACTATCAAAGGTGGGGAAACTCACAGTAAAAGTTAAGTTCTCTTTAATGAGTGCAGATAAATCCTGATCAGCAAGCACATGCGATTTTTCATTCACAATGAAATTCCAAGATTTTTCCGTCTCATCGAAATAAATAGCAATTTCATTTTTAGGGATTTTAGATAGGTCATTCGGTTGTTTATTATAAACAAATACAGAATACCCAGGATCCTCTGCAAGTATTTTTACAGCATCATTGGACATTTGATAAATCATCTGTAAAACTTCAGGACTAGATTTGTTCTTTATATCATCCCCATGGTTTTTAACTATTTTATTTTGATAATACAGAAGTTCATCAAGAGTAGTGATTTGCTCCAGCCTCTGCTTATAATCATCTAAAATAGCAAAATATTTTTGATCGATTCCATCAAGCGTATAGGCCAACTTTCCTGCAAGTGGCTTTTTTTTGCTCATGGATTGGACAAGGTGTTGTTCCTTATTTTCTTTAGCTTGAGTCAAAGTCCTCTCTCCGAATACCGCTTTATTTAAGTTTACATTTAAACCATTATAATTACAAATAGACCCATATGATTAATTATTGGTTATATAGAAAATGCTAATAACTGCTCTTCTTTTTACAGCAGTTGGCTATTTATTGATCTGAAATTAAAATTTACAAAATAAAAAAATGAGGCATTAAAGAATGAAGCTGAGGAGAGAAGTAAATATTTAGAAAATCATTGAAACAACAAGCCAGACAAAATTATCTGGCTTGTATTAGTATTATTCGGTTTCTACAACAACTTCTTGTGCCTTAAGCCCCTTAGGTCCTTTATCTAGCACAAAAGTTACAGGATCATTTTCATGAAGTGTTTTAAATCCAACACCTTGGATGTCTTTGTAATGTACAAAAATATCATCGCCTTGCTGATTAATAATAAATCCAAATCCCTTTTTTTCATTAAACCATTTAACATGGCCTATTTCTCTTTGCGACATTAGCTATCCCCTTTGTCTTAAGCTTTTTACATTTTTATCGTTATTTTTAATAGTTTAGTTACTCATTTTAGAACGACAGAAAAAGACCCGAAAAAAAAACACTTGCTTATGAGTCATCTGCGCTATAATAAGCACTTTATCCATGCACGACCAATCACGCACACTATGATTAGCATAACAGTTTTTTATTGATTGTTAAGGATTTTTTACAAAATATGTGTTTGTTTTCAATAATTTTTTGTTTTAGGAATGAATAATGAATCATACCAAATCATCTTTTATAAAATTAGCTCTGGATTGTCAGGTTTTAAAATTTGGTGAATTTACTTTAAAGTCAGGCCGCACAAGCCCTTATTTTTTTAATGCAGGATTATTTTACCAAGGAAATGCCTTACGCCAGTTAGGACAATTTTATGCACAAACACTTCTAGACAATAAAGTTGAGTTTGAACATTTATTCGGTCCGGCTTATAAAGGACTTCCTCTTGCCACAACGACAGCAGTTGCTCTTGCAGAACAAGGTAAAAATTGTACCGTAACGTTCAATCGTAAAGAAGTTAAAAACCATGGTGAAGGAGGTCAATTAATTGGATCTCCCTTAACTGGAAAAACGGTAATAATAGATGATGTGATTACCGCCGGAACTGCTTTTAGGGAATCACAAGCGCTAATAAAAGAGAATGGTGGTTTGTTAACCGCGGTGATTATAGCACTCGATCGCTGTGAACAAGGAGCCACGGAAAAATCTACTCTATCAGAAATTAAAGCTATGGGAATCAATGTTTATTCCATTATTAATTTATTTGATTTAATTGATTATTTAAAGAATGTGAATCAACATGAAGAAGTTAAAAAGTTGGAAGCGTACCAACAGCGTTACGGTTGTATTGAATAATCTTTTCTCTCAAGTTAGTTCTAAATCAGTAGCCTGGGTGAAGGCGCAGCCGTAACCCAGGATCGAAACCTGATTCGAGCATTGATCCCGGATTACACTTCGCTCCATCCAGGCTACAATTTTCTCTTAAGTTGACGCCCTTACCTGAACACGCACAGGCTCCGAGCGCCCGGGTTACGGCAAGCCTTCGCCCGGGCTCAAAACGACATTGTCAATTTATTTTATGACATCTGCCTCAACTATAATTTCCTTATTATCGCCTTCCCTAAGCTCTAACCACACTGCATTCAATATTGCAAAAGCACAGGCTAAGCCAGTACCTAATATCCAGGAAAAATACCACATAAACCCTCCTTAATAAGCAGATTCCTGATTCGCCCTTACGGTTTCCTCAGTCACTTTGCCGCGTAAAACTCTATAAACCCAAGCAGTGTATGCCAAAACAATTGGTAAAAAAATTACCGTAGCAATCAGCATAATAAACAACGTGAGCTGGCTGGATGAACTATCCCAAACAATTAAACTGCTTTTAGGAGTGGTTGAAGAAGGGAGTATGAAAGGAAACATACTTACTCCTACGGTTGCAATAACACTCCCCACGCTCAATGCACTGAAAACAAAAGCGATTACGGCCCTGCGAGCAAGTACTATCGCTAGTAAAGCACTCACCAAACCAATAATCGGTACTATTAAAGTGATGGGATAAGTTCTGTAGTTATTAAACCAAGCACCGGCCTGGCTGACCGCATCTTTATATAATGGATTAGAAGGACCATCATGAGGAACCAGACTGGATAAGACATAACCATTGATACCATAATGAACCCAGAAACCACAAGCCACAAACAAGACCATCAATAAAAACGCACATATTCGCGCATTTATCCTGGCTCGGCGCTGAAGAATCCCTTCCGTTTTCACTTGGAGAAAAAACGCTCCATGCATAGCAAGCATTAATACAGACACCACCCCACAAGCTAATGCAAAGGGATTTAATAACTCCAAAAAAGTACCTGTATAAAAGGGTCTTAAGCTATCATCAATGAAAAATGGCACGCCTTGTATCACATTTCCTATGGCTACACCAAAAATCAAGGCAGGAACAAAACCGCCAACAAATAATGCCCAATCCCAAGTAGCTCTCCATGTCCGATTTTCCATCTTGGAGCGATATTTAAATCCCACCGGCCGTAAAATCAAGGCCAATAGAACTACCAACATGGCCAGATAAAAACCTGAAAAGGACAAAGCATACAACATAGGCCAGGCAGCAAAAATAGCTCCTCCACCTAATATGAACCATACCTGGTTCCCCTCCCAGGTTGGACCTATGCTATTGATAAGCACTCGTCTTTCCATATCCGATTTAGCTATCCAGGGAAGCCACATCGCTACACCCAGATCAAAACCATCCATAATGGCGAACCCTATTAACAAGACGCCAAGCAATAACCACCAAATTACTCTTAAAGTTTCATAATCCAAGGGCATTAGAGTCTCCTAAAAATTAATACTGCATCATTCCATCAGGTCCACGGCGAATGTACTTCACCATCAAATAAAGCTCTACCACAGCAAGAGTTGTGTAAAACAATACAAAACCTCCAATGGACGTCATTACTTGACCAGAAGATAATGCAGAGGTTCCCATAAACGTAGGCAGCACTCCCTGAACAACCCAGGGTTGACGACCATATTCAGCAACTACCCAACCTAATTCAGCAGCAATCCAGGGTAAGGGCAAGGAATAGAAAGCGATCCTGTGGAACCAGCGCGAGCTGTGTAAGGTATGCTTTGCTGAAAGATAGAAACCTGTAGCAAACAAAAGAATAAAATACATGCCACAAGCAACCATAAGCCTAAAAGAAAAGAACATAGGGATAACTTTAGGTTTTAAATCCTGAGCAGCTTGATTGATTTGATCCTCAGTTGCATCCGTTACGTTCTCTGTGTATTTTTTAAGCAACAAACCGTAACCAAGAGAACTACTGTGTTGTTCAAATGTCGCTTTAGCCTGCTCATTTTTTGGATCTTTCTGCAAGGCCTTTAACGCTTCATAAGCAATCATCCCGTCCTTGATTTTTACTTTCCCATCTTCAATTAAATTCATTATTCCTTCCAGAGGAGTATTGAACGAACGGGTAGCAATGATTCCCAGTACAAAAGGAATATCTATTGCATAGCGTGTGGTCTGTGCTTTTTCATCGGGAATTCCAAACAAAGTCAATCCCGCAGGAGCTTTCTCCGTATGCCACATTCCTTCCATTACTGCTATCTTCATTTTTTGGTTCTCGTTGGCGACATAACCACTTTCATCACCTAGTACCACAACAGACAAAGCCGAAGCCAGACCAAAAGAAACGGCAACAGTCATAGAGCGCTTCGCAAATGCTTTATTTCGTCCGCGTAAAAGAAAATACGAACTAATAGAAAGAACGAACATAGCACCAGTGACATAACCAGCACTTATAGTATGAACAAATTTTGCCTGGGCTACAGGATTAAAGAGCATGTCATAAAAACTGCTTACTTCCATACGCATGGTTTGGTAATTAAAAAAAGCCCCTACTGGATTCTGCATCCATCCATTAGCGATTAAAATCCACAAAGCCGATAAATTAGTGCCTAAAGCCAATAGCCAAGTACAGGTTAAATGTTTTAATTTGGATAGTTTATCCCATCCAAAGAAAAAAAGACCCACGAAGGTTGCTTCGAGAAAGAAAGCCATTAATCCTTCTATTGCTAATGGGGCACCAAAAACATCACCCACATAATGAGAATAGTAAGCCCAGTTAGTCCCAAACTGAAACTCCATGGTGAGCCCCGTGGCAACCCCTAAAACGAAGTTAATTCCAAATAAAACCCCCCAATACTTTACCATCTGCCGCCATATTTCACGTCCTGTCATTACATAAACAGTTTCCATAATGGCGAGCAGAACTGACAATCCTAAGGTTAAAGGGACAAATAAAAAATGATACAGTGCCGTTAAAGCAAACTGTAACCTAGATAGATCAACTACCTCACTTGCGGGTATCATCAAATCACCTCATGTTATTATTTTTGGAAAAAACTGGTTGTTGACTCTTTCCTAACAACCATTCCTGACTGCTGGTTAATACCGGATGCATCCCCCTGACGCAGATCCACCACAATAAAAAAAGTAATATCAATTTAATGGTAATAGTTAACGTTATATCTCGAGTAAAAGGTTTCATAATCGTTATCCATTTTAAACAAGTAATTACTTTATATGATTTAGCGCTTTATTTCCAAATATTTTCACTTTTATATTGACAATAATAAAGATAATCATTATCATCTGAGTCATGTTGCAGCGCATTAATACATTAATATGAAAATACATTCTACTACAAAACACTCTGCTCTTCCTGATTTAATGTACGCAATTAGCTTGCTGAAAAACCAAGAAGAAGCTTTAAACTTTTTTACTGATTTGTGTACCCCAGCAGAATTAGAGTCTATGGCTGATCGTTGGCAAGTTGTACCTTTGCTACGACAAGGCATCCCCTACCGTACCATTCATGAGCAAACCGGAGTAAGCGTCACCACAATTACTCGTGTTGCACGATGTTTAAGCTTTGGTACAGGCGGATATAATCTTATTGCAGATAGAACGGAGAAGTAATGAAAAATCGTTTACGCTTGGCATTACAAAAAAAAGGGCGTTTGTCTGAAGAATCACTTAATCTTTTACAACGTTGTGGTTTAAAATTTCGCATCAAACCCAATGCGTTACTTACTCATGTAGATAACTTTCCTATTGATTTACTTTTTGTTCGCGATGATGACATCCCTACGTTAGTTTTTGATAATTTATGTGATGGCGGAATTGTTGGCGAAAATGTCTTATTGGAAGCTTCTCTTGCCAAACCACAAAAGCAATACAAAAAATTACTCGCCTTGGGTACCTGTACTTGTCGTTTATCTATAGCAGTGCCTGAGTCTTTCGATTACCAAGGTCCAGGAAGCCTGGATGGAAAGCGCATCGCTACCAGTTACCCTTATTTACTGAATGAATATTTAAAAGAACGCAAAATATGCGCTGAAAGCCTCATCTTGTCTGGTTCAGTTGAAGTAGCACCGCGTATGGGTATGGCAGAGGCAATTTGCGATCTGGTATCAAGCGGCCAAACGCTGGAAGACAACAAATTGCTTGAAGTAGACACGGTTTTGCAAAGCCAGGCGGTGTTCATTCAGACGTCAAAGCAATTTATGCCTGAGCATGAGGATTTATTTGACATGCTTGCCCGGCGAATCCAGGCAGTACAGCAGGCACAGGAAAGAAAATATATTGTCTTTCATGCGCCCAAATCTGCACTTGAACGAATTGCGGAAAATCTGCCGGGAGCAGAAGCCCCCACTATTCTTCCGTTGCCCGGTAACCCGGAAAAAGTAGCAGTCCACGTTGTTTCCAGTGAACGAGTATTTTGGAATACGTTGGAAACCATTCAAGGTTTAGGTGCCAGCTCTATTTTAGTTTTACCTATAGAAAAAATGTTGGAGTAAGTATTATGTTAACCATCAAAAACTGGTCTTCTTTATCTTCAGCGGATAAAAAGCAATGCTTATCCCGACCTTTGCAAGTTTCTGCTGCCAAAAATAATGTTTCAGCCGTTATCAAACAAGTACGGTCTTTTGGCGATAAAGCCCTATTGGAATTAACAGAACAATTCGATGGAGCTCACTTGGAAACGCTTCAGGTTCCCATTGAAAAAATTACAAAAGCGGCCGTGAACCAACAATCATTAACGGCTATTAATCAGGCAATAGAAACCATTACTGCTTACCACCAGGCTTTATTGCCAGAAAATACCCGGATTTCTACCGCAAAAGGCATTGATATCTTAACGACCTACAGACCCATTCAAAGAGTAGGATTATATGTTCCAGGAGGAAATAAAACCCCTCTGATCTCTTCGTTGTTAATGCAAGCAATACCTGCACGTGTTGCCGGATGCCCTATCAGAGTACTTTGTACCCCCCCTGATGCCAAAGGAGAAATCAATGAGCATTTGCTTGTGGCGGCGCGGTTGAGTGGTATTGAGACTATTTATACACTGGGTGGAGCCCAAGCGATTGCTGCTATGGCTTATGGGACTGAAACAGTGACTAAAGTAGATAAATTATTTGGCCCTGGTAATAGTTATGTCACCGAAGCCAAAACCCAGGTTGCCAGTGATCCCTGTGGAGCGGCTATAGACATGCCGGCCGGACCATCTGAAGTCATGATCATCGCTGATGATCAGGCTAATCCTGCTTTTCTGGCGGCTGATTTATTAGCTCAGGCAGAACACGGTCCAGACTCTCAAGTATTACTGGTTTGTAATAGCTCGGACTGTGCTGAAAAAGTTAATCAGCAATTAAAAACACAATTAGCCCATCTGTCCCGACAAGATCTTATTAAACGATCGCTAGCTCACAGTATGATTATTATATCGTCTGTTCAAAGAGAACAAATCAGCATCATTAATGACTACGCGCCAGAACACTTAATCATTAACAGGGAAGACGCGGCTTTGTGGGTAGACCAGATATGCGCTGTTGGCACTGTATTTCTTGGCTCTTGGGCCGCAGAAACTATGGGTGATTATGTGACAGGAAGTAATCATGTGCTGCCTACAAATGGTTTTGCAAGAAGTCATAATGGGCTGAGCACCATAGATTTTCTGACGCGCTTTAGCGTGCAATCAATTAATCAGGAAGGGATACGTAATTTGGGCCCAACAGCGGTTACTTTAGCGCAAATCGAAGGTTTGGATGCTCATGCTAATGCAGTACAAATTCGACTCAATGCTTTGGAGGTTTAAATGTCCATACTCAATTTAATACGCCCCGAATTATTAAACAGTCCCAATTATGTGCCTGGCGGAGAGGAGGCAAAATATAGATTGCATGCCAATGAATTACCCTGGACTCCCATAGAAACAAGGCCTGTTAATTTAAATTTTTACCCCAATACTAATTTACACAATGAATTACAAAAGCAGTTAGCCGCACGTTACCAGGTTGAGGATGAGCAGTTGGCGCTGACCCGAGGAAGTGATGATGGCATTGATTTAGTCACCCGTTTATTTTTAAGCGCAGGCAAAGATGCGTTCATGCAATTTTCACCAACCTTCCCCATGTATGCATTTTATGTCCGCTTGCAACAGGGAGAATTGATTCAATGCCCTTTAGATCCGCAGGATAACTTTAGTCTTTCCCTGGATAAAATTAAAAGCAGCTGGCAGCCCAACTGCAAAATTATCATGTTTTGCAGTCCCAATAATCCCACTGGAACTCTTATTGATTTGGAGCTCATTGCAGCAGTCTGTGAGCACTATAAGAATCGATCACTCGTAGTCGTTGATGAAGCGTATATTGAATTTGCCAAAGCCAAGAGTGCCATAACTTTAATTCCCCAATTTGAGAATTTAGTGGTACTAAGAACGCTGTCCAAGGCAGGTGGTTTGGCTGGCCTGCGTTTGGGCGGCGTTATTGCCCAAGCACATGTCATACAGGCTTTTAGAAAAATTATTCCCCCTTATACACTTTCCAGCGCTGTTATCGAATTAGCCTCCAATGCCCTGGCAATAGATAGCTGGTTTTTATCCGCTCTGGAAAAGATTAAAATCTCTAGAGACTGGCTATTTAATGAGCTACAAAAAAATGAAGTTATCGAAAAAATCTATCCAACTGAAGCCAATTTTATTCTGGTTAAAACCCCTTATGCTAAAGAATTAACTACCTGGTTTGCCAGTCATGGTATAGCGATTAGAGATTTTCCAGCCAATTCTTTATTGCATGATCATCTGCGTATTACCGTAGGTGAAGAACAGCAAAATCAATTATTAATCGATACGCTCTCTTCTTTTATCAATAATGTTTCAGGATTAAAAAATGCAAAAAATCTTATTTATTGACCGCGACGGTACTTTAGTTGAAGAGCCATTTGACTTTCAAGTGGATTCTTTAGATAAAATCAAGTTAACTCCAGGAGTAATTCCTGCACTACTCCAGTTAAGAAATGCCGATTTTAAATTCATTATGGTAACGAATCAAAATGGCATTGGAACACCTGCTTTTCCAGAAGAAGATTTTGCAATTTGTCATGATTTTATTCTCGATCTTTTTTCTTCTCAAGGAATAGTCTTTGATGAAATTTTTGTTTGTCCCCACTTGCCAGAGGATAATTGTGTTTGTCGCAAGCCCAAAACCGGACTGTTGGATCAATGGATGAGACACACAGCTATTGATAAACGAGCCTCATGGGTCATAGGGGATAGAGATACCGATAGAGAATTGGCAGACAATTTAGGGGTTAAATTCCTTCCGGTGTCCAAACAATCCACCTGGAGTCAAATTGCCCAGGAAATACTTAATACTCCTCGTACTGCTGTAATAAAAAGAAAAACAAATGAAACCGATATCGATTTGACTTTAACCTTAGATACAGACCAAAGTGGCAGCATTAAAACACCATTACCTTTTTTTAATCACATGTTGGAACAAATAGCAAAACATGGTGGATTTAATCTTGAATTAAACGCCACTGGTGATATAGAGGTCGATGATCATCATTTAGTAGAAGATACTGCGATTGCTCTTGGAGAGGCGCTAAGAGAATCCCTTGGCGATAAATGGGGCATTAACCGTTACGGATTCACCCTACCCATGGATGAAGCATTGGCATCCATTGCCATAGACATTAGTGGCCGAAGCTTTTGTGAATTCAAAGGCCAGTTTACTCGTGAATTTGTTGGCGGTATGGCCACTGAAATGGTCCCTCACTTTTTCCACTCTTTTGCCAGTGCCTTGGGTGCCACCATCCACATCAGCGTCACAGGGACCAATCACCACCATATGATAGAAGCTTGCTTTAAATCACTAGGAAGAGCATTACGTCAGGCTTGTATGAAAACCAGTGAGTTCCTTCCCTCTACCAAGGGGGTTTTATGATTGCAGTCATCGATGTAAGTGGCAATAACCTCACCTCTCTGACCAATGCTCTGCGACGGTTGGGTTTTGACTATGTCTTGACCCATGATGCCAAAGAAATTCAAAAAGCCAGCCATGTTATTTTACCCGGTGTAGGCGCTGCCGCTTATGGAATGAATAGCCTGCGTGAACATGGCCTGGATAAAGTCTTGACCACACTAACACAGCCCATACTGGGAATTTGTCTGGGAATGCAGTTATTACTTGAGTACAGTGAAGAGGGTGATGTGGATTGTTTAGGATTAATTCCTGGCACCGCGGAGCTTTTAACAAGAGAGAAATACTATCCTGTGCCTCATATGGGATGGAATCAATTAAAATGGCGCCAAAACTCTCCTTTACAACAGGGGCTAGACTCTAAGGAACATGTTTATTTTGTCCATAGTTATGCCTTAAAAGAAACGCAACATGCCTTAGCCAGCTGTGATTACAATCAGGAGTTTTCCGCAATCATTAATAAGAATAATATTTTTGGCATGCAATTTCATCCTGAAAAATCAGCAGAAACAGGCATGATTTTACTTAATAATTTTTTATCTTTGGAGTCGATATGTTAATTATTCCCGCAATCGATTTACAAGGAGGAACTTGTGTACGCTTAAAACAAGGTCAATTTGATCGAGTTACAGAGTTTAATACTCCTCCTATAGAACGGGCGGCATACTTTTCTCAAGTAGGTGCCCAACGCCTTCACATTGTAGATTTGGATGGTGCTCGGATTGGTGCAATGCAACAATTACCCCTGATCTGTGCCATGCAAAATACGGGGATCCCGATTCAGGCAGGCGGAGGCATTAGAACTATGGAGCAAGCACAGCTGTGTTATAAGGCTGGAATATCTCGCTTAGTACTAGGGAGTATCGCTATTTCCAATCCCACTCTTACCGGACAAATCATTGAGGCAATTAAACCAGAACATATTATCCTTGCCCTTGATGTCCGTATAGAACAAAAAATACCTGTTCCTGCTATTAATGGTTGGCAAACAAACAGCAAAAGCAACCTGTGGGAAGTGGTTTCTTATTATCAACAATTAGGTGTCCGTGAAATACTCTGCACTGATATTGCTTGTGATGGAATGATGGGAGGACCTAATTTTAATTTATATCAACAGGCTGTGGAACGCTTTCCAAACATCGCCTGGCAAGCATCTGGAGGCATCCGTAACCCCAAAGATATCGCCATTCTGCATGATCTGGGTGTGACTGCTGCTATTTTGGGACTCACCTTATACACTGGTGATTTTGATTTATCTGAGTGTTTAGCAGAATATGCTGGAGCGCATTGATCATTTTTTCAACGCCCCACGACTTGATTGGTGTTGTTGCCTAAATCAAACCTGTGTCCCCTCTTCTATGGGGCGTAGGTTTTTAAAGATTAATTGTCCGTACGAAGCAATGCTCCATATGGACTACATGAGGTATTGATTTATGTTAACCAAACGAATTATTCCTTGTCTTGACGTTCGCGATAATCAAGTAGTAAAAGGAGTAAAATTTCGCGATCACCGAATTATAGGTGATATCCTGCCCTTGGCCTCTCAGTACTCCACTTCAGGCGCCGATGAATTGGTGTTTTATGATATTACTGCAAGTAGCGATCAAAGATCCGTATGCCCTGATTGGGTCAATCAAGTTGCAGCAACGATTAATATTCCCTTCACAGTAGCGGGTGGCATTCGATGCCTGGAACAGGCAAAATCGATATTGAATGCGGGGGCAGATAAGATTTCAATTAATAGTCCCGCTTTAGAAAAGCCTTCCTTGATCAATGAATTAAGTACTCGTTTTGGCAGTCAATGTATTGTTATAGGAATTGACAGCCAATGGATAGTTGATGATTACTATGTTTATCAATATACGGGAAGTGAAACTAAAAGTATCAATTCCAAACGAAAAACACGAGAATGGATTCGAGAAGCTCAAGATCGTGGTGCTGGGGAAATTGTTCTGAATTGTATGCAATCTGATGGCGTGCGTTCTGGTTATGATATCCAACAATTACAAGAAATGCGTACACTCTGCCAGGTTCCCTTAATTGCTTCAGGAGGAGCTGGCAAAACCGAAGATTTTATTGAGGTTTTTCTTCAGTCTCATGTAAATGGGGCTTTGGCAGCCAGCGTTTTTCATGACAATATATTAACTATAAACGAAGTTAAATTAGCCCTTAAAGAACAAAAAATAGAGGTAAGATTATGAGTGATTTAGAAATTAACTCTCTGGATTGGCAGAAAATGCAGGGGTTACTTCCCGCCATTATCCAAAATGCAGAAAATGGCAAAGTACTCATGTTAGGTTATATGAACCAGGAGTCATTAATTGCTACATTAACGTCTGGCCAGTTGACTTTATACAGTCGCAGCCGAAAAAGATTGTGGCGTAAAGGCGAATCGTCTGGTAATAGCATGGCCGTGCAACACATCAGTGCCGATTGTGATAATGACAGTCTTTTAATTCAGGTCATTCCTAAAGGACCCGCCTGCCATTTAGGATATAACAGCTGCTATCAGCCGCCCTTTTATAGTACTCTTGGTTTTCTGGATGCATTAATTGAATTAATTAATGAACGTGCAGAAACGAATGATGAAAACAGTTATACAGTAAAACTTTTGGAGTCTGGTGTTCACCGATGTGCCCAAAAAGTAGGCGAAGAAGCAGTGGAAACGGTTATTGCAGCAGTAGGCAATAATAAAGAAGAATTGGTTAATGAATGTGCCGATTTAATTTTTCACTTATTAGTTCTGTTAAAAACCTGTGAGCTGAGTTTTTATGATGTATTACAGTGTTTACAGGATAGAGATAGAACGGTCCATACCTAGGATCGTGCCTAATAAATCGTAGCTCATATTAGCGCGCAGCGTAATACGGGGAATGCCCTGGCTCAATGCGTTTCCCCCCGGATTACGCTGCGCTAATCCAGGCTACAGAGGCTTAAGTTTTTTCCACAACTAAACTAGCGTATTCCTCCTCATT
>NZ_JAJKBJ010000025.1 GCF_023618015.1 Legionella maioricensis
CTTGAAAAGCGGCTTAATGGCCGCTTTTTTTTACTGTAGTTTGGGCCTTGGCCCAACAGGCTTTTGGGCTAATAGCCCAACCCACATTAAATAATGAAAAAAGTTTGTGTAACTTCAAATTTTAGCAGACCTTAATGGAGCTATTGATTTTTTAGCAAGTTCTTTTCAATCTAGTTGTTCTATAATGATCTATATCTATCTTTAGATAACAAAATTTTTTGGGCCTATTATTAGGTACTCTATTATGAAGAGAAGACTGACGGTAACATCTATTGGTGCGCGGACGGAAGAATCGCGCGTAAAATTATTTGCTGAAGCAGCCCAAGATAAATGGGCAAAAAAATCAGCAGAAATCGAACAAAAGATCATAGAAAATATTCAGTCAGGAGTTTCTTTATCTGCAATTTACAATTTTTCCCGTAAACAGCGGGGGTTGATAGCAGAAGAACAAAAAGACGAGAGTGCTAACCAATTTGGAACAATAAGAAACTCATTGAGAGAGACTCACTATTTAAGGTCAGATAAATATGATGACCAAAACTTTGCAGGGGGCGCTCCTGATTTAGTTAAAAATGAGCTTTTGAAGGTCATCTTATTATCTCAAAAGGAAAAGTTAAAAGTTAGAGTAATAAAGAATCAAAGTGAAGTTGACAAGGTAGTGGCAAAAACAGGACTACACGCTTTGTCTAAGCCTAGTGATTTGGTAAGCATTACTGAGTTTTCCTATGATAATTCGTTGATTAAAAATTTTAGTAGCTCAACAGGGAATGGTAGTATATTAGACCTTGCACTAAAAGAACAAATTCCGCCAGATTTAATAACCTATTTATACGTGATTACTACGGAAGATCCGGTAACGCATAAAAAAAATTCCACTGTGCAGATATCAGTAGTACATGACTTTATGAGTTATGAACTTTATGAGTTTCTGATAGCTGAAAAAGAACAATTATTTAATGAAATCAAGCAAGCCAGTTGTAAGGATGAAGATGCGCTTAAAAAAATTGGCTTGCTTGCATACGATTTATCGCGGTATATGTTTTTGCAACGTGGTGGTGCTGCAGTTCATGGATGGATTATTCGCTCTTTGGCTAAGTTGAAAGGTTTTGATCTTGACGTGATTAGAGTTATGGGTCTTCCTTATGATATTTATGCTCAGGTTGTGCTTGATAGGGAACAATATGCAAGGGATTTTGCTGCAAGTATTAAAGCAGAACAACATAAAAGCGTGCATTTCACATCAAAAACAGAAACTGGAGAACAATTTCCTGAGTTTTCAACCTATGTTTGCAGTAATGATAATAGCAAGAGTGATAAGAAGAGCAATTCATTAGCAGGGAATATGAGGTTGAGTTCAACCATTAAATTACCAACACCTCCAGATAAAGAAAGTAGTGAATTACCCTATGCTACTTTTTTCTCTAAGCCCGATATGTCCGATAAATATTCACACTCAAATCAAACGATATGCCTTTTACGCGGAGATACCCGGTCTCCTGAGCATATAAAGTCTTGTGGAGGGTTTCATCCAGTAGCAACTATGGATGCCGAAACTCTTTTACAGCAAATTGATCGTTGTGAAGATCAAGTAGAACTGAATAGATTAAATCTGATTTTAGATGATATGCTACTGAAAAAAGTAATTACTGAAGACGAAGTAATTACTATCCAAAAAATAGTTGCCCTGCAAAAAATCATAGACACCACCAATGACCAAAAGTTAATTACAGCCTGTAAAGACGACATACAAGAATTAATGGAGCACTTGAGCGATTACCAATCCAATCGTGCAGCAGCTTCTGCCAATAAAAACTGGGGGAAATCAGAGGTTGAGATGGAACAATTGCCGGGGAATTTTAATAATCCTCTCGACATTGATTTTCATCGACTCACGACCACTCAGAATATGAGTGGTTTTGTTTCGTTTACTGATTCTATAAGTGTAGCAACTAATTTTTCAACTAAAATATCGAGAATCGCGAAGGATCAAACAGCAGGGTTTGTTTATTTGGTCAGAGGACGAGGTCTTGTGCATGCGAAATCTATAGAAGTAGGTGAGGGGCAACATGGAGCAGAGAGAGAATATTCTTTACCTGGTGGTTTGGATTGGAGGGATGTTATCGCTTTTAGAAAAGTGAGTGTTAATGGGGATAATAAATTTTTTGATGGTGATTTATATATTAATACTGAATTTGAAAAGAACTTTCCTGAGCAGTTACAAGAGGTGCTAAAAGTTATGGCTAATGCCAATGAACAACTTTCCCCTGCCTCTTCAAATCAATCCGGATTTTGTCCTGTTCTGTAAGTAGAACCTGCCTGCGCTTGATTCTGATATTACTTGTAGCCAAGGGGTAACCAAGGTTTCTTTGGGAAAAGAAAACCTTGATTCCGTTTTACCATCAAGGCTACAGATGCTTAAGTTTTTCCGCGTGTTTTTCTTCATGCCTACGTGCCGCGACTTGTTCGCGGCATCCAGAAATTGGAGCCAGCGGGCAAGACGCAGGACATAGGCGCACAGAGTATTGAGACATAAGACCGCTAAGAAGGTCAAATGTAGATAGGGCAAGTTTTGGGGGAAAATATTCGTTCAGATGTTATTTATTTAGATAAAGATTTTTTAATCGTACATAATGGCTTGCAGAATATTCCAGCTGTTCCAATTCTTGTTGGGTTAATTTTCTGGTGGCGCGCGCTGGATTTCCTAGATATAAGTAGCCGCTTTCTAATATTTTACCTGGAGGCACTACACTTCCTGCTGCTATTATTACTTGTTGCTGGACGTGAACCGCATCTAAAATTTTGGCCCCCATTCCGATAAGACAATAATCATCCACAGTGCAACCATGTAATACTGCTTGATGACCTACGGTGATTCCTCGACCAAGCAACAATGGTTTACCGCCTGCAGTGTAAGGACCATCATGAGTAACATGAAGAATGGCGCCGTCTTGAATGCTGCAAGAGTCACCTATAATGATATGATTGACATCACCGCGAATTACCGCCATTGGCCAGACAGATACATCATTCCCTAATGTGACATCCCCTATGACCACGGCTGCAGGATCAATATATACTGCTTTGCCTATCTTTGGGTATTTACCCTGAAACTCACGAATTGAATCAGACATATTATTTATACCATAGTTACAAATTCTTCAGCGCTGGTAGGATGAATGGCTACTGTATTATCAAAATCCTTTTTGCAAGCTCCCATCTTTACCGCTACTCCAAAACCTTGAAGCATCTCATCTGCACCGTAACCAATGACATGCAGGCCGATTATTTTTTCCTCTTTACCCAAAGTCACTAATTTCATTGCCGTAGGTGTTTTATCATCAGTTAACGCATCATACAAAGGATTAAATCGAGTATGATAAATTTTAATGTTCTCTTTACCATGTTTTTCCAGAGCTTCCTGTTCGCTAAGACCCACAGAACCGACTGGAGGATGGCTAAATACTACTGAGCATATATTATCATAATTTAAGCACGCATTGGGTTGATTGCCGAAAAGCCTATCCGCCAAACGCCGTCCAGCAGCTATGGCCACAGGGGTAAGCGCAGGTGCGTTAGTAACATCTCCTATAGCATAAATACCGTTTACGGAAGTGTTTTGGAAGCTATCAACCAGCACTAATCCTTGCGGGTCCATTTTAACTGATATTTTATCGAGATTTAAATGGCTGGTTCTTGGTTTTCTTCCTACCGCAGAGATAATGACGTCTATATCGTGAATTATCGCGCCACTTCGGCAGACAATTGTTTTTCTCCCATCGCTCTGGAGGTTAATTGTCTGTGCTTTATGATTGGAGTGAATATTAATTCCTTGCCGTTGCATGATTTCCAGTAACGTATCGCCAAGCATCTGATCAAATCGACTTAAAGGTCTATTGCCTCTCATTAAGAGATGCGTTTCGCTTCCCAGACCATGCAAAACCCCTGCAAGCTCCACTCCAATATAACCACTACCGATAACAGCTACTTTTTTAGGCTGTTTGGTCAGAGAAAAAAAACCATCAGAATCGATAACATGGTGAATTCCATCAATTACCGGTAGTGAAGGCTCTCCACCAGTAGCAATAATAATATGTTTCGCTTGGTAGGTAGCATTTTCAACTGTAATGGAATGTTCGTCATGAAACAGGCCCGCACCATGGAGTAGAGTAATTTTATACTCTTTAAAAAGTTTAGCGTAGTTCTCTCTTAAGCGCTCAATATAGTGATTACGATTGTTAACCAGTTTATTCCAATTAAGTTTTAAATTGATCGGAGCAAATCCATAATTACTGCATTTATGAATATTTTCAGCAATCATTGACGCATTAAACATGATTTTTTTAGGAACGCAGCCTAAATTAACGCAAGTACCGCCCAAGTAACTTTGTTCCACAACAGCCACTTTTGCGCCATATTTTGCCGCCCTGACTGCACTGGCTATCCCGCCACTGCCTCCGCCCAGAACAATAAGGTCAAACTGGTGTTTTTTCATGAGATCTAATTGAAAAATAAAATAATAGTAGCAGGTACTGAACTACTTACCAAATGATTTCCCTTTCTTTGTCTAACTGGGATATTGAAAAAAAGTGCACAATATTAATCAATAATACCTTAATGGTAGGATTTATTCGGGTTTTATTGATTATTTTTCACCGCACCCGCTATTTTATAAGGGAGGCAGTGAAGTATTAACCCTATTTTCTAGCTTAGATTTTTGCAAGTAACTCTTGCTTTGTTTTTTCATCCACAAAGGCTGACTCTATGGCCATAGCGGTTATTTTATTCATTATTTCATCACTGTATTGGTAAGACTCTTGAACCCGCTGATACTCCTTGGCCAATGTAGTGTTCATAAAGGGCGGGTCATCTGAGTTAATACTAATTTTTATTCCCGCATCATAAAATTTAGGTAAGGGATGCTCCTTCATATTTTTAAATAATCCTAAGAAGATGTTACTTGTGGGACAAATTTCCAAAGCAATCCCTCTATCTTTTACCATGGCCATGGTCTCTGGTGAGTAAATGCAATTTACTCCGTGTCCTATTCGTTTAATAGGCAGATTTTCCATCGCTTCTACCATCCCACCTGCTGGAGCAAATTCGCCTGCATGCACAGTGCATTGTAGTCCTGCGTCAAATGCGATTTCATATGTTTTTTTGAAGAGTTTAGGGGGGAAGTTGGCTTCATCTCCGCCTAAACCAAAACCGGTGACACAAGGGAATCTGTCTTTATGGGCTTGTCGCGCGACGCGCTCTGCGGCATCTACTCCATAATGGCGTACTGCTGTAATGAGGATACGCCCCACAATATCAAATTGATGTTTGGCATCATCAATGGCTTGCTGGATTGCTGCCAGATGTTCTGCGGAGGGAATGCCACTTGATTGTTCGGCATGATCGGGCGAATACATCATTTCTACATAAATGGCCTGCTCCATGGCATTAGCTTTTAAATAATCAAAGGTAATATCATAGTAATCTTGGGGGACTTTGATGACTGCGGCCAAGGTATCGTATACTTTGAGAAAATCGAGAAAATCTTTAGAGAGATAACTTGTTCCATTTGCGGCGACAAGTCCATCAGGCAGAGTCAGCCTATTTCTTTTTGCTAATTTTGCTGCCAAATCAGGTGTTATTGTTCCCTCTAAGTGAACATGTAATTCTGCTTTTTTTAAATCCATTTTCTAGCCTTTTATTACTTTGTAAGGGTTTAATGGTATTTTAGATGAAAAATCGATAAAATGGTCATTTTAAATAAAGTTATTTTGGATTGATGATGAGTCACAATGATATAGATATAGATAAAGCGTATGTAAGTCCTTATGATAAGTTTTTATTTGAATTTGATGCAACTCATAAAAAATCCGCTTCACAAATGAAAGAGATTCAAAAAAATGGGCGGATCGCCGAAATGCGTGATAACAAAGATTATAAAAACGATAAAGGTGAAATTTGGGAAGAGTTTTAAGCGTAATTCGCTTATTCAATAATCACCGCGAATTATTGTTAATCTTGATGCTTAGGGAAATTCAAAGTTAAAACTCAGTGAATTAGTGGGTTTATAAGGCGATCACTGTTGTTGTACATTATTTATTTTCAAGCAAAAATACTGACTCAATTAAAAAATAGTTAGAGTAAAATAAGAAGATTATTTGAGCTTTATCTACCCCATATCAGTTTAAGCCGCTATGTTCTTTCTTAAAGAAAATTCCCCATAGTGCTTATTAGAAAATGCAGCACGGGCTTCAATCCGCAGATTACTTAAGAGTCATTTCTGATTCTCGATGGATACATTCATTGGGGTTAGGATTGATGCCAAAGCCCGAGACATATTTCATGTTGCAAGGCTAGGCTCTTGGCCTAAAAGAGAAATTATCTATATGCCACCACGACCGCACAAAGATCCTACTATTATTTTAATGAATTACGTCCATTCTGATGGCATAGGTGACTTTCAGCATTTGCTTGATATTGCCAAAGAACTTCATCCTTTAGCATTACAATCAGGAATAGTTATCGTTCCTTTGATTTTTTGTCTTGCCAACATAAGAGAAACCGTAGAAAAAAAGATAAATAAATTAAATATTAACTTAAAACCTTTTATCTTCACTGTAGAAAAAAAACATCCTGAATTGGAACAGCTTAATGAACAATTTTCAAAGTTTATGGACAGCCAAATAGAATTACAAAACAATTTAAATAATGCTTTGACTATTTTTCAGATATCTACTGCAACCACGACTTTTCAAAAAAATATTCTTTTAAAGCATTGCTTCCCTAATATCCCTATTGTAAATATTTCAGAACATTCAGGATTGCGTACCTTTGCAGACTTCAGTTTTGGCGGTTTTGGAGGGGACTCTGATGAACGTGATAAGCCACGAAAAATAAAAAATATAAATGATCGATGGATGGGGCTTCAGAGGAGGGCTCAACGCTATGGCATTAAACTAAGACCTCCATTAGCAATGTCTAGAGAAGAGGCATTATTAAGTTTTGAAGATCAAAATTACTTACATATTTTATTGGGAACAGATGCAACCTCATTAGTTGGAAAAAAAGAAGTCGCTGATTTTATTCAGAAAACACAAATAATACCCGCTTATTTGCAAAGGGGGACAAGTATCATCAATTTTATTTGGTACTGTATTAAACATGAACAATACTCAGATAACGACATTGTAATTCACATTAATAATAATAACGTTTTTAATCTTCGACCATCCAAGATAGTTGATGCTGAAGATTTAAGTGCTGGTTGGTCCTTCTCTGCAAGTAAATCCCGAGTTAGTGGAGGCAATGAAGAAATTTTAATGCCCGCATTTGAATTGATGATGCTAGAAAAGGATGTTCAAAAATATAATATTGGCTCAATAGAAATTAATGTCAACGGAGCAGAACCGCGTACTATTAGTTTTGGACATTGGTCAGCAACAAAAAAAATCAGAATCTTGGTAGGATTTTATTTGGAAGATGAGGATTATAATAAGTTATATCATGCCTCAGGGCCAATCATAGCTGTTTCTGGCGATAATACTATTGAGCAAGCTCTGTCTAACAATAAGCTTCCTTTTTTGCAAGATGATAAATATGAGTTTGAAGAGGAGATGCATGCTTTGTTTCATTTGGCCTTAGAATATTGGCCTGATATGTCTTCTGAACTAAAACTATCCTTTACTCACTATTTTTTAAATAAGAATATGAGATTGGATAATGAGGAGGGAATAGAACAAATTGTGAGGACGGATTGGGAGAAAATGCATGAAGTCTGGCCTTATATTATGGGTAAATTACGCCAAAATAATAATATTTATAACCATTTAAAAACGATTTTCTATGAAGCACTGCTACACGCCTCAGCCGAAAAGGGAGATGTGACTTTATTAAATACCATTTATTCAAATGCTCCTGAAATTGATGTTACTCTGCCAAACAAAATGGGTAAAACAGTGCTTCAAATTGCGAGAATGAATAATCATATCGCTTACGTTCAAGAGCTTTCCATATTGTTTCCCCGGCAATTGATTGGCGGAGAAATACCACACGTACCTAACGAAGAATCAGACGCGATGGGACAAACGAACTCTTTTTTCCAACCCGCACTCTCTCCATCCTTATTAGCAGTTGAAGAGGCGAAACAAAGTCAAATTGGCATTTAAACTAATCAAATTGACAAGAGGCTTTACACCTATCTCATTCTAATGAAATAGGTGTAAAGCCAATACATTCAATTTTCTCCGTTGACCCAAAATCTATCCCATAAAAGCATGTAATAGCTTATAGGATATAATCGTCAGAATTGACGCGGCAGGCAGGGTTAGTACCCAGGACATAAAGATGTTACGGATGACGATGAGATTTAAAGCGCCAATACCTCTTGCCAAGCCCACGCCAAGTACAGCACCTACCAGGGTTTGCGTTGCAGACACAGGAATACCTGTACTGGTAGCAACAACAACTGTTGTGGCCGCCGATAGTGTTGCTGCGAAAGCGCGACTGGGGGTTAACGCGGTAATCGCGCTACCTACCGTTTCGATTACTTTTCTGCCATACATCAATAAGCCGGTGATTACCCCGACAACGCCAAATAAAATGATCCATGCTGGGTAATTATTGGCATCAAAGGCTTGATGAGAGTGCATGACCAGGCTGTGGACTATGGTCAACGGACCTACGGCCAATGCCACATCATTTGAGCCATGAGCAAAAGCCATAGCACAAGCAGTCATTGCCATTAATACCGCAAAATATTTTTCCACCTGGATGAAGCGTTCACGGCGTCTTATTTTAGGATGTTCTGGGATACGTTTGATAAAGATCATCCCAATAATAGTAATAATAATACTGGTCGCAAGGGTGACTGCCAAATCTTGTTTAAAATTCAAATGGATATCAAAATGGTTGAGTCCTTTAAAGACGGTGATAAAAGACAAGATAGAGCCAATTAAAAAGAGATAAATAGGTATATAAAGTTTAGCCTTTGCCAGAGGATTGCTTTTTACAAAAATAGTTTGTTGAATGCTAATAAACAATGCATAGGCTGTGATGCCGGAAATAATGGGGGAAGTAACCCATCCTATAGCGATATGACCGACCTGATTCCAATGTATTGCATCTGATCCGAGTACCAGGCTTCCAAACCCAACCATTGAACCGACTAAAGCATTGGTAATGGATACGGGAACGCCAAGATAACTGGCCAGATTCATCCAAATGGTGCAGGCAAATAAAACACAAAGCATGCCTTCAATGAGGATTAAAGGTTGATCAGATAATTGACTGGTATTAATGATGCCGTCACGCATTGTTTCCGTAACCCCACTACCGCCTAAAAAGGCCCCAGCGAATTCAAAAATTATTGCAATAAGCATGGCTTGTTTTACGGTTACGGCCTTTGAACCCATGGTGGTACTCATGACATTGGCTAAGTCATTGGCACCGACGCCCCACGTCATCAAAAAGCAAAGAATAATAGCAATAGCGAAATAAATAAGTGAATAATCCATAGAAGTTGACTACCGGGCTATGAGAATTTGAAGGCGACCACCAACTGTCTGAGCATGATCGGCCAATTCGCCAGTCCACTGGACCAGCTTGTACAGGAACACTATATCTATTGCAGATAGCTCTTTTTCTAAGTCAAAAATGCGATGCCTCATATTAGCAAGTCTTTCATCACAATCATGCTCAATTTCATCAAGGGTGAGGATCATTTCTTCAACAATTTTAACTTCACTTCCCCTGAATCCTGTTTCGAGTAATTCATCCAGTTCATTAATGGCTTTGCATGCTTGTTTTGAAGCATCCAGACAGCGGTGTAAAAAAGGCATAAAAGCAGGGACTAATGGCTCAGGAATCATCATTTTCCTGCTCATAATCAATCCGGCAATATCTTCAGCCTTATTGGGAATTCGATCTTGTGCGCTAAGAAGTTCTAATAAATCAGTACGGGAAACGGGTAAAAAAAGTCCAGTAGGCAAATGAAGACGTAAATCACGTTTGATTAAGTCTGCCTCTTTTTCCAGGGTAACTATTTTATCTTTTATTTTTTTTGCAGCTTTCCAGTCTTTCTTTAGTACGGCTTCAAAAAATGGATACAGTTGTTTGGCACATTGGTATGCTTTTCGGATGTGTTGTTCTATAGGCTTTATTGGTGAAGGCCCAAACATATTGAATATGCTACCCATGGTATTTATATCTCTTATAAAGATAAGTTGGGGGGGATTATACCCAAACTTTGCACAGAACTAAACTACTGATTATACCTCCTTGCGAAGGGGATAATAGTGCTACAATTGATAATAAGGATTTATTGATAATCAATCTACAGGGAGTGTTCATAATGAAGCAATGGTGGATAGGGTTGTTGCTGCTTATAGCCAGTAATGCGTTCTCACAAAGCTTAATGACAAAAGTGATTGAGCTAAATTATTTACCAGCCAATAAAGTCATTGAATTAATTCAGCCTTTATTACAATCCGGTGAGAAAGTGAGCGGTTCAGGACAAACCTTAATTGTCAAAGTAGCCCCTGAAACACTGACTCAAATTAGAACCATATTGCACCAAGTGGATGTACCTCCTGTTACTTTTAATATATCAATCTATCAAGGCGATCCTAATTGGCTCAGTCCCCAAAACAGTAACTCGGTCAGTTATAGTACCCAACCTCGCTCAGAACAGGTACGCAGCCAATCAGTAAAAGTAATGAGTGGGGAGTCAGCCTTTATTTCTACAGGTGAGGAAGTGCCCATTATTACCTCTGTTGGGACAGACTTCTATACAGGAGCCAGTATCTCTTATGAACAGCGTAACATCCGCAATGGTTTATTAGTATCTCCTGTTTTAAAAGGTTCTCAGGTTAAGTTGAAGTTAAAAAGAATTCGAGAACAAGTGAATGCAGCTGGTGGTCAGCAATTTGATAATCAAAATTTAAACACAACAATAATGGCTCCCTTAAATAAATGGGTTTCCCTGGGAAGTGCGGAAGGAGGACAACAAGCTGATTCCTCCTCTAGATCTTATTCTGCAGGAAGAACCTATTCTCAAAGTTCAACATTATATATTAAAGTTTCAATAATAAATGCCATGCCATCAGGAGCGACTAAATAGTTGAGAGGCGCATGACATGGATGTATCCGGCTTAGGTTTTGTAGCACTCGGCGCTAAATGATTGAGATTTAATTTTCACCAATGTTATTTGTTTATTTAAATATCTATCTGACGAAATTATGTTCCATTTATGGTGTATAATAGAATTAAATACTGACAAAGTTTAGGGGGATCTGATGGCTATTATAAGCTCGCTAGCTAATCACATGCTAATTGCTATGCCTTCGTTAAAAGATCCTAACTTTGAGCGAACAGTCATTTACCTTTGTGAACATCATGAACAGGGGTCCGTTGGATTGATAATTAACAGACCCATGCAATTCCCTTTGGCTATAGTTTTCGAACAATTGCAAATTGAACCTATTCGTTTGGAACAAAATCGGTTGCCTTTAATGTTTGGGGGACCTGTTCAACCGGAGAGAGGGTTTGTTATTCATAAACAAATGGGTGGTTGGCGCTCCAGCTTGTTTTTACAAGATGAGGTGACGGTTACTACTTCAAATGATATTATCCGGGCAATTGCGGATGACAGAGGGCCAAAAGACGTTTTGGTAACTTTAGGGTACGCTGCCTGGACTGAACATCAATTGGAAAAAGAAGTGATGGATAATGTGTGGTTGGTTTGCCCCTATAAGTCAGAAATTCTTTATGAAGTGCCTTTTGAAGCGCGTTGGGAATATGCTGGATCAACTTTGGGAATTAAAATGAATCAACTTAGCTCTTGTGCTGGCCATGCCTGATGGTGTTTATTTAGGTTTTGACTTCGGTTATAAACGCATTGGAGTCGCTGTAGGTCAGCGATTAACTTGTAGTGCTTCTCCTTTATCAACTCTGGATGCCAAATTAGGTATTCCTGACTGGAATGTCGTGCAAAAAGTGATAACCCAGTGGAACCCGGAAGCTTTAATAGTGGGTATACCGACATGTATTGATGACACTGAGTTATATACTACGTCGGCGGCACGTCGTTTCGCTAAACAATTACGCAAGCGTTTTGCTTTACCAGTTCATTTAGTAGATGAGCGTCTTTCTACGGTAGAAGCCAGAGGACAATTATTCGAACAGGGCGGTTATCGTAAACTTAAAAAAACGGCCATAGATGGTATCGCTGCGTGTATTATACTTGAGCAGTGGTTACAATACCCAGAATGACCTTGTTGGCAAGAACAAGTATGGAAAAAACCTTTAAAATATTCCTATACTTCGTGTACACTGCGTTTTTTCATATTTTTTGTTCCTTTATTAACCGTTTGAAGAAAGTCAAATGAGGTTTTATGAATCATTTTCTTGAAATAAGCCAGTTATCACGACAACAAATTGAATCCATACTGCAACGGGCCTTGGCGTTTAAGCAACAAGCACATTATCCCTCCTATTCTCAACATACGGTAGCCAATTTGTTTTATGAAAACAGTACGCGCACCCGGGTGAGTTTCCAAATGGCAGCAAATCATTTATCCATGCCAGTAATCAATCTTGATTTACAGAATTCCTCAGAGAACAAAGGCGAAATAATAGAAGATACCATTCAGACTTTAGCGGCTATGGGGATTCAATATTTTGTGATTCGGCATAAACAAGAGGGGATACAGCAACAACTGGCTAACACGTTGGGAAATGCAGTCCATATAGTGAATGCTGGGGATGGAACTCATGCTCATCCCAGTCAGGCTATTCTTGATATGATGACTATTATCGAGCAAAAGCCACAGTTGGATCAGTTAAAAATTGCTGTTTTAGGAAATATCAAACACTCTCGTGTTGCTAATTCCTTTCAAAGCATCTGTAATAAATTAGGAGTCGGTGAGTTGGTCTTGATTGCTCCTGAAATTTGGCAACCTCAAAGTCTTGATTACGGTCGAGTAACTAATAATTTAGTAGAGGGTTTGACTGATGCTGACGTTGTGATTTGTTTACGAGTGCAGCGTGAACGTTTAATGGAAACAGAACATTTAGATTTGGAGTCCTATAGACGAGATTTTGCTTTAACTCAAAAAAGTCTGGCTTATGCCAAGCCTTACGCTATGGTCATGCATCCTGGGCCAATGAATCGCGGAGTCGAGATAGATACGGATGTCGCTGATGGAAATCACTCGTTTATTTTAAAACAGGTGGCGAATGGTGTATATGCGCGAATGGCCATTTTCGAATCTTTGATTTTAAATTGACCCATGTTGCAAATATATTTTATTGGTTAATTTGATAAGTTTTCCGAACTTTTCACATAGGGCTAATACCAGCCTCTTTATTTTGGTGGCTGGATAATTAATTCATCGCGTTCTGTGATGGGTTTGCCTTGTTTGGTGGCACAAGAATTAATTATCAGTTTGTCGCCTGCAGTGCCTATACAATAAACCATAAAACCTGAGGGAGTATAAAAAATGATACTTATCTTTCCTTTAGCGGATTTTCGTTCATCATCGGTATGGACATGACATTTGTAATTTAGGGGATTGGGGTATTTGCGAAGTTCATCGAGGCTACATTTCATAAACTCAGGATCTATTTTATCTGCTGCATCGTAACAAGTCTGTATTTTAGCAATAGCCTGATCTGTATATACATCTGCCAGAGCCAAGTGGTAGGGTAAAGTAATCAGAATAGAGAGAGTTAATTTGATAAGGTTCATTTTATTGTAAATTTAGTCCATTGTGTTTTAAGTATATACTTCTTTTGAAAAAGAAGTGAATGAAAACACTTTAGCCCTTCCATGTCTTGCGATTTCTCCGAGATCGACACAATAGACCCAACCTGCCGTCATGCTGGGCGTTAGCGAGAGATTTCTGAAATGGGCACTGTGTTCTATTCAGAAGATCTCTCGCTAACGCTCGAGATGGCGTGAATTATGGCTCGAGAATATGTGAATAGGCTCGAGAATATGTGAATAGGCTTGAGAAGGTGATTAATATTTAACGCTAATCTAATTTAAATTCTAGGGAGATAGAATTCGATGTCTAACCAACTTGCAAAAGAATCCTCACCCTATCTTCTTCAGCATGCAGATAACCCCGTAGATTGGTATCCCTGGGGAGAGGAAGCATTTAATCGCGCGCGCAAAGAAAATAAGCCTGTTCATTTGTCCGTTGGTTACAGCGCCTGCCATTGGTGTCATGTTATGGCTCATGAATCATTTGAAAATCCTCATATAGCTCGATTAATGAATGACCATTTTATTAATATTAAAGTAGATCGCCAGGAACGTCCGGATATTGATGACATATATCAAAAAGTGGTGCAAATGATGGGGCAGGGTGGGGGCTGGCCGTTGACGGTGTTTATGACTCCAGCTCGAGAACCATTTTTTGGTGGAACCTATTTTCCTCCTGTGGAAGGATACGGTCGACCGGGATTTGCCCAGTTATTACTTACTCTAAGTGATTTATGGTTAAATAAACGCTCGGAACTGGATCGCTATGTTGCACAATTTTTGCAAGGCTATACCCGGCTTGACTCTCACTTAAATATCAGCAAATTATCTAAGGAAAAAGATACCCCACTTACTGCGGCACTTTTCTTTGCAAACAATACGGATGGTAAACATGGTGGTATGAATGGTGCTCCTAAATTTCCTATTCCGTCTTGTTATAACTTGATTTTACGCCTCTATTCTCGAACTCATGATCCGGTACTCCTTAAATCTTTGGAGTTAACCTTGAATGGTATGGCAAATGGGGGCATTTATGATCACCTGGGTGGTGGTTTTGCGCGCTACAGTGTGGATGAACAATGGTTGGTTCCCCATTTTGAGAAAATGCTTTATGACAACGCCCAGCTGGTGAGCTTGTATGCCGATGCTTATCGTCTGACGGGTCATAAAAAATGGAAGCAGATTTTTGAAGAAACCATTACCTACGTGTTGCGCGATATGACCCATCCTGAGGGCGGGTTTTATGCCAGTGAAGACGCTGACAGTGAGGGGGAGGAAGGTAAGTTTTATGTATGGACTGTTGCCGAAGTAAAGGCAGTGCTTGGCCAGTCAGACGGAGCGACTGCTTGTCGAATTTATGGAGTTACTGAACAAGGCAACTTTGAAGACCATAAGAATGTGTTACATCGTCCTGTTACGCTTAATGCTGCAGAAGAAGAGCAATTGCAGAACCTTCGTCAATTGTTATTTGACGCTCGCGAAAAGCGAGTTCGCCCTGGACGTGATGAAAACATCATAGTCAGTTGGAATGCGCTCATGATTCAGGGCTTATGCATGGCGTATCAGGCAACTGGGAATACTAGCTATCTTGCCGCAGCTCGAAAGGGGGCAGATTTTATCGCTGAAAAAATGACTATGCCAGATGGTGGTTTATATCATGTGTGGCGTGAAGGAGTACCTAAAATTGCTGGCTTTCTTGATGATTACGCGTTTTTAGCAAATGCTTTGCTCGATCTCTATGAGTCCAGCTTTTTACCTCGTTATTTAACGCGTGCTATTCATCTGGCTGAGCTCATCTTGGAAAAATTTTGGGATAAGGGTTTTTATTTTACTCCTGCAGACGGTGAACAGCTGGTCCATAGACCTCGAGCGCCTTATGACAATGCTTGTCCCTCAGGAAATTCCAGTAGTGTGTTCGCATTGCTTCGATTACACGAGCTGACCGGGAAAAAATCCTATCTTGAATATGCACAGCAGGTGCTGGGTCAATACAATGCTGCCGCGTCTCAAAATCCATTTAACTTTGCCCATTTTCTTGCCGCACTTGATTTTATGCAGTCTTTACCCGTAGCAATAGTGTTTGCCGGAGAACGCTCTAAGCAAGGCTTGAAGCAACTTATTGGGGTGACTCACCGTACTTATTTACCTTCAAGAATACTTGCTTTTGCCGAGGATGTTTCCATTGGCCAGGGGAAAGAGGCTGTTAATGAACAGGCTGCTGCTTATCTTTGTAGAAACCATACCTGTGAACAGCCATTAACGAGTTCAGAGGTACTAAAAGCTCGACTTTTAAAATTAGGGTCTGCTCTGTAGGTATTTTGAATATCGTGGGGAAAATAAATACCGCCCTTAAGATTAGCCCAAGAGCTGTTTTTATTCGCGAAGTCGAGAGTCTACTCTTAAAGACAGCGTCGCGTGGTATTCGAAACAGATTATCATAGCCGCCAACTTAAGAAGATTTTTCCTTCCTGTAATTCGCACCGTTCGGGCTGAGGAGACGCGTAGCTTCGTCTCGAAGCCCAACCGGTCCTGATGTGAGACTTCGAGACGGCGTGAACGCCTCCTCAGTCCGAACGGTTCATAATTAACCTATAAATCATAATTATTATCAAAAATTAGTCTTAATCCTGGCGACTATGGGTCCCCCCTTTTAAAAAACTATTTTGGCGATTGTAAGGTTTGCTTAAAAGATAAGGCTTGCTGCAAATGACTAAGACTTACTATTGGGCTGTTATTCATGTCTGCTATGGTTCTGGCTACTTTGAGCAAGCGATGATAACCACGGGCCGACAATTTTAACTTATTCATTGCTTGGCTTAAAAAATCTTGCTCCGCAGAACCTAATTCGCAAACAGCCTCACAGGTTTTGGCACTTAAATTAGCATTAATGCAATTTTGGCGTTTCATTTGGATGTTCCGCACGGCGATGACCTTTTCACGGATAACACTACTTTGCTTATCGGGATTGGTATTGGGCTTGACTAACTCCTCTTGAGATAAGGCCTGAACGGTAATGTGCATGTCAATGCGATCTAATAAAGGTGCAGACAGTTTTGCCAGATAACGGCTGATGCGATCAGGCGTGCAGAGACAATTAGCTTGTGAATTACCCCATTGCCCACAAGGACAGGGATTCATTGCCGCAAGTAACTGGAATTTTGCTGGAAACTCTGTTTGAGCCGCCGCTCTTGAAATGCAAATATGTCCTGACTCTAATGGTTCTCGAAGCGTTTCAAGGACCTGCCTGTTAAATTCCGGCAATTCGTCCAGAAATAAAACGCCATGATGTGCCAATGAGATTTCACCAGGTTTGGGGGGATTGCCGCCGCCAACTAAAGACATGGGAGAAGCTGTATGATGGGGGGCACGAAAGGGCGGCGAACGCCATTGAGTAAAATTGGGCGATTTACCCCGTATTGAATTGATAGCGGCACATTCGAGAGCTTGAGTTTCTGATAGTTCGGGCAATAAAGTACTAAAACGTCGGGCCAGCATTGTTTTTCCGCTTCCTGGGGCACCACTTAATAAAATACTATGTCCCCCACAGGCAGCAATTTCCATGGCATTTTTAGCATGAAATTGGCCTTTAATATCAGACCAATCCAATTCATGCTCCGTCGTATTGATTTCAGGTCTTGGAGGTAAATTCTTCAAAGGCATGGCCTGGCAGAGATAGCTACAGACTTCGCGTAAATTATTAGCAGTATAAACGCCTTGATATCCTGCTAGAGAAGCTTCGTCAGCATTGGCATTGGCAATAATTAACCGCTGTTTGTCTCTATGAGCAGCCAAAACTACGGGAATGATGGCTGAAACTGCCCGTAGTTCACCGCTTAAGGCTAACTCTCCAATGAACTCATGATCAGTCAGGCTTTGATGGGGAATTTGACCTGACGCAGCAAGGATTCCCAATGCAATGGGCAGGTCAAAGCCGCTGCCTGTTTTGGGTAAATCAGCAGGGCCCAGATTGACGGTAATTCTGCGACATGGAAATTCAAATTGGCTGTTGATGATGGCGCTTCGAACTCTATCCTTGCTTTCTTTAACGGCCGTTTCCGCAAGACCTACCATGGTAAAACCTGGTAAACCATTGGATAAATGGACTTCTACGGACACGGATTGCGCCATGATGCCTATAGTACTTCGCGTTTTGGTGAATGCGAGATTCATGTTTTCTTCCTCTATCGTTGGACGAGTTTGTCGACTCCTATTTCCTCTGAGCGACTAAAAAAACGGCAAAAAATGACCAAGCCATTATTTACCGTATTTAGGAGATTGTTAGGCAAAGAATTGTTTTTTCCATCATTTCAATGCAATGGCAATCATCCTTAAAATTGTTTCTTACTGTTTATCTTCTTGTTGGGTTATTAATTCATCAACCTGCTGTTGCAAATGATCCAGTTTTTCCCGGGTACGAGCTAATACTTTACATTGCACATCAAATTCTTCGCGGGTAATTAAGTCCATACGTGCGAATGTGGATTGTAAAACTTCTTTAAATTTATGTTGAATGTCTTTTTCAATATTCTGTAGACTTGTAGGGAGTGTAGAAAAAAGCTTTTTAGCTAAGTCGTCAAATTGTTTGGGATCGAACATAGTTACTCCATGTTTGTAGTTGCAGACAGTCTAACAAAACTGTCTGACAAGGACTATACCCTATGATTGACAAATCTGCGTTTGAAAGAAATCTTACAGAAAATACAACCGGATAGAATATGAAAATGATTACAGCAATCATCAAGCCTTTTAAACTTGATGACGTTCATGAAGCATTAATGGATATAGGCGTGCCAGGAATAACCATTTCAGAAACTCGAGGTTTTGGACGTCAAAAAGGACATACTGAACTCTATAGAGGGGCTGAGTATGTAGTTGATTTTCTTCCTAAAATTAAAATTGAATTGGCTTTACCTGATAATATGGTTGATGCTGCTATTGAAGCGATTTGTAAGTCCGCATATACCGGAAAAATTGGTGATGGCAAAATTTTTGTTTATGAATTGCAACAAGTAGTTCGAATTCGAACTGGAGAAATAGGAGTAGACGCCATTTAACCTATTGAGTTGGAAGTGACGTAAGAAAATAGCCTCATAAAAATGCTTCCGTCCAGTATGATTTTTTGTAACCACCCTCTTTATGCTGGTGGATTACGCCAATAGATAGCTTTTTGAGTTATTACCGCATCAAGAGGAATATCCCAAGGCTGGGGGTCGATAAAATCTACTTGTTGGAATTGAAAGGCGACACCGAAGAGATGCTTCGGTTGTTTCTTTTCCAAAGTCCGGTCATAGTAGCCCGCCCCCATTCCCAGACGAGTACAGCGCATGTCAAAAGCAACCAGAGGGACAATCATCAGATCTAATTCTTCAACACCTACGGCTAAATCCAGGCTTACATCCGGTTCGGGAATACCATATCGATTATTTTTAAATGGAGTAGCAGGAGTAGCCGGCAAAAAGGAAAGCGTTAAATTATCATTTAAGACCGGGAAATAACAAAATTTTCCGTGTAATGGGGCGCTATTCCATAAAGCATCCAGTTCTATTTCACCGTTTACGGCAAAATAGAGTGCAATATTTTTGGCCCGTCTGTATTGTTCTAAGGCCCGGATTCGAGTACAAATCTGATTAGAAGATGTAGAACGATATGAGGCAGATACTTTAGAGCGTACGTCTTTAATGGTATTTCTCATAGCAATTTTAAATTGATCGGCCATATAATTTCTATTTTTAATTCTCTCTCTAGATTATTCGTTGTTTATGGTTAAAGTTCAAGTCTCCGGATTAATTGGCTGCCACCGGATGGCTTAATAATCGCTTTAAATGGACTCAGTTTAAAAAAAATTAAAAAATACTAGGCAAGAAAAAAAAAATACGGTATATAGCCGTCCTGGTTTATGATTCCTGATAAAAGCGATTTAACAAAACGGTGTTAACTCTCTGAGAGAATGATATGAGTGAATTATTTGAAGAAGATGAAGAAGAAGTAATTGAAGTAGTAGATGATTTCGAAGAAGTCGAAGTTGATACTGAAATCACGGAAGTTCCCAATGGCAATCTGGATGCACGCAGACGCTTGGAAAACATGTTGGAAGAAAAACGTTTGCGGGATGAGCTTGATGATTTCGTAGATTATTAATATGAGCGCATTATGCACACAAGAGTACTAGTAGAAAAAGGTGATATCAGTCCAGCGTTTGCAATTGACGATCGCATCTATCTTGGGGAAGGTTTGTTTGAAACCCTTAGAGTGAATAGTTCTAAACCTTGTTTTGCCGATTTGCATTGGCAACGACTGGGGAATGCAGCGCGAAAACTGGGTATTCCTTTCGATCTTTCGTTTGACGATTGGCAGGATCATTTGATTGCGCAAATTAAACGAGATAATTTGTATCATGGCGGGATCAAGGCGATTTTAAGCGGAGGCTCTGCTCCCAGAGGGCTGGCTGAGCAAGGACAAGTCAGTCACCTGGTGTTTCAGACGTTTAACTATACTGTGCGTAAGGAGCCTGTGCGTTTGGTTAGCGCTTCCTGGTTAAGGGATGGCGCTAATCCTGTGTATCAATTAAAGTCAGTCAATTATTTGGAAGCGATAATCGCTCGCCGGCAAGCACTTGCTCATGGGGCAGACGATGCTTTGTTTTATAATACGCAGCATCACGCCACTGAAACAACCTGTGCCAATCTGTTTTTAATTAAAGATAACACCCTGCTAACGCCCTCTTTAGGAGACGGCGTTTTGCCTGGTATCACTCGTTCGCGTCTTCTTTCCCTTGGCCTGCAGCATCAGATTTCCTGTCTGGAACTTTCCATAACAAAAAAAATGATTGAGGAAGCAGATGCAGTATTGGTCACTAATTCCTTACAAGGGATTCGTTTCGTGCTTTCTGTAGACGATATTGTTTTTGATTTGACTCATCCTTTACTTGAGCAATTGGTTGTTTGGCTAGAGCAGATGTAGGATTCGGTTATTTTCTTTTAACCAGTTTAATAACACAAAGAAACAGGACGCCCAATCCTGAGAGAATAATGCCCCCATTTCTATAAAAATGATCAGGCCTTGATAAAGCATCCATGCCAGCATAACCAAAGTACGTATAAACAATTTCTGCAGGAATCAGAAAGATAAAAGTCGTGATGATGTAAAGGCGAAATTTTATTCCCGTTACCCCCAAACCGTAATTGACCAAATTAAAAGGGATAATAGGAAATAGGCGCAAGAAAGCAACAAACATCCAACCTTTTTGATCGACTCCCGCGATTAACTTGTTAAGTCTTTCTCCTCGTTTTTTTGAAAACCAGTCATAAATTAAATGCCGGGTGATGAGAAAGGAAAAAGCGGCTCCGAAAGTGGCGCCCATTAGATTAAGTATTGTGCCTGTTACCGGGCCGAAAATGGCTCCTCCTGCCAGAGTGAGTACCATCGTGGGTAAGAACATTAAACTTGCCAAGCAGTAAAGAACCAAAAAAAGTACAGGCGCAAGCCATCCGAGATCATTAATCCAATCAATGATCTCAGGTGAATGTTTCTGAAAAGCCAGTGCGCACGAAATAAATGCAAAAATGGCAAAAATAAAGCATATTGCTTTAATATGGCGATTAAATCTATCAGTCATGCCCCACACTTTATTACAGCCTGTAAGGAGTCGCAAGTAATCTTGCAAAACAATGAGTGATTGGGTATAACCGATAAGAGTTTCGTTAAGAAAACAAAAGAATATGGACTATTTGAGCGGGAAAAAAAGACAGGTACCACGAGCTAAAAAATGGATTAAACAGTTCTTGGAATTGGTGTTCAGAGTAGATATTTCAGGACATTACCAGCCCGTTTCCAAATCTTTGATTATTGCAAATAGAACTTCAGTTATTGACGTATTGTTGCTTGCCGTTTTCCTACCGATAAAAGTCACTATTGCTTTACCTCCCGGAGTATTCAACGCCCTATGGATGAAAATTCTGAGTCTTTTTGCTGACGTTACGGTAATCGATACCACTAAAACCCTCGCGACCAGAGCGTTAATAAAAGCAATAAAACCGGGGAAACCCTGTGTTATTTTCCCCGCGGAGTTTGCAGATCTCCAGGAGCGCAGCTTAAAAGCCTATGAAAGTTTAGGGCTGGTACTGCAAAAAATAGGTGGGGAAGTGACACCTATTCATATTGAAAGGACGCCACATTTGTTCCCTAAAATGACCTTGCGTCTATTACCTCCGGTATCCTTTTTGCAGTTTGAGCAAGAGCTAGATAGAAAAGAAATCGCTATGCGTCTCTTTCGTCTAATCAGTGATTTAACTTTTCTTACGTGTTTTAAACCCCAGACTTTGTTTATCGCCTTGTTACAAGGTGTTTCCCTGGGGATTAAAAACAGGGCAAAAATTGAAGACAGTAATCGCACGCCCCTGACGTACAGGCAATTTCTTACCCGTTGTTTTATTCTGGGGCGACAAATTAAAAATCAAACGATACCTGGGGAGCATGTAGGGGTGATGATGCCTACTTCTACTGCTGGCATGGTTACTTTTTTTGCTTTGCAGGCTTACCGGCGCATACCCGCCATGTTGAATTTTAGCATGGGCTTTTATCATTTGATTGCTGCATGCACTATGGGTGGAATAAATACTATTTATACTTCCAGACAATTTATTACTCTTGCCAAGTTAGAAGTATTAATAGACGAATTACAAGTAGCGGGAATAAAAATATATTTTCTGGAGGACATGAAATCCTCCATTCATTTAGGCCATAAATTTTCGGCACTACTCAAAGGAATGTTCCCTAAGCTGAGTTATCAGTTCCTTGGTGAGCAGGTCAGTCCCGAACAAACAGCGCTTATCTTATTTACTTCCGGTTCGGAGGGGTATCCCAAAGGAGTCGCGTTAAGTCATTCTAACCTCTTGGCCAATTGTTATCAGATGATTTCTCGGGTAGATTTTACTGCCAAAGATGTATTTTTTAATTCTCTGCCCATATTTCATACTTTTGGTTTAACTGCGGGGAGTATTATTCCCTTGATTACTGGCATTACTTGCTTTTTTTATCCCTCACCTTTGCATTATAAAATAATTCCAGGGCTGGTTTATCAAACAGGAACAACCATTATGTTTGGTACAGATACCTTTTTAACTGGCTATGCGCGTGCAGCAGAGAAACAGGATTTTAGTCGCGTACGTTATATTTTTGCCGGGGCTGAAAAAGTTAAACCCGAAACCTTAATCTATTGGTGTGAAACTTTTGGCGTCACAATTTATGAGGGGTACGGTGCTACAGAAGCCTCTCCCGTCATTTCGCTCAATTGTCCTCTGGCATCGATACCTGGGACGGTGGGAATGATTGTTCCAGGTATGGAGAGTCGAATTGAACCTGTAGAGGGGATAGCCGAAGGAGGGCGTTTATGGCTGCGTGGTCCGAACATCATGCGAGGTTATCTGAACAGAGATAGGCCAGGGTTCATCCATGTTCCTGAGGATGGATGGTATGATACGGGCGATATAGTCACCATGAGTCGTTACGGGTTTATCACGATTATCGGGCGTGCAAAACGTTTTGCTAAAATTGCTGGTGAAATGATTTCTCTTACTGCGGTAGAAGGAATTGCTGCTTCCGTATGGCCTGAATTATTAAATGCGGCAGTGGTTCAAAAATGTTCTGGAAAAGGAGAGCGGATTTTATTATTTAGCGAAGCATCTCACGCAGATAAAGGCGCTTTTATTAGAAAAATACAGGAACAGGGGTATTCAGAATTGTTAATACCTCACCGCATTTTTCCCGGAAGCAAAATCCCCGTTTTATCTTCAGGTAAGATCGATTATGTTATGCTGGATCAAATATTAATAACACAAACAAAAACAATAACAGAACTATAAACCAGGTTATGCCCTCTTCTTGCGAACAGGTATTTGAGTCAATTAACGCATAAATTTGTACTTTTAAATATTAATAAATTGTTAAGGTTTAGAGAGTAAAATGACGACACCACAGTAGTGTAATGCTAGTTGTTTATCTTTACTTTCTGAGAAATACTTACATGCCCAAAAAAACAGAACAAAAAGCAAAGACTTTCTTTGCACCTCCAAACCCCAAAAAATTAAATAATAAAGAGAACGATGAGTTGGGCTTAGGGATTGGAAAACATACTAAATTCAATATTGCTAAGGATGAGAAACATAATTCTGAAATAGCAATAGACAGAATTAAAAGCACATTAAAACGTTCTCAGAAATTTGATAATTTATATAACTTAGAAGAGGATGTTCTTGAAGAAGAGAAAATTAATGAAGCGCTGTCAAATGTTGTTCTTTTGTAGATAACTTATTCTTTAATTCTTTCCTTTCTTTTAAGGCTTCAAGTCAAAACACTTATTCTTTTTCTTGGATGAGAAAAATTTAAAAGTGAACTTTCAGGCATATCGTAATGTAGGAGTTACAGATTAAGTATTACACTTAATCTGACTCCTAATCCAATTCAGTTTGATCTTTGCGATGATAAGGGATTATAGTCATGTGTTTTCTTACCTTTATACTAGGATGGTAATTATCGTGGCCACTAATTTAATTAATACTATTAAGCTTAATGACAATGTGTACGATTATTCATTTCATGCTTTGCGTGGACATGAGGAATTACCTCTTGCGCAATTTCGCGGGAAGGTCTTAATGATTGTGAATACCGCTTCTAAATGTGGGTTTACTCCGCAATACGAACGTTTAGAGAAACTTTATGAAAAATATAGGGAGCGAGGCTTAGTTATACTTGGAGTGCCCTCAAACGATTTTGGCAAGCAAGAGCCAGGAACCGAAGAGGAAATTAGTAATTTTTGTCAGATCAACTACGGTGTCTCATTTCCAATGACCACAAAAGAAGTGGTTTCAGGAAAAAATGCTCATCCTTTTTATCTCTGGGCCAGACAGAAACTGGGATTTGGTACCGCCCCAAAATGGAATTTCCATAAATATCTGATTTCTCGTAAGGGTGAGTTGATTGATTATTTCTATTCGACGACATCTCCCGAGGCAGGACGGGTAATCAAAGCTATTGAAAAAGCATTAAACGAAAAAGCTTGACGTATATCCAGGGGATGCGGGACGGAATCCATTCCTGATTTAGTACCATGCTAATCCAAAAATAGATCTCCGCCCACCCGGGGACGACATATTTTTATGCAATTTTTTTTCAATGAAACAATAAAAAATCTTGGCGGCTATGCGCTTCATCCGGAATAGGGGGCGCTAACCAGCATCATAACCGCCGGCAACAGCACTATATACTTGCACAATGCTATCGAGTAATAGTGCTTTTTCCTGTACTAAACTCAACTGACTTCTATCAAGATTTATTTTTGCATTGATTACGCTGCGGTAATCTTTTGCTCCGGCTTTATATTGAGCTAATGCAATGTCATATGATTTTTTTGCGGCCTGATATCCTTGGTGTATTCGTAAATAAGATAATTTAGTTTTCTGTTCATTCGTAAGCGTGTCATCTACATCTGCGAAGGCAGAGCGAAGCGTTTCCAAATAATTATAATAAGTTGCCTTGAAGCCAGCCTTAGCCGATTTGATATTTTGGTAGGCGCTGGCGTTGAAAATTTTTGTTGAGGCAATCGCCTGGGCAACCCAGATATTGGTACTCAATTTTAAGAGGTTGGCTAAATCAACAGAAGCGCCTCCAACCAAACCTGTTAAGGAAATTGTTGGGAAAAATGCCGAATAGGCCACTCCAATTTGTGCATCCGCTGTTTTTACATTATTTAGGGCAATCATAATGTCTGGGCGATTTTTTAAAACCGATGAGGGCAAATATTTAGGAACCAGATGATCTGTGTTTAGTGAAAGCAACGTACGATGAGTGATAACAGAGCCAGGGTTCTGATTTAACAAGAGGCGAATGGTATTTTCACTTTGTGCCACGATACTTTCAATTTGGGGAATGTTTGCTTCTTCTTGTGCCAGTTGCTGATCAATGTTGGTTATTGTTTCGATGTCACTTGCACCTTTTTGAAAGCGAACCTGTTCAAGCTGACGTAATTTCCTTAAGTCACTACTAAGGGTTTTTTCCATCGCCAATTGTTCTCGCTGACTTAAGAGCATAAAATAAGCGCCACTCATTTGGCTAATAATCCCCAATTTTGTTGATTGAGTTTGAGCGTTTTGAATCGCTAAAGAGGCATTGGCTGCTTTAACATTGTTAATATTATTTAGGATGTTAAAAGTATATTCTGGCACAAAGCCGGCATAATATCCCCGAAATCTCATATTAGAAAAATTTGAAAAAACAGAATTATTGGCCAGAGGACCTTTGGGAGTTACATGGGAGTTCCAGGTTCCACCCGTAAAGCCATTAGCGTTTGCTCCCATAGTAGGAATCCAGGCATATTGAGCCGCCTTAAGCTGGGCTTGAGCTTGCTCTATAGTTGCGTAGGAACTTTTTATTGTGTCATTACAAGACAATGCTTGATTGATAAGCTGATTAAGTTCTGGATCTTTTAGTTTTTTCCACCATGCGACTCGACTGAGATCGGTTTTATCATTGATATATTTTATTCCGCTACGGGTACTTTTAGGGTAATTCACTTTTTCATGCATCACACTGGTTTTGCAGCAACCTCCAAGCAAAATAGCGAATAAACTTAATAAAATAATTTTTAGTTTCATAATTTTGCCAATTTAAAATTAACTTAATTTAATCGAGTTTTGTTCTAAATATTGTTCCCGTCAAAATAATTAAAATAATGGTGATCAATAAAATGGGTAAAATATTAGGGACAATTTGGCTAAGTGTATTACCTTTAAGTAAAATTCCTCGCGTAATGCGAACAAAATAGGTCATAGGCACACAGTACCCTAAAATTTGTGCCCATACTGGCATACCATAGAAAGAAAAAATATAACCTGACAAAAACATTGAAGGTAACTGGAAAAAAACACTAAGTTGCATTGCTTGCATGGGGGTGCGAGCTATAGTGGAAAAAATCATACCTACCATTAAATTCGCAATAATAAACGGTGCAGCAGCTAGGTAAAGCAAAATTAAATTTCCTTCAGTAGGAATATGAATCAGTAGTTTGCCAAAAATTAAAATGCTTGTTAGTTGTAAATACCCTAAAACGATGTAAGGGATCACCTTACCAAGAATAATCTCAGTTGGTTTTAAGGGGGTGCTTAATAACATTTCCATCGTACCGGATTCTTTTTCTGAGGTAATCGCAGTTGATGTAAGCATTACCATGGTTAAAGTCAGCAACACACCAATTAACCCCGGAACGATATTATAAGAGCTGGTATTGGATTCATTGTAAAGCCTGTGAATAACCAGATTAACACTCCTTTTGGAGTTTGTTGGAGATGGGGAACCCAAACCTTGCTTATTAAACGTGTCCAGTGTTTGATTCAGTATGGGGAGCGCATTGCCCAGAGCGCTAGCACTGCTTCCGGGATCTGAACCATCGATTTCAACCAATAATTGCGGATTTTCATTACGAATATATTTACGAGTAAAATTAGGCGGGATAGTAAAGGCAAAGCTTATTTTCCCATTAGCGAAATCCTGATTTTTTTTATTTTCATCGGATATCTCTTTAGTCATTCTAAAATATCCTGATGCTTCGAGACTGTTAATGTAATTTCTGGTTAATGGGGTATTATCATAGCTAATAATCGAAGTGGGTAGATGTTTCGGATCAAATTCAATGGCAAAGCCAAAGAGAATAAGTAGCATAATCGGAAGGATTACTAACATAGCGATGGTGCCGTGATCGCGAATGATGAGAATAAATTCCTTACGGATTAAACCTAACAGACGCGATAAAGAGATTCCTTGAATTAGATTTTTATAATTCATCGCATTAATCCAATAAAAACTTCTTCAAAAGAAGGGGTAACTTCTTTAAATAATAAATCTTTTTTATCTTCAATTAGTTTTTTCAGGAGTTCGTGATTGGAGGATGAAATTCGTAATTCATTATTGACGATAGAAGCTAATAGCTTCGGGTATGAATCCTCTATGTTTTCGAGTAATGGACTTTGTTCTTTTCTACTGACTTCCAATATGTAGGTTTTAACTTTAGATTGAGGAACTAAGTCTTGTGTGCGGCCGGTATATAATAGTTTTCCTAAATTAATATAGGCGAGGTTTGTGCATTTTTCGGCTTCGTCCATATAATGAGTGGTCACGAGGATGGTAGTGCCATCACGGGAGGATATCTTATGTAAATAATCCCAAAATTCTTTACGGGCTTTGGGATCGACGCCCGCTGTAGGCTCATCCAAAAATAATAGTTGGGGCTTATGTAGTATACTACAGGCCAAAGCCAGTCTTTGTTTCCATCCCCCTGATAAACTGCCAGCTTGTATGTTTCGATAGTCTTCAAAACCTAGCTCTTTAATCATTTCCTCTATTGTTGCGACTCGATTTTTGACTTGAAAAATATCGGCAACGAAACGAAGATTTTCATAAACGGTTAATCCAGTATAAAAACTGAATTTTTGAGGCATGTACCCTGTGTGTGTTTTTATCTTATCGCTTTGAGTTTTAATATCATAACCCAGACAATATCCCTCTCCATCTGTGGGAGTTAAAAGACCGCAAATCATCCGGATGGTAGTTGTTTTTCCACTGCCATTTGAACCAAGAAAGCCAAAGATAGCTCCTTTTTCTACTTTTAAGGCAATGTGGTCCACCGCAACTTTTTTATCGAATTTTTTGGTTAGCCCTTTAACATCAATAGCATAATCACTCATTAAGCTAATTCCAAAGTCACGGGCTGGCCGAGATGTATTTTTTCTAAATCGGGAGCATCAATTCTTGCTTCAACTCTGAATACTAATCGCTCACGTTCCTCGCGGGAATAAATAATAGGGGGAGTATATTCAGCGATATTTGAAATGTAGAAAATATGTCCCGTAGCAAAATTAGCATTCTGATTGGTCCTGATATTAACTGGCGCATTAATACGTAGCTGATTCAATTTTTTCTCGGGAACAAAAAATATGGCCTTAATATTATTTTGGGTAATCAATGAGAGAATAGGGTAACCCGCTTGAACAAATTCCCCTTTTGTATAATAGGTATCGAATATAATTCCACGTTCCGGAGCAAAGTTTTCCTTACGTGTTACTCGCCATTTATTATCTGCGGTATCAATGTGGCTACTTTTAAGTTTAAAGTCGATGTCAGCCAATTGTTGTTTTGAAACATTTAAATCTCTTTGGGCAGCATCCAGATCATTTTGACTTGCTGCATTTTGTTTACGCATATCTACAATTCGACGATAATTTATTTCGTTATAATGCTGTTGAATCATAATTTGCTGACGTTGAGCGAGAAGGGATTTACTGTTTAGCTGACTCATTTCAACATGATAAAGCTCACTGGTTTGCTCCAAATGGAACAGGAATTGATTACTTGTGACTAACTGTCCTCTCAATACTGCTAAATCGGTAAGTCGTCCACCAAAGTCTGCGGACAAATAGACAAGATCTGTATCAACATAACCACTAAACGATTTATCCTCTTTTTGGCATGCTGTTTGAAGTAAGATAATCAGCCCAATGAACATCAATTTACGCATTTAATCCATCCTGAGCTTTATTATTTGACCGTAGAATTATTTTTGACGGTAGAGCTAATTTTCATATATTAAGTTAAAGCTTTTTAGGTGTCAAAAAGCCTGTATTCAATAATATAGTTTCCGGAAATATCAACTGTGACCTCATGATTAATAATGCTTTTTGAGCATATCACCGAACAACGAAAGCCAGCTCTATATCTGCATACGGCCCTTAAGGACTATTTTGATTGCGTTTGGGTTGAGGAGGTGCGATAGCACCTCCTCAACTCGAACGGATTAGGTAAAAAATCCTTAACTTGGCAGGGATGTCTCTGCAGGGATTGTGGATGTATGAGCCTCATGTTCACTATTTTTAAGTACATAACTACCTGGTGCATCCATTAAGGGGGCATAGTACAGTTGGTCAAACTCCGGGGCTGGTATGGATTTTCCAGAATGGGTTTTAAGCCATTTGAGCCATTCCGGCCACCAGGAGCCTTGATGGACCGCTGAATGTTCCAGCCATTCCTCTGGGCTGGCTTCGGTGTTGGTATTGGTACGATAACCATACTTTATTGCATTGGGTGAGTTAATAATTCCGGCAATGTGTCCTGAACCACCCAGAACAAAACGTTTGGGGCCGTTCATTAATTGAAAGCCAATGTAAGTAGTTTTCCACGGTGCTATGTGATCTTTTTCGGTGGAAAGGAAAAACGTAGGATTATCAATGGTCCTAACATCTATTGGGGTATCATTGAGACGAATTTTACCCGGCTTTACCAGATCGTTATGCAAGTACATCCACCGTAAGTATTGAGAGTGCATTGTGGCTGGCATATTCGTTGAATCAGCATTCCAAAATAAGATATCAAAAGGTACTGGATTTTTGCCACGCAGATAATTTTTGATAAAAAAGGACCAAATTAAATCATTTGCTCTTAATGAGTTAAAACTTGAGGCCATAAATTTACCAGCAAGGTATCCTTTAGCCTCCATTTCCTCTTCCAGTTTTTTAATTTGTTGTTCATCAATAAAAACGGCAATGTCCCCGGGATCGCTAAAATCAATCATGGATGCTAATAAGGTGGCGCTGCGAATAGATTTGTCATTATGGGCTTTATTATAAGCGAGGAGTGTTGTAAGCAAGGTTCCACCGATACAAAATCCTAAAGTATTCACCTCTTTAACTTTTAACTGCTTCTTAATGGTTGTAACGGCAGTTCTGGGGCCTTCTTGTAAATAATCAAATAAACTTTTTTTAGCAAAGCGTGCATCGGGATTCACCCACGAGATGATAAATACCGTAATACCCTGAGCTACTAACCAGCGAATTAACGAATTATGAGGACTTAAATCTAAAATATAATATTTGTTAATCCATGGTGGGATCATCAGCAAAGGAACCGAGCTTACTTTTTTCGTTTGCGGTGTGTACTGAATTAACTCCATCATTTCATTGCGAAATATTACTTTTCCAGGGGTAATCGCAACATTTTCACCTAATTTAAAGGCAGTATGGTCTGACATTTTAATCGTTAATCGGGAGGAATCTACTTCCAGATCAGACAGTAAATTATGAAGTCCCTGGAGTAAATTTTTGCCTCGACTTTCCAGGGTTTCTGCCATAATTTGCGGATTAGTATGGAGGAAATTGGAAGGAGACAAGGCATCTAAATATTGCTTGGTAAAAAACTGCAGACGTTTCGCTGAATTTTTGTCTCTGTATTCCATGGTTTCCAATAAGGAGTTCAAATGTTCACTGGCTAAAAGATATTGTTGGCTCAACAGATTAAAAAAAGGATTGTGAAGCCAATCATCACCACTAAAACGATGATCATTGATTGGCATGGGTTTGCCTTCTAGCCAGGAGTGAAACATGGACTGAGCCAGAGTTACCGCATCTTCCCAATAAGAAACCTGCATTTCTATTACTTTTTCAGGATTTCTTAAAATGACTGTAATCAAACTCTGAAAATGTTCGGTGAGATCAATGAACTGGTTAACCAGGACTGGGAGTGGGGCAGGTTTTTTCTTTAGGTCAGCAATAATTTGTAAGCTTTTTTCGGCAACCGATTGCATCAGTTCGCTGAGCTCTTTGTCATGGGACATCCTTCCTCCTTAAGACAATGATTTTATTCTCTATTCTTAAGTGTTTTAAACTCTTTAGCAAGATGAAAAAAAATCTTTTAATTGCATAGTTCCTTTACAATAAGGTATTATTCGCCTTTTGTCACATATAGAACCAATTTAGTACTATATTTATACTATAGAGGGTAAAGTTTAGCAGTAAGTGCTTTGTATTGGGAAGTAGAGATTGCAGGCGGTTTAACTGCTATAAATTAAGGTGTCTCGCCATTCCTGCGCAGGAATGATCTCTGTAAGTATTGTTTCCATCAAGTTTAATGAAAACGATGTCGAGAACGAAAGCCTTGCCGTGATTTATCTTTAATTAAGACTTATCCGGTACTAGATTATTTGATATGGGGGTGTTATGCTGCGCATTAGCAAATTGGCCGATTATGGAACAGTTGTCATGGTGTATCTTGCCAAGCATGCGCAAGAATTGTGTAACGCACGTGATATCGCCTTACATACTCATTTAGCTGTACCTACGGTAAGTAAAATCTTGAAGCGTTTAACTGGCGCAGGTCTGTTGACTTCAGTACGAGGAGTGACTGGAGGATATCGATTGCAAAGATCTGCTACTGAAATATCAGTATCTCAAATTATTTATGCCCTGGAAGAGCATCGTGGTTTTACTGAGTGTAGCTTGCAACCTAATGATTGTTCTTTGCAAGGAGTATGTACTATTCAGGGTAATTGGCGATTAATAAGCCATGCAATAGAGACAGCACTGGATAGTGTGAGTTTGGATGCATTGGCAAAACCAACTCTTCAGGCGCGGGATATTGACCGCGTCCGGCAATTAGCAAGTGGAGTAAATCGTGGCTAAAAGCAGTGAGCAAATTAATTCTCTGCTCGATAGAGAATACCAACATGGGTTTATCACCGATATCGAAGTGGATACCTTTCCACCGGGATTGAATGAAGACGTTATTCGTCGTTTATCGGCCATTAAAGGTGAGCCTGAGTTCTTATTGGAATGGCGTTTAAAAGCATTTAGACATTGGCTAACCATGCCTCATCCCGAATGGTCTAGCGTGCACTATCCTCCAGTAGATTACCAAGCTATATCTTATTATTCGGCACCTAAAAGTAAAAAAGATGCACCGAAAAGCCTGGATGAAGTAGATCCGGAGTTACTGAAAACCTATGCTAAATTAGGTATTCCTCTTAGAGAACAGGAAATGCTGGCCGGGGTGGCTGTAGATGCGGTTTTTGATAGTGTTTCTGTTGCGACTACTTTTAAGGCAAAACTTGCGGAAAAAGGGGTTATTTTTTGTCCCTTCTCTGAAGCTGTCCATAAATATCCTGAATTGTTAATGCAATATTTGGGTACTGTCGTGCCTTACAGAGATAATTTTTATGCGGCATTGAACTCAGCTGTTTTTAGCGATGGTTCTTTTGTTTATATTCCAAAGGGGGTGCGTTGCCCAATGGAATTATCCACTTATTTTCGTATTAATGCAGCCTCTACAGGTCAGTTTGAACGAACACTGATTGTTGCTGATGCCGACAGTTATGTGTCTTATCTGGAAGGATGTACTGCTCCTATGCGTGATGAAAATCAATTGCACGCGGCAGTCGTTGAACTGGTTGCTTTAGATGGGGCGCAAATTAAATATTCAACAGTACAAAACTGGTATCCTGGTGATAAAGAGGGTAAAGGCGGTATTTATAATTTTGTGACCAAACGAGGGGCTTGCCGTGGTAAGCGCTCAAAAATTTCCTGGACACAAATAGAAACCGGTTCTGCAATTACCTGGAAATATCCTAGTGTGATCTTACAAGGGGATGATTCTGTCGGTGAGTTTTATTCTGTTGCCTTAACCAATAATTATCAACAGGCCGATACAGGTACCAAGATGATTCACATTGGTAAAAATACTCGATCAACCATTATTTCCAAAGGAATTAGTGCCGGTCATGCTCATAATGCATACCGTGGTATGGTTCGTATTGCGCCGACAGCTACCAATGCGCGTAATTATACTCAGTGTGACTCCATGCTGATGGGTAGTTTGTGTTCTGCCCATACTTTTCCTTATATAGAGGTGAAGAATCCAACAGCTCAAGTAGAGCATGAGGCGACCACTTCCAAAATTAGCGAAGAGCAATTGTTTTATTGTCAGCAACGCGGCATTGATACTGAAGATGCGGTATCGATGATAGTGAATGGTTTTTGTAAGCAAGTATTAAAAGAATTACCCATGGAATTTGCGGTGGAAGCCACTAAATTGTTAGGTATAAGTTTAGAAGGGGCAGTAGGCTAATATGTTAAAAATTAATGAATTAAATGTTGCAATAAATGCACAATCCATTTTAAAAGGCATTAACCTTCGTGTAAATGCAGGTGAGGTTCATGCCATTATGGGGCCTAATGGTTCAGGAAAGAGTACTTTGTCTAAAGTACTGGCTGGTCATCCTTCTTATCAAGTTACTGGTGGAGAAATTAGTTATTTAGGCCATGATTTACTGCCTTTGGCACCTGAGGAGCGAGCACAGGCTGGTATTTTTATGTCGTTCCAGTATCCAGTAGAAATTCCTGGAGTAACTAATATCAATTTCCTTAAAGCCTCAGTGAATGCAGTTCGTAAAGGTCAGGGGAAAAACACCCTTGATGCTATAGAGTTTTTGAGTTTTATTCGTGAAAAATGCCAGCTGTTAGATATGGATGAAAGCTTCCTGTATCGCAGTATTAACGAAGGCTTTTCTGGTGGTGAAAAGAAGCGTAATGAAATTTTACAAATGGCAGCTTTAGAGCCTAAATTAGCCATCCTTGATGAAACAGATTCCGGGTTGGATATAGATGCTTTGCGTATTATTTCTCATGGTGTTAATGCCATGCGCTCGCCAGAACGCTCCATTATTTTAGTGACTCATTATCAGCGCTTACTGGATTATATTGAGCCTGATTTTATTCATGTCCTGGTGAATGGCCGTATTATTATGTCTGGTGATAAGTCTTTAGCGCTTGAACTGGAGAAAAAAGGTTATAGCTGGCTTGAGGAAACGGAGCAGTGATGAACGAGATTTTAGAGTTTTATCAAGAGCAGGTAAAAAAAGGGTTGTCCCCCCATCCTTGGCTTGCTCAATTACAATCTAAGGCGTCAACTGAATTAAATCGTCATGGTTTTCCTACCCGACACGATGAGGAATGGAAATATACCCATGTAGATGCTTTGCTAAAGCAGCGTTTTTCGCTCCAAAGTTCTAAGGCAAATCCTACGAGTTTAAAAAGCTCTGAGTTACCGGTAAAACACCAATTATTAATGCACAATGGATTAATTTCCGGGGAAAAAGAACTGGCTAAGAAGTTACCTTCTGGTGTTTTGCTTCTTCCTTTATCCGTAGCTTTGGTTGATCATGCCGACCTTATTAAGCCTTATCTTGGAACTATTTTACAACAGGAGCATGGTTTTCATTTTTTAAATACAGTCATGATTCAGTGCGGCTTGTTTTTATACATACCTAAAGGGGTTTGTATCGAAGAGCCCATTGCTCTAACTCATGTTCAGGATCAAACCAACCAGGCTGTTCATTTGCGGCATTTAATTATTGCTGAGGCGCAGAGTCAGGCTACTTTTATTGAAGAGTATCGCGGTGAGACAGACTGTTGTTACTTGACGAATACAGTCACCGAAGTTTTTGTAGGGGCGGGGGCTCAACTGACCCATTATAAAATTCAAAACGAAAGTAAAGACGCTTATCATCTGGGGCATTTATCGGTTAAGCAATTAGCCCATAGTCATTTTGCCAGCCATTCATTAAGTTTGGGCGGTAAACTGGTACGCAGTGATATCAGCATGTATTTGCAAGAAGAGCATGCTCAATGTCTTATGAATGGAATTTATGCCCCTGCTGAAGGGCAGCACGTAGACCATCATACAACCGTACACCATTTGGTACCCAATTGTTCCAGCGAACAAGATTATAAGGGTATTTTAACTGGCCGTTCACGAGCTGTATTTAATGGCAAGGTCATTGTGGCGAAAGATGCACAACATACCGATGCCAAACAGCAAAATAAAAACTTGTTACTTTCAGCCAATGCTGAAATTGACACCAAACCACAATTAGAAATTTTCGCCGACGATGTACTGTGTTCTCATGGTGCGACGGTGGGGCAATTGGATGAGGAAGCTTTATTTTATTTGGCGACGCGCGGGATTGGCAGGTTAGAAGCATCCCATTATTTAATCCACGCATTTGCCCAGGATAATTTAAGACTTATTCCCAATCGTGAATTGGCTGATTGGATGGGTAATTTATTAACTCAACAGCTGGGGTAGGCAAATGAGTACAAATGCTTCAATACTTTCACCATTTGAAATTAAGGCGATTCGTAATGAGTTTCCGCTTTTAAATCAAAGGATCAATGATTATGATTTAATTTATTTTGATAATGCTGCGACGACTCAAAAGCCTAAGGCGGTGATTCAAGCTCTGGCGAATTATTATGAGCATGATAATGCGAATGTTCATCGGGGAGTTCATGCTTTAAGCGTTAGAGCAACAGAGCACTATGAAGAAGCCAGGGCCAAAGTCAAACGCTTTATCAATGCGAAATCAGTTCGTGAGTGTATTTTTGTGCGCGGTACTACCGAAGCCATTAATCTGGTCGCTCAAAGTCTTGTTGCGCCTCGTATTTTACCCGACGAAGAGATATTAATTACTTATATGGAACATCACTCCAATATTGTTCCCTGGCAAATGGTCTGTAAACAAACCGGTGCCAAGCTGCAAGTAGCCCCAATTTCTCTTGATGGTGAAATTTTACTTGATGAGTTTGAAAAGAAATTAAATGAAAACACTAAATTTGTCGCGATTAATTACGCGTCTAATGCTTTGGGTACCATTAATCCCGTTAAAAAAATGATTGAGATGGCGCATGCCTATGGGGCTGAGGTTTTACTTGATGGAGCGCAAGCAACAGCTCATTTACCTATAGACGTTCAAGATTTAGGTTGTGATTTTTATGCTTTTTCAGGGCATAAAATGTATGGTCCCACGGGCATAGGTGTTTTATGGGGTAAAGAAGAGCTTTTAGAAAACATGTCTCCCTATCAAGGTGGGGGAGAGATGATCAATTACGTTACTTTTGAAACGACTGAATATGCGGCCCTTCCGCAAAAATTCGAAGCAGGTACTCCGAATATTGCTGGCGCAATTGGTTTAGGTGCCGCCATTGATTATTTAGAGTCGTTGGATTTGGAAGCGATTGCTGCCTATGAAGCCCATTTATTAAATTATGCTACTGCTTCGATTGAATCGATAAAAGGGTTTAACATTATTGGAACAGCGGAACATAAAGTACCGATTATTTCTTTTGTTCATGGCAAAATCCACTCTCACGATATAGGGACGATTCTTGATAGTGAAGGGATCGCCATACGTAGCGGGCATCACTGTGCTATGCCCTTGATGGATTTTTATGGGGTTGCAGCCACGTCACGAATTTCTTTGTCTTTTTATAATACAATGCAAGAAATAGATCACTGTGTTGCAGCACTGAAAAAAGTAAAAGAGGTTTTTGCATGAGTGCCGAGTTACGAGAGCTTTATCAGGAAATCATTATTGATCACAATCGCAATCCACGTAATCATCATACCATGGATGATGCGACGACGCAGGCTAATGGTTTTAATCCCTTATGCGGTGATAAATTGACCGTTTACGCTAAATTGAATGACGGCTTGATCGTGGATTTAAGTTTTGTAGGATGTGGTTGTGCCATCTCGCAAGCATCGGCTTCATTAATGACGGAAGCGGTAAAAGGAAAGACCATAGAGGACGCGCATGCATTGTTTCATCGTTTTCATCATATGCTTACTTTAGATGAAGAAACTCAACTGAGTTCTATGGATAAATTGACTGTCCTTGCAGGAGTTAAGGCTTTTCCCGCTCGAGTCAAATGCGCCACTTTACCTTGGCATACTTTGGAGGCGGCTTTAAATAAAGATACCGCTGTAGTAAAAACTGAATAGGTGTCTGTAGGGGGCTTCATGTTTGGCTTTAAGAGAAAACAGGATAAAGAACTAGTGAAAGAGGCAGTGATTGGGGCGCTTAAAGGGGTGTATGATCCTGAAATTCCCGTCAATATTTATGATTTAGGTTTGATTTATAATGTGGCCATTGATGATGAAGGACATGTAGACGTCCAAATGACGCTTACTACCCCTGGTTGTCCTGTGGCTCAAACTTTTCCTGGTACCGTAGAGCAGGCGGTGAATCAAGTTGAAGGCGTTAATGATTGTTCTGTTGAGTTGGTATGGGAACCGCCCTGGTCGCAAGAAAGAATGACCGAAGCTGCACGTCTTGAGTTAGGAATTTTTTATTAATCATGTCTGAACTATCCTGGCAACCTTCCGCTTCTATAGAGTCATTACGTCTGCGCGCTCAGTTTTTGGCCGCAATTCGGCAGTTTTTTACTCAACGTTCGTATTTAGAAGTAGAAACCCCGGTGATGGCACAGTATGGCGTAACGGATGTTTATTTGAGTAACATCAAAGCGATATTCAGGGAGGCGACGTATTGTTTGCAAACTTCTCCTGAATATCATATGAAACGTTTGCTTGCTGCAGGTTCTGGTCCCATTTTTCAATTAGCACGTGTTTTTCGGGATGATGAGTTAGGGCGATGGCATAATCCTGAATTTACTTTATTGGAATGGTATCAGTTAGGCGTTGATCATCATGCGTTGATGGATGAGGTGGATGCCCTCTTACAAACGCTTATTCGTGCTAAGCCTATGATTATAAAAACCTATCAACAGGCTTTTCTTGAAGCCTGTGAGATTGATCCCTTTACTGCTTCGATAGAACAATTACATCAGTTATTAATTCAATATCATTTGGATAATGTCTTATCTCCTCAGGAGCAGGATAAAGATCAGTATTTATTTTTATTAATGAGTCATGTAGTTGAACCTTTCCTGGGTAAAGAGCCTGCTCCTGTCGCGGTTTATAATTTTCCTCCATCGCAGGCTTCTCTGGCAAAAATTAACGAGGGCGTTGCAGAACGCTTTGAGGTTTATTACCAGGGAGTAGAGTTAGCTAATGGTTTTCATGAGTTAACTGAAGCCCAAGCGCAAGCAAGACGCTTTGCCAACGATCAAGAGATCAGAAAAAAACAAGGCCTGACTCCAGTTGCAGCAGATCAATACCTCTTACAGGCTTTGGAACATGGTTTACCGTCGTGCAGTGGTGTTGCGTTAGGGATAGATAGATTATTGGCTTTAGCTTTGGGACAAGCCTCTATTTCAAGTATTCTTTCGTTTGATTTTTCCAGAGCTTAAACGCCTATTCTGTTAACAAACTTAGTTTCTTTTTGTAGATTTTTCCTTAATACGAACCCTTTACAATTTTCCTCATTTTGTTTTATACAAATCAGCTGAGTGATTTATCCTGCAGATAAAAAAAGTTTGAATTTGAGTCTTCCTTTACTTCGGGCGTGGTAACGTTAAGACTAAAGAAAAAATGTCTATTCAATAGGGGGGCATATTGTTTAGGGCGAGGCGTAGCATATTCTTTAAACCCTTTGAGTAAGTCAGCCGCATTTTTAAATTGTTCAATTCTGGTTAAAAAAAGTCCAACAAGCTTTTTAGAAAAATCAGAGAACTCTGGTGAAAAATCTTTTTTGGCCTGTTCAACCACTGCGTCTGAAAGTTTACTTATAGCTATTAGTGTATGAAATAATTCTTTTTTATTATTAAATAAAAAAGAAATGTTATCATGAATAAGCTCAGCAAGAGCTGGCTCTGAATCTTCATAAGAATCCTCTATTGAACCTTCCCTATTGGGCAATTTTAAGTCTGGGAAGTACGATTCATCTTCAATTTTATAAACATAATGCAATAAAAGATTCTTTAATTTAAAAAGAATATCTTCCGTTGTTTCCTCCATAAAAAGATCATTAATACATAGACCCGGATCTATTTTTACTACGGTTCCATCAGGTGCTATGACTAAATTTTCATAGTTCCAATCAACTTCTGCCAGAAACAGGCCTGCTACAAGAGATGAAGTTAAACCTTTAAGAGGGATCTTTTCTATTTCATCTAATGAGTAAGACTGTTGAAAAAGGGTGAGATTTTCATCATCTATAGATAAACATTTTCTCCACAAAAGAGAGTTTTCAACATTGTTGCACACCCTTACAAAAGGATCGATAAACTCGAAATCTTCATGTTGATCTATATTTCCTACAAAGTATTGTGGATAAGGATTTCCCAAAATAAGTTTATATATATTTCCCGCGAATACAGAGAGTTCGGTGTGTAATTTGTTGACCTGTTCATGAGGTATTTTACCTAAACGAAATAGTGAGTCACGACCACTTGAACGGTTATTATTAGAAAAATACCAAACAGAAGGGTTATCATCCGATGACGTCACAGCTTCGTTAGAGTTAGGGTCACATTCAAGGGCTGGTCCATTATTAGGATTAAGAGGGTGAATACAATATTTGCTTCTCATTGTTTGCTCAATCTGGTTTGTATATGTCCAGAATAATGTTTTTTTATGAGAGCTTTATTAAACTGCATACGCATTTATTGCATATAATTACTTCAATTTTACGTACAGTAAATTCAATTCTATTTTAAGCTGTTATAGTAAAATTTCCCTAGGCCAAGGTTTTCTGGTTAAAAAAAACCTGTGTTTTCAACGCCAGCTGCGGAGGAAGAGGTTAAGCTCGGCTGTATCAGTTCTTGAGCGATAACTAGAGCAGTTTGACAAAGCAAACTGATGGCTATCAAGACAACTGCGTTGATAAAAGTTGTTTTGCATGTCATTGAATGATCATCCGTTAATTTTCAATAATCCCCTCAGCTTTAACAGGCGTCGTTTGGTTTCCCTTTCTCTGATGAGGACCAAATGACACTCTATCTCACGTATCTTGTCTTTTGATTTTTCCAGGGCTTAAAACCGGGTTATTTACTTTCTTTCCCCTTTCCTCTTGTATTAAGTTTTCCTTAAGATACATACCGTATAATTTCCCCATTTTGTTCTCTTAAGTAACAATATGACTCAAATAAATATTAGAACTCTTAAAAAAGTAG
>NZ_JAJKBJ010000026.1 GCF_023618015.1 Legionella maioricensis
TAGATGGCAAAGTTATGGGGGTGTTTAGCCATACAATATCTAAAGGGATGCTGCCTGATTCATCGAAAATCTGGTTTAACAAGCAAATGGGCTCGGAGAGCGATGCCCGTTTAGAGGTACTTGCCCAAGAGTTCTTTCGTCTTCTCGTTCCAGGCCAGCCCGAAACCCGACTTGCCTGGGATCCAGTGTTAAAGACTTATCATGTCTTGTCGGAAGATGTTCCAGGATTCAGGAATTTACCCGAAGATCAGCAACAAGAATTTACAAAAGGTACCTATTATGGCTTAGGCCAGGTTTCCTTGATTGCGGCCTTTCTTCACGAAATTGACTTCAAAAACGGTAATGTGGGTATCAATAACCATAACCAAGTCGTAAAACTAGATGGCGACTGGTGCTTTGCGTGTTTGAGGGAGCCTTCCGAATACGGCGCTAAACTCAGCAAGATTACTCCAGAATTATTAGCCAGTTTACCCTACCCAAAGGGGATTTATGCCTACAACTGGCTCGATATTAGAATGACAAATATTAACTATCCGACCAGTCGATTGGTTGATGCAAGTCTTGCCAACGCACCGCATTTTCGCAATGAAGTGAACCAGGCAATACTGAAAATTCTTTTATTACCCGATTCGTATCTCAAGAATTTTGTAGACGCTTATATGCCCAATAGTACTACTGCGGATCAGTTTATTGACTATCTGCAAAAACGCCGTGACGAGTTAAAAATAGCTGCGAAGCAAGATAAATCGTTTCAGACTTATCTTACCAGTCAGGCTGCACAAGAAGATGTTCGTAATCACCTGATTCATATGAAAGGATTTGTGGCCAATGGCTCTCAGCCCATAATAAAACCATCCCCTTTTTCAACATTGGATATGGACTATAAGAGTCTTATTGATGAACTTATTCCACCTGTAATGCCTAAACCTCATCCTGTTGTTCATCAAAAGCCCTCAATTATTTATCGAGGTCGTTTTTCTGCTGGTGCATACTACGAAGATGCGAATACGGGTATTTTTTACATTGAAAAAGATAATCATTATCATTTTACTAATCAACAAGCGCAGATTATTACTCCTCCATCAACGTATTCTGCAATGATGGTAAAAGCGGTGCAGGATTATAAGGTTGCAATTAATCAGCAAAATCTTGAATTGAAGACAGTTGCTGACATACAAAATATTAAAGTATCTTTTGGCGGCGTAGTTGTCATAAGGGAAGTGGAGCAACTTCTGGCGTATCATTTAAACCTGATTGAGCAATCCAGTAAAACAATAGAAAATCTGTATTTAAAACCTGAGATTATAAAAATTATTCAGTTAAAAAAAGAGGGATTAAATCAAGCAGCGCAACAACAAATCAGGGCAATTTCTGATGCAGAACGTATTCTTGTGCATACCGTTGAAAGAATAAATAATTTTCATGTTGATTTTACTAATAAACATAATGAAATAGAAATAAATATCTCTCGTCAAAAATTGTGGGCTGAAGTTCAAGCATTAACTAAAAGTTCCCAGTTGCATCAAGCTCTTACTGTATTAAATTTACGTGAGCTTCCTCATTCTATCCGTCATGCTCTGGAAAAAAAGCAAAAGTACATCAATCAACAGGCAGATGCTCAGATTGGTAAAATGAAAGAAGTTACAACGTCATGGGATTTAATTGGCCATGCCGTGCAGAAAATAAATAATTTCCCCGTTGATTTTACCGTTTACAACAATGAAGCAAAAATAAATGAACACCGTCAGCATTCTTTGACGGAAGTACAAAAACTGGTTCAAAATACTGACATGGAGCACGCGCATCTTGTATTGAATTTCCAGAGTCTTCACCCCTCACTAGTTGGGGCTTTGACAAAAAAACAAGCGCAAATTAACCAACAAGCGCAGTCTCAGATAGATAAAATGCAAAAAATTCAAGAGGAAGAACGCCGTATGGCCCAAGCGGTCAACTGCATTGCCCAAACAGTCAGAAGGATAAATAATTTTTCTATTGATTTTACTCATTACGACAGTGAACAAGAAGTAGATGGCTATGCTGAGCAATTACAGATTGAGATCAATAAGTTAGTTCACAATGATGTTGTAAAACAAGCCCATCATGTATTGAATTTGGAGCATTTACATCAAGATATTCGACAGGCTCTTGCCAATAAACAGCAAAAAATTGAGCAGGCTGTTGCTTTGTTGAGTCAGCGTCTCAATCTGCTTAATGAAATGAGATTTGATGATCATTTACAAATATTTGCAGATAAAATTATTCATATGGAAGGAAAAGTCCAAAATAATGCTCTTTATGTAGATGCTAAAAGAGAAATGGAAACCTTTTATTCTTCAGTGAAAAATGCCAAAAAGAATTTTTTGCATAGTCCAGACTCCACAGAACGAGCCAAGAGACAACTTAAAGAGGACTGTCACGATGCAATCGATGCAGCCAGGCCTATACTTAAAGATCATCGTGAATGGCGAGGGGCTATTATTAAATTTATCATTGATGTTCTTTCATTCTTGACTTGCGGATTAACGGATAACAAATTAGGCATGTTTGCTTTAACGGATTCTAATAGACGTTTGGTTCAATTTGAACAAGCGACAGAAAACATGTTGGTAGGATAAAATGCCCCCCGGCCAGGGCTGCTTTTTCGGGATGAATTAAAACTTAATGGGAATTAACTATGATAGGCAAATTTCATTTATTTAAAGAGTTACATGCCAAAGCGTCTCAACTTGAATTAAGTGACTTGAAGAGTGTTACTCAAGAGCTTATGGATATTCACAATGGATTGGTAGAAAAAATTTGGGAAATAAAATTAGAATTAAATAACAACTCATTAAGACCATTAGTGGAAAGCAAGCTCCGTAAGCAATTAGATGAATTTGAAGCATTGCTTAAGCATGAGGACACTGAATCCAAACTAAAAGAGTTGTTGGTCAAAATAAATGCAATTGAAGTGGATCGTGGTATACCCCAAACACCAACGCCCTCATCGCCTTAAAAAGTTTTAGTGGTGATGCATAGTCAACACGATTATTACTGCCATTCTGGTAAAAGTTCGCCTTGGCGGCTGAAGCGATAGTGTTGTTGATCCCACCCTTGGCCAAACAGCCGAAGAACCGAATTATAATAACCCTCCGTGCTTATAGATGAATCATCAAGACGTTGGCGTTGTTTTTTTAGTTCTGGCGCATTGGCCATCAAAGGCAATAAAGCCGCTGAGAAACCCACTGGGCCCTTGCCCGTATATTTGCCCGTTACCGTGTTTATTTTTTCTGGGGGCGCTCCTAATTGTTGCGTGAGAGTTATCATGGGCTGGAAATGCTTCACCAGTTCTTCTTTATAGCCCAGATCTTGAGCGAGCATACCAATCCATAAGTAAACACGTATGGCGTTATAGCTGCCAAGATTGGGGTGTTCCTGATCCGGCTGCCAACCGGTTTCCTTGTGCCAAATAATCCAGTCAGGAGCAAATCCCTTAGGTGATGACTCGATGAGTAAACGCAAACTGTTTTGTTCTATCTCATTCCAATGCGTATTCAAAAGAGTGAATTTAGCCAGAATCTGGGGAGGTAAATAACTTGGATTAAGACGCCAATTATCACCATGAATAAAACCGGTTTTTCCGGGTAATAGCATGCTTCCCATGTTTGGAATATCCACTACTTCCTCTTTTAAAATTCGATCGAGTAATTGGGTGCCCAGCGTTTCATAATGCTGATTTTTCCACAGACGCCCCGCTTCAAGCAAATCATAAGCTATCCATAAATCTGCATCTGACGCTGAGTTATGGTCCAGGACAACCCATTGTTGTTGAGGATTTTTTCCCCATAACCAGGCAGGGAGTTGAGCACTTAAATCTCCTGAAGCAAGATTGTTTTCGGTCCAACGCAACAATTTATCAAACATAGGACGATCGTTAGCAACCAAGGCAAAAAACATTGCATAACTTTGCCCCTCGGAAGTGGTTACCTTGTTGGGCGTTGATGAATCAACTACCCGTCCATCTTCATTAATATAATACAGTTTAAAATCTCGCCATGATGGCCAATAGCTAAAGGTTATAAGTCCGTCAGAATGAAGGAGCAGGATCAACAGGATGAATACCAGACCTCGAAGAACTAAACTCATCTTTTATCCTAGTCATCTGTTTTTTTTAATCGCCGTCGGCTTCTGGCTGTTAAGGCGCGCCACAACATAAAGGTTAGAATAATAGCGACCAGTAATGTCGCCAGTGCCAGTCCGATTGGATGTTTTTTCAGGACAAACCAAATGTGCATATACCAAGGCAAATGGCCAACATAGTAGACACTGCCGACTTGCAAACTGCTAACCCCTGATTCTCGTATTACGGCTACCGAACCGAATACCTGACCAAGCAAATTTTTCTTGGAAAGGGTTTCGTTCAGTAGTTCAAAGCCTCGAGGAGTGTCTGCCAGTAGAGCGATGATACTACGGTGTTTGTAATAAGGAGATTGCAGGCCAATGATTGCAGACATTATTCCATCAGAACTAACGACAGCCTGGTTGTTAACCGCAGCATTCTTGGCCTGGATTGGAAACGCTGGAAGTTCATTTTGACGAAAGGGTTTATTGACCCAACTTTTCGTTTTATCCAGGAGCAGATTTATTTTACTGTCCTTGTATAATTCAGGCGGGATAGTACCAATGATTAAAATATCGGTATCTTTGTTTTTTATTTTTGACCAGTCATCAGTTAAATTCAGAGCCAAAGCAGGATATCCCGTTTGGGAGCCTATATTGCCAATCGCATTGAGCAGGGTAGTTTCCTCTGTAGCTAAGGGGTGTTGGCTTATTAAAATACTGGTTTGCGCCAGATCGGCTAAACGGCTAAAAGGGAAGCCCGCATTAGCAAAAGCGTTTAAATCCGGCATTGCTATATAATGATAATAATTTGAGAAATCTATAGTTGAACTACCATCAATAGAGGCATAATTATTTACCAAAGTAAAAGACTCACAACGTCCTTCCGTATTTCCTCCACCTATGACGTTAACATAGGCGAATTCAAAAACCATTTGGTTGTTTGTTCCCAAATTCAACACTGGGATAGTAAATTTCTTAGCTGTTCCGATTAAATTCTGCAAAGACCACACGCCGAGAAATTTTGACTCCTGATCCGGCATTAACAATAAAGGATAACTCTGGACAAAATAATTATTCAAACTGATGTTTAAATGAGAGGTGCCAAATGCCGGCGGTATTGTATAGCGATAGTTCAAGGACATATTGATACCCTGACTTCCATACAGGAATAAATCAGGTGGCAAAGTAAATGGAAGAGTTACTGGACTTGGGTTAAATCCTGAGGTTTGCAGTTGTTCTTTAAATTGTTGTAACTCGACAAAAGTTGTTGGTCGATCAGTACGAACCCAATTGGGTGCATCATAAGGTTGACGAGGTGCAATCGTTTCAATTCTATCAATCGTGACACTCTTGCCACGAAACAGGATACTTCCAGTGGCAATCCCTCTTACTGCTTTAATTAAATCATTATCATCGCGACCCGATATAACCAATAGTTTTATATAGGGATTATCAGGATGGTCAATCATTTCTATCTTTGGCGCATTCACTGTTTGATAGTTTTTGAGGAAATCCGGCCGTTGTTGATTGGTGACGAAGACAATAGCATTGCGTTCTGGCAATTGATTGAATAAGGCTGGGAATGACTGGCCGCGCCACCGTGCTTTGGTGCCAAACCAGGAGGCCAGAATGGCCGCGGCGCGTTGTTGCATTAAACCAGGTTGCCCAGAAAAAACGATTGGCAGGGTGATCGGCCTTTCATCTAAACGATCAAAGAAAGGTTCAGGAAAGTGGGACAGATTATTTTTTAATGGTAAGGTTTGAAGCGTTAAATCCAGAAAACTGGATTTACTGATATCAATCCATAAAGTGCTGTTGGCCGGATTTTCGCATATTGCTTTATAATGACCAATAAATTGCAGACTTAAGCGGTTAAAGTCATTAATGTAACGTGGATCAATGGGGATGACCACCTGATTTGATTTGCCTAATTGGTCTGCGGTCAAGCTGATAACCTGCATCAACTCTTCGTTAAGATAAACTTTAAGTTGAGATTGGATTGGAATCAACGAAGGTGAGGGAGTAAACTGCAGATTCAATTGGGCTTGCGAAACAATTTCATCTTTACGTACAGTAAATTCAATTCTATTTTCTGGATTTAAGCCTGTTATAGTAAAATTTCCCCGGGCCAAAGTTTTCTGATTAAAAAAAACCTGTGTTTTCCTACTCGGTGCAACTGCAGCGGCGGGCGTGGTCAGGCTCGGCTGTATCGGTTCTTGAGCGATAACTGGAGCAGTTTGAGAAAGCAAACTGATGGCTATCAAGACAACTGCATTGATACAGGTTGTTTTTCTTGTCATTGAATGATCATCCGTTAATTTTCAATAATTCCTTCCGCTTTAACAGGCACCGTTTGGTTTCCTTTTATTCGATGAGGAATAAATGACACTATCCACATGAGTATCCGTGTTAAACTCGTCAGGATGTTGCGAACTAATGGCGGTGTATATTCTATAATACTCAGATAGCCACGGAAGTCCAGTCTAAATACATGACGCATACTTTGCAGTGGCTGGTCTTCAGGAAAGCTTTTTAGCCACAGTGCCCAGGTATCGGCACGAGCGAAAGTGCATCGGATAAAATCAATATGTTGCTTGACTGATAAGTCACTCAGGCATATTCCTGCCGTACGATCAAAAATGCGGATGACCTTACAAGGAAACTGAAACTCTTCGAAACCGTTATTAAGGAGCAGAGCTATATTTTCGCCATTCTTTAGTAAGTCAGATTCATTTAATTCTATTCCTACCCCGCTATCAGAGTAATTACGTAAGGTGCAGGGAAATAAATGTCCGTCAGCCCGAGCTATTATTGCGGGCATAGCAAATTTAACTCGATGAGACTTGCGCACCTGTTTGGTTTCAACATCGACCCCCAGTGCTCCGCCAATAATAGTTAGATTATACAGTACCCATGAAAGAGTGATGAGTACTGCCGGAATTTCTTCAGTTGAGCCGAAAAATAAACGCCAAATACCTGCAATCAAACCGAGTAAATTAATAGTCAGTAAGACAAGATATGGACGGGCTGTCACCCAGTCTGCGTAACGTTCTTTAATCAATCCTCCTTTGGCAGTGACATTAAATTTTCCTTTGCGCGGATTAATTAAAGCCACTGTGGTGGGAATGGCGATATACCATGCCATCACTGTTTCATATATTTCATTCCACAAAAAGTGACGATATTTTCCCTGGATGCGCGTATTGGCTAAGACTGTATGAATGATGTGAGGAAAAGCATACAAGATGACCATCAGGGCTGAAGCATAGAGGATTCTGGCATGAAATAGGAGAAAAGCGACCGGGGTAACGAAGAAAATCAACCGGGGAATGCCTGATAAAAAATACAGTATGGAGTTGAAATAACACAGGCGTTGGGGAAGAGTTAGCCCTTTGCCTCTTAATGGATTATCTATTCGTAAAATCTGGACCATCCCTCGCGCCCAACGAATACGTTGACCAATATGGTTTGCTAAACTTTCAGTAGCCAGACCCGCTGACATGGGGATGCGAATATAAGCAGAAGTATAATCATGGCGCTGTAAACGCAGTGAAGTAAGTGCGTCTTCGGTAACACTTTCTACTGCAAATCCACCGATGGCTTCCAGAGCGCTGCGACGGAGTATGCCCGCTGAGCCGCAAAAAAAGGTGGCATCCCAGAAATCATTACCGTCTTGTATGACTCCATAAAACAAAGCACCTTCATTGGGTATGTTTTGAAATGCCTCCAGGTTTCGTTCAAAAGGATCGGGCGAGAAGAAGTGGTGAGGGGTTTGCAAAAGGCCCAGTTTAGGATCTTTTAAAAACCAACCTACGGTCAATTGGAGAAAGGTGTGTGCCGGTATATGGTCACAGTCAAAAATAGCGACAAACTCCCCCTGCGTTTGTTTTAACGCATGATTGATATTACCTGCTTTAGCATGTTCATTAGTTGTTCGAGTAATATAATGGACTCCAACCTCATGAGCGAATTTTTTAAATAAAGGGCGGTTTCCATCATCCAGAATATAAATATTGAGCTTGTCTTTGGGCCAGTCTATGCCTAATGCGGCATAGACACCGGGTTTGATTACACTTAATTCTTCATCATAAGTAGGAATGAGAATATCAACTGTTGGCCAGGTAGTGCTGTCTTTAGGTAGCGCAACTGGTTCTCGATGCAAAGGCCAAATACTCTGAAAATAGCCTAAAATCAGAACCAGAAAAATGTAACTTTCTGCAAAGATGAGGAGAAGACCAAAGAAGAGGCTCAAGGGATCATTCCAGATGAGAGTGGTACTGTACCGCCACCACATGTAGCGACTTGAAGTAATTAATGAAAGAACGATCAGCATAATGACAATGATATGTCCTGGCATGTGGCGGATGCTTAAGGCAATGAATAATAAAATGATTAAAAAAAGAAACTGAGCCATGGGTGTAAAGGGTTGAGTAATGCACAGCAGCAGTAAAACAGCAGAAAAAATGCTCATTAAGACAAGTAAGATAGAGTATGATTTTTTGCTTATGCGTTTAAAGTATTTTGATATTTTTTGCCCATAATGATTTGTTTGCGTTTTTTGGGGTAAAGAATTTATCCACTCATAATAAGCGTTAAGACTTTGTTTTCTCCATTGCTCCAGATAGGAATCACGTTTTTTGGGGTGGTCATGAACAATCAGCACGAGCCAAATAGCTTGGATCAAATAGCGTAAAAAATCTCCAAGTCGAGGGCGATCAGATGAGATGTGTGGAAACCAGTTAATCCGGTTGGCAAGAACCCATTGCCAGCTTGGCGATTCAAGGCACAGAAAAAGCCAGGCCAAAGCAACAAACAGCGTAGCCAGAAAAGCGCTAACGGTGGACGCGCCGTGTTGACGATAGTTTTGGTAACGACGTTCCATCGTCAGATAGGCTTGCTTTTCCAACAATGAGCGTAGAATGGTACTCATGGCGTTGTTGCTTCCCACTTAGTTACACACCAGTGAGCCAATGCAGCCAGTTCTTTAGTGACTAAACTACGGGTACTGTATTCCCCTGGGGGTTGTTTGACTGCAAGTGCTTCAACAACTGCCCCATCATAATGAACCATCAGGGGGAGCAAATCAGGAACGGTATATTGCCATAATTGAAGCAGGTCTTGTTGTAACTGATTACTTGAACTGTATTTGTTCATTAAAAAATGGCAATGTTCAGGCAGTTCCTGTTGGTGTAAACGAACGTGACAGGACATATCCGGATTTAATAAACAGATTATATGATCTGCAAGAGCCAATCCATTTTTAGCTAATATGGAGTTTTCCGTTGGAAGGTCAAGCAGAATCCAGTTGTAATTCCCGGTGGCGATCAATTGGGCTATATTTAATTGCCAAAAATTTGATTCAGATTGAAATTTAGTTTCCAGTTTGAGCAGATCAGCTTTTGACGTATTTCCAAAAGGTATAAAATCCAGTGATTTAGTATAGCGCATGGCACTTTCCTGCCAGGGCACATTATCCATCAAGGCGCGTGCCCAGCCGCGAGATTGTTTAAATGGCATATTAAAATACAGACGCAACAGATTGTCCGGTGCGAAGTCAATTACCAATACGGACTTACCCAGATTGCGCAAGGCCCAGGCTAATCCTGCAGTGATTGAGGTAGTTCCAGTGCCTCCTCTAATTCCTTGTAATGCAATTACCGGCATAATTAAAATCTGTCCTTATTATTTAATCCTGGTTAGTCCGAATTTCTGGGGGTAACTGAGCTAATTCTGCTAATAATGGCCATCGCTTCACCATGCTCGCCAACTGCTCTTGCTGTGCAATATTGATATAACTCAGCCTCGATAAGGAATAGGCGTGACTTAATGCAAGTATATCTTCTGCTGTTTTTAACGGTATTGTTTGATCGAGACTCAGTATTTTTTTATCCATTCTATGCTCTTTGCACGCATGTATTTTACTCAAAGTATAGCAACGATTATTAAGTCGTGAGTCTATTAATATTGTTTTTCATCCGAAGGGGGGCACGGGATAAAAATCGTATTTTCTTGCTTAACTTAATGTTTTTTTTCTATTAATTCTATGGTATTGATAAACAGTAGTACTTCATTTTGCATACATAATAGAGAAGGCTCAATTAACAATGAAATCAAGATATGCCCCTATATTAAAAGCGGTATTTCCTGTTGCAGGTTTGGGAACCCGCTTTTTACCAGCAACAAAGGCTGCTCCTAAAGAAATGTTATCCATTGTTAACAAGCCATTAATTCAATATGCGGTTGAAGAGGCTTATGACGCAGGCATACGGCAAATGATCTTTATAACTTGCCATAATAAACGCGCGATTGAAGATCATTTTGATGTGTCTTATGAATTAGAGGATGAACTGATAGCGCATAATAAGTGGGAGCTTTTATCCTTAGTGCGCGCTGTTAAACCCGAAGATATGGAGTGTTTTTATGTTCGCCAGCCTAAAGCGCTGGGTTTAGGGCATGCTATTTTATGCGCTGAAACGCTAGTGGGACAAGAGGCTTTTGCCATATTGCTTGCAGATGATCTGATTACGGGTAAAGTCCCTATTATGAAACAGATGGTTGAGCTCTATAATGAATATGGGCCTAATATTCTGGCAGTGGAAGACATTCCCTTTGAACATACTCAACGGTATGGAATTGTTTCAGGGGAACAACAAAAAAACAGCCTTATCCACGTCACTGATTTAGTGGAAAAACCTCACCCAGAGAGTGCTCCATCAAATACTGCTATTGTAGGGCGTTATATTCTCAGCGCGGGAATTTTTGATCAAATCAGAACTTTGCCCCAAACAGGCGAAGAAGAGATCCAACTGACCGACGCAATTAAAGGTTTATTAAAAAAAGAATCAATTTGGGCTTATCGTTATGAGGGAAAGCGGTATGATTGTGGAAGCATATTGGGATTTCTGAAAGCCAACGTGGATTTGGGAAAAATTCATCCTCTGGAAGGGGAGTGTTTTTCGAAATGGCTTTTAGAAACAGTAGTTAATCAATAATCTAAACGGAATTATATGCCATCACCAACTCAATTTAACTCGTGGAAGCAGCTGGAAAAATACGCTGAAGCTAATGCTGATAATTATAATTTAAAGATGTTGGAACATGGCCAACAGCGCCGCGCAGAAACTTATCAAGGGACAAGCGAACGTATCTGGCTTGATTACCGACAGCAATGTGTTGATGATCATGTTCTGCATTTACTGTTTTCGCTTGCAGAAGAGTGCGGTTTACACAAAAAAATAAATGCGTTAATGGAAGGATCTCTGGTCAATAATTCAGAGCATAGGCCTGCTTTACATACGGCACTTAGGACCTCAGGAAATGAGGAAATTATAGTTAATGGACATAATATTATTCCGGATATTTTAAATGTTCGCGAGAGAATGCGTCTTATTTCTACTCAAATAAGAAATGGGGAATGGGTTGGGTATTCAGGAAAACCAATCAGGGATATTGTGAATATAGGTATTGGCGGCTCCTTTCTTGGACCCCAATTTTGCACGAGTGCCTTGGTTGATTTTACAACGGATAAGCTACGATTTCATTTCATATCAGGTATTGATCCCAATGAATTCAGGCGTGTGGTAACGACGCTTAACCCTGAAACCACCTTATTTATTATTGCTTCAAAATCATTTATTACCAAAGAAACACTATGTAATATGGATAAGGCCGTTGCATGGATTAATCAACCCAGGCACATTGATAAGCATATTATTGCTGTAACCGCAAATACAAAAAAAACAGCAGAACTGGGGATAGTTAATGTCATACCTACTTGGAGCTGGGTGGGAGGACGTTATTCATCCTGTTCTTCTATCAACCTAATTACTTGTCTTGCGATTGGGTTTGAACACTTTTCTGAGATGCTCTGTGGGGCTCGCGAGATGGATAAGCATTTTCATAATCAGGAGTTTTCTCAGAACTTGCCTGTTCTTTTAGCCTTGCTGGGGATTTGGAATAACAATTTTTTAAAAATTCATAATCTCCTGATGCTCATTTATTCTTATGATCTCCAACAATTTGTTCCTTACATTCAACAACTGGATATGGAAAGCAATGGCAAATCAATAGATAAAGAGGGCGAATTGGTTGATTATTCTACAGGTCCCATTGTTTGGGGCGGTCCAGCTAATCAGGTTCAACACAGTTATTTTCAGTTATTATGTCAGGGAACACATCGAGTAGCTGCCGATTTAATTAGCGTTAATACATTTGCAGATGAGGCGGTTAATAAAATGTGTGATGCGCATCAAAAAGTTTTAAGCAATGGAATCAATAAAAATAATGATCTTTATGGTTTTAGATCAACCACGACACCCATGAATCATATTTCCTTGCTTGATTGTACGCCGAAAACTATAGGTTCTTTAATGGCCTTGTATGAACATAAAATTTTTACTCAGAGTGTCATTTGGAATATTAATGCTTTCGATCAGCCAGGTGTTGAGCTATCGAAACAAATAATTGGGTAAACTCAATGGGCAAGGTTAGAGGTAAACTAAGTAGACTAAGCTTGGTTTTATTCAGCGCCGCTTGCATCTCTCAGGCTCAAGCATCAGATAGCGTTGCCCCAAAACAATTTTTGTTAGAACAAGTATTTACTGGTGAAGCCAATTACAGAGATGATTTGGTGCAACAGGCCCTTTATCGCTTAGAATTAATTGCTCCTAATGATCCAGAAGTGATTGCAGCACGTCTTAGACTGGCCTTACGGCAGGGCAACCAGTTACTGGCAGCACAACAGCTGGAAAAATTAAAACAACTGATTCCTGATTCTAATCTATACCGTCATGCGAAAATAAATATAGTTCTTGCCCAACCTCAAGGAGAGAGAGAGCTTCAACAAGCAAGATTAATGGCTGTAGCCGGGCATTTAGCAGAAGCAAAAAAACTTTATGATGCCCTTTTTCAAGGGGATCCTCCTACGCCTTTTCTGGCGGTAGAGTATTGGTCTATGGTATCCCGGATACCGGGAAAGGAGGCTGAGGCTCTGCAACAGTTGCAAGCTTTATATCATTATTTACAAGCCAATAAACTGATTGAGAACAATAAAAGTAACGTTCACTGGATAAATTCCCTTAGATCTACCTTATCTCAACTATTGAATGCAGAAGGAGACAAAGCGCTTAAAACAGCTAATCTGTCTTTGGCTGAGCAAAAATACCAACAGGCATACCAATACGACAATACTAATGATTTTGCATTAATTGGAATAGGAGATGTTGCTTTTGCTCGTAAAGACTTTGTCGCCGCAGAGCAGGCATATAAAAAAGCCGAGCAGCTTTATCCTAGCGGGAGTATTGCTGTTTATGGCTTAATAAGTATCTACAAGCGCCAGTCGCCACAGAAAGCATTGCATTATTTGGAGAGTTTACCGGCGAGCAAACAGTTTAAATTTAAAGATGCGCGGATGATGTTGCAAAGTGCTATTTTACAACAGCAAGCGGAACGATTTGCTGCGCGTAAGCAATGGCCTGAAGCCTTGGCAAAATATCGTGAGGCTCATCAACTGACTCCTGCCGACCCTTGGTTGACCTACCATTTGGCCACCTTGTTTTATCAGTCTGGACAGCACGAGAAAGCGAATGCTTTATTGCTTCAGTTAGTCGCAAAGCAAAATAATGATCCCAAAATAATTTATATTTACGCGCTGTATCTCGCTGCGACAGATCAAGAGCAAAGTGCGCTAAGTTACTTGAATAGACTACCTAAAAAACTTTGGGATAATGATATTCGCCAATTGGCGCAGCGCCTGGAAAAAGAATTGGCCCGAAAGCACGCGCAAATGGCTATTGAACAGGCGAGAAAGATGCGCGATCAGGGGAATAAGAATGGAGCCATTGCTTATCTTTTAAAACAGCCTCAAATGACCAGCATCACCTTAACATTAGGGGATTGGGCTTTGGAGGATGGTCAATTTAACGAGGCATTAGCTTATTATCGGCAAGTTAAAGCGGTTGAGCCCCACAATGAGGATGCACTTTTAGGCGAAATTGAAGCCCTTGTTGCGGCAGGCCGACTTGATGAAGCTCATCAGTTTTTACAGGAAGAACAGTACAGCAAAGGCACTCTAAACCTTAACATGAAGCGAAGAGTGGCGAATGCCTGGATAGCTGTGGGTGAGTTATATCAGGCTAATATGATTTTCCAACGAATAAAACCACAAGCCAGAAATGAGGCTCCCAGTCAAACCACTGCCTTAGTGTTTCGCGATGCTGCTCGACTTGAAGAGCAGTTACATGAGCCCAAACAGGCGCGAGTTGATTATGGCCAAGCCATGGTGAAGAGTGAAATTACCTCTATTTACCCAAGCGATAATGATATTTATACCTTCCTGACTCGCAACCATGCCGACGATGACTGGTTAAAACGAGGAATTCGTTCAGATGCAGCCCAACTTTATCGTCAACAAGAGGTTCGAGTAACCCTCGAGCATGATAATTGGAGCTTGAGTGGAACTGGGGGAGTTTCTGATTTATCCATTAAGGATACTATTTTGCAGGCGGATATGCCGCTTTACGATGGTCGTGCGTTTTTTCGAGGCGAATTGATTGAGGCGAGTGCTGGCGATTTCACCACTTTTAATGGTGTATTTGTGAATGATTTTGGAACCTGCACTAATGGATGTATGAATGGTGTCTCGCAGAATGCGAGGGGTTTTAGTCCGGTTTTAGGATGGCAAAATAGTAAATGGGCTTTGGACATGGGCGAAACCCCTTTCGGATTTCCCATAGTAAATTGGGTCGGCAGCATCAACTATTCAGGGGATTTCCATCATGTAGGCTGGACTTTAGGTGCATCAAGACGGCCTTTAGCCAATTCATTATTATCCTTTGCTGGTACCAGAGATCCTAATACCAATATTATATGGGGTGGGGTAGTTTCCAGCGGGTTAAATCTGTCGCTTAGTTATGATCGAGGTGGCGCATACGGATTATGGGCCTTTATGGATGCGAATGAGTTGACCGGTAAAAATGTAGCAAATAATAAACGCGCCAGATTAATGGAGGGGTACTATTATAAGGTTATTAACGAAGAGAACCGACGTGCTTCTATTGGTATTAATAATATGCTCTGGCACTATCAGAGGGACTTGAATGGTTACTCCTTGGGGCAGGGGGGATATTTCAGTCCACAGAAATATGTATCGTTCTCTCTTCCAGTTGATTACCGTCAAAGGACGGCGAACTGGTCCTATGAGTTGGGGGGATCGGTTTCCTGGTCGCGGACTACAACTCAAGATCGTCCTCTCTATCCATTACCTAATCTTATTCCTAGCGCATTCCTTGCTCAAAACACTATTTTAAGCGGGAGCACAAATTCTGCTTTTGGTTATACTTTACTCGCTTTAGTGGAGCGTCGTCTTGGCTCTCACTTTACTTGTGGAGCGGTTGTTAATATACAACGTACTCAAGATTATACCCCAAGTCATATCTCTCTTTATCTCCGTTATTCTCTTGACGGATGGATGGGGGATCTTGATATGCCGATAAGGCCTTTGGTTCCTTATGCCAATTTTGGTTAAATAAAAGCAGCCCTTCCTGCCTCACGTTGATTCTGAGCCATTTACGTAATCCTCAACAACCTCACGTAATCCTCAACAACCTCACGTAATCCTCAACAACCTCACGTAATCCTCAACAACCCCACGTTATCCCGAATAACCTTACGTCATCCCGAGCGAAGAGAGGGATCTCCAAATGCAGGCACAGCACCACTATTAGGAGATCTCTCACGTTGTTCGAGATGACGTACAGTGGGAGAGGGATCTCCAAATGCAGGCACAGCACCACTATTAGGAGATCTCTCACGTTGTTCGAGATGACGTACAATGGGAGAGGGATCTCCAAATGCAGGCACAGCACCACTATTAGGAGATCTCTCACGTTGTTCTAGATGACGTACAGTGGGAGAGGGATCTCCAAATGCAGGCACAGTACCACTATTAGGAGATCTCTCACGTTGTTCGAGATGACGTACAGTGGGAGAGGGATCTCCAAATGCAGGCACAGCACCACTATTAGGAGATCTCTCACGTTGTTCGAGATGACGTACAGTGGGAGAGGGATCTCCAAATGCAGGCACAGCACCACTATCAGGAGATCTCTCACCTTGTTCGAGATGACGTACAGTCCTGTAGCCCGGTTGCTTGGAACCGGGAGCTGGTTTTGTATTACTCCCCTCCTGGTTGCAAGCAACCAGGCTACCAATAAGGTCACACAGGATTGGTTACTTTACAGAGGCATTGGAAGCGGGTACGGGAGCAGGGGATTGTGGATAGGGTACCCAATTTGAATCCCCCTTCAGCAGAATATAGGGTATTCCCTGGTATTCTATTACGGTGATTCCTTCGTTTTCAGAAACCACGGCAGTTTGTGGCAATTTATCTATGAGTGTTTGTAAATTGAGTGGGGATTGATTAAATATTTTTCCATCTAGCAAACGTGATATTAATTCAGAAACGGCCAGGTAACTGCTGGGATTATTTATTTGCAGCGTCTCATTTTGATTGGGTGTTTTCAGCCCAATCAATTTTATTCCCACAGGGATATGAGTGATCGCAGGACTAGGTATGTCTCGCAAACCTGGCATTTGTAATTTATCCCCAGTAAGGTTTGCACCGTGTTCAGGGATTATTATCACTACCGCTTTACGACCGGATTGCTCTAAAGAAGCCAAAAAATTAACCAGCTGGTCAAACAATTGAGTCGCCCTGCTCTCATAAGGGATTGATTTGCTGTCCTTAAGGGAACGGTTACCGTCATGTAAGGTGATGATATTATAGTAAGTTGCACTTCGGCTATTAGTGTTTTTTTGTTTTTGTTTCAGCCAGCGATTGAGCAATTCATCGTTATTAAAAAGAGGGCTTCCATCAAACTCGATCATCGATTGGTTAATACCAATGTGTGACATTAATGGCACTTGCTGTATATTGCCATGCTGGCGCAGCTGGTCGAGAAAATTGCCATAAATACCATTATGATCCAGCATGATTTCGGGGGTGAAACCGAGCGAGGCCAAATTATCCATTAAATAGCAATTTTGCGCGGCAGGGCTATAGAGTGCTGTATGAGATGTTTGGCCGCAGCTGGCGCGCAATAAACGTATTCCCGCGGGAGCGCTGTACGATGCTGCTGAATTAAACTTATTAAATAAGATATCAAATTTGCTCCATAAAGGGTGATTTCTTAAATGTACCGCATCTAAATCAGACCAGGCCAAAGAACAAATATGGATGATCAATATATCAAAAGGTTCGGCATCTGCTGGTAAAGATAAGGGGAATTTAGTTTTTTTTGTTTTTTCCTGATTGTAAAACTGATTTAAATAAGCATTGAGATTATCATTTGTTGGCGGCAGATTAGCGTCTTGTTCCTTAGCGTGAGGTGTACTTTTAGTCACCGCTTGGCTTTGATTTGAAGAGGTTTTATTCATTGTTGGAAGCAGTGGGTAGGCAGAACTTTGAATAGTAAGTATGTTGAGCCAACTTATAGCGAATACAGTAAAGACCGTAATACGTATCCATTGTGATAAAAAAAGATAAGCTACTAACAAAACAAAGGCTGCGCCTATCATGTTCCAGTTAATAAAACGGTTTACCAATTCAAGAAGATAATCGGGACTGAATTTCAGAACATCAGCTCCTTGACTCATTATGCTGTGCACATTAGGCAGCCAGGTATCATGGTAGAACAACGCAAGTCCAATCGGTATGGCCAGCCAATTTCGGCAACGATGCAAAAATGCAGGAAGCGGAAAGAGGAGAAACATTAAAAAAACCAGGTTAACAAAGGGATGAAAATCCAGATATCCATACCACAAAAGGGCAAATTTTAATAAAAAATAATAGTTCCATCCTCCAAGGCCCCGCCAATTGCCCCAATTATTTGGAGTTTCCTGAATTTGCGATGTGTTTCTCATTATTTTTTCTTTGCCTTTGAAGAGTTATTATCACCTGACAGGAAGCCCGCTGATTTTAAATATCGTGGTTTTAAAAAATAGTTTTTTAAGGTTTTTAAACCGCGCTGTAATCGTGGTCTAACCGCATAGCCCAGTAAAAAAAAGAATAGTGCCGATAATGAGGTGATTTGAATAATATCTGTCAGCTCCATGGTTTATTTTCCTTGCTCAATGTTGGTAGACAAGGTGATACACTCTGGAGTGCGTCTGGCAATCGCAGTAGGGGGCGCTTGCTTGGGGGCGTTTGCCGGGATTATGGCTTCATTTAGTAGCTTATCATGATGTAAGCTAAGTTGTTTCATTTCAGTAATAATCTGCAAGTCCAGATCCCAGGCCACGTGACTTGAAAATATCATATTTACTGGTTTGTGAAAAATAAAGTTAAGAGTGGGGTCCAGATCACTGGCGGCGCACGTCGAAAGAAATAAAAACAGCCGATTATCACTGATTGTCGCAATATCACCTAAACGTTTTAATTCGCAAAGGGAAAGTGCCTGGCGAGCATCCACTCCTGATTCAGGCATTAAAGCGACGAGGATTCCTTTGCCATTATCGGGAAGTAAGGTGTTGTTCATGCGAAACAACACTGCCTCAGTAAATTCTTTTACCGGAAGATAACCTTTTAGCTCTATGGGCTGTATCATAGTTAATAAAGAATTAAAGTCTTCTGGCACATAACGGGTAAATCGCTGGCCCTGTATACTTTCCACCATCGTTAGAAATTTGGGAAGGGATACGGTTTGTGGAACGGATAAATTAGCCCCGCATGCCAATAACAAACGTTCATCACTGTATCGTATGCTGTTGCTCATTTCACGGATGACTATTTTTAATGCATGACCACACTGTCGGCGTAGATAATGAATTTGTCTGGCAAGTTCGTTGATCTGATTGCTATCATTCAGAGAAAAAATCAATGTGGCGGCTTGAGCTTGTTTTGCTTTTTGAGCCAACAACTGATTATTATCTAACAATTGCCAATTTTCAGTAGGGGGAAATGTTCCTTCAAGAATTTTCTTGTCTACAAGATAAAGCATTTCATCATTGGACAATAAAGTTGACTCTGCTTGACTGTTTGGCTGTATAGTCCAGTCTAGTCCCTCATTGTGGATGGTAAACGTTTGATTTGCCGTCAGGCCGTTTTCTGTAGCCCACCAGGAAATGATGTATTGTAGGTTATCTTGTTGCCAATGTACTCTCGATAATCCGTTCAAAAAACGATGCTGAGACAATAATTGATTTTTCAATTGGGCGGCGTTTGGACCATGATTAAGAATTAATAAGGTACTCTGTTCTCTATTGAGCCATTTATTGGTTTCTTGCACCCAACGTTGGATCTCTTCCTTGGTGAAGGTTTGCCAAAAGATGGAGTTGGTCAGCAAAATAAACAGTCGTTTGGTCGTATTTAATGAACGCGCCAGGTCAGTAGTTAAATAGAGGAGGGCCATTTTTTTTTCTGGTAAGGTAAATAAAGGCAGTTTCTTAACAGAAACAGGTGTTAAGTCCTCCAAGAGGAGTTCTGGTTTTTCACCCTGACATATTAAAGCGGCACGTGCAGTTGCAGGCAAAGCGGTAATAATCTGGCGGCAAAATCGTTTGGCATCTATTGGGCGATCGATATTAATCCAGTAAAATCCGGGGGATTGCATGCTTGATAATGTGCCCCAGCTCTGTTTCATGCCTAATGAGAACGATAGCGTCATAGATTCCTTTCTACTCTGATTTTAATATCCGTAGTGTTGGATTCGTCTGCAATCCAACCCCGCCACTCTTGTACTGTGCTCACGCCAGGAGATCTCTCACGTTGTTCGAGATGACGTAGCGTGGGGAAAAACGTCCCTTCGCTCCACCTATGTCCTCCCACGCCACTTCGTACATCATCCCGAACGAAGTGAGGGATCTCCCGAGCCGGGCACAGTGCTCACGCCAGGAGATCTCTCACGTTGTTCGAGATGACGTAGCGTGGGGAAAAACGTCCCTTCGCTCCACCTATGTCCTCCCACGCCACTTCGTACGTCATCCCGAACGAAGTGAGGGATCTCCCGAGCCGGGCACAGTGCTCAGGCTAGGAGATCTCTCACGTTGTTCGAGATGACGTAGCATGGGGAAAACGTCCCTTCGCTTCACCTTATGTCCTCCCACGCCACTTCGTACGTCATCCCGAACGAAGTGAGGGATCTCCCGAGATAGGCACAGTACTCATACCAGGAGATTATCACATTTTCTTATCGAGTGAGATTTCCGGGTAAGGCATTAATAATTATGACATTGTTACAATAAATCATCAATTTTACCCAGAAATGTATCATCATACCTATAATGCAGATGATTACCTACTTGTTCTTAACAATAGAATAATTTGATGCAGTTTTATTCCTGTACTGTTCACTGATACGAGTTTTAATTTTATTCTTTTGGGGTTTATATCGATAATACATCGCTATAGAGATTAAATAAGGCAGGCCAAAAAGAATAAGCGTATGTTTGATTGATTTGGATAGGACGGTCTCAAAGAAAATACATAGGGATATACTTACTTGAATCGTGCGATTTTTGATGAAATCAGTAAAGAATAATGGCGTCATACTATAAATCTCTAATAAATCATGAATTATCTAAATCTTGCGGCGCTGATTTTTCCTAATTAATGACATGCTGATTTACTTTCGGCAATAATCGAGTACACCTCATTATCACCTATGATAAGGTGATCGAGTAATCGCGCATCTACTAATTCCAATGCATCACGAAGACGTTCGGTAACGGCCAGATCCTGATGGCTGGCATCCGATACTCCTGAGGGATGATTGTGGGCAAGAATTATGGCTGCCGCATTGAGCTGTAGAACACGTTCAATTATTGGTCTTGGATGAACTGTTGCTGAATTGATAGTGCCGGAAAATAATTCTTCATAAGCAATAATACGGTGTTGATTATCAAGAAAAAGGGCTGCAAAAGTTTCATTTTTATAATCACGCATTTTCTTTTTTAAAAAGGTATAGGTTTGCTTACTGTTCGTTATCTGGATTTCTTTTTGCAGGTGAATGAAATCACTGCGTCGGCATATTTCTTTTACAGCCTGAAGTTGCACATAACGCACCTCTCCTAAGCCGTGTACTTTTTTAAAACTTTGTGGGTCCGCATTGAGAACTGCTCGTAAATCACCTAGATGCTTGATGAGATCGAAGGCTAATTGCAGGCATGATTTTTTACCACTGCCAGAACTGATAAAAACTGCCAATAACTCTACATCCGAAAGGCTTTGTACTCCATCAGTAAGTAATTTCTCACGCAGATCTAACTGCCGTGTTGATTGGACAACCGTCATTTTGTATTCCTTTTTTATTCCTTTATTGCGAAGTTTATGCTTTGATCGGAGCTATTCTTATCAAAAATGGTTAGTCATGCAAGATTTTATTAATAAAAAAATCCTTCTTGGTGTTTGTGGCGGTATTGCTGCCTATAAATCAGCCTATCTGGTAAGAGAGTTAACTCGTCTTGGCGCGGAGGTTCGCGTAGTAATGACCCAGGCAGCGCAACAATTCATTAGTCCTTTATTAATGCAGGCTTTATCAGGCAATGAGGTACGTACTGATTTATTTGATACCCAAGCAGAGCGTGCTATGGGACATATTGAATTGGCACGATGGGCCGATTATTTGCTTATAGCTCCAGCCTCAGCCAATTATCTGGCCAAAATGACTCAAGGGATAGCCGATGACTTACTCTCTACTTTGTATCTTGTTGCTGAAGTTCCTGTCATCGTGTGTCCTGCCATGAACAGAAGCATGTGGGCACATCCTGCAACTAAAGCAAACTGCGATCTCTTACAAGAGAGAGGAGTAGTCTTTGTTGGCCCTGAAGAAGGGGCGCAAGCCTGTGGGGAGCAGGGACTAGGGCGCGTTAGTGAGGCGGAACAAATTATTAATGCATTACGCTTGTATGAAGTGAATCAGCTGCTTGTTGGCAAAAAAGTGGTGATTACAGCCGGCCCTACTCGTGAGCCAATAGATCCTGTTCGTTATTTAAGTAATTACAGTTCTGGCAAGATGGGGTACGCCATGGCAGAAGCAGCCGCCATGGCTGGGGCGCAAGTTACCCTGATTAGTGGGCCCAGCATGTTAACTGTTTCCGCAGGAATTGAACTTATTAAGGTGGCGTCAGCTCAGTCTATGTTGGATGAGGTAATGAAACAGATGCAAACTGGTTCTATCTTCATCGGTACCGCCGCTGTTGCGGATTATCAGGTAAAATCACCAGCTGTAGAAAAAATGAAGAAGAAAGATCACAGTGAGTTGAGTCTTCAGCTCATAAGAAACACCGATATTCTTAGCACTGTGGCTGCAAGTGGCACAGCTTCTTTTGTGATGGGCTTTGCTGCTGAAACTAACGATCTGATTCATTATGCCAAAGAAAAATTACGCGAAAAGAAACTGGATATGATCGTTGCAAATCAAGTAGGTAAAGGGCTCGGGTTTGAAAGCGATGTGAACCAAGTGACTGTGATTACAAAAAATAAGCAGATCGAATTGCCACTAACCCATAAAGTGCGTCTGGCAGGACAAATTATTGCAATCCTCGCCGCAACTCTGCAAAATGGCGTGCATTAAACTCATCAGGAATAATCATGTTAAAGGCCATTCAATTAAAAATTCTGGATTCAAAAATTGGGGATACTATTCCTTTGCCTGCGTATGCCACCGATGGATCAGCAGGATTGGACTTAAGGGTTTGCATCACCGATCCCATTCAAATCGCACCTCAGGAAACGGTTTTGTTACCTACCGGACTCTCTATTTACATTGCTGATCCTAATTTGGCAGCAGTTATTCTGCCTCGCTCCGGATTGGGGCATAAAAATGGTATTGTTTTGGGTAACCTCGTAGGATTAATTGATTCGGATTATCAAGGTGAATTGAAAATTTCTTGTTGGAATCGAAGTCAGGAACATTTTACGGTCAATCCGGGCGAACGAATTGCCCAATTGGTTTTCGTCCCAGTGGTTCAGGCGGCTTTTGAAATTGTGGAAACATTTACGGAAAGCAGCAGGGGAGACGGTGGATTTGGTAGCTCCGGGAGACACTAAATGATTTATCAGCAAAAACAAATTAACCGTTCAGTTTTTAGAGCCTATGATATTCGAGGGGTTATAGGACAAGATTTGGATGAGCATTCGTTTTACAGCATTGGTTTGGCTTTGGCTTGCTATTTGCAAAAATTAGAACGCCATCAAATCTTTCTTGCCCAGGACGGTCGTTTAACCAGTCCAGCTTTGGCTTTAGCCTTAAAAAAGGGCTTACTTGATAGTGGCATTGATGTCGTGGACTTAGGCTCAGTTGCTACACCTGTGATGTATTACGCAACTCATTCTCAGGGCATAGACAGTGGATTAATGGTCACTGGAAGTCACAATCCGGCAGATTATAATGGCATTAAAATGGTATTAGCCGGTAAAACTTTAACTCAAGAAGACATCGATATTCTTTATGATTTAGTGGTTTCAGGTAAACGAGTGACTGGTTGCGGTAAAGAAACTGCTCTTGATGTGATGAATAATTATACTCAGCGCATCCTGAGTGATATAAAAATAAAACGTCCCTTAAAAGTGGTTGTTGATTGTGGAAACGGTATTGCCGGACCGATTATACCGCAAGTCATTTCGGCATTAGGGTGTGAAGTTATTCCCTTATATTGTGACGTGGATGGACGATTTCCAAACCATCATCCCGATCCCACTATAGAGGCTAATTTAGCGGATTTAAAAAAAGCGGTTATAGCACATCAGGCGGATATAGGACTGGCTTTTGATGGAGATGCCGATCGTTTGGGTTTGATCACTAATGAAGGCGACATGATTTGGCCTGATCGTTTGATGATGCTCTATGTTCGAGAGTTATTAAGCCGTCTTCCAGGGGCCACCATAGTTTTTGATGTCAAATGTTCCAGTCACTTGGAAAAAGTTATTCTAGAGGCCGGCGGTGTTGCTAAAATGTGTCCCACAGGTCATTCCATAGTCAAGTCGGTAATGAAGAAAGAACAGGCTGCTTTAGCTGGTGAAATGAGCGGGCATTTGTTTTTTAAGGACCGTTGGTATGGATTTGATGATGCTTTATATAGTGCCTGTCGTTTATTAGAAATTATCAGCTCCTCGTCATTAACTGTTAGTCAGCAATTTGAACTAATCCCTAATAGTATTAATACTCCTGAATTAAAAATTGCTATAGCCGATGAGGACAAATTTGTTTTTATGAAGCGTTTTAGTGAAGAGGCGAAATTTTCAGAGGCACGCATTATTCCTATTGATGGTCTGCGAGTTGAATTTGCTAATGGCTGGGGATTATTACGTGCTTCTAATACGACTCCTTGTCTGGTGGCTCGTTTTGAGGCGATTGATAAAGATAATTTAAAACAAATTCAGCATTTATTTAAAAGGCAAATCCACTTGGTTGATAATCGGTTGGATTTACCTTTTTAATAGTGCGCTACCTTCATCATAAACGATGGTGCTTTGTTGTATAAATCTTCTGGCCCTTCTCTCTACGTCCCGCGACCAAGCCGCGGGATGTAGGGTACGGAAATTGATTTATGCAACAGCACCAGCGTTAACGGGAGACTGGCACCGTGCCATGTTCGGGAGATCTCTCGCTAGTGCTCGAGATGACGGGGGATCGCTCGAGATGACAACGTGTGGCTCGCGGTGAAGGGGGCTGTAGCCCGGTTGCAAGCAAGCAGACTACAATTACCCACTGGATTGATCCTTAAGTTGGCGCATTAGGCGCTCAGGGCTTTGTGGGACTCGTTTGCCTTTTTTAAGACATAAAGCATTACTTCTAAAGGTTGTTGGTTTTGTAAACGAGCCGGTACTTTCTCTTGTTTATCCAGTTGGAATTGATAGCGTTCTGCCAAGTCTTTGATGTAATCAGGATGATGGCTAAAGCGAGCGCTAGGTTCAAGAAACCAAGGCGTTGTCTTACTTATTTCCGTAGTAAATATAAAATGGCCCTCGCTATTTAAGTGTTTCTGAATTGCCTTAAATAGCGCATCGAGATCACCAAAATAAGGTAAGACATCGGCAGCGACTATTAAATCAAATTTCTGTTTATTTTGTTTTAAAAACTCGGTTAATTCCGCTTGAGTTAATACATCATAAATTCCTTTTTCTTTAGCATGAGCGAGCATTTTTTCCGCGATATCCACCCCAGTCAGGTGTTTACTTATTTCGCGTAGAACTACTCCGGTTAACCCTGTCCCACATCCTAAATCAAGAGTTTTATTAACTTGGATTAGTTCCAGCTGATGAATCGTTCTTCCAATATGTTGAGGAATGGAATAGTTTAATTGCCCCTTCATGTGCTGCTCATAATACAAAGCATAATTATTAAATAAATTCTGCGCGTATTCAGGAGTAGTATTCGCCTCTTTGGAGCCTGATATCGCATTCAGCATGTGCTTGCTAATCGTATCTTGGGGATTAACGGCCAGTGCTTGTCTCAAATATTCACGAGAAGTTTCCCGTTGATCCATTTTTAGATAAATAGCGGCCATATTATTCAGCGAAGGCGTATGGCGGCTTTGCAAGCTCAGAACTTTCTCGAAAAAAATGATGGCTTCATTCAAATGGCCTAAGGCCATTTGGGCTACACCGGAATTGTATAAATATTCTATATTATTGGGATCCTTGATTAATAATACATCATAATGCATTAAAGCATTTTCAAAACGGTCATGATGCATAAACGTGGCGGCTAAGTTATTGCGGGCGTCTATATTCTCATTATCCAAAGCCAGAGCTTTAGTGAAATAGTCTACAGCCAGTTGATTTTGCTCTCTTTTCAGAGCAATAACCCCCAGATTAGTTAATGCTTCTACCTGTTCGTTATCTTGCTCTAAAACCTTTTGAAAGCATTGCTCAGCCTCAGCGAGTAAATTGTCTTCAAGATTTAAAACGCCCAAATAAAATTGAGCATCAGTATGCTCAGGGTTTAATGAAATAACATTATTAAATTGAGTCTTCGCGGCGGCTAATTGATTATTCCGTAGTAATAATAAGCCTAAATTAAAATGAGCGGCACTAAAATCAGGTTCTGCATTGACGGCTTTAACATAATGGCTCAGTGCCTGTTGATAATTATCTTGCAAAGCATGGAGGGTTGCTAAATTATTATGAGCCTGGGCATACTCAGGATTTAGCGCAATGGCCTGCTGATAATAATTAATGGCTTCTTCATACTGGCGATTTTTTTTATAAGCATTAGCCAGATTATTAAGTAAAACAGGATCATCCGGCTGAACCGTTCGTGCTTGTAATAAATAAAGTAGGGAGTTGTCCATGTCTCCTGATTGAGCATAAGTTAAGCCTAAAAAATGTAAGGCTTCAGGATGGTTGGGCATCTGGGTCAGGATATTTTTATAAAGGCTAATAGCCTGGGGGTACTGACCTTCGTATTGAAGTTGATAGGCTTTGGCAAAAAGGGCTTCGATTTCACTGTTCATTATAAATTCGGAGTAAGGGCGCGTAGTTGGTTTAGGGCTTTTGCGCGATGACTGATGGTATTTTTTATAGTAGCAGGTAATTGAGCTGCTGTGCATTGGTATTCAGCTACATAAAATATTGGATCATAGCCAAAACCTTCTTTCCCAGACGGGCGTGTACTGATGCTGCCATCGAATCTGCCTGTAGCAATGATGGGGGTAGGGTCGGTCGCGTGTTGAACCAGGACAATCGCGCAATAAAAAAAAGCTTGTCGTTGTTCTGAATGTATGTGAGCCATATTGGTTAAGAGTAACTTGATGTTGTCTTGATCAGTGGCACCTACCCCGGCATAACGCGAGGAGTAAATACCGGGCTCTCCGTTAAGTGCAGGTATTACTAAGCCCGAATCATCTGCCAGGGCAGGCCTATCTGCTAATAAACTGGCATGTCTGGCTTTTATGATGGCATTTTCTATAAAACTTAATCCATTTTCCTCTGGACTGTGTATTCCTAAAGTATTTTGGGCAATGCATTGAATCGGTGCCAATAAATGCTGAAATTCTTTAATTTTTCCAGAGTTGGAGGTAGCGAGAATAATTTCTTTCATAACGAGTTCTTAAGGATTTTATGTTCATTGTATCTCGATATAGATAAGATACAAAATAGTTAAAATTTTTATGGAATGGAGCTTTTATCCGTGTAAAACTGATTCAGGTAATCGGAGTCAATCGACCCTCAACTCAAAAGGGATAATATGGATTTAAAGAGATCAAATTTTCGCTGGTTAATAGTCACCCTCTTATTTTTAATCACTTTTATAAATTATATTGATCGCGCTTCCATTTCTTATGCTATTGATAATATTGCAAAAGATTTTAATTTATCGGATTGGCAAATTGGTTTAGTGTTGGGCGCTTTTGGTGTGGGTTATGTATTTACTACCTTTTTAGGTGGCATCGCTGCAGATAAATTTGGCGCCAAAAAAACCTTGATGGTCTCCATTTTTTTTTGGGGGGTGGGCTCTCTCTTAACGGGGATGGCATTGGGTTTCTTCATGGTGCTCCTCTCAAGGATCGTTTTAGGTTTAGCAGAAGGACCTAATTTTCCCGCAATGACTCGAGCGATTAGTGATTGGCTTTCCGAGCAAGAGCGTAACCGTGCTTTATCCTTTGCATTAATTTCTGTACCCGTTGCCCTTGCTCTGGGTGGTCCCATTATGTCTTTTCTTATTTTAACCTTATCATGGCGGGGAACTTATTATTTCTTAACGGTTCTTGCTCTTGTTTGGATCCCGATATGGTGGTGGTTGTTTCAAGATAAACCAGAAAGCTCACCCCATGTAAATCAATTGGAATTGGCCTATTTACAAGAGGAAGTGATCATTAAATCAAAAGATATTCCGGAAAAGGTGTCCTGGGGATTTCTTTTTTTTAATAAAACTTTATTAGCTAATAACTGGTCTTTTTTTGTATTTGGTTATTATCTTTTCTTTTTTATGACCTGGTTGCCTCGTTATTTACATGAGGTATATCAGCTTAATTTAACCCAGATTGGAATGTACTCCATCGCTCCCTGGTTACTTGCTGCACTGCTGATGTGGGGTGTTGGCGTTTTATCGGATTATGTCTTTAAGAAAACTCAAAGTTTACGTTTGTCTCGCTCCTACCCCATTATTATCACTCAATTATTATCCGCGTTATGCATTCTTCCTATTTTATTAACGCATCACGTTTTTTATGCCATGTTTTTTATTTCTTTAGCGGTAGGTTTTGCCATGAGTGCCAATGCCTCTTTTTATGCAGTTAATATTGATATTGCTAAAGAACGGGCTGGTTCAGCGTTGGGCATTATGGATGCGGTATTTGCGATTGCAGGATTCCTGGCACCAACCCTGACCGGGGTGCTCATCTCGATAACAGGACATTTTGAAGCCACATTTTTTCTATTATTCGGATTGGCTATATCTTCTGTTTTTGTAATGTTACTTTTTCATAATAAATAGAGTGAGTATGCGACATAAGTATCTGAGGTTGGGTTTACGAATTGGTTCTATTACTTGATTGTTTTTAATACAATGCATTATATTTCTTAGCAATAGTTTTGTTTTTAAGTTAAAATAGGTTCGTTTTTAAATAAATTGAATTAATAATGCCTATCTCCCATCTTTTATTGACTTTATTAGTGGTAGTTATCTGGGGACTTAACTTTATTTTTGTAAAGTTAGGCCTGGAAGAAGTTTCGCCGCTATTACTTTGTGCATTACGGTTTTTCTTAGCCAGCATTCCTGCTGTTTTTTTTATAAAGCCACCTGAGGGGCCCTTTAGAATTGTTGCCTTGTATGGATTAGTGATGTTTGCTTTGCAATTTGCTCTGGTCTTCATGGGAATGCATGCAGGTATGACCCCGGGAATGGCTTCATTACTGATGCAGGTACAAGTGTTTTTTAGTATGTTTTTTGCTGTGCTCTTTTTAGGTGAACAACCGAGTATCAGCCAAGTAGTAGGGGCATTGGTTGCTTTCATGGGCATTGGCTTAGTCGCTATGCATTTCGATACCGATGTATCGCTGCTGGGTTTTATATTGATCTTATCGGCTGCAGCGACGTGGGGAATTGGGAATTTGATAACCAAAAAAATTAAAACAACCAACTTTATTGCTGTAATTGTTTGGGGCAGCTTTGTAGCATGTTTTCCCATGTTTCTCCTGTCTTTACTCTTTGAAGGACCGCAGCGTATTGTTACCAGCTATAATCAAGTGACTTGGCAGGGAATAGGATCACTTTTTTATATTGTTTATGCATCAACCTGGATAGGCTATGGCATATGGAATTGGTTGCTCGCGCGTTATTCGGTAGGAATGATCGTTCCCTTTACTTTATTAGTTCCTGTCGTTGGTATTTTAAGCTCCGTTCTGCTCCTTGGAGAGCCGTTCCAGTTATGGAAACTGAATGCCGGTTTATTAGTGGTTAGTGGACTTTGCATTAATATCTTAAGCCCTCGCTTTTTTATGGTCAAAGCGCAACCCAATGAAGCCTGAAAATAAAATTATCGCAAAATCACTGCAGATGAGTATATGATTAACTTCTTTTTAGAGTAGAAATCTGTAATGAGTGATTTTAAAACGATAGTGTTATGTGCTGATGACTTTGGATTAAATTCGGGGGTTTCTCAAGGAATTTTAAAGTTAGTGCAGATGCGTCGTTTGTCCGCAGTAGGTTGCATGACCAATATGCCTGACTTTAATCTTCATGCCAAAGATTTATGTGCTTTAAAAAGAGAAGTACAGACCGGTTTACATTTTAATCTAACAGAAGGTTATTTCTTGTCTGAACCAGAAAGACCTTGTTTCAGTTTAAATAACTTACTTATTAAATCGCATTTACATCTGCTGAATCTTGACTTAATCGCTAAAGAATTTAATGCTCAGCTGGATCACTTTATCCAAATGATGGGCGAAATGCCTGACTTTATCGATGGCCATGAACATGTGCATCAATTCCCTGGTATAAGAAGGGTGATTCTGGATATTTATGAACAACGGATAAAACCTCACAGAGCCTGGATACGTTCCACTTATCCCTCCATTACTATTTTTAAATATTGGTTTAAAGGAATGATATTGGCTATGGCAGGGGGGAGAAAATTGCATGCCGAGCTCAAAAAATTAACTATTCCTCATCATCATTATTTTGCCGGCGTATATGATTTTGCTCCAGACGCTGATTACCCAGCATTATTCAAGCATTGGCTGACTTTAGTTCCTTCCGATACGCTCATTATGTGTCATCCAGGTGACTGTTTAATTCCTTCCATGACTCGTTTAATCGAATTGAATTATTTCTTGAGCGATGAGTTTGTCAATGATTGTCAGGAACATCGAGTCCGTCTGTTTTTATCGACAAGCCCAAAATCTGGAGAGGATGAAGCTATAAATAGAGACTAATCCTAAAACAATAATCAGTGCGATCAAATAACTTAAAGGGGTATAGTCCAGTAATAAAAAGTAAAGAAGTTCGTTGATTATTCCCGCTGAAGACGCAACCAGAAAAAAATGGGGTAAACTTAATTGTTTTTGATTATGAAGTTTTGCAAAAGTGAAATATCGATGGCCTAAAAAACTCACGTTAAATGCAAGCAAAAACGCAAATATATTAGCGATTAGCGGTCTGACCTCCATGTAGGTTACAAGGCCTAATACCGTTAGAATGTGTACGGCGGCAGCACTTGCCCCAGTAACACCAAAATAAATCAGGCGGTGAGGTAATTTAAGAGAGGTGGTCATCGAAACTGGACTCCTCATCAATAATGTACAATGGCCGGTGTTTGACTTCATCAAAGACTCTTCCGATATATTCTCCTACCACCCCTAAAGCAAATAATTGCAGTCCGCCAAAAAAGCTAATTGCTGTGACTATAGTTGCCCAACCTGGCGTCTGTATACCAAATATGAACGTGCTTAGAATAATCCAAACCGCATAGAGCATCGCAATACTGGCTACACCCATGCCACCTAAAGCTATCATTCTTAAAGGAAAGGCGCTAAATGAGGTAATGCCTGTAATGGCTAAATCGAGTAGCGAATAAAAATTCCATTGAGAAGTACCCGATTTACGGGGTTGTACTTCAAAAGGAATAGCAACTTGTTTGAAACCTACCCAACTGTATAAACCCTTCATAAACCGATTACGCTCTGGTAGTTTCTGCAGTGCGCTCACTATTTTTTTGTCCAGTAACCTAAAGTCTCCTGCATTAGCAGGGATATTAATGCGGTTTATTTTTGAAGTGAGTTGATAAAAGGCTTTGGCGCAGGTTCGTTTTAGCCAGGATTCATCGGCACGGTTTTGACGAACAGCGTAGACCATGTCATTCCCTTCTTCCCACTTGGCAATAAATTCTGCTAACAGCTCCAGAGGATGTTGAAAATCACCATCCAGCAGAATAACCGCATCGCCCCTGGCATGATCCAAACCCGCACTGAGGGCTTTTTCTTTACCAAAATTGCGACTAAAACGAATATAACGAATAGGAAACTGGGATTTGAGTTGATAAATAATTGCCAGCGTATTATCTCGGCTGCCGTCATCGACAATCACTATTTCATAAGGATAAGCCAATTCTTTAAGTGTTTTATCCAAGGCAGTGACAAACTCTGCAATCAAGGCCTCTTCATTATAAACAGGAACAACGCAGGAGATAAGCTTTGTATGATCAGGAGTTTTAGGCATAGTGAGTTTAATGATAGAACAAATAGGTGTAAGCCGGCTATATTAACTCAAATTGGGAAGTTGCGTCTATCATGGCTTGCAAATTGGCCAATATAATGTTTATTTGAACAGTTTAATTTAAAATAACCTATCCCCGCGTAGGCGGGGATCAATCTTTGTATTAGCATTTGCTAAAACGGGAATGGATTCCCGCCTGAAGAAAGAAAAATAACCTAAATTGTCTTAGCTTGACGCCTATGAGTGATTATTTCTAGCCCAACTGTTTATAGAATAAAGGATTTCCAACTCAGTCTATTTGGGTTTCAAATAAAAACCAGGCTCTTCTTTCTGTTTCATCAATAAAATTTTCAAGCAGACTGGCTGTTGCCACATCATTACCTTTATCGCAGACTTCATGTGCCAAACGCATGTGCTGAGTCAGCTTTTTATTATCATTCATGAGTTCTTCAATCATTTCCTGCGGCGCTACGTAATCTTTATTGTTATCTTTTATTTTTTGTAATTGGGCTATTTGGCTGATGGAGTGAATCGTATTTTTGCCCAATTTTCTTACACGCTCTGCAAGTACATCAATCATCGCAAAGATTTGATCGGCCTGTTCATCTAGCAGTAAATGGTAATCACGGAAATGGCTACCGGACATGTGCCAGTGGAAGTTCTTTGTCTTAACAAAAAGAGTAAAGACATCAGCAATTAATGGGTTTATGGCTTGAGCTATTTTGTTGCGGTCCGCGTCATCCAAGTCACTGGGAAAAGAATACATGGCGAGAGTATCGTATGATTTTGACATATCTAAATCCTTTTTGAAGAGTAAGTTTAATTATTGTAGCAGTTCCTCAGGTTGTCAATTGAAGTAATGTAAGGATTTTTATTAGATTTTAGGACGTCATCTCGAGCAAATAGCACGTTACCTCGAACCAATAGCACGTCATCTCGAGCAGCCGCGAGAGATCTCCTGAAATGTAGCTCAGGGCTTGTTTTGGAGATCTCTCGCGGCTGCTCGAGATGACCTGGCCAATATATTCTATATCCTGGTTAGTAAGTTCGTTTCAATAAGATGCCAGTGAGACTCACTTATTTTTGCAGTCAAGGTACTAAAATACCTCTGCAGATTAGCGCGTGCTGCATTGGGGATATTGGCATTGATGCTATTATGAGTGGTTTTATGCTGATTTATAGACAATTCATACAATTGTTTTTGTTGAAAGGCTTCTGAAGTGATTTCCAATTGTAATATCTGGTGGCGGAAGGGTTGAACGAATTTATTTTGGTGCTGGTTTCGCAGCCACTGACGGGCCTGTCTTAATTGATGAGTCACATGAGCATGCCATGGGGCGTTGTCAGTTAAAATTTGATTTAGAAACTCTTGACTGAATTCACCTCGTTCCGAGGCATACCAGCAGCACCACAATACAATATTTACATTAATATCATAGCAATCCTGTATAGCAAGGCATAATTGCTTGATGTCTTCATTGGCATAAAGTTTCAGCGAGTAATCCCACAATGGATTCATCAATTCTTCAATCATTTTAAATAAGATTAATGGTAAGCACTCAGGATCAATAACCGATTGTAACTCTATTTGATCTTCGTCGTATAGCTATAGGCTTGCTAATTTGTTACCCCTGAAAAGAGCAAACCTGCAGCATTTTTAAATTATTCTGAATATCAACTAAAGTATATTTCACAGGTTTAAGCCATAATTTGATTACTTGGTTTAATTAATGAACTCACTGGGCCCATAATACAGTGTGATTGTTCTATACTCAGAGAGATCATTAATTTTACCTTAAGAATTTAGGGGTAAAATTAAGATATTAGCGAATTATTATTATGCGACCACTGTGGGGTCATTGATATGGCATATAGTAAAAAATTTATTGATGGTATTAATGCCATTAATTTTTCTAGTGACTCAGCAATACTTCTTAGAAATTCTTTAATTGCCGCCGCTTATCAAGAGTTGGTCGAAGAACAAAAAGCCGTCCAAAAAGGATTAAGTGAGCTACCTAAAAGTATTCCTGATAATGAGTTTGCAAATAGCGAATTAGAACGATACAGAGAAAAACAGCAAGAGCTTGAATCGCGAATCCAAACTCAGATAGGACTATTTACTCAGGAGTACAGCCAACAGATTCTTACGGCCAAAACAGTCATTGGTGATCCTGATCTTTTTGTTAAAACGTTTGCTGAGAATTTCCGTGACATAAGCCATCTGGCCTATACTCTTTCTGATGCCCCACCCGTTATTAAAGAATTCCAAACGGCATTATACATAGAAGTATTATTTAAACTCGATCCAGCCGAACAAGAAACCCAGTTGCAGACTTTATTGCTGCCCAACATTAAGGATATGGTCGAGCAAGCGATTGCCATGTATGACCGTAATCCCAACAATGTTGCATTACGAAGTCAATGTCAAAGACTTGTCCATATGGGGCTTTATGAAATAGTCCGACGTGATTGCAACACAATAGATGCGGCAGCTGAATTGCCTCAATACAAAAAATATCAAGAATTTATCACCGCTTTAAATTCTAAATTTCCTCCTGTAGGTCAGTCTTCTGTTATAGATGGATTAAGTAATTATAAAGCGACCAATGGCACATCAATTGGGGATTTATTGGCTGGGGTCGAAGCCAAATATAAAATAACGCAGGCCGGGGACTGGGCAAGCGATGATAAAATCAATGTTCTTAAAGCCAGAAAAACTTTGTTTAATGCCTTAAGATTTGGACAAGAAGATCGTAGAGAATATGCGAAGAAAACAGAAAGCAATTTGACGCGTGATTTATTCTGGGCGAGGAATATTGAAGAGGTTGAGTTATTTACCAAAAGCAAAGTTTCAGAGAAGACAGCCTCTTCTCTAACAGAACAGCGCTATCTGGGGCAAGAGGATAGACCTTTTAAAGAGAAACTAAAAAAGTATACGAATGAGCAGCCTGAGTATAGAAAATTACAAGAAATTTTGGAAAGGATTTATGACAAGGAAAACCGCAAGGAAGAGGGGGACATACCGATAGGTAAAGAGGTCTTTACTAAAAGAGAGAAGGACATCAAAGATTATATTCGAAAGATGCTTGTTGAGGAGTTGGCTCGACCACAGGTAACCGTTTTGCCTAATGGAGAAATAGAAGTAAATCTCTATTTTTTCAAAATGGATGAAGATTTTGTAGACCGACTGTTTAAGATTATTCAAGACCGTGGTGGATTTGGGTGGGGAGTATCTTCTATCATGGGGGCCTTTACTTCTGATAAGGCGCTTACAGAGAAACTTCATTATACTCCAATTAAAGGCAAATCATTATCCGATATAGAAACGCAGCTTACTGAATTAGAAAGAACTAAAAAACTGACAATCGAACAAGCAAAAGCTTATAACGCAGAATTTAATAATCTTAAAAAAGCGGTTAACTTAGCCCAGTACTCTCAACTTTCCCAATTGAAACCTCAAGGTAATAGTAAGCAGTTAGTATTGGGTATATTACATGAATTACAGGAACTCTATGCGGTTAAGCGTGTTAAAGATGCTTTGACCGCTCCTACCTCACTCAGTCTGGAAAAGGCATTAGAGGAAATTAACACGCTGGCATTAAAGGAAAGTAAAAACAGTCATGAGTTATTAGTAGGAAAAATAAAGCAATTACAATCGATATATGCGGACAAGATTGTCAAAGATGTCGTTCCAACGCCCGGGGCTGCATTTGAGGAAATAAAGCTGTTAGCTTTAGGTAAGAAGACTGATGCGTTAATGCAGCGAATCCAGGAATTAAAAGTTATCTATGCTGGAAAGAGCGTTTATGCTCCTACCGCCATCACTCTGGAGACCGCATTTAAGCACTTGGATGCAGGGCGTTCAGAGGACGCATTAAGAATACCAGGACTTCTCGCTAGTCTAAAGGATGCTTCTCAAAGATTATCTAAAGTCGAGCGAGAAATTAGCTTTTTGAAATTAGATAATAATCAGGAATTATTATTACGTAAATTACTGGAATTACAGGCTATATCCAAGGACAAGACTGTTACAGAGGCTTTAAACGCCCCAACTTTGCTTAGTCTTGAAAATGCATTAATGGAAATTAAGCAATTAGCATCAAGCCAAGATGAAAACAGTCATGAATTATTATTAAGAAAAATCAAAGAATTACAGTCCCTATATGCAGACAAGATTGTCAAAGACACCATTCCAACGCCCAAAACTGCATTTGAAGAAATTAATCAGTTGGCTTTAGCCAAGAACAATGAATTATTATTGAGTCGAATCGAGGCATTACAAGTTGTCTATGCAGGTAAGAAGGTTGAGGCTCCTACCGCATCCATTCTCAACGTTGCATTTGGCCATTTAGTTGCTGGTCGTTACAAGGAATCCCTGGATATTCCAGGACTTGAGAAGAGCATCACTGATGCTTACACCAGACTTTCCGGACTTAATCTGGAGTTGGCAGCCGAACAGGTCAAGCCTGTTATTAAAAAATCAAAAGTCATTGCCACTTCCTCTCAAGAACGAGAGAAAAAATCCAAAGAATTAGCGGCGGCTTTTGAATCAGGAGAGAACGTTACTAAAAAAGTAGAAGCGATCTTCCTGGAAGAATATCGTGCCATGCAAGACACTTTGAAATTAACCGCGAAAGAGGTCGAACGCATGGAAGCGGAGATCAAGGGTATGGCAGAAGAGATGGTTTGCTTAATAGAGCGTACCCGAGCTGGCCAACCTGCTATAACAGATGCAGAGCAAGACGCTTATTTTTCTATTTTACAACAAATTGCTAAAGGTATAGACCGGGATCTAAGTGAAGTCCGCTTTAAAGTAAAACATTCAGTTACCGGCAAACAAACGGTAAATGTTTTAGATGCTGAAGGTAAACTGGTTAAAGCAGTAGAAATTGATTTAGGTAACATAAAACTTCCTTATTCTTTAATAAAGCCTCCGGGCGGAGATTTTATTTTTTCTTACGGTGGTACCCGTGGGATAATCGCGCCTTTTGAGGGATTAGACAAAGCCTATGCAGGAGAGGGAGGGAAAAAAGGTCGCTTGTTTACTCACAGCAGACTTTTAGGGGTCGGACAATACGGTTCTGTTAAAGAGGTTGAAAGTTTACTGTCCGGTCTGAATCAGGTAATAAAAAAAGGTTATGTTCCCACCGTCGATGACACCTCGACCTTCAAAGATGAGAGCCGCAATGAGCTCCGGACTCGCCCTATAACCGCACGAGATGATCCATTATACCGCATTGAAAGTGATGTTCTGCAAAACCTTTCCAAAGCTGAAAGCGCTCAAAAAGGACCGGGAAAAACGCAGTACTGGATTGAAAAAGATAAACCGCGAGAAGCAGGCTTATTATTCTCCAAGAGTGATACGCCTCAGCAATATCAAATTTTAACTGAACGTGCGAAAGGTGATACTTTTGCTGATACCGCTAATAAAAAATTAAATCTCTTTGCTAAACCAGATATTGCCTATCATGATCCTGTAAAACGAGATCCACGGGTTGAGGGAAAACCCCTCGATTCTTTAAAAGATACTTTAGATTTATCTCAAGCTATTGTCGGTGAAGCACAGAAATTTCAAGACTTGCATTTTTCTCATAATGACATCAAACCAGAGAATTTTCTTTATAAGAAAAACTCAGATGGCAGTTATCAGATCAAGTTCATTGACTGGGCAACCGGGGGATTTGTGCAATCCTACGGTGGTTCCCGTGCAAACGCTGCTGCGATTTTTTCTGAGGTATTTGAAGGGGCTCTTCCGACTACGATTAAAGAAAATGAATGCAGCGATGCCCATGGGCGGTTTGTAAAAATAGATCTGCCTAATATAACCTTTGGGGTTAATCCAACCTTGCAAATTTTGCACGGTGCTCGCAATGGGACTTTGCCGTACATCAGCCCCAATAAAGTTTTGGGAGACAATCGGAGTCTTATACCTAAAGATGGCAGCGTACCTGATCCTACGCTGAACACAGTCTTAACGACTTATGATTCTTCTATGGATGATTGGGCACTCACCGCGATGACCTTTGGGGTGTGTAATCGTCAGGCCTATTTTACTCTGGTTAAAGGGCGTGCTGTTACTGACTATGTTATCCCTGGTGTTTTAGATGTTGACGGAGGAAAACCATTAGGGCTGAAAATTTCTTCAAGAGAGAATTTTAACAAATTTTTTGCCTGTGGGGCAGATACAATAACCGAAGAAGATTTACGCACAGGAGCTGCATATACTAAAAAAGATGCGGTAATGTTCATCCCTTCCAATCAACGTGAAGGTGAGCCTTTACATCTCTATCGTCGTTTGCAAATGGTACAGGAACAATTGCAAGCCACCGACGGAGCTAAAGTCCCAGACAGTCCAGAGCAGAAAATTATCAAAGACATTCAGGCAATTCTGACTGAGGTAAACAAAGTAGTTGCCAGTGGTACAGGATTCACCAAAACGCAGTTGCAAGAGCAATTAGCAGCGGCTCAACAATGTGTTAACAGTTTTGAGAAACTCAATGAGCAAGGATACAAAGCAGCTCTTTTAAAAGGAGAGACCCTCCAATCAGTTTTTCTCGAGCACGAGAAAAAGCATTTCACCTCAGATAATTTACTAACATTTGAAGGTCAATTAAGACGAATAGAAATCTTATCTACTTATCCCAGTACCGAGCAACAAAAAGAAAAAGCTATTGCTATCTTGGATGAGGCAATCAACGAAGCGCAATTAAATGACAAGTTTATTGGAAAGGAGAAACCTTGTCGTCATTTATTTAGAGAATGTATTAAGCAAGGTCAAGGAGAAATTCTTAGTAGTTTACTCGCTAAAATAACTTCACCTAATAAAGCATTTATAGATCTTGTTCAAGAACAGGGCCTGTTGCATTATGCAGCAGAACAGGGGATGACCGATGTTTTTACCGATTTGGTTAAGGCATTAAAAGCTGCAGGCGCTTCGGAAAAACAAATATTCGAATTAATGCTAGTTGAATATGGCCTTGACGAAAAACATATTCACACCGCACCGCAAGTTAAATGGGCGACGAATTGTCTCCATATTGCTATTCGCAATAATAATAAAGAGCAATTGACCGAAATATTAGCTTTATTGCCTGGAAATACCGATCATTATGATGGAATTATAAAGAGTTCCTTACATCTGTGCGCCGTACTGGGTAAAAAAGCGCTATTTGAACAAATTATTACAAAATTCAATGAAGTAAATGTTAAGTTTCGTCATATTAAGGCCGAAACTGTACTAAAAATGATTTATCCTCCAGATGATACCTCCCCGTATCATCTTTTCTTGAATGATAAGAAAAACCTGGATGCTATTCCTTGGGCGGATCTCAAAGGCAAGGAGGTAATTGCAAAAGAATTTTTATTAAAACCACCTGCTGGTACTCATGCTTATCCGGTTTTGATTGCTGCAAGAAATGGTAATTATCCAGGGGTGACTGCTCTCTTTGAGTTAGCTAGTACTGTTCAGTTAACGATGGTGGGATGGTCTGAACTTTTGGTCCAAACTGATGATAATGGCAAAAATTTATTTAATTATGTTTTAGAACAAGGACAACTTACTACTCTGACTGAGTTATTAGTCGAGATTAAGAAAAACTGTGCTGATCCTCAAAAGGTTCTGGTTCATTTATTGAGTAATCCTGATCCAGTTAACCCGCTTAGAAATTTTCTCAGTTCTGAAAAAAATGAAGTCCAACAATTCAAGATTCTGAATCAATTATTTGATGCAATCTCCCCTGATTTTAAATCCGAGGAAGCCCAAAAAGCACGCATCGTTGCTTTACTGGTTAATGAGGATTGGCTCATTGAAAAAGCGAATAATGTGAACAGCCATGGGGCATTAGAGGAGTTATTACAGAATGAAAAATTATCCACTGCTCTGAAACAAGGTCTTTTTGCAAAATTGGCAAAAGATGCGGAAGAACCTTCACTGGCAAAAACATTTTATAATAAATTATTAAAAGAAGTTTCTCCTCATCATGAAGCTGAAATGGCTCAACCAGCCGCATTGGAAATACCGCTTATAGTCATGCAAGAGGTAGCCAGACAAAGTAGCGATCTGAATGTTTTAATCAGCGCTCTGGCTAGTGGACGTGATGTTATTTCAGTTCGCACCGCTGAAGAGCACAAAAAAGAATTAGAAACCCAAAAAAATATTGCAGAGGACGCATTGCAAAGGGTGACCCTGCAGTTTACCTCCGAGATCGACGCGCTGAAAAA
>NZ_JAJKBJ010000027.1 GCF_023618015.1 Legionella maioricensis
ACAGATGAACTCAGTTATAGACTAATGCGGCCCCATAGCCTGACGGCTACGGGCCTTGCTCCGACCTACCTTGCTTAAAGTCTGCACAAGAACATGTGTAGGCTGGGCTGTTAAGCCCAGCAAATTCCCTTGATAATTGGTATTAAAACCCCTTTGACTTTGGTTGAGCCAGCATTCATCGCTTCTTGCCAAGGGAAGGGGGCTTGTGTTGATGATATCAAGAAATCTAAATTTGAGCGTAGATAAGAGAAAATGCGTCATCCCCGCGTAGGCGGGGATCCATTTTTGCATTAGCATTGTACTAAAACAGGAATGGATTCCCGCCTGCACAGGAAGGACAAGGATCCAAATTGTCTTTGCTTGACGTCTATGGGTTTGGTGCCCGTGGCTCAGGGCATGTGAAAATATAAATAGCCTTCAAAACTAAGTGCCGGCGTCTCCTAATATTTCTTGATCTAAATAGTTGGGGATCATGCAATTCCAATTAAATTTTTGTTCGATTTTCAATTTAAGTGCGGTTGCTGCTTCCATTTCACCATGAGTGATAAAAATTTTGCGCGGTGCTTTTTTTAAGTGAGCTAACCAAGTCAACATTTCTGCGTAATCTGCATGAGCTGAAGCATTTTCTAGTTGACTTATTTCAGCATTAATTGGAACCATTTGGCCGAACATTTTTATTTCTTTTTCGCCTCTGACCAATCTGTCTCCTCGAGTCCCACCAGCCTGAAACCCACTAAATAAAATGGTGTTTTTTTCATAGGGAGCAAAATTTCTTATATGGTGAACAACACGTCCACCTGTTGCCATGCCACTTGCCGAGATTAAAATCATCGGCATTTTTTGTTTACCAAGCGCTATTGACTCATCTACGGTACGAATATACTGAGCTACCTCGCAGACATCGGTACACTGCTGCGGGCTTAGTCGATTTTCATTTGAATGGCGGGAAAAAATTTGAGTTGCATTGCTTGCCATAGGACTATCGACATAAACAGGAATATCTGGGATTGCCTTTTTTGCTTTCAATTGTTGAATATAATATAACAAAGTCTGGGTACGGCCGACGGCAAAAGCTGGAATTAACACCATACCGCCTCTATTGACCGTGCGGTTGATTATTTCGCCGAGTTTGATTTGCGGATCTGAGGGGTCGTGCAACCGATTGCCATAAGTTGATTCGATAACTAAATAGTCTGACTCAGGAGGATCTTGTGGTGGATTCATAATCGGATCCTGGGGGCGGCCCAAGTCACCCGAAAAAAGCACCGAAGCATCCTTATGTCGAAGTTGAATTAAAGACGCTCCTAAAATGTGTCCGGCATAGTGAAAAGTTGCAGAGAATTCATCATGAAGCTGGAAAGGGGTGTTTAATTCTACGGTATGAAAATAGCTAAGTGCTGTTTCGGCATCCTCTTGAGTATAAAGGGGCAGGGCAGGGTGATGTTTGGAGTACCCTTTCTGGTTGGCGTAATTCGCTTCTTCTTCTTGAAGATGACCACTATCAGGCAATAATATAGTACATAAATCCTTCGTTGCTGAGGTGCAGATTATTTTGCCGCGAAATCCATTTTTTACCAGCAATGGAATATAACCGCTATGATCAATATGGGCATGGGTGAGTAACACGTAATCAATGGTTGACGGATTAATGGGTATGGGGGACCAATTGCGTAAGCGAAGTTCTTTATAACCTTGAAAGAGACCGCAATCGACCAGTATCTTCATTTGCTCCGTTTGGATTAAATATTTTGATCCTGTAACGGTTTGTGTTGCTCCTAAAAACTGAATTTTCATTATTATTCCCTAAAACATCGCTTAATCGTCATTATAGCCCTTCTAAGAGGGGCACAAAAATATTTCCCTCTTATCCCTTAATCTACTGCCATTAAGTTAAGAAAAAAACGTCATCTCAAGTATAGCGAGAGAACTCCTGAATATTAGGAGATCCTTCGTCGCAAGCGCCTCTGGATGACGAAAAAATTCCTTAAGTTGACGGCAGAATTAGAATTTTGTCTTTAGAATTCCTGCCAGGAGCAATATCCATGCTATTAAAAAGGCTAGCCCTCCAAAAGGAGTAATCACTCCTATCCATTTGATCTCCGTAATCGTCAAGACGTACAAACTCCCTGAAAATAAAATGATTCCGCAGATAAATGCAATTCCGGAAGCCATTATCCATTTATTACGGATATGAAATAAGAATAAAGCCGTGAGCAATAAAGCCAGACTGTGATAAAACTGATACTGAACACCTGTTTGAAACACCGTCAAGTAGGAGGGCGTTATACTTCCCTTCAATACATGCGTGCCAAAAGCTCCCAGGGCATTGGCTATTAATGCCGATAGCACGGCAATGATTGCATATGTTTTTTGCATTATTCTTTTTCCAATCACTATTGGCTTACCAAGGTACGCCGTCAAGAGTTCCTTATTTAATCGTCCTTGTCTTTGCCAGCGAAGGCGGGAATCCATTTCGAATACAACACGGTGCTGTCTTTGATAGTGGATTCCCGCTTACGCTGTATTGCGTAGAACTACCTATTTTTTGCCATGTTAAAAGTTGGCTAATCTATTGGCATAAGTATCGTCGGTAATAAAACGGTCTATATTCTGTTCTTCAAAACCTCGTATCGCAGTAATAACGGGTCTGGTAATTAAGCTCACCGCAGACTTTAAGAAACTTGCTATTGCTCCTAAAAAGGCCACGCCAGACACCAACAAGTCTTGTTTTGCTCCCTCTTGATGTTCTTGGATACTGCCTCTGGCTATACCCGTACGAATAACCAAGGCCTGAATACCCTCCCATAGGGCCATGCCAAGAGTAGCGATAGAAATTACTAGTCCCAAAGCAGGAAGTGCCGTTGCCCCTACCACCTCATCAAAATAATCATGACCGTCTCGCAGTTTCTCAAATAGGTTCAATCGCTCTAAAGCTTGCTCCCCTATAAAATCCAGCTTTTGGTCGAAGGTAGCCTGGTTTTTAAACTCTTCCCATGCTTCAGCATATTTGTCTTGCAGATAATTCAGATGATCAGAATAATTCTGAAAAAAATTCTTGTTTCGATCGGGTTTTTTATGACCTGGAAAAAAACGAGGCATGTTTTTTCTCTCCTGAGATAAATTTAAATTCAGTGGTGTAGGACATGTACGGGTTTGGGGTTGCCAACTTATTAAGAATGAGTACTATACCCTACAGCTGTGCATCTGCATGGTGCAGGATTTTATTTATTTAAGCAACATCCAAAATACTTTATTTAAGGAGAGCGAAGTGACGTTATCATCTCGGATCAAAGCCTTATTAGCTGGAATTTCAGGGACTGCTTTGCAATGGTATGATTTTGCTCTTTTTGGTTATTTTTCGTCAGAAATTGCAGTGACTTATTTTCCGGCAGAGAATCACCTGGCTTCACTGCTTCATACCTTTGGTGTTTTTGCAGTGGGTTATCTACTAGCTCCTGTAGGGGCTTTATTCTTTGGTTATATTGGGGATCGTTATGGAAGAAAACGTGCATTAACCCTGAGTATTTTAGGGATGGCGATTCCTACCGCCTTAATCAGTATGGTGCCGGGATATCAATTAATTGGGATTGCAGCTCCTGTTTTGATTACGCTGTTACGAGTGATTCAGGGATTTGTTGCCAGTGCCGAATTTACTGGTTCAGCTGTTTTTCTCGTAGAACATGCCAAACCAGAAAAAAAGGCCTTCTTTGGATGTTTGACCAGCTCTGCTTATAGTTTAGGCTTCATTTTAGCCGGCTTGGCCGCATCCTTTTTTACTGCTTCATTTATGCCGACATGGGGCTGGCGTTTGGGATTTGCTCTGGCTTTATTAGCTGGATTGCTGGTATTTTTCTTGCGGACTCACGTTAATGAAACACCGGAATACACCAAAATAAAAGGTGATGAAAAACCCAAACTACCGTTTATGGCTGCTATAAGAGAGACTCCTTTGCAGATGTTGGGGGTGATTGGAATAGCATGGCTTACCGGAATTATGACCTTCGGTACCTATGTGTTTAGCGCTACTTATCTTCATACTTATTTTAATTTGCCTTTAAGCTTAGTTACTCTAATCGTTACTGTGGCCTTAGCCGTTGATGCTTTATTAGAGCCCTTTATTGCTCTATTTGCTGACAAAGTGGGGCATTTAACCGTAATTCGTATTGGAATGATGAGCCTGATGATCGCAAGCATTCCTATATTTTATCTCATCTCCTCAGGTAGCGTGGTTAATATCACCAAGGGCTTAATCATGATGTCTATTATTATCGCTATTACTTACGCGCCATTAAATGCTTATATGGTTTCTTTGTTTCCTCAACAATATCGTTATAGTGGTTTTGGAGTGGCTTTTAATGTGGGGATTTCCATTTTTGGCGGAACAACCCCATTATTTATGCTGTGGCTGGTTGAGAAAACGGGTAATTTCATTGCTCCGGCTGGATATTATATTTTTGGAGGGTTCATTGGTTTTGTTTCCTTGAGCCTTTGTCAGATGAGCAGTCGCAGAATAGAAAAATATCAGGCTTTAGCTGCTAATTAATAATTTTTTGCGGAACAAAACTCACTCCATCCAGGCTTAAAGTTTTTTCACAACTAAACTGGCGTATTTCTCCTGCGTGCGCAAGCACGCTTTGCCTCGTATTTTTAAAACTGACTTATACTTAAGTCAATGAGCTAAATAAATTAATTTATCAATGTGAGCCCCATGAAAGCTGAGTTGATCACTATTTTTTTAGGATTTTTGGAAGGGTTTGCCCTAATCCTGTCGCCTTGCATTTTATCTATTTTACCAATTCTTCTGGCCGGCTCTTTAGTAGGTTCCAAGAAACGTTCAGTGGGCATTATCCTCGGTTTTATTTTTACTTTTGCTTTCTTTGCTTTGTTCGCACGTCAATTAGTTCAATATTCCGGTATTGACGCGAATCTGATTCGTTATCTGGCTTATGGTTTCCTGTTTTTGCTTTCTCTGATTTTGCTTTCTAATTATTTGACGGAACTATTTAATCGGATCACCCAGAGAATTGTAACCATGAGTTCTTCTTTTATGTCCCCTGGTCATGAGCGAAGTGGATTCCTAGGCGGGATATTGCTGGGAGGGTTAGTGGCAATCATTTGGACTCCTTGTGCCGGTCCCATTTTAGCCGCGATCATTGTGCAAATTGCAATTCAGAAAACCACTATTGTGAGCTTTTTTACTCTTTTAGCTTTTGCTTTAGGTGCCGCAATTCCGATGTTTATTATTATGCTCTATGGTTTTAAAATCAGAGATACTTTTCGTTTCTTTAAGACACACACCGTTCTTATTCGCAAAACTTTGGGGGCTATTATTCTCCTCAGTATTACTTATATGGTTGGTCAGGAAACGGGATTTTTTTCTTCTTCTGTTATAAATCAATCAACGATTCGCACCGCAAAATATTTAGAGAAAGGGTTATGGCAGCCCTATCAGGCTCCCAAGATAGCGGGGATAAGCGCTTGGATTAATTCCCCTCCGCTGCAATTATCTGATTTAAAAGGAAAAGTGGTTCTTGTTGATTTCTGGACTTATTCCTGTATCAATTGCATCCGTACTTTGCCTTACTTAAATGATTGGTATAAAAAATATCACGACAAAGGTTTAGTTATTATTGGCATCCACACCCCTGAATTTGATTTCGAAAAAAATACAGCTAATGTTAAAAATGCAGTGAAACACGATGGTATTCAGTATCCGGTCGGTTTGGATAATTCATTTTTAACCTGGGAAAATTTTTCCAATCATTTTTGGCCTGCACATTATTTAATTAATAAACAAGGGATGGTTGTTTATGAACATTTTGGCGAGGGAGATTATGATGTGACTGAGAACAATATACGCTTTTTACTGGGTATTGATATGGCCTCTCCACTCGCGGCTCCTGATAATCCGCTCTATTTTTATTCCATAACTCCCGAAACTTATTTAGGTTATGCGCGCGCTGAGATTAATTTAAGCCCAGCGGTGACCCACGATCAGATCGCTCAGTATTATTTTCCAAAACAATTAGCTGAAAACGCCTGGGCATTGCAAGGTGGGTGGTTAGTTAATTCCGAAAAAATTATTTCAGCCCAAAGTCATTCTTCCTTAAAAATTCATTTCAAGGCTCGCAAAGTTTTTATTGTTATGGGCAATAACACCAAAAAACCAATTCAAGTGAAACTCTTGTTAAACGGCAAACCGCTTGCGTCTGATAATAAGGGAAAGGATGTGACTGACAGTAGTATTCTGGTGGACAAACATTCGATTTATGAAGCCGTAGCTTTACCCCAATCCGGTACTGGCCTATTGGAATTAAGCCCCAATGAGCCTGGTCTGGAAATTTATACGTTCACTTTCGGTAATTAGGGTATATTCCATTCTGTAATAATTGCACTATAGTATATAAAAAAGAATTAAAGGAGGTACCAATGAGTCGCCATTGCCCTACATTTTTTAAATCAATTAAATTAAGTACACTTTTCTTTCTCTCCTCTATGTTATTAATTACTCCGATTCTTTCTCAAGCAGCAGAACTGTTTGATGTACGTGGTAAACGATATTGTGAGATTATATTATTCAAAACGCCCACACAAATTCTTGTTTACAGTACATTTGGGTTAAACGATTGTCCTTCTGATATTTGGCAAAAAATAACAGTTGGGCCGCTAAAGAAAGCGACGGGTGCTTCTTTTGTTCGGCTGAATGGTCCTCGATACTGGATGATGGATGGCATTAAAAGTACCCCTTTAGCAAAGCCTGAAAATGAAACACTTAGTGGGTTAACTCTGCGAAAAGTGGCGGAAATTATTATTAATCCGGATCAATTTTTTTCTGCAAATATTCCTTATCAAACACGAAATATTAAACGTCGTACCACATGGACCTATGAGGCTGGTAAACCTATTTATGAACTTATAGACAGCAAGGGGCATGTTTTTGTAATGCAATCCTACAGCCTTCAAATATCCCCGCAAACTGAAGCTTCTCTGCCTCAACTCGCAGTGAAACTGAGATTACCTCCTGGTTGGCAATTTAAAACCGGAGTTCTTAAAAAAACAGAAACTATTTCAACAGTTAATGATATGGCGACGGTAGTTTTAGATGATTTTTTTAATACTTATCAACAAGCTACCCATGATTTATTGAAGGAGTAAGGTAAGTGTTCAAATAGTGTCCACTTAAGGAATCAATTCTGGGTGAGATAATTGTAGCCTGGTTGCTTGCAACCAGGAAGGAAGTGATTCAACATTTGAGCCCGGTTACAAGCAACCGGGCTACAGTGTGTAGGTTGGGTCTCTCTTTTTTTCATTCAAAACACAAGGCTGCTTTCCGCCTCTGGGTAAAAGTCTTCTTCTCTACTTTCTTGAGCGCAGCTTAGGTCTCTTACGTTTTGCGGCCTTGTTCCTTGGGGGATGAGTTCTTCTTCGTGCGCCAATTTCGCTTCAAAGCGTAATAGCTCGGTAGGATTGAAAAAGCGGCGTGTTTGGTAACGAGATTTCTTCAGCTCTGTTTTTTCTATTACTTCGATAGTAGTATCAGTTGAATGCAATTCTTGCTTCATCTCATCAACATATTTTTTACTTTCATCCTGAAGATGAATAGCTAATGCTTGTTTGGTTGCGGCGGTAAGGCCAACAACAAATTCTTTCCTTTGAGTATCAAGTAATTGATTGACTTCGTTTAATTTTTTCTGACAGGTGTCTTCTTCTTTTTTAATTCCATTAACAATTCCTTCTGGGCCGGTGAGTTGGTATTTCAGGTACAAAATATTGGTTTTATGGGCAAGAATTTGAGTCCTTAAAGACGCCGCTTCCAAGTAACCACAATCAGGATGTTTTAATCGAGTCTCTTTGGTTTTGATTGAATCTTCTACAATAGATATCTTGTTTTTTTGCTCCAATACCTCCTGATCCGCGTCTATTAGTCTTGTTCTTATCTGCTGAATCTCTTTGTTTAAAGTGGATTGTCTTTCCAGCAATAACATGAAGCTTTCTTCCGGGTTTTTCTCCAGAATGATACAGAGTGAGTCGAATTCTACTGGTTGTAAAGTCCAATCCCATTGTTTCAGTTGCTCTATATTTCTCAGTTTGGATTGAATGCACTCAGGGAGTTCTCCTTGAACGCTGTGCTCTAACCCTGCACTCCAATCAAGATCTAATAGTGCTTTCAATTCAAATAACTTCTTGAATGCTGCTTGTTTTTCTGGAGGAAGAACCTCAATGGCCTTCAAGTCTGATAAATCGAGAAGAGCTTGTTTACTTTCTTCAAATGTTGATTTTCTGCATGTTTGTCGTGTTTTTCCGGCCTCTATCTTTGTAAAAAACGAGGATTGATACCCGGTAAATCCTTCTTTCAATGGGGCGTTTTCGATTTGTAATTCGATAAAAGATTGCAGCCCGTCGGTGCCGCTCTGAATACGAACTTGATTGGCATCGACTTGTAATAATGTCGCTATTTGAACTGTTTTTTGTTTTAAGAGGTTTTCTTCAACGTCTTGTTTGAGCCCGTCTGCATTTTTTAAGGTCTCTATAGATTGAGTCAGCTGTTTGTTCAAAGCTTTAAGTTGTGTTTGGTAGGGGCGATACGCCTCATACGTTGCAAAGCGTTCTACAGCTTTATGTAATTCTTGAATGAGATGACTTTGATTATTTTTACTTCTATTGCTTATTCTGATAAGCGTGTTTTTTAAATGCTCCCAAACCGGATCGGGTATTGCGTGAGAAGCAGGGGACATTCGGCACAAATAATCACGAAATTGGGCAAGATGATATTCACAAAGCGCATTATCATGGCAAAGGACGCGGAATTGTTGATCACAATGGGGTGCACTATTTAATGAATCAATTGCATTTAATGCTTCATTAATTACGTTACGTGGAGAGGAGTGCCCAATTGAGAACAGATATTTATCTTTTAAAATAACCCGCTGTTCTTGGAGGCCAATGTAAAGGGCGTGAATTTTTTCAGCATCATTAGGTGAACTTCGTACTTCTTCTGCCAAGTCATAAATAGTATGAGCTGCTTCTTTGGCCACACCACGCTCAAAATAAGCATGTAAAGGTTGAGGGGATTGCTTGACCCATGCCAATTGATCAAGCAGGCGGAGGGACAGTTTTTGCATGATTTCATTACTATAACTGGTTTTCAAGGCGGTTAATTGAGGATCCTCAGGTAACCCCGAATTTTGATAAAGAGTGCAAAAAGTGAGGATTAACCCCTGCATTTTGAATTGTTCCACCAGAGAAGTTTTGCTTAACTCCTCGCAGTGAAGAAGAAGTAATTGTTTGAGTTGATCCAACAAGTCTTTGATTTTATCACTGTCTGCTGTGGCCAATTCTTTTTGAAAAAACTGAATCACCGTTCGTGAGATATGTTGTTGTTCTTCTTTTCCTAACACCTGGTTTTTTTTCTCAATGACTTTCCTGATGATCGACGTGACCATTTCAGGTAAAAAAGAAGTCCCGTGAGCCGTTTCAGGGGGGACGAGTTGGCTAATAGCCTGGGGGTAAACGGCGCAAAAAGCACCAATTAAATTAGGTAAAAGTTGTTTGCATTGAGCCAGTTTCAACTCTTCCCTCTCCTCTTCTGTGGGATTGGTGTACTCTAAAGCGACACCGGCTTTATCCAGAATCATCGTTTCCAGATTTTGATGCATTAATGCTTTTGCTCCAGCAGTAAAAGACTTGTTTTTCTGCTGCAGTGCTGCTTGAACATCTAATTCCTGAGAGAGATCTAATTGTTTCAGGTAATTGAGTTTTAGACTTTGCTCTTCAGTGAGATGAGTCGCTTTGGCCGCTCTTGCTGCCCACTTCTCTTCTTTAAGCGTTTCCCACAATCTGCATGCTGAGTTTTTAAATTGAGTGATACTTGCCTCAAGGGTCTCTTGAGAAATACTCGTTTCTTGCGAACGACTAAGCTCACTCAGAATTGTTTCGCGCCACTGGTACAGCTCTAACTGCAGTTTGTAATCACTTGGATTGAGCTCCAATAGTAAGTTTTCCCACGCTTGAATTTGTTGCATTAAGGTTTGTTGCACTTCATCAATGGATTGAGTGTAAATTCTATCCACTGTAGCTTGTAATTTAATTTTGTTTCGCGTTGTTTCTACGGCATGTTCATGCATCCTTTGACGATACCAGGGAAAAATGTAATACAGGATCTTTTCCAAAATGGTTTGGGGGGGATTGATTTGATAAATAGGAAGCCATTCGCCGGGTTTCCCATTTCGAGCCGCACGTCCTGCAATTTGCGTTGTCATCCTCTCCGTATCGGTATAAGGTTGAATCACAATTAAACCGCGAGGGTGATCTCCGGTATTGATGTCTATACCCGTTGCCAGCATTGCAGTTCCAACCGTGATGGTATTGGGGCGCCCTGCTTGTTTTATAATGTGCTGGAGTTCTTCCTGAGTTTCTTTTCCGGTTACAATTTGGACTTTGAACCCTTCTCTTTTATAGGTTTCCAGGCTTGCTTCCAGGTCTGTAGCATCACTAAAATCCTCATTAATAATGAGGATGGGTTGAGTTTGAGTGAGGCTCCATTCTTCAATGGCCTCATTAGTTCGAGCTATAAATGCTTCTCGCTCTTCATATGTTTGAATTGCGACATCCGCATTAATTTCCATTCTGGGATTGGTAATGGGCAGTTTACGGCTGTCAATTGCATTGCATATGGCGCGAATACTTTCTTCACGAGAGAATGTAAATACTGGCGGATGCATTTTCCGTTTGTCCCCTGCATAAGGCGCAATGCCGATTGCTTGAGTACCTATTTGGGTGGCTAAGCTTTTTAGTTCCAGATTATCGCCAGGGGTTGCTGAAATTCCAATCAGGCGTCCGTTTTTATTTTGAAACAGTTTTATTAAGCTCCTGGCTGATATGCTGGCAAGCACAGGAGGAGCGGCATCTATAACGAAGTAATGAGCTTGATCAGGGCGTTCTGCCATCAATCGGGCTTGCAAAGCTTGTTGTACCCCGTCGATAAAAATAGAGCCAGTTTTAGGGGTGCTGCGCATGAGAGGCACGCATACTATTTTTTTAGTTATTTCATTGCCTGTTTCATCTTTTACTTTGACTGGTTGCACAATAAAATGTTTGTTTTCAATCTGGGTTGCCGCGATGCAACTGGCATGAATCCATTGCATCAGTTGGGTATTGCTGGCAGCCATCAAGAAATTTTGTTTTTCAGCATCACCATTAAATTTTTCGTTGACCTCCTTGTTGAGGAATAATCTAAATTGCTCCAGGTCCTCATCTTCATCCCAGACTGGCCCCAGCGTAGGATCGGTATTCCGGAAAGCCGGCAGGTTAATAAATTGATAGGCAAGGGGATAAATCCATTGAGCCGCATTGTTTTGTGTACCTTCGGTCTGGTCATGCTCTGCGACTAATTTATAGAGGACTAGTTGATCAAGCAGTGCATTATCACACTCATCTAAAACGACATGAGTTGGGCCATCATTTAGAATTAATGCTTCTTTTTTTAGTTCTTTTGCCGTCTGATAGAAATTACCTATATCTTCAATAGTAGAACAATTAATACTATCGAATCGGTATGCTTCAGGAGGACTATCACTTTGAATCAGCGTTGAATTAATATCTAAAAATTTAAAGAAAGGTTCGCAATTATTCTCATAGTCTCGAATTAATAAAGTCGGATTGGCAGTCCACTGAGCCACCGTTCCCCCATCCATCCATTGCAAGACAGAGAGCATTGGAGTATTAATGCTTTTTCCTTCCCCTGTCTTAATACGCATCAGTAAATTCAATGATGGATCATGTAGAGCCAGTAAGAGGACAAGCATTTGGGTGGTGTTGGGAAATAACCCGGTAGTACGAAAATAGATTTCGCGCAGATAAGCCAAAAGTTCCAATTGAGTGACTTCGAGTTGTTCTGGAGGAACTGTCTTTGAGCGTAGTTGTTGCAGTAAAGTACAGGCTCGTGTTTTTAAGTCATGGCGAGAGCTGGCAGTTAATTTTTTTAGTCCCTGGAAATCATTAGGATTTAACGGATCGGTGTAGCCCAGAATTTCAATAAAAGTTAATTGTTTGGCAAACTGCAGCCGCAGAGTATGTGGTAACTCTGTTTCGTCGATCAAATCCGTTAAGCTTAATAACGCATCCTGAATTCTATCTGTTGCAAAATGTTTCTTCAGATCCCTTTCTTCTCCCGTTTTTGCAAATGGGTTGGTGTCAAAGCTTGAGCAATAGGCTTTGAGTTTTTCCGAGTCATGAGCCAGTAGTGCTGAGTTGAGGTTCTGGGCAATGGGGTATGGAGGGGTGGTAAATAATTGTAAGACCTGATCTATATCAGCGGAAGAACGACGCGCCAAACCCTTGGTAATTTCCAACAGTACGGATAAATTCACCGTGTCGTCTTTTTTCCTGCTGGCCAGTCCAGTCAGGATAACAGCCAGTTTTTCCTTATTTTCTGCACTGAGCGCAGTTAATTGTTGTAAGATGTTAGGATAAGCAGCTAAATCCTGATTGAGATTTCCTCGAGAAACCCGTTGTAACAAGGCGATACAAAGTGATGCCTGAGCGGGATTTTGGGTTAGGAACAATTGAATTTGTTGTACTAATCCATTGACGAGCTCTGGAGAATCAGCCCCAGGCATACGACTTAAAATCTGAATTAATTGTTTGATAATTAATGATTTTGTTTCTTCAGGAAGAGCTGATTTTTTTAATTCATTTAAGGCAGCCAGTGGAAAAGGACTTGGATTTTTTAAATTATGAACCATGCTCATTTTAAAAAACATGACTTCAGTTTCTGGCTCAAGATCCGATAAATTGAACAGCGTTACCAAGCCATTTATTGAGCGAGCAATGGCTGCATTATCCGCTTCAGGATTTTCTTCCAGTGCTTGTGTGGTTAGTTTTAAATACAGGTCCAACGATTCAGGTTTGGCTTTAATTAATTTACTAACCAGCATTTGCTTATGAGTATAGTTAATTCGAGCTAAAGCGCCCGTATTAAGTTGTTTATAGAGTTTATTAAATTGCTCTGGGAGATGATCTTTAATATCAATAAGCAAATTCAGGTAATTGGCAATCGCTTCTATTTTATTTTTATAACTCTGCAGGGCTTGATCCGCCGGTGCATTTTCAGCGAGTTCTGCAGCAGCATCAAGGATGCTTTTTTCAAAGTCAGGATCTTGAGTATTCAGTTGTTGTAAGGTTTTTTTAAGAGCTGGTAAGACTTTTTTCTCCACCAGTTCTTCTTTGAATAGAAAAGTAAGCGAGTGAGTCTCATTGAAGGCCGCCATCCAGGAAAGACTGGTATTGACATCCAAATCTTTTACGACCGTTCTATTTTGTGGATTATCAAAAAAGGCAGTCATTTCCCTGACGAATAAACCGTGTAACTGACTTAGAACAGTAGCAAACGCTGAGCCAGTCATGTTATCTGCGGCGCTTCTCTTCCCAGTCAGAAGGAAACTGAGTAGATATTCGCCTTTTGACCTCCCGAGGATGCCTACTCCGTACAGTCCTTCAAGTAATATGGGCTTTTTCTCTTCAAAATAGCGGAATTTTTCGATGACTTCAGGGAATTTAGGGTTAGGACTTTGCAACAAAAGAACAAGCTCGTTTAATGCATCAAATAGAGGTATCAACTCAACATTGAGCTGGTCTCTCAGTTGCTGAGGTACAATGAAGTTCTGAAGATTTCTTTGCAGTGCACTTTTTAATCTATCTACTCTTAATGCGGCGCTGCGCTTTTTAACCGCATCAACCAGAGCATCAACAATGAGATCATCGAGTTTGGAAATATCTCCATTACCAAAAACACAGCCAGGGAAGAGATTTTTATCGATAATAAGGTTTTTAAACCAGGTTTCCTGTTTTTCAAAGGTACCATGTTCGACGGGAATGATATCGGGTAAGTCTGAAAGAGTCGCAAGTTGTTTTTGGATGAAGTCAATATTAGGTAGTGGTTGTGATTTTGAAATATTAATTTGACTTAAAGTATTTAATACGAGGCTATGAAAATCTGCCCCTTTTTTAGTATGTAAGGTTTTAAAAGAGGATATTAAATTGTCCACACTGGTTTGGGTTAATTGAGGCTCATCAAGTTTCGCCAATAATTTGATGAAATCAGGGTGGAGGTCTTGGCGGTTGATTTGTAAGATTGCAGTATAAGAAGCCATTGCCGTGAGAGAAAATTGATTTTCTTCTGACATTGGATCTGTTTTTTGAATGCGCTCTTGCAGAATATTAAACAGTTCATAACCTTCATGTTTCAAACAGGAAATGAGCGGGGAAATGAGTTCATTTTTGAAGTTTTTCTCAGGGAAAGCGGTTTTGAGTTCAATACATTGTTCTATCAGCGTTTTTATTTGCACAAGCGAGGGATGGGGCTTGAATTGAAAACAGCGAGACAATCCCTTCAGTAGATCTTTGCGCTCGTTTTGATTCAGTGTCTGCAATAAATGAATACAGCTTGTTAAGGTATGTTGCCATTGTTCCGCGCTAAGGGCCGATTTATCTGAAAAAGTAGTGGTTAAAATAAAAATCAATTGATTTTTTTGTACAGGGGGCCAGGTGAGTTGTTGGATTTTTTCAAGTTGTGCTCGGATATCCGTTAATCGGATTCCTGATTTCCAATGTTGGCCCATATAGCGAAATAACCACGGTTCCAAAGAGAGTTGTTCACTTTGTAAATTCTGATAAATTGCTGCTGGATTGATTATTGTATCTTCAGCACGCTCAATGTTCATGCAGGAAGCTACTTGCTTAAAACGCTCTGACTCCGGTTTTTTAGTCATGGCATAATGTACTCCTGTAGGACCCCAATTGAGGTTTCCAAGAGTTAAGCATTGTTCTTGCGGGTTTTCCGCATGTTCTAATACATCCAGAACCCGGTTCAAAGTAATGAGCAGATGACCATTATGTTGAATAGGGCATGGATTGGGCAGAGTCAGGTTTTTTTCCGCAATACGAGGAAGGAATATTTGCGTATAAGCCTCAAAAAAAGCATTAAAATCAAAATAACGCTGGTCATTGCTCAGATGAGCCATAACTAAGGAATTCCACCACTCTTTTTGTTCTGCGGGGAGGCTGGCTAATTTTTGGAGATTTTTAATCCCGCGAGTACTGAAGAATGCGTTTTGCGCTTCTGGATTTTTGAGAAAATCAAGATTTATTCTTTTGTTTAAACAGGTATTAAGAAGCCTGGTTGCCAAGCTGGCATGGGTTTCACCACCTAAAATGAAGAGTTTTGCAAGGAAAGGAACGATGAACTCTAAATTCGCCGGTCTAAGCGCATTAAGAAAACCTGTAACTTCATCTGAGTGAGTAGGTAATACTTGAAGTAACGCATTTTTCTGCGCTGTTGAAAATTGAGTGTTTAATAGCAGCGTAATCATTCTCTCAGGAATTGCAGGCAGTAAGGCTTTAGCCTGTTCAATAGAGGGCAGGGGGATTTGCGCTGTTTTTTCCAGTGCCGGTGCTAGTGCAGAAGGAAGCCTGTGTGGGGTATCGGTATAACACAAGGCATGTTTTTTTTCATCAATATAAAATCCTTTGGGCAAATTCTTGGGAATGATACCGTCCATGAAGACATCAGGATGTTCTTTGATTTTTAGTGCTGCAGTGTCTTGTAAGGCGCTAATGCCTAGAACATTCAGTTGCAGGCTCAGCACTGGCAACTCTGGAAGTGCAACAGGAATAAGCACAAGGTCAGGCGTTACTATTTGTTCAATATGTTCTTGGTGCGCGTCTTGCAAAGTAATGGCTTGTTTCGGTACGACGAAACTTTTTTGAATCTGAATACCTGCGCGAATGGATGAAGAACCGCTGCTCAAAGTCTGTTTCAATGGGTTGATTTTGGGGCGACTGGATGTGCTTTTTAGAATGGTTTCAGCTGTTTTACTCAGTACAGAACGACGCGCAGTAAAGGCGAGTTTCTCCGTGGTAGACTGATCGCCCGGGATTTTAAAAAGAAAGAGTCGTTTGCGAGGTTCTGTAATAAATGCTAGAAGAGTATCCAGATCATGTTTGGAGATTTGTTGCGGATCAAGCTCAATTTCAATGGGGATATAGTTTATCTCAGTTTCATAAGAAGTAATCAGATTGTTTAATAATGATTGAAGGTATTTATTTTCTGAGAGAGCGGGCACAGGAGCAATCCTCATATTAAAGGTCATACGAGTGAATGATTTCCATAAAGGGACCTAAATTACCGGTGCCAAAAAGGAATCACCCGCATATTCCATCTAAAACAGATCGCATTATAATAAAAAAAACAGAATATTTAAAGTGCTTTATGTAGATAATTTATTCAAAAAAAGAATGTCTTTGATTTTATATAGTTAATATAATGTTGTGTTTTTTTTGAGCTATGCGTTAATAAAACGTTAATCTTTTTATGGTAAAAGGAGGGTCGTCTTAAATTAATAGGATGTTTTATGACTTTTTTGTTTGCTTCTGCCTTGGTTATACCAGGTTACGAATCTTTATCTGAAGAAACAAGAACCATTTTTGAAAACTCGCTCCCTGGTAGAAAGTTTTCTCAAGTAGCTCAGAGTATTTTAACTTCCTCTGAAGAGTTAAGAACATCATCGCGATTTTGGCACAGCTTCACTGGAACTGCTGAGCAAAAGAAACAAGCTTTTCAAAGTCAATTGAATACTCAAAAAAAAGAGTTAATGGACGACATTAGTGAAATGGATGAGTATAAAACACTGGTCATCCATATGACTCATGCCTTGCTTGAACGAGAGATTGATGAGTTTCAATTACTAACAAAGAACCAGCAACAAGCACTCTCCAGAACCGAATTTTCAAAAAAATTATTCACCACTCTTGCTCAGCTTGATTCTCAAATAGAGAAAGAAAGGCAGGAACAGGATGAGTTGAGCTTGTGGTCGAGAATAAGCGGCTCTGGCGCCGCACTCGATGTCTACATAAATCAACTGCAAACTGAAAGGGAAGAGGCTATTCAACTTTGGAAGACGGAATTTCTCCAAAATCCTGGTCTGGCTTCCTTTAGAGAGACGATTGAAGAACAGCAGAAAATAATTCGTCAGAAACAACTAGAGCAAAAACGTATTCATTTAAAAGAACATGCAACGCAATTAAGCGTGTTCTTCCCTTTATTGAATTATCGTAAATTCATAACCGAAGAACCTATTATCGATCAGATACGCGCTAAATATTGGGCTGCGGGAGAGACAGCGGATCCAGAGAAAGTGGATGAGGAGTTGTTAACGGAGTTACTGTATTTTTGCATGCAACAAATGAATTATATCGAAATAGATTTTATGAATCTTGATGCATTCAACAAAAAACATGCAAATCGAATGGCTCGGGAAATTCTTAATTCTTTTAATAACAATACCCATCTGGATTTGGATGACTGGTTTAAAAAGTATGAAAATAAATTGCATCAGCAGATTATCAAGCAATTGCAATTAATTAATGGTAAAAAATGGGAAGTGCGACAAAATGGACTAACAGAGGATTTATTAGAGTCATTGTCTTATTTGTGGAATAGTCGAGCAGTTAATCGAGCCAATGAATTTCTGCGTAAGATGGCAGATGCTCATGGTTTTATCCAGGCCACCAGCTTTTCCACGCAAAATGAAAGTTCTTATTTAGCCATCCTTGATGTATATAACTATGCTCGTCATCAAGAACAAATTTCTGAAGTTCGATCTGTTCTGTCGAGTTTATTAAGCCCCTTACTGCCTTTATATAACGAATATAAAGACATTGCGTTATATGAAAAAAATCCCTATTGGAAATCATTTAGAACCATTATGCCAATAGTTATTATCGTTGCTTTTATTATTTTAGTGGCGGTTATTTTAGCTCCGTTGGCTTTGCCTGAGTTGGCCTTTACCGCAGCATTTGTACCTGCTTTACTGATTGGTTTAGCGCTGGCTACCAAGTATGTTTCTGTTAAAAATGATCTGTATAAAAAGTTACGGGAGCGCTACTATGGTGGTGCTTTTGAGATTCCTGAATTTCAAGTCAATGCAAGAATGTTGGGTGCTTTTGGCACCATGGAAAATGCCAGTAAGGTGAGAACATTTTATATAACCGGTTTAAAGAATTGCGATGACCTCGAAAAGGAATACAGTTTAAAGCATGAGCAAGGCCTTCTTAGCCAGCAAGATATTGATCTTAGAAGAGAAAACCGGACTAAAAGGCATCAACTATGTCTGGAATGGTACGATATTCATAGTAATAACGATCTGGACTTCCACCGAGCCCCATTAATCGTTTCGACTCGTTTGCAGCAAAACAGTGAGCAAGAGTTTCAACAATTACAAAACGCATTGCAAGAAGAGAGGGAATTAATACGTCAGTCTGTAGCCGAAGTCACTACTGATCTTAAAGAGACTATTGTTTCCCATAACAAAATGCCTGCTGCTATTGAACAAGACGCAGAAAGAGAGTCTACGACAATTAAAACGAATTACCGGTATGGATTATTTAGTCCGCCTCGCTGTTTAAAACTTAAAGCTCATATTGAAGAACTGGCTGATTTCAGGGCCCAAATAAGTACTGTAGCCGTCGGTTAAGTAGAGCTTCTGCTATCTGAGCGTGCTTTTTTACTTGATAAACGTTTTTTCTTGGGTAATGGTAATTCAACTAAAGACCTCTTGATGAGCTCACTTAGCCATTCATGATCCTCCCACAACTCTCCTTGAATCAGCAGATAGGGTTTCGCTCCGGGATAGGGGGCGGCCTCAATAAAATCTCCGATAAATGCTTTTCCAATTTCAGTTGGTTTGACAAAGAGTTGATCATCACAGATTAAGGCAACGACTCTACCATCGCAATAAAGTGCGTATTCACCAAACATTTTTTTTGCACTCACCGTTCCTGCTTCCTGAATCTGTTCCATAATGAAATCAACGGTACTTTGTCTGGAGGCCATAGTAATCTTTTAGCGAATAAGGGTAGGTATAATGTACCATCTGTTAAGAGGTCTGGTAATAGGAACCTATGCAAATAAATTTCCTATATTTATTGACTTATCTTAAGGACAAATTTTTCGTTGCTTCAAAAAAATAATTAGCCAGAAAAATAATAAGATTCAAGTCGCCTTTTTAATCAATTACCCTCTTTGTGGGCAGAATTCGCTCTCTGTATCAAAAGATCATAAAAGGATCTATAGAGGGATCCAGGTTGACTACATATTCTGTTCTTTGGGCTAATTCATCACGGATTTTTTCTCCAAATAATCGTGATATGACGTATAAACTCATGTCAATTCCGGCAGAAACTCCAGAGGCGGTAATCACCGAACCATCATCAACCCAGCGCGCTTTTTTAATCCAATTCACCTGAGTTCCTTGTTCTACTACCCAGTTAAAAGCTAATTTATTTGTTGTCGCTTTATGGCCATTCAAGACGCCTGCTTTTGCCAGTAAAGCAGCCCCAGTACACACGGATAAGGTGAGTTCAGCTCTGGCGGAGCGCGATTTAATCCAGTGAAGTAAAGGTTCATTATTGACTTCTTTTCTGGTGCCTTTGCCTCCAGGAACTAAGAGATAATCCAAATGAGGTGCATTTTGCCAGCTAAATTCAGCACAAACCGCTTGCCCTTGAGTGGATTTTACTAAGCCTTGCTGTTCGGCAATCAGAGCGATGTTAATTTGATCCGGCAGCATACCAAACATTTGTAGTGGTCCGAATACATCTAATGTTTCAAATTCTGGAAAGAGTAACACGCCAAGAGTTTTGCGTGTTGGAGGGTGTTGATTCATAAGATTATTCTGCTTGGCGGTTGATGATAAATACAGTATTAATTATCTAAAGAACTGATGCAAGATCTTGTAATAACGTCGTTCCGACGAAGCAAAGGATCTTGCGTGTCATAAATCATACTAATTTGTCATACAAATCGTCCCAATGAGGCTTTGTTTTTTCAATCAACGCCAATTTCTTTCTTCTTGAGCCACCTTTAAGTTGCTTTTCTCGAGATATGGCACTGAGCATATCCTCTGTTAGCTCATAATACACAAGAGATTTGCAGCCATATTTTTTAGTAAATCCATTAATATCAGCATATTTGTGCTCATATACTCTTTTGAGTAAATCACTGGTAACACCAGTGTAAATGGTGCCATTAAGTCTTTTCGCCATAATATACACCGCAGGCTGTCGTTCACGCATGTTATTTATTTCTTTGTTGGACATGTTTTAACGAATTAAAATCCGTGCTGGATTGCTCCCTCGCAACGACGTATTGTACAGAGAATCAATTAAAATAAAATAATTCTTGCTTATCTACCTACCGATAGATATAATGGTGGTTATGAACTATTCGCTGACCCAAGAAAGCATTCTGAATGCTGCTGAGAACTTAATTCAAAAACGTGGTTACAATGCCTTTAGTTATAAGGACATTGCAGCAACTGTTGGAATTAAAACCTCGAGTATTCATTATCATTATCCTTGCAAGGAAGATTTGGCTATTGCGGTTATAAATTGGCAATTACAGCGGATAGTGATTGGTTTAGACAAAATTAAAGGGCAAAAAGAATTAACCACCAAACACAAGATCTTAGCGCTAATTGATGTCATTGTTTCATTAACATTTGGCGATGAAAAGAAGATGTGTCTTGGTGGCATGCTTGCCTCGGATGCTTTATCGTTACCAGAGAGCCTCCAGAGCAAAGTCAGATATTTTTTCAATACTCTTTATAACTGGATTGAAGAAATTATGACTGAAGGGAAGCAATTAGGAGAGGTTAATTTGTTGTATCCTATTGATAACTTTGCCCATCTTTTGATCTTACAAATAGAAGGGGCTTTATTAATGTCACGTTTGTATGGTGATATAACGCATATCAATTTAGTGAAACAATTTATTAACCATGTAATGAACTAATTTTTTTAACTAATTTATCTACCTTCTAGTAGATAGGAGCACCTAATGAATATCAAAAATATTTTAAATTCAAGCCTGCTTGGTTTAGGTCTGGTTGGTACATCAATTGCTGCTACACCAACAATTGAAAATGATCTTCGTCAGGCGAGTTATATTCAATTTAAAGGCAACGCAGGACAAGAAATAAAACTGGCTGATTTTTTAAAAAATGGAGCCGCTTTGGTGCGCGAAACCGAACCGCAAACCCTATTTTGGTTTGCTCTTCAGGGCGAAAATGAGCTCGTTGCTATTTTTGACGTTTTTCATGATGATGCCGGAAGAACAGCGCATTTCGCGGGGAAAGTGGCGGCTGCGCTACACGATAATGCCGCCACTTTAATTAATGGTGGATGGGATAAAGGTGTGTTAGCTAACGTACAAAATTCCGAAATTATTGCTACCAACAACTATCAATCAGATGTCGTGCTTAAAGCAGCCAAAGCCAGTTATATTGTGTTAAAAGCACAGCCGGGTAAAGAAAAAGAATTGGAAACTCTGTTAAGAGACGCTGCGAATATTATCAGCAAAACAGAGCCTGGTACTTCATTTTGGCTAGCATTAAAGCTTGATAGTACCACTTATGCCATATTTGATACTTTTGGTGATGAAGGAGCACGAACTGCTCATTTCAAAGGTGCCGTTGCGGAATCACTGAAGAATAATGCCAATCATTTGATTGTCGGAGGATGGCAACAAGGTGTTTTGAATAATGTTCATCATTTTAATATTATTGCCAGTTCTTAATGGGGTTACTTTAGCTGGAATAATTTACGGCTGCACTAAGTTGATATTTTATATCCATCGCTGAAAAAACAATCCAACTCTACTCCTACGTCCCCGCGGCACTTGTCCGCGGGAGCCATAGGGTGAGTCACAGAGCGAGATTCTTAGCTCCTGCAGACAAGCCGCAGTCGCAGGTAAAGAGATGATCAAGAGGCGGTATTACTGTTGAATACCAAACCATCCTCCAGTATCTCCACCCCCCCAGCATTGTTCATCAGCACAAGCAGGAATTTTTTTCGCACATAATAGTTTAAACATTGGATCAGCACTTATATCTATTCCTTGATAACCTTCGGGTTGGCAAACGCGTGAAACATACTGACCTTTGACCCGAATTTGCCCCATGACCGAAATGGTAGGCGAGACACTGTATACCCCAGGTTTATGGGAATAACACGCGACATAACAGCCTGGCGTGTCAGTATAACTGTTATCCGTTGGCAGCATCACTTTTGTGGCTCCCGGATAAGGATGATTAATCACTCCAGAATTCTGGATAACATAAACAGGATAGGGTGAAGGTAATAGATCTTTACTGGCATTAAAAACAGGTAAGTGTCCATCAAGAGCAGCAAAACTTGGGCAGACCCATGCAAAACCTAAAATAATCCATAGTATTTTTCTCATAACCATTTCCTTTAATGAATTGCTATTTGAGTATAGATTATCCTGAAGGAAAAATGTTCAATAATAATTCAAATAAGAAACTAGAAAATTTACTGACTTTCCCTCTGTCGAGATGTGGTATTTTGTGAACAGTTTGGGCATAATTAACTTTTATTAGTAGAGGCAAAATGGCTCAAAGAAATAACCGAGAGTATTTATTATTGAATGAATACTCGAATAACTTGTTTTTCACCAGATAAAAAATTGGTGCATTCGTATGTGACCGTAATAGGGGAGGACAAGTAATTTTAATCAACTACTTTCATAGTAAGCGCAATCGTTCCTCTTAATGATAAAGAGATTTAGATAAAAAATTTTTGAAGGAAAAATAATGATGACACAGATCAAGAGCAATATAACCAGTATTTGTGTGTTTGCTCTAAGCTTACTTAGCGCCGTTTCCATGCCTTCTTATGGTGAAGGGGGGCGTGTTGTGGGATGGCATGGTGGTAATTACCATGGCCATGGTGGTGGTTACGGATACGGTCATGGTTATGGTTATGGTGGAGGTGGAGGTGGCTATTACGATCGCGGGGGCTTTTTTTTCGGATGGGGTGGCCCTAATGTGATCATCAACGTACCAGCAGAACGCTATTACGCTCCCCCACCAATCGTATGCGAAAATGTCGAAGTGTGTAATCGCTATGACGAATGTTGGTTGGAAAGACAGTGCGGATGACCTCAGTGTTAGGCTAAGGCGCTTTAGGGTATTCACGATCTGGGCCACTTGGGGACAGCTCGTAAAAAAGTCATCAAGGCTCTCAATGACAAATATTCTTATCCCGTGAATGCCGAGCGGTATGATATTCAAGGAAGATTCCCGCTTGCGCGGGAATAAATAGGATGTTTTATATTGGAGACCGTGAATTAGGAGCCTTGATTTTGGCGCTCTTTAATTTCGGATAAGGTTTTGCAATCGATACATAAAGTTGCAGTAGGTCTGGCTTCCAGTCGTTTTAGGCCAATTTCTATACCGCAGGCTTCGCAATATCCAAAATCATCATTTCTCAAACGTTCCAAAGCATCTTCAATTTTTTTAATGAGTTTACGTTCTCTATCACGAGTACGTAATTCAATACTAAATTCTTCTTCTTGACTTGCTCTGTCAGAGGGATCAGGAAAATTAGCAGCCTCATCTTTCATGTGCGTCACGGTTCGATCAACCTCTTCCATCAATGATTGACGCCAAGCCAGCAATATCTTTTCGATATGCGCCAGCTGTTTTTCATTCATATACTCTTCCCCTTCAGACTCTATATAGGGGGCGATTCCCATGCTACCGATTGCGTCGTTTTTCACGTTGTATAGTCTCTCATTGGTTTTATCAATTAAATGCCCTGTCATTTTAGCCTCCATCTCAACTCAATCCCTGAAACCGAGTTTTGCAGAAAGTGGCTAGGTATATACCAAAAAACTGCAATATCATCAATATAATAATTCGCTCATGCAGTACCCTTACGGACGGTAACCTCCACTCACCCTATCATGACCTTGAATGTCTTGCCAACAATGTATGTCCCTATATCCTATCTTATCAAGTATAGCTCTTACACCATTTTTTTGATCATAACCGTGTTCTAATAACAGTAACCCATTAGGCAAAAGATAGTTATAACTACGATTAATAATACATTGTAGATCAGCTAATCCATCTTGACCACTAGCCAGGGCACTTAGTGGTTCAAAACGAAGGTCCCCTTGTTTTAAGTGTGGATCATGTTCTGCTATATAAGGAGGGTTAGATACAATGGCATGATAAGAAACGTCCGGAAGATTATTGAACCAGTCGGAATGATAGAAAGAGACATTGCTTATTCCAAGATCCTGAGCATTTTTTCGGGCCATGTCCAGAGCCTCTATGCTGTAATCACAAGCGGTAATATCCCAGAAGGGCCTCTCTTTTGCCAGCGCTAAAGCAATAGCTCCACTGCCTGTACCTAAATCGAGTACGCGGATGTCTGGTTTATTGGGGAGCAGCTCCAGAGCCAATTCCACCAATCGTTCCGTTTCATGTCTTGGAATCAGCGTATGCTCATTAACTTTTAAGGAAAGTGACCAGAACTCGCGAGTTCCGGTGAGATAAGCAATGGGGATGCCTTGCGCCCGTTGTTCTATTAATTGTTGGTATTGATTCAGTTGCGTTGGGCTTAGCAACTCTTCGGGATGGGCAAAGAGGTAGGCTCTGTTTTTATTTAACAGATGACCTAATAATAATTCGGCTTCCAGGCGTGAATCAGGGGCCAGTTGATCTAATTTTTGCAAGGCTTGTTCTAATGCCGTGCGAATATTAATCATGGCGACCCAATTCAGCAAGCAGTTCTGCGTGATATTCACGCTTTAAAGAATCAATAACTAACGATAAATTACCTTCCATCACGTCATTAAGTTGATAGATAGTCAGGTTAATGCGGTGATCGGTGAGGCGTCCTTGGGGAAAATTATAAGTACGAATGCGTTCGGAACGATCGCCGGTACCAACCAATGATTTTCTTGTTTGCGCCTGTTCTTTTTTTTGTTTGCTTTGTTCTGCATCCAGTAATCGGGTCTTAAGCAAAGACATCGCTTTAGAACGATTTTTATGTTGTGAGCGTTCATCCTGACATTCAACGACTACGCCGGTGGGCAGATGAGTGATACGAATGGCGGAATCCGTTTTGTTAACGTGCTGACCTCCTGCACCAGATGATCTATAAGTATCTATACGTAAATCATCGGGATTAATTTGGATTTCATCAATTTCCTCCACTTCTGGCATGATGGCCACCGTACAAGCAGAGGTATGAACGCGCCCTTGAGATTCTGTTTCGGGGACTCGTTGCACACGATGGGCGCCTGATTCAAATTTTAATTGAGAGTAGACGGCATTACCGCTGATCCGCGCAATGATTTCTTTGTAGCCGCCATGTTCACCGTGACTGGCGCTGATTAATTCCAGTTGCCATCCCTGATTTTCAGCATAACGGCTGTACATACGGTAAAGATCTCCGGCGAAAATAGCCGCTTCATCACCGCCAGTACCGGCCCTTACCTCAAGATAGATATTACGCTCATCATCGGGATCTTTGGGAATGAGGTGCCACTGCAATTGCTCATCCAGTTCATCAATGTGTTTTTTAGCCGCGTCAAGTTCTTCTTCCGCCATGCTGGCTAATTCCTTATCCTCTCCTGCGAGTAATTCCTCAAGTGAGGATAAGTTATTTTTAGCTTCTAAATAGGATTCATAGCAAGTGGCTACTGGTTCCAGTTGAGAATATTCTTTAGATAATGCTTTAAATTGGTTTTGATCAGCAATAACAGAAGCTTCTGATAATAAGCGACCGACTTCCTGGAAGCGTTCCAGCATGTGCTGTAGTTTTAACTCAAGGGATTTCTTCATATGATGGCTGGTTGGTAGTAGTGTTAAAGAGATATTGTGCCAGAGCAAGTAAGTCTTCTCGACCATCCCAGGCTATTTGTCTTAAGCCGGTAGTGGGATTATGAGTCAGCTTATTCACCAGACGCTCGCTAAATTCATTTAAAACGGTTTGTTGGTTTTGACCGGCAGACAGTTTTTTTATTGCTCGTTGTAATTCCAGTTGTGCTAAATCCTGCATTTGATTGCGATAATCGCAGATGACCTCTTTTGCTCTCAAAGAACGATGCCAGCGAATATAATTATCCAGTTCACTTTCGATTAATTGCTCTGCTTGCAAAGCGGCATGTCGTCTTTCATCCATCCCTTTTTCTATCATGATTTGCAAGTCATCGACATTATAGAGATGTACCTGTTCTAATTCGTTTACGTTACTTTCAATATCACGGGGGACTGCTAAATCCAGAAAAAACATAGGCGCATGATTTCGTTGTTGCAAGGCATGTTCAACCAGGCTTTTATTAATAAAAGGAAGAGGGCATGCTGTTGCAGAAATAACCACATCAGCGTGTGATAAGTATTGGGGGATGTCACCAATGGAAAGCGTTTTGCCGTTAAAGGTGTGGGCAAGTTTTTGGGCATTCTCAAGAGTGCGGCTTGCTACCATGAAACGATGCACTCCCTGCTGATGTAAATATTTTGCTACTAGGGAGGCGGTTTCTCCGGAGCCAATCAGAAATACATGCAGTGATTTATAGTTTGAAAATAATTGACCGATTAACTGTACTGCGGCATAGGCAATTGAAACAGGGTTGGTTCCTATACCACTTCGGGTTCTAATTCTTTTAGAGGCACTAAAAATATATTCAAAAACGGGGCGTAATTGAGATTTTACGGTACCCAGACGGCAAGCTTGTTGGTAGGCCTGCTTCATTTGCCCCAGAATTTGGGGTTCACCAATCATCATCGAATCCAGACCACTGGCAACCCGTAAGGTATGCTTAATTCCCTGATGACCTTCGTGAATGTAGATAAAAGGGGAAAGTAATTCTGGCGATAACTGATGTTCGTGAGCCAACCAGCTTGAAAGAATTTGGGGATTGTCAGTATCGCAGTAGATCTCTGTGCGATTGCAGGTCGACAGAATAGCCGCTTCGTTGACTTCTGGCAGGTTAAGCAAGCTCTGGAGCGATGAATCTTGCATAGCAGGAGCTAACGCGACTTTTTCACGCACGTTTATTGGGGCAGTTTTATGATTGAGTCCGCAGGCAACAAACACCATAGAATATGAGTTACTAATTATTTGGTTAATTGGATATTGTAAACGATTAACCGCTAAATTTGTAGAGAATTGGGAAAGTTCATTATCTTACTAAAGTACTTTTTTATTTTACCGACAACTATAGTAACCACTTTTTGCACAGAATGTGTAAATTGACGAGGAGTACCAAATGGATATTATCCTTCAAGGCCAACATAATAGTGATGAAGCGGTTGAAAGTTTGGAACGAGTACTGCAATTATTTAAAGATCGTTACCAAATCAGTGACTATCGCGAAATTCATTTAACTCTTACTTTAGTTGATGAGCACGGCGATGAAGTAGAGTTGGTCGATAGTGAAACGAATCAGCCTTACCGTATTTTCGAAGTATATCGTAAAGGATATGAGTTGACGGGGAGGAAAGGAATTCCTATGCTGCAATTAGTTGTTGATAATACCAAATAGCCCATTAAAAGGAGTTTTCTATGCTGGTGGCGCTTTTAGCCATAATTCTCACGCTCATATTAGTAGTGGGAATTCATGAGGGTGGGCATGCGTTGGTAGCACGCTTCTTTCACGTGAAGATCAAAAAAATCTCAATTGGTTTTGGAAAGCCATTACTCCAATGGCAAAGTAAAAGCGGATGTGACTGGGTATGGGCTATGTGGCCTTTGGGCGGTTATGTTCAGCTACTTAATACACGAATTACTCCTGTAGATCCTAAAGAATATCCCGTTTGTTTTGATAAAAAACCCGTGTGGATTCGAATTCTTATTTTATTGGCTGGGCCCTTGGCTAATCTCATTACGGCATGGCTTGCTTTGGTACTCGTGTTTTACATAGGCATTAATTATAAATTACCGCAAATTCAATCTGTTCAGGCCAACAGTGCTGCTGCTCAGGCAGGAGTTCTTGTCGGAGATCAATTCATCGCTATCGGCGGTTATCCCACGCCATCCTGGCAGGAGGTGGGAATGGAACTGGTGAGTTTATGGGGTAAAAAAGACGTTAAAGTAACGTTGAAACAAACCAATCAACAGTTAAAAGACATCTCTCTTGATTTAAGTCAGATCAAATTCACTGGACGTGAAAAATCTTTATTAGCGAGTATGGGGATTAGCCCTAATTTATCTGCTCCAAATGGCGTGATGCGCTCTTCATCGTTTTTAGAGGCAACGCAACAGGCAAGTACGACGATTGTCCATATGGTTAAATTTTTTATGATGATTTTGAAACAATTATTTAGCGGCGTAATTCCTTTTGCTATCTTATTAGGACCGATAGGGCTGTTTGCGGCTTCCGTTGCTTCTTTGAAGCAGGGGGTAGTTGTATTTATATTTTTTATTGCCAGTTTTAGTTTGGCAGTTGCAGTGGTTAATTTATTTCCTGTTCCAGGCTTGGATGGCGGTTCCATTCTTTATAGTATTATTGAAAAAATTCGCGGTAAGCCCATGTCGGTTGCTTTGGAAGTATTAATCTATCAGTTAATGTTTATTGCCTTTTGCTTGTTATTGGTTCATTTAGTAACTAATGATTTAACGCGTATGTTTCAGTAGAGCGGCCTTCGTCACCCGCGCGATAAAATGTAGCCTGGCTGGAAGCGGTCAGAGTGCATTTAAATAAAATTTGTTTCCGTCTGTTGATTTTTCACCGTTCTGGCGCAGCACCATACATCAACTCTTTGAACGCCGGTTTTTTTTAAGGTATGCGCTAACTCATTGGCAGTACACCCGGTAGTTAACAGATCATCAATGAGGATCACGTGCTGGTAGGGCAGAGGGTTGGTGTGGAAGGCGTGATGCAAATTTTTTTTTCTTTGCTCACTATCCAGACTGGCTTGAGGGGCAGTATTAATTACTTTTTGACAGCTCTTTAAGTCATAAGGCAGATTTAATGTACGAGCTAATCGTTTAGCCAAAACTGCAGCCTGGTTGAACCCGCGTTGTTTTAGTCTTTTGGGGTGCAGAGGAACGGGGATTAAACACTGTGCCGTGATGGCTTGATTTTGTATCGCATGTAGCATGAGTTGGCATAGAAAAGAGCTGAGATAGAGACCATTATAGTATTTAAAATGGTGTAAGAGACTGCGTAAAGGTTCTTCGAACGTATAGTTTATTAAGGCTCTATCAAAATGAGGTGGTTTTTTAATGCATTGACCACAAACTAAATAGGTGGCATCGGGAAGTGGTTGGGCACAATGTTGGCACGCTGGGCCTAATGGCTTAATGAGTTCAATGCAGGAAGTACATACAGCTAAAGCGCTTTTATGAAATTGGTTGCAAAGTATGCAGATTGAAGGCAGACGTAAAGTCTGTGTTATACTGAACAGCATCTGGCGCATGGACGTTGGATTTCCCTATTTAACTTTTTTCCTGGTTGTATGATGGCTGTCAATAATGAAATTAGCAAGGCATTTAATAAACATGCCACCGAATATGAGCTTGTCGCTAAAGTACAGCGAGAAATAGGGGATCGCTTGTTTGAACGGTTACAGTATTTAAAAATTTCGCCAAAACGTATTCTTGATTTAGGTTGTGGGCCTGGCACTTTTTCGCGTGAATTAACTGCAATGTATCCTAAGGCTCAGGTTTTTGGTTTGGATTTTGCCCATGGCATGTTATTAGAGGCAAAGAAAAAACAGAGTTGGCGGCGTAAATGGTCTTTGGTAACCGCTGATATGAAGAATATGCCCTTTGCTACCGGTATGTTTGATCTGGTCTTTGCTAATCAGGTCATTCATTGGGGTAGCCCTCTTGCCCGCGTGTTCCGGGAGTTGAATCGAGTGATGAATGTGAATGGATGCTTGATGTTTACTACCTTGGGACCCGACACGTTTAAGGAACTGAAAGGAGCATGGGCTGGAGTAAATCAACATGCGCATGTTAATGAATTTGTTGACATGCATGATATTGGCGATTGCCTTATGGCAGAGCATTTTTTAGAGCCCGTAATGGATATGGAGTTATTATCGGTTCACTATGAAACCTTGCCCCATTTAATCAAGGCTTTAAAGGCGCAAGGGGTAAGAAATATTCATTCAGCAAGAAATCAGGGATTAACCGGTAAAACGGCATGGCAACAATTTGAAAAAAATTATGCGACAGTGCAAACGGATAAAGGAAAGTATCCACTTACCTATGAAGTAGTTTATGGACATGCCTGGAAGGGCGAGCAAAGAAGAACAGGCAATGGCATAGAAACCTTAATACCCGTTTCGCAAATTCTTAAGAGAAAGGATCGAGCAAGGTAGGTTGGTGCTGAGCATAGCGAAGCCCAACAATGAAATTAGCATTATGGCAGGGCATGTAGTAGGTGACAGGCCCTGCTGTTGGGCTTCGCTACGCTCAGCACCAACCTACGTCTATTGCGCTAATTTGCTGCGCTGTTGTAATTGCTGAGTTAACTCAATCCGTTCTGCTTCGCAAATTCTTAAGAGAAAGGATCGAGCAAGGTAGGTTGGCGCTGAGCGTAGCGAAGCCCAACAATGAAATTAGCATCATGGCAGGACATGTAGTAGGTGACAGGCTCTGCTGTTGGACTTCGCTACGCTCAGCACCAACCTACGTCTATTGCGCTAATTTGCTGCGCTGTTGTAATTGCTGGGTTAACTCAATCCGTTCTGCTTCGTAAATTCTTAAGAGAAAGGATCGAGCAAGGTAGGTTGGTGCTGAGCATAGCGAAGCCCAACAATGAAATTAGCATTATGGCAGGGCATGTAGTAGGTGACAGGCCCTGCTGTTGGGCTTCGCAGCGCTCAGCACCAACCTACGTCTATTGCGCTAATTTGCTGCGCTGTTGTAATTGCTGGGTTAACTCAATCAGGGCCGTGGCTTTTTTATCAAATATCTTCAATGCATCAATGGCGATTTGATAGTGTATGGCAATTTCTTCTTCTAATTGACGTTGGCTAAACAGAGTCGCGAAAGTAGTTTTTTCATTGGCTAAATCAGACGATCGGCCTTTGCCCAATATATTGGCTGGCGCGTAGCGATCCAAATAATCATCTTGCATTTGAAATACCAGACCTATATGTCTGGCATAGGTTCTAAACGCTATTTGCGTGGGTTCATTGATGGATGTCTGAGCCGCTAAAACCATTTCAAAACAAGCCAGGATCAATCGACCGGTTTTAAGTAAATGAATTTCTCTTAATTGTTCTTCAGTAACGGATGATTTTGCCAATTCAGATAAATCAAGGCTCTGCCCGCTTACCATGCCGCTTACTCCACTGGCTTGTACCAGGACTTGAGTAATGGCTATTACTTGAGAGGCATTCAGTAAAGGAGATAAACGGGTTAGTAAAACTTCAATAGCCAGGGCCTGCATTCCATCACCTACCAAAATGGCGGTTGCCTCATCATAAGCCTTATGACAGCTCGGTTTTCCGCGGCGTAAATCATCGTCATCCATAGCGGGAAGGTCATCATGAATTAAGGAGTAGCAGTGGGTTAATTCCAAAGCGGCTGCAATGACATCAAGTACCTGGAGATTGACGTTAATCAATTCACCGGCCAAATATACTAAAATCGGTCTGAGTCTTTTTCCACCAGGAAATAAAGAGTAATGCATGGCCGCGCGAATTTGGCTGGCGGGAATCAGGGTTTCGTTGAGCATCTGCTCAAGGAAGGTCTCGTGGCGTTGGGTATAAATTTCAATCACTTGCTTGTTCATCCGATTGGGGTTCAGAAGGTGCATGGGCGGCAGTAAGTGTTTCTATTTTTTGTTCTGCCTGATTCAAAACATCCTGGCAACGTCTGGCCAAACCAATGCCTTTTTCAAATTGTTTGAGCGAATCTTCAAGGGTTAATTCCCCTTTTTCCAATTGCTTCACAATTTCTTCCAGTTCCGTTATCGATTGTTCGAAATGAATGCCTTTGCTCATCAGGTTGCTCTGATCCCATGAAATGTTGTGATTATACTGGGTTAGCATCAGGATTCAACTTGATTGCTTTAAATGAACTGTTTTGGGGTAATACAAGAACTATATTTAAATTTGACTGAAGATAATGTAGATAGATTATAAAAAGAAAGGACAAACTTGCTACATTAAATGAAGAACTTTAATGTAGCGAGTTTGCTTTAGATGGCTGTTATATATTTGCCGCTGGATTTTGATCAGGAGTTTCATCTTCGTCCGCTTGCAACTCTTGACCAGTTTCCGTAACTGCTTGGCCCGATTTAGAACTGGTGTTGAAGAATGTAGCATTAGAGCCTAATTTTTGAGCGCCGGCAATAAATACGTTAGCGATAGATTTCAACATATTTTTGAGGTATTCGCCCCAACCCAAATCTTTTTCCAAGGCGGGCATAACAGACATTATTGTAGCGGAGCATAGTTCTTTGAAGTCGTCTGTTGCTTCTTTCCTACTCTTTTGACCGGACTTTAATTCAACCTCAAGAGTAGTAAGACCTTTCATTAATGTGTTATGCAAATTCACCGCTTGAGCACGAGCTTCGGGATGATGTTGGCCTATTCCTTCTATTTTTAGCGCCAAATTATCCAATATTCGTTCAACTCTTTTTATGACGGCCTCTCTTTTTTGAGCTTCTTCAAGTATCGCAGAGGCTATTTCTGTTGCTTGCTCTTTAGCTGCGAAGGCTGAGTCTTGTTGTTCTACTTGTTGTTTTGCGACCCCTTCAATCAGCGCAGAGGCTATTTCTGTTGCTTGCTCTTTAGCTGCGAAGGCTTCATCTTGCTGCATTTGTATTTCTTTCTTTCTTTCATTTTCTAATGCATCCCTCTTATTGATCTTCTCTAGCTGTTCAGCTATTTTATCGACATTCTCACGTGTAATAGGAGGAGTACCTACATAACCTTGGAACTCACCGAATTTTTCGTCTTCGACCGCCTGTTTCATTCCTTCAGCAAGTTTTTTTGCTACAGCTTTTTGCTGTTCTTCTTGAGGATGAGTATTTTTTTGGTTCAGCTCACGCTCAAGATTATCCCTTACAGACAGGATTTTTTCTTCATAAAGTGCACGCACTTCGTCTACTAAATCGTCCACTGCTTTAATATGTCCAACTCGACCAATATTATATACAGACGACAACTTTCCCATTTTATCATGGTACTCACCATTGACTTCCTGAATTATGCGATGCTTTTGATAAAGTCCTTTCACTTTTTCTGCCTTAGCTAACTTTTCTACCATACTATTCTTAAGGTCAGTTAGATATTTAACTGCACCAGCTTCAGCTGGATCTTTTTTAACTTCTGGATTTTTAGCTTGCTCTTTCATTTCTTTTTTATTAACTTTTTTGGTGGCATGAGTCGCTTGTTTATGTTTTGTTTTTGGCATGATGGCTTCCTCTGGTTTTGATTGCAAAAAATTCTCATAGTTTAATAATAAACCATAAATATTAAGGAATTATTAACATATAAAAAATAATGGCACTTTCTTGAGAGGGATAATTCAGAAACGAAGACTTATTAAATTATTCAGGTAATTCGTTTAATGATCAGTTATTCTATCTCTATTGATTGAGAATGGATGTAAGGTTCGAGTAATGAAAACAAAAACCCAATTTGTATGCAGCCAGTGTGCGGCAGTCTTTAAACAATGGGCAGGACAATGCACGCAGTGCGGTGCATGGAATTCAGTTTCTGAAGAAGGAGTTGTCGCTGCTAGTCGTACTTCGCGGAGCGGGCAGTGGGCTAATCAACGTTCTATGATTACTGCTGTTGAAGATGTGGTCATGGATAAAGAACTGCGCATGGACTGTGGTTTATCTGAATTAAACCGGGTTTTAGGCGGTGGTTTGGTTTACGGTTCGGTTGTCTTAATTGGTGGGGATCCAGGGATTGGTAAGTCAACCTTATTATTACAAACTCTGGCCAATTTATCGATGCAAGAGACGGTTCTCTATGTAACTGGTGAAGAATCTTTGCAGCAAGTTGCCATGCGTGCGCAACGTTTGGGATTGCCTTTAGCAGGATTAAGACTCTTGGCTGAAACGCAAGTGGAGTCTATTATTGCCCATGCTCAGAAAGAAAAACCAAGAATTATAGTAGTTGACTCAGTACAAACTATTTTTACTGAAACCCTAAACTCGGCGCCAGGGGGAGTCAGTCAAGTGCGCGAGTCGGCGGCCCAATTAGTTCGTTTTGCCAAAATGACGCAAACAGCCGTATTTTTAGTGGGGCATGTGACCAAAGAAGGGACTTTGGCGGGGCCTCGAGTTTTGGAACATATGGTGGATAGTGTGCTCTATTTTGAAGGACAAAGCGACAGTCGTTTCAGGGTGATTCGAGCGATTAAAAATCGTTTTGGCGCGGTGAATGAGTTAGGTGTATTTGCTATGACGGATAGGGGATTAAAGGAGGTCTCTAATCCATCAGCCATTTTTTTATCCCGTCAACCAGAACCAACCCCTGGAAGTGCGGTGATGGTAACCTGGGAGGGATCGCGCCCGATGTTAGTGGAAGTACAAGCTTTAGTCGATGAGGCTCATGGGCAACAGACGAAACGAGTAACCGCTGGTCTTGAGCATAATCGTTTAGCCATTTTATTGGCGGTATTGCATCGTCATGGCGGCATTGCCACTTATGATCAAGATGTTTTTATAAATGTGGTAGGTGGGGTAAAAGTCACCGAGACCGGCAGTGATTTGGCATTACTCGCCGCAGTAGTTTCCAGCTTACGCAATCGAGTATTTGACAGTGAAACCATTATTTTTGGTGAGGTAGGTCTGGCTGGAGAAATAAGACCCGTGCAAAGTGGGCAGGAGCGGATTAAAGAAGCGGTGAAACACGGGTTTAAGCGAGCTATAGTCCCTTTTGCTAATGCTCCCAAGCAGCAAGGGGATTCTTCTATGATAATAGAACCGGTCAAGCATTTACGCGAAGTTTTGGAGAAGATGTGATTGGTGATAATGAAAGGACGTCTAAAATGCGATTGGATAGTGAGCTGGTCGCTCTGTTTCAGCATAATGGCGCATTGTGCATTCGCGGTTTACTAAGCGCTAAAGAAATAGATATTTTACGCCAGGGAATAGAACTTAATTTATCTTCTTTAAGTTCACGTGCTAAAGTGGCCAGTGGGGCTGATGATCCCGGTTATTTTGTTGAGGATTTTTGTACCTGGCAACACAATCCCTTTTATCAAAAAATTATATTCGAAACGGAACTGGCTTCCGTGGCTGCCCAATTAACCCAGAGTCAAAAAGTACGGTTATATCACGATCATCTTTTGGTTAAAGAGCCCGGAACGCGTCAAATTACTCCCTGGCATCAGGATCAGCCTTATTATAATGTTGCCGGGAAACAAAATTGCAGTTTTTGGATCCCGGTAGATCCGGTAAGCAGAGCTTCGACTTTGGAATTTATTGCCGGATCACATTTAGGTCCCTGGCTAATGCCCAGATCGTTTATGGATCAGCAAGCCAAGTGGTTTCCTGAAGGCAGTTTGCAGGAATTACCGAATATAGAAAATGCCAGAGAAGATTTTTCTATACTAGGGTGGGAATTAGAACCTGGTGATGTGGTGTGTTTCCACATGCTGACCTTACATATGGCAAAAGGAGTAGAAGGGCCACATCGACGGCGCGCATTCTCGGTTCGCTTTTTGGGAGATGACATGACCCATGCCCCCCGACTCTGGGTCACCTCACCTGATTTTCCGGGACTGGCAGATGAGTTGCCTTCAGGTGCCAGCATGGATCATCCTTTGTTTCCTGTAGTTGAAATTAAATAATAAGTAAGTGGATGCTACCTTTATAGGATCCTCTTGATCTTTAGTTCATCTACGCGATCTTGAGTTGATCTACGGGCTCTTGATTTCATCTACGTCATCTCGAGCGTTAGCGAGAGATCTTCGATGTATATTCCGTACTGCATTCAGGAGATCTCTCGCTAACGCTCGAGATGACGGGATGTGCTCGAGATGACGGGATGTGCTCGAGATGACGAGGGTACGTGTCGATAGCTTAGTAGCAAAATCACCAGTCTTGACTAAACTTATACTATAAAAATACAAATGTGAGTCTATTATGGATATAACTCCATTTTTTAAACTGATGGTAGAAAAAGGGGCTTCAGATTTATTCTTCAGTGTGGGGGCACCGCCTAATATTAAAATTGAAGGCATCACATCTCCTATAGGACAAGCTCCTGTTAAACCACAACAAATGTCAGAAATTGTGATGTCTATCCTGAGTGATGAGCAACAAAAAGAGTTTGGTGCCAATATGGAACTGAATATGGCTTTTTCATTAATGGGAGTGGGGCGCTTCAGGATTAATGTCTTCAGACAACGCGGCGAAATAGCAATGGTTGTTCGCTATATAAAGGGAGTTATACCTTCCATAGAAGAATTAAAACTGCCTAAAATTTTAAAATCGATCATGATGGAAATACGTGGTTTGGTTTTGGTGGTTGGTTCTACGGGCTCAGGTAAATCCACCACTCTTGCGTCTATGATTGATTATCGTAATGAGAGTTATAGAGGACATATTTTAACCATTGAAGACCCTATTGAATACATCCATCAACATAAAAAATCCATAGTCGATCAGCGTGAAATAGGCATAGATACTTTAAATTACGAAAACGCATTAACCAATGCGATGCGTGAGGCTCCTGATGTTATTTTAATTGGAGAAATTCGTGAGCGTAACACAATGAAACACGCGATTGCATATGCTGAAACGGGACATTTATGTATTTCTACTCTTCATGCGAATAATGCGAATCAAACTATGGATCGAATAATTAACTTTTTTCCTGAAGACGCGAAACGGCAGTTATTAACGGATTTGTCTTTGAATTTACGCGCCATTATTTCTTTACGATTAATACCGGGGATCTCCAGTCAACGGGTACCTGCAGTGGAGGTTTTATTAAATACCCCTTATATTTCTGATTTAATTGATAAAGGGAAAGTAGATGAGATTAAGGAGGTTATGGCGAGAAGTAATGAACAGGGAATGCAAACTTTTGATCAGGCTCTGTTAGCCTTATATAAGGAAGGTAAAATATCTAAAGAAAATGCTATTAAGTACGCCGATTCTAAAAACAATGTTGGTTTACAAATTCGTCTCAATGAAGAACATGGCTTTGATGATAAAAATGAAAATTTAACCATCCAGCCTGATGATATTGATAAACTTTAAATTAATGACAGGTTAGAGTTTCTTTGATTTTTTTGCTCATTATGATAAAATAATATACTTATTTTTTTATATGACTGTTATGGCTTGGCTTTATAACATAGCTGATATTGCGTTGGGAGAATCCACCCACTATGGGCATGAAGCTTATATTGATGCAGTTTATACCCCTCCAGATGCTTATGATAAGCCGTGCAAAGTAATATTTAAAAGAAACAAATACGGCAGAGCACAACTTTCTCGTTTTGAAGTGGCGTTTACTCAATTAGCTCAATTATTTTTAGCCAAAGGTACCACCTCTACTCAGCGATTAGTTGTTGATGATTCTCTTAATGTACTGGGGATGGTTACTGAACATCTTTGTTATGTTATAGAGAAAAAAGAAGGGTTAAGCCAAACTTTTTTTACTTTAGACAACCCGCACATCAATTCTAATTGCACCGTAAAAACGGTCACTCAGGCAGAGGAAATACCCTATTATTTTTTAGATAAATTACCGCAAGGTTTTTTTGCAAATTTATTAAAAGCAGAACAAGAAAATATTCTGAGCATTGATTACTCTTCTTTGGCCAGCATTTTAGCCAGCTCTTATACTCTGGAAGAAGATGATTTGCATAAAGGCAATTTTGGCTTTTACCTTGTAGAAAAGGACGGCAAACCACACGCCATTTTTTTTAAAATTGATCATGATTTAATGTTTATTGATAGCATCATGTCGTTTAAAACGCGGCGTTTTTTTCATTGGATGCATAATGACCGTGCTTTTGATGTTGTGGCTGAAGATTTATTGAATTTTCCTTTTTTAGCCCATTCATCTAATTTTTACTGGCCAACGAAGTATAGTTACATCGCCAAGCCTTGGTCTAATAAAGACTATCATAGTGTTGAAGAAATTGAGGCTTTTACTCTTTTAGGAGAAAACCCTGAATTTAAAAAAGCAAAATGGATGGCCTTTTACAAGCATATTTTGTTGCCAGCAGAACTTATAGGATTAAGCTTAAAAGAGTGTCTTGATGAACATAATTCTAAAGACAGAGCTAAAATGGCGGTAATGACACAAGCAACCGTTGCTCGCCAGGCGCGATTAAGAGCAGTGTTATTTTCAATAAAGGAATTCCGCGATTTTGTTAGTAATTTAAAACAGGAAGAACACGAGTTGCTCTTAAATGAACTAAGAGAATCAACTCCCCAGGCAAAGATTCCAGGACATGTAATCAATGCGCTTTCTTCCTATCAGCAATTAGCTCAATCAGAACAAGGATTTGAAGAAGGCGATACCCCTTTACACATTGCCATTAGGTTTGGTGATTATCGCTATGAAGAAACCCTACACATGTTTGGGCATTTCATTAATAAAAAAAATAACGCCGGAAAAACCCCTTTGGATGTGGCTATGGAAATGGCAGCAACCGCAGAAGAGCACCCTGAAGATATTCGTAAAGATGTTCGTTTTACTATGAGGCATTTATTAGAAAATGGGGCAAAACAAAGTCCATTGTTTCAGCAATATAATATGGATGCACGAATTGAATCTTATCAATTTCAGACTGCTTATATTAGTTTGGTAACCCGGGCCAAATCATATCAACAGTTTAAAGATATTCTTCGGGATATAGGTGAAGATCATCGTTTTTGTCTGAAATTTCAAAAGAATATAGCCATTGATTGCATTGCTCGATTTATTCAAGTCAATCAAAATCATCCTGCTCTGCAGAATATGTTGCTTCAATTAAAAAAAGATTTGAATGGTGACTCCACTCCATATGAATGCGCAGGCCTGAAATACATCCGTCAATTGCGAAGTAAGTTATGGATTATTCGTCAAATTAGAGGTTTGTATGGCAGGACGTCTACTTTAAGTAAAATTAACGATATGGTTGATGAAGAGTTGGAGCGAATCAAAGCCAAAGAGCCGAATTGTTTTTCGTTTTTTAGTTCTGGTACAGATTTAGAAGAGAGTAATGAAGAGGGTTCATACGCCACAGAGCTAACTTCTATACCTTGTATAACCTGTGCTTGATGACCGTAGGTTGGTGCTGAGCTTAGCGAAGCCCAACAGCTAACTTCTATACCTTATATAACCTGTGCTTGATGACGTAGGTTGGTGCTGAGCCTAGCGAAGCCCAACAGCAGAACTATCACCTACTCCATGTCAAGATAATGCCACGATTCTAATTTCATTGTTGGGCTTCGCTAGGCTCAGCGCCAACCTACATATTAACTTTGCCTATCCTACTCTCGCCTTTATAACCGTCGCATAAAGGACCTGACCGTTCACGGGCTACATACGCTGTGAACGGTTAAACGGTTACTAAAGGATTACAGGTAATGAGATTATATTTTTATGGTATAAAATTGTTATCGGTTTCAATCTCTTCATGTTCGTTTTCTATCTGTGCGTCTAAAATTTTCTGGATTCCAGCCGCGGTTTTACTGCCTTCCGTCCTTTCCAGAGGGAAGAAATTTGCCCGACTAGTTCCGGTTTTAATCACGGCATTAACAACCGTTTTCAACATATTTTTGAGGTATTCGTCTCATCCCTACGTGCTGCGACTTGTTCGCGGCATCCAGAAATCAAGTATCAGACTGGATCCTGCGGACAAGCCGCAGG
>NZ_JAJKBJ010000028.1 GCF_023618015.1 Legionella maioricensis
AAATCTCACCCAACCTTCCTAGTTAACACGTCATCCCGAACAAAGTGAGGGATCTCCAAATGTGGGCACAATGCTCATCTCAGGAGATCCCTCACTTCGTTCGGGATGACGTTTCCTATTCTTAGGGATGAACGACCAGATTTGAACGCAGGTTGGGCGATCTCGATTGGCTAAAAAACGCTGCATACATCCGGTATGTGAACATTTTTAAGCAAGCGAGATCGTTCAAGATGCGCCAAAGGTGGCCGTTCAGGTGAGAGGCATGAAAAACTGGGCGAGATCCTCTTCACTCAACCCTATAGTCTTAGAGGAATCAGCGGATAATATTCCATCAACCAACTGTCTTTTTCTCTCTTGCATGCCTAGAATGGCCTCTTCAACGGTGCCTGATGTTATTAACTTATAAACAAATACTGGATTTTCTTGCCCTATCCGGTGAGTTCTATCGGTCGCTTGATCTTCAACTGCCGGATTCCACCAGGGATCGTAATGAATTACCGTATCAGCACGCGTTAAATTAAGCCCGGTTCCTCCGGCTTTCAAACTGATTAAAAAGATGGGGGTCTTGCCTTCCTGAAACTGGTCTACCAAGGCTTGCCTGTTTTGAGTCTGTCCAGTTAATTTTAAGTACTCGTATTGTTTTGCATCCAATTGCTCTTCGATTAATTTTAACATTGATGTAAATTGAGAAAAAACCAACACGCGCCGCCCCTCTTCAACCAAGTTGTCGAGCAACTCCATCAAAGCTTCCAATTTACTTGATGTTCCATGAGCCATCGTAGCTTCTGGCAAAGACAATAGTCTGGGATCACAACAGATTTGACGCAACTTAAGCAGGGCATCCAATAATAAAATATGACTTTTTCCTAAACCTTGTTTGGCGATTGCATCACGAACTTTTTTCTCCATACTCATACGAATTGCTTCATAAAGATCGCGTTGTGGCCCAAGTATTTCTATGGAACGAATCATTTCAGTTTTTGGAGGCAATTCACTTGCCACTTGATTTTTTGTTCGCCGTAACATAAATGGCTTCACTCTTTTGGCTAACAATTCCCTTCTATCCAAATCAGCATATTTTTCTATGGGTGATCTAAACCAGAGTCTGAATTGTTTCGCATCTCCTAGAAGACCGGGTATCAAAAAGTGAAATAAAGACCATAATTCACCTAAATGATTTTCCAAGGGCGTCCCGGTAAGACATAAACGATGTGATGCTTTCAACTGTTGAATAATTTGTGTGGTTTTTGTACGTGCATTTTTTATAAACTGCGCTTCGTCCAGGATAAGATAATAAAAAGAATAATTGATGAATTTTTCTTTATCCCGATGGATTAATCCATAAGTAGAAATCACCAAATCGTAGTCATCAAAATTATCCTGATGTCTTTCACTACCATGATAGATTAAAACAGTTAATTCAGGAGTAAAACGTTTTGCTTCGGCCAACCAATTACCTACAAGACTGGTAGGGGCTACAATCAAGGTCGCATTGTTCATCCTTCCCTGTTCTTTTTCATATTGTAAATGAGCCAGTGTTTGTATGGTTTTACCTAAGCCCATATCGTCTGCCAAAATACCGCTAAAGCGACTTGCTCTTAAAAATTGTAACCAATTCAATCCATAATGCTGGTAATCCCTTAAATTGGCCTTTAAGCCAACCGGAGGTGTGATCTCAGGCAGATCAGTTAATTTAATTAACTGAGTTAATTCTTCACGAAAATCTTCGGCTCCTTGCCAACGTGCCTTAGTAGCAGCAATTGCCAATTCAGCTTCCTGCATCAGAATCAATTGATATTTATTAATTTGTAACTGTTGATGCTGGTCAATTTGACGCATGCCAAACTGCAATAATAATCGCACAAGCGGCTTGATGCGCCCCATTTGCAATTGTAATGCGCGCCCGTCCTGCAAAGGAAGTTTAACCAGCTGTGAATCCGGTAAACTATCTAAATCATTTCCACTGTAGCGTTGAATCAGATCCGCGACCAATGGAACAATACTTACTGGCCTGCCTTCAACTAAAATACCTAATTGATAAGAAAAGAAATCTGTAGTGCTTTCATGCAAATCGGAATACCATTCCACATCATCAGCACTGATAATTTCCTGATATAAGGAACTGGCAAATTCTATCCGCCATCCTTGATTTTTTAATTGCGGTATCGCGTTATTATAGAGAATTTCCAAATCAGCTTGTACTTCTATATTGTTTAACGCCAAAACTGAATTTTCTTGCAAATCCCAATTATAGCTTTCCCATCGATGGAGAGGTCTTAAACTGATTAATTGATGCAGTTCATAGAGTTTCAATGCTTCAAAATGCATGTCACGCGTGTACTCCAATAATACATCATCTTGATGGCGCACTACTTTGGCACATTCTTCATTACTGCCAATAATTAATCCTGCATAATCAAAAGCAACTTTTGCGATAAATAAAGCCCTAATATCTTCTTCTTTATCATAGAACCAGGAAGACTCTTTTTCATCTTCATTTATCGCATCAAAAATCAGTACAGGGATAGGAGCAATATCCAAAATCTCGCGTTTTTCAAACACTTGCGGCGTGGGGAATTCCGGGCATGTTTTAGCCATTTTCTGAGTCAACAATTTTGCCTGATCAAGAGAAATGGGGGGAGCTTCGAGTAAATGGCGAAGTTGTTTCACCGGATATGGTGTATTTAAACGCCCCATCACTGCTTCTGTACTACTAAAATACCAACATTCATCCAATAATAAAGGAGTTAAAATTTTATTATCTTGCATTAATAATAGTCTTTGGTTTCCATTAGGAGAAAGAACCCACTGACATATCCCAGTACGCTCTTCACTCATTTGGATAGGCACTTCTGCGTCTATACTAAAAAAAGCTCTACCTGAAGAAATTACTTTGTCTAAAAGTTCGCTGTTACGAATGGTTAAGTGATCAAACCATCCAGAGACGCCACATTTGAATAATAATTGCGCCACGATTTCATTATCATCTTCGATAAAATGCTGTTTTTTAGAGTCTGGGAGACTATTAAAAACAATCCTTTTTCCATATCCACCACGTTTTAATAGCTTGGCTAAAGCTAATTCAATACTGACTTTATGCTCATAGCCGTCCAATTTTAGAGTCACTATATAATTTATATGATGAGTCGCTTCATGTTTTTTTACTGCCGTTTCTTCCTGAGCGCGTAGATTTTTTAACCAGGTATCTAGCTTTCTGTCCAATCTATCAGAAGGTAAGGAGCTAATGTTGTTTACTTTTTCTCTCTCACGCAGTGCAAACAGACAGGCCGCTGCGTGCTTACAGTTACTTTGATAAGCACAGGTACAACGAGAGGGTTTCCCAGGCCAGGCTTTTAAATCCATATGAATATCATAAATCTGACTTGAACTACCCTTTACTCGTCCCTTTAATAAACCATCACTTAAACGAATATTAAGTACCTGGCCTTTTTGAAAATACTCTTGTCCCCGTAACAATATTTTTGGCTCAAAAGCTTCTGGCATTTTAGATATTGCTTCATTTAGCATAGGATAGATTTGTCCAGGCAAAAGGGTCTATTGTAGTCAATTTTTAGTCTAATTGACAATTGTATCTGAGAGTTATCCCAAATTATCTCGAAAGCTATTAAGAAGTATCGACACAGGCCTAATAGCGCGTAAGTTATTTAGGCTCAAACCATTTCCTGTATACACGACACATTGAATTTCTATCCACAATTTTGTCCCTAAATTAACCGCCCGCCACGGGATCAAAATAAAATCACATTGAGACATAAAAATATAGTATAATGAGAATATGTACAATACATGCCTGCAATTTGCTTTTACACCAGCTATTAAAAGCAAATTGCAGGCATGTGGATTTGTCCTGGAATTATTATGAGTGGTGCAAATAGCGCAAAAACACTGTTATCCCAATACAATAGCAAGCAGCACAGATTATTTACTCTCAATGATGATGAAGAATTGTCCTTAACAGTGATTTCGTCAGTTCCAGGTGTTGGAGCTTCTCAACGAAAAGATATTTATAGAAAGAAAATCTCGCATCCTGATAGTGATCAACATGTTAAATTTATTACTAGAAATGGTGAGGCTCATTCTTTTGTATGGCAGACTAACCCGCAACAACTAAAAAATGCAGTTCGATGGGGTATTATCAAGACCCACTCAATAACCAGCAAAGTCATTTCAGCGCTTGGAAACTATCGAGTAGTTGCTCATGAACGAATTGCAAAAGGCATGATAAGCAATTCCCAGACAGTTAAACTAAAATTACTCGACCTTTATCAAGATCGTTTTGAAGCATTACACGATTTAGAATCAATGGTAAATAAGGTTAATAGTCTGGCCGACTATGAATCAGAATTTAAATCCTATATCCAAAAACTGGAACATATTAAAGCTAATTTATCTACTGATTTTGCAGATGTGCTCAATCAAGGAGGCTTGGATCTGAAGACAATTGAGCACATCAAAAAAGATCTTGAAACAGATATAGATCGGGCAAATTCTTATTTGGACTTATTAAGAAATAACCCCAATCTCTCTTCTTATAATGAAGCCAGAGGAAAAAACTCGATTCTTGAGTTTGTCAAAAGCCAAATGATGCATGGTCTTTATGAACTACAAGGAATAAATCAAGATCTTACTTACAGCACCAAACGTAGTTTTGCTTTGACACGCGGAGAGTTCAACGATTTTATAGAGGATGCGCGTAAAGAAATTGACGATCAACAAGCAGATATGCGCAATGCAGTAACTGAGAAACATCATGGGCTTTTTACAAAAGAAGGTGAAACACTTGTTTCTTATGATTTTTCAAAAGATGGCTTATCCCCCAAAAGAGAACGCGAGGTACTCCTTGCAATAAGTTTTATTGAGGGTTGGGACAAAGTGGATACCAAGTCGCTTACAGTAAGCAATCAATCCGGTTCGGAATCGCTAGATGTCATTAGCGCAACTCGATGGAAAAATCATCGTAATTTTATCGCCTTTGCCAAAAGTATGGGCTTTTATGTTCTGAATTTTTTTAAAAGTATTATTCTTCCTACAAAAACCTGGGAAGAAGAAGCCTGGTCTAATAAAAACTTTCATTTAGTCGCTAAAACACTTCGGGAAAACGTCACACCTAATGAACCCATGTGGCAAAAACCCATTAGACTGGTAAAGCAATTTGGTTACGCCCTTGTTGACCTTTATAATGGCATACGTGATTTCGGTGCGGAATTGACCATAAAACTGCCTGAAGATATGTTAAATGACTGGGATTCCTGTAATGAGTTAGTCCCTTTAAAAGAAGTATTTGAAGGCTCTGAAAACGAAATTGCCACAATTAAAGCTACCGAAGAAGAACGCTTAAAGGAAATTTTGAGACGATGTAATATAGACAGCTCTGCAGAAATTCCATCCAAACAAACCAGCAGATTAGCCACCGTAGAATACGCTCTGACTGCCGGAGAACAAAATGATATTCTAACCGTCATGGCTCGTGGTCTCAATGAATTTGCCTCAGTCTTTAGTCATAATCTCTATGCAAAAGATCCTGTAGGAGGATTGGTATTTACTGCAGCTTTTGCCGTGGGGGCTGGAGCAATTTATCTGCCTACTGCGACTGCCTCTGTTTTTGGATCCGCCTATGTCAACTGGTTTACTCAGTTCTCTTATTCAGTAGGTTCTTCAAAAATGGCCGCGGTTATTTCTGGTGGTTCAACTCAAGCTCAGCTGTTTGCTACGGGATGGGACGGCTTAATGCATGGGCCTAGTGGCTTAGCAACCAATGCGCTGTATCAGCTGGGTGAAGATCCTCTGACTGTAGGCGCTTATTTGGCAACAGCTACAGCGATAGGTTATGTTCTCGTCAATGGTATAGCCGGTTACTCAATTCCTTTGCTTAGTGATTTTCTCAAAGAAGATCTGGGCACCTCTCCAGAAAGCAGTTATCCCTTCATTGGAGCCAAGGTAGCCATTTTGCTTTATGAAGCCTTAATAATACATAAGGAAGAACATTTCCAACAGCCAGAACTATTGGCTGAGTTGATAGCAAAAGCTCACTCATTAAAATCCGATGTTCCAGCAGAGCAAAAAGTAATTGACCGCTTTATTTTAGCCTCATGGATATCGATGAATGCTGAAAACATCCCTAAATTAAATGCAAAGCTAAAATTCGACCTGTCCAGACAAATTAATGCTCTTTTTGATGAAGATCAAAGTAAGTCACTGAATAAAATACTTTATCCTGAAAGCCATCATTCTATTGCCTATCAAATATTTGCTATCCCCCTTTCTTATATTCCCGCTGTTTTACGTTTTGCTACCTCGTTCCTATTGAGCGCTTTTGCTTTAGGAAGTGGCAAAAGCCATCCCGTTGAACCAATTAAAAGGGCATCAATCGATTTATATGACAAAATAACCAGAGATTTAAGCAGATTGCTCGTATTTTCGACTCATTTGCTGTATTTGGCTTATACAGGATTGAGTGTATTGGTAAAACCTCTAGCCTATGTATTAGGAATGATGTTCGGCCGGGTAGCCGCTCTTTTTGATGTAAAACCCGGACATGCCATGCATGGAGCTTTTGCCGGAGTACACACTTTCTTTAGAAGCGTTGGAGAGTTTCTCTATCCGAATCAAATACTGAAAAGTATTACTGTAGCTCATCCAAGCCATACGGTGAATGAGACTGACGGCTCCTATAAAAAATTATTAACCCAAATGGGTGAGGTAAAACCGGTTTCTACAGAAGAATCCCCTCAATGCACTAATCCGGAACATTTCACTGTTTCATTTACGGTGAGCAATGGTGCCAAAGCCAGCAACGATCCGGTTAGCGGTGCTGAGATAGTTGAACCCGAAGTATCGCGTTTGCAAAATTAGAGAACTGCCCCATTTCAGAACAATAATGAAACTGGACTTTAGTCTTTTCTATCAAGCTGATTAATACACCGTCCTTGCGAGTGTTAGCAAAGCAGACCGAGTTTAAATTGAAATTCTGATCTGCTTCGCTTCGTTCGCAAAGACGATAGTTCCAAACTCCAATTCAATGAATTACTGTTTTTTCAAACAGATCAATCTGTTGAATTCATGTATCTTTGCTTTTGCATAAGCTACAATTATCGACAAATAAACCTATTTATTCATGATCCCCAATGCAATCTATTCTCAATATTCTTATGGCACAAATTAATCCAACGGTAGGCGCTATTGAATCTAATCGCGATAAAATTATTGCCATCATTAAAGACCAACAAGCTCAACATGATGTGATTATGTTTCCTGAACTGGCATTAACCGGTTATCCGCCAGAAGATTTGTTATTTCGTAAGGAATTTCATCAAGCTGTGACTGATGGTTTGAAATTAATTCAAGATGCAACAGATAATTGTCATGTGATTATTGGCCACCCTAAACAGGATCAAGAGTACTGTTACAACTCAGCGAGTATTTTCTATCAGGGACAAAAAATACACGAATACCATAAACAAAATTTGCCTAACTATGATGTATTTGATGAGGCGCGCTATTTTACTCCAGGTAAAAAAGATCCCTGCATTTTAGAAATACGCCAGGATAGAGTCGGTGTGATTATCTGCGAAGATTTATGGCATCCTGGCCCCGCGGAAGACTTGATCCGTCAGGGGATTTCAGTTCTGATGATCATGAATGCCTCTCCCTTTGATTATGATAAATACTCCAGACGAGAAAAGCTATTAAAATCCTATGCCCAGCAAGGCATCACTCTTATCTATGTAAATCAAATTGGTGGCCAGGATGAATTACTCTTTGATGGCCAATCTATGGCAATCGATAAAACAGGGGCTGTTTGCGCGCGCGCTCCAGCTTTTGAAGAAGATCTATGTAGCGTGCAAGTAAGCTCTGATAAAGTCACCGGCTCTATTACCCCTCTTCTTAGTAGAGAAGCATTGATTTATAAAGCCTTAGTCTGCGGTACTAGAGACTATGTCAGAAAGAATCATTTTCCTGGCGTATTACTTGGACTTTCAGGTGGAATTGATTCAGCATTAACCTTGGCAATTGCAGTGGATGCTCTAGGAGAAAAACAGGTTCATGCAGTCATGATGCCCTCCCAATTTACGGCTTCAATGAGTAATGAAGACGCAATGCAACAAATTAATACCCTTAACGTGTCTCATTCTACTCTGCCTATTGAACCTATTAATAAAACTATATTATCCACGCTTGAACCTGTTTTTAAAGGATTACCCATTGATACCACAGAAGAAAATATTCAGGCCAGAATTAGGGGCATGTTGCTTATGGCCATGTCTAATAAAACAGGTAAAATGGTTCTTACTACCAGCAATAAAAGTGAAACTGCAGTCGGTTATGCCACTTTATATGGTGATATGGCGGGTGGTTTTTCGGTCTTAAAAGATGTGCTCAAAACACAAGTCTATGCCTTGGCGCATTATCGCAACTCCCTTTCAGAAGTAATACCGGAACGAGTACTCACCAGAGCACCTTCTGCTGAACTAAAAGCCAATCAAACCGATCAGGACAGCTTACCTGATTATTCTGTATTGGATGCCATTATAGTTGCTTACATGGAACATAACTTAAGTTCAGCTGAAATTATCAAGCAAGGTTTTAATTCTGAAGAAGTGAACAAAGTGATTAGATTAGTCAAACGCAATGAATACAAACGCCGTCAGGCTGCTCCAGGAATTAAGATCAGCCCAATAGCTTTTGGTAAAGACTGGCGTTACCCTATTAGTAATGGCTTTAACTAAATAAGTGTATGACCAGGTTGCGTTTCATCACGTGGTTCTTGAGCAATCTGCTTTCCTCTCTGGCTGAATAACAGGGAAAGAGCAGCATATTTATCCGCATGCAGACGAGTTGAGGAAACTGTTGGAGCAGATGGTATCTCCTCGGAATCAATAAGTTCTTTCGCAACTGTTGATGGTTTTTGCTGCGGCTCTTCTTTATCCGAAGTTTTTTTATGTTGCTCCGCCACCGTCTTGACAACATCAGCAAATAAACTCATCTCCAGACGTTTAGGAATTGTTTTCTGAGATCCCGTGTTTACTGCTTTTTTGGGCCCCTGAGTCAAACACTCTTGTAACTCATTTTTAAAGTCTTCTATACCTGTTAGAGTTTTAGCAGTATTCACGCTAAGTAAATAGGATTTTAATTGAGGAAGTTGTTCTTCACTTAATGCACCTTGAGAGTCTAACCACATTTTAAATTGCGGGTAAGCAGCTAGAGAAATCTCGGTATCTTTACCTAAAGTATTTATCCAATAGAGAGAATATTGATTCGGTTTGCCTCTTAAAATAAAGCTAGTAACAACCCCTCTAGCAATAAGACTCTCATTATTTAAGGGGAGGCGAGTTGCTGGATCTTTAGGATTAATGTGTAATTGCACTTTCTCAAGAAATATCTCTCGAGCTTTGAGACATTCTTTTTTCAATTGCTTTTCATGGATTAGCCTTAGTTGTTCTTCCTTGTGCTCTTTTTGTTTGACAAATAGCTCGCTTAATTCATCGGATTGTTTTTCAGGAATGAGCTTCTGTTGTTCGTCCTCATGCTCTTTTTGGTTGACAAGTAGACTAATTAATTCATCGGTTGGATAAAGCTTATAAACTTTTCCCGTTAAATCAATCCACGAAAGATGCCATATCTGATTTGTTAAAATCAGACAAAAATGTGTTTTTTCTGGATTTTTTGGGGCGGAGACTTGGGCTTTATCCAAGTTATCGAAAACAACCACCTTATCTTCCGATTTTTGCATACTCTGACGAATTGCTTCGCGCTCTTTTTCTCGACTGGCTATCGATAGCTGATTGGCTTTGTATTGATACATAAAACTATCAATTTTATCAATAATTTTATCTTTAATTTTGATCGTAATGGGATGAACCAATTCCTTGTCTAAGGGTTTATATCCTGGGACCGATTTTATTAGTTCAACAAATAAATAATAATTATAAGAACTGTCAGGATGCCACTCCCCTTTTTTCGCTAATAGCTTAATGTCTTGTAAGCGAGTATACGCATCGGGAAATACCTCAATGCTTTTCATCACCTCAACTATTTCCGGCCCCCGAGTTCGGGAAAAGACATAAAACCAGCCGGTAAACCAAGACTCTAAGGGTTTATTGTATAATGATTGAGCAATTGCCATAGTCGCTAATAAGGCTTGCTTACCTTCATCAGACTCATCGGCGATTCGATTTAGTAATTTATCTACAAACTCGTCTAATCCATTATCAGTAATTTCTGGTAAATTTTTATCGCTTTGGGGCATGTGAAACTCCTTTTTCATGATGCGTTCTTTATATTACATTAATAATAATTTTATACAAGTAACAAAATCCTTGCTCTATCCTAAAATTTTAGTTGCGCCATAAAGCATAATAGAAGACTTGCAAATTTAAAGCAAAACGCTAACATGAGCTAGAAAAAAAATAATAACAAAGGGATGTCATGAGACTTACACTATTTTCTGCTGCCTTACTCGCTACTGGCATTGCCTCCGCGGCAACACCAGTCGATGGATGGTATACCAGCGTATTCGGTGGTTATACCTATGTACCTGATAATGTCAGGAATTATTCTTTTGGAAACTATATTAATAACGCTTCATTTAATGAAGGCTATAACGCCGGGGGTCGCGTAGGTTACCAAAGCAATCCTTTACGGTACGAGGCTGAATATACCTATATCCATGCTCATGCAAGATACTTTAAAATAAATTTCATCGGACAAACTGGTGTCACAGGCTATTCATCGGCTAATCTGGGCATGGCAAACATCTATTATGATACTCCTGAAATGTTACCGGGCATCGCACCCTACTTAGGTTTGGGACTGGGATATGCCTATATTCAAGAAAGACTAAACAGTATCGGGCCTTTAGGTTTTACCTTTATTAGTATGAATGACAGTTCATTTGCGTATCAGGGAACAGTTGGACTCAACTATAATTTTTCTGAAAATTATACAGCGAACCTTGCTTATCGTTATGTATCAACAACCTCATCTGATAATTTGGGAACCAGATATCAGGCGCATATAGCAAGTGCTGGCGTGGTTTACCACTTTGATCTTGGTGATTATAAGTAAGGATTTAGGATGAAGCAGTTAATTAAGTTAGGGTTAATACCAAGTCTATTAGTAAGTTCTGCTGTTTTTGCTTTAAATCCGGTTCAAGGGTTTTATGGCGGCCTACTGGCAGGAATAAGTCATGGTCCTGGAAGTAATCCAGTAACATTCGTAGAGGATAATAAAAGATTTACGGGTATAGTCACCTTCAGTTCAGTTGGCGGCGGCGGTGGTGCAGTGCTTGGTTATAAATTGAATCATTTTCGTCTCGAAGGAGAATTACTCTACAATCGCTTTTCTACTGGTCCATTACAAGTCGATCCGGGCGGTTGCACTATTGAAAATATGGACGTACTCACACCTACTGGTTATTGCCCTCCAGGCGAATTTGATAGATTTCAGGCAAAAGCACTAGGCTATAGTGGTAGCAGCGCGGTAACTTATGGCTTAGTCAATGCCTATTATGATTTTTTTAGCTACGACAGTGAGGCTCTGGTAGTACCTTATGTGGGAGTAGGAATAGGACAAGCGCGCATTAAAAACTTCAATAATTTGGTTAATACTAATACTACTTTCTCACGCGGCTTTAATCAGGAAAAGGTTAACAGCATGGCCATACAAGGAATACTCGGATTAAGCTATTATATGGATGATTTTACCTGGGCCGGTATGGACTTGCGTTATACCACGACAAAAAACCTTATCGAAATGAGCAATAGGCGATATAACCTTACAGCTCTAATGTTCAATATTAATTTTGCATTTGATAAAGGCGCAATTAATTGTTAGCAGCATCGTTTATGAGGCTTACCTTGTGGCTCTTGCCACAAGGTAACAAATAACACCATCACCATTGGTCCTACAAATAAACCTAATAAGCCCAAAGTTTCAACCCCTCCTAAAATACCAAAGAGAACGGCTAAAAAAGGTAACTCAATGGCGCCGCCAATTAGCACAGGTTTAATGAAGTGATCCGCGACAAACATCACCACGGTCCCCCATACCAGTACCACAATTGCCCCTATCACACTGCCCGATGAAAATAAAATTAATGCCACGGCGACAAACACTACGGGCACAACAAAAGGAATCATGGCGGCTAAGGCCGTTATAAATCCGGTTAACGTAGGTGCCGGGAAGCCCACTAAGGCATAACACACTCCCATCAGAACACCAACTCCTATTCCAACCACTATGGTACCATTTACTGTACCGCGTAGCGCTCGAGGTAAACGATCGGAATAGCGAAACCAGCGATCGCCCAAACAATACTCTCCTATATGATGAACCTGTAAAAGCAACTTATCTCCGTCACGATAGAAGAAAAACAAGGTTAATAAAGTGAAGCCAACCTGAAAACTTCGGTGCGCCAAATTAAATCCAATCTGTTTAATATAGTAGCTTGTAGGGGTTATTGTTAAATGTAAATTAGATAAAAAACTTTTAATATTTCCTGGTTTACCAATATGCTCATCCCAATATTTAACTACATCACTTCCAATAACGGGTATGTTTTTAAAGAAATCGGGAGCAGCACCTCCACTCGTATTAATTTGCTGCAAAAAATTAATAAATAATTGTGATTCTTTAATCAGAATACCAACGAGCCAGCTTAAGGGAATAAGAAACAACAAACCAATTAGAATGGTAAATATCAATGCCGATAAATTGTGTTTCTCTCCAAAAAATTTGCGCCATCTCGTGTATAAAGGATAGGTCGCAATAACAATAACGGCCGCCCAGGTCATTGATGGTATAAACTTATGAACAATAAAGAGTGTGAGAACAATGATCCCAATGGTTAAGCCCATACTAATCAATTCTTTATGAGTTTCATTCATCAGACAAAGCTCCAGGCTAAAATTTGCATTATGAACCATGCAGGTACTGCGGCTAACACGTCGTCAAGCATGATCCCTAATCCACCGTGTACCTTTTGATCCACATAACCAATAGGTTGTGGTTTCCAAATATCAAAAATGCGAAACAAAATAAACCCTAATAGCATCCAAATAAATCCAGGAGGCGCCAGAAACATGGTCAATAAATAACCGACCACTTCATCCCAAACTATGCCTTTATAATCATGCATCCCTAAATCTTTAGAAACTTTATCACTGACCCATACCCCTAAAATAAAAGCCAGAATAGTGAATGTCAGGTAAATGCTCCAATGACTTCCTATCAGTAAAAGGTAGAGAGGGATGGCCGCTAAAGTACCCCAGGTACCTGGAGCTATAGGCATCAAGCCACTACCAAAGCCAAAAGCAATAAAGTAAGCAGGATCTTGCCATACACGATTAACTATATTGACTTGATTTACTTGGTTCATTTTTGTTCCTTAACCGGCAGTGTTGCACCAAAAAATTTCTGTACCCGCCCACGTCCCGCGGCTTGTATACGGGATCTAGGGATCTCGCTCTGCGCCTGAATTTCTGGATCCTGCGGACAAGCCGCGGGACGTAGGTATATGTTATAAATTTCAATTCGTTCGAAGCAATCAACAAAAAAATCAGATAGAAAAAACATTCGAAAAACTCAGTGTACACGAAATGCATGTTCCTGTTGAAGATGTTTTTTCTTCGAGATTGGCCCCAATAATGATTGCGAAGAAAATCTAATCTAAAAATGTGAATAACCAGCAGGTCTTAATTCTTCACAAGCCTTATCCGCTGCTTGCATCCTTAAGCCAGGACGATCTTCTATCACTCCAATGGGATAGCACACTAAATTTGCTTTATGACATTCTTTTATTAAAGAATCTAATACTCGAGGTGAAACAGTAAAACACAATTCATAATCATCACCTCCAGTCAGTGCTAAATTAATCGCCTCATCACCGCAATAGGTAGGTAATAACCTATGGATAGGAAGCGCTTCTTTAGTTAAACAAGCCCCTACTCCACTGGCAACACAGAGATGATTTAAATCAGCACTTAATCCATCGGAAATATCAATAGCAGAAGAAGCATAAGACCGTAGCATTGAAATTAAATCCACTCGTGGTTTTGGATGTAATAATTTATTCATCAACTCGGCTTTATCTGTTGCAGAAATATTATGATTGGTGAGCAATTTGACTGCCAAGGCTGCAGCACCTAATGGACCAGAAACCAGAATTATATCCCCCGGTTGGGCTCCATTACGTCTGATGCTCTGGCTATGGGGAGCCAACCCCATAATGGTTAAAGTGATAGATAAAGGCCCATGCGTGGTATCACCACCAATCAAGTCTACATTAAACTCATTAAACGATACGCTTAACCCACGTGCAAAAGCCTCAAGCCAGCCCTGATTCAACTCAGGCAAGGTTAAAGCAAGAGTCGCCCAGCAAGGCTCCGCTGCCATTGCAGCCATATCACTAATATTAACCATCGCCGCTTTACACGCTATGTCATACGGATCCCACTCAGGAAGAAAATGAACGCCTGAAACTAAAGTATCCGTACTAACCAGAAGATCATTGCCTTTAGGAATTTGTAAACAAGCAGCATCGTCACCGATGCCAAACATAACCTCTTTCCGCTTAACCGGAAAAGGTTTAAAAAATTGTTCAATTAAGGAAAATTCATTCATTGCCAAGACTGATTTCAACGGAACGTACCTGTCTTGCCAAATTATTTAATACGCCATTGACATAACGATATCCATCTTGAGATCCAAATTCTTTAGTCAAAGAAATCGATTCGTCAAGTATGACCTTATAAGGTATTTCAGGACAGTTAAAGAGTTCAAAAGCGCCAATTCGCAATACAGTAAGCTCGATAGGATTTAAACCACTGATCTCTCTATCCAAAAAAGGAGCAATACTGGCTTCCAAATCAACAACATGAGAGGGAACACCATGTAATAAACGACAAAAATAGTCGCCGTCTACTTTCTCCATATTATTAATAACCCGAAACTGGGCTTCTATTTCATGAAGATCACTTCCAGACATTAACCATTGATAAAGTGCCTGAAGTGCTAGTTTTCGTGCCCGTCTTTTACCGCTTATAGATTGTTTTTCCACTATTACCCCATGAATTAATTCTTAAATTTTTGAATTGCCGAGAACCGTTCGGTTTGGAGGCAGTGCTTCGCACTTTCTCGGCTCGAACGGTTCAGATACAGACTAGATCAAACGCATTTCAATTTTTGACCGTCTCTCAGGAACAAGTAGCAAGGTGTTAACAAGTAGCAAGGTGTTAAATAGTATTCCAATAATTGAATGGTCAACATACCCTACTCTTTATCTTCTTTCATTTGATCTATAGTTTGTCTAAAGTCACTCACGTCTTTAAAGCGTTTATATACTGATGCAAATCGCACGTAAGCCACATGATCCAGTCTAAACAGCTCTTTCATCACCAGTTCGCCGATCAACTGTGAATCAATTTCACGTTCCCCTCTGCGACGAATTTCCTGAGTGATTGAGATAATTGCTTCTTCCAAAGCATCAACACTAACTGGTCTTTTTTCCAAAGCACGCAGCATCCCTGAGCGCAAATTATCAATGTTGAAAGGCTTTCGTCTTCCATCACGTTTGATAATTAATGGCATAATTAATTCAGCCGTTTCAAAAGTAGTAAAGCGCTCATGGCACTCCAGACATTGTCGCCTTCTGCGCACTTGGGCACCATCAGCGACTAAACGAGAATCAATAACCTTTGTTTCTTCTGCATGGCAAAATGGACAATACATGATTAACCATAAACAGGGAATTCACGACACAAAAGCAAAACTTGCGCTTTGACTCTGGCTATAATCGCTTCATCATTAATATTATCAAGAATATCAGCTACCCAATTAGATAAAAACTCTATTTCTTTCTCCTTAAAGCCTCTTGTAGTTACAGCAGGAGTTCCCAAACGTAATCCACTGGTTACAAAGGGAGAACGAGGATCATTGGGCACTGAATTTTTATTTACAGTAATGTTCGCTTTGCTTAAAGCGGCATCGGCTTCTTTACCGGTAATATTCTTGTTAATTAAATCAATTAACAACAAATGGTTATCAGTTCCGCCAGAAACAATGTTATATCCTCGGCTTTTAAGCACGTCACACATGGTTCGAGCATTAAGCAAAACTTGCTGTTGATATAGTTTAAACTCGGGTAATAATGCTTCAGCAAAGGCAACTGCTTTTGCCGCAATCACATGCATTAATGGGCCGCCTTGCATACCGGGGAATACTGAAGAATTTAATTTTTTTTCAATTTCTTCATTAGAGCGGCAAAGGATTAAACCTCCTCGAGGACCTCTTAATGTTTTATGAGTTGTTGTGGTCACTACATCAGCATAAGGTACTGGTGACGGATAAAAACCAACAGCTACCAAACCCGCCACATGAGCCATATCAGCTAACAAGTAGGCACCTACTTTATCAGCTATCGCTCTAAATCGAGCCCAATCAAGTACTCTGGAGTAAGCAGAAAAACCGGCGATTATCATTTTAGGCTTGTGCTCTAGGGCCAAACGCTCCAATGCATCGTAATCAACTAATCCGGTATTAACATCTACACCGTATTCCACGGCCTGATATAATTTGCCCGAGAAATTAACTTTGGAGCCATGAGTTAAATGGCCGCCATGCGGTAAAGACATACCCAGTATAACATCCCCTGGAGATAATAAAGCCATCATTACTGCAGCGTTAGCCTGGGAACCTGAATGGGGTTGGACATTAACATAATCTGCACCAAATAATTTTTTTGCTCTGTCAATGGCAAGTTCTTCAGCTACATCAACGTATTCACAACCACCATAATAACGCTTACCCGGATAACCTTCAGCATATTTGTTAGTAAGCACAGAGCCTTGAGCTTCCAGAATGCGCGGACTTACATAATTCTCAGACGCGATAAGTTCAATATGGTCTTCTTGTCGGCGTTTTTCATCAGAAATAGCCTTAAAAAGTGCTTCATCAAAATTTTCTATGGTATAACTTCCATCAAACATGAGTATTCCTTAGCTTGGAGTAGTGATACTTACCTGGATTTAACAATAATATCGTTACGTACGTTTCTAACACCATCTACACCTGACGCAATGGCCCCAGCTCTTAGTTTGATTCTTTGCGTATCGACAAAACCACTAAGCTGAACTTCATCTTTATAGGTTTTAACTTTCACAAAAAATCCATTCGTTCCTAGTTGATCAACTAAACTGGCTTTCACTTTGGTAGTCGTTGCCGAACTATCAAGATACTCGCCGGTACTTTCAGAATGTGGCGAAGCAGTACAAGCAATAATTAGCAGGGAAAGAAAACCAATTAATAATAGTTTAAGTGAGTCACGCATCAAGGCCCCTTAAAGAAAAAAACCTTATTAGAGTACCATAAAACTAATTCAGATACGAAGAGGACATTCGTGCAATTTTAGTTCTTTATATTCTCTATATTCAGTGGCCGCCTGAGGTACCACCAGATCCCGGGTTACAGCATTCGCTTTCACCCAGGCCACATCCGAGTTTTTGGAAAAATAATTTTTATTCATTTTGGAGAATAATAAATATTAGTTATGCCCATGTGTTGTTTCTGGGGTGTCATCATGTGCATGAACAGGTTGCTGAGGTTTGCCATGAACATTGTTGTCATGTCCATGCACATTCCCCTGCACATTTTCTTGCACTACAACAGCTCCCCCAGTGGTAGGAGGATGCTCAGCAACATTGTTATGATGGGTTCCACCTTGTCCATGAATATTATGTTGTACTTCACCCACTCCCTGAGATGCACGAGGATTAACCATAACTCTATTGCGATTTACATCAGTATGACCATGATAAGCTCTTCCTTGAGGCGCAGGTCTATAGTATCCATTATTATGGTGATGATAATTTGGATTATTGCGTTCAACCTCTACTCTGGGAGCTGGATTATAATAATTTGACTCGTAATATTGATCTTGCTCGACACAGGAGGTAATCAGAGGTAACACTAAAAGACAGGAAACGAGGTATTTCATGGAAAACTCCTCAAAAAATAAAAGGAAAGTTCATAAAAACGAACTTTCCTTTATTTACTTATTTATCGAGTTGATAACTCGGCTTTAGCTTGGTTTTTCAAATAAGGTAAAATTCTAATAGTACTGTTCACGTTAGTCCAACCTGAATAAAGGGTGTAATAAGGTGATTGAACAGTGATATACATTTGGCTATGGCAATATAAATTATAGTAAAGGCTAATGTAATGAGGTGCATCAAAACTATAAATACCAAAAGCCAATGATGAGCCATCTTCATAAGTACCAAAAACGGTCACATCAGTGAAGCTGTTATTAATAATTTCAATTTGGCAGTAGCCAGGATAGGAAATATTTTTTGTTATAGATTTTTTATCTTCAGCGTCTGCTTTTGGATTAATGTGTAAATTAGCTGCAAAAACATTCGAAAATAAGCTAAAACATACTACGAACAACAAAGACTTCAACTTCATGGTTTTCCCCTTAGTGGATGGAAGTCGCATAGTAACAAAGTATTCAATTTAGTCAATAGGTTTTCTTTCTACCCATGAATAAATAAAAATTGAAACAAATCATTACAATAAGGTGATAAAGTATGTCTTTATGATATATTGCACACCTATTAAAATTTACAGCACATGAGTAGGGGAAGAAAATGAAGAAGCGCATGACGATCATGGGAATAACCTTACTGGTTGTTTTCGGTGGAATCATTGCTTTTAATCTGATTAAGTCATTTATGATTAAACAATTCTTCGCCAGCTATGAACCCCCTGCGGTTACTGTTTCATCGGCTGTAGCACAAACTGTTGATTGGCAACCAAACCTTAATGCCATAGGCAATTTCGTTGCAATGAGTGGTGTAGAGGTCAACTCTGAAGCCTCAGGCAAAGTGGTTAAAATCGATTTTGAGTCAGGACAATACGTCGAGAAAGATGCTCCTTTGATCACTATTGATGATAGTGTTGATCAAGCGATGTTAAAATTTAATCAATCAGAACTTACCCTTAAAGAATTAAATTATAAGAGACAAACTGATTTGGCAAAAAGAGGGGCAACCCCCAGTTCGAGCGTTGATGAGGCAAAGGCAAATCTGCAACAGGCTCAAGCCAAACTCGAGCAAGTCCAAGCACAAATCAACCATAAACATATCGTTGCGCCCTTTTCAGGTCGTTTGGGCATTCGTCAGGTTAATTTAGGACAATATATAAGCCCTGGACAAACATCCATTGTTTCTTTGCAATCACTGGACCCTTTGTTTCTTGAATTTTATCTCCCAGAACAGCTATACAAACGCATTCGTCTCAACCAAGGCATTCTGTTTTCGGTGGAAGAGTTTCCTAATGCTCTTTTTGAAGGAACAATAACAGCAGTTAACTCTAAAATTGATTTGAATACTCATAACGTATTAGTTCAGGCAACTTTGCCCAATTGCCCTGCAGAGGCAATAAAAGATCCCAGAAAATCCTTACTGGTAAAAACACGGCAAGAAAACAGAGGCAATAAATTAATCGTCACCTGTAATAGTGAATTAAATAAAAAAAATCAAATCAAAAACTATGTGTTTATCCCCGGTATGTTTTCTTCCATTGATATTGAGCAACCGGTAGAGCCAGGCACTGTTATTGTCCCATCAACTGCAGTTTCTTATAGCCTGTATGGAAATGCTGTCTACATTATCGAAAAAAATAAAGAAGGTAAGAAAAATAAAGAGGGTGAAGACGTATTGGTAGTCAACCGGGTATTCGTTACCACTGGTGAGCAGCAAGGTAATTATACGGTAATAAAGAAAGGGGTCAAAGCAGGTGAATTGGTGGTCTCCACAGGCGATTTAAAATTACAGAATGGAACCCCGGTGGTCATTAATAATAGTGTTCAACTAAATAATGACATGAATCCCAATACCATTGGACAATAAATAATAATATTTTGCTGGCTTTAAATTTGAATGATTGCTGGTTTTTTGCAGGATAACTTATGAAATTTACTGATCTATTTATCAAACGGCCCGTCCTTTCCATAGTAATCAGTATGCTGATTTTTCTTTTTGGTATCAATTCCATCTATAAAATGCAAATTCGCCAATATCCTCGTATGGACAATACCGTCATTACTATTATGACCAGTTATCCTGGTGCGGATGCAGATCTTATCGCTGGATTTATTACTTCTCCGTTAGAAAATGCAGTTGCCAGCGCAGAAGGTATAGACTATATGACCTCATCCAGTGTGCAAGGTCTTAGTACCATTACTTTAACCATAAAATTAAATTTCGATCCTCAAATAGCCTTTACTGACGTCATGAGTAAAGTACAGCAAACAATTAACCAACTACCCAAGGAAGCACAACAGCCTGTCATTCTCAAAAAATCAGACTCGTCTACAGCATTGATGTACATCAGTCTGGACAGTACAGAAATGACACCCCAACAAATTACGGACTATGCAACTCGTGTTGTTCAACCCCAACTACAAACAGTTGATGGCGTCGCAAAAGCAGAAATTTTAGGCGGGGCAACCTATTCGATGAGAATATTCCTCGATCCGATTAAAATGGCGGCCTTAAATGTCACCCCAGCCGATGTCTCTGCAGTTCTTGCCAGTAATAACTTCTTAACAGCGGCTGGCAATACTAAAAGCGAATACGTGGCCATTAATATGACTGCTAAAACCGATCTGAACGATGCTGAAGCCTTTAGTAAATTGATTGTTCGCAGCGACAAAGGGTCAATCATCCGGTTACGTGATATCGCTAAAATAGAATTAGGCTCGCAAAGCTATGATAATTCAGTAACGTTTAATGGAAGGAAAGCCGTATTTATTTCCATTACACCAACCCCTACTGCAAATCCGCTCACCGTAATAAGTGATGTAAGAAAATTGATGCCTTCCGTCATCAAAGAGTTTCCACCCTCTCTGACCGGCACCATAGTTTATGATGCAACCGATTTTATCAGGGCATCCATTAGAGAAGTCGTCCATACCCTGATTGAAGCGGGTGTTATCGTTATTTTGGTTATCTTTTTGTTCCTTGGTTCAATTCGTTCTGTTTTAATCCCCATGGTTACCATTCCTCTCTCCCTAGTCGGCGTTTGTACCCTCATGCTGATGTTAGGCTATAGTATCAACTTGCTCACCCTGCTTGCTTTTGTTCTGGCAATTGGGTTAGTGGTGGATGATGCGATTGTGGTAGTAGAGAACGTGCACCGCCACATTGAAGAAGGAAAAAGTCCCTTTGAAGCAGCACTTGTTGGCGCTCGCGAAATTGCAATACCCATTATTGCAATGACTATTACTCTGGCTGCCGTTTATGCTCCAATAGGTTTTATGGGAGGATTGACTGGCGCTTTATTTAAAGAATTCGCGTTCACTTTAGCCAGTGCGGTAATCATTTCAGGAATCATAGCGTTAACTTTATCCCCTATGATGTGCTCCAAAATATTATCCTCTGAAATAAGCAGCGGTAAATTCGTCCATTTTCTGGACGATAAATTCAACAAGCTCAGAGTACGTTACCAAAAGGTATTACATAATTTATTAAACACTCGCGCAATTATGCTTGTTTTTGCAGCAGTTGTCGTACTGATGCTCCCCTACCTTTATCTTAATACTTCTGCTGAAACAGCTCCTGATGAAGATCAAGGTTTCTTTTTTGTCATGGCTACTGCTCCTCAATTTGCGACTTTAAATTACATCGAAGCGTTTACCAAGCCTTTTGATAAAATCTACCAAAGCTTCCCAGAAACAGAAAATTATTTTACCGTCAACATGAGTCAACCTGTCTCGGGCATGGTTCTCAAACCATGGGATCAGCGATCTAAAAGTCAGTTTGACCTAAAACAGCCCTTGCAAGATAAGTTATCAGGAATTTCTGGATTGAATGCCTTTGCTATCGTCCCTCCCCCGCTTCCCGGAGGAGGTGGTGGTACACCGGTTCAATTCGTCGTAAAAACCACGAATGACTTCCAAAGTTTATTTGATGTCTCTAACAAGCTGACTGAAAAAGCTAAAAAAAGTGGTTTATTTATCTATATCGATAATTCCCTTAAATTTAACCAACCAGAAGTGGAACTCTCTATAAATCGCTCTAAAGCTTCGGAAATGGGTTTGGATATGCGCGCGGTAGGAAGCAGTTTAACCAGTGCTTTATCCGGTAACTATGTAAACTATTTTAACCTGGAAGGCAGGAGTTATCAGGTCATACCTCAACTTGATCGTAAATTCCGTCTCACACCAGAGCAATTAGGCCAAATTTATGTTAAGACAATGGCCGGAGTTATGGTCCCTCTTTCAACTGTCGTTACTCCTGTAGAAAAAACTCAGCCTAATGCTGCAACTCACTTCCAGCAATTAAATTCAGCAACCATCCAGGCAGTGATGATGCCAGGAAAAACGTTGGGCGAAGGCCTCCAATTTTTACAAGATGCAGCTAATGAAACCCTACCTAAAGGTTTTACCTATGATTTTGGCGGTGAATCGAGACAATTTATGCAGGAAGGAAGCGCATTAGTCTTTGCTTTCCTTTTTGCGATCGTTATCATCTTTTTAGTTCTATCTGCTCAGTATGAAAGCTTCCGCGATCCTTTAATTGTGTTAATCAGTGTGCCCATGTCTATTTGTGGTGCTTTAATTCCACTCAATTTAGGGTTAGCAAGTATTAATATTTACACTCAGGTAGGTTTGATTACCTTAATCGGTTTGATCAGTAAACACGGAATTTTGATTGTTGACTTTGCTAACCACTTACAACGCGAAAAAAATCTTGATAAGCGTGCTGCAGTGGAAGAAGCGGCAGCTATTCGATTGCGTCCCATATTAATGACAACAGCGGCAATGGTTTTTGGCGTGCTGCCCCTATTGATTGCCAGTGGCGCTGGTGCAGTAAGCCGTTTTGACATAGGTCTGGTTATAGCAACCGGATTGTTGATTGGAACGTGCTTCACCTTGTTTGTTGTACCGACTATGTATACCTACATTGCTGAAGACCATCGTCGTAAACCGAATGAACCCGCTGCGTTAGAGGCTGTTGACCTTTGATCTCCCACTGCTCCGCTCATGCGGTGTTAGTATAACGGGCATGGCTAGTATATTAATGACAGGCCGCCAGTAAGTAAGGGATTTGATGAGGTAGCCTAGGTGCAGCCAGGCTACTTCTTAATACTTTTCAGAAATTAAGTAAGTACCGTTATCTATGATCAACTAGGCAATGTCCCTGAAGTTATTTTATACACCACTCATTCTTAGATGATGCACCGATCTCTGAGATTACCTCGATCTACCCCCTCTCCCGCGCTAGTGTGTAAAAAAACTTCAGGGACGTTGCCTACTTAAAACAGAACATGCAGGCGACAACCATTCCGTTTTCTCTATATGTTCAATCAATTGTTCTCGTTTCGTCAGTGCGAAAAAGCATTGCCGATTTAAGGCATAGTGAATACCCAATGCAATTAAGCCTACTCCCGTCAAAGCAATAGCAATATTGGCAACAATAATTTTCCACTTCTCGCGGTGAATCGCCATTTCATCGTCTTTACTGTGCAATTGATGGAGGAAAGAATCTTTAAATACGCTTAAGTTTTCTCTTTGCTCTTCAGCTGGTCGCTCATAAAATTCTTTTAACTCTTTTTTAAGCTCCAGACCGAGTAAAAGAGCAGTCTTGCCCTTCTCAACATCCTGGCTGATGAGATAAACACCATGAGCAATCATTTGGTCAAGACGATGGGTCAGTACATGAAGCTCCGCAGGGCCGGTCCATAAAAAAGCCTGCGAGGTTGCTTCATTCAATTCCCCGGACCTTTGCATGCCATCAAGCGGAGGCCAAATATCCAACTCAGGATTTTTTTGGGCTACAGGCCGGAGCGTTTCATCATTTAATAAGCCAACCTGCTGTAAATAGCCAATGGCAGACCCTACTAATTCGGCTTTTTTCCCTGCCTGAACCACTATTTCATAATATCTTTGATTGAGAATACCAACCAATTCCAGACGGCCAAGCCCATTATCAATGGCAAGGGCATGTTGGTGTTGCTGCATCAGCCGCTCAAAATTGGCCTGGGTGAGTATATTAGCCTCCAGCAAACTGATTAAAGTCATGGACAGGGAAGAGAAATCGCTCTCCGGGTCAATTGATGTTAATTGCTTAAAATTGGCAGGATTCAGGCACTGTGCGTCCCTCAGGGCAAAAACCCCTTGGCAATATTGATAGTGGCTTGCTTTTCAATGTATTGAATTAAAACCTCGTTCCCTCCAATGAGGCATTCAATTTCCAGCATTTCAGCCGATTGATCAAAGCCCATGGCTAAATCATACAGCCGTTTGCGTTTATCACAGCCCAATATAACGGGAACCACCGTACAAATTTTAGTTAAGTGCAAATCAATGAAACGAAGCCGCGCTTTAACCTCCTCAGAAGGATTACGGCGATACATGACTTTTAATCGCTCTTCTATCCGGCATAAACGATAATCAACATAATTGAGCATTTCCCAGAACGTGTCGTGTTGCTCAGAAATGTCTTGCCCCCCAACCAAGGCTTCTTTACCACTCCAATTAAATAAAGCATTGATATAGGCATAATGGTCATACAACTCTGGGGATTCAACCAAATGGAATCTCAAGCCTTGCCGCGCTAAACGCTCTATATGCCCTAGGCAGTTGTCCAAAGAATTGAGTCCAGCATCATAGTTTCGACGTTGCTCCGGGTCACTCAAAGTATCATAGGCTTCCTGAATGCGACGAAATTCCTCTTCTTTTCCCGGCACCCGGTCCGGATGCGTCACCAAAACCAGCCGCCGATAAGCCTTTTTAATCTCTTCTTCCGTCGCATCCTGGGTCAGTCCCAGTTGTTCGTAATAATCTGCCATAGCGTCCCTCAGTCAATCACTCATCAATAAACTGCTTACATTAAATATCCGCAAATACCCGAAGTCAGGGTGGACATTTCCATGCCCTCAGCATGCTCATCGTCTATAGGCACCAACGAGGTTTTTGCCATGAAACTGATTCGCTTGGCTAAAGAACCAATGTCATTGCTTTTTTCAATAAGATTAAGCTCACTTAATACATCATTAATGTTAGTAATTAAACCTTGATCAATACGGGTTACTATTTGGGCCACTTCCGCGGTATTATGACGATTCCAGTGAAAATACACCGTCCGCCAGAACCTAGAGTCCCCTTTGGTGTAATCATCCAAAATAGTACGGGCTTTTTGCATGATATCGACACAGTGAACCGTTAACTCTTCGTAGGAGTCCGGATAACGTCTTAAGGCGATGTGGTCTGCTGGACTTAGAGGCTTTTCAGAACCCAAAGAAACCAGCTTCACGGTAGGAGGAAGGTGAAAAAATAACTCGCTTAATTGCTCGGCATCATAATCCTCAAAGCCATTATCGCTTAAATCAAGGTAGGTTACTCGCTTAGGAATTTTTCTTAATACTTGAATAATAAAAGCCAGGGTCTCGCGAGTTTGTCCAAAACCATTCGCTCTTAAACTCAACTCTGTGGTTCTATTAGGGGTTTTCCTGAAGAGAGCACTGACTAACTCAACGTCATCAAGTCTATTTAATCCACAGCGACTTAAATCCTTTTTCGACGCTTGAGCAATGGTTGCTGAATGAATACGAGCAAGAGCTGTATTAATGGATTCCTGTTTCATAGCGGTGGTAACGCGTGCCGGCAGTTTTCCCGAAATAAGTCCAATGGCCAATTGCTTTTCCATATGGTTACTTTCTTGTTTTGTGGATTCCAGTGCATAGGAAAAAATGAGGGCTACTGCGTTTAAAGGCAAATGGGAGGATTTCAAAAACTGCGTTATCACGAGCCTAAAGTCCGCTAACTGTTTGTGATGAAGAATAGCCCCTGATGGCTTAAACAGGCCTTGGTGATGTCTTGTGGAGGGATAGGCAACTAAAGCCCCATCATTTTGCAAAGCAAATTGATCTTTATCCAGAATAATACGAATGACGCGGCCTGGGATGCCGGTTGAAAAACGATTAAATTGGGAGGACAGCAATCGATCAAAACCATTGCCGGAAAAATCAATTTCCCTAACCTGAGGAGCAAACGTATGAAGCCATTTTTTAAATGTGTCGGGATTCGTACTCAGCAATCTATTGTAACATAATTTGATGGCAACAATATGGGGAGGCAGGTTTGCGAAAATGAACGATAAATCCTCAAAAGGTCTTGAGTTCCAGGTCAGTTCGCTAAAATCAAGGGTATGGACGGTGGACGGTAATCCTTTTAGGCCTGTTGAAAATTCCTGCGCGGATAAGTCAAAGAAATTCATCCGGCTAAAAATAACAGTATCCACATGGGAAGGGATTTTACTCAATTTAATTGCCAGCCGCTTGCCATCCATTGGCGATATGCCTTCCACAGAGGAATAAGCGCTTTGACTTAGTCGCAGCCTTTTAACTGTTTGGGGGAAACCATTAAGAATAACCGCCAGAAAATCACTCTTGATTGATAAGCAATAATTCTCACCCAAATCCACCTCAACAACAGAAGCGGAGATGGCACGCAAAGAATTGGCTAATTTTATCGGGGTGGTTTTCATGGTAAATAAATTATTGTTACTTAAACCTAATCGAACAAGTTTTGGGGGTAAACCGGAGGTTAAGGTATGAAATACCTCTGGGGCTAGTTCGTTTAATTGACAGCTTCCTAAATCCAAATCCTCTAAAGCAGGCGAGAGCAAGGCTAGAAAATTAATAAAATAGGTTTCATTTTGTCTTCCTAAATAAATACCGCTTAAATCAAGACGAAGAATCGTATCAGGTAATACATCGAGAATATTGATTAAAAGTGACGCCGAACAATTAATGTGAAGGGCTTTTACCGTTGGGGTTATATTCCAGAATAACCTGATTATCTTATCTTGAGAAACACCATTGAAACTCATGCCTGATAAATCTAATGAAGTGATGTTCCTCTTTACAGAATCAAGCGCATTATTTAGGCCGTCGATGGAAAAAACAACTAATCCCTCTGGAATATGAGTACACTTAAACGCGAAGGATAACTTAGATACCGTGTCAGGAAGACAAGCAATAAATTGTGGCAACGCAGTACCGATATGAATATCTTTATAAGGAGTTTCAACATAAACGTCAGGACCCGCTTTATCATAAAATTTGGCATCTTTGATGACGTATTCACCACTGAACTTGACGGTTGTAATATATTTAGGGAGGTAAGATAAGGCTTGTGCAGCATTTGGATAAGTTGTGTTCAATATATCAACACCACCATCAAAATCCCCAATTAATTCCAGTTCAGTTTGTGTATTGGGAATGCCTGCAAAAAAATTTCTTATTTCCTTAAGACTTTGATTCTTTAAATCAATTAAGAGGACTTTCCTTGTAATAATTCCTTAATCTTACTAGCCATTAAAATCAATAATTCACCAATTTTCCATAAGTGAATGCATTCAAAGATTTTGCGTTTCGTCTTAGGCGCGTAGTATAAAGAAAGAGCACGTGAAAATCTATGTTTTTTAAACACACAGTGCTCTTTTTTGTGACTTATTACCTGAAGAAACTACGTCATCCCGAACGTAGTGAGGGATCTCCATATTAAAGCACAGAGCCACTTCCATGAGCTCCTTCACTACGTTCGGGATGACCTTTATTGAGAAGCTACTCTTTTTGTTTCTGGAGGATGAGCAAGAAATTAATAGCCATTGTGGCGTAAATCAAATTTATATTAGCTTGACAGGTAACCTGTATTTTAATTTGCATTTCATTAGGGGCGGTTGGCAACAGCCCCTATCAATAAATCAATTTTGTTACTCCTCATGAAAATGGCTATGTCCCACCAGTCTGTGATAATATTCTATGTTTTTACCAGTACAGGCTAAAACATGGATAAAACCTATTCTCCCGAAGCAATAGAACAAGCTTATTACAAAAAATGGGAAAGTCAGCATTACTTTCAACCCAAAGGTGATGGCAAGCGATTTTGTATTATGCTTCCCCCTCCCAATGTAACGGGCAGTCTTCATATGGGGCACGGTTTTCAGCACACAATTATGGATGCTTTAACCCGATATCATCGTATGTTAGGTGACAAGACTTTATGGCAACCAGGAACGGACCACGCGGGGATTTCAACTCAGCTCGTGGTGGAAAGACAATTAGAAGCGCAGGGAATAGCCAGAAAAGATTTAAGTCGTGAGCAATTTTTAGAGTATGTCTGGAAATGGAAAAATGAGTCGGGTAACACCATAACCCAGCAAATGAGGCGTATAGGTGCATCCGTAGATTGGGATCGGGAACGGTTCACTATGGATGAGGGCTTATCTGCAGCGGTGCAAAAGGTATTTGTCCAACTTCACGAAGAAGGTCTGATCTATCGAGGCACACGTTTAGTGAATTGGGATCCCAAACTGGGCACTGCAGTATCTGATCTGGAAGTACTTTCTGAAGAGGAAGATGGATTTCTCTGGCATATTCGCTATCCAGTTGTTGATTCCACAGAGTTTGTGGTAGTTGCTACTACTCGCCCTGAAACCTTACTAGGTGATTCAGCGGTAGCAGTTCATCCAGAGGATCCTCGTTTCCAACATTTGATTGGCAAACAAGTACATCTTCCCCTCTGTGATAGAACCATCCCCATTATCGCAGATGAGTACGTAGACAAAGAATTTGGTAGTGGCTGCGTTAAAATCACCCCAGCTCATGACTTTAACGATCATGAAGTAGGCAAACGACATAATTTACCCTTGATCAATATTTTAAACAAAAAAGCGACTCTTAATAAAAATGCTCCGTTAAGATTTCAAGGAATGGATAGATTTGTTGCCAGAGAACAAATCATCCAGGAGTTAGATAAAGAGGGATACCTGGTAAAAACAGAACCCCATAAATTAAAAGTACCACGTGGGGAAAAATCAAATGTAATCATTGAACCCCTGTTAACCGATCAATGGTATGTAAAAATAAAGCCCTTAGCTGAACCAGCAATTGCCGCAGTAAAAAAAGGAGAAATCCGTTTTATCCCTGAAAACTGGAACAAGACCTATTTTCAATGGATGGATAATATTGAAGATTGGTGCATCAGCCGCCAATTATGGTGGGGACACAGAATTCCTGCCTGGTATGATAGTCAGGGCAATATTTATGTGGGTTATAGTGAAAATGATGTTCGCTTTAAATATAACATTGACGAAGCAACTCCATTAAAACAAGATGAGGACGTTCTTGATACCTGGTTCTCTTCAGCTTTATGGCCTTTTTCAACCTTAGGTTGGCCGGAACGTACCCCTGAACTGGAACAGTTTTATCCCACTTCAGTACTCGTGACCGGTTTTGATATTATATTTTTCTGGGTTGCCCGCATGATTATGATGGGCCTAAAATTCACTGGAAAAGTTCCTTTTAAAGACATCTTTATTACCGGATTAATCCGTGACAGTGAAGGACATAAAATGTCCAAATCCAAAGGGAATGTGCTTGATCCTCTGGATATTATTGATGGAATAGATCTTGAATCTTTAGTAGCCAAACGTACGTCCAATTTGATGTTGTCTTCGGTTCGCGACAAAATTATTAAAGCAACTCGCAAAGAATTCCCTGAAGGCATCAATGCCTATGGAACAGATGCGTTACGCTTCACTTATTGTTCCCTTGCGTCCACTGGTCGTAATGTACGCTTTGATATAGGTCGTGTTGAAGGATACAGAAATTTTTGTAATAAATTATGGAACGCAGCACGCTATGTCTTGCTTAACACCGATGAAGAACAAATTGATTTCGGTGATGGCGCATTCCAATACAGTCCGGCAGATGAATGGATATTATCTCGCCTTCAACGCACCATTAGTAAAGTGCACCATTATTTCGAAACTTACCGATTTGATTTATTAGCCAATACCATATACGAATTTGTCTGGCACGAATATTGTGACTGGTACCTGGAATTATCCAAACCAGTGCTTCAGGATGAGCACGCTCTAAGTGCTCTGAAAAGAGGAACACGCAGAACATTAATCCATGTCCTGGATCAAATTCTAAAACTACTTCATCCCTTAATGCCCTTCATTACTGAAGAAATCTGGCAAAGAACGACAAAATTCACTAGTGAGAATGGCGTCAGTATCATGCTAAGTGCTTATCCCAAAGTGGATGAAGAATTCATTAATGACTCCATTGAAGAAGAACTGGATTGGTTAAAATCAGCAATTCAAGCCTTACGAACCATACGTAGTGAAATGTCCATTTCACCAGCCAAAATAATTCCTCTGCATATCCGTAATATTACTCCTGTGCTTAAAAAACGAGTTGAGAAATACCAACAAACTTTAAAAGCGATGAGTAAAGTAGGTGAAATTCATTACTTAAGCGCTGAGGAAAAAGCACCGGTATCTGCTACGGCTGTATTAGGTGACATTGAACTATTAATTCCCATGGCGGATTTAATAGACAAAGAAGCGGAGCTTTCTCGACTCGCCAAAGAAATGGCTAAACTGGATAAAGACATTAGTCTTGCCCAAGGAAAATTAAGCAACCCTATGTTTACTGATAAAGCCCCGGCTGAAATTATAGCAAAAGAACAAGAAAAACTAATGCAGGCGCAACAAGCTAAAGAAAAATTGATGGAACATCAAATTAGAATTGAGGCGTTGTAATTAGTTTCGAGCCCGGGTTACGGCTACGCCTTCACCCAGGCTACATCCTTTTAGTTAGCGCAGCGTAATCCGGGAAAGGCACAAATCAGGTTTCGATCCCGGGTTACGGCTGCGCCTTCACCCAGGCTACGTCTTGTATCCCTAAAGTTGGCGCCAGTGGATCCAGTACTTATGTCCCTCTTTGAAAACCCAGATAGCCCTATACAATCAAAGCAGATACTGCAGCCTGGCCTAAAGCTTCACTTGGATTAAAATCCATGGATACAGCAAAACCAAGATCCTTATCCTCTTGAATATCTACCCCTTCTTTCAATACAGCCCCGACCCTTTTACTAATAGCCAAAAGAGCAACTTCATCAATATAAGTGAGATATTGCTTGTTATTGCGTATCATTTCAGTCAGGGATACATAAAGTGCGTATTTCAATAAATATAAGGCATCATCAATTAATTGTCCCATAAATTCGAGCTGAGTCTGATCTGAAGCAACACGATATAAATGAGTCAATTGATAATCATAGGGAGAGAATTCATCTTCAAGAAGATCGGTTTTTTCAGACTTATTACATTCGCACCTATAAAAAATAAACCGTTCTGTATGCCTGCTTTTATCAATAATCTTAAAAGAGCCCTGAAATACAAAAGGAGACTCCCAAACCGCAACCAATATTAAAGTTTCTATATTTATAGGTGTATAATTTTGTGTCATATAACGCTCAGGATGGTATAATGCATTTATTTAACAAAAACTGCAGCCGCCATTGTCGCCAATAAGATACACCTAATCGACTTAAAGCAACACAATAGATTCATAAAAATACTGCTATATTATAGATAGGTTAGAAACTAATGGGTGGTTAGCAAAAGACAATATAATGGTATTAATACGGAAAAATGAGGTGAGCATGTCAATAACAGAATACGTCGTTCAATATGGTTTTTCAATTAGTTTATTGGCTAACGCCGCGCTATTTATCCCCCAAATTATTACTTTAATTAAAAAGAAATCAGCCTTGGGTGTTTCATTAGTGACTTTTGTTGGCTTTAATGTCATCCAACTTTTTACCATGTTACACGGATTATTAGAAAAGGATTATTTGCTTGCAGGAGGATATTTATTAAGCATCATTACTTGTGGTTGGGTTTCCTGTTTGATTATTTATTACAAATACGTCAAGACTCATTGATAGCAAGGAATATGATGAACGCGTTTATTGATGAGCAAAACGAGCAACATAATATTCTTTCTTTGCTTCCCTATTCAGAAAATGCTCAATTGGTTAATAAATATCAAAAGCTTAGCGATCTTTATTTTATTAAATCAATTGTAGATTTTTCCATTAGCGCTCTGGAACTCTTCGTGGCAGGCCACTTGGAGTCATTCGATGCTCAAGTAGGAGAAAATCTATGTCAAATCAGAGCCTATAAAATACTTAACCTTGCCAAAAAATGGCTTAACTCTAGCGAATCCAGGAATCAGTTTATTCAGGAGATTGAACTATTTCGAAATTATAGAGTACAACTGGAACATACTATTTTTAATTGGGAAAATGCAATCAAGCACTCAAAAATCTATAATAAAAACCTTGATGGCAGAGAAAATATTAATGAGTTTTTTGCAAGACATCAGCTCCTGCTTTCATTAAGCAATGATTTTATTTTCATCATTGCCTGTTATTTCTTAACTCATTTCAATATTCGAGAAAATAAGATACCGGTTGCCATCAATTTGGAATACATCAGTAGAGAATTTCATATCTCCAAATACAAGTCAAAAAGACTGACCCATAAATACCAACAACTGATTTGTACCTTAGGATGCAATTTCATAATAAAGATTGCACACGACTTACCCAAAGAACATGGATTTACAGACGTTTTACCTGCCCTATACCAAATATCTGATGAGGATCGTGCAGTACTGCCCTGTTATATAGTCAGTGAAATAATCTTTTATCACTGTATTAAAGAGCAACTACCAATCCTTTTTATTGTCCATCAACTATCAGAACAAAATGGACAAGAAAATGATAATGCAGTTATTTATTTTTTATTAATGAATACAGAGAACCACAATACGCTCTTACTCGCTCAAGGCCAACAGTACCTGACACGACATTGTATGGTCGTATCTGGAGAGGTGCGTTATCCACTAGATGCACTCAATGAATCCCCCAAAGAATATATTGAGCGTGCATTACGCGAAACACCCTTGAAATTAATTTTAGCGAATACAGCCAGCCATCCTCAGTACTCCGGTAAACGGCTGGAGTCCTTTCGAGGAAACCCTTTTGAATTGATGAACTCCGATGATGGTCTGGAGAGTAAAAAACTGCATGAGAATAAACTAATTCTTATGCAACAATTTGCCTTGCATTCAGGATGCTCTAGACAAAATCCATCACTCTTTTTCTTACGGCACATTTATGCCAGTACGGTAACAGAAGAGATAAATCAATTAGAAAAAAATTATATGGGGTCTACGTTTGACGCCTATCAGGTGATTAACCCATAAATTTAGGAAAGATATATTATGGCAGATAAAGATTTTTATAACTTCAGTCAAACTGATTTATATAAGCAAATGATTGAGACTACCCCAGTACATATGTACTGGAAAAATCTAAAATTTGAATATTTACTCTGCAACTTATTGCAGGCAACAAATCTGGGTTTTGCCTGCCCCGCTCAAATTATCGGCAAAACGGATTACGATCTGTTCCCCAAACAGATGGCCGACCAAATTAGAAAAAATGATCTGGAGGTGCTTTTTAAAAAAGCCCCCTGTATTTTTGAAGAACAAGTGTGCGATATCAGTGGAGTGAACCAGATATACCTGACCCAGAAAATCCCTATATTAAACAAGCAGGGAGAACTGTGTGGAATTGCGGGTATTTCAATCAATATAACCGCTAGAAAGAACGCAGAAGAAAAGATCCGCCTTGAAAAAGAAAAGGTTGAGCTGACTCTTGCAAGCATTATTGAAAACTTGCCAGGGCATGTGTATTGGAAAAATAAAGACTCGGTTTATCAAGGATGCAATTTAGCCCAGGCAAAATCGGCTGGATTTTCAGATCCTAAAGAAATGATTGGTAAAACAGATTATGAAATGCCTTGGCAGCACGAAGCAGATATTCTAAGAGAATCTGACTTGGCGGTAATAAATAATAAAGAAACCCTGACCAGAGAAGAAGCCTCGCAACTGGCAAATTCAGACGAAATCTCTATCTTTTTATCTAAAAAAGCCCCTTTATATAATAAAAATGGTGATGTAATAGGGGTTTTAGGCGTTTCTTTTGATATCACTGATCGAAAAAAGATCGAACAAGACCTCTGCCAGGCCCAAATGGCAGCTGAAACAGCCAACCAGGCAAAATCTGAATTTTTACGCAATATGGAACATCAATTACGCACTCCGTTTAGTGGGATTTACAGTATTGTCCAGATGCTTGCCGAAGCTGAAACTGAGCCTGAAAAAAAGGAACTACTTGAGCTTACCTATGGCTCAGCAAAAGAGTTCCTTGATTTATTAAATGACATCATCGATTTTTCCCGTTATCAGACAGAATACACTGCAGTACTTGCCAAAAAATTCGATTTGAAAAAACTCATTGAGAAAACAGTGACCATGCAACAGGCAGCTGCGGTTTCCAAAAAGCTTAAATTAAGTTCTGAGTATGAGACCGATTTACCTACAGTTTTTATTGGCGATCCCTATAGACTTCGTCGAATTTTATTAAATTTACTAAGCAATGCTATTCGTTTTACTACAAAAGGACGCGTATCTGTTCAAGTGAAATTAGGTAAAATGATTGATGATAAAAATCTTATCTTGCAGTTAATAGTCATTGATACTGGAATTGGAATTTCACTTGAAAAACAATCTCTGATTTACGAAAAATTTTATCGTATCCATCCTGCTAACCAAAATAAATACTCAGGTGCAGGACTTGGCCTACATATCGTGAAGCAGCTTATGGCTGATTTGGAAGGGGAAATTGAATTGTCCAGTAGTCCAGGAAAAGGTACCACCTTCGTTTGCACCATACCATTCAAAAGACCACTGCTAGATATCATCATTGATGAAAATGAAGATTAACCGACTAAAGACAAGACCTCTATAAATTTTAGTATGGCCAGTAGGATTATTAGAAGTCATCTTAAAAGAGAAAGTTAAAACTATTTTTCCTGGACTTAAATTAAAATAAGTCACTTTATTGAAGCAATATTGGTAGAATGTGCCTTATTGCTTTAGAAACAGGATTTAAAAAATGGATGGGAATGAAGAACCGCTGCAGCCATCTTCTAAGAATTCGATTCCTTATGGTAGTATTGCTTTCCTAACGTCCGCTATGGCAGCTTATGCTATGATGCGTAAAGGCAATTATAGGGTTGCATTGCTTCTTTATCAGAACAAAGGCGGCGGCGGATTGAATTTATACAAACAACAAAGTGATGGTCAATCAAAACGCTTTTTTGCCATTGATTACCACCCTTTTTGGGATAACACGACAAAGCAAAATGCATGGAAACTTCATTATCATCGTGGTGAAAACCTTAATCAGATGAAAAAACATCGTCCCTACCAAGGAGGATGGTAATACGTTTCACTATAGAAACTCATTGCAAATACAATAGTAGGCAACGTCCCTGAAGTTATTTTATACACCACTCTCTGAGATTACCTCGATCTACCCCCTCTCCCGCGCTAGTGTGTAAAAAAACTTCAGGGACGTTGCCTAATATCAGTAAATGCGATTAGTTATCACTGTGCCTAAAAATTGACTCAATTATTCTTTATCGTTATACTTTTCTATTTCTCAGTGGGATTTTCGGTATGCCAAATTTTTTTATGGGTCTTCTTAATGCAGGTCGTTATACGCTTCATGCCTATATGAAAGGACCTTCCAAGACTATTGAAGAAATGCGGCAAGCACAAAGTAATCGTTCTCTTGCCTTTACCGAAATGATGACCCATCTCACTTATACACCTCAGCAAATTTTAGCCCGAAAACAGTATTGGTGTTCACAAACCTTTTTTTTAGCCCAGTTAATTAAAAACTACCCTGAAGAAATAAAGGCAATAACCAATACTCCGATTACTGCTGATAATGAAACCGGTTTGCTTGATGCCATAAATAAATTACTGATTGCTTTAGATGATCAAGACTGTCTGCAAAAATTTATTCTTCTTTTAAAAGAAGACAGTATAAAAGCCCAAATGACTCAGATAGAAAAAACAGTCCCATCTTCATCTCAACATTCGGGTATTCAGTTTTTTTGTGGTGATGTTATCCAATTGATAAACGATTTATCCGCCCAAGGAAAAATGGTTGTTGCGGATAATGCCCCCAACTCTCATCGAGATGGAGCTGCGAAGTATTCTGCAGGCTCTGTTGAAGAATTGTTTTCCCGTTATACTGACGAAGCATTAAAGATGGTATTGCATTTTGACGATGTCCATCAACGTAATAATGAAAAAGGACAGTATGCCTATACAGAAAAATCAGAACCTATTGATGTAGCAGATTATCAAAAACGTTATCTCAAGATGGTACTGACTATTTGCGCCAATCTTGTTGAGAAAAAAGAGTCCTATCTTGAATCAGAAGATTTTTTTAATGATTTATTTACTTCTTTTCCCAATACTAATAACGAATTGGCACAATTACCTATTTATTTCGATATGCAAAATAATGTCTATGAGGTTCCGGTGGATGGTGGCTTTACTTCTACTCATTGGTTTACCGATACAAAAAATCTGAACTCAGTAGAGAACATTTTTTCGTTATTGGAAGCACCTCCGACTCTTACCCCTGTGACTGTAGTCAGTTATGCAGCTCCTGATTTACGTAAAATGGAAACATCACCGCTGGATGCTCGCTCCACGTCAAACACGACATTACAAAATCCCAGAGGTGAAGGTACCTTAGGATGCATGTTATCGGCGGGTATTTCTTTGCAATGCCAACAGGCAATTAAATTAGCACAACAATATAAAGAAAAAGGGATCAATCAACCTGTAGCGGTTGTGTTTGTCATGCCTGGATGTGGTGCCTTTAATAATCCTGAAAAAACGACAGCAGCCCATTTTATCAGTACGATTAAAAATCATTATCCAGAACTTGCCAAACATAACATCACCTGTCATATCGTAGAGTATAATACCAGGATGTTGAATCTATTGGTGCATACAGATGAGTTATATGGAGCAGAACTGGGTCAGCTCAATGAAGTAATTAATCAATTGACTGATCCAACCATTCGTCAAAAGGCAATCACCGTAAGAGAACAGATTCTTAAGCTTTATGAAGGTGGTGAACAACCCGGCATTCTCGCTCATCACCTTACCTTAACCACTCAATTGTTGATGTCTCAACCTGGTGAAGCGCGTCGGACAATTACTGCCGAATACCAACAAAATGCCTTGCGAATGCAAAAAAATACAAATGCTTTGTGGAATATTTTAGGAGCTGCCATGATTCTTTTAGGGGCTGCTGTAGCCGCAGGGGGAGTTGCTTTAGGAGTTACTGGTGTTGGTCTGGTTCCAAGTACTGCCCTGATAGCGGGAGGGAGTGCTTTACTAGCAGTGGGTATAGGACTGTTCGCCAAAAATGATCGTAAGGTCCTTATAAAAATGACTGATGATTTAGTTGATGAAAGTAATAACTCCATGAGCAATACAATAAGCAACTAATCCGAGTTGATTCAAAAATCGTACAACTCCATCACCTCCTCCTCACGGCATCTCGAGCCTCCTCACGGCATCTCGAGCCTCCTCACGGCATCTCGAGCCTCCTCACGGCATCTCGAGCCACCTCACGTCATCTCGAGCCATCTCACGTCATCTCGAGCCTTGGCGAGAGATCTCCTGGTTATAGCACGGTACCCAATTAAGGAGATCTCTCGCCAAGGCTCGTGATGATGTGAGAGAGTAAATGATTATCCCATAAACAAAAAACGCGCTATAGAAATCATTATAGCGTGTTGATAAAGAACACAGCAGGTTATTAAATTAAGCCATCCCACAGTACACTTTATTTAATCCCTTTGTTCATTACTACATCAGGAACATTCTTTACGATTTCACCTGAAGATGAGGCAAAAAACGTTTGGCCTGCAGACTCCCAAAACTTAGGTGAGCTACCTCTTAATGCCATAATACCAAGCACTATTAGACCTGGGAAAATACCCGTCAAGATAATACCTAATATAGCCGCAGCGTTAGCTGTATAGCGTTTCCATGTGGGATCACGGTGCGTTTTAATTACTTGATCCGCATCATTTAATTGCTCGTAGAACTTAGTCACTTTTTCACTAGGCCTAATTACAGTCTTATCTTGAAGAGTTGCATATAAATCACTTACTGCATCAAATTTTTGCTTAAGTTGCAAAGCCTTATCGTCAGGCCATATTATAATCTTATTAACCTGAGTAATAAGACCTGATACATCATTAACCTTAATATCGAGTGAAGGAGCTACTGATTTTTGTATTTCCCGAGCAAGATGCACTAAATAATTTTTAGTTAATGGGGTCAGTTTATCCCTAACAATTGAGTGGCATTGCAATTCAATATCACTATTTAAGATATCTTGCAGAGTGGTGTTTTGTTGCCTCAATTGCTCATTATCATCTTGAAGGAAGATATTTTCCTGAATCAATTTGGCACTTTCATCTGCCACGCTTTCTTTTTCTTGCTTTAAGTCTCTAACAGCATGATCATATTCCCTAGCCTTAAGTTGAGCATCTTCCCGCAAGAGACGGATTTCTTCGCGGCTTTGAGTATCTAACTCTTGCAGCTGCCGGCGTAACTCAGAAATATCTGTAATGAACTTTTCTTGATCCTTAACGTGAGCCTGTTCAGCAGAACGCCATTTTTCATTCAATTGTTGATTTAGCTCTTCTTTTTCCCGAGTCAGACGTTCGGTGGTCTCTTTTAACAATTGGGCCGCTTTTTCTGCTTCCTGTTTCAATTGCTCCTTGTACTGTTCCGTCGTACTCGCAACACGTTTTTCCAATTCCTCGATCTTTTGTTCGCTGT
>NZ_JAJKBJ010000029.1 GCF_023618015.1 Legionella maioricensis
AAGTCGTTACCCGGGTTCATATAGGCATCGTCATCCCGAACATAGTGAGGGATCTTCATATGCGGGCACAGTGCCTAAGCCAGGAGACCTCTCACTACGTTCGAGATGACGTTTTTCGTGGTGTTTCTTGTAGCCTGGGTGGAGACGAAGTCGTTACCCGGGGATGAGGTGCTGCAATTCCCGGGTTACAGTTTTCACTTTCACCCGGGCTACATTCAATAATGACTACCCTTTCGTATAGGTGAGTCGTGGCATCTTAGAGGTATGATAGGTGGCCTGATACACTCTCATGGCATCTTCTGCTGCGCTCTTAAGGCCTAAGGCCATATTAGCTTGATACATCACCGTTAATGCTTGCTGAGTACTAGGTGCCTGTGGGTAATTTTTCACCAGATAACCAGCCCTCTCAATAGCCGCTACATACATTTTACGTTTGAAGTAAAACATAGAAACATTGAGTTCATGCTGAGCAAACATATTCCGCAAATAAATCATCCGTTGTAACGCATTTGCCTTATATTTACTGTTAGGGAATTTTTGAATCAAAATAGAAAAATCCATATAAGCTTGAGTCTGTGTCCCAGGATCACGCCATGACTCATCCATAGGCAATATTTTTGCAAAGACGCCGCGAGTTTGTTGGAAATTAGCCAAGCCTTTCATGTAATAGGCATAATCTACGTTCTTGGCTCGAGGATAGAGATGAATAAAACGTTCTGCTGTCGCTGCGGCGGAAGGATAATCTTCATTTTTATAATAAGCATAAATCAATTCCATCTGTGAACTTTCAGTATAATCACTAAAAGGATACATTGATTCGATCGCTTCAAGCTTTTTTGCAGCAGTAGCATATTCTTCTTTCTTTAAAGCCTTTTGAGACTCCACGTAAAGTTGTTTTGCAGTCATTCCTTTAAAAGGATTATTTTCCTCATCATCTTTTTTCCATTTGGAACATGAAGACAAAGCAATAATAAGACTTACCAAGAATAACATCTGAACTCGTTTCATAAACCACACCTATAAGTTGTATCTGTTGCGTATACCCACAGGGACACGAAAATTGGGGACATTATACCTAGGACTAGCTAATTTGCGAACACTCTTGCGCTTATTCTTGTATTTATATAATCAATAGCTAATATTTTGATCTATTGAGGAAATTTCAACATGTAAAAGTAAAACATCTTCGTTGTGAATGAGACTTTTTTTGTTATACTCAAAGTACTATTCAATACTTTGCCATGAAGACTAAAAAATGAATTTTATCCGCCGCTTATTGCTTACCTTTATCTGCATCATTTCTGCTTTGCATGCAGATAATAACTCATTAAAGATAGGAATCGACGGCTTCCTCCCTCCTTTTGCCATGCAAGGAACAAATAATGAAAATTATGGTTTTGATATAGAGATGATGAATAGTCTATGCAAAATCATGAAACGCAAATGTGAATTTCGTACCATGAAATTTGCGCAACTATTATCGGCAGTTGAGAACAGACAAGTAGATGTAGCGTTAAGTTATATTACTATTACGCCTGAACGCTCCAAACGAGTTAATTTCAGTACCCCCTATTTATTAAGTTACTCTCGTTTTTTAGCCCCTTACCCGCGTACCGGGGTAAAGCCTCCTTTTAGTTTGGAATTATTAAAAAATAAAAAAATTGGGGTGGTAGCAGGTACTATTTTTGCAGAGCAAATTAAGGATATGGGAATAAAAAATCCCGTCCTTAAAGAATATGATACTAATGAGCTTTTGCTGGAAGGCTTAGGCAAGAATGAAGTTGATTTCGTTTTGGTCGACAATCCAGCAGCAATATATTGGGAGGCTAATTCTTCAGGAAAGTTCTATGCAATAGGCCCTTCCTTTGTATATGGTTATGGAGTAGGAATCGCGGTTAATGCAAGCGATCGGGGTTTATTAAATGCAATAAATGATGCCTTAATTCAGTATCAAAATAGTAGTGATTTTAAAAACAACTACGATAAATTTATTATGCAATTTTAACGGGAAATCAATATTTTCTTTTTAATCAGGATAATTTAGAGCGGTTATCCATTCAAGAAACGGACGTGCTGCGAACAGAGCAGCATTGTTGCATCAATTAATACCAATATGATTGATGCAACATCACGAACTCGTTGAAGTAAGTACCTATAGTCAACAAATCCTAAAATTAATTCCTATTAAGTCATAAATAATTTCTATATAAAAATAAAAAAATTATTTGCAAAAGCACAGGGCTTACGATAGTATTCATCCCTGTCGGAGAGGTGGCAGAGCGGTCGAATGCGGCGGTCTTGAAAACCGTTGAAGGGCAACCTTCCCAGGGTTCGAATCCCTGCCTCTCCGCCAAGTCTTGGTTATCTTGTTAAAATCAAATATTCTATAGTCATTCTCTGTTTACTCGCCCTTTAGGATTCTCTATACGTTAATTGCCAATCTAAAATCAGCCTGATTAGATTTTAACTTTACCCTCAAAAGCGAACTAATGGGTCGCCTGATTGCTTGCAACCAGGCTACTTCGCTGTGTTAAGTTATCAACCTTAGTGCTGTTCAAAATAATCCTCAGTAACTCCATAAATGGAACAGGCCAACGCTTTGTCAGACTTTTTCTCCCAATCAGGTTTATTCAATACCTCCATCGCGTCCTTATAGCCAATATTCATACGATGATTAACCGCTGAATGAGCAAAATTATAGTCTTTAAAAGAATGGGCAAAAGAAGTGCCGCGGTAAATAATATGAACGACGCTGAAATGTTTGCTATGTCCCAGCTCAAGTACTTTTTTCACTTCAGGATCGCGCTTGGCTTCGGGAGTTAACTTTTCCCCAAGAAATTGAATGGCTGCCTGTAAATTCTGGCGACTGGTGTAAACGTTTGTTAATCGACGGGAATGGCTGGCATAGCGAATATCTTTTTGTCGTTCTTCCAATTCATCCATGGTTTGCGGAAGTTTCCCCTTAAGACTGAAACAATCGACCACAAAACATAAAGTATCCAGTTCAGGCAAGGCATCAAGCACTGTAACCAAGGGAGTATTTGCGTAAATGCCTCCATCCCAATAATAATCATCTCCAATTTTAACTGCCGGAAAGCCTGGTGGCAAAGCACCACTGGCCATCACGTGATCGGGGGTCAAAATCATCTTTTGGTTATTAAAAAATTCCATTTCGCCAGAAACCACATTTACAGCACCAAGACACAACGTCACTTTTTTATCGTTAATAAGGTCAAAATCGATTAAGTTTTCCAGCGTTTTACGCAGACAAGACGTGTCGTAATAACTTAATTTATCAGGGGTATCACGAGAAAGAGGAGTTGGAGGAAAAAGACGAGGCATAAAAAAACCTTCCAGGCCGTACATAACAGCATGCAAAGACCCCAAGTGATTGTGTAGATGGCGTGCAAAATCAGGTCCTTCATCCTCGATGAAGGAGTCACTCCATAGCTTGGGAATAACGGTCTCCCAAAAAGTCATTAATTTTTCTATTTGTTTATTTCGTGGATTACCCGCAATAATGGCACTATTAATAGCCCCAATTGAAACCCCAGCGAGATAATTCGGATGATAGCCTTTTTCATGAATCGCTCGAAAAGCACCTACCTGATAAGCACCCAATGCCCCGCCCCCTTGGAATACGCAAGCAATTCGCTCATAAGTTTGTTTGGCATTCCTGGTTTTTTGTGGCTTGTTAATCCGGCATAACGGACTTTTATGATGAGAACTAATTTGCTCTTTCTTTTTTCCGCGCATATCCATTACTCCAACGTCCTTGTTGTTTATAGTATATTATATCTTGCTTTGAGACGGGTAAATATTTTATGACTTAAGCCACCGATAGCCCAGGTCGCGCCGGATTAGCTACACAGAAATAAAATCTTAATGAAAGAATGCCCTATTAATTTAATCCTCTTTCCAAATCAAATCCAGTGCTTGAAGTTCAGACTCAGTCAAGAGTTTATCTTTATCAATAATAAAATTTGAAGAATAATCCACGTTGTAATGTACCAGGCATTTTTGAATAAGTTCTAACAAATCCTGTTCATTTAAGGGTTTTTCAATAAAATCAATTGCCCCAGCTTTCATTGCTCTTATAGCCATAGGTATATCACCAAAACCAGTGATAATTATGACATTCAATAAGCTATTTTGAGTTTTTAATTTTTCAAGCAACTCTAACCCGCTCATATCCGGCATACAAACATCAGTAATTAAACATCCCCTATCATTAGGATTATATTGTTCTAAAAAGTCAAATGCATGGAGATAAGTTTTTGCTTTAAAATTTATAGATTCAAAAAGCCATTTTAGTGCATTCAGCAATTCAACATCGTCGTCAACGATATAAACAGTATTGTTATTCATGATTCGATCTACGATAAGGTAATTTAAAACTACATACAGTACCCTCACCGGAGAGGTTTCTTGCAATATTTATAGACCCGCCATGCGCCTGGATAATTTTGCGGCAAATAGATAAACCAACACCAAGACCATATTCTTTTGAGCTGTAAGCGGAGGTAAATAGATTATCAATTACATTGTTTGGAATCCCCGGACCATTATCGATGATACGTACCACTATCCATGAATCAGCCTGTTCTATCTGAATAAATAATGTCGGGTGGCTGGTGCAGGCTTCAAACATCGCCTCAAATGCGTTGTTAATTATATTTAAAAATACCTGTTTAATTTGATTACGATCTAAATTCGTTTCAGTTAACCTCTCATCAAAGTCATATTTTATAGTCACCGGAAAATTGGAATAAAATTTAGCCATTTTGACAGCGTTATTTGCTAATAAAGCAATATTAACTGACTCAAAATGTAACTCCCCATGGGTAACAAACCGTTTTATTCTCTTAATAATAGTACTGATTAAATCTACTTGTTTCGCTGCTGTTTGAAGTATATTTGCAAATTCTTTTTTTTCTATACCATCGTGCTGTAAACGCAAAATACTACCGGTAAGAAAGGTATTAAGGGCACAGAGCGGTTGAGAGATTTCATGAGATAAAGAAGATGCCACCTCGCCTAAAAAATAACACCGTGATAAACGATTGAGCGTTGTCTGTTGAAGTTGAATTAATTCTTGGGTATTTTTTTGCTCTGTAATGAAACGCCATGTACCAATCATTTTAATGGGATTTTTATCAGCGTCTCGGATATAACGACCTCTTGCTAATACCCATTCGTAACTCCCCTCGATAAATTGAATGCGAAATTCAGCACTATAATCTTCAAAATTTACGAGAGCATTGGTCAACTTTCTTTCAATATGTTCACGATCATCAGGATGAAGCCGGGTTATAAAATGTTCTATATTCCCCACATCTTTGTATTCGTCTAAAATGGATAGCGAGCCTGAGTAACCAAAATCAATGACTTCATTGGTAATAAGATCCCACTCCCAAACATTTAATTTGCCAGTGTCTAATAACTCCATTAAGTGATCATAAGAGATTTCAAATGAAGGGATGCTTTGGGTCAATATCTCTGCATGGGTGTTCAATTCGGAGCATTGTCTCTTTAATAATGTTTCGCGGTCCCTCATTATTATCTCCCATTTAATGCCTTAAAGAGGCAATCCTTAAAGTGCATTGCTTTTACAGTACAAAAATAATATTTTGATACACCATATTAGGAGCGCCCATTCTAAAAAGAAAGTTAACCGAATAAAAGAATATTTATACATTTGAAACAAAACTGCAACAATAAGCAGGTCGACTTTAGATCAATTCAAAAAGGGTAGCAGCTAAGCGACCCATTATTTGCATCAGGATGAGATAAAATGAAACGTGGGATAGCGAAGTGTAACCCGGGATATCGGAGAATCAGTTTTAGCTGATTACAGCCAAACCTTACCCGGTTACAACCGCTTGGTGATTATGCGCTAATTTCGCCTGTTTTTTTATACACAGTATCAATGGCCTTTAAAGACTCTAATAATTGCTTCATTTTGGCTAATGGCCAACTATTGGGGCCATCGCTTAATGCTTTATCAGGATCAGGATGGGTTTCCATAAACAATCCTGAAATTCCTGCTGCCACCGCCGCTCTGGCAAGGATAGGGATAAACTCTCTCTGCCCCCCTGAAACGCCGTTATTCCCTCCAGGTAATTGCACTGAATGGGTCGCATCATAAACCACAGGGCACCCTGTTTCGCGCATAATAGCCAAAGAACGCATATCAGACACTAAATTATTATAGCCAAAACTCACTCCACGCTCACAGGCCATAATCTGTTGATTACCTTCAGCTTTGGCTTTTGCAATGACATGCTTCATTTCCCAAGGAGCTAAAAATTGGCCTTTTTTTATATTAACGGGCTTGTTCATAGCAGCCACTTTCTGAATAAAATTGGTTTGTCTGCATAAAAAAGCCGGTGTTTGTAAGACATCAACCACACTAGAGACTTCAAGCAAAGGAGTATCTTCATGAACATCGGTTAATACAGGCACACCAATTTGTGATTTTACTTTTTCAAGAATCAATAATCCTTTTTCAAACCCAGGGCCTCTATAACTGGAAATAGAAGAACGATTCGCTTTGTCAAAAGAGGATTTGTAAATAAATGGAATGCTTAACTGAGCACACATTTCTTTTAAATAACCTGCTGTTTCCAGTGCTAACGCCTCGCTTTCAATAACGCAAGGGCCTGCTATTAAAAATAAAGGTTTATCTAACCCAACTTCAAATCCGCATAAGTTCATGCTTAATCCTTTTCTTGATGTTTTTTACGTGCTGCAAGTACAAATTGTTTAAAAAGTGGATGGCTTTCTCTGGGATTAGACGTAAACTCAGGATGAAATTGACAGGCTAAAAACCAGGGATGATCAGGTAACTCAACCATTTCTACCAATGAATTATCTGCTGAACGGCCGGAAATAATCAAGCCATGCTCAACCAACTCTTCAATATAGGTATTATTCACTTCGTAGCGATGACGGTGGCGTTCAATAATTTGCGGTTTTCCATAAACTGTTCGAGCTAACGTATTTTCTTCCAATTGACACAGTTGCGCTCCCAACCTCATTGTTCCACCTAAATCCGTATTCTCGTCACGAGTTTGTTTGCTGCCGTCCGCATCCATCCATTCGCTAATTAATCCAAGCACAGGATGATTTGTTCCTTTATTAAACTCAGTAGAGTTTGCATCAGCCCACCCTACAACATTTCTGGCAAACTCAATCACAGCGGTTTGCATGCCCAGACAGATTCCTAAAAAGGGAACTTTATTTTCACGAGCATATTGAATTGCTTTAATTTTACCTTCAACTCCTCGTTCTCCAAATCCGCCGGGAACCAGAATTGCATCCATGCCATCAAGCAGAGATGCATCGTGTTTTTCTATTAATTCAGCATCCAAATAAACTATTTCAACTTTAGTCTGAGTATGAATTCCTGCATGAAGCAATGCTTCATTAATTGATTTATAAGCATCATTTAGCTCGGTATATTTACCCACCATAGCTATTTTCACTTTCCCGGTTTGTATAGCCTGCATATCAACAACACGCTGCCATTCACTGAGATCAGCTGGTTTCGCATCAAGGCCTAATTTTTTTACTACAATTTCATCCAGTCCTTGCTCATGTAACATCATAGGTATTTGATAAATACTTCGAGCATCCTCAAGAGAAATAACCCCTTCTTTTTCAACATTGGTAAACAGGGCAATTTTGGCTCTGTCACTCATTGATAAGGGCTGTTCTGAACGACAAATCAAAACATCGGGTTGGATACCTATAGAGCGTAATTCTTTAACAGAATGTTGAGTAGGCTTTGTTTTAGTTTCCCCAGAAGTTGCAATATAAGGAACTAAGGTAAGATGGATAAATAAAGCTCTTTGTGCACCTAACTCAATACGCATTTGGCGGATTGCTTCAAGAAAAGGCAGTGATTCGATATCGCCCACTGTACCGCCAATTTCTACCATAGCCACATCAAATCCATCAGCGCCTAGTTTGATGCATCTTTTGATTTCATTAGTAATATGAGGAATTACCTGAACTGTCCCACCTAGATAATCGCCTTTTCTTTCTTTTTTAATGACGTTTTCGTAAATTTTTCCAGAAGTAAAATTATTACGTTTTGTCATAGTAGTATTAACAAAACGCTCATAATGACCCAGATCGAGATCAGTTTCAGCGCCATCATTGGTCACAAAAACCTCGCCATGCTGAAACGGACTCATAGTACCCGGATCAACATTAATATACGGATCAAGTTTAATTAAAGTAACACTGAGACCGCGAGCCTCAAGAATGGCTGCGAGTGAAGCGGCTGCAATGCCTTTACCTAAAGAAGACACTACCCCACCAGTAATAAAAATATAATTTGTCATGTTTGATCCCGTTAAATGCCGCGTCCACCAAATTGGTGCTAAATTAAATTTGCATGTAAACGGGATTTAATTCTATCAAAGTGAGGATATAAATGACAGAAATTTAATAAATTAATTCTCCATATACGAAAAAAAGATTTTTTCATGTTCTTACTCATAATCAGGAGGACATTTTTCTTGAGGATACTAAACAATTAAGCATAAATAAAACCAGGGGATGCAAATTTACGCACTTAGATCTATAATAAACCATATGTGGTTTTTTTAAGAATTCTAAAATGGCTAAAAATTATTTTTCCAGCAAAAATGGAACCGTAGCAACAAGACTAGATCAAGCTTGGGCTGATTATAAAAACCAAGCCCTATCTGATAAAGACCGAATTGAAGCTCTTGATTTTATGATCTATGTTTTTGATATAAAGAAATTTTCCAATGAAAAGAATGAGCTGAATAAGATATTAACTAATCTGATGGCAGAAAGAGAAAGTAAAAAACAAGAAAATCCAAACTACATTCCAGTATTATCGTCAGGAAAATATCACTTCGAAAAGGCCAGGGTATTGAAGGCCACAACAAGTACTAAAATTTCTCCAGAAGAGGATATCCAAAGAGATTTTAATGCAGGGAATCTGCTCGATGTGAATAGACAGGATAAACGTGAAGATAAATATCATGGAACTACGTATTTAACCCCGGAGGAAAGAGCGGAGTATAGTATTGAAATACACAACGGATTACTTCATAAAGAAGGTAAAGTTTTTGATTCCTCCAGATTAATAGCACATGACAAACGAGGATTTGTAGCATTCACTTTAAATGCGAATGGCGAACTTTCTGTTTTTGAACATTTGTCTATGACATTGGATAAAAAAGGTAGAAAATTAGCCCACTCCTCAATGAATGCAGGGGCTCCAGTATTATCTGCTGGGGAAATGGAGATAAAAAATGGTAAATTAATTAGTATTAATACTTATAGTGGGCATTATGAGCCCTCTTTGTATTCTGTGGCACGTTTTTTAGAATATTTAAGTGATAGAGGGGTGGACATTTCGGAAACTAAAGTATTTCTACAACATCCCCCCGGCAAGGAATCTGGTCTACAATCGAAACCAGTTTATTTAAAAGGTGATAAACAGCCATGGCATGAAGTTTCAGCAACAGATATTGTACATAGTGTTAAATCGATTATGAAGAGTAATTTAAATTCTCTTGATGATTACCTTAACAGTACCAAAACAATATTATTAAGAGATGTATTTCAAAATGAGTTGACGCAAGCTAAATCTGCGATTGCACAGAATTTTTATGACGAGCTTTTATTCACAATGGATATGATGAAAGATTCCTCTTCGCTGGCCGATATAAACACCTCTCTGGAGTGTCTGGAATCAATAATAACAAGACATTCAGCAGAACTTGAGCAATTAAATGGAAAAACAGGACGTCTGGACAGTAAGTTTGCCGAGATGAAAGCTCAAATTAAAGAAGCTCGCGAAAAACTTGAAGGAATAGATGACACCTCAGAAAATGAGCGAGTTGAAAGTTTTAAATCCAGTTTTTAAATAAAATAGGAGCAATGAAGGTAGACTCAGGGTACTTCTTACTCTGGGATTATCTCATCCCCTCTTCCAGAATTTATTAAACTGGCTTTGTTTATACACTTCATTGTCGTTCCTAAGAGGTCATCTACAGCTTATCTCAAGCCCATCCCTGGGCCGCCTTTAATTTGACTCCACTCGTAGATTCACTATTCGATTTACATGATACGTTGAAATTGATAGCATAAATTATCTTGAAAAACTATTTTTGCGCTGCAGATGAAATCCAAACCTATAATGGATCCTATAGTTCAGGCGTTCTTAGACCGGGTGAATAGCCATCCGGGGCCTCGATTTCATGAACTCGCACCACAACAAGCTCGAGATGCTTTTAAGCACCTACAAACAATGGTTTCTGTTAAGAAAGAACCTGTCGAGACTGAGGTACGAGAGCTTCCTGTTGGTCCAAACGGCAAGGTGAGTATACGCATCCTTCGCCCACCCGGTATTTCTGGGGTTTTACCAGTTCTGGTCTATGTTCATGGAGGTGGCTGGGTACGTGGAGATTATCAAATGTATGAGCGTTTGATAGCTGCGTTGACGAATGGCACGGGCGCGGCTCTTGTTTTTGTGGAATTTCAAAGAGCGCCAGAAGGACAATATCCAATCCCTATCGAGGAAGTCTATGCAGTGACCCAATGGATTGCTGAAAATGGGAGCCAACTCAATCTCGATGCTTCACGATTAGCTATTGCTGGAGAAAGTGCAGGGGGGAATATTGCTGCAGCTGTAACTCTTCTAGCAAAAGAACGGAAAGGACCTAAAATAGGTTTTCAGCTTCTTCTCTACCCTGTAACGAGTGCGACCTTCGATCAGCCATCCTATCGGGAGTTTGCAGAGGGTTATTTTCTTTCTGTAGAAGCAATTCAATGCCTTTGGAACTACTATTGTCCTGATGTTGCAGCTCGAAAACAGCCTACAGCAGCACCACTCCACGCTACCCTTGAGCAACTATCCGGGTTGCCCCCCACCCTCATCATTAGCACCGAGTACGATATAACCCGTGATGAGTGTGAAGCCTATGCTCATAAACTCATTGAGGCAGGGGTTCCCGTTTTGTCGGTACGATTTGAAGCCACCGTCCATGCCTTTCTCATGCTAGATGCTCTAGCAGAAACCCAGGCAAGTCGGGGGGCAATGGCTCTTATATTTTATAAACTGCGTGATTTTTTTGGGAATTAGCAGACAGGTCCCGTTTTATCGCGCACATCAAGCTCTATATTGCTTTGTTTTGGCTGTGCGTTCAGAGACCTGTTTCAGTTTAAACAGTCGTTTCTTCTAATTGTTGCTTTATTGAATGCATCATTAAAGCACAATCAGCCATATCTCGCCCTTTGTGTCCGTGCTTACCACCCAATCTATCCCAAGCCTGTTCTTCATTTTCTGTGGTAAGCACCCCAAAAATCACAGGTATATCAAAATCCAACATGACTCTTTGGCAACCTTGACTTACTTGATCACAAACATAGTCATAATGACTCGTTTCACCACGAATAACAGCACCTAAAGTAATGATAGCTTGAACGGATTTCCTTTTGGCTAGCAGTTGCGCCACTAAGGGAATCTCTACAGCTCCAGGTACTTCTACTATTGTGATCTCACTCGAGGTAAATCCAAGTTCCGTCAATCGTTGCAGCGCACCTTCTTTTAATGCATTAGTGATGGGTTGATTAAAAGTACTGACCACCAATGCAATTGGAAATGTATTATTAGACTCACCAACAAGTGCCTTAATTTCTTTCATATTTATCCCTAATCAATAGACAATAAATGTCCCAATTTTTCTTTTTTAGTTTTTAAATAACTGCGATTTTCGCGTGTAGGCTCAATTTCTAAAGGAATACGCTCAGTAACCGTAATTCCATATTGTTCAACAGCAGCAATTTTTAAAGGATTATTAGTCATCAATCTTAATGCTTCGATACCCAAATGTTTAAGTATTTGATAGGCAATAGCGTAATCTCGATCATCAGCAGGCAAACCCAATTTAAGATTGGCCTCAACAGTATCCATACCCTGATCTTGTAAGGCATAAGCCTTCAATTTATTAGCTAATCCAATTCCTCGACCTTCTTGACGTAAGTAAATGAGGACTCCCCCCTCAGCAGCGATCAGCTCAAGAGAGTGTTCCAGTTGCTTCCCGCAATCACACTTACAGGAGCCAAAAACATCGCCTGTAATGCATTCAGAATGAACACGAACCAAGGGCACCTGATTGCCAAATAATGGGGCTTTGACCAGAGCAAAGTGCTCTGATGAATCTAAATCATTCTCAAACACCGTCATATTAAAAATACCCTTATCCTGCAAAGGAATGGGAGTACTTGCCGCAACTTCTATCAAAGTCTCATGACGAATTCGGTATTCAATCAAATCTTTAATGGTTACCATGGGAATTTGATGGGTTTGGGAAAACGATACTAATTCATCGCGTCTGCTCATCGTTCCGTCTTCATTCATAATTTCACAAATTACCGCCGCAGGTATTAAACCCGCCATTCTCGCCAAATCAACACTGCCTTCTGTTTGCCCTGCCCTTTCTAAAACACCTTTTCTTCTGGCACGTAAAGGGAATATATGGCCGGGGGATATAAGATCCAAGGGGCCACTTTCAGGATCTATAGCTACTTTAATAGTGTGTGCTCTATCGCGAGCTGAAATTCCAGTTGAAACCCCTTGAGCAGCTTCTATCGAAACAGTAAATGCTGTTCCATAAGGCGACTTATTATTCTGAGCCATCATCGGCAACTGCATTTTATCAATCAACTCATCGGCCATAGGTAAGCAAATTAATCCACAACCAAAACGTGACATAAAATTAATTGCTTCAGGAGTAACATGCTCCGCAGCCATCACAAGATCGCCTTCATTCTCCCTGTCCTCATCATCCATGAGAATAATCATTTTACCGGCTTTAAGTGTTTCTACTGCCTGTTCTATAGTGGCTAATGAATAGTTCATGGCTCTACCTCACAGTTCAACTTCCCGAAGATTTGAAGCTGATGAGCAACAATACGGGTAAGATAATCAAATTCTATATTCACGTGCTGACCTTCTCCTAATGACCCTAAGTTTGTATGTAACAAAGTATGAGGTACCAGCATTAATTTAACGTTTTGGTTTATTACAGCATTAATAGTTAAACTCACTCCCTCTACTGTAATGCTCCCTTTGGGAATTAAATAAAGCATGGCATTTGCACTAAACCCCGTTAGCTCCATTTCAATGTATTCATCAATTGAACGAATGGATTTTATTTGAGCTGTAGTATCTACATGGCCACTTACGTAATGGCCGCCAAAACGGGTTGAAGCAAACATAGCCCGTTCAAGATTAACAAAATCCCCGGATGATAAATGAGCAAGAGTAGTTAAATTAAGCGTTTCAGGTGACACATCAAAATTTAATTCACTCGACTCAGAGGGTAATAAGGTTAAACACACACCATTAACTGCTATGCTTTCACCTGATTGCAAATTTTCAAACGATGATGAAATCACCAGGCGATTTGAACAGCCATGAGCAACATTGCTAATAACCCGGCCTTTTTTCTCTATTAATCCTGTAAACACTAATCCTCCTGCCAATCGAGACATGCTATCATATTATCCCCCATAGCATGCCAGGAAACAGTATGCGCTCGTTCAAATAATCCATTTTTCTGGTAGGCTGAAATTGCCTTTGGCCCTAAACTTATTGGAACGATGTATAAATAGGTTCGATGAACCAAACCCTCTTGATGCAAAGCACTGAATAAGCCCCCCCCTGCCTCTACCCATACATCATGGTATCCCAGCTCACCTAAATGACTGATTATGGTTTTTAAATCCATTGTATCATTTGTTAAAGGCATAGGATGAAAACTGCTATTAAAATAGGACACATCCTTTATATCATGATGAAATATATGGCAATGACTTGCTGTTGAAAAAATAGTCGCCTGAGGATTTAAGCTTAAATGACGATCGATAATAGCAACGGGCTTGGCCTGTTCCGTATTATTTACTCTGACGTTCATTTTTGGATTATCCAGTTGGATTGTTCTGGCGGTAGTCAGAATCACATCAGTAGCGGCACGCATTTCATGAGTAAACTGGGCACACAACGAATTAGACAAAATCAACCGGTCTCCTTCCGCTTGCCCTATTCTACCATCTAAAGATTGTGCCATTTTTACAGTTACTCTGGGTTTGCGAGTGTTAGTCCAATAGGCATAACTTCTATAAAACTCATTAATTTCCTCTAAAGGAAGATGCGTAACTTTTATTCCGTGTTCACGTAATTTAGCTGATGAATTATTTTGAGCCACAATTGGATTAGGATCTAAATAAGCAAAAACCACTTCTTCAACACCATATTCAATGATCGCATCAACACATGGCGGCGTTTTTCCCCAATGATTACAAGGTTCAAGAGTAATATAAAGACTAACCCCTGGCATTTTAGGTGGGATTTGTGCTAACAATAGTTGTTCTGCATGTGGCGTACCTGCACCTTGATGACAAGCTTGTGCTATAATGTGGCCATTTTGCACAGCAACGGCGCCAACACTGGGATTGGGTGCACAGAGCCCCCGACCAAGTCTGGCTTGTTCAAGCGCCGTGAGCAGAAACTTTTCGTGCATCAATTAATCACCTTTAAAAAGTGCACGAATGATAACAAATTATTCAATTTTTGAGTAGCCTAATGATTAAATTGAACATAAAATTTAGTTTTAACCCCATAATTTCCAAACTAAAATCTTGGATTGTACTACTAATTTTGTCTCTTTTGACCCCTCTTTCATTTGCTCAGGGTCTATCTCCTTACTCCACAGAGGAACTGGAACAATTAGAAAAAGAATTCATTCAACAGATTAATCAATCAGACAGTGTAGAACGCAATCCCTTAGCCAGTCAGTTTGTTAATAACATAGGGAAAAAACTTGCGCATTTCGGCCACATTAAGGCACCCTACTTTTTTATAGTTAAATCAAGAGAGATAAATGCCTTTGCAGGTCCTGGAGGATATATTGGTATTAACTCCCAACTTATTTTAACTACGAGCAATGAAAGTGAACTGGCTGCAGTAATGGCTCATGAAATAGCCCACGTTCGCTTACACCATCTTTATTCTATGATAGAACATCAAAAGCAGATGCGCATACCCATGCTCGCCTCTTTGCTTGCATCAGCTGCTTTAGGAGTCCTGAATCCCACTGCAGGAATGGGGGCCATGATGGCTTCGCTTTCCGGCTTTTCGCAGGATAATATCAATTTTACTCGCTCGAAAGAGAAAGAAGCGGATAGAATTGGTATTGATATGTTGATCAAAGCGGGATTCAATCCCCGAGGAATGGCTGCATTTTTTAAAAAAATGCAGGAAAATTCCCGTTATTATTATACCGCTAATGTTCCAGCAATTCTGCGCACCCATCCCCTGGATGCCGATCGAATCGCAGAAGCTGAAAATCGTACGGCCAGGTTACCCCAAAAACAATATGCGGACTCTTTAGAATATGCTTTATTCAAGGAATTAATCAGGGTCTCAGTGGCGTCAGAAAATAAAAAAATACTCGATTTTTATGAATATCAATGCCACAAGCAAAACCACAATGTTGCCTGCCAATATGGCTATGTTCTTGCCTTGTTAAATAATAATAATTTTCAGAAGGCCTCGGACCGTTTAAAACCATTGCTGGAACAAAATAAAGAGAATCTTTATTTCCAAATTGCAATGGCACAAGCGGAAACAGGAATGTTGCAACATCAGGCCGCTCTTTCCCGTCTGGCAGAAATACTGAATACTTATCCTGATAATTACGCGGCATTGATGGCATACAGCGAAGCATTACTCGCTGCTAATCAAGCAGAAAAAGCAACCAGTGTTCTCTTAAAAGGAAGTAGAGTGTACAAACAGGATCTGCAACTTTGCCGCGCCCTGGCTCGTGCAGAGGCAGAAGCACATCAAAAAAGTTATGCTTATTTTACTCAAGCGCAATGTTTGTTGCTCGAGGGACAAAAAAGAGCAGCTATTGCACAATTAAAAGTAGCTCTGGATTTAGCAAAAAAAGACGCTTATTTAAAAGCACGAATCTTAGCCAAGATTGATGAAATTAAATTCATGGAAACGAATTAAAGCGAAAACATCAGACAATGGTTTTGAATAGTCCATATATGGACTATTTTAATTAATTAGTCTATATTTAGACTATCAAGCCATAGTGTAGAGAATACGATGATTCCAATTCAATCCTCAGCCAATATAAATAATGAACAGGTTCAAACCGCGTTTAAAGTAGTTTTAAATATTTTTGATAAATGGCATTGCTCCACTGATGAGGCATTAATCTTATTAGGTCTTAAACGATCAACCTGGTTTAAATACAAAAACTCTCCTGAAAAAGCCTCTTTTAGCCATGATCTTATTGAGCGCATTTCTTATTTATTAAACATTCATGCCGCTTTAAGAATTTTATTTTCCAATCAGGAATCCGTTTATAAATGGGTGAGAAAACCCAATAAAGCGCCTTTTTATAACGGTCGCTCTGCTATGGATATCATGATGCAAGGACGAGTCGTTGATCTTTGGGCTGTTGCCAGCAGACTTAACGCAGAAAGAGGCGGTAAAGCCTGATGTACTCTTTAGATTTACTGCATAAACGCCCCTTTACGAAGCAACGTTGTTATCGCTTGATTCCCTCCCAATTCCCTCCTATTCATCTGTTTGAGGATGTGGCTTCTCCGGATGAGTTTGACGCACTGTTTGCAGTACAAATGCTAACAAATCCCAGAATTCAGGATGAAATTGGGCTCTTGAATTTAGTTCCAAAGGAAGAACGCTTATATGCTGTTCCTGGATGTGGATACATTATGGCAGCGTTCACTCATATTAACCCTGATGGTAGCCGATTTTCTAATGGCGATTATGGAGTTTATTATGCCGCTGAGTCGCTTTCTACAGCTATTGCAGAAACGATCTATCATAAAGAACAATTCTTATCTTTTACCAATGAACCTGCTCAAGAATTAGACATGCGAAGTTTAATTGCTGATTTTAGCGCACAGTTATTCGATTTAACGGCTTTGAATAAACAAACGGAACCCATCTATTCACTTATAGATTATAAATTAAGTCAAAATTTGGGTGCTCAAATCAAGGAAAAGCAAGAAGATGGATGCGTCTATCATTCAGTAAGGTCAGTCGGAACTAATTTTGCCTTATTTAAGCCCAACATAATTCATAAATGCCACCAAGGCTCTCATTTCAGTTATGTTTGGAATGGAGAAAAGATAACGACGGTATATAAGAAAGAGAATAAAAATATAGCCCTGGAACGTTAAGGATAATTTCTCAACAAGTCCAGGGCAGAATCGTCATCTCGAGCGCAGAGAGATCTTCAAGTGCAGGCATAGAGCCATATTCAGGAGATCCCTCACCGTGTTCGGGATGACGTTGCCCGCACTTATTGAGAGGTTAACTTAGCCAAGCAGTCCAATAGTGCCACAGGACATTTTAGCCCAATTAATCTCTCAAAATGCGTCAGATAAAACTTTTTATTTTACAGCGACTTCTTTCCACCAGCTGGTTTTAGTCTCAGCAACCCAATCTGCATTTCTTAAATTTTTAACGAAAGCTGCTGTTTCTTCTGGTGTTGAATGTTTCGGATCAAGCTTAATGCACCAATCCCAATCACCGGAGGTAGACCATAGGCTTTGCACACCGCTCATTTTGGCAATTGAAGCAGAATCAGACCATGCATTTTTTGTTTTTAAGAAAACAACACTATTCCATGAGTTCATTATAACTTTCCTTAGTAGTCAATTTATTTAGAATTCGCGTGAACACTGTTCATCGCGTCTTATAACCTTAGACTAAGCATTCAGGTATTTCAATGTCTGCAATAAAAATTTCATTTCAAGATTATTAACAAATTAATGAATAAATATTAGCCATTTTCACAAGATAAAATGAATATGAATTACTTAAAATGACTAATTAATGTATAATAATTTGCTTTTATGGTGAAATTCATGAATAACAAATCAACTTTCTTTCATTATTCCAACCTTAAATCGAAATTACTCCCGCTGCCAAAAGATAAAAAAAGGAAGCATGAATCGGATTCGGAAAGCAGCAGTAGCATGGCAAGCCCTAATCTAAGCAATTCGGGAAGCCCTTTCATAATTGGTACACCGATAGTGTCGGAAACAACCTCCACTGAATCAATGATTGATGAATATATCTCTATTAATGGCAACCAATTAGTACGCATAATTGATATGGATACTAAGGAGGCCGTGGAGACAAAAACGCATAGAAAATTTTTTGTCTCAACCGGAGGAGAGTTATTTTACAACCGGACGGAATGGCATGCTCATTCATTAAAAACCACAATAGAATTAACAGTCTGTGGCGGCAACTTCTATGCTTTATTAATGGGAGAAGGACAACCTGAATATTTTGTTGGTAAAGGAGAAGTGGATGAGGATCTGGAAGATGATGTTGAGCCTATCTATTATAGAATGAGTTCAAAAATTGATTTCCTGGCAGAAGGTGAGGACATTTTTAGTTTAAACAAACCAGTTAAAAGTTTAATTTTCTCCTTAATGATCAGCTTTTTTTTGGGAGATCCTGACGTAAGCAATGTAGTCGGGGTCGCAGAAGATGAGGATGTATTGATCAGAAGATTGGATCCGGAGTTTTGTTTCTCACAGTATTTTTCTTCAGAAAGTTACAATAACTATAGTAGTGTATTAAAAGAATTAGATTTTCTATTTCACTTGAATACAGATAACCATGAATTGACTGCTGACGAACTTCAAAATCGAGTAGAGAAAAGTGGCGTGGATTTTTTCAGACAATGTTTTATGAAAAAATTCCTTATGCATCCTGACTGTTTAAAAATTCTTAATTCTGAAACCAGAACTAATGAATTTTTGTCTGCCTTGAAAAAAATTACCGAAACACCTTTTGATCAATATGAAAACATCATCAATAAGAGCATTAGCGATGAAAACATCCGTATGCAATTAAAAGATACTCTTAAAAAACGATTGGGAATTTTTTCACAAATTTATCAGGAATTGGCTGTGGAGATAGAACCGACTAAAGATGCTATTCTTCCTAAAGCACCTGCTTATAGGGAATAAATTTTAAATAGATGGTGACAGCAAGAACTATTTCCCGTCTTTGTGAAAGCAAAGACAGGGGTTATCCCTTAAATAGTACTATATCCAGATAATGCGATGTATTTTATTACGCTTTGGCTTTTATTAGAGAAGTAGTGGCATATATCCGCAGCCCCTCTTTTAAGAAGGGATTAAAATTCATGACGCCATTAAAGGCTTGGGATGCAACTAAATTATTACCTATACCCCGATTCAATCCACACCAAGATATTTTAGAACAGTTTGTTGCAACCCCTTTTAATCCAGACCTAATTTTTTTAATCTGTATCGTAAAGTTCTAAAGCTAATACCTAATAAACGAGCAGCAGCCGTTCTATTCCATTTTGTTTTATCAAGCGCATTAAGAATTAATTCTTTTTCCTGATCTTGCAGAAAGCCATTTAAGTTAGCTGAACTTTGAGGTGAAGCAGGAGGTACAGTAGTCGTTGTTTGAGGTAAATGTAAGTCTTTGGCTTCGATTGTATCCTCTTCACACAAAGCCATAGCTCGTTCTAAAATATTTTCCAGCTCTCTCACATTCCCCGGGAAACGATAATTTTGTAGTATAGTCAAACATTCAGGTTTAAGAGTAACGATTTTTTTGTTCTGATTTTTGGCTAATTTTTTTAATATTGTCTCAGCTAAAGAAGGTATATCAGAAAGCCTTTCTGCTAAGGTAGGAACGCGTAACTCAATTACATTAACCCGATAATATAAATCTTGTCTGAATCTTCCGAGGTTAATTTCTTCTAATAAATTTTTATGGCTGGCGCTCAAAATACGCACATCAACAGGAACCTCATATAATTCCCCAATGGGTTTAATCGCCTTCTCCTGTATCGCACGAAGTAGCTTAACTTGCATCGCAAGGGGCAATTCAGCAATTTCATCAAGAAACAAAGTCCCACCCTGGGCGGCTACAAATAAGCCTGTTTTATCCGCTATTGCTCCCGTAAAACTTCCCTTTTTATGACCAAAGAATTCCGACTCCATCAACTCACTTGGAATCGCACCACAGTTAACTGGAATAAATGGTTTATCGGCTCTGGGACCATTAGCGTGAATCAACTGAGCAACAAGCTCCTTACCGACGCCAGAATCACCTTGAATAAACACAGGGGCTTGATTACGTGCAAGCTTATGAATATTCTCATTAAGCTGTTGCATCACCTGACTTTCTCCAACCAATAATTCATTCTGATTATCGTGCATGGAGTTTTTCATCGATAAAGCGGTTTTAACTAATTCCTTGAGCATCTTTAAATTGACAGGTTTAGACACGTAATCAAAAGCCCCTGCTTTTAAAGTATTTACCGCTCCTTCAACATTTCCAAAAGCAGTAATTACGGCCACTGGGAGCTGTGGTTTAAATTTTTGAATAAACTTGACTATTTCTATGCCGTCACCATCTGGCAAACGCATATCCGTTAAAACTAATGAGTACTTATTTCGCTTGATAGATTCTATCCCTTGTTTAAAGTCAGCAGCCGTATCACAAAACAAACCCATACGTGACAAAGTAAGGGTTAACAGTTCGCGAATATCCGGCTCATCATCTATAACAAGCACTCTGCTTTTAGTCATATTAATAATTCATCCGACGAATTTAAGGTAATGGCAAAACAACTCCCTTTATTGGAATTTACCAAGTTTAATCTTGCCTGATTAATTTCACATAAATCTCTGGCGAGAAACAATCCCATTCCTGTTCCATTCCTCAACGTTGTAAAAAAAGGCTCAAATATAACATCTCTATTCTCTACAGGAATACCAGGTCCAGAATCACTCACCGTTACGAGTATTTTATAATCTGATGATTTTACAGCAATGAGTATAGTAACGTTGCCCTGCGCGTCCCTGGCATGCTGCATTGCATTATCACATAATATAACCAAAATCTGTTCCAGCTGACTTTTGTCAAAGACTACCGCCAATTGCTTGTTTTTAGGTAGTTTAATTATAAAATCACATTGATTGTTATGACAGAAATCCTGCTTGAACTGCTCTAGAAAAGAAGCGATGTCATTCACTTGAGGTTGAGATTGCTGGCGTCGGGTAAGTTGTAGAACATTTTTTATCACGCCATTCATCCGGCCACAATTATTTAGAATTAATTGTTTTAAACGAGCATTTTCTTTGCTTAACTCTTCATCATCTCCTAATAATTGTGCCGCATGCGCTATTGCTCCTAAAGGATTACGCAATTCATGGGCAATACTGGCTGAGAAACGCCCCAAGGAAGCCAATTTAAGCTGTTGTGCTTGTTGGGCTATATTAGTCATGTCTTCGAGAATAATTAATACTGCAGGATTATTAGCTACAGCGGTTGAAAAAAAATGCACACGCAGGTAAGGCTCTTCCAGAACACTTTGTGCCATACGTTCATTTTGTTTAATTTTCATTAAAAAATGATCAAACTTTTCCACTAGAGGGGAGGACAATTGCTCTAAACTAAGTGGACTTTTTTTACTAATGCAAAAAAACTGTCGGGCAGCAGAGTTCATTAATTTAATCTGTTTCCCTTCATCAGTATAAATAATACCTGAATGTAATCTATCAACGATGTATTCGTTAATTCGTTGCATTTCTGCTAATTCATCACTACGATGTCGGGCCAGATCCTCGGACATCCGCACCCAATTGGAAAGGTACCATGCAGTTAATGCGGTGCCAAAAAAACCTGCTCCGTAGATGCCGCTATAATAAAAAGTTCCCAGATCTTTTTGATTATAAACAATGAATTGCAGTAAATTACCACACAAAAGCGAACAACTGGCCAAAGCCGCAAAAAATATTGCCAAACGTCCCGGAACTAGAATACTCAATGAGGCAATAGTGACATTTAATAAAATGCCATAACCGGAGTGCATGTTGCCAATAATGATCAGCAGGGTAGAAACAATAATGACATCTATAGTCCCTGATAAGAACACCTGCTTATCAAAACCCAGGCTCTGCTTATATCCTAAATAAAGAAAAATCAGTGAACAAATGAAGTAACTACATAAAATAGAGAAAAACAATAAGGGTTTAGCATTAGAAATGTAACTGTAAAAATAAATACCTAAAAATAAAGCAATACTAAGAATCCTATAAACATCATAAACTAACAGCATACGCCATTGTCTGTTTTCCGGATTTCTTATCTGGAGATTCGCCATAGAACTAATCCGTTAGTATTTATTTATATCCATCATTATAACCATACTAAGAAAGATAACTAGTTTTTTGCCCTTGGCTGCTTTAGTATTTCCATAGTTTATAAGACATCCATATTCTGCTGGCGTCAGGAGAGCCACTGTCCTTAGCTTTGCCAATCCAATACTTTGCTTTCTTTAAATCCTTATCCACCCCTTTACCCTCAGCATACATGATACCAAGATTAATTTGACCCAGATCCAGATTTTGATCCGCAGCTTTATTAAACCAATAGACCGCTTTCTTAAGGTCTTTTTCTATTCCTTCCCCATCCATGTACATCACACCTAAATTATTTTGCGCCACAGCCAGGCCTTGATCCGCTGCTTTTTGAAATAAACCGGCTGCTTCTTTATCATTTTTTTTCGTCCCCAGCCCATTCATATACATTATCCCAAGATTATACTCGCCCAAAGATAATCCTTGTTCCGCTGCTTTTTTGTACCAAAATAGAGCTTCTTTGTAATTTTTATTAACCCCATTACCATTCATATAGCTCAAACCAAGATTATTTTGGGCCTCTGCAAAACCTTGATCAGCAGCTTTTTTAAACCAAATTAAGGCCTGTTTAAAGTCTTTAAACTCTCCATCACTGGAATATATAATACCCAGGTTATTTTGTGCCATTGCAAATCCTTGATCTGCGGCTTTCTTATACCAATATATTGCTTGCTTCAGATTCTTATTAGTTCCATCACCACGTTCGTATAAATATCCCAGATTGTTTTGTGCCTTTACACCTCCCTGCTCAGCAGCTTTCTCAAACCAATAAATTGCTTGCTTATAATCTCTAACTGTATCATCACCATTCATATACAACACACCAAGATTTGTCTGTGCTAAAGCTGATCCGCCATTAGCCGCTTTCGTATACCAGGTGATTGCAGTTTTTACATCTTTCTTAAGAGAGGGATCACCACGCTCATAAATCACTCCAATATTATTCTGAGCATCAAGATCTCCTTGATCAGCTGCTTTTTTGTACCAATAAATCGCTTGATTCAGGTCCCTAGGAACACCATTCCCATTCATGTACATTACGGCTAAATTATATTGCCCATCCGGACTTCCTTGATCTGCCGCTTTTTTGTACCATTGAAAGGCTTGTTGCAAATCAGGTTTCACTCCTGATCCATGCTCATACAAGACACCCATATTATTTTGGCTCATTGGCAAACCTTGATCTGCCGCTTTTTTTATCCAGAATTGAGCTTTATTAATATCTTGCGGGACAGCCAGACCTTTTAAATAAAATAAACCCAGATTATTTTGAGCTTCGGGGTTTCCTTGTTCAGCCGCTTTTTGATACCAAAACAATGCTTTTTTCAGATCTTGTTCAACCCCGTCACCTTTCTCATAATTAATACCTAATTGCAGTTGAGATTCAGCATCCCCTTGTTCTGCCTTATCTTGAAGACTGATTCCTGCCTGTGAGCTTCTACTATTATCCACATCAAAGGCAGCAACAGGGGTTGCAAATGATGTAAAAAGGAGTACAGATAGACCAAAAACGATGGATCTGTTCATAATACCTCCCTATATATATTGTTCAATTATAGCATAGTGAAGTGCGGCCTATTTTAATTACTTCCTAATGGGATAACGCCCTACTGATAAATTTTTGATGGTTTCTTAATTGATTAAGGTTTAAACTAAAAGAAAGACATTTGGTTTAACTATGAAAACAATCAACTTGGTTTTCTGCATTTTCATACTTATAGCCCCAACTCTTTTGGCAGAAGCAAAAGATATGAAATCTACAGAGTCCTCAGAAAAAATACCCTTAATCCCAGGAGCATTCTGGATAAAAAATCACTGGCAAAATGACGAGGGTTCTGCGCAGGTGGAGCCTGTTCATTGGCGTAGCACTACAAGCACTATCCCAACCCTAAATGAGCAACAAATCAAAATTAATGAAAAAGGAATGGAGGCTTTATTTATCTCCGGAAGTGCTGCTCCTACTTTAGGGAATATGCTGTGGTTAAGAAAAACCAAAGGAAAAACACATCCAATATATATCCTTGATCTGCGTCAGGAAACTCACCTGTACATTAATGGATTACCTATTAGCCTGTTTTATAAGCGAGACGAGATAAACTGGGGTAAAACACCAGAAGCCATTAGTGAAACTGAGTCTGCCTGGATAAAATACTTTCTAAAATCAGGAGTGGTCAAAATCAATAAATTGGGCAAGCCTCAAGCAGGTTTTAAAGTTCCGATACAACCAGTAATCATCCCCATTAAAGAGGTCTATACAGAACAGGAGACCGCGAAAAAGGCCGGCGTAGCTTACATTAGAATTGATGTTCCTGATTATCATCCCCCCGCGCCGTACCAGGTAGATCAATTTTTAACAATTCTCAAAAAAATACCGCCAAATGCCTGGCTACACGTTCACTGCGCAGCAGGGAATGGAAGAACGACCATGTTTATGGTAATGCGTGACATATTAGCTAATGCAAAATATGTGCGTTTAGAAGATATAATTACTCGCCAAGCGGGATTAGGAGGAATTGACTTGTTCGGGGTGTCTCCCTCACTAGCCTCACAACCATGGAAAAAAGAATATCATCAAGCCAGAAAAGACTACATTAGATTATTTTATACCTTTGTCCATTCGGGGGCCTCTGAGAATCAAGCATTTACCTCCTGGATAGCAAAACAGCCCGATAGTCCTTACAAATCACTATTAAAAACTGATGCGTATTGCAAAACCAATACATAATGAACTATGGGCTTTACTCTTCTTGCGATGTACCTATGCGATATTTGATTTGGACAAATCCACCCTCAAATGTTCGTATAGAGACATGCTGCAATTCAATATCATGTTTCAAGGACCCAAATAACGATCGCCCACTTCCCAAAAGGATGGGAATTAAAGTAATGGTCATTTCATTAATAAGGTTATTGATTAAAAATCCCTGAATAGTCACCCCACCATCAATATAGAGATGCTTCAACCCTAGTTTGGATAAACGGTTAACCAAAGAGACAGGATCTTCTCTGGTGGTAGATACACAAGCCCGTAAATGCTCTGGAATGGTAATTGGTTGACTGCTCATAACCACCACCGGCAGATCCACATAGGGCCACTCATCAAATGACAACACTTTCTCGTAAGAATTCCGGCCCATTACTAGTCCATCAACTGTTGAAATAAATGACTTGTAGCCGCCATCTTCGCCAGGTAATGCAAGAGTATTAGCCTTCATCAGCCAATCAATGGAGCCATCCTCTCTTGCAATAAACCCATCAAGGCTGGTAGCAATAAATACAGAGCATTTCATAATAAATGATTGGTTGAACAATAATGGCCGGATTATATCAACTGGAATGAATGTTTGACACCACTAATCCATAACACTGCTTATCGATGAACCCAAACCAAAATCCCAACACTTTACCTATAATAAATATTAATGAAACCACTATACCTTTATTATTTATGATGAACTCTTCATGAGAAATTGATCGTCAACTGCTAAACCATCAAAAAAGGAAAAAATGGTTTTCTTTCAATAAAATAAGATATTGGATCTATTGTATGCTAAATTTTATATAAAAATAGAATGAAATTACCTTAGGAAACCTTAAACTAGAGGTAAAAGAAATGGATAATTCATTTGTATTTAATGAAATTACATTAAAGCGAATACCTCACTTTTTAGTTTTAATTATTATTTTATTATTGGGTCTTCCCTACATTGGCCTCAATTTAGGCATAGACTTTAGTATTCTTGCAGGCCAATTGAGTCATGGCAATGACTTAAAATCTCGTCTTCTTGAGTCACAGATTCGCGGCTATTTTAGACAAACTCTTTTGCAATGGTCAGGATTTTCATTGGCCGCGGTTACGGTTTTATTATCATTTACTCAATATAAGCTTAGTAATGATAAAATAGCCTTAATTATTGGACTAGCAGTATTATTTTCTGGCTCATTAGAGGCATTAAATACGCTGGTTGTTGATGGTTTATCGCTTGCACCAGCAGAAAAAACTAATTTAGACGCCTTAATTTGGATTTTCTCAAACAGCATCAGTGGCATGATCTTCATTGTGGGATTAACTCTGCTGCTGAATACTAAAGACGAAAATACTTTAAATTTAGGTACCTTTATTTTACTTACTACTTTATTAGTATTAGCAGCCATTACTCTAATTTATTATGCGGCCGGTGTAATAAAACTTCCGACCATGTGGTTTAAAGATTCTTATTTATCCAGACCCTATGAATTAATTTCTGTAAGCATTTATTTATTTTTAATACTGTTTATTTACCCTAGAACTTATAAAACGCATCCGACCATTTTGACTGACTGTATTTTTTATATGGCAGTCACTCAAGTCGTTATTTCAATTTACTTGATGGTATTATCCAGTTCTCCTTATGATAGTGCCTATAATATCGCCTATTTTCTTAAAGTTATTTCCTATTTTATCCCTTGCATCTGTTTGGTTATCAATTATGTATTTTCATACTCTGAAGTGTTAAATGCTCAAAAAAGACTAAAAATAAAACAAGGAGAATTAAAATATCTGGCCTCTCATGACTCGTTAACCAATTTATTTAACCGCCGCGAATTTGAAGAGTTATTAGGTAAATCGATAGCAAACTCGCAACGAAGTAAAAGTTCATTGGCTTTATTACTCATTGATTTAGATAACTTCAAAACAACCAATGATACTTTTGGTCATGTTCATGGGGATGAGCTACTCAAACAATTTTCCAGCCGCCTGGTTTTATTGGTAAGAACAGGAGATCTGATCTCAAGAGTTGGTGGAGATGAATTTACCCTGATAGCACCCAATATCAAATCCCCCTCCTCAGCCCGCCAACTTGCAGAAAGAATCTTAAATGAACTCCATAGCCCCTACTCGATTAGCGGTAAATTAATTACTGTGACTGCCAGTATTGGTATTGCCATTTCCCCCGACGATGGCACTACTACTGAAGACTTATTAAGAAAAGCCGACATGGCAATGTATAAATCTAAAAGAAGTGGAAAAAACACTTATCAATTTTACACTAATCAACTGAGTTGCTCTCAACATAGAGAGTCTGAAGTGGAAGCTCATTTACGCAAAGCACTGCAAAATGACGAATTTGAACTTTATTATCAACCTAAATACAACCTTCAGAATGAAGAAATTGTTGGAGCAGAAATACTTTTACGCTGGAATAATGAAGTATTAGGACATATATCGCCTAACGAATTTATTCCTATTGCAGAAAGCACAGGACTAATGGTGGTTCTGGGTCAATGGATTTTACGCAAAGCTTGTGAACAAGTGATGAGATGGTCAAATGAATATCACGCTATGCTCTCATTTTCTATTAATATTTCCCCCATTCAATTACTTCATAGCGAATTTATTCCAAGCCTCGAAAAAACATTACAAGATTATAATTACCCAGCAAAATATTTAGAATTTGAAATTACTGAAACTCTATTAATGAGGAACGATGAGGAAATAAACAAGTCTCTTCATAAGATCTCCGAGTTAGGAATAAAACTCTCACTTGATGATTTTGGTAAGGGATACTCCTCCTTAAACAGATTAAAAACTCTCCCCATTGATGCTTTAAAAATCGATAAAGAATTTGTCGCCGACATTCATAGTGAAAAACAAAAAGTAGCTATTATTGATATTATTATTAAATTAGCTAGCGAACTGGGAATGAGTATTGTTGCTGAAGGTATTGAGACAACCCCGCAATTGAAGTATCTGAAATCAAAAAAATGCCTGTTAGGACAAGGGTTTCTCTTAAGCGAACCCTTACCTCCAGGTGAATTTGCCAAATTGGCCTATGAAAATTGGGCCAAGAAAAAAATGATTGTTAATGAATCATAAAGATAACATTGTGGCGTCAGAATGTAGCCTAGGTGAAGGCGCAGCCGTAACCCGGGATCGAAACCTGATTCGTACCTTGCTCCCGGATTACGCGTCGCTCCATCCAGGCTACAACTTCCCTTAAGTTGACACCATTACGTGAACACTTACTCGACATTAATGGGCCCCTCCCATATAGTGAGGGTATTGGAGTTATACATGATGTCACCAGTATGTTAAATACTACATGCTTACGGCGCGGGGGGAGTAGGAGGCAATCAAGACAGGGGCATTACAAAAGGTGGACTTAATACGAAGATTCATTTTGGCCGTCGATGCACAGGGTATGCCGGTCAGACTTTTCATTACGTCTGGGACCACCGCAGATTGCACTCAAGCTTCGCGATAAATTGAAGGATTGGAAGCTGATCATTTGCTTGCCGAGAGAGGATACGATAGTAATGAACGTGTCGAACAAGCTGAAAAAAAGGCATTTCTGGGGTTATAACTCCCCAAAAAACCGAAAAGTACAAAGAGAATACGATAAAGAACTTTATAGATTAAGGCACTTGGTTGAAAATACATTTATGCATCTGAAAAGGTGGCGCGGTATTGCCACAAGATAAGCCAAAAATACGGCTTCGTTCCTAGCCGCTGTGCAAATCAGATGTATTGTGCTGTGGGCTGGTATCTCGTGACGACAGCATCTAGAGAGTTTCCAATATTTAATTAGCCAAATGGGTGGGTACATGAAAAATTACAGCATTTTATTTCTTTTACTCTGTTGCGTTTTCACTCTCTTTGCTGCTCAAAACAAAACTTTGATTAATTCTGAGGAAAGAATAATTTCCTTACCTGGCTTTGGTAAGGTTAAGGGTTTAGAATTAGCTGGTTATCTTCCTATTTCAGACTCTGCTACTCCATCGGGCAATTTATTTTATTGGTATGTGGAAAATCGTTCCCCTCTTGCTGATTCGCCTCTTGTTTTATGGCTTAACGGGGGACCGGGTGCTGTAAGTATGTATGGTTTTTTTATGGAAAATGGACCATACATCATAAATAAAGATGGAACTTTATCAGAACGTCGGTATTCCTGGAGTCAGAAAGCTAATTATTTGGTGATCGATCAACCGGCCGGAGTAGGTTTTTCTTACGGAGAAAAAAACACCTATTTAAATGAATCAGAAGCAATGGATCAATTGTATTATGCAATACAGTTTTTTTTCCAACATCATCCTGAGCTGGCATCAAAACCTTTCTATCTGGCTGGTGAATCCTATGCAGGGAAATATTTGCCTCAATTAGCCATGCGCATTATCACAGGCAATACGGGCAAGCAAAAAATTCAATTAAAAGGGCTGCTGGTAGGAGATGCCTGGGTTAATCCTCGGCTCCAACAATTAGCTAATGCGGATTATGCTTATTCTCATGGATTAATTGACCGTAACACTCAAGAGAAAGTGTTAAAACTGTATCATCAATGCATTAAAGAAATAGATAAAAGAACGCCATCAACTCGTCGAGCCAATCAAACGTGTGAAAAAATACAGGCCTTGATTATAAAAGAAAGTGGTGGTCTTAATTTGGCTAATATTTCTAAGGGTGTAGAACCTGATGATAGCACGATGATTAAATATTTAAATACACCAGAAGTTCGTCAGGCGTTGCATGTAGATCCACGGGTTCAACAATTTAAAACGTTTAGTGAGAGAGTAGCAAAGCGCCTTGAAATTGGTGAGCAAGACTCTGTTGCCAATTTATACCCAGTTATACTGGCAGCAGGTGTTCGCGTGTTGATTTATAACGGTCTTGAAGATGGAAAAGACTCCAATTTCATGAGTACTGATTTATGGTTGTCAGAGCTCAATTGGCCTTTCAAAAAAGAATTCGCCAATACGGCACGTTGTGTATGGCATGTTGACCATCAAGTAGCAGGTTATGCCAAGAGTGCTGGTGGATTAACTCAAGTTAAAATTCGTCATGCCGGTCATCTTGCACCTATTGATCAACCAGCAAGATTACTAGATTTATTCAATCACTTTATCAGTGATCAAGCACTGTGTTAAATGAGTCATAGCAGGTAAATTCCATCATGATAAAAAGTTCTCAACTGGGTTGTCAAAATCTGTTAGACCACGTCATAATGCCACTACAATCACTATATAGGGGGTCCTATGCTAGAAATTTTAGACGAGAAATTATTTAAAGATTCGCCCAAAGCGGAGGACACTACCTCACACATTATTTCATTTTTACCCAAAGAAGCGATTGAAGGGAATCAGCTGCAAAAAGCCCTAAGTTTATTTGCTTTCAACAGGAACTGTTATCGCGCCAATCAGCCGCAACGCATTGAGGAAGCCTTTGTGCGTTATGTGTCTAAAAACAATCAGAACACAGTACAAGAGATGCTGAACAAGCATCCAAAATTTAAGATACACCAATTATTGGGGTACATTGCTTCAGGCAATCAGGATGAGGCAGAGAAGTTGCTAAAAGAACATCCTGAATTGCTGTTGCAAAGTGGCTCAGTTATTGCCCCTTCGGGGCATCACTTTAAAAACATCAAGCCTTTTGAACTGCTCTTATGGACCATGGATGTCCGCTATATGGCAAACATGGTGCTTGATTGCCTTCCCAAGAACGAGAAAGGGGAAGAAATCAGAATAGAACTACTAAAGCAATATAAAACCGTGATAGAGGATTTTGACGAGGAAAAGAAAACAGGCGGTGTGCATTTCACCCTTAATGGTAAGAAACACCATGAGCAACACTTTGATTTTAAGCCACTCATTAATGCACTTGATACTTATGTCAAAAATACTCCTGTATGGGGTACGGGCAAGTCTAAGGAGTATTGGCGCACGGTTGTTGGAAAAGAACAGAGCCTGCTACCGGCGCACGTGCGACAGCATTATTGTGACCCTGATGAGTCATTTTACCCCACACCAACATTTAATAAACCCAAATTTAAAAGAACCTTAAAACTCCATAATTATGCTGAAAATGAAGAGGTAGTTTGGGATTCTGGGTTGAAAGATGTTGGTATCTCTCGTGGCTCTCGCATCGGGCAGGCCGTCGTATTGGGCGAGGGCTCCACTGATCCGGCCCCTGTTTGCCTCGATTTAGACGCCATTAGCAGCCTATGTAAAGTGAGGACCGCAGACTTGGAGTTGCTCAAAAAGCAGCTGGAACAGCCAATCCAGCAGTTGGAAGAAATTCAGGAATTTTTTCCAATGATTTACTAACCCGGTGAAGTAACCCGTTACAATAAAATGTCGCGGGGTTCAGTTCACAGCCATAAATCAGAACATCATCTTGATACCACCTCGGTATCAAACGCATCATCGCACGGCTTCAAATAAATACCATCTAAGAATTGAGATAGAGAGCCACGCAAGCAATTCCATGGTCAGCATTTTTCCTCTTTTGTTGACGATGATTTATTCCAGCATGGTTTGAACTTTTATATCGTCATAAATGGTATTAATACCCTGAAACTTTCATACACCATCCATTTACGACTAGGGTCTGTTGACATTTCCCCTATCGCCTACGTG
>NZ_JAJKBJ010000003.1 GCF_023618015.1 Legionella maioricensis
AAGTAACCAGATACTGAGCTAATTCAGTATCTTAGTTGCTAAAAGTAGTTTTACAACAATATGTAAAAGCTAATATGCTGGCGTAGCTCAGTTGGTAGAGCAACTGACTTGTAATCAGTAGGTCCCGGGTTCGATTCCTGGTGCCAGCACCATCTAAGTAGAAGTGGTCGTTAACAAAATGTTGACTTTCCTTTGATCTTAAAAGACAATAGCGTTCTTTTTGGAGGGGTTCCCGAGCGGTCAAAGGGATCAGACTGTAAATCTGACGGCTCTGCCTTCGAAGGTTCGAATCCTTCCCCCTCCACCAGTTAAAAGAAAAGATAGAAAGCGGGTGTAGTTCAATGGTAGAACTTCAGCCTTCCAAGCTGATAGCGTGGGTTCGATTCCCATCACCCGCTCCAATAATGTAGTACAAATATTTGCTTGTTCATCGTGTTAGCAAGCTGATATGTTAAGCCCACATAGCTCAGGCGGTAGAGCACTTCCTTGGTAAGGAAGAGGTCGTTGGTTCGAGTCCAGTTGTGGGCACCATGTAAATATCAATTAGCAAACGGGGAGAATTTCCGATGGCGAAGGAAAAGTTTGAACGTAAAAAGCCACACGTTAATGTGGGCACAATTGGTCACGTAGATCATGGTAAAACGACACTAACAGCTGCGATTACAACAATCATGGCGAAGAAGTATGGTGGCACGGCTAAAGCGTATGATCAGATTGACGCTGCACCAGAAGAGCGTGAGCGTGGTATTACTATTTCTACAGCGCACGTTGAATATGAGTCTGCAAACAGACACTACGCGCACGTAGACTGCCCAGGACATGCTGACTATGTTAAGAACATGATCACTGGTGCTGCACAAATGGACGGCGCGATATTAGTAGTATCCGCAGCTGATGGTCCTATGCCACAAACTAGAGAACATATTCTTTTATCACGACAAGTAGGTGTTCCTTATATTGTTGTGTACATGAACAAAGCAGATATGGTTGATGATGCTGAGTTATTAGAATTAGTTGAAATGGAAGTTCGTGACCTGCTAAGCAGTTATGAATTCCCTGGTGATGACATTCCAATTGTTGTTGGTTCTGCTCTGAAAGCGCTGGAAGGCGACACAAGCGAAATCGGTGTTCCATCAATTGAGAAACTGGTTGAGACATTAGACTCTTATATTCCAGAACCAGTACGTAACATTGATAAGTCATTCTTATTACCAATCGAAGACGTATTCTCTATTTCTGGACGTGGAACAGTAGTTACAGGTCGTGTGGAAAGTGGAATCATCAAAGTAGGTGAAGAAGTTGAGATTGTAGGAATACATGACACTCAAAAAACGATTTGCACAGGCGTTGAGATGTTCCGTAAACTGCTTGATGAAGGTCGTGCTGGAGATAACGTTGGTGTGTTATTACGAGGTACTAAACGTGATGAAGTTGAGCGCGGTCAAGTACTTGCTAAGCCAGGCACAATCAAGCCACACACTAAATTTGAAGCAGAAGTGTATGTGTTGTCAAAAGAAGAAGGTGGTCGTCACACTCCATTCTTTAATGGCTATCGTCCACAATTCTACTTCAGAACTACAGACGTAACAGGTACTTGTGACCTACCATCTGGCACAGAAATGGTAATGCCGGGAGATAACGTACAGTTAACTATCAATCTGCATGCACCAATCGCGATGACTGAAGGTTTACGTTTCGCAATTCGGGAAGGTGGCCGTACTGTAGGCGCCGGTGTTGTTGCTAAGATAATCGAGTAAGAGTAAAAGGGTAACTGTGTTGGCATAAAATATAAGTTTTATGCCAATTAATTTAGGCCAGTAGCTCAATTGGCAGAGTGGCGGTCTCCAAAACCGCAGGTTGGGGGTTCGATTCCCTCCTGGCCTGCCAACTACCAAGTAAATATGAATAGTTCAAACGAAAATCAAAGTAAAATAAAAGATATCTTGTCTTGGCTAGCGGTAATATTAATTACTGCAGGGGCCTTTTTTTGTACCTATTATTACACTTTTTCAGGTCCGATTCAGGCTATGATTTGGCTTGGTTGGTTAGTATTAACTTTATTCCTTGGCTACCTAACTACTAAGGGTAAGCAAGTATTTGAATTTGCCCAAGAGGCTAAAGTTGAGTTGTTGAAAGTTGTTTGGCCGACGCGTCAAGAAACGATTCAGACAACAACTATAGTAATGGTAATGGTTACGCTGACTGGATTCATACTCTGGGGAGTTGATTCCATGATGATGTGGGCAATTGCTAAAATAACACATTTAGGGTGAATACGGTGGACGAACTCAAATCTAAACAGTGGTACGTTGTTCATGCCTATTCAGGATATGAGAATTTTGTAATGCGTGAAATAACTTCGCGTGCACTACACCATAATCTACAAGATAAAATTGGTGAAGTAGTCGTACCGTCTGAAGAAGTTGTAGAAATGCGCTCAGGTCAAAAGCGCAAGAGTACTCGAAAGTTTTTCCCAGGTTATGTACTGGTCAATATGGTAATGGATGATCAAACCTGGCATATGGTAAGGGCAATACCCAGAGTGTTAGGCTTTATTGGCGGAACCAGTCAAACGCCTACACCAATTACAGATAAAGAAGCTCGTGCCATTATGCAGCGGGTTGAAGATGGTGTTACCAAACCAAGGCCAAAAGTTCTTTTCGAACCAGGCGAAGTCGTTAGAGTTAAAGAAGGACCATTTGTTGACTTTAATGGCGTGGTTGAAGAAGTTAATTATGAGAAGAATAGATTAAGAGTGGCTGTTCTTATTTTCGGGCGATCAACACCCGTAGAACTTGAATTTAGTCAAGTAGAAAAGACATAGATTAAATTAATCTGTTTGTTGGTCAAAATTACTTGATTAACAATAAAAATAGATAAATAAAGATTTATAAAACCGGGGAGCTAGTACTTTTGATGATGGCTAATCCAGTGTCTCAATAAGCTAGCGCTTGACCCATAAGGAGTAAACATGGCAAAAAAAGTAGAAGCATATATTAAGTTACAAATTCCAGCAGGAAAAGCAAATCCAAGTCCACCAGTTGGTCCAGCATTGGGACAACGCGGTGTAAACATTATGGAGTTTTGTAAAGCATTTAACGCAGCAACACAACAAATGGAACAAGGATTACCTACTCCTGTTGTGATAACTGTATATAGTGACCGTAGTTTCACCTTTGTTACCAAAACCCCACCAGCTTCAGTATTACTGAAAAAAGCTGCTGGCATTCAAAGTGGCAGTGGTACACCTAATACGAAGAAAGTAGCTAAGCTGAACGTCAAACAACTCGAAGAGATTGCAAAGATTAAGGAACCAGACTTAACTGCAGCAGATCTCGCGGCGGCTGTTAGAAGTATTGCAGGTACGGCGCGCAGCATGGGTATTGAAGTTGAAGGTTTAGAATAAGGGGTTACCATGGCAAAGTTAACTAAAAAGCAAAAAAAGATTGTAGAAGCGATTAAAGCAAATCATTTATATAACGTTCACGATGCAGTTGCACTGTTAAAACAATTTGCGTCAACTAAGTTTCGTGAGAGTTTGGATATTAGTGTGAACCTTGGTGTCGATCCACGCAAATCAGACCAAGTAGTGCGCTCTTCAACTAATCTACCTAAAGGTACTGGTAAAGTAGTTCGTGTAGCTGTTTTTGCGCAAGGCGACAATGCGACTAAAGCAAAGAATGCTGGTGCTGATATAGTAGGATTTGAAGATTTAGCCGAGCAAATTAAAAGTGGCTCTATGGATTTCGATGTTGTTATAGCCACTCCTGATGCAATGCGTATTGTGGGTCAGTTGGGTCAAATTTTAGGACCAAGAGGTTTGATGCCTAATCCTAAAGTCGGTACTGTAACTACTAACGTTGAAGCTGCAGTTAATGATGCTAAATCAGGACAGGTTCGATATAGAACAGATAAAAACGGTATTATTCATTGCTCAGTTGGTAAAGCTGATTTCTCGGCCGAAGACGTACTGGAAAACATAACAGCCTTAATCGTTGACCTGAAAAAAGCGAAGCCTGCTTCATCTAAAGGTCAGTATTTGAAGAAAATATCATTATCAACAACTATGGGACCTGGTCTACCTATTGATATTTCATCAATACCTGTGTAAGATACCAACCCATTTCAAGAATTCACGGCATAGATTTGGTTCCATGCCGTCGAAGACCGCAGGTGCTAACGCTTAATTTCCTGCGCAGACGGTGAACCGGCTCCGAACATAATCAGAGGCGGCCACCATAACTGTCAAGTCCTTGTGATTTGTACAAATTAGGAGGTCAGTAACGTGACATTAAATTTAGCTGCAAAAAAAGCCGTTGTTGAAGAAGTGACTGCAGTCGCGTCTAAGGCTATTTCAGCAGTGGTTGCTGATTATCGCGGTTTAACTGTTAATCAAATGACGCAGTTACGTAGTCAAGCAAGAAAATCTGGTGTTTATCTTCGCGTTGTAAGAAATACTTTAACAAGAAGGGCTTTTAAAAATACTGAATTTGAATGCTTAAGTGACTTACTAGTAGGTCCACTATTTATTGCTTTATCACTAGAGGCACCAAGTGATGCGGCAAGACTACTTAAAGAATTCACCAAAACATTTGATAAACTTGAGATTAAAGCCTTATCAGTAGGTGGTAAAGTTTACAGCGCTAATCAAATTGATGCTGTTGCAAGCTTACCAACACGTGATGAAGCAATTGCCAAGTTAATGTATGTGATGAAAGCGCCAGTTGAGAAATTTGTCCGTACTCTTGCAGAGCCACACGCTAAACTAGTGAGAACTCTGGCAGCAGTAAAAGATAAGAAAGCAGGATAATCCGCTTAATCATTAATTTATTTTATAATTAGGAGCTAGTAATGGCTGTGTCAAAAAATGATATTTTAGAAACAATCTCCAATATGTCTGTTATGGAAGTTGTTGAATTAATCGAAGCAATGGAAGAAAAATTTAACGTATCTGCTGCCGCTGCTGCTGTAGCTGTTGCTGCACCAAGTGCTGCTGCTGCCGCTGCTGAAGAGCAAACAGAATTCAACGTTATAATGACAAGCTTCGGCGCTAACAAAGTTGGCGTTATTAAAGTAATTCGTGGCATAACTGGTCTTGGCTTAAAAGAAGCTAAAGACTTAGTAGAAGGTGCTCCTTCAACTGTTAAAGAAGGTGTATCTAAAGACGAAGCTGCTAGCATCAAGAAAGAGCTTGAAGAAGCTGGTGCTACAGTAGAAGTTAAATAATTAAGATATAAAAGTCTATTTGACCCAGTCATGTTTACATGGCTGGGTTTACGTGTTTGAAGTCATCAATAATTTACAGAGGAAACACCATGGCCGTTGCAGAAGCTAAACCTCAATATTCACATGCTGAGAAAAAACGATTTCGCAAAAGCTTTGGTAAGCAGACCGATAAAATGGCAATACCAAATCTGCTTGAAATCCAACTTAAATCCTATAGGGATTTTCTCCAGGCTGATAGTAAGTTAAGTGAACATCTTAACACCGGATTACATGCAGCATTCTCATCTGTGTTTCCAATTGAAAGTTTTTCTGGCAATGCAAGGCTCGAATATGTTGGTTATAAATTAGGTGAACCAGCATTTGATGTACGTGAGTGCAAACTGCGTGGTTTAACTTATTCGGCGCCATTACGGGTTAAAATAAGACTTGTTGTTCTTGATAAGGACGCGAGCGATGAACCCAAGCCAGTTAAAGATATTAGAGAACAAGATGTATTCATGGGTGAAATACCCTTAATGACCGATGTTGGTACATTTGTTGTAAATGGCACTGAGAGAGTAGTTGTGTCACAGCTACACCGTTCTCCAGGCGTTATATTTGAGCACGATAAAGGTAAAACTCACTCATCAGGAAAGCTGCTCTATTCTGCTCGTATTATCCCTTACCGTGGTTCATGGTTAGACTTCGAATTTGATCCTAAAGATTGCGTCTATGTTCGTATTGATAGAAGACGTAAATTACCAGTAAGTATCTTACTAAGAGCTTTAGGTTATGAAGCCGAAGATATTCTGAGTGAATTTTTCGAAACAACCAGTTGCCATCTTAAAAATGGTGAATATCATATTGATTTAATCCCACAAAGATTACGTGGTGAAATTGCCTCTTTTGATATTCTTGTTCCCGAAACAGGCGAACTAATAGTTGAACAAGGTCGAAGAATAACTGCCAGACATATTAAGCAAATGGAAAAATGCCAAATGCAAGATCTGGTTGTGCCACGAGACTATTTAATTGGCAAAACATTAGCTAAAAACGTCATCGATACTTTAACCGGTGAGTTTGTTGCTAAAGCTAACGACGAGATTACTGAAGAGCTATTAGATGTAATGGCTAGTAACGGAATTCTTCAAATAGATATGATCTACACAAACGATTTAGATCATGGTTCGTACATCTCTGATACATTGAAAATAGATCCTACTTCAAGCCAATTAGAGGCATTGGTCGAAATTTATCGAATGATGCGTCCAGGAGAGCCACCAACTAAAGAAGCAGCTGAAGCATTATTCAAAAATCTATTTTTTGTTGATGACCGATATGATTTATCTGCTGTTGGTCGGATGAAATTCAACCGCCGTGTGGGTAGAAAAAATGATGATGGTCCAGGTACTTTAACTAAAGAAGATATCATGGCTGTTATTAAGACTTTAATTGATATCAGAAACGGTATCGGTATGGTTGATGACATTGACCATTTAGGTAACCGTAGAGTTCGAAGCGTCGGCGAGATGGCCGAAAACCAATTTAGAGTTGGTTTAGTCCGTGTAGAGCGTGCTGTTAAAGAGCGACTCAGCCTTGTTGAATCAGAAAACCTGATGCCTCAGGATTTAATCAATGCTAAGCCTGTATCCGCAGCTGTTAAAGAGTTCTTTGGTTCCAGCCAGCTGTCTCAATTTATGGATCAAGTTAACCCATTATCAGGGGTAACCCATAAACGCAGAGTTTCAGCTTTAGGCCCAGGTGGTTTAACTCGTGAACGAGCAGGGTTTGAAGTCCGTGACGTTCATACAACTCACTACGGTCGAGTTTGTCCTATTGAAACTCCTGAAGGTCCAAACATTGGATTAATTAATTCTCTCTCTGTTTATGCCAGAACAAACGACTATGGATTTATTGAAACACCATGTCGGAAGGTTATTGATGGGCGTGTTACTGATGAAATTGAATATTTATCTGCTATTGAAGAAGTAGATCAATATATCGCTCAATCAAGCGTTGCGCTTGATGAACAAGGCAATATTTTGGCTGATCTGGTTCCCTGCAGACATCAAAATGAATTTTCATTAACAACACCAGATAAAATAAATTATATGGACGTGTCACCCAAGCAGATCGTCTCTGTTGCTGCTTCATTAATTCCTTTCCTTGAGCATGATGATGCGAACAGAGCTTTGATGGGATCCAACATGCAGCGTCAGGCCGTTCCTACTTTACGTTCAGAGAAGCCATTAGTTGGTACAGGAATGGAGCGAATTGTTGCTTCGGATTCAGGTGTTTCTGTTGTAGCAAAACGTGGTGGAATAATTGATTTGGTTGATGCTTCGCGTATTGTTGTTCGAGTGAATGATGACGAAACAACAGCAGGTGAAACAGGGGTAGATATTTATAACCTGACAAAATATTTCCGCTCAAATCAGGATACTTGTATTAACCAACGTCCGATTGTTTCTACTGGTGATTACATACAAAGAGGCGATGTGCTCGCCGATGGTCCTTGTACAGATATGGGCGAGTTAGCGTTAGGACAAAATTTACTAGTCGCATTTATGCCTTGGAATGGTTATAACTTCGAGGACTCGATTCTTATATCAGAACGAATAGTTCAAGAGGACCGATTTACTACCATTCATATCGAAGAATTAACCTGTATCGCACGTGATACCAAACTAGGGACTGAAGAAATTACTGCAGATATTCCTAATGTTGGTGAGTCTGCATTATCTAATCTGGATGAGTCAGGTGTGGTGTATATTGGTGCAGAAGTTAATACTGGCGATATATTAGTTGGTAAAGTAACACCTAAGGGCGAAACACAACTGACACCAGAAGAAAAGTTGTTAAGAGCAATATTTGGTGAAAAAGCCTCCGATGTTAAAGACTCTTCGCTGCGTGTTCCATCAGGTATGAACGGCACAGTTATTGATGTACAGGTATTTACACGAGATGGTCTTGATAAAGATGCTCGTGCGAAAAGTATCGAAGAAGAACATTTAACTCGAGTACGTAAAGACTTAATCGATGAGCGACGTATCCGCGAAGAAGATATCTATCATCGTGTATCTAATTTACTTTTAGATAAAGTAGCTAACGGCGGACCTAATAGCCTAAAACCAGGCTCCAAAATCACCGAAGAGTACTTACAAAAAGTTAATAGAGAAAAATGGTTTGATATTCGATTGGATAATGATGAGATTAGCCAACAGCTAGAACAATTATCAAAACAGCTGGAACTTCTATCAAAAGAAATGGAAAAACGTTTTAATGATAGCCGTAAGAAGATTATTCAAGGTGATGATCTTGCTCCTGGCGTGTTAAAAATTGTTAAAGTGTACTTGGCGGTTAAACGACGAATTCAGCCTGGTGATAAAATGGCTGGTCGGCACGGTAACAAAGGGGTTATTTCAATTGTTGTTCCCATTGAAGATATGCCCCATATGGAAGATGGAACTGCAGTTGACATAGTTCTTAACCCACTAGGCGTACCATCACGTATGAATATTGGACAGGTTTTGGAGACTCACCTGGGCTTAGCTGCGAAAGGATTGGGAATTAAACTCTCCCAAATGCTGGATAGTAAAAAATCAGCAGAAGATATTAAGTCATTCCTGCATAAAATTTATAACCATGATGACGTTCAACGAGTTAATCTTGATTGTCTGAATGAAGCAGAGTTGTTCCGATTAGCGGATAATCTGCGTGCGGGAGTTCCAATGGCCACACCAGTATTTGACGGTGCATCCGAGGCTGAGATTAAAAGGATGTTGCAATTGGCAGATTTACCTGCTGATGGAAAAACAACTTTGATCGATGGAAGAACTGGTAACAAATTTGATAATCCAGTAACTGTAGGTTATATGTACATGCTGAAACTGAATCACTTGGTTGATGATAAGATGCATGCTCGTTCAACCGGTTCATATAGTTTGGTAACCCAACAACCACTTGGCGGTAAAGCCCAGTTTGGTGGACAGCGATTCGGGGAAATGGAGGTTTGGGCATTAGAAGCTTATGGTGCAGCATATACCTTACAGGAAATGTTGACTGTGAAATCAGATGACGTTGGAGGTAGGACAAAGATCTACAAAAATATAGTCGATGGAGACCATCGTATGGACCCAGGCATGCCTGAATCTTTCAATGTGTTATTGAAAGAAATTCGAGCACTGGGAATTGATATCGAATTAGATCACGATTAACTGTTCAGCGATACATACTGACTAACCATTTTTTGGAGGCATAGACTTTGGCTAATCTAAGCAACGACCCAATGAGAAAGGCACCTGTAATGAGTGATCTATTGGGCATCCTCAAACAACAAGGGCAAAGTGAAGAGTTTGATGCAATAAAGATCGCATTAGCTTCTCCTGAGTTAATCCGTTCTTGGTCTTATGGTGAAGTAAAGAAACCAGAGACCATTAATTACCGTACTTTTAAACCCGAGCGAGATGGTTTATTTTGCGCCAAAACATTCGGACCAGTTAAAGACTATGAATGTCTATGTGGGAAATACAAGCGACTAAAACACCGCGGTGTTATTTGCGAAAAATGTGGTGTTGAGCTTGCGCTAGCAAAAGTCAGACGTGAGCGTATGGGACATATTGAGCTTGCTAGCCCAGTAGCTCATATATGGTTCCTGAAGTCTCTTCCATCCAGGATAGGCTTGCTTCTCGATATGACTTTAAGGGATATAGAACGAGTTCTTTATTTTGAAGCATTTGTTGTTGTTGATCCTGGAATGACTGAATTAGAGCGCGGTCAATTGCTAAATGATGAAGTTTATCTTGATGCGATGGAACAATACGGTGATGAGTTCGATGCACGTATGGGCGCTGAGGCAATCCGCGATTTACTACGTCAAATTGATTTAGAAGATGAGATTAAAAATTTACGTGAAGAATTACCTACAACTAATTCTGAAACAAAAATTAAGAAAATTACCAAAAGATTAAAACTGCTTGAGGCATTCTACGAGTCAGGAAACAAACCTGAATGGATGATTATGGATGTCTTGCCTGTTCTTCCACCTGATTTAAGACCGTTAGTGCCATTAGACGGTGGACGATTTGCAACTTCAGATCTTAACGATCTGTATCGACGGGTTATTAATCGAAATAATCGCTTAAAACGCCTGCTTGATTTAAATGCTCCAGATATTATTGTGCGTAATGAAAAAAGAATGTTACAAGAGTCTGTTGATGCGTTGCTTGATAATGGAAGACGTGGTCGTGCAATAACCGGAACGAACAAGCGTCCGCTTAAGTCTTTAGCTGACATGATTAAGGGTAAGCAAGGTCGTTTTCGTCAAAACCTGTTGGGTAAACGGGTGGATTATTCTGGGCGTTCGGTGATCGTGGTAGGTCCGACCTTAAGATTACACCAATGTGGTTTACCAAAGAAAATGGCGCTTGAATTATTTAAGCCCTTTATATTTTCTAAATTAGAATTTAGAGGTTTGGCAACTACTATTAAAGCCGCTAAGAAAATGGTAGAACGAGAAGAGTCAGTGGTATGGGATATATTAGATGATGTTATTCGTGAACATCCAATCCTGTTAAACCGCGCACCTACTCTGCACCGTTTAGGTATTCAGGCATTTGAACCGGTTCTGATCGAAGGAAAAGCGATTCAGTTACACCCATTAGTCTGTACTGCTTATAATGCGGACTTCGACGGCGACCAAATGGCTGTTCACGTGCCATTAACTTTAGAAGCACAACTTGAAGCTCGTTCATTAATGATGTCGACAAATAATATTTTGTCTCCAGCTAGTGGTGAACCGATTATTGTTCCTAGCCAGGACGTGGTACTGGGCCTCTATTACCTAACCCGAGAAAAAGTAAATGCTCAGGGTGAAGGTAAAATATATGTTAGTGCTCAGGAAGCGCAGAATTTTTATGAGTCAGGACATCTTGATATTCATGCAAAAATTAAAATTCGTATGCTTAAGGAAGAGGAAGGTTCAACGGAATATCATTTAGTGGAAACCACCGTTGGCCGTGCGATTCTTGCAGAGATATTACCTAAGGGAATGTCATTTGCGCACATTAACCGCACCATGACTAAAAAGGTCATAACCAAGGTTATTGACAGCTGCTACAGAAACTTCGGTTTAAAAGAAACCGTAATTTTCGCTGACCAGCTTATGTATACCGGTTTTAAGTATGCGACGCGCTCAGGTATATCCATCGGTATTGAAGATATGGAAATACCCGAAGATAAAGCGAGTATTATTGAACACGCAGATAATGAAGTTAGAGAAATTGAGTCTCAATTCCGTTCAGGTTTAGTAACCAATGGTGAGCGATATAATAAAGTAATCGATATTTGGTCACGTACTAATGAGTTGGTAGCTAAATCGATGATGACCAAAATTGCTACTGAAGAGGTCGTTAACGCTAAAGGTGACAACGTCAGACAGGAATCATTTAACCCGATTTTCATGATGGCTGATTCCGGTGCGAGGGGTTCTGCCGCGCAGATAAGACAGCTAGCGGGTATGCGGGGTTTGATGGCCGCACCTGACGGCTCGATTATTGAAACACCTATTACCGCTAATTTCCGGGAAGGATTGAACGTATTCCAATACTTTATTTCGACTCACGGAGCGCGTAAAGGTCTAGCCGATACCGCGTTAAAAACAGCGAACTCAGGATATCTGACACGACGTTTGGTTGACGTGGCTCAAGACGTTGTAATTACAGAAGATGATTGTGGCGTAGATACTGGTATATTAATGCAACCTCTGATTGAGGGTGGGGATATTGTTGAACCATTACACGAGCGAGTTTTAGGTCGAGTAGTAGCTGCTGATGTCTATATTCCAAATCAAAGTGAGCCTGTTGTAAAAGCGGGTACTCTATTAGATGAAGAATGGGTTGAGCGATTAGAGAAACAAGGTGTTGACCAGATTATGGTTCGTTCGCCGATTACTTGCCAAACTCGTTTTGGTCTATGCGCAGCCTGTTATGGCCGCGATTTAGCCCGAGGTCATAGGGTTAATACCGGGGAAGCAGTAGGTATTATAGCCGCCCAATCAATCGGTGAGCCAGGAACACAGTTAACGATGCGTACCTTCCATATCGGAGGAGCTGCATCCAGAGCGACAGCTGCTAACAATATTCAAATTAAAACAAAAGGGGTTATTCGTTTACATAACATTAAAACGGTAACTCATGAGAATAAAAATCTGGTAGCCGTATCACGTTCAGGAGAAGTGACTATCGTTGATGAGTTCGGTCGTGAGCGCGAACGGTATAAGTTGCCATACGGTGCGGTAATATCGGTACAGGATAATTCGGCTGTTGAAGCAGGGCAAGTAATTGCTACCTGGGATCCTCATACTCACCCAGTCATTTCAGAAGTGGCCGGTAATCTGAAGTTTGTCGACTTAATTGATGGTATGACCATGAATAGACAAACAGATGAGTTAACTGGATTAAGTAATATTGTAATTATTGATGCTAAGCAACGTGGTACCGCAGGGCGCGATTTAAGACCGATGGTGAAGTTGGTAACTGATGACGGTGAAGATATCTTCCTGGCTGGTACTAATGTCCCTGCACAGTATTATTTGCCCGTTGACGCTATTGTTAATTTTGAAGATGGCGGCTTAGTAGGTATTGGGGACGTTATTGCGCGTATCCCGCAAGAAAGATCCAAGACACGCGATATCACCGGGGGGCTGCCAAGAGTGGCGGATCTGTTTGAAGCGCGTAAACCTAAAGATTCAGCGGTTATGGCTGAAGTTTCAGGATTAGTAAACTTTGGTAAGGAAACTAAAGGTAAGAGAAGATTGATTATTAACGTTTCTGAAGATCAATGTCATGAAGAATTGATTCCAAAATGGCGTCATATATCAGTTTTCGAAGGCGAGCATGTTGAGCGCGGAGAGTTAATTGCTGAAGGTGCACTTAATCCTCATGATATTTTGCGTTTGCTCGGTGTGGGTGCATTAGCCAATTACATTGTAAACGAAGTACAAGACGTATATCGCTTACAAGGTGTAAAAATTAATGACAAGCACATTGAAACAATTGTCAGACAAATGTTACGTAAACGTGTTATTACATTTGCTGGCGATTCAAAGTTCTTGGTTGGAGAGCAAATAGAAGAAAGTGTCATGCTCGAAGAAAATGACAAACTTATTGCTGAAGGAAAACAAGTTGCTAGAGGAACGCCAATTTTATTAGGTATTACCAAAGCATCTTTGGCTACAGAATCATTTATTTCTGCAGCATCTTTCCAAGAAACAACAAGAGTTCTGACTGAAGCTGCCGTAAGTGGTAAAATAGACGATTTACGTGGTTTAAAAGAAAATGTGATGGTTGGACGCTTGATTCCAGCAGGAACAGGTTATACCTATCATCAGAGCCGCAAGGCAAAAAGAGCAAGGGCTGCAGCAGGTGGTGACCATGCAACGCATACAGTTACTGCAAGTGATGTTGAGCACGCGTTAAGTGAAGCATTAAACGCGGATAATCATGATCATTAATCTGGATTCAAATTCGGCAGGTTTAAACTTGACAAATCTGCCGTACCTATATAGAATCCGGCCTCCTTATGCATTCGAAATATTCACAAGAGACAGATCGGAGTTAAGTACAAATGGCTACTATTAATCAGTTAGTAAGAAAGCCTCGTGTGGACGTAAAGAAGAAAAGTAACGTACCAGCACTAGAGTCATGTCCACAAAGACGCGGAGTCTGTACTCGCGTTTATACTACTACACCTAAAAAACCTAACTCAGCTATGCGTAAGGTTGCTCGTGTACGGTTAACTAATGGATTTGAAGTTTCATCATATATTGGTGGCGAAGGCCATAACCTACAGGAGCACTCTGTTGTTCTAATTAGGGGCGGTCGTGTTAAAGACTTACCTGGTGTGCGTTATCACACAGTTAGGGGTAGTTTAGATACATCAGGAGTTAACGATCGAAAACAAGGTCGTTCTAAGTATGGTACAAAAAAACCTAAAGATAAAAAATAACTGATTGTAGGAAATTGAGATGCCAAGAAGAAGAGAAGTTCCCAAACGTGAAATTTTGCCAGATCCTAAGCATCATAGTGAATTGTTAGCAAAATTTATTAACGTATTAATGGTCAGCGGTAAAAAATCAACTGCTGAGAAGATTATTTATGGTGCTTTATCCGTAATGGAAGAGCGCGTAAAGAAAACTAAAAAGTCTGATGAAGAAGGTGAGTCAGGTACTGGAAGTAATTCAGGTTCTGTTCTTCGCTATTTTGAAGATGCCCTAGATAACGTTCGACCCAGTGTAGAAGTACGTTCACGCCGAGTTGGCGGTGCAACATACCAAGTTCCTGTTGAAGTTAGAACTGATCGCAGTATTGCATTAGGCATGCGATGGATTGTTCAAGCAGCGCGTGGTCGCGGTGAGAAAGGTATGATGCTACGTTTGGCAGGAGAACTGATGGACGCATACGAAAGTAAAGGCTCCGCAGTTAAAAAACGGGAAGACACTCATAAAATGGCAAAAGCTAACCAGGCCTTTGCGCACTTTAGATGGAATTAAGAGAGAGCAGCCGTGTCAACTCCATTAAAACTATATAGAAACATAGGCATTGCGGCGCACGTCGATGCTGGAAAAACTACAACAACTGAGCGTGTACTGTATTACACAGGCATGTCTCATAAGATTGGTGAAGTTCATGACGGTGCTGCAACTATGGACTGGATGGTTCAGGAGCAGGAACGCGGTATTACTATTACTTCAGCAGCAACTACTTGCTACTGGTCAGGTATGGACAAACAGTTCGAGTCTCATCGAATTAACATTATCGATACCCCGGGACACGTGGACTTTATGATTGAAGTTGAGCGGTCACTGCGTGTTCTTGATGGTGCCGTTGTTGTATTTGACTCAGTATCAGGAGTGGAGCCACAATCTGAAACAGTATGGCGCCAAGCAAACAAGTATGGCGTGCCACGGATTGTATTTGTTAATAAAATGGATCGCATGGGAGCTAATTTCCACCGTGTTGTGACACAAATTAAGCAACGCTTGGGTTCTAATCCAGTAGTCGTTCAACTGCCTATTGGAGCTGAAGAAGAGTTTAAAGGGGTTATTGATATCATCAAAATGAAAGCGATTCATTGGGATGAAGACAACAAAGGAATGACGTTCAAGTATCTTGAAATTCCGGCGGATTTAAAAGCAGGGTGTGAAGAATATCGCGCTCTAATTATTGAAGCAGCTGCAGAAGCATCAGAAGAGCTGATGGAAAAGTATCTTGAGGGCGAAGAGTTCTCTGAAGAGGAAATCAAGAAAGCTTTACGTCACTTAACTGTAACCAATAAAATTGTTCCAGTATTTTGCGGTTCTGCCTTTAAGAATAAGGGAGTTCAGGCAGTGCTAGATGGTGTTATTGAGTATTTGCCTTCTCCAATAGATATCCCTGATGTCCAAGGAGTTGATGAAGATGGTGAAGAAACGCATCGTGCAACAAGCTATGATGCCCCATTCTCTGCGCTGGCGTTTAAAATTGCTACAGACCCCTTTGTAGGCACCTTAACCTATTTCAGAGCTTACTCTGGTGTCCTAAAATGTGGTGATACCATTTTAAACTCTGTTAAAGGCAAAAAAGAGCGTATTGGCCGTCTGCTTCAAATGCATGCAAATTCGCGTGAAGAAATAAAAGAAGTTAGAGCTGGAGATATCGCTGCAGCAGTAGGTTTGAAAACAGTAATGACAGGAGATACGCTTTCTGATGTAAACAATCCAGTTATATTAGAAAGAATGGATTTCCCTGATCCTGTGATCGCAGTAGCTGTTGAGCCTAGAACCAAAGCAGACCAGGAAAAAATGGGTATTGCTTTAGGAAAATTAGCTCAGGAAGACCCTTCTTTTAGAGTCCATACTGATGAAGAAACGGGTCAAACAATTATTGAAGGGATGGGGGAACTTCATCTTGAGATTATTGTTGACCGTATGAGAAGAGAGTTCAATGTAGAAGCTAACGTAGGTAAACCTCAAGTTGCTTATCGTGAAACATTGAAGCAAGCAGTAGAGCAAGAAGGTAAGTTTGTAAGGCAATCAGGTGGTCGTGGACAATACGGTCACGTATGGTTGAAAATTGAACCGCAAGAACCAGGTCAAGGCTACGAATTTATCAATGCGATTGTTGGTGGCGTGATTCCAAAAGAATACATCCCTGCAGTTGATAAAGGGGTGCAAGAGCAAATGCAAAATGGTGTTATTGCTGGTTACCCGGTGGTTGATGTTAAAGTCACTCTATTTGATGGTTCATTCCATGAGGTGGATTCTAGTGAAATGGCATTCAAAATTGCTGGTTCTCAGTGCTTCAGGCAAGGTGCATTAAAAGCTAAACCCGTCCTGCTTGAGCCTATTATGGCTGTTGAAGTTGTTACTCCCGAAGACTACATGGGGGATGTTATGGGTGACCTTAACAGACGCCGTGGTTTAGTACAGGGTATGGAAGATTCACCAGCTGGAAAAATTGTTAGGGCAGAGGTACCACTTGCAGAGATGTTTGGTTATTCAACCGATTTACGTTCTGCTACTCAAGGAAGAGCTACATATACGATGGAATTTTCTAAGTACGCTGAAGCACCAAACAATATTGCTGAAGCAATTATCAAGAAACAATAAAAGTTAATGAGGTTATTGAAATGGCGAAGGAAAAGTTTGAACGTAAAAAGCCACACGTAAACGTGGGCACTATTGGTCACGTTGACCATGGTAAAACGACACTAACAGCTGCGATTACAACAATCATGGCGAAGAAGTATGGTGGCACGGCTAAAGCGTATGATCAGATTGACGCTGCACCAGAAGAGCGTGAGCGTGGTATTACTATTTCTACAGCGCACGTTGAATATGAGTCTGCAAACAGACACTACGCGCACGTAGACTGCCCAGGACATGCTGACTATGTTAAGAACATGATCACTGGTGCTGCACAAATGGACGGCGCGATATTAGTAGTATCCGCAGCTGATGGTCCTATGCCACAAACTAGAGAACATATTCTTTTATCACGACAAGTAGGTGTTCCTTATATTGTTGTGTACATGAACAAAGCAGATATGGTTGATGATGCTGAGTTATTAGAATTAGTTGAAATGGAAGTTCGTGACCTGCTAAGCAGTTATGAATTCCCTGGTGATGACATTCCAATTGTTGTTGGTTCTGCTCTGAAAGCGCTGGAAGGCGACACAAGCGAAATCGGTGTTCCATCAATTGAGAAACTGGTTGAGACATTAGACTCTTATATTCCAGAACCAGTACGTAACATTGATAAGTCATTCTTATTACCAATCGAAGACGTATTCTCTATTTCTGGACGTGGAACAGTAGTTACAGGTCGTGTGGAAAGTGGAATCATCAAAGTAGGTGAAGAAGTTGAGATTGTAGGAATACATGACACTCAAAAAACGATTTGCACAGGCGTTGAGATGTTCCGTAAACTGCTTGATGAAGGTCGTGCTGGAGATAACGTTGGTGTGTTATTACGAGGTACTAAACGTGATGAAGTTGAGCGCGGTCAAGTACTTGCTAAGCCAGGCACAATCAAGCCACACACTAAATTTGAAGCAGAAGTGTATGTGTTGTCAAAAGAAGAAGGTGGTCGTCACACTCCATTCTTTAATGGCTATCGTCCACAATTCTACTTCAGAACTACAGACGTAACAGGTACTTGTGACCTACCATCTGGCACAGAAATGGTAATGCCGGGAGATAACGTACAGTTAACTATCAATCTGCATGCACCAATCGCGATGACTGAAGGTTTACGTTTCGCAATTCGGGAAGGTGGCCGTACTGTAGGCGCCGGTGTTGTTGCTAAAATAATCGAGTAATTATAATGAGTACCAATCAAAACATTAAAATAAGATTAAAATCCTTTGATCATCGGTTGATAGATATATCAACCGCTGAAATTGTTGAGACAGCAAAGCGTACTGGTGCACAAATCCGTGGACCAATACCATTGCCAATCCGCAAGGAAAAATTTACCGTATTAATTTCGCCACACGTAAACAAAGATGCGCGAGATCAATACGAATTACGTACTCATAAACGCCTGATCGTTATTGTTCATCCAACTGAGAAAACAGTAGATGCATTGATGAAATTGGATCTGGCTGCTGGGGTTGATGTTCAGATAAGCCTTGATGACTAAATGTTAGGGTGAAGGATATTAAAGAGGTGCTATAATGATCGGTTTATTAGGCCGTAAAATCGGTATGACACGTGTCTTCACACCAGAGGGAATTTCAGTTCCTGTATCTGTAGTTGAAGTGCATCCCAATCGTGTTTCTCAGGTTAAAACTGCGGAAGTTGATGGTTATTCTGCTGTTCAATTGACTGGCGGGACCAAAAAAGCAAGTAAAGTAAGTAAGCCTATGGCTGGTCACTTTGCTAAAGCTGAAATCGAAGCTGGTGATATGCAAGTTGAGTTTCATATTGATTCTGAAGATGCATATAAATTAGGACAAGTTATTTCTGTTGCTGATATATTCACTGCAGGACAACATGTTGATGTATCTGGACTCAGTAAAGGTAAAGGGTTTGCTGGTACAGTCAAAAGATATAATTTTAGAACACAGGATGCTACTCACGGGAATTCTAGATCTCACCGAGTTCCTGGTTCTATAGGTCAAAACCAGACCCCTGGTCGCGTGTTCAAAGGTAAAAAAATGGCTGGACACATGGGTAATGCTCGTTGTACGGTTCAAAGCCTTGAACTTGTTCGAGTTGATGCTGAAAGGAACTTACTACTTATTAAAGGTGCAATTCCTGGTGCCCCAGGTACTCGAGTAGAAGTTAAGCCTGCAGTAAAAAAGCAAGCAAGAGGTGAGTGATGGAAATTACTACTATAGATACAAAATCACAATTACAACTTAATAAAGATGTATTTGCTTATGCTTACAACGAAGGTTTGGTTCACCAAGCTGTTGTAACTTATATGAATAATGCGCGTAGTGGAAATAGCGCTCAGAAAACTCGCTCAGAAGTAAGAGGCGGCGGCAAAAAACCTTGGAATCAAAAAGGTACTGGTCGTGCAAGAGCAGGTACTATTCGTAGTCCTCTCTGGAGAAGCGGTGGAGTGACGTTTGCATCTAAAAAACGAGATTATTCACAAAAACTTAATAAAAAAATGTACAAACGTGCATTACGTAGTATAATCTCCGAACTTTGTCGTACCGGGAACTTGGTTGTCGTAAGTGATTTTCAATGTGAAAGCCACAAGACAAAAGATTTTATCAACAAAATGAATCAGCTGAGCATTAAAAACGCGCTGATCATTATGAACGAAGTTGGTGAAAGTGAGTACTTAGGTTCAAGAAACTTAATTGACTATGATATCTGTGATGTTACAACTATAGATCCTGTTTCCTTACTCAGATTTGAAAAAGTTGTTGTTACAGAAGCTGCGATTAAAAAAATTGAGGAACAGTTACAATGAACGCTGAGAGATTGATGATGGTTCTGCGTGAACCACATACTTCTGAAAAGGCTACTGTCATGGCCGATAAGTTTAAACAGTTCACTTTCAAAGTACTGAAAAATGCAACTAAAACTGAAATTAAAATGGCTGTAGAGCATATATTTAACGTTAAAGTTAAAAATGTATCTGTAATTAATGTGAAGGGAAAATCAAAACGTTTCAAGCAAACAGCTGGTAAACGAAGTGATTGGAAAAAAGCATTTGTATCTCTTCATGCTGATCAAGATATAGACTTTACAGTTACCGAATAAGGCAGATTAAGATGGCACTATTAAAATCTAAACCGACATCGCCTGGTAAACGTGGCGAGATTCGCGTTGTACATCACCACATCCATAAGGGAAAGCCACATGCTGCGTTAGTTGAAAAACTAAAAAAAACAGGTGGTCGAAATAACCAAGGCCGAATTACCGTTCGGCATATCGGTGGTGGTCAGCGTCAGAAATACAGACTTGTCGATTTCAAACGCGATAAAGATGGTATTGCAGCAAGAGTAGAGCGTATTGAATACGATCCAAACAGAACGGCTCTTATTGCATTACTGGCTTACAAAGACGGTGAAAAAAGATATATAATTGCACCTGCTAACTTAGAGGTAGGAGCAACTGTACTTAGTGGCGCAGATTCACCTATTAGTGTAGGTAATTGTTTGCCATTAAAAAATATCCCAGTGGGAACAACCATTCACTGCGTTGAAATGAAGCCTGGTAAAGGGGCTCAGATGTTGCGAAGCGCTGGATGTAGTGGACAAATTGTTGCAAAAGAAGGTATTTATGCAACATTGAGATTACGCTCAGGTGAAATGCGTAAAATTCATGTATTATGCCGCGCTGTAATTGGTGAAGTAAGTAATAGTGAACATAGTTTGCGTTCATTAGGAAAAGCAGGAGCCAAACGTTGGAGAGGAATTCGTCCAACTGTTCGTGGTGTTGCAATGAACCCAGTTGATCACCCACATGGTGGTGGTGAGGGTCGTACTTCTGGAGGACGTCATCCTGTTTCACCATGGGGATTGCCAACTAAGGGATATAAAACCAGAAGTAATAAGCGTACTGATAGCTTTATTGTCAGACGGCGTAAGAAGAAATAATTATTGAGAGGATATCAAGTGGCTCGTTCTATAAGAAAAGGTCCATTTATCGACCAACATTTGATCAGCAAAGTTGAAGCTGCTATCGAATCTAAATCAAAAAAACCAATTAAAACTTGGTCTAGACGTTCAACAATCGTTCCTGAAATGATTGATTTAACTATAGCTGTGCATAACGGTAAAGACCATGTTCCTGTGTATATTACAGATAATATGGTTGGTCACAAACTAGGTGAGTTTGCCATGACTCGTACATTCAAAGGCCACTCTGGAGACAGAAAGGCTAAAGGCAAGTAAGAGGATATGATGGAAGTTACAGCTAAGTTAAAAGGTGCTCCTTTATCCGCTCAAAAGGGCAGATTGGTAGCCGATATGATACGAAATAAAAAAGTATCTGGTGCGCTTGATGTCCTCAAGTTTACACCAAAAAAAGGTGCTCAATTGATGCTTAAGTTATTAGAATCAGCTATTGCTAATGCTGAGAATAATAATGGTGCTGACATTGATGATCTGAAAGTAGGTATGGTCTGCGTTGATGAAGCGACAACTTTAAAACGTATTAGTCCCAGAGCTAAAGGTCGTGCAAATAGAATTTGTAAACGTACCTGCCATATCACGATTAAAGTATCTGACGAGGAATAGCAATGGGACAGAAAGTTAATCCAATAGGCATACGCCTTGGAATTATTAAAGATTGGAACTCAAAATGGTTCGCTGGTAAGCGTTATGCTGAATTTTTAATTCAAGACATTAAATTACGCACTGAACTGAAGAAAAAATTAATGGCAGCCGCTGTTAGTAAGATTCTTATAGAGCGTCCAGCCAATAATGCAGTTGTAACTATACTCACCGCACGACCAGGTGTGATTATTGGTAAAAAAGGTGGCGGTATTGAAACTCTGCGCAAAGAGATTTCTGCTAAATTAGGTGTTCCTGTTCATTTAAATATTGAAGAGATAAAAAAACCTGAATTAGATTCTACTCTTGTTGCTGAAGGTATAGCACAACAATTAGAACAGCGCGTGATGTTCAGAAGAGCTATGAAACGTGCAGTAACCTCTGCTCTTAAAGCTGGTGCTAAAGGGATTAAAATTTGTGTTAGTGGACGTCTTGGCGGTGCTGAGATTGCCCGAAGCGAATGGTATAGAGAAGGCCGTGTACCATTACATACTTTTAGAGCTGATATCGATTACGGTACTGCAGAATCTAAAACTACCTACGGAATTATTGGTGTAAAAGTCTGGATCTTCAAGGGTGAAATTCTCCCTCAAAAGAAAAGATTGTCAGACAGCGCCCAGTGAGTGAGGATTAAGAATCATGTTACAACCAAAGCGTACTAAATACCGAAAACAGATGAAGGGCCGAAATAGAGGTTTAGCTTTAAGAGGCAGCAAAATTAGTTTTGGTGAATTTGGTCTGAAGGCACTAGAACGTGGTCGTTTAACTGCTAGGCAAATAGAAGCAGCACGACGAGCTATGACACGTCATATTAAGCGTGGCGGTAAAATTTGGATTAGAGTATTTCCAGATAAACCTATCACACAAAAGCCTTTAGAAGTGAGACAAGGTAAAGGTAAAGGTAGTGTTGAATATTGGGTAGCTCAAATTCAACCAGGTAAGGTTTTATTTGAAATGGAAGGGGTAACTAGAGAGCTGGCCATAGAAGCTTTTGACCTTGCTAAAGCAAAACTTCCTTTCAAAGTAATGTTTGAAGAACGGACGGTAATGTAATGAAAAAAATAGATGAATTGCGCAATTTATCAATTGAAGAATTGCAAACTGAATTGCTTTCATTACGTAAAGAACAATTTAATTTACGAATGAAAAAAGCAAGTGGCTCACTAGATAAAACACATCTCATCACAATGGTGCGTAAGTCAGTGGCAAAAGTAAAAACAATGTTGACCGAAAAGGCAGGTAAGTGACATGTCTACTAATGAATCAAACGCCAGAACAATGGTTGGAAAAGTAGTTAGCGACAAAATGGATAAAACTATAGTTGTGATGATTGAGCGAACTGTGAAGCATCCTAAGTATGGAAAAATCATGAAACGTAGAACTAAAATTCACGCTCATGATGAAAATCAAGTGTGCCAAATTGGTAATACTGTGAAAGTCCGTGAGTCTAGACCACTCTCTAAAACGAAAAGCTGGGTATTAGTCGAAGTAATTTCTTAATCAACTGTGTTGATTTACTTTTAAAACCCTAAAAGGCCTGATATAATCAGCAACCTTTTTCTGGTCGAAATTAGAGCTGGAGAATAAAATGATCCAAATGCAGACAGTGCTCGAAGTGGCTGACAACAGCGGAGCACGAAAGGTAATGTGTATTAAAGTACTTGGTGGCTCACACAGACGGTATGCCCGTGTAGGTGATGTTATAAAAGTAAGTATCAAAGACGCTATACCAAGAAGTAAAGTAAAAAAGGGTGCTGTAATGAAGGCCGTTGTAGTACGTACTGCTCAAGGTGTTAGAAGAGACGATGGTTCCTTAATTCGCTTTGACGGTAATGCAGCAGTACTTTTAAACAACCAAAACGAGCCAATTGGGACTCGTATATTTGGCCCCGTTACTCGCGAGCTACGAGAGAGATTTATGAAAATAATATCTCTGGCTGCAGAAGTTTTGTGAGAAGGATTAAATATGAAACGCATTAGAACGGGCGATGTAGTTATTATCATCGCTGGTAAAAGTAAAGGTCATGTGGGTAAGGTTCTACGAGTACTTGATGATAACGTTGTTGTAGAGGGTGGTAACTTAATTAAGAAACATGTTAAGCCTAATCCTCAAAAACCTGAAAATAAAGGTGGAATAGTCACTCGTGAAGCTCCACTACACGTTTCAAACGTTGCTCATTATAATCCCATAACTAAAAAAGCGGATAAAGTAGGCTTTAAGTATCTTGAGAATGACGGCGTTAGTAAAAAAGTTAGATATTATAAATCTAACGATGAAATAATTGACCGTGTTTAATTAGGTGATTGAAATGGCGAGACTTAAAGAGTTTTACAATAAAGACGTCGTCTCTATGATGATGAAACGGTTCAACTATTCCAGTGTTATGGAAGTCCCCAGAATAGTTAAAATCACTCTGAATATGGGCGTTGGTGAAGCTGTAGGCGATAAAAAAGTAATGAATCATGCTGTTGAAGACATGACTCTTATTTCAGGACAAAAACCAGTTGTTACTAAAGCTAAAAAGTCAATTGCTGGCTTCAAAATTAGAGAAGGTTGGCCCATAGGTTGTAAAGTAACACTTAGACGCGAACGGATGTATGAGTTTTTAGATAGATTAATTTCTGTTACTTTACCTCGCGTAAGGGATTTTCGTGGTTTAAATCCAAAATCTTTTGATGGAACAGGTAACTACAGCATGGGAATACATGAGCAAATCGTATTTCCTGAAATTGATTACGATAAAACAGATGGTATACGAGGTTTAGACATTTGTATTACTACAAGTGCTAAAACAAACGAAGAAGCTAAAGCTTTGTTAGAAGCATTTAATCTTCCATTGAAAGATAGAGATAGAAAATAAAAGGGTGAAATTGTGGCTAAAAAATCAATGCTTGTGCGAGAGTTAAAGCGCGGAAAACTTGTAGAAAAATACAGAAAGCGCAGAAACGAATTAAAACAATTGATTAAATCATCTGATGATTTCCAAGTAATTATGGACTGTCAGGCAAAACTAGCAAAATTACCAGTTAATTCAAATCCTGTTCGTCATAGTACTCGATGCCAGCAATGTGGAAGACCACACGCAGTTTATCGCAAGTTTAGTCTTTGCAGAATTTGTTTAAGACAACAACTTATGGTTGGCAATGTACCCGGCGGTAGAAAGTCGAGCTGGTAAATTATTTTGATTGGAGAACGATTGTGAGTATGCATGATCCAGTTGCTGATATGCTGACCAGAATTAGAAATGGTCAACAAGCTAAACATCAGCAGATAACATTAGTTTCTTCTAAGTTAAAAGAAGAAATTGCTCGTGTTTTAAAAGAAGAAGGATATATTGAGAATTTCTTTGTGGAAACTTTAGATAATAATCTGAGGTCCATTACTGTAAAACTTAAATATTATCATGGAAAGCCAGTTATTGAGCTAATAAAAAGAATTAGCCGTCCTGGTTTAAGAGTATATAAATCATATAAAGATTTATCCTCTATTCCTGGTTTTGGTGTGGCAATATTGTCTACATCAAAAGGTATAATGACTCATATATCTGCAAAATTAAAAGGTGTTGGTGGCGAAGTCATTTGTGAAGTGGCTTAATACTTGCGAGGAATGATATGTCTAGAGTAGCAAAAGCCCCTGTTGTACACTCAGCAAATGTTGAAATAACACTGGCTGATGGTTCAATAACTGTAAAAGGGCCCAAAGGAACGCTAACCCAAAAAATTAATAGGTTAGTTAGTATAACTAAGAGTAAAGAGTCTAACCAGTTAGAGTTTGCTCCTGCAGCAAATGATCCTAAAGCTTGGGCTCAGGCTGGTACTGCCAGAGCATTAGTAAATAATATGGTTCATGGTGTTACTGAAGGTTTTACAGTAACTCTGGAATTGGTTGGTGTAGGTTATAGAGCGCAGTCTAAAGATAAATCTATTACCTTATCTCTAGGTTTTTCGCACCCAATTGAGTACGATTTACCAAACGGTGTTACAGTTGAGACTCCTAGTAATACCACGATAATACTGAAGGGTGTTGATAAGCAAATTTTAGGGCAAGTTGCTTCTGAAATAAGAGCTTTTAGACCGCCTGAGCCTTACAAAGGTAAAGGAGTTAGGTACGCCGGTGAAGTAATTGCTCGTAAAGAAGCGAAAAAGAAATAAGGTATAAGTTATGAATAAGCAAAACTCACGAGATAGACGTGGATTAAAGGCTAAAGCTTTAATTCGAAAATCGGGTAGATCCAGATTAGTTGTTTATAGAAGTGGCGTGCATATCTATTCTCAAATAGTTAAATCTGACAAGCTCGGTGATAAGGTATTAGTAGTTTGTTCAACAAATGATAAAGAATTACGAGCCAGTTTATCTGGAAAATGCAAAGTAGAACAAGCCACTTTAGTTGGCAAGTTACTAGGTAAACGTGCTAAAGAGCAAGGCATTACCCAGGTTGCATTTGATCGTGCTGGTTATAAATATCATGGCCGAGTGAAAGCCCTTGCAGAAGGTGCTCGCGAAGCTGGATTAGATTTTTAAGGAACGATTATGGCATTCGAAGAATCACCTAAGTCAGATGGGTATCAAGAAAAGTTGGTATCAGTAACTCGTACAGCCAAAGTAGTTAAGGGCGGACGTGTTTTTGGCTTTGCTGTTTTGGTCGTTGTTGGTGACGGAAAGGGTAAAGTTGGGTTTGGTAGAGGTAAAGCGCGAGAAGTTCCAATCGCAATTCAAAAGGCGATGGATCAAGCTAAGAAAAATATGGTTTATATTCCACTTTCTGGTACTACTATATTCCATGAAATTACCTGGAATTATGGTGCTTCTAAAGTATTCATGAAGCCTGCTAGTGAAGGTACAGGAATTATTGCCGGTGGCGCGATGCGAGCCGTACTGGAAGTATTGGGTGTACACAATATTTTGGCGAAAAGTATTGGTTCTACTAATCCTAGTAATATTGTACGTGCAACAATAGGTGCATTAACTAACATCGGTACTCCAGATTACGTAGCAGCCAAACGTGGTAAAACTGTTGATGAAGTAATGGCGGGCTAATTATGGAAAAGAAAATAAAGATAACATTGGTTAAAAGTCTAATTGGTAGAAAACCAAAACATGTTACTATAGCGAAGCAATTGGGTTTAGGTAAAACAAACTCAAGCGTATCTCATAATGATACTCCTGCAATTCGTGGACTGGTTAATATGATTAATTATCTATTACTAGTTGAGGAGACTGTATAATGAATTTAAATTCACTGTCACCAGATCCAGGCTCAAGACCATCTAAGAAACGTTTAGGTCGAGGTATCGGATCCGGGCTAGGTAAAACTAGTGGTAAAGGTCATAAAGGACAGAAAGCTAGAGCGGGTGGATATCACAAAATTAACTTTGAAGGCGGTCAAATGCCTATTCAAAGACGTCTTCCTAAAATGGGATTCAAATCCCGAATTGGCAGGACTGTTGATCAAATCTGTTTAAGCGAGCTGGAAAAGCTGAAAGCAGAAGTTATCGACCTTCAAGTTCTACGTGAAGCAGGTTTAATTAACAATTCCATAAAGGATGTTAAAGTTATTCTTTCTGGAGAGTTAACTACTGCGATCAAACTTAAAGGTTTGAGAGTCACTAAAGGAGCTCGTTCAGCCATTGAAGGTTTGGGCGGCAGTATAGAAGAGTGACTATGAAAAACCAAAAACATAATGGAAGCCAATCACGTGGTGGATTGGCAGAGCTAAAATCCAGGTTATTATTTGTGATCATTGGAATTTTAGTCTATCGCTTAGGGGCTCATATACCAGTACCTGGTTTGGATCCTACTAAACTGGCTAATTTTTTTAACGAACAGCAAAATACAATCTTTGGATTGTTTAATATGTTTTCTGGTGGTGCCTTATCGCGTGTAACGGTATTTGCTATTGGTATTATGCCTTATATTTCTGCGTCGATTATAATCCAGCTTTTTTCTGTTGTATCTCCGAAGCTAGAACAACTTAAAAAAGAAGGTGAAGCTGGGCGTAGGAAAATAAACCAATACACTCGATACCTAACCCTTATGTTGTCAATATTTCAATCTTTGGGAATGGCTCGATGGTTGGCTGGGCAACAAATTGCTCTACAGCCGGACTTTTCATTCTATTTCACGGCGGTAGTTACGCTAGTAACAGGCACTATGTTCCTGATGTGGTTAGGCGAGCAAATCACTGAGAAGGGAATAGGGAATGGTATTTCTCTTATTATCTTTTCAGGAATTGTTTCAAGTATGCCTAGTGCTATAGCTTCTGTTCTCCAACAGGTAAAAGAAGGACAGATGCAAGCGTTGACATTGATTATTGTTGCTTTTGTAGTGGTTGTGGTTACTGGTTTTGTGGTATTCATGGAACGAGCACAGCGACGCATACGAGTAAATTATGCACAAAGGACGCAAGGCAGAAAAGTTTATGCAGCACAGACAAGCCATTTACCTTTAAAGATAAATATGTCTGGGGTAATTCCACCCATTTTTGCATCCAGTATTATATTACTGCCTGCAACTCTAGCTCAGTTCTTTTCGCATACAAAAGGAATGGGGTGGTTGTCTGATGTTGGAATGGCTTTATCACCAGGTCAGCCTTTATATTTAATTGTTTATGCGTTAGCTATACTGTTTTTTGCTTTCTTTTACGCGGCATTAGTGTTTAATCCTAAAGATACAGCAGAGAACCTAAAAAAATCAGGAGCGTATATACCAGGAATTAGACCCGGAGAGCAGACAACGAGATATATCGATTCAGTAATGACTCGTTTAACCTTAGTTGGCGCGCTGTACTTGGTTCTAGTTTGCCTGTTACCCCAGATTTTAATGTATACATGGCATGTTCCTTTTTATTTTGGTGGGACATCATTGCTGATTATCGTTGTTGTTGTTATGGATTTTGTTGCTCAAATACAAGCTCATTTAATGACTCAACAATATGATTCTTTAATGAAAAAGGCTAATTTTAAAGGTACCAAATTACCTGGTCTACTATGATTTTTATCGGAGTGTAGTAATGAAAGTAAGAGCATCAGTAAAACGAATTTGTCGCAATTGCAAAATTATTAAAAGAAGTGGCACTATACGAGTAATTTGTAAGGATGCCAGACATAAACAAAAGCAAGGTTAATATCTGCTTGATTTTAATTTATAAAAATAGTATTCTTCTGTCCCTTTCGACAGAACAAAATAACGTTCGGAGAAGCTAATGGCTCGTATTGCGGGAGTGAACATACCTGATCACAAACATGTGGTGATTGCTTTAACAGCTATATATGGTATTGGTAAGACTACATCATTAAAATTATGTGCAACGGTTGATATTGATCCTTCTACCAAAGTTTCACAATTAACAGATGCTCAACTTGAGTCTTTAAGAACTGAAATTGCAAAAATAACTGTGGAAGGTGATTTGCGTCGCGTAATTACAATGAATATTAAGCGACTGATGGACTTAGGCTGTTATCGTGGGCTAAGACATAGAAGAGGATTACCCTTGCGCGGACAACGTACGAAGACTAATGCTCGTACTAGAAAAGGCCGTAGAAAAGGCACAAGTAATTGATTTTTCATGTAGGAAAATAAGATGGCAATAACTAAGTCAAAGCAGCAAAAAGTAAGAAAAAAGGCAAAACGTGTCGTATCTGATGGTATAGTTCATGTTCATGCATCTTTTAATAATACTATTGTTACCTTTACTGACAGACAAGGTAATGCATTATGTTGGGCAACATCAGGTGGATCAGGCTTTAGAGGTTCAAGAAAAAGTACACCTTATGCAGCACAAGTTGCAACTGAGCGCGCTGCGGCTGTTGCGAAAGAATATGGTATGAAATCTGTTGCAGTATTTGTTCATGGTCCTGGTCCTGGTAGAGAGTCCACTATTCGTGAATTAATAAGCCAGGATTTTAAAATTGTTGAAATAACCGATGTTACTGGCATACCCCATAATGGTTGTAAGCCACCTAAAAAACGTCGTGTGTAAGACTCAGGAGTAATTAATGGCTAGATATCTTGGTCCAAAATGTAAATTATCACGTCGTGAAGGTTGTGATCTATTACTTAAAAGTGGCGTTCGTGATCATAAGTCCAAGTGTAAATCTGAAAAATTACCAGGACAACATGGTGATAAGAAACCACGTTTAAATGGCTACGGAATTCAGCTTAGAGAGAAGCAAAAGATTAGAAGATTGTATGGCGTTCTCGAAAAGCAATTCAGAAATTACTATAAAATGGCTGCTCGTCAAAAAGGTTCAACAGGTGAGAATCTGATGGCTCTTTTAGAAAGACGTTTGGATAATGTTGTTTACCGTATGGGTTTTGCAAGTACACGTGCGGAAGCCAGACAATTAGTAACCCACAAGGCAATACTTGTTAATGATAAAATTGTTAACGTTCCTTCTTTTTTAGTTAATCCAGGGGATACTGTATCTGTTCGTCAAAAAGCCAAAAGTCAAGGCCGTGTTGGTGCCGCTTTAGCTTTATCCGAACAAAGAGCTCCATGTGATTGGATTACTGTAGATTCAGCTTCCTTTAAAGGTACTTTCTCTACAGCACCAACGTTAACGGACTTATCTTCAGACTACAACGTGAATCTTGTTGTAGAACTTTACTCTAAGTAAGCTCGGAGAAATAGCTGAATGTATACTGAAATCAATGAAATGCTGACGCCCAAAGTGCTCAAAGTACAGGCTGAGTCACCTTATAAAGCTAGAATCGTTCTAGAGCCTTTGGAGCGGGGTTTTGGTCACACTCTCGGCAATGCTTTGAGACGTATATTATTGTCATCTATGCCCGGAAGTGCGATTACTGAAGCCTCAATAGATGGTGTTCTTCACGAATACAGCACTATTGAAGGGGTTCAGGAAGATGTGGTTGATTTATTGCTTAACCTCAAATTGGTTGCTATTAAACTGAATGTTGGGGAAGAAGCTTGGATTAGCCTAGATAAACAAGGTCCTTGTCAAGTTACAGCCGGAGATATTCAATTAACTCATGGTCAGGAAATTATTAATCCTGAGCTGGTTATTGCCAATTTGAATGAAAAAGGCAAATTGAATATGACTCTTAAAGTTGAAAGAGGAATAGGTTTTCATAATACTGATGCGTTTGTTAAACATCTTGATGATGAAATTGAGAAAAAATCAGTAGGTAAGCTCAAAATTGATAATAGTTTTTCTCCAGTTAAAAAAGTTGCTTATTTTGTTGATAGCGCACGGGTAGAAAACCGAACTGACCTTGATAAATTAACGATAGAATTAGAAACAAATGGAACAATAGATGCTGAAGAAGCAATTCGCATTTCTGCAAGTATTCTTCAAAGACAACTTCATTCGTTTGTCGATATGAAATTTGAAGAGTCTCGTGCTGATAATAAAGAGCGCAATGACTTTGATCCTGTTTTATTACGTTCTGTTGATGATTTAGAGTTAACTGTTCGTTCTGCTAACTGTTTAAAAGCAGAAAACATTCATTATATAGGCGATTTAGTTCAAAGAACTGAAAATGAACTGTTAAAAACACCTAATCTTGGTAAGAAATCTTTAACTGAGATTAAAGACGTTTTAGCATCTCGTTCATTATCGCTGGGAATGAAACTTGAGAATTGGCCGCCGGCAAGTCTTGGCGAGTAATATTTAGGAGTCTTTGTTATGCGTCACCGTAATTCTGGCCGTAGTTTTAGCCGCACAAGTAGTCACCGTAAAGCCATGTTTTCTAACATGTGCTGTTCTTTAATTGAGCATGAGTTAATTAAAACTACTCTGCCAAAAGCTAAAGATCTACGTCGCTACATCGAGCCTTTAATTACTGTTAGTAAAGCTGATTCAGTTGCATCTCGCCGTCATGCTTTTGATATTTTACGTTCAAAATCTGCAGTGGGTAAACTGTTCTCTGAGCTCGGACCACGTTTTGTTGAAAGACCAGGCGGATATGTTCGTATTATCAAATGCGGCTTTAGAGCAGGCGATAATGCTCCTATGGCTATCGTTGAGTTACTCGATAGACCAGCTGCTAATAGTGAAGAAGAATAATAGTAAGTATGTTCTAAAAGCCCGCATTTTGCGGGCTTTTTTTACCCGCAAAAAACCTTAAATTTTTCTTTCGTCGCTTATTTTCGAGCGCTAAACTTCTTGTATCAGCCTTGGTCGGACTGAGCTTAGAGCTATAGCCAATCATAATAGTTGGGCTGGAATCAAATCACTTGCCTGCTTGCCTTCTCATATAAGTTATTGATGGGTCTCAATCGATACTCGGTAAGTAAAGGACCGAGAAAAGGATGTTTATAGTAAATTCACATTTTTATCGCAATTGAAGATATTAGTAAATATACTGTTTCCAAGGGATTTTCATTGTTCATTTAGTTGGTACAGTAGTCCGCGCTAATGAGCGCAAAGTCAAAGATGAAGATGTGTGTGATGTTAAGTTGAAACATTAAGAGAAATAAATGAGAGCAAGGAAAGAAAAGAACTCGTCAGGGTATTTCGGCACTCTACCTCAAGAGCTTTTGCTTGGTATATTTTCAGAGTGTTCCCCCGAAGTGCTTGGCGTTATTGCTTTGGTTTGTAAATTATTCCAACAGAACATTAGGACTAATGGTATCTGGCGATCTAAACTCCTAAAACATTTTCCGCATGCCTACGATGACACCGATTGCTATTCTAAATTTGTATCATGCTATGCAGAAGAATATTATCCTAAGCCCCAAGCTATTTCTCATCAATTAAAATCATTTTTTTTTCCTAATCACATTGACGCCAATATAGGTAAAATATTTTCAGCAGTGAAAGAAAACGATATAGAAGAGTTAATGAGATATGAGTTAGCTGTTAAGGATTTACTAAGAACGGATAGGTGGGGGAAAACACTTTTAGATTGGGCAATGAAATATCAATATCAATCGATTCTGGATTACTTCTTCCATTTAGCAGGGCATGAATACGTAGGCAATGACACAATAATTGCACCTGATAAAGTTGATGAGAGTGGGCGGACCATTCTTCATTGGGCTATTTTATGCCGGCAGCCTCCTCATGTTGTCCAATTATTAATCGTGGCGGGGTGTACCTATCATAATGCTGGCGGTTTGCATTTAGCATGTTCTGTAAATTATTTCGAGCTGGTGAAACTAATCCTTGAGATAGCTCCAAGCTTACTCAATCAAATAGACGCTTGGGGCCAAACTCCTATCTTGTGGGCGGCATCCAGAGGGAATACAGAAATAGTTCGCTATCTTGCTGAACGTGGGGCTGATTTAACTCAGGTCACCAATATCCCGGGTGATCCACATGAGGGGTTTGCTGCATTACACTGGGCAGTAGCCGGTCCATATGAAGATTGTGCGGCAATTCTCATTGAGTATGAATCTTTGCCAAATTTAATCAGACTTACATCCTGGGACATGCAAGTAATTCATATGGTTTGTCGCTTTGGACTTCTCAACAGTGTAAGGCGCTTGCTTGAAAAAGTCCCCAGTTTGTTATGGCAAACAGACTTGATGGGCCGAACCCCCCTCTCTTGGTCAGCATCCATGGGGCATATGGAAATAGTACGTTATCTTACTGAATTTGAGGTTGATTTCAGTTCGGTTACCAATACCGCGGGTGCTCCGTGTAAAGCCCCTTGTTTGGTAAATCACGCAGATTCTTTAGGCCAAACCCCTATCATATGGGCCGCATCCAGGGGGCATGCAGAAATAGTTCGCTATCTTGTTGAACTGGGGGCTGATTTAAGTCCGGCTACCAATAGCGCAGGCAATCCACATGATGGATTTGGTGCGTTACACTGGGCTGTGGCAGGCAAATATGAAGATTGTGTGGCCATCCTTATTCAGCATGAGACTTTGTCCAGTTTAATCCGACGGACATCTTCGGGTAGGCAAGTAATTCATATGGTTTGTTGTGATGGACTTCTCAATAGTGTAAAGCGCTTGCTCGAAAAAGCCCCTGATTTGTTAAACCAGAAAGACTCTATGGGGCAAACTCCCATTTTATGGGCTGCATCCAGAGGGCATACAGAAATAGTTTGCTATCTTGCTGAGCTTGGGGCTGACTTAAGTCAGGTTACCAATAACGCGGGTGATCCACATGATGGCTTTAGTGCCTTGCATTGGGCTGCTGAGGGAGGACATGTCGATACAGTTAAAGTTCTCATTAACAGTAATGCATCTCCCTTTCAACGAGATAGCTGCAATAGAACAGCTGTTGAAGTTTCTAAGAGCGCTCTTATCAAAGGCATATTACAATTGGAGATGTTTATAAAAGAGAGTATAGAGCAAGCCGCAATTAATACATATTTTTTATTCAATAGTAAGTCTAAAAAGAACCGCCCCGCGCTTTTCGCTGCAGCTACTGTATTAAAAGGAGTTGTTTACAATAGAGTAGAAGAATCCGCATTGGAACCTTTTAAGAAGGAACTTTATTCTGATGAGTTAGCCTCCATTTATTCTAATCTATTCAATTATTCTTTAACGGATATTATTCATCACTCATTAACATCTTTTGCTAGTCAGGGGTAGAATTCATTAAACTGAGTGCCTCATGGAAGATTAATCCTGGCACTTTTCTGCTTGAGAAGAGACTATAGCATTTCGGGAGTTTCTGCTTTAGCGATTAATTGGATGTGGGTTGCGAGGAACGTTGTGTGCGATGAAAGAAGCCCCTTAAAGAAAGAGGGGGCCTCTATTTTTTAATAGTCTTGAGATATCCTAAAATGGAATATCATCATCTAATTGATCAAAGGCATCTTGAGCTGCTTGTGATGGTTGTTGCTTGTTTTGATTAGGCCGTTGTGGTGAATAAGCCTGTTGCTGTTGCGCTTGCGGCATTTCATCATAATTAGATGAGCCACCGCCTTTGCTATCAAGCATTTGGATGTCAGCAGCAATAATTTCAGTAGTATATCGGTCTTGACCTTGCTGATCTTGCCATTTGCGTGTTCGCAAGCTGCCTTCAATATAAAGCTTGGAGCCTTTGCGTACGTATTCCCCTGCTATTTCACCCAAGCGATTAAAGCAAACCACGCGGTGCCACTCGGTTCGATCTTGTTTTTCACCAGTTGTTTTATCCTTCCATGATTCACTAGTCGCTATTGACAGTGTGGTTACCGCATTACCGTTTGGTAAATAGCGAACATCAGGGTCCACACCCACGTTACCAACCAATATGACTTTATTGATTCCTCTAGCCACTTAATTATCTCCTGTGCAAAGTTAGAGAGATATTATACCTAATTTATATATTATTGCGTAGCAACTGTACTGAATTAAATAAAACTAACGTGCAGATGTCTCTATTAGAGTTTGTTCTGCGCTGCCTGCTTGGTAGTGTTCTTCATCTACACGCAGGAACATCGTATTTTCTTCCTTTACCAGCGCGACTTCTTTGACGCCAGGAATCTTAAGAAGAGCCTGAATTACGGCCGTATCTTTTGAACTGGAGGTGTAGTTTAGAATTAAAGAAGAAAGATAAACGTTAGGCTTCATAAAACAGGCCACCACGAACCAAATAGTACCAATAATTGCATTCACTATAAAAATACCATAGCTGCTATTCCATTGGTAAATAATGCCGGCAAGTGATCCCCCAGCGAAAATTCCCAAAAACTGTCCCGTGGAATAGATCCCCATAGCAGTACCCTTATTATTAGGGTTGGCCTGTTTTGAAATCAAAGAAGGTAGAGATGCTTCAAGTATATTAAAGGCAACAAAATAAACGAACATGAGCAGGCAAAGACTTACCCAATAGAGATGAATAAATGCCAATAATCCTTGCGCGACAGTGGTGACCAGCACAGAGGCTAGAAATACGGATTTCATCCGTTTTTTCTTTTCCGCTAATATAATAAAGGGAATCATAAAAATAAAAGAACTTACCATTAATGGTAAGTAAAAATGCCACTGTTGGGTTAAATGTCCGTTGTTAACTTGCTGGCTCAAAATCATGGGGATAGCAAAAAAAGTTGCAGTTAAGATAAAGTGTTGACAGAAAATACCAAGATTTAATCGTTGTAAATGCTGATTGTTTATCACCGATTTAAATAAATGGGGATTTGCCTCACTATCTGGATGAAATCGTTCTTTTAGCGGATTAGGGATTACTAATTGGAGTAGGAGTATGCCCAGGATGGCTAAAGCAGTCGTTAAATAAAAAATACCGGCCAGTCCAAAACGATGGGAAAGTGCAGGACTAATAATCATGGCTAAGCTAAAGGATGTACCGATAGTCATACCAATAACCGCCATTGCCTTGGTACGGTGTCTATCAGGGGTCAAATCAGCGAGCAAGGCGATAAGGACAGAGCCTATGGCTCCCGTGCCCTGCAGGGTTCTCGCCAATATCATTCCGTAAATTGAATCAGTGAGCGCCCCAATTAAACTTCCACAAGCAAAAAGTAATAAGCCTAAGGTGATGATAGGTTTTCTGCCGACTTTGTCGGACAGCATTCCAAAAGGTATTTGCAATAGCCCTTGAGTCAAGCCATAACCGCCCAATGCAAGACCTATCAAGGCAGGTGTTGCTCCTTGAAGATGGGCAGCATAAATAGTAAATACGGGGATGAGCAGGAATAATCCCAGCATGCGAAATGAAAAAATTGCGGCAATAGGGAAAACCGTCTTAGACCAGGAATAAGTCATTAATTCTGTATATTTAATATGTGGTGTGCAGATGGTACAAAGTTAGGGCTAGAGAAACAAGTGAATTTACTAATTGACCGCATTACCGGTGCTGAATATTAGTATACTTGCTAAGTAATTAACAGATTTACCCCCGACCTCCCTGGGATTGGATGTTCCTGGGTACCCAATAAAATGTCTTTCTCATGCCGATTCAAGGAACGTTGAGATTACAAATTCTGGCATAGACCGGGCTGGCTTCGGATGGCGATCGCCTTTTTCAGAAACAGGAGTAGTGCTGATTTTGCCATTGACAGGTTAACATAATCACGGTAGTTTGGTGCCTTTTTATACTAGAGGATTACTCTATGAGTTTGGTTTTTTCAGGTAAAGTAGGATTAATTACTGGCGGCGCGCGTGGAATAGGAAAGGCTACCGCGTTGAAATTAGCTCAGGCAGGGAGCGACATCGCAGTTGTTTATTATAATAGTTCTGATGAAGCGCAAACCCTGGTTCAAGAAATTCAGGATATGGGGCGCAAGGCAGTGGCATTACAGGCTAATGTTGCTGACCATCAATCAGTAAAAGACATGTTTGCTCAATTTCGCGAGCATTTTCCTCATCTTAATTTTCTAATTAGTAACGCGGCAAGCGGTGTATTAAAGCCCGCATTAAAAATGTCTACCAAACATTGGCGCTGGTGCCTGGAAACTAATGCTCTGGCATTAAATCACTTGGTGACTGAAGGTCGTGAATTGATGCCGAAAAATAGCCGGGTAGTTGCCTTATCCAGTTTGGGGGCGTCCAGAGCTATCCCTAATTATGCGTTTATCGGAGCTTCAAAAGCGGCTCTGGAATCTTTAGTACGCTCTTTAAGTCTTGAATTAGCCATTGACGGTATTACGGTGAATACAGTTTCTGCAGGAGTAGTTGATACTGATGCATTAAAGCACTTCCCAAACAGAGAGCAATTATTAGATGAATATCAAGCTCATGCCTTAGCGGATAGACCATTGCTTCCTCAAGATGTAGCTAATGCGGTCTATCTGCTTTGTTTGCCTGAGGCGTCAATGATTAACGCGCATACTCTATTTGTCGATGCGGGATATAGCCAAGTTGGATAGGTTAAATATTATCCTTTTTTCCGTTTTAGATGATTAAAGAAATTTTTATGATATAATCCGTAGCTTTGTAATCTAGGTGAGCTCTGAGGACGAATTTATGAATGTGGCTGGCGTTTACCCTAAAGTTAGGGAAATTATTGCTGATGTATTAGTGATTGATGAAGAGGAAGTATCTTTAAATAGTCGTTTAATTACGGATTTAGGTGCAGAATCTATTGATTTTCTTGATTTGGTTTTTCAACTGGAAAAAGAATTTAAAATTAAAATCCCTCGTGGACAATTAGAAAAAAATGCACGCGGTGATTTGGCAGAAGATGAGTTTGAAAAAGGTGGTTCTTTAACTGCAGCAGGCCTTCAGGCATTAAAAAATTATTTAAGTGAAGTTCCTGAAGAGCAATTTAAAGCAAATATGAAAGTTAATGAAATTCCGATGTTGTTTACTGTTGAAACATTTTGCAAATTAGTGGTTGCTGCAGTGAGTCAACAACAAGCCACGGAAACTGTGGCCTAATGCGGTTTTTATTTGTTGACCGAATTGTACAGTTATCTCCTGGGGAGTGGATTCGGGGCGTTAAGCATGTCACTAGAGATGATTTCTATTTAACTGTTGATGCGCAAGGCAAGCCCTGCTTTATTCCCTCCTTAATTGGTGAGACCCTCGGGCAATTGGCCGCCTGGAATGTAATGCAACATAATGAATTTACTTTAAGGCCAGTTGCCGGAGTTGTTAGCGGGGCCAAATTACATCGACCGGCTTATGTAGGGGAAACTTTATTACTTGAATCCTATATAGATACCGTCGATGACAGAGCGGTGCAGTACCATAGTGTGGCCCGGGTTGGTGATGAGCTTATTTTTAGTATTGAAGGGGCTTTAGGCCCTTTACTGCCCATGACTGATTTTATCGGTTCTGACGAGATTCGACGCCAATTTGCCGAAATTTATTATCCAGGTGATTGGTCCGCAATAAGCACTGTGAGTTCAGAACCAATGAATGGTGTGCTTGATAATCGACCCGTGTCAACTGTAGCTCCTATGATGTTTGATAGAATTCTTTCTTGTGAAGCCGGTGTTAATCTTGTGGCTGAAAAGCGAGTGACTAAAGCTGCTCCGTATTTTCCGGATCATTTTCCTAATAAACCAGTTTTGCCCATGACGGTTTTATTGGAGTGTAAATTAAATTTAGCTCAGGAATTTGTTGCACGTGCGGGATATACTGTCAACTATCAAGTCAGTGAGTTCCGTAAAATGAAAATGAATGAATTTGTTTTGCCTGGTGATGTCGTGACTTGCCATGTAAAAGTAAAACAGCAGACTGATGAAGAATTGGTTTTGACTTATCGTAGTGAAGTTGATGGTAAGCGAGTATGTATAGTGGACGTAGTGCTTATCTCTAAAGGTAAATAACATGAAGAAAAGACGAGTAGCAATTACAGGTTTAGGGGCTGTTTCACCAATAGGTCATGATGTTCAATCGACTTGGAGCAATTTAATAGCAGGACAATCGGGAATTGCAGAAATCGCCCATTTTGATGCCAGTGCTTTTCCGACGTTTATTGCGGCTGAAGTGAAAAATTTTAATCCCAGTCCATCGTTAAAAAATAAACATACCCGTTTTGCCATGTCTTTTACTCATTATGCTTTAGAGGCAGCACGACAGGCCTTTGATGACGCGGGAATTTTGCCAACCCAGCAAACCTCATCACGCTGGGGTGTTGTTACCGGTAGTGGTATGATGACTGCTGAGTTTGATTATCTTAATCGATTTCAGCAAGCTTGTGCTCCGGATGGCGAGACCGATTGGGGGCGCTTACACGCCAATACTAGAGATTTTTATAAACTGATTGATTTTGGAAAGACCACCTCCAACTCCGGTTTGTCGTTATTAATTCAACAATTCGGGATCACGGGGTATGCCTCTTCAGTACACACGGCCTGCGCCTCGGGTGGTCAAGCTTTAGGTTTGGCCATGCAAGTCATTCGTCGCGGTGAGGCCGATTTTATGTTGGCAGGAGGATTTGACTCGATGATTAATCCTTTGGGGCTCTCCAGTTTTTGTTTGTTAGGAGCATTATCTACTTATAATGATACGCCCGAAACAGCCAGTCGACCTTTTGATGCAACACGAAATGGTTTTGTGTTGGGTGAGGGGGCTGCATTTTTAATCCTGGAAGAATGGGAAAAGGCAAAAGCCAGAGGAGCTCATATCTATGCTGAATTGGCAGGTGAAGGAAATTCTTTAAGTTCTTATCGAATCACTGACTCCCATCCAAATGGAGATGGGGCCATTCAGGCAATAGAGCGAGCTCTTCAGGATGCAGGGGTAGTAGCCAGCGATGTGGATTATATTAATGCTCATGGCACTTCAACCAAAATGAATGATTTAAGTGAAACCAATGCGATTAAAGCCGTTTTTGGCGATAAAGCTGCCAACTTACCGGCCAGCTCAACCAAAAGTCAAACTGGACATTTAATTGCGGCGGCCGGAGCACTTGAAGCGGTATTATCGGTTAAAGCCATAGAACAGGCGCAAATTCCCAAGACAGCTAATTTAACGACTCCTGATCCTGAGTGCGATTTGGATTATGTAATCGACGGGCCACGTGAAAAATCCCTTGGGGTAGTTTTATCCAATTCTTTTGGATTTGGCGGCTCCAATAGTTGTTTGTTATTTAAGCATCCTGAGTTTGAAGGAGCAAGTAAATGAGCAGTCTCAATAGAGTATTTATTACCGGTCGTAGTGCATTAACCGCTGCCGGAGCTACAGCCGATGAGACCTGGAATGCCGTGCTTGCTGGGGAAAGCGGTATTGATGAGATTAAGCAATGGGATTTGGCACAATGGTCTCATCGTTTGGGTGGTGAATTAAAAGATTTTCAACCGGCTAAAATGCTGCCGGATCGCAAACTGATCAAAGTCATTTCTCGTCAGGACGTAATCGGTTTAAATGCAGCCGTTCAAGCCGTTGAGCACAGCCAGATGATCCCATATAGAGATTCTCTTGACTGTGCCGATTCGTTTAATGAACAAACGGCTATTTATGTAGGGTCACCAGGGAATAAATATTTTCAGCAATATGATTTCTTGCCTTTACTGGCAAAAACGCAAGGCGATATGCAAGGTTTTGCCAATCAGTTATTTGATGAAGTACATCCCATGTGGTTGTTGCGGATTTTACCCAATAATGTTCTTGCCTATACCGGCATTACTTATGGCTTCAAAGGCCCAAATCATAACGTCACCAATCATGCTGTAGGTGGGACTCAGGCTATTTTAGAGGCTTATCATGCAATACGTAGTGGCCAGGCTGATCGTGCTGTAGTGGTTGCTTATGATATGGGGGTTGAACCCCAAGCTTTGTTTTATTACACCCAGTTAGGTGTGGTGAGTGAGGATCATTTAAAACCTTTTGACCTCGAGCACAACGGTACTCTTCTGGCTGATGGCGCCGCTGCCCTTGTTTTGGAAAGTGAGGCCAGTGTTCGGGCCAGATCCGCGATTTGTTATGGTGAACTTATTGGTGGTTTATCTGCCAGCGAAGCAGCTGGATTGTTTTCTATAGAGTCCGACGGTCAGCATTTGACTGATTTAATGGAGCGGACTCTTGATGCTGCCGAGCTAAGTAAAGAAGATATTGGTTTAATTGTGGCTCATGGTAATGGAAATAGTAAATCGGATGACAGCGAGGCCCAAGCAATTAGAACTGTATTTGCTCAAAATAAAGTACCCGTTACCGCATTTAAATGGTCAATGGGACACACCTTATGTGCATCAGGAGTTTTGGATGCAGTAATGACCACGTATGCTCTTGAACAACATTGTGCACCTGGTATTGCCAATTTAAACCAAATTGCCCCTGCTTGTGAGCAGTTGTCGCTGAGTGCAAACCACCAAAAAGTGAATGCTAATTCCGCAGCATTGATGATTAACCGGGGTTTTGCCAGTATGAATGCCTGCTTGGTGATTAAAGCCTGTGACTAATATAGCGCAACAAATTAAAGACTTACCGGTTAGTTTGGCCGGTCGCTTTTTTTATCGTTTTCTGCCTTATCGCCGCCGCCTAATCTTGGCTAACATCAGTCAGGTTTTTGGTAATCAATTGGACGACAGTCAAAAAAAATACCTGGCGAAGTCGTATTATTCTCATTTGGCAAAATCGGCCAAAGAAATGCTACGGTTGCGCTTTATGAGTGAAAAGCAATTACGTGGTTGTGTTGAGGTTAAAGGCCATGAGCAGATGTTATCTGTGGTGGCCCAGCAAAAAGGGGTTTTGGTTGTTACAGGCCATTTTGGTAATTGGGAATTTGCTCCTTTAGGCGGAGTTCTTAATTTCAAAGAGTTTCAAGGACAATTTCATTTTATCCGGCGTACTTTACGATTCAAAGTTTTTGAGCGCATCATGTTTAAAAACTATTATCAAGCGGGTTTAAATGTGATCCCCAAAAAAAATTCTTTGGAGCAAGTTTGCGTCGCTTTAGAAAAAAATCATGCAGTAATTTTTGTATTGGACCAACATGCCTCTTTGGTTAATCGTGATGGTATAGCAGTTGAGTTTTTCGGCAAAAAAGCTGGGACCTATCGGAGCTTAGCTACTTTAGCACGCTATACCGGGGTTCCTGTTGTACCTGCTGCAGGTTACCGATTACCTAATGGCAAGCATGTTTTAGAATTTTATGAGCCAATTCCCTGGAAGGACTATGGTAGTACTCATGAATCGCTTTACCAGAATACTTTAGCATACAATCAAGCATTAGAACGCATTATTTTGGCTCATCCTGAACAATGGAATTGGATGCATAAGCGATGGAAGCTATAAGCGACTTCATAGGAATAATGCTAGAATCGTATTTATTTATTACCATGCCTCTTTAAGTATATTTGGCCACTCAAATTTATTATGCAATGCCTTTAAAATTAAAGAAGTCTCTATTTGCCAGAAATAGGGATCGAGAAAAAGAATTTGGCGAAATTTTTAATAAGACCTCCAGGGGGTTAAGTTATGTTATGCCCCTAGCCCTTACCGTGTTTTTTACTCCCGCTATTATTACTACCAGCCTATTTTCAAAAGAACTTATCGCCATGTTGGCTAATCTTTCGCTGAGCTTGGGCTACTTAACCAATTTTGCCTATAAAATTTATCAAAAAGAAATCAGTAAATCTGAGTTAATGATTTCATCTTTAACCTTGGTTGCATTTTTAATTATTGCTTATACCCTATGTCCTCCAATCGCTGCATTATCTTTTTTCAGTGCACTTAGTTTTTTAAATCAATTGGCGGTGGCAGTTAATCTGTTTTTTTTAATGAAGCACGTTGTCGTTCCTCCCTGTAAAAAGATGATAGAGAATATTGCTCAATACATGGGATTTAATATTGCGGGGCGTTATTATTCCAGACCGCCATTAACCCTGGAGCATGATCGTTTTATTCTTGATCAATTGCTGTTAAAAACCTATGGGCATGATAGTTTTTCCGCCGAGTTCAATGAAACGGAGATTGTTAGTTTTAATAAACTATTGCTTAAACTCAGTGAATATATTGATAAATATGATGAGTCTATTTTCGGTTATATTAATAATAAAGACGCGATTGCTGATTTGGAAAAGCAAATTGCTCAGCTTACAACTCGCGCTACTACTGATTCCAGTTATGCTTTTATTCGAAGAAAAATAGGATTCAAAACAACAAAAATAAATCTGTTGCAGGAGGCAAAAGAAACAGTATCTGCTACGCTTGAAAATCCATTCAGTGATGCAGCGGCTGCCTTACGCTTTTTTAAAGGAGTCGATGCCAATGAATTGGAACAAAATCGCGAGCTGGTGTTAAGTACAGGGTTGCAGTGTTTACAAAATGAAATTCAAAGACAGCAGGAAAAAATAACCTCATTGCAAGTTTGCTTACCCCAGGCTGGCGGATCCATTTAATTAACTCATGCCTGTTCGTGTAATCACTTATTCAGATTGCTTGCTTTGTTCATTCCTTAAATTTTTTAATACTAAAAACAGCCTGTTGATTTCTTCTTCTTTGTTAAAAACAAGGACCATGGTGTATTGTTCGGATCTTAAAACTTCATAACTGATGTTCATTGAGAAATTATGAATATTTAATTCGAGTATTCCATGTTTCGGAACGAGATTATTTTTTTTTATTAAAACGCCAGTAGCTGATATATCAACAATCTCTATAGGATTATTTTCTATCTTGGCTAGTATTCTTCCGGTGTTTTTTATCCTGAAAAACTGCCTGTTTTCATCCATTGACGTAATAACAAAAATAAATTGATGATTCGATTGTAGGTTTATTCTAATACCAACGTCAAGGTTAGTTTTTTTAGTGATTAATCATCAGAATTGATTGAACCACCTTCTCATTGAGATGGTTCAATTACGCTGCCGTGGGCTGCAAGCTAAACGACTAGTCCCTTACTGGGATCTTTCTCGGAAGAACCTGGGGGCGGATGAGGGATGGAGGATTTAAAAAATGCCCCCAGCTCACTCTTTGCCCAATTGAATGCACTGTATGCTAATTCTGAAGTGGTTTCTAACGTGGTCTCTAAAAGATTGGACTCAGTAACTGCGGGAATATTTTGCACTATGGTTTTTTCTTCTAATAGTTCTGGAAATGAACAGGTCAATTCACGGGTGATTTGCTGCAGGTGAGGCGACGCATCATCGATTTTTTTTAATAAAGATAGAGCGTTTGTTGGAGAACCCTGGATTAAAGTTAACTCTAATAAACGGATGCAGTTAGCAATCAAATGAGGTTGATTTTGCATTAGCCAGCCATCCATTTTGTTAGTTTCTTTACCGTCTTCGAAAAGTTTCTGGAATAAATCATGGAGTTTTTGTCTTACCTCTAACTCATTTTTTAATCTTGTTTTTAATGAAAAAACGTTTAGCGCCTCAATGAGCTCATCAAGAGTGTCTTGGGTTAGTGGTGGGGTCATTTCTTTTAATAATGTGGGTAGATCGGGGGCTGATTTATAAGGCAATAATTGAGTACCTTGGCCCGCTTCAATAGAGGTCACTGGATCTTGGCTTATGTTGAAAGAGACGGGTGCAACATAGAACGGCAAATTAGGCAAGAAGAATCCAGTCCATCCAGATACCCAGCAGCGCTTTAAGCGCGTGAATAAACGAGCAAAAAATCCGTTTCCTTGATTGAAACTTAATTCCAGTAGCGCTTCCGAACGCGCAGTCGTTGCGATGGTTATCATTTCCTGATGCGTATCTGGGGCTAATTTGCGTAGAGCCCAGGTACATAAATTTACCACTTGAGTATAGTTTTTTTCCCCTCCTTTTAGGCCAAAATATTGAATGGTTCGTTTAGCATCGAATAGAAACAAGATGAAACTGATTTGTTCGTCATATAAGTCTGGATAACGTAAAAAACAATTAAAGAGCTGTTCTCTGATTGAACGATCCAATTCAGGTCTAATTATTAAATCGGCAAGTGGATATAAATATTTATGTTGATTTACGACCCTGGTTTCTTGTACATAAAAATTTAGGTAATCGTTGACTACTAGGCTGATTTTGGCATCATCGCCTTTAAAGTGTATTAAAAAATAAGCAAGAGCGATTACATGCTTTTTATGCTCAGCAAGTTGCGCAACCAAAGTATTTTCAGGAATCGGTCCCGCTGCTTGTTCTTTGCTCTCTTCAGTCTTTTTAGTGCTTAGAAAATTTGCAAAAAATCCTTTTGCCGGGGAGATTGTTTTGGGGACTGAAGCATTTAGTTGAATCCGTTGTTTCATGCTTTCAATCGTTACCCGGCCGGATTGGTAAAATAAGCCTATTTCTCCAGCTTGGGCATTTGCACGTACATAGTGATTGGTTAAATGGGCTGTTTTTTTGGTTAGTTCAGTAAACTCTTCTTTTTCATGTAGAGAAATTAATAACTGAACGGCTTGTAAGGAAAATTGGTGATTTTGAAGTAATAGTTTGTCAGTCAATCGATTAATATAAGTGACGTACGCTTTATGATGATGGCCATTAAGAAAGAGACGAATTGCCAAAATGAGTCGCATTTCTTCATTATGTTCATATAATATTTTTGTGGCAGGATTAAATAACTCCAAATGCTTAATCATATTAGTAATAATGGCTTCTCTTTTCATTTCATTCATTTTGGTTAATTCAGTGCTGATATGAGTATCAGCCCCTTTCATTAGATGAGCTAAAGTAAAATGGGCATTAGGCATGGAGGAGTAATGATTTAGCCAATAAATAATTACTTGTGGATAAGGGTATTTTTTAAGCAAGCTTTCAATTTGCTCTTCTTTAAACTGGTGAAAATGAGGGACTGAGCAAAGAATACTAACAGCTGTTTCAGGGGGTAATTTATCAATTACTGCTTCAGACAGTATTTTTATGTCTACTTGATGGACTAAGGCATTAAGACGAGAGGGGAGATGCGTTTCAGCGTTGGTTAATCGAGCTAAAATGGATTCCCCCTTCAGGCTCGTCAAGTAATCCTGGTGACTTAACAGATGCATAATCAATAACGAGCGAACCTGTTCATTCTGGGTGAGCGTAACGAGTTCAAGTATTTGCTGATGGGTTAATTTATTCGTTTCCAACATGATTAGAAAGTCTGATTGATTTTCTTCGTTCGCATTGATATTTCTTAAAAAGACGGTGTTTCCCATGGCTGCTTTTAACAACTCAAAATCCTGCAGTGAACTGTTCGTCATATAATTTCTCCAGTCAGCTAAGGTTGATAATTTCGTAATAAGGTTTAGGAGTAGTGATGGTTGTTAATTTTTGTTTTATGGAGATAAGAATTTCTCTGTTTGGGAGATAGTGTTTTAAATCAGTAATAGGGAGTTGGCCGGTAGTTACTTTCTTGTTTGATATAGGGTAAACAAAATCAACCACGTGATCCTCCTTGACCATGAATTCGATGATGTTTTTATGCACTCTTCATTCTAAAGAGGTGTTCAAAACTAAATCTGCAATTGAATTTATTGTATTTAATTCCTAGTGGTTCTTATGATGAAGCAACCGGCAAATTTAGGTTGCAGAATAATAAATGGCTGTAATCAGAATAACGGTTTGAAAAAAAAACTCAATAGTGGTGTTAATTTTGTCAAAAATGCTATGAAAGTAATATTCCTTCATAAACAAAGGTGGCAGGTCCAGTTAGGCGGATTGAACCATTAATCTCAGGCCAATCAATGACTAAATCACCCCCCGGGAGCGTTACGGTAATCTGATTAGCGAGATGGTGGTATAAATGACCAATTGCAGCCGCAGCAACTGCGCCACTACCACATGCCTGTGTTTCACCACAACCTCGTTCATAGACGCGTAGTTTGATTTGATTTTTATTAATTATTTGCATAAACCCAGTATTCGTTTGTTCGGGAAAGCGTGGATGGAGGCTGATTTGTCGACCTAAAACGTCAACCGGAGCTGTGTTTACATCCGACACTAATAATACCGCGTGTGGATTGCCTACACTGATGGCATGAAGAGACACGGTTTTACCCCTATTCAGTTCGAGAGTATATTCTGGTAATTGCTTTTCAGCTACGAGAGGAATATTGGTCGGAGCCAGTTTAGGAATACCCATATCGACACTGACGCTGTTATCTCCATTAATGTATAAATCCATCTGCGTGGTTTTAGTGGCAACAGTTAACTTATTTTTGGTGGTTAAGCCGTAATGCTTGGCAAATAATGCTAAGCAGCGTGCTCCATTCCCGCATTGCCCCACTTCCTGGCCATCTGCATTGAAGATACGGTAAGTAAAATCGACACTGTCTTTCTTGCTGCGCTCAATGAGTAAGCACTGGTCAAAACCGACACCGGTGTTACGCTGAGCCAGAAGAGCTATTCTTTCCGGGGTGAGGCTTATTTCTTGATTAATGCCATCAATAACCATGAAGTCATTACCTAGGCCATGCATTTTTGTAAATCGTATATTCATCATTTGCTCTCTGCTTCCTTAGTGGTCTTTGTCTGGGCAGTTTTTCCAGGTGAAGGAAGATATAAAGGGCCTTTTTGACCGCAGGAGGATAAGAATAAAAAAGTCGCGCAGGCAAGAAAAACGAAGCAAACAGATTTCATTAAGAATAGCCAGTGGTTAAAATTTAATTATATGAAATTTAACTTGGAAAAAGCAATTCAATGCTCTTGTTGGGATTAAATAACATCAGGTTACTCCCTTTTACATTATGCAGTGGAGCGAGCAAGCAAGCAAAAAAAAGGAGAAGCCTGATGGCTAGCGAAACATTATATTGGGGTTGCTATTCTCATCAACCTGCATTTCCTCAGAGGGTAAGTCTGTCTCCCGTGTGTCTCGCAATAAGCCTATAGATTGATGCATGCTTTTAGTAAGGCGGTAATGGGATTGTGGACCAATGTAAAACAATTCTTTGCATTGTATTGTTTCACCTTTCTTATTGGTTTCGCTCCAGTTAAGTTTATAAACCAGTACATCAGGGATTAAACTTTCTCCACTGTAGATTGGTTTTACATAAATATGAATTTTGTCCGTGTCCTTGTTTAAGAGCTTGTGTCTTACAAATAATTCTATTGCTTCAAGGGTATTGTAATTGGCTTCAGCTGTAGACGGTACCACAGGAATGATTTCTTTTTCCGGATCTTCAGGGGTAGCCTCCAGGAAGTCAATTAAACAACTGGTAACAATATGAGCCCAATGTTTCGACCGACTCTCAGCGCTGCTATTAATGGTTGCTCCATGTGCTCTAAATACATTTGCAGCACTTTCTCTCATTAAGGCGAGTAGTGATTCCCTTTTGGTTCCTGAGCGTCCAAGAATAGATTCTCGAGTTGGAGTAAATTGTACTGGTTGAGCTCTGTCAAATACTAATTTAGGAAGCGCGCTAGTAATGCGTGCTTGTGACGCTTTTCGGACATCAATCCGATCTTTTCCGGAGACTTTACCGTAAGGTGTCACAGGCTTAAAGAGCCTATAGGCATTATCTATTTCACAAACAGGTCTCACTTTGGTTTTACCAGGAGTTCGCATGAGATGGGGATAACCTTTTTCGGGAGTCGCTGGAGATAAGGGTACGCCGACTCTGACTCCCGTCGCTTCGAGTTTGGTTTCTAACTCAGGATTCTTAACTGTACTTGCAAAAATGAATGGATTGATGCCATCATCTTCTCTATACTCTTGAGCCACTCTTTTCGTCGTCGATATATCCTTATCTTCCTCTTCTTGATATTTTCTTTTGCCTTTACGTGCGGGTTGCTCCCGACTTAAGGTTGCGGCATCGCTTAAATTATCAAAGCTGACTCTTTTTATAGAGCTTAACGTGGACAGGAAAAAAAACCTGGTTACATGTTCTCTTTGTTGTTGTTCAAATCTGGAAATTAATATGTTCCATTGAGCTCGCGAAATAGATAGACTCTCCAAGTTCATCTTTTTAAAAATACTGCGTTGTTGAAAAGCAGTAATTTTTAATGTGGCGCCCGTTTGGGTCTTTTGAAGTTCAAAGAGTATCCGTTCTTTTGCATCAGTGGATAAAGTCATTTGAGTCAGGGAAGAAAAAGCGGTCTGTATTTGTATGACAGGTACTCCGCTGTGGGTGGAAAGTGCTTTAATAAAGGCAACACGTTTTAATTCATCAGGTTCTTGCGTAAAATCCGTACTTAATCTCAGCCATTCGGTGCTGTTAAGTTCGGTTAAACAATCTAGTAGCGCAAGGTTTTTAATGATTTCTTCTAGCATGGGTAACGACTCACACAACTGTGGGGGGGCATTATACTCTCAAATGCTTAGGCAAATAAACAAGAACTGCCTATTATCAGTGTTAATGTTCTGTTTTAAAACCAAGTAAAGCTGAAAAAAGAGGCAAAGCAGGGTGCTTCCCTTTTATTTAATCATTATGATGATAAAAATTTACTGAATGTTTAGATACTAAACTTGCACTGCTCTCTCGCATTGGCGATAATTTGTTATTTTTGTGGAGACCTAGCTTTGAGCGTTTATATAAAAGAGCCGCAAGAGCAGGCACAAACATGTGTTATTTGGATGCATGGATTAGGTGCTGATGCTTCTGATATGGTCGGTTTAGCCGATCAATTGATGGTTCACGATGTGGCTTTACGACATGTATTTATTGATGCCCCTTCGCGTCCTGTCACCTTGAATGGTGGCATGGTCATGCCCGCATGGTATGACATTCTGGGAATGGAATTAGTAGACCGGGAAGATAAACAGGGAATAGAGCAATCGGAAGCACTGATTCGCGAAGTGATGGAGTCACAATTAAATGATGGCTTTGAACTGGAGCAGATTGTTTTAGCGGGATTTTCGCAAGGAGGAGCTATGGCTATTCATACCGCTCTTCATACGCGGGGACGATTGGGTGGGGTTATTGCTTTATCGGGTTATTTGCCGCTGGCAGCGCACACTAATCCCGTCCTGGATCCACAAACGCCATTTTTTATGGGCGCAGGACAATTTGACCCTCTTGTTTTGCCCAAGTGGACTCAGCAGAGCCGGGATTGGTTGTTAGACAAAGGATACGGCTCGTTATCTTATCACCAGTATCCCATGGAACATTCCATTTGTTTTGAAGAAATCAAGGACCTTAGTCTTTGGCTTAGTACTCAGGTTCAAGGAGTTTTGTAATGACCATAGTAAGAAGATCACGAACAGTTACTTATTCATGTGAGCAAATGTATGGTTTAGTGAATGAGGTAGAACATTATGCAGAATTTTTACCTTATTGCTCTGAAAGTAAGGTTCATCATAGAAATGAAGATGAAGTTCAGGCTACTTTAGTTATTGGAGCTGCTGGAATGTGTAAATCTTTTACTACCCGCAATCTGCTACAGGCGAATAAAATGATCGAAATTCGCCTGGTTGATGGTCCTTTTAGTCATTTAGAAGGATTCTGGCGTTTTGATGAAGTGGAAGGCGGATGTAGGATTTCTTTTGACCTCGAATTTGAGTTTGCCGGGAAAATATTTTCTATGTTGCTGGGGCCTGTATTTGATCAGGTAACAGATAAAATGGTTGATGCCTTTTGCGATAGAGCTATGACAGTATATGGTAAAAATTGAATTAGTCTATGTGCCCAAGGATGGAGCCACGTTACACCTTTCGATGGATTTAAAACAAGGCGCGACAGTTGCTGATGCATTAATTAAATCAGGAGTATACGATTTATATCCTGAAACCAAAGGGCTTTCTGTCGGTATTTACGCAAGGCAAGTATCTTTGGATGCTGTCCTCAAAGAAGGGGATAGAGTGGAGATATACCGACCTCTGGCTTTAGATCCTAAAGAGAAACGACGTCAGAGAGCCCGTTTAAATAAATAATCCTGAAAAAGGCCATTCAAGCAGAGCAATAGGGCTGTTTCTGAGGATAAAGAATCGAACAGTCCCTGAGAAAGGGCCGATCAATTGGCCAAACTTATCAAGCAATTTGGCAATCACTTAAGATTTATTCTCTCATATATTAATTGACTATGATTAACGCTATGATAAAGAATATTCACCACTGGTCATTGAAATAATGGATTTATTTCTGATAGGTTTCGTGTTGGTTTTTTTTGGATTAAGCTTTGGTTTGATTGCTTTTTTTGATTTTTTATTACGGAGTGATAAATGAGCTTCTATCTGATTGGTGGAGTAGTTACTCTATTTTTGGGAATTTATTTGTTACTGGTTTTATTTAAGCCTGAGTGGTTCTGATTGCATAAACAACAAGGACGTTATAATGACTGAAATGGGTATTTTCCAGCTTGTAACATATTTCGTTGTTCTTCTTGCTCTAGTGAAACCATTGGGACGGTACATGGCTTGCGTTTATGAAGGCAAGGACTGTGGAGTGGATTGGCTTTTGGGCCCCATCGAGCGCGTTCTTTACCGCTGTTGCGGCATCCAGACAAATCAAGAGATGGATTGGAAACGCTATTTGTCAGCGATGTTACTTTTTAATGTTGTTGGTTTTCTCGTTGTTTACATCGTACAGCGTTTGCAATTTTATCTCCCCTTAAATCCGCAATCTTTTTCTGGTGTTTCTCCTGAACTTGCTTTTAATACTGCCGTAAGCTTTACGACGAATACCAATTGGCAATCTTATAGTGGCGAAACTACTATGAGTTATTTTACCCAGATGGCAGCGCTGACGGTGCAAAACTTTCTTTCTGCTGCAACGGGCATGTCGTTACTTATCGCTTTGATTCGAGGAATAGTAAAACATGAAAGTACTCATTTAGGTAATTTTTGGGTCGATACAGTACGAGGCATACTCTATATTTTACTTCCACTCTCCCTCCTGTTAGCAATTATTTTAACATCGCAAGGCGTCATTCAAAACTTTAAACCCAACCAAAAGGTAAGCGTGCTGCAGGAGAGTAGTTATCAACAAATAAAACTCGATGCATCAGGCCAGGCTATTAAAGACAGCAATGGGAGCCCAATGGTCGAGTTAAAACAGATAACGGAGCAAACCATCCCTATGGGCCCTGTGGCCTCTCAGGTTGCTATTAAACAATTAGGTACTAATGGGGGTGGTTTTTTTAATAGTAACTCCGCCCATCCCTTTGAAAATCCTAATCCCTTAACCAATTTCCTGGAAATGCTCGCGATACTGCTTATTCCTGCGGCTTTTTGCCACACTTTTGGATTAATGGTTAAAAAAAGGCGTCAGGGATGGGCAATTCTTATTGCTATGTTAATTATTTTAACTCCCTTCTCCTTGCTTACCGTCGCGGCAGAGCTTAAAGGAAATCCTGAATTTAACTCCATGGGGATAGACCAAACGGTAACCTATAATTTGGCGCCTGGTGGGAATATGGAAGGAAAAGAGACTCGTTTTGGTATTATTGATTCAGCGCTTTGGGCCACAATAACTACAGCAGCTTCTAACGGATCGGTCAATGCGATGCATGATTCTTTTACTCCTTTAGGCGGTTTTGTGCCTTTATTTATGATGCATTTAAATGAGGTGATATTTGGAGGAGTCGGCTCTGGTTTATACGGTATGTTGATGTTTGTTATTGTCACGGTCTTTGTTGCTGGACTCATGGTGGGTAGAACCCCTGAATATCTAGGGAAGAAAATTGAGCCTTTTGAAATGAAGATGGCTGCTGTGACCGTTTTAATCATGCCTCTAATGGTTCTTATTTTAACGGCGATCGCCTGCATCACTAATGCTGGCACTGATTCACTTGGCAATCCCGGAGCCCATGGATTTACTGAAATGCTTTATGCATTTACTTCAATGGGAAATAATAACGGCAGTGCTTTTGCAGGATTAAACGCCAATACTCCTTTTTATAATATATCAGGGGGCTTGGCGATGCTTATTTCCCGTTATTGGATTGCCATTCCTGCCCTAGCTGTTGCCGGCTCTCTGGCTCGGAAAAAAAGAATTCCCACCAGTTTGGGGACTTTACAAACCTATACCCCTTTGTTTATTACCCTTTTGGTTAGTGTGATTCTTATTGTGGGGGCTCTTTCATTTATTCCTGCGCTGGCGTTGGGGCCTATCATTGAACATCTGATGCTTTGGGGGAAGAATGGCTACTAAACTCTCATTATGGGATTTGGGCATCATAAAAACGGCTATAGGTGACTCCTTTTTAAAACTATCTCCTCGTCATCAAATTAAAAATCCGGTGATGTTTACAGTATATATAGGTTCTCTCTTAACAACGGCACTCTTCATTCAAGCTTTAACTATGGAGGGAGAAGCTCCGGCAGAATTTATTTTAGCTATTGCTCTTTGGCTCTGGTTTACTTTAATTTTTGCCAATTTTGCTGAAGCAATGGCTGAAGGGCGGGGTAAAGCACAAGCTCAATCCTTGCGTAAAGCGCGACGTGAAATTCAGGCAAAAAAATTGGCGAATCCTGCCAAGCGGGCCAAATTTACCCTCGTCCAATCCGCGTTTTTACGTGTAGGAGATATTGTATTGGTTGAAACAGGGGATTTTATTCCCAGTGATGGGGAGGTAATTGAAGGGATAGCCTCCGTTAATGAAAGCGCCGTTACTGGCGAAAGTGCTCCGGTCATTCGTGAGAGTGGAGGGGACAGAAGTGCGGTAACAGGCGGTACCCAAGTCATTTCAGATTGGCTCATTATTCGAATTACTTCTAATCCTGGTGATACTTTCTTAGATAAAATGATCAGTTTGGTAGAGGGGGCAAAGAGGCAAAAAACACCTAATGAACTTGCTCTTACTATTCTTCTTGCCGCTCTTACCTTGGTCTTTTTACTGGTTTGCGCTACTTTGCTGCCTTTTTCTATTTACAGCGTTGGAGCGATGGGCTCGGGACGTGTCGTAACTATTACTGTATTGGTTGCTTTATTTGTTTGTTTAGCGCCAACCACCATTGGAGGACTCTTATCGGCTATTGGTATTGCTGGTATGGATAGAATGATTCAAGCGAATGTGATTGCTTTATCAGGGCGAGCAGTTGAAGCTGCTGGTGATGTGGATGTTTTATTGCTGGATAAAACAGGAACTATTACGTTAGGGAATCGTCAAGCTACAGAATTTATTCCTGCTGAGGGGATCACTATCAGCGAATTAGCTGATGCAGCTCAACTGGCATCTTTAGCTGACGAAACACCCGAGGGGCGAAGTATTGTCATTTTAGCTAAAGAAAAATATGGACTTCGTGCGCGTGAAATTCACAAATTGGATGCAACGTTTATTCCTTTTTCTGCTGAAACCAGAATGAGTGGCGCCAATTTAGCGGGGCGACAAATACGCAAAGGCTCATGCGATGCAATAGCAGAATATATTAAGGAACGGGGGGGAGTACTTCCTGACTCTGCGCAAAAAAGCGTAGAGCAAATTTCTCGTAAGGGTGGAACGGCTCTGGTTGTTGTAGAAGAAACCAAGGTCTTAGGAGTGATTCATCTCAAAGACATCGTAAAAGGGGGAATACGAGAGCGTTTTGCCCAATTACGGCAAATGGGTATTAAAACCATTATGGTTACTGGAGATAATCCATTGACGGCAGCAGCGATTGCGGCAGAAGCAGGGATTGATGATTTCCTTGCCAATGCCAAACCCGAGGATAAACTTAAGCTCATTCGTACGCTTCAAGAAGAGGGGCATTTGGTCGCAATGACCGGGGATGGCACTAATGATGCACCTGCGCTTGCTCAGGCCGACGTTGCGGTGGCTATGAATACCGGCACTCAAGCGGCTAAAGAAGCGGGTAATTTGGTGGATTTGGACTCTAATCCAACAAAACTTATTGAAGTTGTTGAGATAGGTAAACAATTATTAATAACTCGTGGTGCACTGACCACTTTTAGTATTGCAAATGATATTGCCAAGTATTTTGCTATTTTGCCAGCCGCCTTTGCAACGACCTATCCCTTATTAAACGTATTAAATATTATGCATCTTGCAACCCCTGAAAGCGCTATTTTATCGGCAGTAATTTTTAATGCCTTAATCATTATTTTTCTTATTCCCTTTGCTTTGCACGGCGTTAAATACCGTAGTCTATCTGCTTCGCGCTTATTACGTTCTAATGTTTTAGTTTACGGATTAGGAGGACTTATTATTCCTTTTATCGGAATAAAGGCAATCGATCTGCTGTTAGTGGGGCTGGGTTTATATTCGTAAGGAGAGTAGGGCTTGGACAGGTTTCAGTTGACAAGGAGTGACTTAAAAACAGCATTAAGACTGTTCTTTTGCTTAACGCTGATAACGGGGGTTATTTATCCATTGGCAGTAACCGGCTTTGCTCAGGTTTTTTTTCCAAGTCAGGCGAATGGAAGTCTCCTCAAACAAGGCGATAAAGTCATTGGCTCTCAATTAATTGGCCAATTATTCACTGATGCTGGGTATTTTTGGGGCAGGCCTTCAGCTGCCAGTCTTTTTCCTTATAATGGCGCAAGCTCCTCAGGTTCCAATCTGGGGCCTTCCAATCCAGTTTTGCTTCATTTAATCAAGGAACGGGTTGACGTTTTTCATCAATTTGATTTGGATAAAAAAACACCCATTCCTGTTGATTTAGTGACGGCTTCAGCCAGTGGGTTGGATCCAGAAATCAGCCCTTTGGCTGCCTATTATCAGGTTCCAAGAATTGCAAAAACTCGTCATGTTGCTGAAAAAGATCTTAACCATTTAATAACGCAACACCTTGTCACGCGTACTTTAGGTGTTTGGGGGGAGCCCCGGGTGAATGTTTTGCAGTTAAATTTGGCTCTTGATCAATTAGAGACGCACCATGATTGAATCTCGTCCCGATCCTGAAAAAATTTTACAGCGTGTGCACGATGAAGAGCGCAAAGAGCGCCAAGGTAAGCTCAAAATTTATTTGGGCGCTGCTCCCGGCGTTGGTAAAACTTATGAGATGTTGCGTGATGCTATTGATGAGCGTAATAAAGGTCTGGATGTAATAATCGGGGTGGCAGAGTCGCACGGGCGTGAAGAAATTAAACGGATGATGATGAATTTCGAAGAATTGCCCCGCCAGGTTATTCATTATCATGACAATAAACTGTTTGATTTTGATATAGATGCTGCTTTGAAACGAAATCCCGGTTTAATTCTTCTGGATGAAATGGCCCATACCAATGCTCCGGGACAACGGCATACCAAGCGTTGGCAAGACATTAAAGAATTACTCGATCGCGGTATTAATGTTTATACAACGCTTAATGTGCAGCATATTGAAAGCCTAAATGATGATGTAACCCAAATTATCCAGGCGCCCGTAAAAGAGACAGTCCCTGATTTTATGATTGACCGCGCTGATACTATTGAGTTGGTAGACATTCCTCCAGAAGAGCTTTTGAAACGCTTGCATGAAGGGAAAATTTATATCGCTCAACAAGCCGAACTGGCTGTGGAGCATTTTTTTCGTATTGGGAATTTGATTGCTCTTAGGGCTTTAGCCCTTCGTATCACCGCAGAGCGAGTCGGAGCCCAAGTATTATCTTATCGCCATGATAAGCACATCACTCAAATCTGGCCAACCAAAGAAAAAATATTAGTTTGTGTCGGCCCAGGTGCGGAATCCTTAAAACTGATTCGGGCGGCACGAAGGATGGCCACCAGTTTACATGCTGAATGGGTCGCTATTTATGTTGAGACCTCTCGCTCTAGATCGTCAGAGCAATGTAAAAATAATGCGATTCAAAATTTACGCTTTGCTCAGCAAATGGGGGCTGATACTCATTTTTTATCGGGGCCAGATATTGTTACCGAAGTGATGAGCTTTGCTCGAGAACATAATGTTACCCAAATTATGGTCTGGAAAACGATTCGCACTCGCCCCAGAGATTTATTTTTTCGTCATTTAGCCGATGAAATAGTTCGTTATAGTGGTGAAATAGATGTATACATTATGACCGGAGTTCAGGAAAAGACTAAAGGGATTAAAATTAAAAAAGTCCCGCTAGAAGCAAAAATATCTTGGTCTACCTATGCGGCTGCGACAGGTATAATTGTTGTTGCCACCGCAATAAATTATCTTTTGTATCCCTATTTACCCAAGATTAATTTAATTATGGTGTACTTGTTAAGTATCATCATTGTGGCTCTCTACGGTCAGCCAGGACCTTCTCTTTTAGCTTCTGTATTAAGTGTATTGGGATTTGATTTTTTCTTTGTTTCTCCGCAATACAGTTTTACGGTCAACGATCTTGGTTATCTCTTTACTTTTATATTAATGTTTTTTGTATCTATGGTGGTGAGTAATTTAACCCTTCTTACGCGTCGACAAGCTGATGCAGCACGATTTTCTGGGCAACAAGCGTCTGCTTTGTATAAACTAACTCGTCAATTAGCGAGTACTCGCGGTACGGATAAATTAATGGAAACGGGGCTGAGATTTATTTCCCAACAATTTGAAAGTAAGGCCGTGGCGTTTTTAGCTGAAAATGGCCATTTGATTTTTCATGACAAGCTTGATGTTGACGAATCATTAAGTATAAAAGAGCAAAGTATTGCCCAGTGGGTTTATGATTTGGGACAACCTGCTGGAATAGGGACTCCCAACTTACCTTTTGCTAAGGGTCTGTATCTTCCCTTAGTCGGTTCAGAAAATCCTATTGGCGTTCTGCGCCTTACTCCTTTAAAGATAAAACGATTATTAACGCCTGAGCAAATGCATTTATTAGAGGCGTGTACTAATCATCTTGCATTAGCTATTGAAGTAGATAGAACGCATGAGCAAAAAGGAAAATCAGCATTGTCTCGGGATAAAAACTATATGGATAATGCATTATTGCGCTCCATTGCACATCAGCTGCGTGCGCCTTTGGCTGTCATTATGGTCGCAGCAAACAGTCAAATAGAATTGGCACGTGACTTACGCCCTAATAAGATTAGATCTTTGGGGAGAGAGATTTATTTTGAATCAGAGCAATTAAACCGTTTAATTAATAATTTTTTGCAAATTACTTATCTTGAGTCGAGAGCCGCAACGGTACATAAACAACTTCATTCATTAAGCGATACACTCAAAACAGTACTGGAACTGTTTCGTTTAAAACTTGGAAACAGACGGGTTAAAATTAATATGCCGGAGAATCTACCGCGGTTTTACTATGATAATGCTTTAATTCAGGATGTATTTATCAACTTGTTTGATAATGTAATTCAACTTACCCCTCCAAGCTATCCGTTGGAGATTTCAGTCGTTCGGAACGACGAGATGGTTGAGGTGAGCGTAGAAGATCAGGGGGCTGGCATCATGCCTGATGAAATAACAAAACTATTTGAAAAATTTTATCGTGGCCGGATGATCACCACTGAACGTGGTTTAGGCTTGGGACTGACAATTTGTCATCGAATTATTAAAGCACACGGCGGAACTATTTGGGCTGAAAACCGAAAAGAAGGGGGAGCTGCTTTTCGTTTTACTTTGCCATTAAAAGTATAAAAAACAATTAGTAAACTGATTTTGTTCTTGCTCAAATGATTTTATTGAAATCACATCTGATTATAAATTAACATGTCGGTTCTTTTTTATTAACCATAAGGTAGCAATAATGAAATTTGAACAAATCGATGCAGCCCTCAATAAAGCAGGATTCCAATTAGTAAAAGATGGAATAGGATTTGGAGTTGCAGAAGGATGGCCTTCCTATCTATACCAAAAAGGGATTTCCGAGCGTGTTTTTCAAACTATTCAGGTAGCAGTTTCACCAAAAGATGCAAATATCGTACACCTATGCTTTAGTCTCAATGTCCCAGTGAGTGTTCGTGATTTAATTTATGCTATTACCAACGAGGAAAATGTGGAAAATGGCATGAAAGCTGATATTAGATAAATTTATGGCTCTGTGGTTATTGATGCAAACGTAGTTTGTAATTTCAGTCTACGTTTGCTTAATTCAAAGACATATTATTAACTTATTGCCAAAGAAATGAAGCAAAAGATAATAAATAGGCCTCATGTCTTCTTAATCAATCGCGCTAATCCCCTTAATAGAACATAGCCGGCAAGACCAGAAGCCATAATGACGGGAGCATAAGTCAATGGATCTCGTATCGCCTTAAAATTAGCCGTTCCATTTCTTATTTCAATGTATCCTACAGGCTTAGCAAAAAAACCACCGCCTCCTCCTTCACCACTATCATTTGCTCTTGTGCCAACTCCTCCGCCTAACCCATAAACGATTTTAGCAACAGGAATCACTGTCACATCCTCTTTTACTATAGGGTCGGAAAAAATAATTTTGCTGTTGAATGCGCTAGTTAATGCATTGGCAATGTGATCCATATTCGTTAAATTAGCTTTAATTGTCATAAAAACCTCGTCCATTAAGTTTATCATTATTATAGCTGTTATCTATCAGCAGGCAGAGGCTGGCTTTTTAGCAATACCGGGATGGATAAAATAGGAATCTGGTGCTTGATGGGATGGCTTTTACTCGTTTTATCTCATCAGACTCTGTGGAGTTCCCAAAAATTGCGCCATTAGGGGTTTCTTCCGATCAGGCTAACTCATTAATAATGCACTATGAGTCAACCTGATGAAACATTCTTTTAGTTAAGGTTTATGCTCTACGCGTGCTAAAGACCCTCTGACAAAATATAAACTGGCATGGCGGATTTCCATAGGTCCACTTCCTCGGCGCCAGGTATATGCATAATCCCAGCGATCGTTATTAAATGTGGGGCTTATGATGCTAGTGCCCATTAAAATGGCCGCGTCTTCTTTACTCATGCCTATTTTTAAACGCGCAACTTTTTCTTGAGTCAACAAGTTACCTTGCTGAGTTATGCGTCTCGAGAAATCATAAGAGACACATTGAGTTAAGGTTAATGTGATGATGATACTAAAAATAAAGGTAATTACTCGCATTTTTTTGCCTACAGTGAAAAATTTCGCCATAATAACATGCCATTTATTGAAAGACACCTGCAAGTAGGTCAAATTCATTTCTGTTAAGGAGCACCAGTGGAAGAAAGTAAGCAATTAAAAGATGCCGGATTAAAAATTACTTTGCCACGATTGAAGGTACTGCAAATTCTGGAGCAATCCCGCAATCATCATTTAAGCGCAGAGGGTGTTTATAAAGCATTACTCGAAACTGGTGAAGATGTAGGCTTGGCAACAGTTTATCGAGTACTGACCCAATTTGAAGCGGCAGGATTAGTTGCGCGCCATAATTTCGAAGGAGGACACTCAGTATTCGAATTGAGTCAAGGCGAGCATCATGACCATTTGGTTTGTGTCAAATGTGGGCGCGTTGAAGAGTTTGTAGATGAAGTAATCGAGTTAAGACAAAAAGTGATTGCAGAGCATGCCAATTTTAAAATGACCGATCATGCACTTAATATTTATGGGATTTGCCCCAATTGCGTTTAACTTGTTTGGTAAAGCGAGATGTGATTTTTGGATTATACTTAACATATTTGGTTTATAAGGATATTACCTATGTATGACGATATACGTATTCCCTATCAAGCCGGAAGTTTGCCCGCCCTACAATTAGGCGAAATTATAGTCAACAGTCAATTGATTGCTGATGCGCCGGTTAATCTGGTTTTAAAATCGTTTAACCGACATGGTTTAATCGCTGGAGCTACAGGGAGTGGTAAAACGAAAACCATTCAGGTGCTAAGTGAGCAACTTTCATTAGCTGGTGTGCCTAGTTTAGTCATGGATATCAAAGGAGATGTTTCCGGATTGGCCATGCCTGGAGAGGCTACTGAGGCAATAAAAGCACGGGCCAAATCTCTAAATTTGACTTTTAGTCCTCGTGGTTTTCCGGTTGAGTTTTTAACTTTAAGTGAATCTCATGCTGGTGTGCCGCTTCGCTCCACAGTAACTGCTTTTGGCCCCTTATTATTTTCGCGTATGCTAGGAATCAATGAGACTCAAGAGGGTGCTGTGACCGTTCTTTTTGAGTACGCTAAAGAGAACAAGCTGCCTTTAATTACGTTGGCTGATGTAAGAAGTTTATTGCAGTATTTACAAACTGATGAGGGAAAGGAGAAGATAGAGGCACGTTTTGGTAGCTTAGCGTCGTCGTCAATCGGCACGATTATGCGCAAAATGTTGGAATTGGAATCTCAAGGTGGCGATGAGTTTTTTGGTGAGCCGGCTTTTGACGTAATGGATTTAATTAAAGTGAATAGTCAGGGTTTAGGCATCATCTCTATTTTGCGCTTATTAGATATGCAAGATAAGCCCAAACTATTTTCTACATTTATGCTGAAACTATTATCTGACGTTTATGCCAAAATGCCTGAATTGGGTGATCCTGACAAGCCGAAACTGGTCCTGTTTATTGATGAAGCTCATTTGATTTTTGCTAATGCAAGTAAGGCATTATTAAGCTTAATGGATACTATGGTGAAATTGATTCGGTCTAAAGGTATTGGCTTAATTTTTTGTACTCAAACTCCGAATGATATTCCTGAAAACATCCTTAGCCAATTAGGATTAAAAGTACAACATGCCCTACGTGCCTTCACGGCAAAAGACAGAAAAGCCATGAAATTGGTGGCTCAGAACTTTCCGCCGTCAACCTATTATCAGACAGAGCAATTATTAACCGCTTTAGGTATAGGTGAGGCCTTGGTCAGTGGATTAGATCGCAAGGGACAACCGACCCCCCTCATCCAATGCATGATGAGAGCGCCTGAATCCAGAATGGGGGTTTTGACTGACCAGGAGCTAGCGCAAGTTATTGCCTCATCGACTCTTTATCCCCGTTATAGCCAACGGCAAGAACGAAGTTCTGCCAAAGACATGTTAGCTGCTCAAGCCTCTGCTGAGAAAGAGTCGCAACCACCTACTAAAGGGACTCAAAAGGGCTCCAGTGAGCCGTCTATTGTTAGTGTCGTGACCAAAAACACTTTGTTTCGTCAAATTGTACGGCAATTAGTACGTGACATGACCCGTGCAGTGATGTCCGCTTTGGGCATTAAGAAGCGCTAATTGGCGTTGTTCTTAAGCCTCCGCTGGCATCATGACTCTTTAAGCAAAAATATTGTTATACGCTGCTCACATTTTAGCTTGAAAGAGCTTTCTGGGGCATTAGCACTTTCTCTTCTTTATCTTTTTTAGAGAAAAATAAAGATTTACCCTTTGATGCCTTTTTTGTCGGTATTGTTGGCGCTGCTGCTTCAGGGGTCAACCAATTAGCAATTATTTCTCTCAAGGAGGATACTTCATTTCTGAGCAATTCAGTCTCTTCGTCTTGTTTTTTAGCTTCAGCTTTTAAAAAAGACACCTCTGACTTAAGACCATCAATTTGTTCTTTCTGCTATTGCGAGGGCACATGATTCTAATACGTCGATATAGAGTAATGCCTGCTTTTCATCTGCAGCCGATTGTTTCACCCAATCTATCAAGGCTGAGTTTTTACTGCGAAGTAGCTTATTATTTTGTTGGAGCAGAGCGGCTCTTGCATCTGACAGTTGCTTACTTTCTTTGGTTAATCTAAGTTGCTCTCTTATTAATATAATCTGTTGCTCCAAAACCGATTGACTTTGTTTTAATTGTTTATTGTCTTGTCTTAATAATTCAATTTCTCTAATTAAATACTCATTTTCTTCTTGAAGACATGCATTTACTTCCTGATCGATTAATTCAGGGGTGTCTACTACGGATACGGAATCATAGTTGGGCGGTTCATCAATCAGTAAGTCATTTGTTTCTTGATTGGAAAGCATACAACAATCGCCCTTTGTTGATTACGATTTAAATCATAATGAATAAAAGCAAATAAATATACACCTGCTGAATAGGCAGTATTTTAGCCTAGAAAAGCCGGAATGATAGGAGAGCATTAGGAGGGTTAAGAATAATTGATGGTCCTCGCCCACAAGCGTCAAGCGAAGAAAAATCCAATGGTTAATTTATAGCAGTTTTCTCTGCATGCGGAGCTTGACGGTTGGGCCTTGGCCCAACCCAACCTAAGGACAGCAAGCATTTACGCGAACATAGTTCGGCGCAGATTGGCTCTTAATCCAGATTGATAGAATAAGAATAACTGCCAAGACCATCATAAGTCGTGTTGACATAGCGCATGCCATTACAGGAAGCACTAATAGATGGATGGTTCATATAAGGACCGTCTTTAATATCCAGTACGCACCAATGTTCTTGATCATAAGCAACAGTAACATGGGCATAACCTGAACGACAGAAATAAGAGTCTCTGATGATGAAACTACGTGGGCCTACTATCTGCAAAATGACATCTTGCTCACTAAAGCCACTAACAACATATATTCCTGGATGTGATTGATCACTTAAATGGAAGTAGTCTTTATAATCACAATACATTTTATTATCATTGGCATACGCATTCATCATAAAAACACTGCTTGCCGCCAGCAATATCCATTTTTTCATTTGAGAGTACCTTATTGTTGTTAGAATCAGGGCTGAATTATAGGGAAACATTGTCTATGAAACAACCATGTTGTTTCTTTTATTTCTGAAATTTTTTCATCAGTCATCAGAAAAGAACCGTTCTGGATAACGGTTGTTCAATTGGATTCCCATCATTACTTGAGATAAGTTACAATCGCTTATCTCAAATACTCAAGAACAACACCATGACTTTAGATCATTTTCTCGATAATCTTATTGGCAAAGAAGTGCAACTTGAGCCTCTAGCGGAGCGCCATTATCACTCTTTGCGTCATGCCGCGAACGACGAGCGTATTTGGTCCTACATGCCGATGAAGGCGCATGATGTTTTTTTTGATGATTGGTTTAATGACAGTTTAATAAAACATGCTCAGGGCTCGCAAATTACTTATGCAATACGACGAACCAAGGATCAAAGTATTGTTGGCAGTAGCGCCTATTATGATATTGAGACTGATCATAAACGCCTGGAGGTAGGCTATAGTTGGTTCACTCCATCAGTCTGGGGAACAAGATTAAATCACGAGTCTTTATGGTTATTGTTTCGTCAGGCATTTGAACAATGGCAATTTAATCGTATTCAAGTAGCTGCAGATCCCAATAATAAGCGTTCTTACAATACCTTAAAGAAATTAGGTGCCAAAGAAGAAGGGGTTTTACGCCAACATATGATTCACCATAATGGTTTGATCACGGATACAGTCATTTTTAGTATTTTAGCCAGCGAATGGCCTAAGTTAAAAGAAAATTTATGGAATCGCCTCTATAGACTGACTTGAAGCACTCATTGTTCTATATTGATTGTTTTGTTCTGTGTAATCAATCTTCAATCTAAATAAATTGAAATTCGTTTTTATATCATAGATATCAAGACGCTCTGTTTGCTTTAATTGTTTTGTTAGATGCAGTGATAGGGGTAAACCTATTACTTCAATCATGATTTTAAGAAACCACATGTTGGTGATGAAGTGAAGTAAATGGTCGTAATTCATTAAACCACAAAATGCAAGGGTTCCAAAAATGAAACTATCAACTGCAGAAGCAATGCAGGTTGAAGCAATAAAACGGATAGCCAGTTTATTTCCTGAATAGCGGATTTTTAACTTGGCCATTACTAATGAATTAAGCGGTTCGGCGCATAAATAGCTAATCGTGGACGCAATAATCACTCTAATATTCATAGACTGAATTTCATCAAATTTATTATTACTGAGCAAAGCATAATCCGGGCTGGGGAGATGAATCACTATCTGCCCATAGAGAATAAAAATCATATTAAATAAGAGGCCGCACCAGATGGCTCGGCGTGCTTGTTGATAGCCATATACCTCGGTAATCAAGTCAGAGAGAATAAAAGTGAGGGGAAAAATCAAGGTACCGGCATCAGTATCAAAAGAAAAAAGACGAATCAGTCGGACATCAAACCAATTGGCAAGTACGATCACCATGCTGTATGACAGAATCAAAAAACACAAAAATGACGGGGGTGGCAACGAGTCATTAATTTTTCTTACGTTCATCATCTCGGGCTTATTGGTGATACCATGTATCTCTTTGATTTTGAGTTAATGGGATTGTAGCAAGAATGAGGGCTGATTCCACTTGGTTTTTATGGCCAATCTAACTAAAGACGAAATGATATTGAATTCTCTGGAGACTAATAATGAGCGTTAATGATGATTTTTATAAACTGATGCTGGAGATGGGGGAACAATTTAAAGCGATGGGCCTGGAGTTGGAAATGCCACCCAACTCCATTAAAACTCATAACACGGAATACACTTATTTCGAGCCGGGAACCGTTTTATGGGCTGAGTTTTCCTTCGATGAGCGCTTCACTAATCCAATGAAAATGTATCAAGGAGGATTCCTGTGCGCTGCCTTGGATGATGTGTTTGGTCCTTTGACTTATATGGCTGCCAAAAAACCGGCAGTTACTGTACAAATGAATACAACCTTTATCCGTCCTTTTACGGCTAAAGATAAAAAAATAGTAATTAAAGCAGAAGTAGTTTCTCAGACTAAATCACTGCTGGTTTTGCAGGCAGAAGTAAAAACAATGGATGGAAAGTTAATTGCCATTTCTAACAACCAATCATTCATTTTAGCTAACGCTTAAATGGGGCATTAAGGACAGGTGCCCCGAAGCTCAGTTATAGAACGGATGAAGGACGTAATCGTCCAGGATACATTTTGGGGCAACGAACTATTATTCTTTGGGTAGGGCGGTTTTCTCCGGTGCTATGGACACTTTATTTCCCCGCATTTTTATTAAAGCATATCCCCCTAAAACCAGGATAACTAATAAGCCAATGGATACGAAGGGTCTGATGGCAAACCAGGCTATTGCGGTGACAATAATCCAAACACTTAATCCACAAAGAAAGGCAATAAATCCTGTGCCAAAGCCAATAATGGAGCCTAAAAATGGCAGTACATCAGCTAAAACGACCAATGGTTTCATGATTAAAGAAAATCCGCCAATCAGCATGACTAAAGAGACCAATCGCAAGATCCAAGCCCAAAGACTATTTTGTGATAGAGCTTCTGCGATCATTTGATCGGAGGAATGTTGGCCTGTTGATAATAACATGACACTTTCGCCAGCGGGTGCAAGATAAGGCTGAAGGGTATTACCCGTTTGCTGGGCGATGATGCTGACCTCTTGAGGGTAAGCCGCGGTTACGCTAATTCGCAGATCTCCAGTTTGTGGATTTTGGCTGTCTTGCCCCAGATATAATTCATTGTTGATCCAGTTGACCGGTTTATTAAACTGAGCCTTTAACGACTCTTTATTAATTGAGGCTAAATCCACAGGTTGACTGACATTGACTTGTTTAATCAGCGTTTCAGGCAGTAAAAAATCCCCTAAGGTTACCGTTTGGGCATATTGCATCTGGGACTGGATAGGCATGGATGTGGGGTTCTGATGTCCTTCCGGATTTTTGAAATTAGAACTATTAATCAGCTGTTCTGACCAGGTTTTTTCATAAGAATATGTGGTGATTCGTTTTTCAGAACCTCCTATTTGTTTCTCGGTTTTAGTTTCAGTTTTTTCCTTCCATTGATACATCTCCACTTTGCGATTGAGATTAATGGCATTTATCGTTATTCCTAACAGGGAGTCTGACAATTTATCTTTAGTCGTCGCTAGGCCACTCAAATAAACTACTTTTAGATTATTTTGATTATTAATAGGAGCGTTAGGTACTGAAATTAATACTTTTTTTGCTTGCGCCAATGATTGAGCTGTGTGCAGGCTATGTCCTTCGTTCCAGAAGACCAAGACAATTGCGCCTACAATTAAAGCCAGGCCAACTAAAATGCCGATAAAAGCATCTTTTAAACGAGTTAACCATGAGGTTGTTGTTATTTCTTCTGTCATGACGGCTCACTCCCTGAATTTGGATTTTTTGGCCAGTTATCCTCAATAATAGTACTAATTTCATGAAGCGCACTGCATTTCGTTGTTATTTGTCTTCCCCTTCCCCTCATCCCGAGGAGATTGTGACGGGGGAGCTTCTGAAATAGGCATGAGCCACATTTTGAAGATCCTTCGCTGCGCTTAGGATGACGTCTTTTAAGTCAATGGCAGTCCCCCTTTCCCATTACTATTCTCTTAGCCTCACTATTTACTTATGCGATTTTTATTTGTATCCAATTTTATTGGTAAATTAAATGTTATATCACTGTTGATCAGCGCTTGAATTTCAGGGAGGGTTATTGGTTTAGAAAAATAAAAACCTTGTATTTCATCACATCCTGCTTCTAACAAGAAATTGACCTGCATGGCATTTTCAACCCCCTCTGCAATTACTCTCATATTTAAGCTATGAGATAATTGGATCATTGCTTCCATTATTTTAATACTGTTCACATCTGATGGCAGACCATCAATAAAGGATTTATCAATTTTAACGATATCTGGCTTAAAGGTTTTTAGATATTCAAAAGAGCTGTAGCCCGCACCAAAATCATCCAGGGAAATGCTGATGCCTAACTCTTGCAATTGTTTTAAAATTTCCGCAGCCCGTTTTTTATTAGACATTAATAATGTTTCCGTTACTTCGAGTTCCAGATATTTAGGATTGAAATGGAACTCAGCGAGCAATAGATTTAATTTTTCTCTTAAGTCATATGACTTATTAAACTGACGTACCGAAAGGTTTATTGAGGTGCGGAGCGGTTTGTCGGTAAGCAACATGTCTTTAATGGCAGTACGTAATACCAGATCACTTATTTCCAAAATCAAATCAGATTGTTCGCAAACAGGAAGGAAGTGTTGTGGGCATTGGAGACCATTTTGCGGATCATGCCAGCGAATTAAGGCTTCAACACTAATAATTTTTCCCGTTTTTAAGGATATTTTGGGCTGATAATAGACTTCGAATTCCTTGTTTCGAAGCGCATTATACATTGCATTCTCTATTTTAATTTGATGTGATGACAGTCTGTGGGTCTCTGAGTCTGTAAATCGAAATAGATTGCTCCCCTCTTTTATTGCTTGGCCAAGAGCCAACTCAGCATTACTCATTAACATAAAGGTGGTAGTACCATTTTGAGGATAGCGACTAATGCCAATGTTGGTAGTTAAAAAAATATCGATACTATTTTGTACAACAGGTTTTTTAGTAATGGCAAGTAAGGCATTGGCAAAATCAGTAATCATTTTTGAGGTACGAAGTTGATGAGAAAGAAAACCAATAATATTGGGTTGAACTACCGCAATCATGTCTATAGTCGATAATGAAATGCTTGAATAAGCTTTGGCAAGATACTGCAGAAGTTTATTACCAATTTCATATCCCAAAGTATTGTTGATTAGTTGTAAATTATTAATGTGTAACTTAATAACAACAATTGACTTATAATTACTGTCGATCATTTGTTGTAATCTTTTAATAAAGGCGTTGCGATTGTGAAGCCCCGTTAAGACATCATAGTTTGATATGTATTCAAGTTGATTTATGAGGATATTATTTTGAATGTATTGGCTCAAATTTACAGTTAATTTCATTAATATTTTATAAATTTCAATATCCAGATTTGATATTTGTTTATTATAAAAATTCATAACCCCAATATTCTTATCAGGCAATAACAGCGGAATGCCAATAACCTCTTTAAAAATTAGATCTTGCCCATTTTGTTGCCCATAAATGTTCGTAAGATGCGAAGCATGAGTGCTGTACTGAATAGTATTTTGCAAAAAACACGGTACCTGAAAGTAAGAGTGATTTTCTTCTGAAACATGTATTGGGGGATGGATTAAATGATGACTTGGCGACTCCTCTTTAGACCAAGTGGCTATGCAGTTGAGATCATTAGACTTTTCATCAAATAGCCAGAGCTCTCCCATGTCATAATTTATCGCTAAGCCAATTGATTTCAGTGTATTTCGAGCAAATACTTTAATATCATTGGTTTCACTCAAATTTTTATTTAAATTTTTCAGCAATTCCTCCTGAAGCAATGCATTATGTTGGGCTGTTATGTCAGTTGCAATGCCCAGTACCCCCTCTAATCGTCCATCATTGTTTTTTAATTGAAAGAGTTGATCAGAAATATGGACGATTGCCCCATCTGCCCGTATGATTTTATATTCTATCTTTATTCTGGGTATACCATTTTTAATTTGATTTAAAGCCGCAATTACCGTTGGCCGATCTTCAGGACTTATTGCATTTAACCAGGTATGCAGATCCTGATTAAACAATTGGCTGGCTCTTCCCCAAATATGTTCATAGGCTGGACTCACATAAGTGATTTTATTTAGCCTGAAGGATAAACGCCAAAGTACCGCATTGATATTCTCGGTAAATTCGCTAAATAACTGTTCTCTTTTTTCTAGGGCATATTTGAGTTTATTTGATTTTGATTCAAAATTTCCCAAGATTAGAGTAACAATAAAAATAATAATACTGGTCACAATAAGGAAGAATATAGAAGCGAGCACCCCATTAAACGATGCTCCGTAAAGGTCATGTTTTGCCCCGCGCCCTATAAGCGCAAGGATAATAATTGATGAAATATAAATCGCGGGTAATACGTGTCGAGCAAAGCGGCCACTGAGGCTATTGCCTAGTAATATGGCGCCGATGCCTATTGTAGGTCTTGCAAAGAATAATCCGGCCACTATCAAAAGCATGGCTATTACTGTATGAATTGCTAGATAAAGATAAGATATTAATACGTAATGAATTTGCACATTGGCAACATATAATAAAAAGCTGAACATGCTCAAGAAAAAAATTAGAACAACGAAAATCTGATAAATCCATGGCCTTATTTTTTTTGTATCTAGCAAATAAAGTGCAATACTTATAAAAACAAAATTTAAGGCTGTATTAAAGGCCATGCGTCCTGGAAAATATAGCGCGTCAAACGGAGTATCAATGAATAACAATTGATCGATGCCCAGATCAACTTGAAATAGATATTCAATTAAAGTTAACAAACTGATGGTCAGTATAACTGTTGTGCTTATGCGCGCTAAATAACGAGATTGTCGACTCGTCTGGTTATCACGCAATAACCAGATTGCTACGCCACTCAAAAGAATACAAATTGCCGCATTGCATTTCATTGAAATCCAGTGCGGGGAAATACTTTTTAATAAAGGAACGTTAAAAATCCAGCCAGTTAAGCCTATGGAGCCGATTAATATAATACAAAAGGAGAGAGTCACGGTTATGGAGCGACATGTGTGAGAAGAAAGAATGAGCTTTGTCATACCATTTCCTAGACTTTTCCAGAGCTGATTCGATGTTGACCAAAATCATGATGTGCAAGCTCAATTGTCAACAGATGGCGGCCTGTTCGACAATTAATTAAATCATCTTACAGATCCCTCATCTCTGTTAGCAGTATAGTATACGGTAGTATTTTCAGCTAATTTCCTATTAACAAATAAAATAACCTTTTGATTGTATAAAACAAAATATGACCTCAAGGCGGTTTTCAGATTATTTTACCTAGTATAATTTCATCTAATGTTTATACTTAAAACAAGGGCTATCACTTGGGATGCTATAAAGGGCTAAAGGGCTAAAGGGCTAAAGGGCTAAAGGGCTAAAGGGATGAAAAATAAATTGGGACAAGCAAGAGAAATAGCCAAATGCTTAACGGGCATTCATGGGTTTGATGACATTACTCATGGAGGTATCCCACAAAACCGATCTACTTTAGTAGTTGGTTCTGCTGGAACAGGTAAAACCCTTTTTGGCATGCAGTTTCTTTTTCAAGGTGCGGTGAATAAAGAACCCGGTTTATTTATTGCTTTTGAAGAAACCGAATCTGATTTGGTTAAGAATTGCATGTCATTAGGATTTAATTTGCAAGAGCTAATGGATAAGCAGCAAATTATCCTCCATCATATTGACATTGATCGTTCCAAGTTTGATGTATCTGGAGAATACAATCTTCAGGGGTTATTTATCCAGATAGGTTATGCCATCGAGAAATATAAAATAAAACGCATTGTAATCGATACAATAGAGGTATTATTTAGTCAATTATCTGATGACATAATTATTCGCTCGGAATTACAGCGCCTGTTTCAATGGTTAAGTTCGAAAAAAGTCACCGCTGTAATAACGGGCGAACAGGGGCAGCATACGCTCACTCGTTATGGGTTGGAAGAGTATGTGGCTGATTGTGTTATTTTTCTTAATAATCGAGTTAGTAATGAATTATCAACTCGATATTTGCGTATCCTTAAATATCGTGGTTCAGGACATGGTTCCAATGAATATCCATTTATCATTGATAAAAAAGGCTTGGCACTTACCCCAATAACTTCCCTCTCCCTGGATTATCCTGTTTCCCACAAGTTTATTTCGACTGGCATCGGGGATCTAGATGAAGTATTAAATGGTAAAGGTTATTATCAAGGGGGGAGTATTCTTATTAATGGGGTTGCTGGAGCAGGTAAATCAAGCTTTGCTGCTGCATTTGCCGAAAGTCATTGTATTAATGGAAAAAAATGTATTTATTTTGCCTTTGAAGAGTCTGCAGAACAAATAATTCGTAATATGAGTTCGATTAATATTCGTCTGAAACCATGGGTGAAAAAAGGAAACCTGGTATTCCATTCTGTCAGACCCAGTGTGTATGGTTTGGAGTCTCATCTGATTAAGATGGTGCAATTGATTGAGGAGTTTAAACCAGAAGCCGTAGTCATTGATCCGATATCGAATCTTGGGCTTATAGGCTCTCCTCTTAGTGTTAAATTAATGCTGGCTCGTTTAATAAATTATCTCAAATTTAAACAAATCACTACTATTATGACTAGTTTATTACAAGATAATGCGGATATTGGGCAACAAGGTGTCTCATCATTGATGGATACCTGGCTTTTGCTAAAGAGCGTTGAGTTTGAGTTAGAACAAAGTACTTTGCTGGTTATTAAAAAATCACGGGGGATGCCCCATTCTCGGCAAATGCGAGAAGTCATTTTGAGCAGTAAAGGAATTTCTCTGCAAGATGTTTATACCGGGGCTGGGAAAATTGTGGTGGGTTCTACCCGTGTTGTTCAAGCCATGCAGGAGCAAATAGAACAAATTCAAAACAATGAAAAGTTTAACGAAAAATTGCGTACTCTTAAAGATGAAAAGATAATGATTGAATCAGAAATTAAACAACTAAATAAAAAGTTGGTAGCTTTGAAGGGCGATGAGAAATCATTATTAAGTGAAAAGAAAAAAATTAAGCAGATAACGGTTAGCGGTATTAAACAAATTACTCAAATCAGATCGCCCAAACCTGTTACCTCTGTAAACAGTGAGGATGACAATGAATAAAGGAAAAACAAAAAATTCAAAATTAAAGAAAAAATCTGCTGTTTCTGGCAAGGAGAAATGGGTATTTAATCTTTATATCGCCGGCGGTACACCTCATTGCATGTTAACCCTGGATAATTTAAAAAAATTCTGTAACGAGTATCTTCCAGACAGTTACGCTATAGAAGTTATTGATCTTCTCCAGCATCCTGAATACGCGCAATCTGCTGAAATTATTGCAATCCCAACGGTTATTAAATTTAAACCAGATCCTGTGCGATACATTATTGGTGATTTTTCCAATTCGAAATTGATGTTAATGAAACTTGGGCTAGACATGAACCCAAAGACAATAGAGGCATCAAATAAGTCAGAACAGCCATTTCCCCCCTTTCAGTAGGTACCCTCAGGAATAACATAAAGAAAAGATTGCTTAATGATGTCCCATCACATTGGAATCAAACCTGCGGTAAAATGAATAAGTAGCAAAATTTAGCATTTCCTTATCACCCTCACTGTCTCCGTATGCGTAAATAATTGCATCAAATTCTGGCAGAATTTGTTTGATCCTATTCACTTTTTCAGGCCCATAGCAGGATATACCTTTTAATTTTCCAGTTAAGTTACCTCGCCCATCACAAGCGATTTCCGTGCAAAGCACCTCGGCGAAACCATGAAAATCCCCCCACGCTTTGATGTATAAATCATAAGCAGCGGTAGCCAAAATACATGGATGGGCGTTTTCCTGATGTTCTTTAAGTTTTAACATAGCTTCAGTCCGTATATATCTAGGAAGTTTATTTAAAGCAAAATCACGTCCTATTGCATAGAGATGTTCTTTTGATTTTCCCTTGAAAAAAAAATGACATAACCAATTGTTTAATTGATCTATTGAGATTATTTTTGTGAGATAAAGAAACAAAATAGGGAGTAATATTGGGAGCATTAAATAAAAACGGCGAGGATCTGTATAGTGAAGAAATGAAAGGGTGGTGTTTTTGGAGGTCAGCGTTCCATCGAAGTCAAAAACGGCTACAGCCTTTTTTCCTTTGGCAATCATAGTAAACCCATCCTCAAATAAATTCTCTTAAATAATCAAGAGACATATTTTCTGCTCAGTATGCAATTCGCGACATTTAACGGTCTTGATGATAAATTTATGATTCAATTATGGACAATAATTTCAAATAAAGCTATTTGTGACCTAAAAAAACTTATTGACTATGGCTTTAGAAAGACATTTTTTACACTTTAATACAGTGAAGGTAAAAATGAGATATATTGAAGTTGAGTAGGTTAACTCATGACTAATTCATGTTGTTCTTCGAAGTCCTGCACCTCATCGGAAGTTTTTTGCATCCGCTGTCTAAACATGAGCATGTTTCTTCTGCCCTTGGTATTCCATTCCTCCGCTAAACTTCTCTTTGGTTCCTCATCCGTTTGGCCAGCACTAGCCTCAACACCAGCTTCAATTGGTAATGAACATTCTTCGGTAATACTTGATGCAGCAAATAAACCAAAGCGTTTGGTGAGCTCATTAATTCTAGGTTTATTGTTTACCGCATCGCTTAAGCTATAAAAAAGAGCCTTTCGGGTTGGCGTATAAAGATGAAGGATTTCTAATAAAGAAATCAAACACTGTTTGAGATAGGTAAAACTAAAATAACTTTCATGTTTGTGAGCCAGTATTATTCGTTCAAAATTGGGGTTTCTGACATGGAGTTTTATTTGTTCGAAACGAGTATCAATGCTTAGTTCTTCATTTTCTGCAATTCCAATAAGTCTATTAATACAGTCGGACTTTCTTTCTAAAGTATCGTCGCTTTCAAAGACAGAGGTACCATTTTCAATGGCTGAATTAGAGAGACTAAAGTAATTTTTGAATTGGGCTAGAGCAACGCGTACCGTATCGAGGTGATAATGTTGAGCAAAATTCTCTTTTTCGAAAAGACTAATTTTTTCTTTCAGTAAATTTCTGATCGTTAGATTAATATCTTCAGCAGTTCGCGATTCATTAATAATCTGTTCTTTGAAGGTAAGTAAATACGCTTTAAGTTTTTTGCGATATTCTTTATCAGTATATTGCAAGCCTATATGACGGTTACATAAGGCTTCTAAGTGTTTATTAAATGATTCTTTGGTGTATTCCTCTACAAAAAGAAGGTCGTCTTGTTCTTGTTCTGTTTTTACCTTGTTGAGATAAGTTAATTTTTCTGTAGCAGTATTTAACTGCATTTGATAAGTAGCTTTTACCCCTAAATAGTAATGATGACAAGACGCGACTACGGCTTTGATTTGCGTTAATTTAGGTTCGTATTTAGAGACTTCTGAATTAAGTAAGTCATCCAATTGGTAGTCCGTTGCCTTTTTACTCGCTTGTATGTCAATTTTTTTCTGGAGTTTAACCAATTTGGGTAAAGCTTTTTTATAAGTTTCAACTAATTCGGCTCGAGTTAGATTTAAAATTAAATCAGATGTGGGCAAAAGGCCGCCATTAAAATTTTCGTATTTGGTGATAAGTTCATATAGATGTTCTACATGTTTATAATTTTTTTCCAGTTTAGCAATATGCAGGGTTGCACTATCAATCTTTTTATTGGTTATGGATATTCTTTTTTCTATAGGGGCTTTATCACAAATCAGGGCAATATGAGTTGCAGAATTCAAACTAAGAGGGTGAAGTAAGCCTTTATAATATTCATCGGTTATTTTTTTTAGCGTCTCAGATAAAGTGCCTGGCTTTAATCCTAATTTATCTTCCCATAAATCAGCTTCAAGAAGCATGGGTGTAATAAATTCAGCTCTAAACTTATCTAAATTATCCATCATCGTATCATGAGAGGTACTGACGAATTCATTGAGTTTATTGGTGAGGTCTCGGTACAACCGATACATATTCGGTGTTTGTAAGAACAATTTAAAATAGGAGTTCGAGTTGCTAATTATTTTTTCTATTCTTACTGCTGATTTTTTGGCACACACATGTAACTCATCAAGTTCTTCGGTAGTGAGATAATTACTATTGTTTAAGGCTCTGATGTGTTTGGGAATGATAAAAAAAGCATTAAGAGTATACCACAGGCCACTATATTGTACTGTTCCTTCGGTAGGTACTTCATCAGGCGAAACCTGATAGGGATCGCTGTGCTCCTGGATGGTTGCAAAAATAGTTTGTGCTTTTTCCAATAACTCACGGCCTATGAGTCCAAAATGGGGGTCAGCAGCCAGTCCCTCGGCTAACTCCTTGATTTCATTAATGTGCCCATAGGCTTGTAATAGATGATAAACATATTCACTTTCGTATTGACGATTAGTTAGATCTTCTAATTCGCGAACGATGCCTTCAATATGATAAACCGCATTGAATATTCTTTTTATCGCCACCACCTGTTTACTTTGACTCAGGGTCTGATTTTTATCTTCTAATTCAGGAAAAGGGATGGCGTTGATTTCATCGTTTATAAATTTATTAAATGCCTCAATAAATTCTTCGACAGGGGTTACAGGCTTTTGGTAAAGAGGGACATTTTGCTTGGGCGTTAACTCTGCCCGCATTGCGTCGTTAAATGTTGCTGTCATTTCAAGCAAAGTAGTTCTAAATTCCCTGATAAATTTAGAATATTTAGTATGGGGAATTAAATGATACGCTCTATTTTCCGTATTGGTTTCGGGTTCCAGTGGGGAGGCTTCATTTTCACTTTCAAATTTTTCTCTTGCACATCTTAAATAAGCGCGACTTTTTTTATTCCAATTTATATCAATCTGAGTAAAGTACACTTGAAAATATTCATTCATTTCCGCAAACAGGTTTACCGGAGGAGCCTGGGTAGGAGATACCTTATTTGACAAGGAATGAACCAGATAACTATCAAAAACTAATGCCGCGGCTCGACGCTCTTTGGGCATTCCATTAATGAAGTAGGGTTGAAAGAGGTTATATAAATTGCGACATTGGGCTTTTGTTGCCTGATTAAGATTATTGATATGAAGAACATCACCGCGAGTTTGCGGATGTCTTTTTAACAAAGCAATAAATTCATTATAGGCATTTCTGGCGATCATAAATTTACTGTGCTTGTTTCTATACCATTGGTATAAATCAAGAGCGTGATCGGCACTTAACTGTTCTGGATTCACCAGTAAATTATGTTCGTCTTCTTTTTTAAATTGTAATAGTGAGGTCGGTTCATCTGCTATTTTTTTAGCGATTAAGCGCTCTAAATTATCTTTTTTCTCTAAAATGAAACCAACATGCTCTTCGGGAGTCTTATTTTTTATCCAGGGCCATGGTTTGGATAGAAAAGAAGCCCAACTTTGTGGACGAAAAAGAATCTGAGTGACCAATTCATTGAACTCCGGATCAACTTGTGTGATATAAGGTCTAAGAAGTTCATAATGCTTAATGAGTTGATCTTTGGTTTCTTTAGGCAATTCATATATTGCAGCAGTTCTATATCGTGGTTCATTGAGTACCCGATAAAAGTCTGCTAAAGCTTTTTGTGCTTTTTTATGTAGCAACAAAGAGTTTAAATTAAGGGCGGTTGATTCATCAATAGTAAAGATATTTGCTTTATCGCTGTAGGGGAATAAAACCAAATTTGTTTGTTTTTGAACGGAATCAATCAAATCCCTATTCAAAGCGATATGAAATTCCTGGGTAGCTATTTTTTTAGAGATTAAATCCTGTACCGCACTTTTCTTTTCCAAAACGAAACTTACGTGGTCTGCAGGGCGCTCGCCTTTTAACCAACGCCATTGTTTGGATAGATAAGAGGCCACATCTTCTTCTCCAAGGTCCTGGAGATTTCGAATGATGAGGTTATTAAAATCCCCATCAATGTGCATCATATAAGGTTTAATAACCTTATAATGTTCAATCAGCTGATTTTTGGTTTCTTGAGGGAGTTGACTAAGTGTCATATCCCTAAACTGGGGATCATCAAGGATCAGATAAAAATCAGTCAAAGCGTCTTGAGCTTTATTAATTTTAAACAGCGCTTTATTCGCTCTATCAATTCGCTTGAACGTGCCCTCTAATCTTAAAGCAAGAAAACGAGAGTCTTCTATGCTAAGTAATTCTTCGCCTTTTTCCTGAAAATTAACCGGCTTGGATGCATAATAGATCAATAAGTCATACAGAGGTTTTACTTTCTCCATCAAGGGAGCAGAAAATGTGCCAGGCTTTAGCATGGCATTGTCTTCAATTTTATCAACCAGGCCAAATAATTCAGGTAACACAGAATATTTTAACAGAGCTAAGTTATCACGAATGACATCTTGAGATGAGTCACTTAAATTCCCCATTTGCTCTAAGGAACTCATCGATAAGGTAATAATATTGCGGATAATGTGAATGTATTTTAAAACTTTAAATGAGAGGAACAGCCTGTTGCCCTTTAAATTTTCCAAATCATTTAATAGCTTAAAAGCGGCATCTTGCAACTCTTCTATTTTTTCTTTACTGAGCGGCTCTTTTTCTATGATTTGAGAGGAGTACTTTGAGATGTATTGGGTTACTTTGTCTATGTATCCCGGCAAATCAGCACTGAATTGAGTTAGAAAATTATAATCCAAATCGCCGCTGTTGGGCTGCATTTGTTCTATAGCAACCCCGGTAATTTCTCCGGCTTTATAACTGATTGGAAATTCTTTATATTTCTCGGCTATTTCTTGTGTTGTTGTTGATTGCCTTTTTATGAACGCTTGAAAGTCATTAATATAAGGAAGAATGAGGGAAAATTCTTCACTAAACATGTCCTTAATATCAACATCTAAATGGGTTAATAAATAACTGGCTTCATAAGCTTCATGGATTGTTTTGCCATACAGTAATTGCAAATCAGCCGTAGTACGTGACGGATTTCTTAAATCAACATTTTCCAGATCTACAAAAGTTAAGTGAGCATGATATAGGGCATTGATGACTTTCTTAATTTGAGAAATATTATCCGGATCCAGACTGAAATCAGTGAACGGAACCCCTTCTTTATTTCTATTGGCGAAATAGGGAGCGATTCGAGGATTAAACTTAGGGCTGTCTAAGGTCTCAAAAATTTTTGCGTTAACTGTTTCTATTATCTTGGAGATCTGGTTTTTTTTAAATGATTCAACTAGTTCTATATATTCGGAAACATATCCTGATGCTAGAATGTATTCTAAAATATATTTTGAAAAAAATTCTGAAATCATCAAATTACCAAAAGCATTAAGTGCCGTTTATTTTAATAGAACTTTATTAAGTTAATATTAACATATCAATTTTAATAAGCTAATTGCTAGAATATTTTTTAAATTGTCGAGATTTTGAGTGTTTTGGGTTAATGCTTGATTGGATTCTACTTCAATACCGACGTATGCCTCACTTGGATAAATTTTCCTCATCATGCTCGTGAAACCATCGCTCACTCCTTTATAAGGGTAGTTCATCCTGATTTTGTATTCGGGGGGGTGTTTTTGAATTTCCTTTTTCCACTGTCTGGCCAGCGTTTTTTCCGGGGGGCGCTGAGGATCGTACAGAAATCCTATATCTGCATTACGGACAATGTCGTGCAACACCGGAGTAAAGCTATGAATAGACAAATGCCATACTTGTGATCCTTGTTCAATATGTTTTTTGATCGAGGCCATGACCTGTTGGCGATAGGGCCAATAGTAAAGGTTCAGGATTTTTTGCTTCTCTTCAGGAGGTAAACTTCGAGTCACTTCAGAGAAACAGCGAGGATGACTCATACTTTTGTTGCAGTCCACGAGAAGTCTTGTGGTCGTGGCCTGGATAAAATCACAAGAAACCTGTTTTGCTAGATGTTCTGCTATGGTTAAAGCGCCAAAGTCAATTCCTCGATGGCTGGCTAAAAGATCTTTAAATGGAACAAATAAAGATTGGTACGGTGTCGGGATGCTATCAACTGCATGCTCGCAACTCACAACTAAAGCTATTTTTTTCATCATGGCATAAATTGCTGATTGGAAATAAGGCAATGGGCCAGTTGATGGTATACTTTGGGTAACAAATTTTTATCCATATCTTTACCGATAGCGTGCAAAATACGTTCGCTTAAATTTCCCTGGCTTAATATAAGTTCTAGAGCCAACTGTTGTTTTTGCCCCAATTCAGAACTGACTTTTTCTATTAACTGCGACCACACCTCTCTAAGGGTTAGCGCTCGATGAGGTAATTGCCATTGCGTCATCAATTCTCTGTCATCTACAGTTACAGCCAGTCCTTTTTCTATGCTTTGATCAAATACCTGTTTTAAACGTTGTGTGTCACAGGGATGATGAAGGTAATAGCTCGAGGAGCTTTGCCAATGTTTTAAAATAGCATTAATCGCTGTTGCTATGGCAATATCAGCCTCTACACATTCCTGACTGTCTAAAATCCGAATTTCTATGGCTTTATGATCAAATTTGGGGATTGCAGCTCGTGAATTTAACCATTGATATTGTAATATTTTATCTGGATCAAAAGGACTAATATCTTGGTACATAGGTGCTAGAATTTTTTCTTGGTATTCCTCTTCGGTTCTAATGAATTCAGGAATAATGTCACCACTAATTGAGGGAATGCGCAGTTGGTTCCGGCAATAAAAATATAATCGTGAATCCAATAAACCAGTGGCTTTTCCATCAAGTAAGGGAGAGCTTGCGGCAAGGGCTGGCAATAAGGGCAGAATCAGCCGAATAATATTATGTAATTGACAAAACTCTTCCTGATTGGAGTAGGGCAGATTGACGTGCATGCTCTGTAAGTTCGCCCAGCCGTGGCCTTGGCAGTTAAATATAGCATCAAATTGCTTATAGATGGCATGACTACCATGTGGCCAGCGCATGGTTTCACTATGGGGGTTCATCCAGGGATGCGCGCCAGTGGGTAATAATAATAAGTTGTGTTGGGCAAGAAGGGGTTGTAATTGCAAAATAGTATTTTGAAATGATTCGCTAATGGGGGTGTTAGGGGGCTTGGGACCATTATTTTTTAATTCCAGGACATGCATCACCAGTTCATTACTGATGGCGATGTCTCCTAGTTCTACTTGATTAACGAGCTGACCGGCTAAAGCGCTTAAAATCACGTCGCTTTTAGGTTGTACATTTAAACTGTTTTTATCAACCAGCATGTATTCTATTTCTATACCCAGAACTGAAAAAATAGGGAAGTTAGACATAACCATGTTTCCTGCGAATACGTTGTAAAAAGACATTCATAATTTGCTGGTATAAATTCTCACCCAGAATTTGATCTTCGAGTCCATTATCTATATTAGGATTGTCATTGACTTCGATGACATAATGTTTATCGCCATGACTTTTGATATCGACACCATATAAGCCATCACCAATCAAGCGAGTGCTTTTTAAAGCAATTTTAAGGATAGCTTCTGGTACGACATGGATGGGGAGGGTTTCATGATCTCCTTCCTTTTGTTCCTGGGTTCCATGCCAATCATAGATCTGCCAATGGCCTTTTGCCATAAAATACCGGCAGGCAAAAAGGGGTTTATTATCCAGAATGCCGATTCGCCAATCGAACTCAGTAGGAATAAACGGTTGGATCACCACCAAGTCAGAGGTCTTGAAAAATTGGCTTAGTGATTTTTGTAACGATTTTTCATCGTCAATTTTAACGACGCCATGAGAAAAAGCACTGTCTGGTTTTTTCAAAACACAGGGAAATTCTATTTTAGGTAATTTTTCGTCGTATTTACTGATAAATATGGTGTCAGGAGTCATGATTTGATGACTACTCAGCAGTTCTGCAAGGTATACTTTATTGGAGCATTTAATGATTGACTGAGGATCATCGATAACCACCAGATTTTCCTGGGCAGCACGCCGGGATAGGCGATAAGTATAATGGTTTACTGAGGTAGTAGCTCTTATAAATAAAGCGTCATATTCTGCAATCGATTTGCTTTCATTTTTATCAATGATATCAACATTTAATCCTAACTCTTCGCCGCAGGAAACAAAAAGCTCTAATGCTTTCTTATTTGAAGGGGCATTAGGCTCCGTCGGATCCACGAGAATGGCCAGATCATGAAAACGTTGTTTTTTGCGCCATTGGTGCACTCTTTTTTTTGATAAGTAGTTCTCAGCTGCTTCACGCATAAATTCCAGATGTTGTACTGGAACATCACCCAGAGATAATGGGGTTAACGATTTAATTCGCCATTGCTTTTTCTTTTCCAGGGTAAAACGAATCAACGGCAGTGGAAATAGGCCATGTAATTGTTTCGCTAATGTGGCGTAGCGTTTCGCCATATTTTGGCCAAAATACAAACTTAAGATAAATTCATTACCTTTAATATCGTGTAAGCTATGCTGAATTTCTTCGTGAGTATCTTGTGAGATTAATTTGGACAGACTGACATTCAAAACGTCCTGAATACTGTGCACAGAAGGCAGTGCTTTATGATCACGCGCCTGAGCCAATAAGGACACGTAATAACCTATAGTTTGGTAATTATATGATTGGCAAAGATTAATGACTCGGAATGATTTGCTTTGGTGGTATTCATCACCACTTAAGTATTCAAGGGCATGTACTATTGGAGCAAGCTCACTTAAAAACGACCAACTCTTAAGATTATCAGTGACTATAACTGTTTGCATTTATCTCTCTTTGGGTTCGATGATGAGTAAATTCGCGTCATAAGTTAGTACACCAAGCATTATCGAGTTAATCAAGCGATTTATACTTACTTTATAATAATTATTATGAAAAAGTGGATTCTTCGCGTGGGGATCAGCAATAACGACGAGTCGTTTTTTTTGATCGTAACCACAAAGTACAACAAAATGTCCACATGGTGTACCACGAATATCATCGTAAACTGATTTACCTTCTGGAGTAAAGTATTCTCGCGAACTACGATATAAATAAGTGGCGCTCAGGGCAGTTAGAATGGGGATCCCTCGTTTAAAATATTTTTTTAATAAATCCACATTCAGTGAGTTCATGCTGATTTTGCCGTCTAATTTTAAATAATCCAGATAGGCCAAAGTTTCCTTTACCATATAAGGATCATTTTTGTATTCCATTTGGGTGTTGAGTTTTTCTATTAGAAATTGATTGTCGGCTTCGCCGTGGTGAAACCAAGTAGGGTCAAATAGATTTAAATTGTAAATATAAATACGAGTTTGAAAACCATTTTGTAAGGCATGTTTTGCTAGCATGGGGGTTAATGTGCCGCCAGAAAGAGATCGATCAATGCCCTGGATGATTTCGTCTAAAGGGATATCGACCCCATAAAATTTATAGATGGCATGCAAACTGGTTGGGCCACAACTTTCATCATCAGGCTGCGTTTGGATTATTAGATCTATCATATATTTGGGCCTCAGGGCGGTGAAAATAAAATCTCACCATGATTTTAAATTAGACTTGCTTGAATACTTTGTCAAATTCGCTCGTGCCCGGAATATAGGTATTTTTTTATAGTCTGCCAACCAGGATAATGGATTCATTTAATTACTTTAAGCGAGAGTTCCAAAATAAAATCCGCAACTTCTTCTGGTTGAGTAAGATAATGAGTATAGGCTTTGACGTTAATGGGTTTATTGATTCGCTCACCTGAATTTTGCGATTCCGTTATCATCTTTTTGACAAGTTCGCCGCTGGTGGAAACAAAATACACATCAGACTCTGGTCTATGTAAAAAGTGAGCCTGAAATGATTTAAAAGCTAAAGACACCTTGCATTTTTCCACGTCAGCATAATAAAAACCATGTAATCCGGCTGCTAAATCAGCGCCTACTGCTAAGGCACCAAAATACATTGAATTTAAATGATTACGGCTGCGTCTTCTTAAGGGAAGGCGTATCACTATTTCACTGTCCGATAGTTTAATTAAACGGGGTTTTAAATAACCAATCATTGCTATTTTAAAGTGGCCAAAATACCATAGAAATAATTTAAAGCGCGTCATAAGTTTCATACATTATCCTTAATTTCTAAACGACTGATGATTTTTTTGACACCACGTATTGCATTGACTCGTTTAATAATCGATGCAAGAGATTGAGCACTGAAAACATGGCCAGACAGTGTAACTACTCCATTAGTTGTGGTTGCGTTAATTCCTACCAGTGGTATGGATTCATCGTCAAGCACCTTAGCCTTGAGTACAGCCGTTTCTACCTTGGCCGTAATGAAGGCGTCGGTAAATGCAGTATTTACTTTTTTAATATATAAATTATTGGCGCGCACTGATTTCACCCCATGAGTGGTTTTGGCAATACGCAATGCATCAACAAAGGCCTGTTTGTCTCTGACATAGCCACTTAATTGCACAATTCCTCCAGTCGTTGAAACAGAGATTTTTAATGGGTTGATGTTTTTATTTTCGGCAAATCGGGCGGTAATTTTGGTGGTAATTAAAGAATCACTAATGTCTTGCTCTATTTCCTTAAGATTACTGGCTTGAATCTGATTTATAAAGAAAATTAACATGAGGGAAATAAAACAATAAATACTATGACGCATCGTGCTCTTCACTTAATCCTCCGTTCAATCAGAATTCATCTACAGAAGTATACTCGCATTATTATTGATACCCAAAATCAATTTGTGAGAAATGAGCACTAATTTAAGTCGGATGATCTTTCTTAATAGTCTCTTTTTATAATATCCATACTTTGAATAACATAGGGGTCCTCACTATTGGCACTTCTTAAAAGAACAAGGATTGAGAAAAAAAGTTCTACTTTAAACTCGGGTAAGACTACCGTTTGATTAACGCGCCAGAACTGGATTCCTGAAGAAATCCCTTGGCCCACTACAATAGGGTCTTCTTTAAACAAAGGATGGACGACGAGTTTCTGGTTGCGAGTGGTCTCCATATAGTCACCCAAAAATCCAACTAAGGCACTCCAGGAGTCATAAGTGTAATTATTACGAATTGGTACCAGATTATCTTGTTTTTCCTCAAAGCTTATCAAGAAGGTATCCGAAAGGGTTTGCTTCACCCATTCACCTACATCGGGAGTCGGATTAGCGTGGAGAACAGATGAAAAGAACAGGAGAGTTACAACAACTGCTCGCAGAAAAAATTTCATCTTTGAAGTCCTTTTTTTTAGCCAAATGAACCGTTTGTTTTATTAGTATAGCAGAGCTATACTTGTTTCTTTTTAAATCAAAATATGAATTATATGCATACTATTAGTATTCGTGGCGCAAGGACTCACAATCTTAAAAATTTAGACTTGGATCTCCCCCGAGATAAGTTAATTGTAATCACTGGCTTGTCGGGTTCTGGAAAATCTTCTTTGGCTTTTGATACTTTATACGCTGAAGGACAGAGACGTTACGTTGAGTCTTTATCTGCTTATGCAAGACAATTCTTATCCATGATGGAAAAACCAGATGTAGATTCTATTGAAGGTTTATCCCCCGCTATTTCTATTGAACAAAAAGCAACGTCACATAATCCGCGTTCTACTGTGGGAACAATTACTGAGATTTATGATTATTTACGTTTGCTTTATGCTCGTGTTGGGGAGCCGCGTTGTCCAACGCATCACATTAGTTTGCATGCTCAAACGATTAGCCAGATGGTGGATCAGGTTTTAACTTTGCCGGCGGACAGTAAGGTGATGATTTTGGCGCCTGTAGTACGCGAGCGTAAGGGGGAGCATGTGCAATTACTGCAACAATTGCAAGCTCAAGGCTATGTGCGTGCTCGTATCGATGGGGAGCTTTGCGAATTAGATTCTCCGCCCAAACTGGGGTTGCGCACCAAGCATACTATTGAAGTAGTTGTGGACCGCTTTAAAGTGAGAGCAGATATTGCTCAGCGCTTAAGTGAGTCCTTTGAAAATGCATTAAATTTGGCCGAAGGCATAGCCATCGTTTCCTCAATGGATGCTGAGTTTGATGACCTGCTGTTTTCTTCCAAGTTTGCCTGCCCCGAGTGTGGTTATAGTTTAAGTGAACTAGAGCCTCGATTATTTTCTTTTAATAATCCTATGGGGGCCTGTTCTGCCTGTGATGGTTTAGGTGTAGATCAATTTTTTGATCCTCAGCGGGTGGTCCATAATGAAACCGCCAGTTTAGCTGAGGGAGCCATCCGGGGGTGGGATAAGAAAACCAATTATTATTTCAGTATGCTTGAATCACTTGCTACTCATTATGGTTTTGATCTCAATACGGCTTTTTGTGATTTATCAGAAGACATACAGAAAATTATTCTCTATGGAAGCGGGCGAGAGGTAATAGAGTTTAATTACCATAGACCCAATGGTGGTTATATGGTGAAAAGACATGCTTTTGAAGGGATAATCCCTAATATGCAACGTCGTTACCGTGAATCAGATTCCAATATGATAAGAGAGGATTTGGCGAAATATTTATCGTCACGCCCTTGTCAATCCTGCCACGGGGCAAGATTACGTGAAGAAGCCAGAAATGTGTTTATTGATGATAAAAATTTACCTGAAATCTCCTCTTACTCTATAGAAAAAGCGCATGAGTTTTTTAAAAACTTGCAGTTGACCGGTTATCGCGGTGAAATTGCCGCCAAAATTAATAAAGAAATAATTGAGCGATTAGGGTTTTTAGTCAATGTCGGTTTAGATTACCTTTCTTTAACGCGAAGTGCTGAAACTTTGTCAGGTGGTGAGGCGCAGCGTATTCGTTTAGCCAGTCAAATAGGATCTGGACTCGTTGGGGTGATGTATATCCTGGATGAGCCATCCATCGGTTTACATCAGCGCGATAATGATCGTTTACTGCAGACGCTTATGCATTTGCGCAATCAAGGTAATACCGTCATTGTCGTAGAGCATGATGAAGATGCAATTCGAAGTGCCGATTTTGTGCTCGATATAGGTCCCGGAGCTGGTGTGCATGGAGGAGAAATTGTTGCGAGCGGCACTCCTGCGGAAGTGATGCAAAATCCGGCGTCGCTAACAGGTCAATATTTATCAGGTAAGCAATCCATAGTCATTCCTGATACGCGCTTACCGATCAATTTAGAACGGATGATTCATCTGAAAGGGGTTACTTGTAATAATTTGCAAGAGGTTGATGTCAGTATTCCTTTGGGTCTATTGACCTGTATTACTGGTGTTTCTGGGTCGGGTAAATCCAGTTTAATCAACGATACCTTATATCCTTTGGCCGCGAACACACTGAATCGAGCCAGTTTATTTATACCGGGAGCGGTAAAAGAAATTTCAGGTTTGAATTTATGCGACAAAGTAATCGACATTAATCAAAGTCCTATAGGGCGTACGCCGCGTTCAAATCCCGCAACTTATACCGGCTTATTTACCTTTATCAGAGAATTATTCTCTGGGACTCCTGAGTCTCGGGCTCGCGGTTACCAGCCAGGAAGATTTAGTTTTAATGTAAAAGGAGGACGTTGCGAGGCATGCCAAGGCGATGGTCTTATCAAGGTGGAAATGCATTTTTTACCCGACATTTATGTTTCTTGTGACGTATGCCATGGCAAGCGTTACAACAGAGAAACTTTAGAAATTCAATATAAAGGCAAGAACATCCACGAAATTTTAGAAATGACTGTAGAAGATGCCTGTACTTTTTTTGCAGCGATTCCTTCACTTGCCAAAAAATGTCAAACCCTAATGGATGTTGGGTTATCCTATATAAAATTGGGGCAAAGTGCCACAACGCTTTCTGGGGGCGAGGCGCAAAGGATTAAATTAGCAAAGGAATTATCAAAACGAGATACGGGAAGTACTTTATATATTTTGGACGAACCAACAACCGGCCTACATTTTCATGATACCAGGCAATTATTGGCAGTACTGTTTCGCTTACGTGAACAGGGTAATACCATTGTCATCATTGAACATAATCTGGATGTGATTAAAACAGCAGACTGGATCATCGACTTAGGCCCTGAGGGCGGCAGCAAAGGTGGACTTATTATTGCGACTGGAACGCCAGAAGAGGTTGCTCAATGTAAGCAGTCTTACACTGGACAGTTTTTAAAACCAATTCTGGCTGGATGATTCGCAAGGATTGGAGTGATTGAGCCTTGATTACGCTATCGCTGCATCAAGGAGAGGGAGCCAGCAAGTAGGTTGGGTCTTTTAGACCCAACAAAAGCCACCGTCTATTCTCCAAGTGCCTCGCTCACCTTGATTCATTTACCTATTCCTTAAGCCCTCGTTATATAGCCTTTAGGTGCCTATGGCAATATTCGTTGTTGGGTCAAAATGCCCCAACCTACTTACTGAAACGCCAGAAGAGGTTGCTCAAATTATTTTGTTGAATTCTCATTAAAACTCCCTGTCAATTTTATACATTTCAGGCTATAACTTAATTTAGGAAATCTAGGCATAGGATAAAAAAATGGGTACTTTTTTTATAGCTATTTTGGTAATAGTCGCACTGATATTTATCTGGGCTATTAGTATTTATAACACCTTAATCGGCTTAATAGAGGCGATTAACAACAATAAAAAACAAATTGATATTCAGCTGGATCGTCGATTTAAAGTATTCGAATCGTTGATTTCGGCAGTCAATAAATATATGGATTATGAAAAAACTACTTTAAAAGATGTCGTGGCCTTACGTAATCAAGCGCAGGCAGCCAAAGCCGCAGGAGATGAACAAGGACGGATCGCTGCAGAAAATGGAATCTCTCAAATTGCCTCGGGTCTGAATGTTGTGTTTGAACAATATCCGGATTTGAAAGCCAATCAAAACGTAATTCAATTGCAAGAAGAGATAGTGAATACTGAAAATAAGTTGGCTTATTCCAAGCAGGCTTATAATGACGGTATCGAGCGCTATAATGCGAAGAAAAAATCTTTTTTTGAATCCATTGTCGTGTCAATGTTTGCTTCTTCTTTGAATAAAGAGTTTGTTTATTGGGGACTTCCTGAAGAGCAGATCCAAGCCAAAGAAGACTATACGGTTAAATTTTGAGTATAAAATATGGCCATTGCGGATTATCACGCTTCAGTAGGGGATTGGCGTGAACAATTGAAAAAAAATGAGCGTAAGACTCGTGGCGTTATTGCGCTCTTTTTTTTCGTTTATCTTATTGTTGGTCTAATCGCTGATACCTTTATTTTACAGACTTACTATTCTCATGCCGCGCAAGTTCATCTTTCTTTGGACCAGTGTCTTTTGGCGTTAATCACCTTTAGGGTCGTTCCCTATGCCACCTTGATTATGGTGGGATTGGCAGTGGTGTCTCTATGGATTACCTATGCTTTTTACGACCGGATAATGTTATTAGGCACCGAATATCATGAGGTGACCCCTGAAACGGCCCAATCACTACAAGAAAAACAATTATATAATGTCGTTGAAGAGATGAAAGTCGCTGCAGGGTTACAGTATATGCCTAAGGTATTTATTATCGAGGCAGATTATATGAATGCTTTTGCCAGTGGCTATAGTGAAAAATCAGCGATGGTCGCCATTACTCGCGGTTTAATGGGCAAACTGGATAGAGCCGAACTCCAGGCGGTAATGGCACATGAGTTAAGTCATATTCGTCATCACGATATTAAATTGACCTTAATGGTTGCGGTACTCAGTAATATTTTATTGATCGTTATTGATATTCTGTTTTATTCAGTGGTTTTTCGACGCGATAATAAACGTGAAGATAATCGATTAGCGATGGTCATCATTGTTCTTCGCTATGTTTTACCTATTATCACGGTGTTGTTAACATTATTTTTAAGTCGAACCCGAGAGTATATGGCCGATTCAGGATGCGTCGAATTGATGCGGGATAATGAGCCTATGGCGCGGGCGTTACTTAAAATCAGCGATGATCATCAACAACATGCGGAAGAGTATGCCCAGCAGTATGGCAATACCGCTCACGAGCAGGTAAGACAAGCTTCTTATTTATTTGATCCTTCAGGTATTGATCCCGTAAAGTCTTTAAGCAGTGCTTTTTCCACTCACCCCTCTATTGAGCAGCGCCTGGCTGCTCTGGGTTTTAAACCTAAATAGGTCTGTTGACAATTGGTTTTTGGGACCTCCGCATCTTGCTGGAAAAATCCTGTTTTGTGAACCAGATATCTGTCTTTGCTCTCGATTTCTGGATGCCGAACAATCTGTGACGTAGGCGTTGGGAGAATTGCCAACGCCTGTTATCAATATGCGTTAAGGGATTGCCGCCATCGTGTCTACAACATCCAAAGAAGGGGCATTGTTTGTTGCGGTGTTTATATAGATACCTGTTGCAAATAACCCTATTCCTGAAAGAGTTAATGCGACCCCGACGCTTGCGACTGCTACTCCTGCAATACCACAGGTGGCCGCATTAAGAGCAGTAAAGGCTATGGCTACGGCGGCAATTCCTACTGCCGTGACAAAACCACTTAAAACCAGCATGCTAATATTCGCCAGAGTGCATGGTTGAACGTTTTCCTCTGTCTGGGCAGGTACTTGCTGTTCATTTGTTTCTATGAACTCTATGGGGCCGGGTACTGGTGGCTCATTTTTTTCTGCCAGTTCCATTTGAGACAGTCGTCGCAGTTGATCAAGAGCCCTCATCGCCTCACCATTCCCCAACTTACTTGCTCTTTCAAAAAGGGCGATGGCTGCGGGGTAATCTACGTTACCGCCTTGACCATATTGATACATGTAAGCTCTACAAACCATTGCAGCGGCATTGTCTTGTTTGATTGCCATTTCATAAAGGGCGATGGCTGCGGGGTAATTCACGGCATCGCCTTGGCCATATCGATGCATGAATGCTCTATTAACCATTGCACGAGTGTTGCCTCGTTCGATTGCGGCCTCATAAAATCTGATGGCTTTGGGGTAATTTCTCTCACGGCCTAGACCATAATGATACATGTATGCTTTTTTATTCATTGCACCAGCATGGCCTAGTTTGATTGCCTCTTTATAAAGGCTAATGGCTTGGGGGTAGTTTCTGTTACCGTCTAGAACGCCTTGACCCTCTTCATACATGAATGCTCTGTTATACATTGCACTCGAATTGCCTAGCTTGATTGCCTCTTCATAAAGCCTTATGGCTTCAGGGTAATTGAAGGGACCACCCTGACCATAATGATGCATGAATGCTCTATTCGACATTGCACAATCACTGCCTAGCTTGATTGCCTCTTCATAAAGCTTGATGGCTTTAGGGTAATTGACCGGACCACCCAGACCCCAATGATGCATGCATGCTCTATTATTCATTGCATGAGTATTGTCTCGCTTGATTGCCTCTTCATAAAGCCTGATGGCCTCTGGGTAGTTTTTGTCTCTGCCTATGCCATATTGATGCCATAAAGCATTTACATATAAGGCGTAGCTTTTTTGTAGTCCTTCCTCGGCAGCATTAATTCCGTCAATTGTTTGTTTAATTTCTTCTTCGTTAAATATATTTCTCTCTGTATATTCAAACCATTGAGTCAAGGCGGGGCTGTCACCATTTAAGACTTTATTTAGTAATTCTGAGAAATTAGGTATGGGCATGATATCCTCTCTGTTAGCGCACAATGTTGATGACTGTTGACTAAAAAACATAAGACTTAATGAGTTGAGGAGACTGGAATTAAACCCGTTTCGCTGAACCAAAGCTCAATGAGCGCGGATGTAATAAATACACCTTTTCTTCATTAGGTCTTTACCTCAGCGACGAACCCGTTTAATGATTAAAACTAGGAGGGTACCAGTTCTCCAGGAGTCCTTGAGGAGAAGATAGGTCGCGATATCCGACTGAATTTTGCTTGTAGTCAGTCGTCGATTTAATAATTATACCATGTGATCAAGCGCAACCACTGTAGTGGTTATCTTTCATAGCTATATTGACTCGATTGCCAGGCTGCGACTTAGGCGTTGAGGTCAATTGTCAACGCCTGGTATCAATAGGTTTTTAATGAGTAGCAACCATTGTGTCTACCACATCCAAAGAAGGGTAACTGTTCGTTGAGGTGTTTTTATAGACCCCTGTTGCAAATAACCCTATTCCTGAAAGAGCTAATGCCGCCCCGACGCTTGCGACCGCGACTCCTGCAATACCACAGGTAGCTGCATTCAGAACAGTAAACGCTATGGCTATGGCGGCAATTCCTGCAGCAGTGATAAAACCACTTAAAATCAGCATGCTAATATTGGCCAGATTGCCGGAAGGGGTATTTTCCTCGCTCTGTGCTGATACTTGCGGCCCCATTGTTTCTATAGACTGCTCAGGAACTTGCGGTGCATTTGTTTCTACAAACTGCTCAGGAGCTTGGGGTCCATTTGTTTTCACAGACTGCTCAGGAGCTTGTGGTTCATTTGTTTCTACAAACTTTATTTGAGATAGCGCAATCTGCGCGAGGATATCCCCTAACTTACTTGCTTTTTCAAAAAGGGCGATGGCCGCGAGGATATCTTTGTTACCGCCCAGACTATATCGATGCATGTTGGCTCTATTAACCATTGCCTCAGTATTTCCTCGATTGATTGCCTCGTCATAAAGTCTGATGGCTTCGGGATAATTTGTAACATCGCCTAGACCAAATTCATGCATGAATGCTCTTTTAACCATTGCTTCAGTATTTCCTCGATTGATTGCCTTGTCATAAAGTCTGATGGCTTCGGGATAATTTATGTTACCGCCCAGGCCAAGTTGATGCATGTAGGCTCTCTGAGTCATTGCCTCCGTCTTGCCTCGATTCATTGCTCTTTCATAAAGGGCTATGGCAGCGAGGTAATTTCTGTCACCGCCTATACCATATTGATGCATGTAGGCTCTGTTATTCATTGCAGCAGTATTGCCTCGTTCGATTGCCATTTCATAAAGGTTGATGGCAGCGGGGATATCTCTGTTACCGTCTAGACCATATTCATGCATCAATGCCCTATCATTCATTGCATGAGAATTGCCTAAGTTGATTGCTGCCTCATAAAGTCTGATGGCTTCGATTTGGTTTTTATCTGTGCCTATACCATATAGATTCCACAAAGCATTTAAATATAAGGCGTAGCTTTTTTGTAGACCTTCTTCCGCAGCATTAATTCGGTCAATCGTTTGCTTGATTTCCTCTGCACTAAATGCATTACTCTCTGTATATTGAAGCCATTGCTCCAATGCAGGGCTGTCTCCATTTAAGACTTTATTGAGTAGTTCTGAAAAATTAGGTATGGGCATGATGTCCTCTCTGTTAGCGCACAATGTTCATGACTGTTGACTAAAAAATAGAAGACTTAATGAGTTAGAGGAGACTGGAATTAAACCAGTTTCGCTGAACCAAAGCGCCATGAGTGCTGGTGTAACGAATACACCTTTTCTTCATTAGGTCTTTACCTCAGCGACGAACCCGTTTAATGATTAAAACTAGGGAGCACCAGTTCTCCAGCAATCCTTGGGGAGAAGATAGGTCGCGATATCTGACTGAATTTTGCTTGTAATCAGTCGATAATTTGATAATTGTACCATATGTTTAATTATTATTCAATCGGGTTGTAGTTATATTGGCTCGATTGCCAGGCTGCGACATAGGCGCCGGGTTTTAATTGCCAACGCCTGTTATCAATATGTGTTAAGGGATTGTAGCCATCGTGTCTACAACATCCAAAGAAGGGTAACTGTTCGTTGAGGTGTTTTTATAGACCCCTGTTGCAAATAACCCTATTCCTGAAAGAGCTAATGCCGCCCCGACGTTTGCGACCGCGACTCCTGCAATACCACAGGTAGCTGCATTCAGAACAGTAAACGCTATGGCTATGGCGGCAATTCCTGCAGCAGTGATAAAACCACTTAAAATCAGCATGCTAATATTGGCCAGATTGCCGGAAGGGGTATTTTCCTCGCTCTGTGCTGATACTTGCGGCCCCATTGTTTCTATAGACTGCTCAGGAACTTGCGGTGCATTTGTTTCTACAAACTGCTCAGGAGCTTGGGGTCCATTTGTTTTCACAGACTGCTCAGGAGCTTGTGGTTCATTTGTTTCTACAAACTTTATTTGAGATAGCGCAATCTGCGCGAGGATATCCCCTAACTTACTTGCTTTTTCAAAAAGGGCGATGGCCGCGAGGATATCTTTGTTACCGCCCAGACTATATCGATGCATGTTGGCTCTATTAACCATTGCCTCAGTATTTCCTCGATTGATTGCCTCGTCATAAAGTCTGATGGCTTCGGGATAATTTGTAACATCGCCTAGACCAAATTCATGCATGAATGCTCTTTTAACCATTGCTTCAGTATTTCCTCGATTGATTGCCTTGTCATAAAGTCTGATGGCTTCGGGATAATTTATGTTACCGCCCAGGCCAAGTTGATGCATGTAGGCTCTCTGAGTCATTGCCTCCGTCTTGCCTCGATTCATTGCTCTTTCATAAAGGGCTATGGCAGCGAGGTAATTTCTGTCACCGCCTATACCATATTGATGCATGTAGGCTCTGTTATTCATTGCAGCAGTATTGCCTCGTTCGATTGCCATTTCATAAAGGTTGATGGCAGCGGGGATATCTCTGTTACCGTCTAGACCATATTCATGCATCAATGCCCTATCATTCATTGCATGAGAATTGCCTAAGTTGATTGCTGCCTCATAAAGTCTGATGGCTTCGATTTGGTTTTTATCTGTGCCTATACCATATAGATTCCACAAAGCATTTAAATATAAGGCGTAGCTTTTTTGTAGACCTTCTTCCGCAGCATTAATTCGGTCAATCGTTTGCTTGATTTCCTCTGCACTAAATGCATTACTCTCTGTATATTGAAGCCATTGCTCCAATGCAGGGCTGTCTCCATTTAAGACTTTATTGAGTAGTTCTGAAAAATTAGGTATGGGCATGATGTCCTCTCTGTTAGCGCACAATGTTCATGACTGTTGACTAAAAAATAGAAGACTTAATGAGTTAGAGGAGACTGGAATTAAACCAGTTTCGCTGAACCAAAGCGCCATGAGTGCTGGTGTAACGAATACACCTTTTCTTCATTAGGTCTTTACCTCAGCGACGAACCCGTTTAATGATTAAAACTAGGGAGCACCAGTTCTCCAGCAATCCTTGGGGAGAAGATAGGTCGCGATATCTGACTGAATTTTGCTTGTAATCAGTCGATAATTTGATAATTGTACCATATGTTTAATTATTATTCAATCGGGTTGTAGTTATATTGGCTCGATTGCCAGGCTGCGACATAGGCGCCGGGTTTTAATTGCCAACGCCTGTTATCAATATGTGTTAAGGGATTGTAGCCATCGTGTCTACAACATCCAAAGAAGGGTAACTGTTCGTTGAGGTGTTTTTATAGACCCCTGTTGCAAATAACCCTATTCCTGAAAGAGCTAATGCCGCCCCGACGTTTGCGACCGCGACTCCTGCAATACCACAGGTAGCTGCATTCAGAACAGTAAACGCTATGGCTATGGCGGCAATTCCTGCAGCAGTGATAAAACCACTTAAAATCAGCATGCTAATATTGGCCAGATTGCAGGGTGGGGTGTTTTCCTCGACCTGTGCAGGAACTTGCGGTTGAGACCCTCGTAATATATTTAGAACAGGCCTCGCGTGGCGATTACCCAACATAATTGCTCTTTCGTAAAGGGCGATTGCAGCAGGGATGTCTATGTTACCGCCTATACCCTGTTCATACATTAATGCTCTTCCATACATTGCCTGAGTATGGCCTAGTTCGATTGCTCTTTCATAAAGGGCTATGGCTTTGCGGTAATTTACGTTACCAGCTATACCATGCAAATGCATGAATGCTCTATTAGTCATTGCAGTAGCATTGCCTCGTTCGATTGCCATTTCATAAAGTTTGATGGCAGCGGGGTAATTGACGTAATCGTCTAGACCATAAAAATGCATGGATGCTCTACTAGTCATTGCATCAGCATTGCCTCGTTTGATTGCCTTATCATAAAGTATGATGGCTTCTGAGAGATTTATTTCGCCGCCCAGGCCCTGTCGATGCATGGCGGCTCTGTTGGTCATTGCATGAGGATTGTCTAATTTGATTGCTTCGTCATAAAGTCTGATGGCTTCGGTTTCGTTTCTATCCGTGCCTATGCCATATTGATGCCGCAAGGCATTTAAATATAGGGCGTAGCTTTTTTGGAGCCCTTCTTCGGCAGCATTAATTCGGTCAATCGTTTGCTTAATTTCTTCTTCGTTAAATATATTTCTCTGCGTATATTTTAACCAACGAGCCAATGCTGGACCGTCTCCATTTAAGACTTTATTCAGTAATTCTGAAAAATTAGGTATGGGCATGAAATCTTCTCAATTAGCACAAAATTGCTGTTGACTACCAAAATATAAGACTTAATGAGTTGGCGGAGACTAGAATTAAACTAGTTTCGCTGAACCAAAGCTCAATGAGTGCTGGTGTAGCGAATACACCCTTTCTTCATTAGGTCTTTACCTCAGCGACGAACCCGTTTAATGATTAAAACTAGGAGAGTACCAGTTCTCCATCAGTCCTTGGGGAGAAGATAGGTCGCGGTATCTGACTGATTTTTTTGTAATCAGTCGATAATTTTATTATTGTACCATGTGTTTTATTGTTGGATAACATGCGTCGGATTTCTATAAGAATCAATGCATCATCATTCACGTAACCCAACCCCTTTTTTTAGCAGGATCATATTAATCACGGTTAAAGCCACCAACATGAGACAAATAATGCTCATAGCCAAGGTCATACTTACTTCCTCCTGACCTATCATGGCGTGCCTTAGGGCATTGACCATGTATAAAATAGGATTTAAGAAAGATACTTTCTGCCAAAAAGCCGGGAGCATGCTTGTGCTGTAAAATACCCCTCCCAAATAGGTGAGTGGGGTGAGTACAAAGGTTGGTATCAGCATAATCTCATCAAAATTACGCGCTACCATAGCATTGGTGAATCCCGCTAGAGAGAACACGGCGGAGACCAGTAAAACAACCAGTAAAGTCATGGGCAAATGCTTTAGTTCCAGAGTTAGAAAAAAGCTGGCAATAAGAAAAACTAAAATGGCAACAATTACTCCTCTGAGTACCCCGCCTAAAACATAACCTAATAATAATAAGCCATTATGCATGGGGCTGATCAGCATTTCCTCGATGCTTTTTTGAAAGCGTACACTGAACAAGGATGTGGACACATTGCCATAGGAGTTTACGATAACCGACATCATGATTAACCCCGGGGCGATAAACATAGGATAGCTGACCCCCTCTATGGTGCCAATTCGCGGTCCAATCAAACTGCCAAAAATTAAAAAATAGAGGGTGGTGGTAATGACGGGTGGTAAAAATACCTGACTGGCGATGCGGAACATACGAACTAACTCGCGTCTAACCAGAGTATAAAGGGCAATGAGTTGTGGTTTAATGGCCATTTTTAATCAGATCCAGAAAAAGCTCTTCCAAGCGGTTGGTTTTATTACGCATACTGTTAATTTTAATTTGATGCTTTGTTAATACTGCAAATACTTCATTCAGAGTACGATCATTCTCAATCCGTAATTCAAAGGTATTTGCGTCAACAAGAGCTGTTTTAAATGGGCTAAGATCCGGCAATACTTCTATAGGCTGTTCCGTATTAAAAATAAATGTTTGATGATGTAAGGTTTGTAATAGGGCGCTCATTGACGTATTTTTTATAATTTGGCCTCGATCAATGATGGCAATATTTTTACAAAGTTGTTCGGCCTCTTCCAGGTAATGAGTCGTTAGAATAATAGTAGTTCCTTCCTCATTAGTCCGGGTTAAAAATTTCCACATGCTTCGCCTAATTTCTATATCGACACCGGCAGTGGGTTCATCAAGAATAAGGACTTTAGGTTGATGAATTAACGCTCGAGCTATCATGAGCCGACGTTTCATTCCACCTGATAGATGGCGTGCGATAGAGTGTCTTTTATCCCAAAGTCCTAATTGCTCTAATAATGATTCGGCTCTGGGTAAGGCTTGTTTTCGTGAAATTCCATAATAACCTGCCTGGTTTAATAAAATTTGGATGCAGGTTTCGAAAATATTCAGGTTGACTTCTTGAGGAACAAGGCCCAGACAAGACTTGGCTTTTTCTGGTTCATTATATAAGTCATGGCCATGAATACGAATGCTGCCGGACGTTTTATTAACTAAGGTAGTTATTAATCCAATGGTAGTCGATTTCCCTGCGCCATTAGCTCCTAATAAGGCAAAGAAATCCCCAGTCTTGACTTTTAAATCAATGCCTTTCAATGCTTCAACACCATTGGCATAAGTTTTAGATAATTGTTCAATATCTAGAGCATACATAAAGGCTTTTATGAAAATAAAAATATCATTATACACGATAATTTTTATTCTTCAGCTGACCTTTTATCTGGATGCATTCTATTGGAAAACTGTTACCGATATTTATCTTGAGCAACTAGCCAAAGCAGCTTTTTTTAATGGTATATTAATCATAGTCAACTGATATTTAAGGAATTATAGTGTCGGTATTGTTCAAAAATAATATGGATTTATTTAAATCAACTCAACTGAGTGATCTAACTCTTGCTAATCGAATTGTTATGGGGCCGCTCACTCGCTCTCGGGCGGGGAAGGGGGATGTTCAAGGCCCCATGAATGCAGAATATTACGGCCAAAGAGCTTCAGCTGGATTAATTATTTCAGAAGCTACTCAAATTTCCCAACAAGGAAAAGGGTATGCATTTACTCCGGGCATTTATAATGAGCAGCAAACTTTAGGTTGGAAACTGTCTACGGATGCTGTTCATGCAAAGGGGGGGACTATCTTTGCTCAATTGTGGCATGTAGGGCGAATTTCGCATCCTGATCTGCAAATAGATAATCAGCCCCCCGTCGCTCCTTCTGCAATTCGTCCTATTGGAAAGGCTTATACCGAAACAGGGTTTCAAGATTATGTCACTCCTCGTGCCTTAGAGGGCAGTGAAATTCCGAATATTATTGAGCAATATGTTCACGCCAGTGCCTGTGCGAAACGGGCCGGTTTTGATGGTATAGAAATTCATGCAGCAAATGGTTATCTAATTCATCAGTTTCTAAGTGATAAAACCAATAAACGGACGGATAACTATGGGGGCAGTATTGCCAATCGGGCGCGTTTATTGCTGGAGATTGTCGAAGCGTTAACTGCCGTATGGCCAGCTGGCCGTATCGGTATCCGTTTATCACCGGTGACTCATTCAAACGACATTGACGACAGCGATCCCATGGCCACGTTTACCTATGTCGTGAAACAATTAAATCATTTTGGTCTGTCCTATATTCATTGGATTGAAGGGGAGACCATGGGGCCTCGTACCATCCCGGCTCATTTTAGCTTTGCCGCTTTGCGAAAATTATTTAAAGGAATTTATATAGCCAATAATAGTTATGACTTGCAGTTAGCACTTAAAGCTCGTGAGGATAATTTAGCCGATTTAATTTGTTTTGGTCGTCCCTTTATTGCTAATCCTGATTTAGTCGCTTGTTTGGAAAGAGGAATAGAATTAACTCTCGCGCCCAAAGAAACCTGGTATGGAAACGGTGCCAAGGGGTATACGGATTGGCCTATGAAAACTTAAAGTTGTTTTAAAATAAAGAACTGCTCTGTACCTAATGGTTTTGCATTTCCCACGTCCTCTCGAGAGACGTGGGTATCGATCCAATAATACTAAAGAATCGCTTCAGACATGGAGCGGGTTTTCATCCATCCTGCGATACTATATCGTGGTTGATGGGTTAAACATACTTCATGAGGTAATTCGCTATTAAAACAGATAAAGCGATTTGCCTGTGGGGAAACATTTTGAATCAGTTGATCTTCTTGATTGTATAGTTTTAACTCCCCGCCAAACTCTTCTTGCCAATCTTCATTTAGATAATAAACACAGGAAATTTTTCTGGTTTTTTTGGTGGCGAACTGATCACTATGTTTTTTATAAAAAGACCCGGGCTGATACGCTGCAAAATGCGTTTCAAATTCGATTAAACCTAAAAACAGAGAATGATTTAGAATATGGGCGATGTGAAGGGCTTGTTTTAAATAGGCCTGTACTGCAGGTTCAGCAGAATTCTCATCTAACCAACAAATTTCATCAGTTCTGATCTTATTATTATGTTGTGCATGCACTATAGGGCCTATCCTGGCACTTTTAAATAAACCGTTCTGCTGCATTTCTTTAGCAATTTTGCGTAGCGACTGGTAATGATGTAATTCTAGAAAGTCATCAATAATGTGAAATCCATGAGTACACAAGTCATTCGTTAGGAGGTCGTTATCAATCAATGTGCGCACCTGACAGGCAAAGTGAATTAAGAATTTTACTCCAAGATTAAATTCTTGCAAGCAGTGGCTTTGGGAAGAGTTCCTTTCAGAGGGGGGAACTCTCTTAACAACACACTATAAATTCTAATCGTTTCCTGAAACAGGCAGCGCTTTATGTTTCGCTGTATCCATCGTGTGAAATGAATGATGGGTCTGATCGAGTAAACGATTGGTCCATGCTATGGCTAAAGCGGAAATGATTAACGTTAAATGAATGATTACTTGCCACATGACCGAAAAATTGCTTAATTTAGTGGGATCAATAAAGGTGCGTAACAAATGGATGGATGAGATACCTATTAGTGAAAGGGCTAATTTTATTTTCATCGCTCCAGCGTCCAGGTGATCCAACCATTCAGGATTGTCTGGATGGGCTCCTAAATCCAGATGCGATACAAATGTTTCATACCCGCCCATAACCACCATAATCAGCAGATTAGCTATCATGACCACATCGATCAAATCCAGGACTCCTAGCATGATATGCGTGTCGTCAAACCCGTTTAGATGAATGATCAAGGAAAATAACTCACGGATAAAGCGATATACATAGGCAGCGAGTATTAGAATAAGGCCTAAATATAAAGGAAGCTGAAGCCACCGTCCCATAAAAATTATCTTGCTAATATTTTTTCTTACGTTATTCATTTGATCCTCAATAAGGTTTCTATGAAATGGAATGATAAACCTTATCCATACCGTTGTTAATGCTTTGCTGTTCACTATTGCTAATTTATGAGCACTTCAGCGGTTTTCTTTATAAAATCATCTCTTAATTTAGATCCCTTCACCTACTTTTAAAAATTTTTAAAAGTAGGTCATATTTTGTTATAAATGGTGATATTCTGCAGTTCAGGTATTTGATTCATTCTTATTCAAAGGGAATCAGTAGTTTTATAATCAGAGTAAAAGGATGTAAAAATGGGATGGAGAGATCGTTTCTGGTCAGCGTATGGTGTGGTTGTCGATACAACGATTGAGATTACAGCAAATACTCTTAATATGGTTGGTTCATTGGCTTGCGTGATAGGAGGCGCCGGATTTGCCATTTCATTTGCTATAGATGAAGTACTTAACGCCTCTTATTATGGATCGGTCGCCGCTATGGGGGCGGTTAAACTTAGTGTTGAGTTTGAATCCTTTGATTATAGGATAAATGAAACCATACCCTTTGATGATTCTTTCCAAAAGAGTGACGGAATTTCTTACCTGGTGAAAGATTACCTCCATAAAGATGCCGTTCAAATCACAAGCGCTGCTCTTTTTTCTTCCGGTACTGTTTTAAGAGTTTTAGGTGCTAATATGAAACAGTGGCAGCAGGGACGGGTTGATAAAGCTCATTATAAAAATCGTCTTGGAGTTGATATTCCCAGTCCAACTGGAAAAGAGTATTTGTACACCAATGCTGAGAGTTTGTTCGGTTCTTTATCTTATACATTTTTAAGTACGGCGGTTACTGGTGCGGTCATTAAGGCACAAGTGATTAGCCCAACTCAGCATCTCACTTATCCTGACAAGGGGAGGATTCAAGTAAATGAACCATACTATAAAGGCCCCGTAACCGAGGTATCAATTCCGCTGGCTTATACCTTTGTTCGAAATATATCTCTTGATTTGTTTGGATTCGCTTTGCTAAAAGCACGAGCACAAGGGTTGGCTAATGCCACTTATGGCGGCGGCTTATTTCTTCAACCGGCAGATAACCCTCCTGATCCTCCGGTAGTGCTTCCTGCAGCACTAGGAGCTAGTGCCTACCTGGTGAATAATTTTTTTTCCAAGAAGTTAATACACTTACGCGACGAGCGAATTATGCAAGAAACGAACGATAATCAACTCAGCATTAATTAAAGATGCTGAGGGGTATTTCCGACCGGCTGGTGTTGGAGCTTCTTGTAATTTGCTTATTTTCTTGAGTGTTTGCCCTCTAGCAGGTATTGATACTCTCGCCATTGCGGCATGAATTGAGTCATTAGATTATAAAAGCGTTGATTATGGCTTGCCTCTAATAAATGAACCAGTTCATGCACCAGGACGTATTCAAGACAGGGGGCGGGTTTTTTGATTAGGTTGAGATTTAACCAAATCCGGCGTGCCCGGGTATTGCATGAGCCCCAGCGAGTTTTCATTTTTTTAATACCCCATTGGGTCACCTTAACGCCTATTATCATTTCCCAATGCCTGATTAATTCCGGTATTAATGACTCCATTTCCCGTCTATACCAGCGCTCGATAAGCATTTGGATTTGTATTGGCGAGGCATTTTGTTGGGTGTAACAATGAATGAGTTCGTCTTTGATTTTAATTTGGGAGGGGCCGTGGTGTTCTTCAATAATTAATAAATAGTTCTTCCCTTTAAATGGTATGGTTGCGCCTGTTTGGAGTACTTCTTCCTGATGAGAAGAACGTTCTCGAATACGGTTTCGCTGGGTATGAATCCAATCACTTTTTTCCTGCAAGTACTGATGTAGGAACTGTTCACTAAAACTCATTGGGGCACTAACCTTTACCAAGCCGTCTGGAGGATAAATACGTAAGTTCATATTTTTTATTGGCTTTCTTAAAACTTCTATGGAGATGCCATCAATTTCAATGATCATAAGTGAAGAGGGTATTAGGAGTTTCCCAGATTATATAGAATAAATGAGCTTTAGATGTAAAAATCATGGAGATTTTACATCTTTCTTTGCAAGTTGATCAGAAAGCATAAATTTTTGTCGTCATTGTGTGTGCAGCGAGGCAACCTCTGGTTCATTGTTTATAGCCGTCAGACTAAGAAGGTTTTCTAGCCGTTTGAGCAGGGGAGGAGCGCAGGCCCGTCTCGAAGCCTTGTCGGTCCAGGCCTGAGACTTCGAAACTCTCAGTCCAACGGTTTATAATTAAGAGTCTTATTACCGTTCAGCCCCTTCACACGGACTATCCACATATTCGCCATTAATATCTAATACCATATTCACGCTAGCACGTTGATAACGAGTTAATACATCATATTGTGCTTGGGTAATATAACCATATGAATTACCACAGTAGACCAGAGACGACGCCCCAGGTTTGGCTCTAACGTGGACTGGAATATCACAATCCCAGCGAAATTTACTTAAATCACAATTCGCAAAAACCATACTGGTCGGTAAAAGAAATAACATCAGCGTGATATGCCATTTATTCTTCATTGAATTCTCCACCGCATTATTATTTTATTTTAAGTATAGATAACTATTAAGAAGTTAATGATGTTTCACGTGAAATAAATTCTAATAAGCTTTATAGTGTTATTTATTATATAAATTAGACAGTTAGATTCCAGGAAGGAATTGACATGCTCTCTTCAAGTAAAGAATATTTGCAAGCTCTTCGTGAGGGAAAATATCTTCTTTTCTTAGAATGGCCCCAATTTATTGTTGAGCTTTATAAAGACGGTGATCATCCACAAGATGCAGATGACACGGTAAATTTATTGGTTTTTGAATGGTTAAATAATGGATATTGCGAGGACGATGCAAAAAAAATAGCTCTTTTATATGCTGTATCTGATCTTCCTGCCAAACCGTTAAAAAATAATTTATCTTATGCCATCACTACAATCTCAATCGCTGTTTTTCAATGCATGACCTATCAAAGCAATAATTTACAGGATTACTTTCTTTCTAATGAAAAAAAGAGCAGAGCACAAATAAAAAAATTGATGAACGATCCAATAGAGTTCTGGGATGAATCAACTTTAGTTAATCTGGATGCCTCCGCTTTTCAGAATTTATTAGCCAAACAACAGCTCTCTTTCTTTACCTGGGTTGATAATATGTCGGGCAAAGAGGTAGATAATGCCTGGGGACAGATTCGTCCCCTCGCTGAGTTGAGGTATCTTGCCGAAGAATACAGTACTCAATTGGAAATAAGTAAACTGGCGGATGATCCTCTAAAAGCATCGCGATTGAGCGTGGTAAAAAGATTGGCTCTCTATTTGAATGGACAATCAGAGTTAACCTCCTCAGTAACAGCCGAGATTGAACTTTATGTAAATAAAATCAGAGAAATGCAACCTGCTGATTTTGAGAAAGAATATTTGTTAACTATGTCACCGTTATCGTTTGATAAAACCTGGCGAATGATAACCAGCCTGGGCCTGAGTTTTTTTAAACTGATGCAACCCATACCATCAATTGTTTTATCGGCGGAGTCCGCACCAGGTAGCAAAACTTAATGTAAGGTTTCTCGCAGCGTTACTTTATTTTTGCTTCATGAGCGAGCAGGCGTTCTTTATAAGATAGGGCTTGGGGATTTCCCATATAACCGCCTAAATCATTTTTTCCCACCACGCGATGACAAGGGATAAATAAAGCTAAAGGATTGCGTTTACAGGCTTGTCCAATTGCTCTGGGGCTGCTTTGCAATTTTAAAGCCAGCTCTCCATAGGTCAAAGTTCGTCCTACAGGAATAACTAATAACGCATTCCATACTTTTTGTTGGTAAGTACTGCCTTGCGGCTTTAGTGGTAATTGGAAGCGATGATGAGGATCTGCAAAGTAGGAGTTTAATTCGCTTTCAATTAGCGGGGTAAGTCCATTCGAAGAAGAAGTTACTGTTTTTTGCGTAAAAGAGGAATTATAAATAAAATGCTCATCATGTATTATTTCAAGCATACCCAAAGGGGTAGTAAAAATAGACACGATGAGCTTTGCATTCAAGAATTAATCGCCTTTTTTGCCAGCTAATTTTTCTTTAATTCGAGCAGCACGTCCAGCAAGGTTACGTAAATAATACAGCTTGGCACGACGAACATCGCCACGTCTTTTAACTGTAATGCTATCAACAATCGGGCTGTAAGTTTGGAAAACACGCTCAACACCAACGTTGTGAGAAATTTTACGCACAGTAAATGCTGAGTTTAGGCCACGATTACGTTTTGCAATAACGATACCTTCAAAGGCTTGTAAACGTTCACGAGTACCTTCAATTACTTTTACTTGAACCAGAACAGTGTCGCCTGGATTAAATTCAGGAATTTCCTTGCCTTGCATTTGCTCGGCATTCAATTGGTCAATAATATTAGTCATGGACTACTCCTCAAATTGGTTTATCCTCAACAGGAATCACCGTGTTCGCATTTAAACTCAACAAGCAATTGCTTGTCTGTTTCACTTAACTGTACTTTTTCAAGTAAATCCGGACGTTTAAGCCAGGTTTTACCAAGAGATTGTTTTCTGCGCCATCTCTCAATATCCTTATGGTTCCCGCCTAACAAAACGGGAGGGACTTCCAGCCCGTTAATGGTTGCAGGTCGGGTATAATGAGGGCAGTCGAGCAAGCCATTCATAAATGAATCCTGCTCCGCTGAACCAAGATGCCCAAGACTACCCGGTATTAAGCGAATGATCGCATCTATAAATACCATAGCAGCCAACTCACCACCGCTTAAAACAAAATCTCCTAACGACCATTCTTCATCCACATGATGACTAATGATACGTTCATCAATTCCTTCATATCGCCCCGCAATAAAAAGCAAAGGCTGTTTTTCATTTGCCACTTTATTTAAATCATTCTGCCGAATTACCTTACCCTGAGGGCTTAAGTAAATCGTTTTGCAGTTGTTGGGCATTTTGCTGCGTGCATGCGTTATTGCTGCATGCAATGGCTCATACAACATGACCATTCCTGGTCCACCACCATAAGGCTTATCATCGACCTGTCTGTAAGGTCTTGATGCCCAGTCTCGTGGATTCCAACAATCAATCTTAGCTAAGCCTTGCTCAATCGCTCTACCCGTAATACCAAAATTTAAACTTTCCAGTATCTCGGGAATTAGGCTGATTATTCCAAAATGCAGTACCACTAAAAATCCAAATCCCAGTCAACGGTAATGACTTGTTGGCTTTCATTAATTTCAATAATAAATTGGCCAGGTAAATAGGGAATTAAATGCCTCTTTTCACCTTGCGCTACAAGCACATCATTTGCACCAGTAGGCATGACTTCAACAACGGTTCCAAAAGATTCTCCCTTGGTATTAACCACACTCATGCCAATCAGCTGGTGCCAATAGTATTCGCCGGGTTCAAGTTCAGCAAGCTGTTCTTTTTGCACGGCAATTTCAACGTTAGTCAGGCGAGCTACTGATTCACGTTCTGGGTACCCTTCAATTTGCGCTACTATGGATTTATTGTGGACTTCGATATTTAATACCTTCACAGGCTGCCATGTGTGATTTAAATAGACATGCCAGTCTGTATAACGCAAGATATTATCACGAGGTTCAGTAAAGGAATGAACCGTTACAAACCCTTTAACACCATGAGGTCGCCCAAAACGACCGATAACTACCCAGCTCGCTTGATTACTCACGTGATTAAGCAGCTGACTCAGCTTCTTTATTAAATTCTTTAATTAATGCACTAACGCGATCAGATAGTTGTGCACCAACATTTTGCCAATGGCTTAATTTTTCCATTTCAACGTGAAGACGTACTTCTTGTCCACGTGCTACAGGGTTAAAATAACCAATACGCTCAATGTAACTACCATCGCGACGCTTGCGGCTGTCAGTAACAACCATGTGATAAAAAGGACGCTTTTTTGCGCCAGCTCGTGATAAACGTATAACGACCATTGTTTTCCTCTACTTTAGAGTGGTTACATAAAAATGCCGTGTATTGTACGAAAATTAACTCGACATGTGAAGTAATTCTTGCGAATTATTTTACTAACTATTCAGCACTTCCATTTAAACGTGCAGATTGAGTACATTTTGCCAGATGGTATCGTGGAAAAATGCGTGAAGCTAATGCATCTTACGCGTTTTACTCACCTTAATCTCTTACGTTTATACTCAAATCTGCACGTTCATCAGGACATTTAATCGTGATGAATAAAATACTTATTTTAAATCATCTGGAAAGAGACCCTTCATTCCAGCCATGCCACCAATTCCTCGCATCATTTTTTGCATTCCGCCAGGTTTGGTAAACTTTTTCATCATCTTCTGCATTTGCTCAAATTGTTTTAATAATCGATTCACATCCTGGATTTGAGTGCCTGAGCCCATCGCGATGCGTTTTTTACGTGAACCAACAATTATTTTAGGAATTCGTCTTTCTTTAGGGGTCATTGAATTGATGATGGCTACAGTTTGAGCCAATGCTTTGTCATTGACCTGTTGCATGGCCTGTTGGGGCATTTGGCTCATTCCAGGTAATTTGCTCATCATTCCAGCAATTCCACCCATATTATTCATTTGGAGCAATTGTTGTTTAAAATCTTCCAGATCAAAGCCTTTACCTTTTTTTAATTTTTTAGCTAATTTTTCGCTGGCTTGTTTGTCTGCTTTGCGCTCAACTTCCTCAATTAGAGTGAGAATATCACCCATACCCAGTATTCTTGATGCAATTCGCTCTGGGTGAAAAGGCTCTAAAGCCTCTACTTTTTCCCCACTACCGATAAATTTAATCGGCTGGCCTGTAATTTGTCTGACTGAAAGAGCTGCTCCACCCCGAGCATCACCATCGGTTTTAGTAAGGATTACCCCTGTTAAAGGCAAGGCCTCATGAAAGGCTTTAGCAGTATTCGCTGCATCTTGTCCTGTCATACTATCGACAACAAACAGGGTTTCAATTGGATTGACTGCATGATGAAGCGCTTTAATTTCTGCCATCATTTCTGCATCAATGTGCATGCGACCTGCAGTATCGATGATGAGCACATCCATATATTGCTTTTTAGCGCTATCTAATGCTTTTTGGGCAATAGTTATGGGTTGTTCACTGGATTCTGCCGGAAAGAAAGCGACATCAATTTGTTCAGCCAAGACTTTAAGTTGTTGAATGGCTGCAGGTCGATACACGTCAACACTGACCAGCATTACTTTCTTATTCTCGGTTTCTTTTAAATAGCGAGCAAGTTTAGCCGTACTTGTTGTTTTACCCGAACCTTGTAAACCAGCCATCAAGAATATGGCGGGCGGTTGGGTTTTAAAATTAAGCTCGACACGCTCATCACCCATCACATGAATTAATTCATCATGTACGATTTTGACAAATGCCTGATCGGGATTTAAGCTGGTTAAGACCTCTTGTCCCAGAGCTTTTTGTTTTACTTGTTCAATAAATTCTTTAATGACAGGTAGGGCTACATCCGCCTCAATAAGTGATAGTCTTACTTCACGCAAGGCTTGCTGGATATTGTCTTCTGTTAAACGACCCTGACCTCGCAAGTTTTTAAAGGTGCGGGTCAATCGTTCGGTTAAGTTGTCAAACATAAATAGTACCCGAAAAAAATACGCACTATAGCACAGAGAGATAAAGTTATGCCACTTAATAGGATTGGTAAATAGTAACTTTAGCTTTGTCGCCTAATTAAGTTATGTCAACTATCTTGTTGCGTATTCTTGAAGTATTGGATGATGAAATTGCCTTTATCAGGGTACCTATTAATATGGAATTTGTAGCCTCTTACTTACCAAGCCCAATTACTTCAATTTTTTATCTATAATTAAGAAAGTGCTGATGTTTAGGTATCTATGCTATGAGTAATCCTAATAAAAAATCAAAATGTACCATTAACTTTCTTATTTCTGCTGCTCAAGCACCTTATAGAGTAGGACAAGCTAATGTTATTAATCCCAACGATAATCCATCCAATCCTGAGCTTCTTAGGCATATAGCCGAGCATGGTTATGAAATAGTAAAATCTATCGCTCCAGTTCGAAGTAAAGGATCAGGGCAATCTCCTCTAGCCGCCGTATGTCTTAAACCGCAGGATACTGATGGTCCTCTTGTCATTTCTTTTCGCGGCACTCACACGATGGGTGATGTTTTTTCGGATCTAAGGGTGGTAACTGGAGGAGTTGTCGAGAAAAAATTTCGTGCTGCTGCTTTTGAATTTTATCAACAAGTCCGTAAAGAAAATCCCGGTAGAGAAATTATTCTTACTGGACATTCTTTAGGTGGGCATTTGGCTCAGTATGTTGCCACTAAAGCATATAATACAGATACTGAGTTGCAAACAAATCCTATAGTGCAAGTAAGAACTTTTAATACAGCTCCGGCAGATACGACTCATAACGCTGTATTTAATAGATTTCCAAAAATCTTGGCTCAATTTGTTAATTACAGGTTAGCTCCTGATGCGATAAGTAGTTTGCCTCTGCAAAAATACACCGGTAATACTTTTGTGTTTCGCAGCGAGAAAGGGACTTTGGATTCGCATAAGCTTGGCACAATGCGGGAACAGCTGCCCGCTGAGATCCTGAGCCAGGAAGTAACTGCTCATTCTAGCCCCAATAAGAAACAAACTATGCTGGTCGAACTGATTAAAGGCGTTCAATACAGTTATCAATGTCGTGTAGAAGGACAATTCTTTTCACGTTTTCGTGCAGGAGCCAAAAACATTGGCGAGATGCAAAAAGCTTTTCCTGACATTATTGACTCGATAGAAAAAGGCGAATATGCCGAGGCGGCTTTGAAAATTGAAGCACTCAAAGGAAAACTTAATGGCAATGTATCAAAACAGATAGTCGAGCTTCTTTTGCAAAAGACTGAGGAGTGTAAAGTAAGTCAACAAACGCAAGATCCTGAGAGACCATCACATATTCCCAAAGAACAACAACAAATAAAGGCAGAGTTACTCAAAATGAAAGAAGAAGATAATGCTGATGAGGAGTTAATACCAGGTGCTAGTCCTCCCTGAAAAAATGATGTATTGGGAATGCCCAAAGCAGTCGCTCTGCTTCGAGTGAAATAAACCATGGCTTGAGGCTACAAAATAAAGACTTCTATGTATTTTTTGAACCTATTTTTTTCCCTTCATATTTTTTGTCGTTATTTTGGTTTATTCTAAACTCCAAATATTATTTAATTAAATTAGCTTTAGTTTATAAGGAAGAGTGATGAATAAAACAATGAGTTGTTTCTTCTTTTCTATTGCCTTCTTAGTCGGTACTAAAGGCTTTACAATGAATAAGTCAATTAAAACATTGATGTTAACCAGTTATGAGTTGTTACCTGGCAAGGCACTCACTTTGGCAAACTCATTACCCAATACCATTACCGCTCTATGTCACATGAATGTTGTTTCAAGCCACAATCATAGTATTTTAATCAAAGTATTAAGTGGGGGCGGCCAAATCAATGGCACGACGGTAACTAAAGGCCAAACTTTAGTACAGACGGTTCAGAATATGCAGGTTATTCCTGTGACGGCCAATTCAGGAGCAAAGGCAGAGTTTACCAATCTGGGGCCATACACGGTCACTGCTTCTTGTGGCTAACCCAGGGGTCTCGACGTTCTTGGTTAAATAATCTTATACTGGTTTGACTATGGATAGTATGAGCTTGATAAGACATGAACGTTATCCTGCTATTTCTTTATTTTGGCTTTCTCCTCACCTTGATTTTATCTCTGTTGGGTAAATGGCGAACTAAAGCTCCAGATCCCAACTCATTAACCCATGATGCAATAACCACCGTATTAAAAGATTTGGAACACCCAGATTTTGATGGGGTGTGTTATGGCTTCACTCTAAATTGGGCGCTGGCAACCGCGACTCACAAAGAAAAGTTATTTTATCGGCAAATTCATCTCCTGCGTGTCCATCAAACGAATGTCCCTGCTGCCATAGCGCGAGTAATGAATAAAAAACGGCACAATAAGTTGTTAACCGCCGATGAGAAAGTCATTGAAACGCTTCCTGCCTTATGCAAACGCATCTGTATTGCTCAAGATCCCTTAGAATATAAAATGAAGTATGGCAAACTCGTTTGGCAGGCTGATATTCCGGCTATTTTGAACAAAATAAGTTCAAAATCAGCGAGGCCCAGACATATTTTTTATAAAACCCATACTTTTGCTTCCAAGCAGGAAGCAGAGAGCTATTTTAATCTGTTACAAACTATAGGAATTAATAGCAAGGTCGCCGTGATGATTAGCTCATCTGATCATGCAATGGGATTTAGGCGTTCTGGTCATTTATGGCGGTTTATCAATATTAATGATTTATACCAACAACAAGTAAACCACCCTTATTTTATGTTCACCTCAGAGCAACTGGTTAATGAACTGTATCGAGTGAGTACTACTGGGCCATTAGTACGTAGGCTTACAGTGAACACCGATTTTATTGCTTTGCGGTCTTATAACCAGTTATTTCAGTCGTTACACAATGTATTTCCTGCCTTCCCCCTGAATTCTAGAACTACCTATCCTGAAAAAATATCATTTTTTGTAATGGCAGCTTTACAAGGCGATATTTTAACAGTGAAAAAATGTTTAAATTCTGGTTGGCCCATTTTCTTTAATTGTCAGATGGGAGATAACTCACCACTATTGACTGCTATATACCAAGGCCGGCGTGAAGTGGTTAAAACGATGCTCGCATCCACTCATTTTCGCATCAATCAAAGGCATAAAAAAAATGGTGCAACCTTACTTCATCTAGCATGTAAATATGGCGGTGCAGGCATGGTAGAGGATTTACTGGAAATGAAACGGATTGACATCAATGCTCAGGACAACAAAGGAAGGACTCCTTTGATGATTGCCTGTCAGTCAACAATTATTACTAACGAGGCCGCTCTGTTTGGATTACTGCTGAATAAAGGGGCTTCTCTTGTTATTAAAGATAAAGAGGGGCTTACCGCGTTGGACCATGCTATTAGAAACAAGCACACGTTCGCCATCAAAATGATTAAGATTAAACTGCAAACTCAAAGGAGCCAAAGCTTAACACCACCTGCGCGTACCCCTTCCAAAGCGACCTCATTCAAAGCGACTTTTTTTAATAAAGTGGGCAGGAAATTGCCTGCAGAACGCTCTTTAGAAAGCGGTCTGCATGAGCAGGAGCAATGGGGTATTTGCAAAAACGATGACTTACTAAAAACATCAATTTGATACATTTAGTTTCTTTAAAGAACCTGTTATGATGCCCTGCGAGTAATTTTTTGGATAAGGATGTCTATGAAAATGCCATTGAGTTTTCTATAGCGACTGCATCGGCATTTTTCTCTTTTTCCTTTTCCTATTGTACAAGCCCGTCCCGGTTTTTAGTTAAGCAAAGGACGATACTGTCTTGTGTACCTTACCACAGTGGTGAGTGTTGGCTGAGCGGTTTTTAAAAGCGGAACAACAATAATGTAGTATTTGCCTATTTTTTATGCGATTATTAAGATTTACTTAAGCTTGTTTCTATATAATAAGCATTGAATTAATAAAGACTGTATTGAAGGAATGAAATGAGTAATAAAAAGCACTCACTTACAATTTTTAGCCTGACTATGATTACAGTCGGTTCTGTAGACAGCATACGTAATTTGCCAGCTACGGCTTTATTTGGTAGTCAATTAATATTTTATTTTATTTTAGGCGCTTTATTTTTCTTGATTCCTACCGCTTTGGTTTCAGCCGAGCTGGCTTCAGGCTGGGCAAAACAGGGAGGTATTTATATTTGGGTAAAGGAAGCCTTTGGTAAGAAATCTGGTTTTTTAGCTATTTGGCTGCAATGGATAGAAAATGTGATTTGGTATCCGACTATTTTATCTTTTGTTGCTGGAACCATTGGCTATTTGATCAATCCTGCTCTAACCAGTAACCCTTATTTTCTTTGGGCAGTTATAATCAGTTGTTTTTGGGGCGCGACTGTCCTTAATCTGCGAGGCATGAGTTCTTCCGCCTTATTTAGCAATGTCTGTTCTTTAGCCGGTTTGTTATTGCCGATGTCCTTGATTATTGGTTTGGGGGTGGCATGGATTACACAGGGTAATCCCTTGCAAATTCAATTTGACATCCCAAGCATTGTTCCACATTTAGCGGATAAATCGGTGTGGGTGTCGTTAACTGCAATTATTATGTCTTTTTGCGGAATAGAAATAGCCACTGTCCATGCTAATGATGTTAATAATCCTCAGCATGCTTTTCCCAAGGCATTAATTTATTCTGTCGCTATTATTTTAAGTACCTTAATCCTTGGCTCTTTAGCCATTGCTGTAGTTTTACCTGGAAAAGACATCAATTTAGTCGCGGGAATTATGCAAGCCTTTGAAGCATTTTTTACCCGTTACCACATGCATTGGATGATGCCTGTTGTTGCTGTAATGCTGGTATTAGGTGGACTTGGTGGCGTGAGTAACTGGATTATTGCTCCTACAAAGGGATTACTCGTTGCCGCTGAAGATGGTAACTTACCTGAGGTCTTTCAGCGTACTAATGCTAAAGGTGCGCCGGTGATGATGTTAATAACTCAAGCAATGATTGTTACTGTATTGTCTGCTTTATTTTTATTTATGCCTAGCGTTAATGGATCTTACTGGCTATTAACCGCTTTAGCGGCCCAATTGTACATGTTGATGTATTTTATTATGTTTATTGCAGCCATTAAATTGCGGTTAAGCCAACCCAATCATATTCGGCCATTTAAAATTCCTGGGGGAATGTTGGGCATGCTATTTGTAGCTGGTATTGGTATTATTGGTGTGATGGCTACTTTAGCGGTTAGTTTTATTCCACCGGAAGGTATTAATGTCGGAAGCACTGCCCGTTATGAGCTTACTTTAATTATGGGCTTAATGTTAATGTGTTCTCCTCCATTTATCAGCTCCTGGCTGAAGTCCAGGAATGCAGTTCTGGAACCGGCGGCTTAATTTCATTAATTAAATCATGACAGGGAGCTGTCAACGACTCACGAATAACCTATGAATTATATTAATGAACTGTTAGCGGAGTTAACTTCGCGATTGCCAGAGTTGGAATGGAAAGTCAATGGCTTAAGTTCATTAATCTCAGGTCAGAATGTACCAAGAGGTTTATTTCGTTCGAGTAACGAATTGACTGGATCTGCCTGCGTTGAGGAAATTAAAGCAGATATTCAAGCATTATCTCACCAGAAAAACGAGCGCAGCGCTCATTTTCTTGCCAATCGAATCAAACAAAAAGTAAATGTCTTAGTGGCTCTATGTCAAATAGACAGCAAGAAAAATAAAGTGGAGGAAAAAACTCATTTTGGTGTAAAAATGCTAAGTACACGACAGCAATGGATAGAAAATCTTGAAATAGAGGTATCTACTCTAGAGAAGCAACAACAAGCGATCGCCAAGGCTTTAACCCAGATGAAACGTACTAATGCCAATGCTGCGGCTATTTTAACGGTACAAAGCGAGCTAGGTGTGGTCCAAAAACGATTGACTCTAGCAAGAGAAGCTCTAAACCAAGCCACTTGTTAAGAGCAAGAACTAAAAACAAAAACATATTCTTCGCAATTGTTCTTTTGCTTAATATAATTATACGTTAAATTAGGGGCGTGTATTTCATTAATTAAAAAGGAGCCTCCCCCATGTCAGATAAATTTACTCATATTACCAAGGACATTAGTACACAATTAGCTAAAATGCGTAAGGAAATGCCAGAGGTTATGGCCGGCTTTTCTGCTTTATCACAAGCGGCAACCAAAGAGGGTGCTTTAGATAAAAAAACCAAAGAACTTATTGCCATGGCTTTAGCTGTTGCTAAACAATGTCCGGGTTGTATTGGTTTTCATTCACAAGCCTTGATTAAATTACAAGCGACAAGAGAAGAGTTATTAGAAACACTAGGTATGGCTGTATATATGGGGGGCGGCCCTTCTTTAATGTATGCTGCAGAAGCTTTGGAAGCTTTTGAAGAGTTCAGTCAATAATTTAGTTGATGTCTAAGTAACATACGTTGGTATTTTCTCTGGCAGCCCTCGCTTTAGTGAGACAAGGCTGCCGGAAAACAAAGAAATAACTTATTTCCCTAATAAAGAACTAACATGAGCCTGAGCCATTTGATTGCCAGCGTTAGTTTGACACGGATACTGTTTACTGACCCCTAACCAGGCTATTTGAGATACGGTCATTTTGTCTTTATCACTTTGCTGACTGGAAATTTCTTTGTAAGTTTGTTGAATCAACTCATTTAAGTTAATTGAATTAAGCTGGGTTCCCGCAGGTAAACAAAAAATGGGCTTCCCTTGGCTTTTTGCAGTTTCATTAGCTTGAATCATTGTTTCAGCAATACTTTCACATGTGATGGTGAGAACATGATGAGCCGATCTGGCCCAGGCTTGAGCTTGTGGATCTGCTTTGATCTCCATTTGAGGAATATTATTGGCAATTTTCATGTAATTATTAATGGTATCAGCATGCAGGCCGCTACAAAAAGAAATTAAACTGATTAATAACAAACGCATAATAAATCCTTAAAGTCTCATAATGGGTACTTAAAAATAATATTGAGTTGGGTTATCAGGGCAAGTAAATGGTCCACATAATATGAATGTACTGACTACATTAGCAAGAATCAAGAAAAGAAATAAAGCAATTAATGCTTTGCCCCCTGGATGCTGGATTTTATATTCAATATTAAAGCCTTGATCGAAAATAAGCGCCAGAGCAATCAATGTGATGATGACGGCAAAACTAATTGCGGCCCAAGTATAAAGGTAATAACCCAAAATCGGGCTTCCGTATCCCATATCCCCTGGCGCCAAATGGAGAGTAATTTGACGTACTGAAATTGCTAATCCGAGTAGAGTCGCTAAGCTCATTAAGCCGTAGTGCGATGGCTTAACCCCTAACCGTAAATTCATGAGCATACCTAATCCAATTGCTATATAACAAACTCGTTGCAATAAACATAGAGGGCAAGGTAGGTCATCAATAATCAGCTGATCCCATAAAGCAAAAATCAAAATGCTGCAAATAATCAAGAGCCCTAGCAGGTTTCCTAAAAGATGTAATTTGCCTTGTTTGTTCATAGGCGTACCAGATGACTGTGGTAGTTAAAACTATAAAGAGAAAAAAATAAGGCAATCAGGAATTGTAATGGAATGGTTTTATTAGGTCTGAAAACTATTTGTACACTAATAATAAAATAAAATAACAGTAATAGTGTCATGAACATTATTGCTCCCTATCCTTTTGAAGTCTACAAGACATATTGTAGCGGGTTTTATCCATTTTTGTTGCATTCAAGAGGGCATTAAATTCCATGAGGCTTTATAAGTCCAAATTTAAAAGCAACCAGTAAAAAAATAAATAAAGTCAATGAAATAGTTATTCTTATAGTTAATGCTTTAACCGTTCTTTTTGAGTTTCCCGAATCTCGAACAAGAAAAAACAAGCCACTTGCCAGAGACCCTGCGATAATAATCATGATAAAAATGATGAACAGCTTGGTGATCATTTGTTATACTCCCGAAATTGCTACCTTCAGTCAGGAGTTAGCTAACTTACAGAGCAATTAATAAACGATGCCTAGTTTAACGTGTTTTAATTTTCGTTTCACCCCAAATTGGTTAATAATTATTCTTACAGTGGCGTTTATTTCGCTATTTGTACGTTTAGGTTTTTGGCAAATACAAAGAGCTGATGAAAAAACGAAGATGGTTGCTGCGGAAAAAGCGCTTGCCAGGCAAGGAGCTATAGATTGGGCTCCGAGTCAAAAGCTACCGATGCAATATCAACGAGTCGCCTTACAAGGGACTTATTTGGCTCCTGTTTTTTTGCTTGATAATCAACATCATCAACATCTGTTTGGCTATGATGTGTTATCACCATTGCTCCTTAGCGATGGCTCTGTAGTGATGGTGGATAGAGGATGGGTGCCAGGAGAGCGCACAAGACGTTCTTTTCCTGAGATTCAGAGTCCCGATGGATTAGTACAATTGCAGGGAAGTGCTTATTTTCCAAGCAAAAAGCAATGGGTTTTAGGACCCAGTCTTGAAGAAAAAGAAAATAAAATTATTATTCTTGAGCTTTTAGATGCAAAACTGATAAGTCATATTTTGCAAAAAAAGGTCTATCCGTTTATTATTCGCCTCGACAAGCAAGACGCATATGGATTTGTGCGTGAATGGGCTATAGTATCCATGCCGCCCCAACGTCATTTAGCGTACGCGCTACAATGGTTTGCAATGGCATTGGTTATTCTGATTATATTCGTTGCATTAAATCTGAAGAAAAAAACATGAAGAAACAAGTAACTAGATATTACATTTTACTGCTATTAGCGACAATGTTCGCAGCCCCTGGTATCGCTGCTTATTTATTTTATCAACATCCAAACTGGGTGAGTTCGACCAAAACAAATAAAGGAACTTTACTCAATCCCGCGGTGGCACTTGATTCTTTGAATAATCAATCAAAATGGCAGATTATATTTTGGAGTCCAGGTCCATGTAAAAAAACGTGTCTGAAACAACTGGATACCTTGGCAAGGGTACGTTTGGCTTTGGGACGTAAATTGTATCAGGTGGATCAGCAATTGATCCTTGGGGATGACCGTTCTTCAATAACCGAGAAGATAAAATCGGAGTTAAAAGAACGAGATTTCCATATGGGGCAATTGTCAGTAAACGATAAGATTAAACTCAATGCTATAACAGCTGATACAAAAATTTTTATAGCGAATCCCGATAAATTTCTGATTCTTAGCTATCAATCGCAGGTCAATCCAGATGATATTTATAAAGATTTGAAGCTTTTACTGAGTACAACTGAAAAGAAGAGTGGTTAAATTAATGCAGAACAATTCAATACGTATTGCGGCAACGATTGCCGTTCTGTTGGCTTTATTCGTGGTGATGCTAGGAGCGTATACTCGTTTAACTGACGCAGGGTTAGGTTGTCCGGATTGGCCCGGTTGTTATGGAAAAATGGTACTCCCGGGGGCTGATACAGGCTTACGGGAAGCACAGTCAAAATTTCCCCAGATCCCTATAGAGTCTCGAAAAGCATGGACAGAAATGGCTCATCGCTATGCAGCCGGTACTTTAGGACTGCTAATTTTGTTCATCGCCCTCGGCGTATTGCGTAAACGTTTGCAAGGGGTTCAATTACCCTGGCATTTACCCTTGGCTTTATTGATATTAGTGGTTTTTCAGGCTGCGTTGGGGATGTGGACGGTCACTCTGAAACTATTGCCGGTGGTGGTAATGGGGCACCTTTTAGGGGGAATATTAATTTTCGCCTGTTTAAGTCGCTTTCGTGTACAAATAAGTTCTCTTGTAGGGCAGGATTTACCTCAATGGCGGCCCTGGCTACGCTTGGGAGTCTTTATTATTTTCCTCCAAATTGCATTAGGCGGTTGGGTAAGTTCTAACTATGCAGGCATCTCTTGCATTGGGTTCCCTATGTGTAATGGCATTTGGTTTCCCGAGCTGCATTTTGCTAAAGGATTTAATTTGTTTTCACCGGTTGGTGCTAATTATCAAGGTGGATTACTGGATAATGAAGTTCGAGTCACGATACAATTTATTCATCGAATTGGAGCTGTTTTGACCGCAAGTTATATTCTTACCCTTTGTGCATTCATTGTATTGAAAGCCCAGTCAAAATATTTAAGAGCAGCAGCCTGGTTATTAGCCCTATTGGTGGTGATGCAATTTATATTGGGAGTGATGAATGTGATTTATTTATTACCAATAAAAGTAGCAGTAGCTCACAATGGAATAGCAGCGTTATTATTAGCTGTTATTTTCAGCATGTTGCATTTTACTCGAGGAGAGCAGAAGCATGCCTACTGAAGTGGTTTCGCGATTACCTGTTGACTGGCGTGATTATATAGAACTATGTAAGCCTCGGGTTGTTTTGCTGATGTTATTGACTGTTGTTGTGGGGATGTATTTGGCAACACCAGGCTGGATTGATTTGTCACTAATCGGCCTTACCTTAATTGGGGTAGGATTATGTGCCGGCAGCGCCGCAGCGATTAATCATTTAGTTGATAGACACATTGATTCCATTATGGCACGAACTAAAAAAAGACCGGTGGCTCATGGTCGAGTTTCAGTGGTTCAAGCCTTATGGTTCGCCGTTACATTGGGGATTTTAGGTTTAACGGTTTTGAGCATTTTTGTTAACAAATTGACAGCTTTGCTTACTTTTGTCACTTTAATCGGTTATGCTGGTGTTTATACCGGTTATTTAAAGCGCGCCACGTCGCAAAATATTGTCATCGGCGGGTTAGCAGGCGCTGCTCCTCCTTTGTTGGGGTGGACTGCGGTGACTAATCATTTGGACCCTCAGGCTTTATTATTGGTATTGATTATATTTACCTGGACACCCCCCCATTTTTGGGCATTGGCGATTTATCGTTTTGAAGAATACCAAAATGCGCAAATTCCCATGTTACCAGTGACCCATGGTATTCAATTTACGAAATTGAATGTTTATTTATACACAATCTTGTTACTAGTAGTTAGTACTCTCCCATTTACAGTCGGCATGAGTGGGTGGTTTTATCTGGCCGGCGCTTTAGGGCTTGGGTTCAGGTTTTTATTTTGGGCACACAAACTCTATCACACTGAAAAAGCGGTGATTGCGATGCGGACTTTTAGATTTTCAATTGTGTATCTAATGCTGTTATTTGTATTCCTATTAATAGATCATTATTTGTAAGGAGATAGAATGAGTATGAAAATAAAGGGTGTTACCTTAACCGTTACCATTTTATTGGCCCTTGTTGGATTATTTGCTGGTATTTTTTTGTCGCAGCATCTTCATTTTAAGAAAAAAATAGATGCAGCTGCGTTTCATGGAACGTATCTCGAAAATCCTCGAACAATAAATCAATTCAGTTTGACTGGAATCGATCAAAAGCCATTTGATAACTCAAGTCTTCAAGGTCGTTGGACTTTGGTATTTTTCGGATTTACCAATTGTGGATATTTATGCCCTACAACTATGGCAGAAATAGGTAAAATGTATCGCATCCTTGAAGAAAAAGGACTCAAAAATTTACCTCGAGTGGTGATGATATCCATAGATCCAGAACGAGATAACCTGGAAAAATTAGGGCATTATGTGACTTCTTTCCATCCTACTTTTTATGGAGCCAGAGGCGAAGAAGATTCAATTAAGTTAATGACCCGAGAGATGGGGATCGCTTACGGAAAGGTAGTCAATAAGGACAGTGAAGATCCTAACAACTATGATGTTCAGCATAGTGGTGCTTTAATGCTGTTTAATCCACAAGGTGAATTAAATGCGTTTTTTACTACCCCGCATCATGCGGATTTTTTAGCTAAGGATTATATGTTACTGGTTTCTTAGCTTCGCTCATCACGCTTTATTGAAGTGATTCATTAATAAAGTCGTGTACGCTTATAATTTTACATTACTTTTTATTAACTCCTTTATTTCGTTAAAGTGGGATGAGATTTTATACTTTTTAAACTAGGCTTTACTTAGAGACAGAAATAAAATAATTGAGGAACTATTCATTCATGAAAATTGCAATATTAGCCACTAACCCACATTTGTATTCGCACAAGCGGTTAAAGGCGGAAGGGGAAGCGGCTGGCCACGAGGTTAAAATCATTAACCCTTTATATTGTTACATGAATGTTGCGGCATCCAACCCAAAAGTTCATTATCGGGGTGGTACTCCTTTGCCTCTTTTTGACGCGGTGATTCCAAGAATTGGAGCCTCAACTACCTATTATGGTACCGCGGTGTTGCGTCATATGGAAACCATGGGCATATATACTGTAAATGAGTCTATTGCTATTTCTCGCTCCAGGGATAAATTTCGTTCTTTACAGCTACTAGCACGCAAAGGCATCCCTATGCCTTTAACTAGTTTTGCTCAGTCCCCGGATGATACCGAAGATTTAATTCATATGGTTGGCGGGGCGCCTTTGGTGATAAAGCTTTTGGAAGGAACTCAAGGAAAGGGAGTGATTCTTGCCGACAGCCATCAATCTGCGGTCAGCATTATTAATGCCTTCAAAGAAATGCATGCTAATATTCTAGTTCAGGAATTTATTGAAGAATCTCGTGGGACTGATATTCGCTGCTTTGTCATTGGCGACAAAGTCGTTGCAGCGGTTAAACGCCAGGCAAAAGAAGGCGAGTTTCGTGCCAACGTTCATCAAGGCGGTAAAGCAATAAAAGTGAAGTTGTCTCCACAGGAACGTGCCATAGCCATTGGGGCTGCCAAAACCATGGGTTTAAAAGTCGCAGGGGTGGATTTGATTCGGTCCAATCATGGTCCTTTGGTTTTAGAAATTAACTCCTCTCCAGGCCTTGAAGGTATAGAAAAGGCAACGGGTATCAACATTGCTGGAAAAATTATTGAATATATCAAAAAAAATGCAAAACCGATCAGTCTCAATCATCGTTTTCACGGATAGGCTCTTTAGTGAGCATCTGATTTAGAGTCCGTTTTGCCTAATAACCAATCAGCATTAACTTCCAGCTCCTGAGCTAAAATGGTTAACAAAGTTGCGTCAGGAGTGGTACTTCCATTAAGTAGTGCTTCTGCTTTAAATTTAGGAACTTTAATGAGCTTTGAAAGCACCTCTATTCGTTCAATAGTGGTTTCTGGTGCTCCGATATTATCCAGTTCTTTGTTAAGTCGCTCTGAAAATCGTTTATTAAGCATCTGTCGCTCCTAAAAATGCTCTTGTTCCATCGATAAAGAGTTCAAGAGTCATGATGAATGAGTACATATTTATTTGATATAGCATAAAAATGGAGTTTTGCAATATTCTGCTTTTTATGAGTATTAAACAAGGAGGCTAATACGATGCCTTAATATTCTGAAATTGAGTATGTATAAGATGGATGATAAATGAGCTTAAGATAATGAACATACCTAAGGCCAAACTCAAGTATACTGGATAGATAAAAATTATATTTTTTTCTCTTAGTTGTGTTGTCTGTAAAAAATATACCGGACAAGATTATTTTTTTGCGGTACTCAGATTTTATACTGCATAAGCTATTTGATTTGTAGTAAGGGTTTAGTACTGCAGAAATAATCTGCAGTACACTGGGTAATCAATGCAAGGGCTGGGAGCATTCATCTGCCGATTAGAATGAAAATAGCGGCGGCTAATGCAACAACGCCAATAATAGCGGAAGGAATAAGTACACCCAAGGCAATAAATGCCACCAGGATTAAGTAGACAGCAAGAAGAATAAAACCAATATTGTTAATTAATCTCATCAAATCATCCTTTTGAAAATACTGACAAATTTAGTCGGTTCTATTAGAGCAATTGTTCTGCGCTATAACATAGTACCTTACCTTGTTTTGTAATAATGAGCAAAATAAAATAGTAGGTATTTGTCCGGGTGGTAAATTAAAACCATAAAAATCAATAAATAAACTTATTTTAATTCTGATTGAAATTCGTAAATTTGATTGACGCTGGGTTACGGTCATGTAAAATCGATCCTGTTTTTGTAATATAACGGTTACTCCCATATTATCAATGCCGTCTTAGGGACGTTTAAAAACGTAGTAATTGATGTTGGAATTAATGGAACATAGAATGTATAGGATAAAACATGCTCGAAAAAGCAGTTTCCCAGTATCCATGTGATCTTATTTTATTTGGCACTTTGGGTGATCTATCCTGTCGGAAATTATTGCCTGCATTATATCAATTGGAATGTGCTCGTCTTCTGCATGCAGATACTCGTATCATTGGATGTGCTCGAGAAGAGTTAACCCTATTTGCCTATCATGGTTTGCTTCAGTCTAAAATTCAGGAGTTTTTATCAGAACCCATTAATGAAGCTGTTTGGCTACGTTTTATTGCTAAAGTGACCTATTTCCAATTGGATTTGACTCAATTTGATGATTATCAAAAATTAGCAGAATATGTAAACCCCTCTGAACGGGTAGTGATTTCTTATTTTGCAATTCCTCCTTTTTTATATGCGCAAGCTTGTCTGGGGCTTTCTCAGGTTGGCTTAAATAAACATCCTTCGCGGGTGGTTTTGGAGAAACCCATTGGCCATGATCTGGCCTCTTCAAAAGAAATTAATAATCAGGTCGCCCGTTTTTTTGCTGAAGATCAGATTTATCGCATTGATCACTATCTTGGAAAAGAAACGGTATTGAATCTTTTAGTACTTCGTTTTGCTAATTTAATTTTTTCTTCAAATTGGGATCATCAGTTTATTGATAAAGTGAAAATATCTGTTGCTGAGGAGATAGGCGTTGAAGGACGCTGGGATTACTATGATCAATCCGGGCAAGTTAGAGATATGCTGCAAAATCATTTATTACAAATTTTGTCTTTGGTTGCAATGGAACCCCCTGTGGATCTTTCCGCAGAAAGCATACGTAATGAAAAGTTAAAAGTACTTAAGTCATTGCGGATGATTAATAAATCCAATATTCAGGATCATGCGGTTCGCGCTCAATATGTGGGTAATGTTATTCAAGGTAAAGTAATACCTGGATATTTGGAAGAAGAGGGAGCGAATCAAGGTTCGACGACGGAAACTTTTGTTGCCATTAAAGCCTATATTGATAATTGGCGTTGGTCAGGCGTCCCCTTTTATTTGTTGACCGGTAAAAGATTAGCTAAAAAGCAAAGCGAGGTAGTGATTTATTTTAAATCCCAGCCCCACAATATATTTGAACAAACCAAAGAAGAATTATCTCCTAATCAATTAATTATTCGCCTGCAACCTGATGAAGGGGTTGAGGTGAGAATTATGAATAAAACACCGGGTCTTGGTGAACGAATGGAGTTACGAGAAACCAAGTTGGATTTAAACTTTAACCATCACTTCAATACCCAGAGAATTCCTGATGCCTATGAGCGATTATTATTAGAAATAATGTTAGGAAATCAGTATCTCTTTGTCAGTCGAGAGGAAATAGAACAAGCTTGGACATGGATAGATAGTATCAAAACTGCCTGGGAAGCGGAGCAAGCCCCCCTCTATAGTTATGCATCTGGTGCATGGGGGCCTGCTGAGGTCCGTCGTTTATTCAGTGAGCAGGAATACATCGGGGATGAGCAAAATGCAATTTCATAGTTTCGAAGATGCAAACTTACTAAATAGCACTCTGGCCCAACAAATTAAAGAAGTTTTAGAAAATGCCGTGAAAAAGCGAGGGCATGCTTATTTAGTAGTATCGGGAGGAAAAACTCCTGTTGAATTATTTAAGATTCTAGCGCAAACCAAGATATCTTGGGATAAGATTACTATCACTTTAGCTGATGAGCGTTGCGTAGATGCTGAGCATAACGATCGCAATGAACGTTTGGTTAAGCATTTTTTATTACAACATGAAGCACGAAAAGCAAAATTTCTTAGTTTGTACGATGAGCACATTCATAGTGCAGAGAGTTTGCAGAAAACAACGTATGCTATAGCTTCTTTGCCTACCTTTGATGTCGTGATTTTAGGAATGGGGGAGGACGGTCATACCGCTTCATTATTTCCCTGTAGCAATGAATTAGCTCAGGGCCTGGATGACGATGCTGGTGCGGTACTCTTCGTTACACCACAAACTGCACCTCATCAACGAGTCAGTTTATCAAAAAAAAGACTGCTTGATAGTCGGGTAATTTTCTTACATCTGGTCGGTCAGAAAAAACGTTCTGTTTTTAATCAGGCATTGGCGGAACATAATCCAATGCTCATGCCGGTTAGTGCCTTTTTAAATAATCTGAATGCTAATGTGCAGGTGATGTATGCACCATAATGAGGAAGACGTATGCATCCAGTCGTAGCTCAAGTTACTGCTAATATTAACGAGCGTAGTAAAAAAAACCGATTACTCTATTTGGAGCATATTGCCAAAGCTCGAGTAAACGGCCCGCAACGCAGTCGCCTTCATTGCGGTAACCTGGCCCATGGTTTTGCGGCCTGTGCCAAACAGGACAAGGCCAGTTTACGAGGTGGAACCAAAGCAAATATTGCTATTATTTCTGCTTATAATGAGATGTTATCAGCACATCAACCCTACGTAACCTTTCCGGAGCTTATTAAAGAAACTATTGCTGCAGCTGGCGGTGTTGCTCAGTTTACCTCGGGTGTTCCTGCCATGTGTGACGGTATTACTCAAGGTCAGCCGGGAATGGAATTAAGTTTATTAAGTCGTGACGTTATTGCCATGTCGACAGCTATTGGCTTGTCTCATAATATGTTTGATGGCGGTCTGATGCTTGGTATTTGCGATAAAATCGTGCCAGGTTTACTGATGGCCGCCCTAAGTTTTGGTCATTTACCGTTCATTTTTGTTCCAGCAGGCCCTATGCCTTCAGGCATATCCAATCAGGAAAAAGCACGAATTCGTCAATTATATGCCGAAGGAAAAGTAGATAAAAACGTGTTATTAGATGTAGAGGCTGCCTCATATCATTCGGCAGGGACCTGTACCTTTTACGGAACTGCAAATTCAAATCAATTAATCGTTGAAATCATGGGATTACAATTACCCGGCTCTTCATTTATTAATCCCAATACTCCTTTGCGCGATGAATTAACCAAAGCGGCTGCACGTCAGGTACTTTCTTTAACTGATTTAAGCCGCGATTATATGCCCATCGGCCAGATGATTGATGCAAAAAGTATTGTGAACGGTATTATTGGCCTATTGGCTTCGGGAGGTTCAACCAACCATACGATGCATCTTATCGCTGTAGCATCCAGAGCAGGATACTCTGTTAATTGGGATGATTTCGCCCAGTTATCTGCCGTGACTCCTCTGATTACCAAAATTTATCCCAATGGCCAGGCTGATATTAACTATTTCCAAAGAGCAGGGGGTATGGCCTATTTTATTCGAACTTTATTGGAAGCTGGGTTATTACATCAGGATGTGAACACGGTTATAGGTTTTGGTTTGGATAAATACACGCAACAACCCTTATTAGATAATGAGCAATTGGTCTGGACTGAGGGACCTGAAGTCTCGCACAACCCCGATGTTTTAACCTCGGTTTCTACCCCCTTTAAAGAGCAAGGAGGATTGCAAGTATTAACTGGTAATGTGGGACGAGCTGTAATTAAAACCTCAGGTCTTGCCGATGGGAGAAATGTGATTGAAGCTCCTGCGGTCGTCTGTGCTAGCCAGGCTGAGTTTGAACAAATGTTCGATGCGGGGTTGCTGGATAAGGATTGTGTCGTCGTGGTCCGCTTTCAAGGGCCAAAGGCCTGTGGCATGCCTGAACTTCATCAATTAACTCCAAAACTGGGAGTCCTTATGGATAGGGGATATCGAGTTGCTTTGGTAACCGATGGTCGCATGTCTGGTGCCTCAGGGAAAATTCCTGCTGCTATTCATGTCACCCCAGAAGCCATAGATGGTGGTTTGATTGCCAAAATTGAACCGGGCGACATGATTTTAATAGATAGTGAGCGCGGAATTTTACAGGTTTTAGTTTCTGAAGATGAGCTTGCAACGCGTAACAGTGCAACGATGCAGAGTACGGAGCATTTGTACGGAATGGGGCGCGAGCTTTTTAGCAGCTTAAGAGCTCAGTTCACTGGGGCAGAGCAGGGAGCATGTAGTTTATTTATGGGAAAAGAGTCTTATTATGATGCATTATGAACTGAACCAGTATGCCATTGTGGCTGACATTGGTGGAACTTTTGCTCGTTTTAGTCGTGTGAACCTGGAGAATTTGCATCTGGATAAAATTGAAATTTATTCCTGTGCTGAGTTTATTAGTCTTGAGTCTGTTTTAATGACCTATCAAACCCAACACTCACTGCAAGAAATAAAACAAGTTGCCATTGCCATTGCTTGCCCTGTGATTAATGATGTAGTTTGTATGACTAATTGTCACTGGCATTTCTCCATTCAAGAGTTACAACACCGCCTTGGTTTATCAAAACTAAAAGTGATTAACGATTTTACTGCAATTGCCATGAGTCTGCCTGCTTTGGCGCAACATGAGGCCATTCAAATAGGAAACGGACATTCAGATGTAAACAAAACCAGAGTGGTGTTAGGGGCTGGAACTGGTTTGGGTGTGGCTTATCTTGTTCCTGATCAGCAAGGATATAAAGCGTATGCAGGAGAGGGAGGGCATGCGGATTGGGGGGCGCAAACTGAGCAAGAGTGGTTTATTTATTCCTATTTAAAAAATACCTATGCCCATGTCTCCTATGAGCGGTTACTATCAGGGCAAGGATTGGAAAATTTATATCAGGCTATAGCCGCATTTCGTAATAAGGAAGTGGCGCCTTTATCCGCTGCGCAGATTATTGCTTTGTCTTTAGAGCAACAGTGTCCTATTGCCAAAGCTACTATAGGACAATTTTTTGCAAGTTTGGGAGCCTATGCCGGTGATTTGGCTTTAACTTTGGGGGCATTTGGTGGGATTTATATTGCCGGTGGCATTGTGCCGCGTTTGCTTTCTCAGATTCATCACAGTGATTTTAGAGCTCGCTTTGAAGATAAAGGACGCTTTAGTGGCTTTAATACCTTAATTCCTACTTATGTCATTACGACAGAGCAGCCCGGGATATTAGGCGCGGCAGTCTATTTAAAACAATCTTTGGTAGGAGAATTTGATGTCGTTTCCTGATTGGAGCTTGTCTCCTGCTACAGTATTTTCTGCTTCCCCAGTAATACCGGTTATTGTGATCAAGGATTTGGCTCATGCCGTACCCTTGGCTAAAGCGCTGTTGGCTGGTGGAATCAATGTTCTTGAAGTAACGCTAAGAACTGCTGCAGCTTTAGATGCTATTCAATTACTCACTCGAACATTTCCTGAGGCATTAATTGGGGTGGGTACAGTGACTACTCCTGAGCAATTACAACAGGCCATCGATGTGGGCGCTAAATTTGCAATTAGTCCTGGACAAACCCATGCCTTATTAAAGGCGGGATGTGAAAGCGGTATCCCTTTGATCCCTGGAATAGCCAGTGTTTCCGAGTTGATGGAAGGTTTGAGCTTGGGTTATACCCATTTTAAATTTTTTCCCGCGGCAGCAGCAGGAGGAGTAGCGATGTTAAGGGCAATCTATGGACCTTTTCCGCAAGCACGATTTTGTCCGACAGGCGGTATTAATGAAAAAAATTATAGTGATTATTTAGCCTTACCCAATGTGGCTTGCGTTGGCGGATCATGGATAGTTCCTGATGAAGCCATAAATAAAGAAAATTGGGCATTGGTCTCCGCATTAAGTAAGTCGGTACAAAAAGAGTTCTCCTAAATTCAGTAATTGAATCTTGTTAAGAAGTCAGAGTGGTTTATCAAGGAGTGAAATATGGCATGGATAGTTGCGATCATTGGGTCTGTCGCTGGATTTTTGTTTGGTTATGATGAAGGCATTATTGCAGGCTCTTTAGATCTGGTAAAAAATCATTTTGATCTGACCGCAACCCATATTGGGGTTATGGCTTCTGCTTTACCTTTCGGAGCTTTATTTGGTTCGATGCTGGTTGGGGCTTTTATGGCGTCACGAGGCGTGAAACGTTTTGGCCGACGCTCCCTATTGTCCTTTGCAGGCTTTCTTTTTTTCTTTGGGGCATTAGGTGCCGGATTTGCGGGTTCGATTGTGGTTTTAATTGTATCTCGGTTAATTCTTGGTCTTGCTATTGGGATGGCATCGGTGATGACCCCCCTGTATTTAGCTGAAACAGCGAGCATTGAGGCTCGAGGTGCCGTGGTTGCCATTTATCAATTAGCACTGACCATTGGGATCGTTTGTTCTTATTCCGTGAATTATCTTCTTATTGATCATCATGCCTGGCGTGCTATGTTTGCTTCAAGCGCATTGCCTGCCTTGATTTTAAGTATTGGCATTTTATTTATGCCTGAATCACCAAGATGGCTATGCAGCATCGGGCGGCATGATGAAGCGGTAAAGGCGTTAAGAAAATTACGTAAGAGTCAGTTTATTGAACACGAATTACAGGATATCGAACAGACCTTGGCTAATGAACCCAAGAAAGGTAATTGGTTATTGTTGTTTAGGAAACCTTTATTGCCCGTACTAATGCTTGGTACGATCCTATTTTGTCTGCAACAATTAAGTGGGATAAATGTCGTCATTTATTTTGCCCCGGAAATTTTTAAAAATTTGGGATTAGACAGCGCCACGGGGCAAATATTGGCCACGATGGGAATTGGCCTGGTTAATTTATTGGTGACTGTGATCGCTATTTTATGTGTTGATAAAGTGGGGCGCCGTAAATTGCTGCTGTTCGGTTTTTCTGGAACGGGTGTAAGTTTATTAGCCTTATGTTTATTTTCATTAAATCATGTGGTCTGGCTTCCCTATTTATCGGTAATTTGCTTAACCGTATATATCTTCTCATTTGCCATTAGTGTGGGTCCTATTCCTCATATCTCAATGGCAGAAATTTTCCCTCTCCATGTTCGGGGAGCAGGAATGGGTTTATCTTCCATGAGTAATTGGACTTTTAATACGGTGGTTATTTTTAGCTTTCCTCTCCTCCAGGGAATGTTTGGCATTGAATATACCTTTGCCTTATATGCTGCAATCTGCTTTTTCGGTTTAATTTATACTTATTTTTATATGCCGGAGACAAAGAATATCAGCTTAGAGCAGATTGAAAATTATGTGATGTCGGGAAAACCATTAAGGTTTTTGGGGCGAGAGCAAGGGCATCTGGAGTCAGGTAGTACTAAACTGGACTCTCCATTGGTGCCTTCATCTAATTAATAATTAGAACTTAATTGCGCGTTAGCATGGGTGAAAGTGAAGCTTTTATTCAGGGATAAGATGTCATTAATAATATTAGGAAGAGGTCGTATCAATTAAGCCCGGTTTTATCCGGGCTTTTCTTTATTAGTAGCCGAGTGTCTTTTCCAGTTTTTCTCTTAAATCAACAGCTCGCAGAACAGAAACATAACTCCAGGTCAGTGATGCTGCACCCTGTTGAATACCTGTATTTAAGTTAATCTGCTCATTTAAATACATTTCAGGAGCATATTTTTTGATAAGTCTTAAATAGTTATCACCAATATGCAGGTATTTCATGATCAGCGGCTTATTCTCCGGAGTTAATGCTAATTTTTCAGCCAGGGTGAAATAATATTCGGCCATAGTAGCAGTCAAGATAAACCAGGGATTGCCCAAACCATCATTGCGGTAACCGTCATAGGTATCGCCTGGATAACGACCGAAAAGAATCGCGCCGGGATTATTTTTATTAATCGGGAACAATAAATTAAATTGTTGGTGTAAGGCTTTAACTGTATTTTTAACCAGGATGTTTTGCGGCGAGAAAAGGCCTTCTGTTTGCTGATTCATCAATACCCCTAATATAACTGATGAATCAAGCTCCAATGTTTTTTGTGGGCCGGCGTGGGGCGGTAAAGTTGCCTGGATCAGGTGATTAATTGGATCAATGTGTTGTTTTAACCGGCTATTAATTAAGTTCGCTTGTTCTTCATAAAAAACAGCGGCTTGTTCGTCATTAAGACGGCGCGCAAGAGTTGCTCCATCTTTTAGCGCTTTCTTTTGCGCTATGGCAGTAAAAAAGTGGTGGCCCAATACTTCTTCCCACAGATCGAAATTTTCATCTTGCCAATGGTGTGCCGTATATTCCAAGTCCACTTTGATGGCGCCCATAGTGTAGGGATCCATACCGCCATTATAAAGATGATTACGAACATATTCTTCATCATGATGATCTAATAATTGGTGAGCAAAGCGAATTAATGTAGACGCTCGTAAAGCGGGGCCGTCATTTTGCGGTCTCCCCCATGGCCCATCGAAAGGATATCCAGTGATATAAAACTTAGGTTCACCTAATATATCTTGTCCTGGAAGAGGATCATTTTGATGTTGGATGGTTTCCGTCCAGGAAACATAATGATATAAACGATTTTTATATTCGCTTGCTTGAGTGGATTCATACCATGACTCTACCAATCCCATCGTTATAGCAGAATCACGTACCCAGTCAAAATAATAGTTTGGATTGGGAATTTGTTGTGAGGGGGAGGCGATAATGGCTCCATTGGGGATAAAATTTGCATAAAGGTGCTGCTTTAAAATAGCAACGTCTTCCTGATTGAACACTGCCCCTATTGCTTGCGACACGATAAAAGTCATTAAAAAAAAGATCCGTTTCAAAATAATCTCCATAGATAAAAAGTGATAAAAAACAAAGCGATTTATGATACCGCAAATGAAAAAAGCTAGCTATAGTGCTTTAATGTTGTTGGCATGCATCTGTCTGAGGGGGTAATAATCATTATTAAATTAGAGGAATTATGATACGTTAACCCATTTTTCATCAGTCTAGATATAAAGTAACAAATGGAAGGAGGCCCGAGTAACTATCCTTTAACTATAGTGGCAATTGCTTTTATCCACTCGGGGGCATCATTCAAAGAGGGAATCATAGTGAATTGCTCCCCACCCAGTTTTTCCCATTGTTCTCTGGCGCGCATTCCTATTTCCTCCAGGGTTTCTAAGCAGTCGGCAACAAAGGAGGGACAAGAAATCGCCAGCCTTTTAATTCCTTTTGCGGCAAGTTCAGTAAGTACTTCTTCGGTATAGGGCTTTATCCAGGGAGTTTTACCTAGTCTGGATTGGAATGCGGTGCTGTATTGGTTCGGACTCAATCTTAATTCTTTTGCCAATAGTTGGGTGGTTTGGTGACATTGCGCTTTATAGCACCCCTGATTATTTTTCGAGATTGGTGGGCACTTTTCAGTACATACTTTTTTGCATCCTGCTTTGCGAATTTGGCGTTCTGGAATTCCATGATAACTAAATAATAGATGATCGTGCTCGTGAAGATGTCTTTTAATGATTTGTGCTTGGGACGTGATATATGCTGGATGGTGGTAGAAGTCTCGGATGATGTTAAGAGAGGGAATAACCTCTTGAGTAGTGATGATCCGCATGACTTCCTCTATTGAGGAGCCTGTTGCTGCGGAAGAATACTGTGGATATAAAGGGAGAACGGTAATGGACTCACAGTCTTTTAAATCATGAATCGCGCTTGTTATGGAAGGTTTACCATAACGCATGCCCAAGGCAATTTTATATTCTGCGCCAATCGTTTTTTGAAGATGATTCGCTAAATTTTGACTGTGGAATAATAAGGGGGAGCCTTGCTCAGTCCATATCGTTTTATAGGCATGGGCCGATTTTTTTGCTCTCAAGGGTACAATTAAGGCATAAACCAATAAATACCGAATCAAGGGCGGTATATCTATAACCCGCTTGTCGGTAAGAAATTCGCGCAAATAACAGCTTACATCAGCTAAACCCGTGCTATTAGGAGTGCCGAGGTTAATGAGTAATAAACCACGCTTCATCAATAAGGCCAATCATCAATTAAAATGACCATTATATCTGAAGATAGCATGCGCAGCAGCACAATTATTTACTGAGATGCTGCGTCATAATGTATTACTTTATTTAATTAAGCCGTTTCTACTTCTGTGGCCTCGGTCAGGGCAACGACGTTAGAGGCATGAAGTCCTCTTTCACCGTTTTCCACATCATAAGTGACCGCTTGTCCTGGAATTAGTGTTTTGTAACCAGTGCCGTGAATGGATGAGAAATGAACGAAAATATCTTCGCCACCACCCTCCGGAATGATAAAACCCCAACCCTTGGCGTTATTAAACCACTTGACTTCGCCTCTAGCCATGACTCCTCCTTTTGCTAAAGCTTATCAATCGTCGACTGGTATTTAGTACCAGCAGATCAATTGCATTCGTCCTTAAATGACAATTGTTAATGCCTATTTTTATAATAGGTTACTTCAACATAACGCAAAATAGGTTCATTACTCAATAGGTTTATTAAAATTTATCCAATAGGAATGAAAAATCAGTGCAGAGGTTGAAATTTACCTTGGGTTGCTCCTGTATGAATCCAGTCATGCCACTACAATTTAACTGCAAAGTTTATGTTAAAGTTTAATCTTTGTTACCTACTTTGTTACACTACTTGAGAAATTATTCTGGGGGTCTATCTTGTTTTCTATTGATGAGCGAATTCAATCTACTGGTTTTTCTCTTGGCGATTGGCCTTTATCGCGAGTTTTCTTGAAGAATGAGGCTTGCTATCCCTGGTTTATATTGGTTCCCAGAAGAGCCAATATTCAGGAATTATATCAACTGGACAGAGAAGAACGACAGACGCTGATAGAGGAAATCAACCACTTGTCTCTTTTAGTCAATGGGTATTTTAAACCAGATAAGCTCAACGTGGGGGCGTTGGGTAATGTAGTTCCTCAATTGCACGTGCATGTGGTGGCTCGATCTAGAAATGATGATCTATGGCCACAGGGACTTTGGCAATCTTCAATGCAAGCAACGCCTTATGATGAAAAAAAATTAAAAGGCTTATTGCCTATTTTACAAGACTTAATCCAATTGAAGGGCCAAGAAATCAGTTAAGGCAAGAATGATTGGGGTTATTATTATCCCTATCCTTTTCAATAAACAGAAAAAAATTTGTTATTCTTAATAATTCCTTAAGTTGTTTTATGTTATCTTGATTCTATAGATGTTTCGTAAGGAGTCCAGATGACCATTCATAGTACTTCTAAAATGTTGGCAAGTATGGTGGGCAAAAGTAAGCCGAAAAGCGCTGAGACAGTGGATCAGGAGCTAAGAGAGTTTTCTGAGCCTCAATTAAAGCCTTCTCAGGAAATGGAGCATCTCCTTGCAAATATTCTTGGAGCTTCTGCTACCAAGAAATATTCTCCGATGGATTAATGTTCGCCTGATCGGATAACAAAATCTGATATGTTAATTAAGTATTGAAGATACTCAGGTGCTAAAGGCCGTTTTTAGGTATATACTTTTTTTATGAACATTTTTTGTTTAAGGTTTGGATATGGCTGGAGAATTTGCTGCGACAGCACATTGGCGAGATTCTGCACGTAGTGCTCGTTTTTTTATAGTTGATGCCCGAGCTGCCTTTCCGATTTTTTTATTTTTAATGCATATAAGAATATGGACAGGTGTATTGGTAATCGTATCGGCTATATTTTTTGGCATTATTGAGCATTACGGCTTTACAGTGCCTGTTTTTTTACGTTGGATCAGAAGTTTTTTAGCAGGATCTGTCAAGTCTTCGCAACCATGGTGGAGATAAATGGAACGAGATCTTAGTAAATGCATGATAGCAATTGCGACAAGTATGAATGCAAAATTCTATCTCAATGATAGATTCGTTAGTCACGAAGAAGTTTTTGTAGATACCGGATTATTGCCCGCTATAGCGAAACGGGCGGATCAATTGTGTTCCCTGTGCTTAGGTTATGGATTAGGGGCAACATTTGATGAGGCTGAAGGAGCATTACTGGGGATACGAGTTGTATTTGATGAGGTAACCCCAAATGTTTTGCGGTTATTGTGTATGACTGACGTTTTGAATGAGTTAATTCAAGGTGGTCCCAGTAAAGATTACACTCCCTTGGATGAGTTAATGTATGACTAAAAAATATGAGTTCAATAATTATTGTAAAGAATTCGAAAGATATTCACCGTACCATTAATGTAGTGATTTAATTTGTTACACTGAACTTAATAAAATAACATGTTTGGAGTTGTAGAATGGCAAATGATGACAGTGCTTCCAATAGATATGGTTTTCTTAAGCCAGCACATCAGCCTGCGCATCGCTCTACGTTAAGTCGACCAGGAGTAAGCTCTGAATTTGTTCATAGTAAAATACTTGATCGTGTAGAGAAATTAATCGCAAGTATAGAACAAACTGTTAAAAATACGATTTTAAAACCTGATACGCCTGCAGCACCTGGACGAACGTCAGGATCTGAATCAATAGGATCTGAATCAATAGGATCTGAATCAATAAAAGAACAACTGCAAAGTATAAAGACTGATTCTCCAGATTATAAACAGGAAGGTATCATGGTTTTAAGAGAATGTGTCTCCCTGGTAGACGGACAATTAAACAACATAAACCATAAATTGAATCCCTAATTTATCACGTTAAAAACAATTTCTTACGCCGCATTTTGCTAAATGCTGTTATACTTCATTTATATTCTTTTTAATTTTGGGTGTTGTGCCCTATGACTATAAAGTATTAATGTTATGAAAGATCAACTCTCTGATGAACAAAATGAGGCTATTTTAAAGGCATTGAATGATGCTATCGAAAAGGGACCATGGGAGCAGTCAACTTTTCTGAGAGTAATTGGCAAGAATTTAATTGAAATACGTGATGACTTCCTAAAGCAATTAGGAGCAAACAGTCAAGCTCAATTAAAAGCCGAGTCTCATTTAGCTAATCGCATTGCGTTGAGAAGTGGTCAGCAGGAAGTATTTATTTCTTTGTACTCCTCCGACGGCATTAATATCCAATCTTGGGAGCGAATCGTCTATAATTTGCCCAAGCAAATGATTTCCAGGCCAATTTATGCTGATGAAGAAGACGTCAAGGCCGTATTAAAAACTAAAGAAAATAAGCAAAATGAAGCCTATGTCGCTATATACATTAATCAATCGGATATTCTGCCTCTTTCGCAGGATAAAGCATCTGTAGATAAATTAGGCAAAGTGTTATTAAGTTTAAAGGATAAATCACTAAATTTAGATAATATCAGTCGTTTTGTCCATATAAGTGGAATTTATCGATATGCTAATGGACGTTTAGTGAAAAATTGATGATTTATTTTCTTCTTTAGAGCTTCATATCCTCCTAACAACATCAGAATGTTTTATAATTTATGAATAGCACGTGAAAATATCGCAAAAAGATACAAGAGCGGTATATACTTGAACTAAATAATCTTATTAAAAGTTTGCAAAGATGGCTCAGCAACAACAACCACAAGGTTCCGATAATGGGATGGCTCCAGTATGGATTATCATCCTGCTATTTTTTACTGGTTATGTTATCTGGGTAACAGGTCATCAACATATTGTTAAATTTGTTTTTTTTATTAATATCTGGCAGGCCAAATTTCTTAATTTATTCCTAAACAACCAATTATTAAGCAATCAAATTAGTTTGATGCAAACCATAGATCCCAGAACAGTGGGATGGGATGATTTAGTTGATATGACTCGGAGCGTAGGCGATTTCATGCGCTATCCAGTAGTCTGTATTATGGTTGTTTTGGCTATAGTCCTTTATAAATCAAATATAACTTTAAAATTTCGTAGAGCCCATGATATGAAGAGTTTAAGAGCTCAGGAACAGTTCAATTGGCCTGCCATCATGCCTGTTATTAAAGAAGATTTAGTGAGCCAAGATGTCAATAAGGGACCGTGGGCTATGGCTTTGACCCCTATGGAGTTTGCTCGTAAATATAAATTGCTAAGAAAAGATGATGTCTTGCTGGATAATCCCATACCGGGTCAAGAGATGACTGCAGGAGTTAGGCGTGGGGATGCGAAACGTGTTTTTACCATGCAATTAGGACCTTATTGGGATGGATTTGAACATTTGTCTCCCCAGGCTTATGCCTTAGCTGCTGTTTTTATGGCACGAATGAATAGGGACAGGGACGCTGCAAGTAATATTTTAAAAGTGTTGGATCAAACTTTCGTAGCCGGGAAGCCTGATTTTTCTGTAGCCAAACCCATAATAAAAAAATATCAGGATAGTGAGTTAGTACAGGAAGTGGTGAGTAAACATGCCTATGTGCTAACCGTAATGGGTTCTTTACTCGAGGCGGCCCGTAACGATGGAGTGGTTCCCAGCTCAGAATTTTTGTGGTTAAAGCCTGTAGATCGGCGATTATGGTATATGCTTAATTGTATAGGGAGACAAACTCCTTATGCTGAAGTTGGTGGGCCTTTTGCTCATTGGCGCGCTGAGAAGGAAATGGGGCGTCGATGTTTGGTACCCATGATAGATGAAGCAATTAGGGCGTTAGAAGTTGCTATTAAAGAAATTAAATTAACACCCCGTCAGATGGAGGAGTTAGAGCCATGATGCGCGGTATTGATACACGTCACGAATTAGATCCGACCCTTCTTTTAAGGGATACGAGAAGCCTTACCCAAAGATTGGCAGATTTTTTTGCTGACCCTACTAATATTTCTATTTTACTTTTTACTCTTGCGGCAATTGCCTATTATTTTTCTGAAGCAGCTACCTCGCTTATGATAATTGGCGCTGTATTTTTTACATATAGTTTTACTCGTAAGCAAAAACTCCCGTTTCGTCTGCCTCAAATTGCGCGTGTGAAAGATTATAATGATTTAAAGCCCGGTATTAATAAACCTAATATCGCTCGAGGTATTGCTTTTTTTGGTAACGATCGGAAGAGTGGAGAGGAGTTGTGGTTCGCTAATGATGATATGCGTACCCATGCGTTAATTTTTGGCTCCACCGGTAGTGGTAAAACGGAATGTTTGGTATCACTGGCTTATAATGCTCTGGTTCAGGGCAGTGGATTTATTTATGTGGATGGAAAAGGAGATAACTCGCTTTATGCTAAAGTTTTTTCTTTAGTGAGAAGTATGGGGCGCGAGGATGATTTGCTGTTAATTAACTTCATGACTGGCGCCCGCGATATAGTTGGTCCGCAAGAAAAAAGATTATCTAATACTTTGAATCCTTTCTGCCAGGGTTCTTCCAGTATGTTAACGCAGTTGGTTGTCAGCTTGATGGGTTCCTCTCAAGGGGGCGGTGATGGGGATATGTGGAAAGGTAGAGCTATAGCATTCGTTGAAGCATTAATGCGCTTATTAGTGTATATGCGGGATGACGGTGCAATCCTTCTAGATGCAAACTCCATTCGAAATTATTTTGATTTAGGCCGATTAGAATCAATAGTTGTTGATAAAGTATTTCCACGTGATGATATGGAAAGTATCAATATAGAGCAAGTTCCCAAGCTCGTAACTGACCCATTAAGAAATTATCTTAATACTTTACCAGGATATAACAAAGAGAAAAAAGGAAAACAAGTATCGCAAGTTTTAGAGCAACACGGCTTTATCACGATGCAGCTGGTGAGAAGTTTCTCATCACTTGCTGATACGTACGGTCATATTATTCGTACTAATTTAGCCGAAGTAGATTTTAAAGATGTGGTACTGAATAGAAGAATTTTAGTGGTTTTATTACCGGCATTAGAAAAATCACCGGATGAATTATCTAACTTGGGCAAGATTATTGTTTCTTCATTAAAAGCAATGATGGCTGCAGGCCTTGGTGAAGAGGTCGAGGGTGATTATCGCGACGTTATTTTACGAAAACCGACAAATGCTCCAACACCATATATGTGTATCCTTGATGAGTATGGTTATTACGCAGTTCAAGGTTTTGCCGTGGTTCCTGCTCAAGCAAGATCCCTTGGTTTCTCCGCTATATTTGCCGGACAAGATTTACCGGCCTTCCAGAAAGCGTCCAAAGAAGAAGCGGCATCAATTGGCGCGAATACAAACATTAAAATTTGTATGAAATTGGAGGACCCCACCGAAACTTGGGACTTCTTTACTAAAACTGCTGGCGAAGCTTATGTTACGAAGGTCGATTCATTCCAAACAAAAGAGGGTGGTATTTCAAACAGTTATATGGATACAAAAAGCTCTTCTTTTGAAAAAAGAGCTCGGGTCGATCTTCTCGATTTAAAAGAACAAACAGAAGGTGAAGCACATATATTTTTCAAATCAAAAATTGTTCGTGCTCGCATGTTTTATGCTAATCCGAAACCAGTCAAGCAATTGAAAATCAATCAATTTTTGAAAGTAGAACCACCTCCTGATGATTATTTGATGAAGTTACAAAAACAATTGGCTTCATTCCAACGAATACTGGATAGTGGTGATTTGAGCATCAATAAAGTAGTAGAAAATGAAGAAATTACTTTAATTACCAAGGTATTACGTGAAACCAATATAGAAGAACCAATAGAGCGTGGAGTTGCTGCATTAATCGCATTCCATGGTTATAACGCGCCTGAGCCTGTTGAAGATTTGATTGAAGAAGAGGTTGAAGGGGCGTTAACTATATTCAGTGGCTTGCGTATCACGCCCAATTCTCCGCCAATTTTAGCTACCGATAAGGCCGCATTTGCAGAATCACTACTTCCAATTAATGAAACCAGAAATCAGATGATGATGATAGAGCGATTGGCTGGAGCTAAAGATAAATACGCTGGAACTGTTGCAAATGAATTGATAAAAGACTTCCAAATGGCTACGAGCTATCCTCCGGAAGAAAGAGATGCAATTGCTCCTGATGAGTTAACGGAAATAGTAAGAGGTTTATCTGCAAAAATTGCATTCGAGCGTGAGAAAGCAAAGAAGAAAAGTGAAGAAGAATTGAAGTAATAATGGCATCAATTCAACGCCAATATATTGAGCTCTAAAATCAATAGGGTTGGACGATTTCCTTATCCAACCCTTTCACTAAATGTTCACATTATGAGCAATGTTCATAAATAAATTTTTTAAAAAAATAGCAATTTTGTTAAATTCATTGTAACGTAATGATTTGTATGTTTTTATTATCACTGAGTTAAATTAAAGATAGTTAGACAGCGATAAAACAAAAAGTCTATATTTTGTAAATGGGGATGACGGTTGAGATCAGTGCTTACTAACTACATAATCGCAATAATCCGTATTCTGGGTTTAATGGCTTTACTACAGGTCAGTGCCTGTCATCGCGGTGCCGATTACATACCAGATAAAGAATATCCTAAATTACCATGTAAGGTACTTGGTGCTTGCGACGCCACTGTAATGAAATATCTTAAAAAATTCAATAAAAGAGGGATAAAAGTCATTACAATTGGACAGGATTATCTAATAAGCATCCCTGCAAGTGCGTTATTTGAAGATCAAACGCCGCATTTAAAATGGGCTTCTTATGGTTTATTAAATGAAATAGTAATATTTCTTAAGCAATTTCGTAAAGTTGCAATAAATGTAACGAGTTACAGTAGTAAATATGTATCAGTTCATCGAGAGCGTGCTTTAACATTAGCCCGATCGAGGGTAGTAGGTGAATACCTTTGGTCACAAGGAATTGATAGTCGTTTTGTCTTTACACAAGGATTAGGTAGTGATAAACCTATAGTGAGTTACTCTCAGGGCGGTGATACATCACCAAATGCTCGAATAGAAATCACGTTTAGGGATGCTGTTGCATAATAGAGGATAAAATGAGTCGCGAAACATGGGCTTTGATTAAAAATAAAAAAAACTTTAATGTTCATATTTACAGACGCGGATTACTTTTGGTTATTATTTCTCTTTTATTGAGTGTTATTATTGGGCTGTTGATGTTTTATTTCTATGTAAATCAGCCTGAAAGAGATTATTATGCTACTAGCGGGATAACACCCCCAATTAAGCTTAAATCCATGTTGGCACCTAATGCATCACCAAATGCATTGCTTCCTCCTGATCCACCAACGGATGATGTGCAAAGGGTTATACCGCAATAATTAGAGGATATTATGGCTGAAGATGCCTTAACTGTTGTTACCTTACGAAATAAATTTTATAAAGATAGTCAGCGTAAGGTTATACTCGCACTACTGATCGCTATTCTGGTTAACCTGGTTTTGGGGTCTATGTTGGTTTACATTATTACTCATCCGCCAGCCCCTAAATATTTTGCGACGAGTATTAACGGGCGAATTACGCCATTATTTCCTTTGGATCAGCCAAACCAATCAGATTCAGCTGTATTACAATGGGCAAATCAGGCAGCCATAGCTTCATTTACTTATAATTTTGTTAACTACAGGGATGAGTTGCAGGCTTCATCCGGATTTTTTACCCCAGAAGGTTGGGATCAATTTCTTAGTGCATTGCAACAGTCTAATAACCTCGACGCAGTAAAGGCGAAGAAGTTAATTGTCTCGGCCGTAGCGACTCGTGCGCCTATTATTCTCCAAAAGGGAGTTTTAAATGGTAGTTTCTCCTGGAGGGTGCAAATGCCTATTCTGGTAACTTATCAAAGCGCCAGTGAGTTTACTCAGCAAAACAATGTAGTAACCATGTTGATTACTCGCGTTTCAACCTTAAACTCACCTCGGGGAATAGGTATATCACAATTTGTAGTTGGACCTGCCAGTGGTGGGGTAAGTTGATTATGAGAAATATGTATCAGTTATTTAAAAGGTGTCAGATAGTTGCAATGGTTTCTTTGATGGCAGGTAATGTCTATGCTGCCAATCAAACCGATGATGCCCAACAAGCCTTACAGCAATTACGGTTATTGCAACAGCGCCTTTCCCAGAATCAGGGCCCCGAGACTCAATCTGCTGGCGATGCGAATGCTAACACCACTGCGAATCCCAGACCTCCAGGGCCCACACAACCCACTCAAAATAGTAATCAGGCCAATCGTGGCCAGGGTCAAGGTGAAGAGCAAGTAATGACTCAAGATGATGTTGAGGTTATTGATAATAAATCATTTAAAGATATGACCCGTAACTTATATCCGTTGACTCCAGAGCAAATTGTTCGCTTAAAACAAATCTATCAAACCAACGAATATGCTCAAGCGTCAACCGCTGGCACACCACCCAAACCAACGGCTACCTCGCAATTTGTTAACTTGTCTCCTGGATCTACTCCTCCAGTGATACGTTTATCTCAAGGATTTGTTTCTTCCTTGGTTTTTCTAGATTCTACAGGTGCTCCCTGGCCCATTGCCGCTTATGATTTAGGCGATCCATCTGCATTTAATATTCAATGGGATAAAACCAGTAATACCTTAATGATTCAAGCGATGAAATTATATAATTATGGCAACCTGGCGGTTCGATTAAGAGGTTTGAATACACCAGTGATGTTGACTTTAATACCCGGGCAAAAAGCAGTGGATTATCGAGTCGATTTGCGAGTTCAAGGATTTGGTCCTAATGCTAAAAGCATGCCTCTGGAGGAGGGAATACCTCCCTCAGCAAATGATTTGCTTCTTCATGTTTTAGATGGCGTGCCACCTCCGGGGAGCAGTCGCTTGGTAGTGAGTGGTGGAGATGCTCGGGCCTGGCTTTTTGGTGAAAAAATGTATGTGAGAACCAATCTAACTATATTATCACCCGGTTGGTTAGGCAGTATGACCAGTGCAGATGGGACGCACGCTTATGAAATGCAAAAGTCGCCGGTGCTTTTAGTGTCCTGGCATGGAAAAGTGATGCAACTCAAGGTAGAAGGGTTATAAACAATGGCAAGCAAAAAAGAAAACTTAAAGTCACTGTTTTCCAATACTAGAACACGAGTAATTATTGTCTTTACACTTATATTATTGATAATTACTGTAGTAATTGGTTATGTAAAATTGCGAAATGCTTCGCAAGGTCCAGTGGAAACTTCTCAGCTTCCTCAAGGACCTACTGGAATTCAATCTATTCCTGGCGTACTTGATCCCACCGCACAATATGCAAAATTGCAAGAGCAGCAAAATGTTACTCAAGCACAACAAGCAGAAAGTACTGGGGGTAGTGCTATTCCTACAATTATTCGAACTCAGGCCCTAGGTGAAGGAGTTGGTGTAGTTGGCTCTAAAAACGGACAAAGTGGGGTAGGCTTTACTACCTTGGCACGAGAAGAAGAAGAGGGCGCACAAAATAGTTTATGGATTCAAGCTTTAAAAAATGGCAGTTGCAGTAAAAATGTTATTGCGCAAGTGGTAAGCCAGGGAGCTCAATTAAGTGACTTAAAGGCAGGCTGTAGCTGCGTACAATTAAAGGATAGCGGATATGCGCTTCAGGATTTGGATCAAATATGCCAGTGCAAAGAGTTAAAGGCGGCTGGTTATAATGCCAGACAATTAAAAGATATTGGATATACCGCGGGTCGATTAAGAGAGTGTGGTTTTGATGCCTGTGAACTACGCAATGCCGGTTTTACAGCCCAGCAAATGAAGGATGGTGGTTTTTCTGATGGCGAATTAAAAGGTGCAGGGTTTTCTGATGCTGAAATAGCAAAGGCGAGTGGTTTACCTGATGGTATTAGTGCAGCAGATGTTCGAAATGCTGGGTGCAGCGCGGCCGCATTAACCAAATTACGTAAAGCAGGAGTAAGTGCCTCAGCTATAAGACGAATTAGTGGGTGTAGTGCAGAACAATTAAAAGCAGCAGGCTTTACTGCTGCAGAACTGAAGGATGCAGGTTTTAGTGCTGCGGATTTAAAAAGAGCAGGTTTTACTCCAGAGGAGTTAAAAGCCGCAGGCTATACAGCAAGAGAACTATTAAATGCAGGTTTTACTCCCGAAGAACTGGCTAGATCAGGTTTCACTGCAGCACAGATAAAAGCAGCGCAGATGGAACTGCCGCCAGGCATTACACCTGCGGATGTAAAAAATGCCGGTTGTGATGTCGATGTATTAAAAAAAGAACGAGCGGCCGGAGTTAGTGCGGCTCTTATCAAGCAATATGCAGGTTGTAGTGCGCAGGCATTGAAAGCAGCTGGTTTTAGTGACGCAGATCTAGCTAATGCGGGATTTACACCGCAACAAATTGCCGCCGCAACTCCTCTTTCTGATAGTGATATTAAAGCCGCAGGTTGCGCTGCTGATAAATTAAAAAAATTGCTCGCGGCTGGTGTTTCAGCGAAACGAATTAAGGAATTAAATGGTTGTAGCGCTCAAGCTTTAAAAGACGCAGGATATGATGCCAAATCTTTATTGGATGCAGGGTATACTCCGGCACAACTGCTTGCTGCGGGCTTTACTCCCAAACAATTAGAGGACTCAGGGTTAAATCCTGCTGCGGTACTTGCCGCGGGACGTGTTGCTGATTGCAGTGTGGAGTCATTAAAAAAAGCGAGGGCAGCCGGTATGTCTGCTTTAACAATCAGACAAACTCTGGGCTGTTCTGCTCAAGCGTTAAAGGATGCGGGATATAGTGCTAAAGAGCTAAAAGATGCCGGTTTTACTGCAGCAGAACTAAAAGCTGCGGGATTCAGTGCCAATGACTTAAAAAATGCCGGTTTTACGGCGAAGGAATTGCGGGATGCAGGTTTTAGCGCGGCACAATTAAAAGCTGCCGGATTTAGCGCTAAAGATCTTAAGGATGCTGGGTTTTCTGCAGCAGAATTAAAAGCAGCCGGATTCAGTGCGGCGCAGCTTAAGGCCGCTGGTTTTAGTGCAAAAGACTTGAAAGATGCTGGATTTTCCGCAGCTGACTTAAAAGCGGTGGGATTTAGTGCTAAAGATCTCAAAGATGCGGGCTTTTCAGCAGCCGATTTGAAGGCTGCAGGATTTAGCGCTAAAGATCTAAAAGATGCCGGTTTTTCTGCTTCTGAATTAAAAGCGGCAGGATATAGTGCCAAAGATTTGAAAGATGCAGGGTATAGTGCACAGCAATTAAAAGATGCTGGATTTACTACAAATCAACTTTTGAATGCGGGATTCTCGCAACAGGATTCAGCTGTAGCAGGATTACAAGGTATTAATTTGCCGCAAGATACATCAAGTCTCGCCGGAATGCCGAGTTTACCAGGTGCTCAACCAACCGGTGCTTCAATAGCGGCTGCTAATAATGATAAATTGCAGGCAATTTTAAATAAACAAAATCAGCAAATGGCTGAGCAAAAATATCAGCAAAAAATTCAACAAAGAACAGCCGATATGCTCTCAGCAGCTACTCAATCGGTACAAGGATGGAAACAAGTTACTACTCAGGTTTATACTGAAGGTAACGCCGAGACAACCGTAGCCGGAGCAGCTGCCCAAGGAGTAAGTACGACTACTACCACCATTAACAATCAAAGTGTGTCAGTTACAAACACTTCACAGAAAGGCGCCATGATAAAAACCGGAGATATCGTTTTTGCTGTCATGGATACTTCAGTAAATAGTGACGAACCAGGCCCAATTTTAGCAACTATAGTTTCTGGCAAATTGAAGGGAACAAAGCTAATTGGAAGCTTTAACTTACCGTCCACCGCAAATAAGATGGTTATTACGTTTAATACCATGTCTATTCCCGGTGCTCCAAAAACGATATCTATATCCGCATTTGCTATTGATCCAAATACAGCAAGAACGGCATTGTCCAGTCGTACAGATCATCATTACTTAATGCGATATGGCTCTTTATTCGCGTCCTCATTCCTACAAGGCTTTGGTAATGCGTTCCAATCAGCGAATACCACTGTAACTATTGGAGGAACAGGTGGGGGCAATAATATTACAGTTTCAAATGGTATTGGTCGATCTGCCCTTGAAAATGCTGTAATCGGATTAGCGCAAGTCGGTCAAAACTGGAGTCAGCAGGCTCAGCAATTGTTTAATACACCCATTACGGTGGAAGTCTATTCGGGTACTGGAATCGGTGTTTTATTTACACAAGACGTACAATCTATTTAATTTGATGGCGGATAATGATGGCAGATAATGATCAAAATAATGATGAATATAAATTCGCAGAATTAGATTCTCTTGATAATGAGTCTATGGAGGAGGAGTCCGGCTTAAATAGTCCAACACCGCCAAGCCAAGGTCGCTATCCTGAAACAAAAAATGTTAAGCGCAATGCACTTATCGCTGTTGGCGTACTCGTCCTGGCAATGGTGATCTACAAGCTCGTAGGTTGGATGTACTCTGGTAAAAGCGATGTTGAGTCCAGTCAAACTACAGTGACACCTATAGCACAGGTAGCACCTGAGCCTGTGCAAACTACGATCACTCCTGCACCTACCCCTGCTCCAATTGTTCAACAACCCCCAACGGTTATAACCGCAAATGATAGTGATTTAAAACAAAAAGTATCTGCTATTGAATTATCACAACAAACGGTCAAAGCCGAAGTAAGTTCTGTAGGTCAGCAAGTTGGAACGGTTAATAACAATATAAATAATTTAAATACGCAAATCGCCAATCTTAATCAAGTAATTGGAAATCTATCAACTCAAGTGGCGAAACAATCAGCCGAGATTAATATGTTAATGGCTCATTATAAGCCCAAGCCAGCTAAACGAGTTATTCGTCAAGCAGGCGCTCCGCGCGTTGTTTACTATATCCAAGCAGTAATCCCGGGTCGAGCATGGCTAATTGGCTCAAATGGTTCTACACTTACAGTAAGAGAAGGGACAAAAATTGCAGGATATGGGATAGTTAAATTAATAGACTCTATGCAAGGTCGAGTATTAACTAGTTCCGGGCAAGTAATAAGGTTTAGTCAAGAAGATAGTTGAGGTAGTTATGGCTGGAACTTGTACAGGCGGTACTGTTGCATGTTGGATAGCGAGTCAGGCTAACATATTAACGAATATCGGTAATTCCCTTGCGCCTATACAACGCCTTATCACAGGCGGAGCGTATCTTATCGGTTGCGCGTTTATATTTAAGGCAATATACAGTTTAAAGATTTATGGCGAGGCAAGAACCATGATGTCCAATAGCGCCAGCGTCAAGGAGCCTATTGTTTATTTGTTAGTGGGTGCTATGCTGATATATTTCCCCACGGGGTTTGCGGTTTTGATGCAAACAACCTTTGGCTATCAAAATATACTTCAATATGCTCCAGTGAATAGCGGTAACGCGGCTTTGGATACACTTTTTGGTAGTGGTAGTGTTGTCGGTAAGCCTTTAGCGATGTTAATTCAGGTAATTGGCTTAATTGCCTTTGTCAGAGGATGGGTTCTAATTGCTCGTTCGGCATCGCAGGGACAACCCCCCGGGGGAACAGGGAAAGGATTGATACACGTTTTTGGTGGAATATTAGCAATCAATATTGTAGGTACTCTCAATATGATTAATAATACTTTATATGGTACGTCGTGAGAAAAAATAGAGTAGGAGTAAGCAAGTGAACGGTAATGTTAATATTAAATCAGATTATAAATCATGGTTTATCAGTGCGGCATTTATTAGTCTATTAGTCTTGGTGAGCCAGGACGCAGCTGCAGGAGCTCTTACCTTGGGTGGAATGGCTTCCTCAATTACCAAGTCGTTTACTAGTTTAGCTAAATTGATTACTGCCGGTTCTTATTTGGCGGGTCTGGGATTTTCTATTGGTGCTATAATGAAATTTAAGCAGCATAAAGATAATCCAACCCAAATACCAATTGGTACACCAATTGCCCTGGTTTTTATTGCAGCCGCTTTATTGTTTCTACCAACAATTTTAGGGGTAACAGGACAAACCATGTTTGGTGGGGCTGGAAAGACAGCAGGTCCTACAGGAAGCGTGTTCCAATAAGTAGTTAGCTCATAAAAAACTATGGAGTATTCATTGAATATAAACGGTATAAAAATTTGAGCGTATTGGGGATAGTGGACTAATATAATTTTAGGAGAATACTGTGGACAATAGAGGCTTTAACAGAATGAATGATAAATCTTGGTTAATTAGCGTTATCTGTATTAGTCTACTTGCCTTAATAAGCCAGGATGCTGCCGCCAGTAAGAGTTTAGGCAATATGGCCTCTTCGATGACTGGTTCTTTTACCAGTGTTGCCAAATTAATTACTGCAGGTTCTTATTTGGCAGGTTTGGGATTTTCTATTGGCGCCATTATGAAATTTAAACAGCATAAAGACAATCCAACTCAAGTACCCATTGGTACTCCTATTGCTTTGGTTTTTATTGCCGCAGCTTTATTGTTTCTCCCCAGCATCTTGGGAGTAACAGGACAAACCATGTTTGGCGGAGCAGGAAAAACCTCTGGACCTAGTGGCTCAGCCTATACATCAGGATAGTACAAGGAATAGTGAGAAGTTCGTTGTGTGAATCAATAGTGTAATGACGCTACTGAATGTTTTATACGGAACAAGTAAATGGGTATAAAATTAGGAGAGGGCAATGATCAGTGACATGGATAGCAAGTCGAATTATATGTTTTGGTTAATTAGTGTTGTTTGTATTGGTTTGCTTGCTTTGGTGAGTCAAGAGGCTGTAGCGAGCCCAACTTTGGGAAAAATGGCATCTTCTATCACTGGCTCTTTTACCAATGTTGCCAAGCTAGTTACTGCAGGTTCTTATTTGGCAGGTCTGGGCTTTTCTATTGGTGCCATTATGAAATTTAAACAGCATAAAGACAATCCAACCCAAGTTCCTATTGGTACTCCTATTGCTTTGGTTTTTATTGCCGCAGCTTTATTGTTTCTCCCAACCATTTTGGGAGTAACAGGACAAACCATGTTTGGTACTACAGGAAAAACTGCAGGCCCTAGCGGCACAGCTTATACATCTGGATAGTTTATATTTTATATAATAATGAATATATTTCTCTATATGTAGGGAAGCTAATCGGTGCAGGTTACCGATTTGAAAAAGGGGGCTCGAATATTCTTAATCTAACTTATAAATTAAGCCTGAAGATTAGTAATATTTTATATGTAAAAAATGGATCTTGAACAAATTGGGGAGAAATGCGGTGAAAAATAACGCTACTAGTAAGTCGGATTATAAATCGTGGTTAATTACTGTTGCTTGTATCGGTTTCATTGCTTTAGTAAGTCAGGATGCAGCTGCCAGTAAAAGTTTAGGGAATATGGCTTCCTCAATGACTGGTTCTTTTAACAGTCTTGCTAAGTTAATTACTGCAGGCTCCTACCTGGCAGGCTTGGGCTTTTCTATCGGTGCCATTATGAAATTTAAACAGCACAAGGATAATCCAACTCAAGTCCCTATTGGTACTCCGATTGCCCTCGTTTTTATAGCTGCCGCATTGTTATTCTTGCCGAGTATTTTAGGGGTTGCAGGTATGACTATGTTTGGTGCCGCAGGAAAAACTGCAGGTCCCACCGGAAGTATTTACCAGTAATGATAGTTTGTTGCTAATGGTGATGGTAGGTTTTTTCTTTACCATCGCCATTTTATATGGTTCAAACTGACTCATGAGAAATAGAATAGGATCATTGAGTGAAATAGATAGATTTGATGTTGTTAGGTCTATATTGCGATAGATTTATTATGAGACAATGCCCTAATTAAATCAGGTTAGAGTGAGCCAAAGAATATGGCGGAAAATCAAGAACGTTGTGAATTGAAATTAAATGCTACACCGGGTTCCTGGCGTTTGTATTCAGCCAGGAAGGTTGATGAGCGATTCAGATCATATGAACAGAAAATATTTCATAGAGATCAGTACACCTGCCAATTTTGTGGATTCCAAGCCCGTTTATTCCAAGAAATTGTTAATCTTGATAATGACTATACAAATAATAGATTATCTAATTTAGTCACCGCATGCTGTTTTTGTGCTCAATGTTTTTTTATTGAGTCGGTTGGAGTTGGCGGCTATGGTGGTGGTACGTTGATCTATCTACCCGAACTGACTCAGACTGAGTTAAACAGTCTATGCCATGTATTATTTTGTGCGATAACGAATGATACTGGCTATAAAGCAAGTGCTCAAAATATTTATAGATCGTTTAAATTCAGATCGCAAATCGTCGAAGAAAAATTTGGTGAGGGAACCAGCGATCCTGCTATATTTGGTCAATTAATGATTGATGCAGGGGTTAATAAAGAAGAAACCAGAGCGCAGCTTTTCAAGAATATATGTTTGTTACCCTCAAGAGCTAAGTTTCGAAAGCAAATCGAAAAATGGGCTGCCAGCGCATTGGAAGAAATTGCGGATTAGATATAAATAATATACATACAAAGATTGGGGATATGGGATGGCAAAATGGTCAGAATCGTTTTTTGAGGGTATAGATACCTTCTTTGCCTGGTTAAGTACTTCTCTGCGGCAAACGACAGAATCTTATATCGATCTGGAAACCGCTGATAGCCCTACTGTATTAGTTAACCATGACGGCAGTTTGTTATCAATATTAAAAATTGAAGGGATAACCGCTCTTGCTGGCGCCGATGAATTCGATCATTTGGTTGAAGGATTGAATAATTCATTTCAAGCGGCTATGGGTAGACCTGGGCATGCATTACAGGTGTATTTCAGTCACGATAAACAAAATATTAAGAAATTAATTCAGGACATCTATTCCCCAGCCGAAGCTAGTGCTGAACGTCTCGAACTTAAATTAGGTGATTTATTTGAGGAGCGAGTGAATTATTTATCACAGTATTGTGCAGAAGAGCGCTTATATTTTGTATTGATTACCCGACCGTTTAATTTAACCAGCGATCAATTGAAGGTAGCAAATAAAGCAAAAATGAAGATGTTGAAGGACACCAAGGCTCCTCCATTTAAAAACAGTCAGACCGTTTTTGCAGCAATTCCAGAACTACGGGATACCCATGATGCTTATGTTCGCGCCATCATTAATGACATAGACTCATTAAATATTTTTGGCAGGTTACTCGATGTTCATGAGGCCGTTCATGCAATTCGTATGACAGCAGATCCTGATTATACGGCCGATGATTGGAGGGCAACTCTACCTGGAGATAAACTGCCGGTACGTGAGATAAACAGCTTTGAGGGCGATGCTTCAGACTTACTCTGGCCGTCACTTGCGAAGCAGATAATACCCCGCGATGCAGAAGCTATAGATTTGCGCACGGTTAGGGTCGGGGATAAAATTTATGCATCTACTTATATTGATTTATTTCCTAAGGACGTTAGGCCATTTATAAATTTGTTTTCACGTATCCTTCCTTCACATATTCCTTGGAAAATTTCATTTCTAATCGAAAGTGAAGGTCTTAGTACGATCAAACTTAAAGGTCTTTTGGCTGCAATTTTGAGTTTTAGTTCAGCACAAAATCGTTTGATAAGCGATTCAGTAAATCTACTAAAATATTTACAACTTAATACGGATGAGGCTATTGTTCGTTTGCGTGTAGTTGCCGCAACATGGGCTCCAGAAGGTAATTTGCCTTTGCTTAGACGGAGAAGTTCCGAACTGGTTAAAGCAATTCAAGGTTGGGGATCCACTGACGTGTCTGAAATTTGTGGCGATCCTTTCGCCGGTTTTGTTTCAACAATGTTGGCTACAACTCTTAACAGCACAGGCGTACCCAGTGTTGCCCCCTTAACTTCGGTTATTTCCATGTTGCCCATTACGCGTCCCGCATCACCTTGGAAAACGGGAGCGTTACTCTTCAGATCCCCAGATGGTAAACCCTGGCCGTTTCAGCCTGGTTCAACAGAACAAACAACCTGGATTGACTTGGTCTACGCGCGTCCTGGTTCTGGTAAATCAGTATTGTCTAACGCTATAAATCTGGCTTTATGTTTGTCAGGTGGATTAATTCGCTTACCCCGTATAGCTATTATTGATATAGGGCCCTCCAGTAGTGGTCTCATTTCCCTGTTAAAAGAAGCATTACCTGCTTCCAAGCGGCATTTGGTGGCTTATCATCGCCTAAGAATGACACCTGAATATTCAATAAATCCCTTTGACACTCAATTGGGATGTCGTTACCCAACCGCTTTAGAACGATCGTTCTTAGTGAATTTTATGACTTTATTAACTACCCCGTTAGGTGCAGAAAAACCTTATGACGGTATGCCTGATTTAGCCGGCATGGTAGTAGACGAATTGTATAAAAGCATGGCTGATGAGTTTAATCCCACGCCTTATGCCCCAGGGATAGAAGAGTTTATTGATGGTATTTTAGAGGAGATTGGGTTTGTTCGTGACTCCAAATCCACTTGGTGGGAGGTTACTGATTCGCTTTATTCTGCCGGATTTATCCATGAGGCATTGCTGGCACAGCGCTATGCAATGCCTTTGTTGGCAGATGCGGCTTCAATTTGTAGAACTCCTTCCATTGAAGATCTCTATGAAAAAGTGACTGCCCCAACTGGAGAGTCATTAATTAATGCATTTTCAAGAATGATTTCTGCCGCAGTTCGTGAATATCCAATCTTATCTCGCGTCAGTAGTTTTGATATTGGTGATGCGCGAGTAGTCTCACTGGATCTTGATGAGGTGGCTAAAAGCGGGGGCGATGCTGCCGACCGACAAACGGCAGTAATGTATATGTTAGCTCGTTACGTCCTTGCCAGACATTATTATCTAACTGATGAAAGTTTGAGTAGTATTCCAGAACAATACAAAGAATATCATAAAGAAAGGATTATGCAGATCAGAGAAGATCACAAGCGTATTGTTTATGACGAATTCCATCGCACTTCCAAATCTGCGGCGGTACGTGAACAAGTGATTATTGACATGCGGGAAGGGCGTAAGTGGAAAGTGCAAATTGCATTGCTTTCTCAGTCTGTAGATGACTTTGATCCCGTGATGATAGATTTTGCTACAGCTATTTATATTATGGATGCAGGCCCGTCTCAGGCTATTGAGAAGACCACCGCAATTTTTGGGCTTTCCGAAACCGCAAAAGTCGCGTTACGTACTAGAGTGCACGGCCCCAGACAGGGAGGAGCAACGTTCCTGGCTCAATTTGCTACTAAAACAGGAGTTAACGTTCAATTATTAACATTGACCTTAGGCCCTGTTGAATTATGGGCATTTAGTACTACCGCAGAAGATGCGACCGTACGAAATCATTTATACAGGCATCTCGGCCCATCTGAAGCAAGACGTCTTTTAGCTGCGTTATTCCCAAATGGTTCCATAGCCAAGGTAATCGAAGCTCGTTTGGCCGGCATGAAAGAAAAAGGTGGTTTGATTGAAGCGGAAGAGAAAGAGGGGATCATTGATCAATTGGTTAACGATATCCTGGAAGCCTATTCTAAAGATCCTAATATTAAAAGTTTACCTGTAAAAGTTTAATATTAATCTTTGGTTAAACTATTAAGTTAGGCACCTTCCAATGCCTGTCTACTGGTAATTAAGGTCTTCTGCGACTCACATTGGCAACGGTTTAGTTAACTAATCAAGGCTTGTTAACAAGCAATGCCCCAAGAGGCGATGAGCACTAGTGGGGCTTAAATAAAATGACACACATCAGGAGTCCATCAAAGTTGCTCCGTCATGGTATAGTTTCTCAATCACACTACAGCCTCATTCAAGGTGAACCCATTTAAGATTCCAGGAGTAAAGGGATTGATCTGATTATTGGTTTTTAATAGATATCGTCCTGAATTGCTATTTACCTCAAAGAGGATTTGTAAACTGGAACTGTCTTGTTCATCAACTAAAACATTAACTTTCTCGAGGAGTTTAAATAGCGCCCAAGTTCCTTGTTCAGCAAGCTCATAATGGTTCCCTTCAATTGAATTCAGAGATAATTTTGCATTGTTTTGTGGCCAGCTAAAGCGAATAAAGGAATCGCTTCCTTGAGTGTCAGTCAATTTTGTTTCGCCAATTTCAAGATTTAAGCTGGCGACCACAGGATCAAGACTGATTTTTTGTAAGCTGAAATCAATTTTGCTTTCATCACCGTGATCTGGGAAAAACATATTAGTTATAATGTTGGCACGGATAATTTCATCAAGAGTTTCAGTTGAGATAGGCAATACAAAATCATTAACTGCTTTGGGTTTCCATTCGGCGCTGGAAACATCCAGGAAGGGTTTGATATATTGCTCGCTAAACGTATTTAATACGCCATGAGTTGCAAAAAAGCGGTTGAAATCAACGATCGAAATTTCTTCATGTTGGGAAGCGTCAAAAGGATAACGCTTGGCTATAGTACTTTGGAATTCTCTATAAACTGTTTGTTGCCATTGTTGATTGATATACTGGCGACTGTCTTTTATGAGGATAACCCAAGTATCACCCGCTATTTGTTTAGCCCAAGAGCTTAAAGGCTCGGGTAACTGGCGCGCTTGATTATAGAGTAAACTGACAGGATCAGAAGAGCTTTCATTAATGAATCGTGATTTGGTAATAGTAAATGCAGTTTTTCCCCCATCATTTACAACGGATAGGGTTGCAATAAACTGTTCCAGCTCGGTGATTTTGATGCTTAGTTCTTTCGTACTGGATTGGCTCATCAGATTTAAATCAGTAAATTGATGGGCGACAAACTGATTAAAAGTTGATGTGTTTTCGCTTAAATCAGGTTTTGTTTCCTGTTGAATTAAATTCACCAATATATTGATGGCATTGGATTGTTGCAAAAGCTGAGTGACTTGCTTCCCTTGCTGGTAGTCTTGATAATGCACCGGCTGTGATTTGCGCATAAAAGTTTGCCACCAGGTTACGTAATCAAAACAATACGCCTGGATTAACATATTTTGTAATTGAGATAAATCCTGGCGGGCGAGCACCCAGTTTTCCGTTTGCAGCTTGCTACTGATTTGGGGAATACTGTGGATGACTTCTTCAAAGCCCGCTTTTGTAAAATAAACAGGTAACTCATCAGCGGCCAGATTAAATCCCTGGATAGCAATTTTTTGTTTCTTTGAAGAAAAGGATTCTTTTGCTATGGAGTAATATAAATAACTGGTGGGGAGGGCATTTAAATAATTTCTGGCATCGCTAATTATTTGTTGTTTAACGAGCACATTTTTTAAGGGTTTACTTAACGCATGTTTGAGTAAAGCCAGTTGCTTTTTGGAGCCATTAGATTTTTGCCCTTGCCACTGATTATTAAACCAATCCTGCACTTCGGTTGCTACTAAGTGTTCAGGTTGACCAAGCATCAGGTATATTTTGAGGGCTTTATAGCGGACTATAGGGGTATTGCTGGGATTGGTGATCGCTTGTTCCAGTTCATTCATTAAAGAGGGGATGAACTCTCCTTGTAAACGATTTTGAGCGTTATGGTGGAGGTTTAATTTTAATTGATGAACGGTGGGAAGCGATATGGAATTACTGGGAATGTGCTCAATTTTATTTGCCGCTTTCGATAAATGATAGAGTGCTTGAGCTCCATTGTTTCCTTGACCATTCAATGCATCATAAGCAAGCAGCTCTTTGCTTGCTTCATCCAAGAGGTGTGCTGTTTTGTAATGATTGTAACTTAAAATAAGTAAACTCACTCCCGCAATGCTTGCCGCAATTGCAATCAGTGGTTTTTGAGAGAATTTCCTTATTTGCGGTGCTTGGCTGCATTGTTCTTGTATATTTTTTAGCGCGCCCTCAACGAAATAGGCTCTAAAGTTAGTGGCTTGAGGAAAGGTGTCTTGAACAACCAAGGCATATTCATGTTGAATTTTTTTATTTAACCGGTCAATACTTACGCCACCTTGTTCGGCACTCGTAAAATAAATGGAGTGAAGATGAAACAGTTTAGGGGAAATGCCTTGAATGAGCGCTTGCGCAGGGGCGCGTAAACTAGCTAATTGAAGGGGAAATTCACGTATTAAACTGCGTTTTATAGTGGATCGTGCCGGATGCATTTTATTTATGACTTGTTGAGCAAGCATTTCAATTAACTGATTAAATTGAAGGCTGTATGCTTCAATTTTTTTACGTAATTGATTCATACAATCCAAGGAAAACCCCAAAGGTTTAGATAGATCAGTTACATGATCCATTTGATAAAATTCAGTGAAACCTGCCAAGGTATCCATTTTAGTGAATACAATGGCTAACTCAGCTTGATAACCCAGATTAGAGCCTAAACGATTTAATAATTGCAAATGAGCCTTTTTTTGCTCTGCGAACTCGGCTGGGTCAGATATTAATAAATCATTGACATCAACACATAAAATAAGTCCAGTAATTTTGAGATGCCTGTTGCATCGATTCAATTGTTTTAGAGTATTTTGTAATAATGTTTTGCTATTAGTAAGCCAGGTCTCACCCAGCTCGACAATAATACCTTGTTGATTAAAATAAATTTTTGCATGCTGTTCGCTAAAGACAGGCATTTCTTCCATGTTACTTTGTTTTAAAAGAGCTGATTTACCTTGCTCATTTCTTCCGGTTACTACAAGAAAGGACAGCTGATTAACCTGAGGTTTTAATTGAGAGAGTATTTTTTTTATGGCATCACATAATGCGCGTAAAGAATTATCCATTAGTTATCCAGCATTGCAAGGCGGGAATGCCCGAATAAAACGGATTTGGCTTTATTTTCCAATAAAATTTGGCTGGTCAAGAAAGCACAAACTACGATACTGGCAGCAATTACGGCACTTATTATGGCCGCCTTATAGGTTTTTTTAATTGTTTTGGGTATAGGATTTTCATTAAATAACCGATGGGGTTTATTAAAGCGATACTGTTGTATTATTTGATATAAATCTTCAATAGTATTATCAAGCACCTGGCGTCCATCTGCCTTCAAATGATATTCTCCTTCAAAACCTGCAATAAGGCAAAAATAGGTTAGCTCTATTAAATCGAGGTACTGATTTGGTCTTTCTTTAATGTAATTAAGAATTTCAAAAAAACGTTGTTGCGGTTGAGCCCCATCACTGGTTAAGGGAGTAAAGGATTTAAATTCAGCAGCCAGGTTGTACACACGCAGGTAACTTTTTCCAAGTATTTCATCTATGGTTGCACAGAGGAGATATTGAGCAATGCTGGTCAGATCGGGTGAATATTTAGAGGCAGCCAATTTACTGTGAAATGCGCGCAACTCATGTTCGATGTTATCTCTTATATTTTCAATGGGAGGCAGTGATGGACTTAAGCAGAGCCTTTCTAATAAGGACAGCAATGGCCCTGCTGCTGCAACCAGGGTATTTGTTGAAAAAGGGGTAATAAATAGTTTGGAGCGATAGTATCCCTGCGGCACTAACGGGGTTCCGGCAATTGCAAGACGACTGACAAGTGAGGTCGGATAATGCTCAACTGTCATGGTTTTGCTCCAAATGAGTTTTGAACACGCATAACTGCATTTACAAAAGCTTCAAATTAAAAAGAAGATGATACGTTATATACCGCTTTTTGTTCAAGTGAGTCAAGCCCTCATTTCGCATCAATAAAGGAGAAATTTGGCGCTAATGTTTAAAATGGCGGGTACTGGTAAACACCATAGCCAGGCCGTGTTCTTCCGCGCAGGCGATGATTTGTTCATCCCGGATCGAGCCGCCTGGCTGGATGATGGTTGTAATCCCGGCTTGTGCTGCTATTTCAACTGTGTCGGTGAAAGGAATAAAGGCATCGGAGGCCATTGCCGCCCCTTTGGGGCTAAATCCCATTTGCTGCATTTGCCAAAGACCGATGCGCGCACTCATCACTCTACTGGTTTGACCTCCTCCGATCCCTATAGTCGCGGAATCTTTAGCATAAACTATAGCGTTAGATTTCACATGTTTTGCTGCTATCCAGGCAAACATCAAATCGTTCATTTGCTGTTCTGAGGGCTTCTTTCGAGTAACGACTTTTAATTCGCAGGTGACAAGGGAAAGGGAATCATGCTCTTGTACTAACAACCCTCCGTCTACTTTTCTCATATTCAATCTAAATTCATTATCCTGCTGCCAGACTCCGGTACTGAGTACGCGAATGTTTTCTTTACTGGCAAGAATTGTCTTGGCTTCTTCACTAACGTCCGGGGCTATGATGACTTCGACAAACTGTTTTTCAAGTATGGCTTTGGCTGTATCGGCTTGCAAGGTCTGATTGAATGCAATAATTCCTCCGTAAGCCGAGGTGGGGTCGCTTTGAAAAGCTCTTAGATAAGCATTGAGAGGAGTATCACTCACGGCTATTCCACAGGGATTGGCATGCTTTACTATGACGCAAATGGGTTTATTGTTCGGATAAGACTTAACACAATCCAGTGCTGCATCAGCATCCAGGATATTGTTATAAGATAATTGCTTGCCTTGAACTAAATGAGCAGAGCCTAGAGAGCCTGGAGCATTATTTTTATCAGCATAAAAAATGGCTTGTTGATGTGGATTCTCCCCATAGCGAAGATCACTGATTTTAGTGAACTGACAGGTAAGCACATCAGGGAATCCACTAGGGGTAAAATCTGCGTTTAAAGTCGTTAGATAATTCGCGATAGAGGCATCATAGGCTGCGATTTGAACAAATGCTTTTTTAGCTAAAGTAAATCTCCAATCAGAAGGTGCTTTTTTAGTCTGCAGATAGTGAATGAGTTCCGCGTAATCATCAGGAGTAACCACGACATAAGTATGAGCATGATTTTTTGCGGCCGAGCGAACCATTGCTGGGCCACCTATATCAATATTCTCAATGGCATTATTAAAGTCACAGTCGGGTCTGCTAATGACTTGTTCAAAAGGGTATAGGTTGACTACAAGTAAATCGATGGGCTTGATGGCATGGTGTTCTAAAGTTTTTCTGTCCTGTTCACCGCGAGCTAACAACCCTGCGTGAATTGCCGGGTGAAGGGTTTTAACCCTTCCATCCATCATTTCAGGAAAGCCAGTACATTCACTGACATCCACTACAGGTAGTCCTTGTTCCTTGAGTAATTCCGCAGTATTACCGGTCGCAATTAATTCTACACCTTGTTGATGCAGAACTTTGGCAAGTTCAGTGATGCCTCTTTTATCTGATACGCTAAGTAATGCTCTTCGTGGCTGAAAGGAAACCTGTTGTTTATCCATTATAATTTACCTTAGTAAGACAATTACGCTCGTACAAAAACTAACAAAGCCCATCCATCAAGACATTCAGTCGTGATGGGGGTGAATGCCGACTGATAGGCCTCGATGAGCAAAGGGACTTGTTCTTCTAACAAGCCAGATACTATCAGGCGCGCATCAGGATGGAGCAAGTGATGAAAACGGTCTTTTAATGAAATTAATGGAGCCAATAAGATATTGGCAATAATTAAATCTACAGGATCCTGTAACGAATCCGGCATGCTGATAGACAATTGTTCAGCAATGTTGTTTGTCAGCGCATTATTTTTGGTGGCTTGTAAGGCTTGATTATCAATATCTACTGCGTGGACTACTTTGGCCCCTAATTTTAATGCGGCCAAAGAGAGGATTCCTGAGCCACACCCGTAATCAATCACTGATTTATTCTGGAGATCTGCTTGTTCCAGCCAGGTTAAACACAATGACGTTGTAGGATGCGTTCCTGTTCCAAATGCTAATCCAGGATCCAACATCAAATTCACCGCCTCTGGTTCGGGAGGAGTGGACCATGTAGGGCAAATCCATAAACGTTTACCAAAGCGTTGTGGTTTAAAGTCATCCATCCAGGCCCTTTCCCAATCTTTGTCAGGAAGTACTTCTAAACTGCATGCTAATGGCGATCTGGTTAGGGCCAGTTGTGTTTTAGCATACTGCGCTTCTTGAGCTTGGGCAAACAAGGCATGAATGATGACTTCTGGCCATAAAGGAGTAGTACCAGGTTCTGGTTCGAGAACGGGATTATCGTTTTTATCAGTAAGCATAATCGATAAGGCACCCAACTCTTCCAATTCTGCACTAATTGGCTCTACTTCTTCATTTGGGCAATGTTCTATTTTTAATTGAAACCACACGATATTAATCCTTTAGCATTTTTTCTAAGTAATGAATATTGGTACCACCGTCGATAAAGAATTTGTCATGTAGAATGCGTTGATGTAATTCAATATTTGTTTTTATTCCATCGATAATAATTTCATCCAGAGCATTACGCATTCTGGCAATAGCTTCGGCGCGAGTTTCGCCATAACTAATCAGTTTGCCTATCATGGAGTCATAATTAGGCGGTACGGTATAACTGCTGTAAATGTGTGAATCAAAACGAATTCCTGGGCCACCAGGCTGATGTAATAACTTTATTGTTCCAGGAGAGGGCATAAAGGTTTTCGGGTCTTCTGCATTAATTCTACATTCAATGGAATGCCCGCGAAACTTGATGTCTTCCTGAGTTAATGTCAGCGGGATATCACTGGCAATTTTGATTTGTTCTTTAATTAAGTCCAGACCGGTAATCATCTCTGTAACAGGATGCTCCACCTGAATACGGGTATTCATTTCAATAAAATAAAAACAACCGTCCTGATAGAGGAATTCAAAGGTTCCTGCTCCCCGGTATTGTAACTCTTGACAGGCTTTGATTACGGACTCGCCAATTTTGTTTCTTAATTCAACAGTAATTCCTGGGGCTGGCGCTTCTTCTACTACTTTTTGATGGCGTCTTTGCATGGAACAGTCACGTTCACCCAGATGAATGGCATGACCCTTGCCATCGCCAAGCACTTGGAATTCTACGTGTCTTGGATTTTCCAGGAATTTCTCCATGTACACAATCGGATTATTAAAAGCTGCCTTCGCTTCGCTTCGGGTAAGTGCTATGGAGCTCAATAAATTAGCTTCAGTATGTACTACACGCATTCCCCGTCCACCGCCACCACCAGCCGCTTTAATAATGACGGGATAACCGATTCTACGACCTATTTCCAGATTAAGGGCATCATCATCACCTAAGGGGCCATCGGAACCAGGGACGCAGGGTACGCCTGCTTTTTTCATCGCAGCTATAGCAGATACTTTATCACCCATCAGGCGTATGGTGTCACCCCGTGGACCGATAAATTGAAAGCCGCTTTGCTCTACGATGTCTGCAAAATCTGCATTTTCAGATAGAAATCCATAGCCAGGATGAATGGCTACTGCATCGGTAATTTCAGCAGCAGAGATAATGGCTGGGATGTTTAGATAACTTTTTTGTGCCGGGGCTGGTCCAATGCAAACGGTCTCATCAGCAAGACGAACATGCAACAAATCTTTGTCGACATCCGAGTGAACGGCAACAGTCTGAATGCCGAGTTCTTTACACGCACGTAATATACGCAGTGCTATTTCACCTCTATTGGCAATAACAATTTTACTGAGCATAGACAGTTATCCCTATTCTATAATAAATAAAATTTGGTCATATTCAACAGGTTCGCCATTTTTCACTAATATATCTACGATTTTACCTGCGCGATCGGATTCAATTTCATTGAACATCTTCATTGCTTCAACGATGCACAAGGTATCGCCTACTTTGACTGATTGGCCAATGGTTACAAAAGGAGGCGTCTCGGGAGATGGTGAAGTATACATCGTGCCAACCATAGGAGAACGAATTTTATGTCCTGAAGCCATAGGAGCCGCTGGTTTATGTTCGTGATGCGCCGCAGGGATCGCGTTGTTTGGTCCGGGATTAGGGGCCGATTGTTGCACCGGTGCAGATACATAGCGAACTTGCGGGGCTTCCATAGGAGCACTGCTACTATGGCGACTGAGTCTCAGTGATTCCTCACCTTCTTTAATTTCAATTTCAGAAATGCCAGTTTCTTCCAGCAGTTCTATTAGTTTTCTGATTTTTCGGATATCCATTTTTTATTCTCTCTACTTGAATTCTTCGATAATTGCTTGTAATGCTAATAAATACCCTTGAACACCAAGCCCGCTGATTATGCCTTTGGCTATATCAGAGAAATAAGAGTGGTGACGAAAGGTTTCTCGGGAATAAATATTGCTGATATGTACCTCAATAAAGGGGATTGCAACAGCAGACAACGCATCACGTAATGCAATGCTGGTATGAGTGAATGCTGCAGGATTAAATATAATATAGTTAACCTTATCAATACCTGCCTGATGAATCGTCTGAATTAAATCGCTTTCCGAATTACTTTGGCAGCATGTTAACTGCATTCCTGCATGATTGGCTTCTTTTACTAAATCTGCATTGATTTGGTTTAAAGATGCAGAACCATAAATGGATGGCTCACGCGCACCTAAAAGGTTTAAATTGGGCCCATGTAATACAAGAATTTTTTTCATTACACTAGTGTGTAGTACGATTTTTGCAGATTTTGCCTTATCTTTATGAATATGTCCATATATCTGCGAGGATATCGGCAAGATCCATGCATTTTAGCCTCAGAATTTCAGAATTAAATGTTACCGGGGCAAGAACTCCAGGGGCTGTTGACTATTTATTTTTAAAAAGCCGCTCTGCCGTGACTCGTTCGCGCGACGTCGAAGGAGTAATGGCCAATAGCTCCTGGTTATTAAAACGAATTATCTTCAGTTCAATAGAAATTTAACTATTTTTAGAATAATTTATGAATAAATAAGAACCCTGATGTCCTGTGGGGTGGATTATGGTATTGTTTTCACATAAAAAAAATCAGGGACAGTTTTATGGTAAAAACGCTTATAACGGATGTCACTCTGCGCGACGCTCATCAATGCTTAATCGCTACGCGTTTACGAACAGAAGATATGTTGCCAATATGCAAACAAATGGACGCGGTCGGTTTTTGGGCTATGGAAGTGTGGGGTGGGGCGACTTACGATGCGTGTTTGCGTTTTTTAAAGGAAGATCCCTGGAGTCGACTACGTCAACTTCGCCATGCTTTGCCTAACACGCGTTTATCTATGTTACTTCGCGGCCAGAATTTATTAGGTTATCGGCATTATGCGGATGATGTGGTTAAAGCCTTCATTAAGTTGGCCGCAAATAACGGAATTGATGTATTTCGGGTATTTGATGCATTAAATGATGCACGAAATATTAAGGTTGCCATCGAGGCCATTAAGGCGCATAAAAAACATGCACAAGGAGCAATTTGTTACACAACCAGTCCGGTACATACTTTGGAGGGCTTCCTGGACTTGGGACGGGCATTGGCTGATATGGGTTGTGATAGTCTGGCAATCAAAGATATGGCCGGTTTATTAACGCCAGCAGTTACTGTGGAGTTGTTTATGGGGCTTTCTAAAGCGACGGGTCTACCCATTCACTTACACAGTCACGCGACCTCTGGTTTGGCTAATATTTGCCATTATCAAGCCGTTCTTGCTGGATGCCACCATATTGATACAGCCATTTCATCATTTTCCGGGGGCGCTTCTCATCCTCCCACGGAGGCTTTGGTTGGTGCTCTTTCCGGTAGCGAATATGACACAGAATTAGATTTGAATTTATTATTGGAGATAGATGATTACTTCAAAGTGATTCGAAAAAAATATTACCAGTTTGAGAGTGAAGCACGAGACATTGATCCCCGAGTACAATTGTATCAAGTTCCGGGGGGCATGATATCCAATTTATACAGTCAGCTTAAAGAGCAAAATGCATTAGATAAAATAGATGCAGTGCATCAAGAAATTCCTCGTGTTCGTAAAGATCTGGGATACCCCCCTTTAGTAACTCCAACTTCTCAAATAGTTGGGACGCAAGCTGTAATCAATGTTCTAACCGGGGAGCGTTATAAAACGATAACTAACGAGGTAAAGCTTTACTGTCAGGGTAAATATGGAGCTGCTCCAGGTAAAATAAGTCCCAGCTTGCGTAAAAAAGCAATTGGTCATATAGATGCGATAGAGGTGCGACCTGCCGACTTGCTTCCTTATGAATTGAAGCAATTGCAGCAAGAAATTGGTGTGCTTGCATTAAGTGAGGAAGACGTACTTACCTATGCCATGTTTCCTGAGGTTGGCCGCCAATTCCTGGAGCAGCGTCAAAATGATTCTCTAATACCAGAACCTTTATTACCCGAAACCACTTCATCGGATAATAAAGTCTTATCCGAATTTGAAATTACTCTGCATGGTGAACATTACCGTGTGAAAGTTGCTGGTTTCGGCACACTTGAACATGGGCAACAGTCTTGTTTCTTATGGGTTGATGGTGTTCCAGAGGAGGTAGTGGTTCATCAATCTGAATTTGAAGAAAAAAATCCTGTATCCAGGGCTAGAGCCATGGGGCCTGGTGATGTATCTGTTGCTATGCCAGGAACTATTATAAAAATTCATGTTTCTGTTGGCGATCGAGTAAAGAAAGGACAGGCCCTATTAGTGCTTGAGGCAATGAAAATGGAAACGGAAATACAGTCACCAGGGGACGGAGTGGTGACTGAAATAAGCTGTGATAAAGGAGATAAAGTGACGCCAGAACAGGTATTGATTCGACTGGATTTAAAAAATAAAGAAAGGTAAAGATTATTTCAAAAACGATAAAATTGTGTTAATTTTGTATGGTTATAAAAGGATCTATTTGTATTTTGTAACATATAAAATTGGCTCAGTGCCTGTATGTACATAGAATAATATGATTTTATTCTACTGTTTTAATTGAAACGGACTGGTACTCAATGTGAAGCACTGGCATTGAGACCAAGCTAAATTTTGGATTATCCTTGATTTGAAAGCTGGTGTGGTAGGGCGATGGTATTTTGTGCTATTTCAGGCTTATATACAAAATTAATGGATAATATATAACACTGTGGACATTCCAGGAAGGGGTGTCTCATGCGAATTATATCTAAGGAGTTAGTATCAATGCATCCAAATTATTATCTGTCACCTCTTGCTATTGCTTTAGCTTTAGGATTAGCTTCACCTGTAAAAGCAGCCGAACCAGTTTTTTTGCAAAAAGCGTCTCTTGCTGAGTTAAAACAAAAATTTCAATTGTCTCTACCTGGTGTTATAAAAGGCGCTTCTGTTTCTACAGACAGTTTACACTTTGTAAGACAACATACAGATAGCAATAAAGTAACTCATGTTCGCATGCAGCAACAATATGCAGGTTTTCCTGTTTTTGGTGGTTATGCCATTATGCACAGTAAGCATACAGCAAAATTACTGGCCACAGCCCAATCTGATGTGCGGATGAACGGTACAGTTTATGAGGGGTTACAAACTGAATTAGGACAGCCACATGCTTCTTTTGTTAGCAATGGCGCTGTTGCTTTGCAACAGTTTAAAGAGCAATATGCGAATAAACGGCTTAGTGAAGAACAAGTAACACCCATGGTTTATATAGATGATAAACATCAGGCTCATTGGGCTTACAAAGTCAGCGTGTTTGTCAGTCATGATGATAAAATTCCAGAACGCCCAACGGCAATTATTGATGCGCAAACTCATAAAACTTTTGTGCAATGGAATGATGTGAAAACTGAAATGCTTTCGGCGAAAGGAACAGGATTTGGTGGGAATCACAAAATAGGTGAACATCAGTATGGTAAAGAATTACCTCTATTAGATTTAACTCGAGATGCTGATAAGAAAATGTGTTTCATGGAAAACACTGATGTTAAAGTAGTGGATATGATGCATAAGTACAGCTCAAAGAATGCTGCAATGAAGTTCTCCTGCCATACCTCTCCTGATCATCCGTCTGATGCCATCTTTTATACTGGATATTCTGCGGACGGCTATGATAGGGAAAATGGCGCGGCCTCACCGACTAACGATGCATTATACGCAGGATATGTGATTAAACATATGTATCATGATTGGTATGGTATAGAAGTTTTAACCAAGTCTGATGGTTCACCGATGAAGTTGGTAATGCGCGTTCATTATGGTGCCGGTTATGAAAATGCTTATTGGGATGGTAAGCAAATGACTTTTGGTGACGGCGATACCATGATGTATCCGTTGGTCTCTCTTGGTGTTGGTGGTCATGAAATCAGCCATGGTTTTACCGAACAGCATTCTGGCCTAGAGTATTTTGGTCAGTCTGGTGGAATCAATGAATCTTTTTCTGATATGGCAGCTCAAGCTGCTGAATTCTATTCTGCAGGAAAAAGTAGCTGGCAAATCGGTTCTGAGATTATGAAGGAAGATAGTGGTTATGACGCTTTGCGTTATATGGATAAGCCAAGTCGTGATGGAGAATCGATTGATACTGCTGATGGCTACTATGGTGGTTTGGATGTGCATTATTCCAGTGGGGTGTATAACCATTTATTTTACATACTATCCAATCAGCCTGGGTGGGATATCCGCAAGTCATTTGATGTAATGGTAAAAGCCAATATGGATTATTGGACCCCTTACTCAAGTTTTGATGAGGCAGGTTGTGGGGTCCTTAGTGCCGCCAAAGATTTGGGATTCTCTCTTGATGATGTGAAAAAATCGTTAAGTGAAGTTGCGGTTAATTATCAATCCTGCCAAGTTGATATTAATAGCTAATTACAATGAAAGATAAAAATCGGCCAGAAGTTTGGCAACAACTTCTGGCTGTTCCATATGGACATGATGTCCACCATCCAAATGTTCAATTTTTAGATCTTTTACCGCTTTTATCCGTCCCTGCATGAGTTTTGAATCAAATGAAAATCCCTTGCTTGCCCAAATTAAACAGGTTTTCGCACTAATTTCTTCCAGGCAAGAAATAATTTGTTTCTCTGTCATACGTAAAGGAGAAGGAACTAATAATCGTCGGTCATGTCGCCAGTAAAAAAGGCCATGTCTTTCAATAAGACCCCTTTCGCAAAGTATTTTAGCAATATCTAGAGAGACATACCCTTTTAGAGATCGCGCTAGGGCGGCGCTCTCAAATTGACTGTATCCTTTGGCTTTTTTAGTGTCCTTATGAGTAAGATGTTTTAAATAGGCAGATAATTGTTTGCATGCAGATTTTTCTGGATGAGAAAATGGACCTAAGCCTTCAATTAAACTGAGGGACAAAAAGCGTTCGGGAGCTACCCCACCTATAATACTTGCTAAACAAGCGCCCATGGAATGGCCTAATAAATGAACTTTCTCTAATTTTAAAGCATTAATAATTTGAACTACAGTAAAGACTCCGTCAATGAAATGATAATTACTATTAATGGGAAGATGAGAGGAGAGGCCATGACCTGGCCAGTCTACTGCAATTAAATAGTAATTATTTTCTAAAAAAGGAGCCAGTAGGTCAAAACTGTTTGCATTATCCAGCCAACCATGAAGTGCAATAATAGGAGGATTATCAGGATTTCCCCAAACTTTGCAGGCTATAGACAAATCAGAGATGTTCAATTCTTTTGTGTTCATTTTAGTTGTTAATCTTTTAGTGAAATGTATTACTTATTAGCGCATGTGTTGCTGGATAAATCCAGTTCTTTAGCCATAATTTGTTATGCAAAATAAGCTACTTAATTATGACAATTTATTATTAATTAGCCAGGTTAATGCTATGCTTAATAGACACCTGATAAGGTATACAAAGAACATGCAAAAAGATGTAAATAGCATATCCCTGATAACATACAATATTCATAAAGGGTTTGGTGTGGGCGCTGTGCGCTTTTTACTTCCCGAAATGCGATCTGCTATTACGGGATTAAATCCAGACTTTGTTTTTTTACAGGAAGTACAAGGCAAACATAGAAAGAGAGAAAAACGAATAGACTCCTGGCCGGAAGCCCCCCAATTTGAATATATAGCTGAAAACATATGGCCACATTATATTTATGCCAAAAATGCAGTTTATCAATCAGGACATCACGGAAATGCTATTTTAAGTAAGTACCCATTTGAGTGCTTTGAAAATATAAATCTTTCGAATATTAATAGAGCTTCCCGAGGAATACTGCATACGCAGTTGATAATTGATAACGCCACTATTCATTTATTGTGCGTGCATCTGGGGCTTTTTAAAGCTGAACGTGCTGAACAGTGTAAAGCGTTAATGAAGCGGATCAAGGAAGTGGTTCCTCCAAATGAGCCTCTATTAATGGCTGGTGACTTTAATGATTGGCGCACTATTATTTCCAAAACACTGGCGGATGATTTGAATATAGAAGAAGCCTTTGTAACTATTGAGGGACAGCATGCCCGTTCTTTCCCGGCAATTAGACCAGCCTTATGTGTCGATCGAGTTTATTTCCGTGGGATGAAAGTACAGGAGGTTGCCTGTTTGCAGGGTAAACCCTGGCGTATGTTATCCGATCATTTACCCCTATATGCTCGTTTTGAGTTACTTTAAAGGCTAATCTGAAATAGATGAGGATTGGTAATGAAGCAGCCTGTCTGGTTAGGGACAGGCCATTAATTTTGAAGTTATTCCATAGAGCTGTCGTAGTCACCAAAGCAGGCCATGCTGTTTAAGCGAGCACGCTTTAATAATGCATCCTGGGCACGGGAATTATTTTCTTTCTTTCCACCCCAAGCCTTTAAACAATCTTCCTGTAAGGCTCTGCCGAAAGAAAAACTTAATAACCAGGGTTGATCCCCAATAGTATTCATGGCATTAAGATTAGCCGTTGCTTGTTGTGGCGATTGTCCGCCAGACAAGAAATTAATGGTTGGAACAGAAGCGGGTACATTATTACGGAATACGCTAATAGTATAATCAGCTACTTCATCGGGCGCGCTGAAAGGCGTTACCTCTTTACCGCAAGTCACCATGCTGGGTTTTAATATAATATGTTCCAGCTCAACCTGATGGATGAATAAAGCATGGAATAATTCATGTAAAATCATTTCAGTTACTTCAGCACAAAGTTCTATGCTGTGGTCACCGTCCATAAGAACTTCAGGCTCTACTATTGGTACGATGCCTACGGATTGACATGTTGCAGCATAGCGAGCAAGATTTTCAGCTCCGGCTTTAATCGCTGTGATGCTGGGAGCATGTTCTGAAATAGAATAAACATTTCGCCATTTAGCAAATTTTGCTCCTAATTTTTTGTATTGAAGCAAACGCTCGGTTAAGCCATCCAAACCTTGAGTTACTTTCTCATGTTTTGTATTGGGTAAATCAACCAGTCCTTTATCTACTTTAATTCCAGGGACTATCCCTTTATTGGCAAATAATTCTGCTATAGGAATTCCATGATCATCTTTTTGATGAAATGTTTCTTCAAACAAGATTACTCCATTTACGTATTGTTCGAGATCTGGAGTAGTAGCGAGCAATAATCTGTAATCGCGGCGATTTTGCTCTGTGTTTTCAGTATCTATTGTTTCAAATCGTTTACCTATAGTGCCATTGCTTTCGTCTGCGGCTAGAATGCCTTTCCCATTTTCCAGCATTTGCTCCATAGTTTCTGATAATTCTTCATAATGCATGATTTGTTATTCTCCTAATTTAGATTCAGCTCTTACCGCGAAAGATATTTTTCACGGATAATTTGCTGCATAGCAAAACCTTGATCTTTTAAATAGTTAAATGCGTCGTCGATCATACCTGGATTTCCACATAAATAAACAACATCCTTTTCAGGACTAAGATTAAGTTCTGGGAATGCGTGCTGAACGTATCCACTGTATTCATTAACTTGTAACGCTTGAGGTAATTCACGACTTAAATGGGCTCTAAAGGTTACTTGGGGATATTTCTCAGCAAAAGCCTTAAATTCATTGGCATAAAGGATTTCCTCTCGCTTCTGTACCCCTTGCAGAATAACGACTTTCAGATGTGGATTTTGCTCTATACGTTTACTTAATTCATTGAGCATGGCCCTGTAAGGCGTTACGCCAGTACTGGTGGCAACTAAAATATAGCGCCCGGGAACTTCATCTTTAAAAATTAATCGGCCAAACGGACCATTAATATGAATTGTATCGCCCGGTTTTAAATTAAAGAGTAATTCAGTACCAGGCCCACCTTCAAAATATCCCGCTGCGAATTCAATTCGATTATCCTGCTTTGGTTCATTGGCTATGCTATAACTGCGTTTTAAAGTTTTACCATCGCGTTCAAAATGAATAGTAATAAATTGACCGGGCAAATAATTAAAGGCAGGCGACAAGGTACAACTAAAAACAAAATGTTTTACTTTCGGAGAAATCATAAAAGATTCTGTTAAAGTAATAGGAAAGGTATTTACTTGCATGACGAATATCAACTTTTATTATAAAGTGCCTAATATAGGGGAAAAATTATGCATTGCAAGAGCTGAGATAATATAATTAACATATGACTACTACTGATTTAATCACAATTATAGGCAATGTAAGCCAATCCTTGTATCCCGTACAAAAATTTATATCGGGGTTGGCTTATCTGTTGGGCTTTTTATTTTTTTTAACAGCCTTCGAGAAATTAAAAAAAATAGGTGATAAAAGAGCCCAATCGTCTTCTCAGGAAAAAATGTTCACGCCTATGATGTATATGCTGATGGGAGCAATGTTACTCTATTTACCTTCAGTGCTTCATACCCTGGCTAATACCGCCTTTGGGGTAGGCAATGTTATATCGTACACCAATTATAATCCAATGGACATTTATAGTGCTATGGGTTTATTGATTCGAACCGCGGGAATCTTGTGGTTTGTAAGAGGATGTGTTTTGGTCGCCCATGCCAGTGAGCCAGGAACTCAAGAGGGCCCCAAGGGATTGGCTTTTATATGTGCGGGAGTTTTAGCCATGAATTTTGATAATACAATTTCTGTACTCAATTATATCCTGAACTCAGTGATTACCTGGACTGAGGCAATAAAAAACAGTCAAGGATACTAAAAGTAACCATTGGCACTTATGAATGTTTAAATAGTATTTTTATTCCTCTTCGCCACAAATGCGAAGATTATTCGTTTTAGCAAAATCCAGGATGGATTGATACACCTGAGGGCTTGATTCTTTGAGTTTGGGGTCAAGTAACACGCAATGATATCCCTCACTATTCACGCTAGGTTGGAGGAGCGGAGAATAATAAATCCGGCTGTTTTTAAAGCTTGCTAAGGAACCACTCATGCGTTCTGCCCAATCGCGCGGTCGGAATGTTTTACCTTGATCAGTTACTCCTTCAATAACGATGGTTTTACGGGGGGGCGTTTTATTCTCTGGTTTGGACATAATTCTATGCATTTAAAATACAGTATGCCAATTATAGCATCATCACGGTGCATCTGTATGGAGATTTAACGATTTTGGAGTAATATATTTACATTAAACCGTTAAAATTGGTTTTCCATAGTAGTTTTTGTTGCAATTATGTTAGCATGTCGATGAATTAGATATTGTGAGGCTTGATAGCGAATGGAAAAAGAAAGTCATTCTGGGATTTATTTGTTGCCAAATTTATTAACAACTGCCAGTTTATTTGCTGCATTTTATTCTTTAGTTTCTTCGATGAAGGGGCAATATGAAGCCGCCATTGTAGCCATGTTTATAGGTATGATTGCTGATGGTTTGGATGGACGAATCGCTCGTCTGACCAATACTCAAACTGAATTCGGCGCTCAGTATGATAGTTTATCAGACATGGTTACTTTTGGTGTGGCTCCATCATTATTATTATATAATTTAACCCTAAGTCATTTGGGAAAATTTGGCTGGTTAGTCGCTTTTGTTTATACAGCTGCTGTTGCATTACGTCTTGCCCGCTTTAATACGCAACTTGAAACAGCTGATAAAAGATTCTTTCAGGGGCTTCCTTGTCCTCCTGCGGCTGCAGTAATGGCTTCTTTTGCCTGGCTATGTCATCAAAATGAATGGCAGAATATGTTTATTTCTGTATTAACAGCCGTTTTAGCTTTATTTGCGTCAGTCTTAATGGTTAGTAATTTGCGCTATTACAGCTTTAAGGAAATAGATTTTAAAGGCAAAGTTCCATTTTTATATGTGTTGGTCATGATCATTTTATTTGTAGCCATAGCTGCAAACCCGGCTATAGTTCTATTTGCTGGTTTTACTCTTTATGCCTTGTCTGGGCCAATGCTCACTTTAATTTATTTGCATAAGATGAAACGAGGACGGCTCAAGAAATAGCTCGGCAAGCCTGCCTGGCTATTCACCTTCACCAAAGAAGTTATTGATTAATTGTACTAAAGCTTCATTCATGGCTTCTTCATCTGGACCATCAATCTCTAGGGTGAGTTCACTTCCTTTATTGGCAGCGAGCATCATCACTCCCATAATGCTTTTTCCATTAACGGTTTGTGAGTCTTTGGTTACATCAATATGGCTTTGAAATTTTGCTGCTGTTGAGACAAATTTCGCAGAAGCGCGCGCGTGTAAACCTAATTTATTTATTATCTTAATTTGAGTCTTTATCATAACCCGTACAATGTATCATGACTAAGGAGTCAGGTATAGGGTGAACCGTTCACGGGTAGGTAATTTATTAAAATAACATGCTCTAATAGTAGTCGTTGCGAATGAAGTGAAGTAATCCAGTACAGAATTCTGGTGAAAAATCGTTCTTGCTTCGCTAAGGTTTGCAAAGACGGAATTTACATACTCTGTGAATAGTTGCGGTATAGGTTATTGTGCTAAAGAATATTCATCGCTGCCGGAGCAACGATGAATGCAAATAAAATAATAGTTACTCTCTATCATCATCTCGAAGTGCAAGAAGTTTTTCTTTATGTTTTATGAGTTGTCGATTTAACTTATCAACTAAGGAGTCAATAGCAGCGTACATATCTTCTGATTCAGAACTTGCGTGCAGTTCGCCCTTGGCAACCAGAACAGTGGCTTCAGCAATTTGCCTTATTTTTTCAACATCAAAAACTACATTAATAGCCGTGATGTGATCAAAATGACGCTCAAGTCTATCGAATTTTTCTTCGGTAAATGCTCTGAGTGCAGGAGTAACATCGATACGATGTCCAGTGATGTTGATTTGCATAAGACTCTCCTTTAATTGCTAATTATAATTAATTACGAATAACTTTTCGTTCGTTAGATGGGGCAATTCCCAAAGCTTCACGATATTTTGCTACAGTACGTCTGGCTACTTTGATGCCTTGTTCAGCAATGAGCTCGGCAATTTTACTATCACTTAAAGGCTTTTTTCTATTTTCTGCTAAAATTAATTTTTTTATTACAGCACGGATTGCAGTTGAAGAGCATTCTCCTCCAGTATCGGTGTTAACGTGACTGGAAAAAAAATATTTAAGTTCAAATACCCCACGAGGGGTGTGCATAAATTTTTGGGTGGTAACCCGGGAAATTGTTGATTCATGCATATCCAGTGCCGAAGCTACATCATTTAGAATCAAGGGTTTCATTGCTTCTTCGCCAAACTCAAGAAATCCTTGTTGGTATTCGACGATGCATGTGGCTACTTTGAGCAGTGTTTCCTGTCGGCTTTGAATGCTTTTTAAAAACCAGCGTGCTTCTTGTAAGTTATTTTTTAAGAACAGATTATCAGTACTGTTATCTGCGCGTTGGATTAGAGCCGCATATTGATTATTAATACTTAAATGGGGAAGTACATTTTGGTTCAGGTAGACTTTCCATTTATTATCTACTTTTTTCACCGTTACATCAGGAATAATATATTCGGTGATGTCTTGATGGATCACATTCCCTGGTTTGGGGTTGAGCCCCTGAATAATTTGCAGGATTTCATCAACCGTTTTTTCATTGATTTGGTGATTTTTCATTAATTGTCGATAGTTATGTTGTCCCAACAAATCAATATCTTCAACAATGATTTTTTTTGCCATGGTCAAGTGATCTGTTTCTAAAGGAAGTTGTTCCAGTTGAACCAGGAGCGTTTCTGCTAAATTGGCGGAAGCGCAACCCACTGGATCAAACAGTTGGAGTCTATGCCTTACTGCCTCTATCTCTTCTATATCGAGGGGAAAGTCCTCGCTGGTTAAGCTGGCGTGTAAATCACTTATAGGTATGGTAAGAAAGCCATCATCATTAATGGCATCGATAATGGTAGTGGCAATTACTCTATCTATGTCGCTCATAGGCGAGAGATCAAGCTGCCAGCGTAAATGATCTTGTAAATTAGTCGTGGTGCAATGTAAATTATCAAAATTGTAGTCGTTATCTTCAAAGTTATTGCGTTTGTTCTGATTATTATAGAGTTGCGACCATTGAAAATCGGTAAATTCATCACTGTCTTGTTGGTGATTTTCCCGTTGAGGCTCTTCTTTTTCTTCAATTGGCGTCGCCTCAAGCATAGGGTTAGATTCAACTATGAGCTGGATCTCTTGTTGTAGGTCTATGGTTGATAACTGCAAGAGTCTTATTGCTTGCTGTAGCTGTGGGGTTAGCGTTAGATGTTGACCGATACTAAGCTGCAATGACGGTTTCATTCAAATCCTCTTTGTTTTCACTGCTATTATTTATCAGTTTAAACGATCCATAAGGATTATCCAGTCTTTACAAGGGTTAATTTAAATTTTAAGAGGTATTAAGCGGTTATTTTTTTAACAAAATGAAGAAGTTAAAGTGTTAAGTAGAAAGGGGAGATTTATTTTAGAGCAATCTGGATAAATATGCCCCAATTCTGGGGCATATCCAATTATTTTACTTTTTTCTCTTTAAAAAGCACGTGCTTACGTACTTTGGGATCGTACATCATAAGCTCCATCTTTTCCGGATGGTTACGTGGGTTTTTAGTAGTGGTTTTATAGTATCCAGTTCCTGCTGTGGATTCCATTTTCACTTTTACAGTAACAGCTGCCATGGCTTATCCCCTTGAATTATACTTTTTCGCCGTTAGCTCTGATTTTATCCAGAACTGCTTTTATGCCTAATTTGTCTATAATACGCATACCTTTGGTAGTGAGTTTCAATGTGACAAATCGGTTTTCTTCTTCAACCCAGAACTTGTGGTTCTGAATGTTAGGCAGAAAGCGTCTTTTAGTTTTATTGTTAGCGTGCGACACTTTGTTACCAGTCATGGGCCGCTTGCCAGTTACCTGACATACTCTAGACATTGTGTTACTCCAAAATAAGTTCTATATCGTGTTCGTCTTTGTAAAATTCGGGGCTTTCGTTAAACAAAATAGCCGGATGTGTAATACAAGAGCGGTTTTATAACAAAAAAACTCAAATATTGCAATATTTTTACTTTGCTTTCCTAAAGAAAGATGTTCATTAAGGAAAAATTAGAAATACCGAGAGAGGTAATTTATCAAATAAATGACTAATGGGGAAGCGTGGATATTGTAAAAAAAATCGAAACATGCTCCATTGTTGCCATGATCGAGTCTTAATTTTTTAAGCAAAAAACTTGGGGGGTAATAAGGGGCTGCACTTTGATTGATGCCGCGTGACAGTTTTACGGCAAAAGAACGCAAAAAAAATTCCTGTTATTCTTTGTCCAGTCTTTAGTAGAAACTTTAAGCAAAACCAGTATAATTTGCTGCTTTTAAATTTGAGTAATTACCATGCAACGTCGGATTAAAAGTTATGTTTTACGTGCCGGGCGAGTAAGTAACCGACAGCAACAGGGGCTGGATCTTTGGTTTAAAGATTATGAATTGCCTATGGGGAATACGCCCTGGTCTTTTTCAAAAGAATTTGGTCGCTCTGCTGAAACGGTAGTTGAGATAGGTTTTGGCATGGGTACTTCTTTATTAAGTATGGCTAAAGATAATCCTCATCTTAATTACATTGGTGTTGAAGTTCATAAAGCCGGTGTGGGGAGCCTGGTGGCTGATTTGCATGATCACCAGTTGTCTAATGTACGGATAGCTGCTCATGATGCTGTAGAAGTATTCCAAACCCAAATAGAAGATAATTCTTTAAGTGGGGTACAGATTTTTTTCCCTGATCCTTGGCATAAAAAACGCCATCATAAAAGACGTTTAATTCAACCCGAATTTATTCAATTATTAGTTAAAAAAATCAGGCAAGGTGGTTTTATTCACTGTGCTACGGACTGGCAGGAATATGCTGAGCACATGTTAGAAGTCTTATCTGCAGAACCGGCCGTACATAATCAGCAATTGGCAGGGGGCTATTCGCCAAGGCCAGAGTCCAGACCACTTACTAAATTTGAACAGCGAGGTGAGCGCTTAGGGCATGGAGTATGGGATCTTATTTTCATTAAAAAGTAGAAAAAAGGGGCTGGTAGGACAGTATCTTTAAGAAAATTTATTCGGTAAATTAACACCGGAAGTAACCACAAAGGAAGTAACATCATGGATTTTGCAAGTGAGATAAATGAAGCAATAAGCTTGGGGCTTGATGGATTTAAACTTTTTATCCAACATAAAATTAGTGAAAATAAAGACTATCTGAAACAATTTTTTTGGTTACCTCAAGACGGCACACAAATGACTGTTTTAAATTATTTGATTGCGGCGCATCAAGAGCAGGAGGGAGAGTTAGAGGCTGAGGAGTGTGAGAGCGATTTGACTGAGTTCATTGATTACGTACTGGAGTTATCTGAGGATAAAAATGTGGGTGAACCTTTGCATCAAGCCATTGTCGCCGGGAAACTTCAATTAGCTTTTCATTTGTTAGGCATTGAACGATGTATAGAAGAAAACAGCAGAGCAAATGTTATTGCCTTATCCGAAGAGATGAGAAAAAAAGCCAAAGCTAATAAATATGATATGGATAGGCGTGATAGTGAGGGGCGTACTTTAATATCATTAATTTTAAATATAAAAAACATAGCATTATTAATAAATATATTAATGAATAAACTTAATATTCACGCCACAACGTCCATGACAGATGCTCGGGTGAGGTTTCAACCAATACATCAGGCTGTAGTACTGGATTTTGCGGACGGGGTGCGTTTGTTGGCTGCTGAGGGAGCTCAATTGGCTAACCCGCTAGGGGTAATGAAAGATACCCCTTTAATCTTGGCTGCGCGTTTAGGAAAAATCAATGCCATGGAGGCTTTACTGGAGTTTCCTGGAGAAAATCTGCAACTGGAAGCAGAAAACAATAATTTATTTGAAGACAAAATGACTGGCCATACCGCCATGGAAGAGCTTTGCGAGCGCATAGCCAATAATAACGAAAAAAATGAAGCTATTCGCGGAGTCGCAATGTTATTGTGTCGGGGCGCAGAACCTCCACTCCGAGAAGAAATGCGTCAATTATTAAGCAGTAATCGGATTGCTTTATTAAAAGCAATCGATAAGTATCTGGAAGATAAACCTGGGCTGGTTGATGCTTTTGTTAATCGTTGCCATGTTACTGACGGTCCTTTACACAATATCGTCTACGCGGATCACTCCTGGGGAAGCTCTATTCGTCATCTATTTGGTACGCCTAGCGAGGCGGCATTTATCGTTGAGAACCTGGTCATTAGAAAATATAATGATTCACAGGTTGAGCAGGCCAATGGCACTCCGCTGTCATTTGCCACAGCCGAGAGTCTAGCACGAGAGAGAAATCATCTTAAATTATATGCTGAGTTTGTCAGACGTTATACCCAGGCCTATGATAGTCAAATATTTACCAACCGCTGGAGTACGATGAGGTGGATGATCGCTGAAGGTCGTTGTGATTGGGCAACGGTTGTAAACTATGCACGAAACCATCCAACAAGTCGAACACGAATTATCTGGGGCGAAATGTTCCATCCCATGCCTAAACTCCATGAAGACATTGAGGAGACATCTGAAAACTCTTCAGAACATACAGTCCGAATGGCTTAGTGACGTGAACCCCTTGCTATATTAGAATACAAGGGGTGTTTTCTTAATCTAATTTATTCTCAGAGTGAATACTCAAAACAGTATCTACTTGCTTAAACTTAATATACCCCCTAGAATTCTAGCTTTCTTAGAAATTGCCAGGAGTAGTAGATGGGGTGGAATGAGCCGGAAAAAGGCAAAGATCCTTGGAAGGGTAAAAATCAACCTCCAGATTTAGACGAAGCCTTTAAGCGTATCCATGAAAAATTAAAGAAGGTTTTTGGCGGCGCTTCGGGGCAAGCGAGTAATAAATCACCCAGCAGTTCAAATGGTGGTTTGTTAGCTGGGGTGGTGATTTTAATCGCATTTGTTCTTTGGGTTCTTTCAGGTATATTTATAGTTGATCCTGCGGAGCAAGCTGTGGTGTTGCGTTTTGGTAAATATGTAGAAACTGTTGGACCAGGACCTCATTGGATACCAAGAGTTATTTCCTCAAAAATAGTAATGAATGTGGATAGAGTTTTAGATTATTCTTATTCTGCTCAGATGCTTACAAGTGATGAGAATTTAGTGGCTGTTTCATTAGCGGTACAATACCGTATTAATGATTTACAACAATATTTGTTTAACGTGGCTAATCCTGAAGAGAGTCTTCAGCAGGCAACTTCTAGCGCATTAAGACAGGTTGTTGGTACCACCACTTTAGATCAGATCATCACTGAAGGACGTGAAGTCTGGGGTAACAGGGTGCAAGATTCTCTAATCAAAACATTAGGCATGTATAAAACGGGTATTTTAATTGTCAATGTGTCTCCTCAACCAGCACGTGCCCCTGAAAGTGTGCAGGATGCTTTTGATGATGCAATTAAAGCACAGGAAGACGAGAAGCGTTTTAAAGAACAAGCTTATGCCTATGCTGCCAAGGTGGTTCCTATTGCCGAAGGAAATGCAAGTCGTATAGAACAAGAGGCTAAGGCGTTTTCCCAACAAGTAGTTTTACGCGCACAGGGCGAAGTTGCTGAATTTTTGGCATTACTTCCTCAGTATATTGCCGCGCCCCAAGTTACTGCCAAACGCATGTATTTAGATACTATGGAAAAAGTATTAAATAATAGCAGTAAAATCATTGTTGATGGTAAAGCAGGTAATTTGCTGTACTTGCCATTAGATAAATTATCCATGAGTCAGTATGGTTCTCAACCTGACAGTTCCAAGGTGAAAAAAGGCGGTGCTGCTGATAGTAGCGACGAAGATAATGAGATGTTAATTGGGCGTAATCTCACCAGACCTACTTATCGCCAAGGGAGGGATTAAGAATGAATGCGACTAAAACAACTTTGGGCATTGTCACATTTTTTATATTATTGCTGTTTTTTACGAGTGTCTTTACGGTGACGCAAGGACAGCAAGGCATTATTTTGCGTTTAGGTCGATTGGTCACTGATAGTCAAACCGATCAAGTGAAAGTATTAGAGCCCGGATTGCACTTAAAAACTCCTTTTATTGAAAATGTACGTATTTTCGATACACGTATTCAAACGATGGATATCAAATCAACTCGTATTGTTACTAAAGAGAAAAAGGATGTCATGGTTGATTATTACGTTAAATGGCAGATTACTAATTTAGCGCAATACTTTAAGTCTACCGGTGGCAATGAATTTAAGGCTGAGACATTGCTAGAGCAGCAGTTAAATACTTTGTTGCGGGCGCAGTTTGGTAAGAGGACTATTTCTGAAGTGGTTTCCGGAGGTCGGGATGACGTAATGGAGCTATTACGTAAAGCAGCGGAAAAGCAAGCCAGTGAACTAGGTATTACTGTTGTTGATGTCCGTATCAAGGGCATAGAGTTGCCTGCCAATACGAGTAATGCAATTTATCAGCGGATGAGGGCTGATATGCAAAAGATTGCCAACAGACATAGAGCGGATGGTCACGCAGCTGCAGAGCAAATTCAGGCTAAGGCAGATGCTGATGTTATGGTTTTATTGGCTAAAACTAAAAGTCAGGCGCAACGTGTTCGAGCAATTGGACAAGCTGAAGCCGCTGCTATTTATGCTAAAGCTTATAGTCAAAATAAAGATTTTTTTGCTTTATACCGTAGCTTGCTTGCGTATGAAAACAGCTTCCGTAGTAGAAAAGATATTTTAGTTTTAGACCAAAGTAGTTCTTTTTTTGATTATTTCAGGCAAGCAACACCAAAAAATGATGGTGTAGCTGCTAAAAATTAATTATAATGTTCGATTTTGCTGAAATTGGGTTCAACTTCAGTCAGCACTGTAAACTAAGAGTAGATCATGGGTAAGAATGTTGTTGTTTTAGGTACACAATGGGGTGACGAAGGCAAAGGTAAAATTGTCGATTTGTTAACTCAAGATGCACAAGTTGTTGTCCGTTACCAAGGCGGTCATAACGCAGGACATACTTTAAAAATTAAAGGGGTGAAAACGATTCTGCGTTTAATTCCTTCCGGTATGCTCAGACCTCATGTGACTTGTTATATTGCTAATGGCGTAGTGCTTTCACCTCAAGCCTTACTCTCTGAAATAAAGGAACTCGAAGATAAAGGGATCAACGTTAGAGACCGTTTACGCATTAGTTTGGCGTGTCCTCTTATTCTTCCTTATCATGTGGCTTTAGATAAGGCACGAGAAGGGCATATGGGCAGTTCCGCCATTGGAACAACAGGGCGGGGTATCGGTCCAGCTTATGAAGATAAAATTGCCAGACGTGCGCTCAAGGTAAGTGACTTATTCCATCCTCAACGTTTTGCTAAAAAATTGACTGACCTTTTGGATTATCACAATTTTGTTTTAACGCAGTATTTTAAACAACCTCCTGTAGCGCTACAGCCTATACTGGATGATGCATTGGTTTGGGCTGAAGAGTTGAAGTCTATGGTTTATGATGTCTCTACATGCTTACATGAGCATAGAGAAAAAGGTGACAACATTTTATTTGAGGGTGCTCAAGGTGTTTATCTTGACATCGATCATGGAACCTATCCCTTTGTTACTTCATCAAATACCTGTGTAGGTTCTGTAATCAATGGTGCCGGGTTTGGTCCCAAATATCTTGATTACGTTTTAGGTATCACCAAGGCCTATACTACGCGTGTAGGCGGCGGTCCTTTTCCCACAGAACTCTCTGATGAGATTGGGAAAAGAATTGCTGAGCGTGGCCAGGAATTTGGCGCTGTTACAGGTAGACCCAGACGATGTGGTTGGTTTGATGCGGCCCTATTAAAGCGTTCTATTGAACTGAACAGCATTACTGGTTTATGTATCACTAAATTAGACGTACTCGATGGTTTGGATGTGCTTCGCATTGCAGTAGCTTACAAAGACAGAAACGGTACTCTTTTATCTCGCCCACCTCAAGCGGCGGATGATTTTGAAGGTTTAGAGCCAGTATATGAAGAAATGCCTGGATGGCAGGAAGATACTGCGGATGTCACGGTAATGAGTGATCTACCCGCGAATGCTATTGCCTATCTAAAGAGAATCGAACAATTACTTGGTATTCCGATTGATATGTTGTCAACAGGGCCAGAAAGAGATTCAACTATTATCTTACGAGATCCTTTTACTGTTTAAGGATGCTTTTAAAAATCAATAACGGGTATAGGGCTGAGCAATAGCTCAGCCTTATACTTACCTCTCATTATTATGTTCGTAAGCGTTGTCAACATAAGGCATCAATCCTGGGTAACATCATTGCAATCAGGAAAGTGATTCAAAATTTGATCCCGGTTGCAAGCAGCTGGGATACAGGCCCAACAAAAAACTCTTCAAAATACTGCCGCAGATTTGCAGAATAGAAAGGAGTTAAATAATGTTTTAGCTTACTATTTTTTACAACTCAATTTGAGCTGATCTCGAATATAGCTATAGGGCTTGGGTTAGTATAGAATTTCGAAAATACTCCCTCTTTCATAATCATAAAGGATTGTTTATGTACGGTAATATAGAACAAGAGCAATTAATATCTCATTCTACTTCAACCCAATCCGTAGAAGTTACCGTGCAAAAGATTGCCGCCAGAATAAAAAAGCAAGGAGATAAACCCTACGCAACAGTAGCTCTACAATTGAAGTTACTTGAACAACTGACTGAGTTTGCCTTTGGTCGTTTTTTAATCCTGAATCAAGGGATCAACGGTTACTGGACGCATTATATGTTAACTCATCCCTGGTTTGGTCGGAAAACTGGAGAAAGTGCTCCTGGAGTTCCATTGACTGAATTAGAGGTCTTTATTCTTGACAAGGCACCCTTGATGCTGGCCACACAAGAACGTTTTGAAATTTTTCTGCAACAAAATCAAGTTGCAGTAAAAAACGATGCCGCACTTTCTTGTATTCCTTGTGGAATGATGGGGGAGCTTCTCTATCTTGATTTTACGGATATCACTCATATTAAATTAATAGGTTATGATTATGATCCCGTTACTTTAGATGAGGCTAAAGACCTTGCTGCAAAGCAAAACTTAGCTCATTTCATAAAGCTTAATCAAGGTAATGCCTGGAAGCTTGATGTGGAAAGCCAATTTGATCTGATTTCCAGTAATGGACTTACAATTTATGAGCCGGATAATCAGAAAGTTACGGAGCTATATCGCCTGTTTTATAATGCCCTAAAACCTGGTGGAAAATTGGTTACCAGTTTTGTTACTCCTCCACTATCCCTGACTAATGAATGTGAATGGGATATGACTAGGCTTAATCAGCAGGATTTGTTACTTCAAAAAATTATTTTTGCAGATATTCTTGAGGCGAAATTTCAATGTTATCGGTCGTCGGCACAAAGTAAACAGCAACTGGAAGTCGCAGGTTTTAAAGACATTCAATTCATTTACGATAAGGCAAAATTATTTCCTACGGTCCTTGCCTATAAATAAGGCGAATCCAAAATATTGATGCTCACTTCCGGATGCGGTAGGGAATGAGTATATTACCGTTTTTATCTAAATGTTCTCCGGATCTTTTTTCTGGATAAGCTAAAAATACCTATTGCTGTTCAAATACCTTTATTCCCCCCTATATCCAATTCCTATTTTTTGACCATATCCAATCTGTTTTCTTCTGAAAACAATAAAAATGCCGTTTTTTTGTCCACATTGTTAATGTTTTGTTAATGTTCGGCTTGTATAATTACGCTAGTTAAATACACAAGAAGGGAAGCTACATCATGTAAAGAGGTAATAAAATGAGAACAGAATATAAAATTGGCGTATGCGTAAAGGAAACTAATCAAGAAAATGGACCTGGGCACGTTTCAGCTTTACTGATCAAGCAAAAAGAAGGGAAAACTAAAGTGTATCACACGAGCTTTTTCCCTTCTATGTTGGGAAGTATCGTCAATGGAATAACTATAGGTTCCATACCTGTTAAAGGACTATTAGCTCAAGACCACATGCAAGATGTAGAGGAAGCCGATCATGTTTTAGTTACTTCTATACCTAAAGAACAATTTCAAAAAGCAAAAGATGGCCAAAAAGAATTTAGTAATGATGTACAGATCGGACGTCGAGTTTATTCGGTTTTTCGTAAGGCAAATCCACTCGCTAACCTTCTAAGTAAGGTGATTAATGGTGCAGGTGGCGCCCAATCAGTAATAGAAAAACATAAGAAGGAAGGTTATTATCCGCCAGAAGATTACTGCGGTATCCATGTATTTGATGACGACCACCCAAAAATTGAAAAAATTCGTGTCGACAACTGTACTAGTTCTGTAACTCATGTTCTACGCAAAGCCGGTTATAACAATTTTCAGAATCCTGGAATACCAACTGACTTTACTTCTGAGCTGGAAAAACACGGCTTTACTAAAGTAGACAAAGAAGAGTTTGTGAAAGAACATAGTAATTCCTTCGAGTTATAACCCCAAATCAGGTACATCATATTTAATAATATTAATGTGGTGTACCTCATTATTCACTTGATTAAAAATTTCATACCTGATACTCAGTAAGCCATAGGCTCCAGTTTTTCTAATTATAAAAGGATTGTAATGTTTTCATTTCTAAAATCTAAAAAAAATAGGGAAGTTAGTACTCCTCCCTTGGATTTATCTGTTAAAAAAAATAAAGAAGGTAGTCTTGATATTTCTGATTCACCCTCTCCTGCACAAGAAATAAAACCCGCTGAAGGGCCAAAAGATAAAGATACTTGGGTATTTATTTGGAGTATGACTGCAGATAACGTGGGGCATGTCGCAGTACAAATAGGCGGGGCTCAGCCCAAAATGAAGGAGGAGGATCCTGGAGAGTATGCCAGCATTCATCCTGATAAAATCCCATCGATGGGATTAACATCAGTATTACCTTTACCGGCCCATATTGCTACAAATCTATCTGAAGATATGGAGAATTTAGGGGGGGAAAAAAATACAGTTTTTATTGATATGGATGGACCTCGAAATGTAAAACCACATAAAGATTCAGGTCCTTTGCAGCCTGACCGGGTATATCATTTTAAAAATCTTGATACTCCTGCAATGAGGGAGCACATTCATAAAACCCATGAAAAGGTAAAAACGGGTGAGGTGAGTTATCAATTATTTCCGAATGTGAATTTGATTAAATTTTTTAAAGACAGTTCAGCATTTATTGCTCAAGACCCAGTTGACATTGAAATGCACCGAAAAATATCTGAGAAAAAAGAAAGTACTGAGCAAGCTTATAATTGCACTACGCTTGTTAGCGACATTTTGAATAAAGGTGGATTGCCCATTAAACACTCTAAGACAAAACCATGGGGTATTACTCCGAATGGATTGGCAGATGAGATAGAGAGAAAAGGCCCTGGAATTTAATATTAGCCAATTAGAGTATCGTAAGGTACAAATTGTACTTGTACCTATAGGTTGAAAGATTTTTTATACTTATAAATCGATAGTTGCGAGTGCATATCAAACCCTAGAGCAGCATCCAGCGCGGATACCATTGGCGTCGCTTGTAAGGCGGTATGTTTCATAGCCTTGTTTTTTCGCTTCGTTGAGTCTGGCATAGTATAGTGCTGTGCCTATACCTTGTTTTCTGTATTGGATTAAGCTGGGATCAAATTGCTGCTCAGCACTGTACAACAGCCAATGGGGATTATTAACCAGGGTAAACCAATTACCTTCGTTAGAGACAAATGGGTAACCAAAATAATTAATCCCAAAATGTTCTAACAAAGGTTCGGCTAGTCGTTTAAATAAGCCAGAGTGCTTGATGCTGGTTTGTTCCACATATCATTGATGGCGTTCCATATGTTCTTTGATTAAGAGATGCTGTTATTGTATTTATTTTCAAAAGAGATTAATTTTTGCTCCAAATTCCATTGTAATGTTGCTTTCTCATTATGAGTAATAAATTCCTTACAGCTATCACTATTTAAATCCGCACACTCTTGAATCAGTTTGGCCTTGCTGGCATCAGCCCATATGCTTTTACCAGGAACAAAGGCATAGGTTAAGGTATTTCTATTGATTTGTTTTAATCCTTCATAATCCAATCCCTGCTTAAGAACCGCCGCCACATATTGACGAGTTAGATTTGTTCTTAATACTCCTTCATCGTCAGTAGATAAAACTACAGGAACACGATGAGAAAGATAAGAATTAAGGGGATGATCGGGACCTGACAGATTAAGTATTTTTAAATTGCTTATGAGATTAATTTCCACAGCTAACTGATGTTTTGCCATATAGTTTAAGGTATCCCCAGCTTTGTCTTCATGGGCTATGGCCGCACCATGGCCGATTCGTTGGGCATGACCTGTAAATAATGCATCACGAATATGATAACCTAAATCTTTAGGTTTCACCGGTCCAGGCTCTAATTCTCCCGCGTGCAGAGAAATGTTTACATTAGGGTATTGTTGATGAAAAAATTGAAAAATAAGCATTTGTTGGTGGTAATCACGCAAAGAGATAATGCCATCTTCTGGTTCTACTAAATTAACACCTACCAAATTACCTTTAGAGCGTGACACTGCTTCAAATGCATTGAGCGTTTGGGCAAAAAGATTATCCTTAGATTGTTCACGAAGAGAATAGTAAAGGAATTTTATTTCTACTTTGCAGGGTTCAGCCTGAGGGTTAGTCTTACATCCTAAATGTTCCCGGGCTTGAGTCAGGGTGCGCTCACTTTCTTCAACGGTCTGGCTAATGTTGTTTTGAAAATCCTTATTAGCCAATAATAACTTTTTCTTTTCGGCATAAGACGGAATATTCTTTATTAAAGTGCCAAAAAGTGTTGATTGAGCATTATCTGGAATGTCCATTATTTCCAAATATTGCTCTTGTTGCGCTGCTGCTCTTTGAATGACATTGGCCAGTAATGCGGAACGATAATCAAACACTATAGGCATATACTTCATAAAGCCATTGAAAAAATGATCGTGTCCTGATTCTTTTCCAGGAATAAAATCCTTCATAGACCAATCTTTTATAATCTGAGAATAAAGCTCCGGTTGATTCAGTATGTCTTTAGATTTAACCCCATTGCAGTTGCGGGCAGTTTTGTTCATTGCCAATGTTTTTTTATCTAAACAATAGTCGCCTTTCGAAGCGAGCAACAACATAGTCTCTGGATAGGGGCCTCCTGCTAAATGATAGTGCAACTCTCCCCCTTTAGGCATCATTTTAAAAAATGCATAAAGTGCCTTAGGATCTGTTTTTATTTGATTAAAATAAGAGGTGACGTTGGCTTGTAATGAAGAAATAAAGAAAATACAAAGCAGAGATAGTATTGGTCTAATAAAAGTCATGGTGATTTTTTTGTCTTTCAGTTGAGAGGAGATTATCGCATAATCTGTCCGAATTCCCAACAGTTTTTATTTTTAATTTGTATTTACAGCTCGAGTGTTGCTTCTAATATAAGACATTGGGGATAGATAGCGTAGGATAAAGCGATGAATAATTATAGTTGGTTTCTACATGCAATAATGATTGTATTTATTAACTATTCATAGCAGAATATTTTTTATCGTTTATTACTCTGGTGAAGATGAATATGACACAAGTACTGCTAAAATCTGCCGTGGCATTCTGCAGTTTTGTTTTATCACTATTGTTAACCGGTTTATATGCTGCTCCTGGTTTTAATGAAGTAACGGAGAAAAGCCAGGTTGATGTGCATATTGGAATTTATGCTCCATTCTCTAGTAAGCATGCGTTTATAGGCAGGAATATGTTAGGGGCTATGGAGATGGCTCGTGATCAACTAAAACCTTCGAACGTTCACTATTCATTTTATACCTTGGATAAACTCCCTGAGCATCGTAATCCAATCAATACGTTACAAAAATTTATCAAGGTGCATCAGATTAAAGTATTGTTAACCGAAGATTCGGTGAATGGAGCATCATTAGCTGCATTTGCAAAACAAAATAATATTATTCATTTTAGTATGGCCAGCGATCCTGCCATTGCTGATGGTAAGAATAATTTTCTGGTCTGGAGCCCCGCTTACGAACAAGCCTCCGTTTTAGTAAAAAAGCTAAAGCAAAAAAAGGTCAACCAGTTAGGTATCATTACCACGAATCACCCATCGCATGAAATTTTAACACATACCGTAGTGAAGCAATTACAAACAGATTCATCCATAAAAATTGCCACCTACGAAAAATACGACACGGGAACCAAGGATTTCTCTGGCCTGATTGATAAAATTAAAGGAAAAAATCCCGATCTGTATTTCATTATGGCTTCTCCTGAAGATATTGAATTAATTCAATCAGAAATGAAGACAGCCCATATCGATAAACCGGTTACCAGTATTATCCAACGAGTCACTCCTAAGGTAATGCAGGTTTTTAACGGTCAATGGTATGTAGATACTCATGAAATGAAACCGGAGTTTGTTAATCAATACCAAGAGGCCAATTTAAATTATCCGGTTACTGAAGCAGGCTATGCTTTTGATGTGTTCCATATACTGAATCAGAGCGTCATCATGGCGATGAAAGTCAGACATGACTTTACCAGTCAGGATCTTGCGGAGCAAATTCATAATCTGGCATTTGGTACAGGAGTAATGGGGCCTTTCAATTTGGATAAAAATGGGGTTTTGTATACTCAATCTGAGGTGAAGCAGGTCAATCAAGGGAAGATACAGACTGCCTAGTTGAAAACAAAAAAAATCAGCAGTTCACTGAACTGCTGATTAAGAATTAGTATCGTATTGACGATTATCTATTTGCTAAAGCCATGCCTTCTAATACAGTTAATGCGGCATAAAGTTGATAATCTTCATGGATTAAGTCCGCTGTTTTGATATTAGACTTTTTAGCGGATGTATTTTCAGGATTACTTTTGTTAATTAAGTGTCCACTAAGCTCGGCTTCACTGAATCCTGTTACATCCGCTTTTTTGTTGGCATCTTTAGGAACATCCAGCTCTTCTACTACGATATCCGGAATAATTCCTTTAGCCTGAATTGAAGTTCCAGACGGAGTATAGTATAGAGCAGTAGTTAGCTTGATCCCCGTTTTGCTATCCAGAGGCAATACTGTTTGAACAGACCCTTTACCGAAGCTTTTTGTTCCCAATATTATGGCTCTCTTATTATCTTTTAAAGCCCCAGCAACTATTTCAGAAGCAGAAGCAGAACCATTATTAATTAAGACGACCATTGGCGCATGATCAATTGCATCTGACGGATTAGGTTTAGCCAAGGCTGTAAATTTTGAGCCGGGTTGACGTCCTTCGGTATAAACGATCATTTCTGGTTTTCCTGATTTGTCATTACCAAGAAAAGCATCAGAAACCTGGATTGCTGAATCGAGTAGACCTCCGGGATTATTTCTTAGATCTAACACCAGTCCTTTTAATTTTCCATTAGATTGTTGTTTTAATTGTTCGATCGCCTGGAGCATGTCTTTGGCAGTTAATGCCTGAAATTGAGTCAGGCGAATATATCCATAGCCGTCGCTGAGCATTTTACTTTGCACACTTTTAATTTGAATGACTTCACGGATTAAGTCAAAAGTTAAAGGTTTGCTTACCCCTTTACGTAATACAGTCAGTTCTATAGTCGAACCTGCTTTACCACGCATTAAATTCACCGCATCTTTAAGAGACAGACCTTGCACAGACTCTTTGCCTAATTTTATGATGTAGTCACCGGATTTGATTCCTGCTTTGAAGGCTGGAGTATCAACCAGAGGAGTAATAACTTTTACTACACCATCTTCCATGGTGACTTCTATTCCTAATCCCCCAAACTCACCACTGGTCGATGTTTGCAGTTCTTTGAATTCTTCTTCATTCAAATAGCTGGAATGAGGGTCTAAACCGCTTAACATGCCACGAATGGCATTATCAAATAATTCTTTGTCATCAATGGGTTTTACATAGTATTTTTTTATTTCACCAATGGCATTAGAAAATCGTTGGACGTCTTCCAATGGAATTCGTTTCGTATTAGAATTATTTGAGTTCGTTTCATCAGCTGAAAAAGCAGTTAAAGGAAGCATTAAACTTAATGCATACACAACTGCTAAAGTACGTGGAAGTATTTTCTTAATAACCATAGCGATCTCCTCGGATGCAAGGCCACAAAATCAGCCGCTTCTTTTTTGTTTTTATTAAATATTGAAATGCAATTTGAGTGCCAGAGGCAAACTTAAGACAGCCAGTCTAGCGGGGACACCGCTTTTCCTCTTAGTCTTATTTCAAAGTATAGACCGTTTTGTTTAATTCCACCGCTATGACCTACACTAGCGATTTGTTCTCTTTGATGAACCATTTGTCCTTTATGTTTGAAAAGCGATTGATTGTGGGCGTATAAGGTCATAAATCCTTGTCCATGGTCAATGATGAGTAGTAAACCATAGCCTTTTAGCCAGTCACTAAATACAACTTTTCCTGGATAGACGGCAGTAACTACCGCCCCTTCGTCGGCAAAAAATGTCACCCCTTGATTCATCTTTTGCAGGGTTCTATGTTCAGTTTGTACTGGGAGCGGCAATTTTTTGCGCATCTGAGCGAAGGGTTTGCTGCTTTGAACAACACTTTGTTGCGTTAATGACTTTAACAAGCGTGATAAGTTGTCTTTGTCTTTTTGAAAGTCTCTTAAAGTGAGTTGATTCGTTTGAATCTCATGATTCAGAGACTGGATTAAAGTGGTATGATAGCTTTTGTTTTGTTGCAACTGCTGTTGATGTTGGGTCAGTTGTTCTTGTAATCGTTGGTTTTTACCTAATTCCTTGTGGAGCTTATCTTTGTTTTCATTGATTTTTTTGCGTGTTTCATCGATTTGATCAATTAATTGCTGACGCGATTTAATAATGTATTGGTAATAAGTCAGAATCCGACTGACTTTATAGGGATTATCCTGATTGAGTAGCCATTTTAGCGGTTGATACTCCCCCATTTGATAACGGGCTCGCACATGGCTTGCTAAGAGTTGCTGTTGAGTCGATAACTGTTGATTTAGCGTATTAACTGAAGCTTGCAGCTCGTTAATTTTACGCTCTTTAGCATTCATATCCAGTTGAATTGAGCGTAGTTTCTGGACACACTCTCCGATTTGTTTTTCTGTTCCGGATAATTCTTTATTTAATACACCCCGTTTATCATGAGCGGAAGCTAAAATTTGCCGCAGATTATTAATTTTGGTATCTAACTGTTTGAGTTTACTCTGGGTTTGGGCGACAGGGGATGTTGCTTTTGCCTGAGGGCAAAAAGAAAACGTCATACTGAGAGCCATTCCATAAAGGTATACGAAACGCTTAGATGAAATTAAGTATTCTTTAATAGGCATGGGCATGGTTTTTTTCCAATAAAACATGGCCTGTCATTTCAGTTGGGGGGGTAATTCCTATGAGGGTAAGCAGGGTCGGCGCTATATCGATTAAACTTCCTGTTAATTGAGTAAAATGCCAATCGCCGCCCACGTAGACAAAAGGAACTGGTTCACTGGTATGGGCCGTGTGGGCTTGATGAGTGTGCTCATCAAACATTTCTTCGGCATTGCCGTGATCTGCCGTAATTAATAATTTGCCTCCCAGCTTGGCAAGTGCCTGCCAAACCTGACTCATGCATTGGTCTAAACATTCAATTGCGTGAACGGTGGCATCAAAATTACCACTGTGCCCGACCATATCGGCATTAGCGTAATTACAGATAATGACATCGTAAGCCTGACTGTTTATTGCTTCAATTAGGGTTGTTGTTAACTCAGGAGCGCTCATCTCGGGTTGTAGATCATAGGTTGCGACTTTAGGTGATTGGATCATAATCCTTTTCTCATTAGGGAAAACAAGTTCGTTTCCACCATTAAAGAAAAAAGTAACGTGAGCATATTTTTCCGTTTCTGCAATACGCAGCTGTCTTAAACCATGCGCTGATAATATTTCTCCCAGGGTATTATTTAAAGGAATAGGGGGAAAGGCACTGAGAGTTGGCAAATTTTTATCGTATTGAGTCATAGTGACAAAGTAAGATAATTGAGGACAAATGGCTCGATTAAATCCATTAAAGGACGGATCTATAAATGCTGAAGTTAATTGCCGTGCTCGGTCCGCACGGAAATTAAAGAATAAAACAGCATCCCCATCTTCAATGGGGGTTGCCTCTCCTATTCGCGTTGGAGGAATAAATTCATCCGATAGATTTTGTTGATAACAGGCTCTTACTGCAATTTGTGCGTCTGTAGCATGGTTTTTACTTTGACCTTCAGTTAATAAAGTATAAACGGGCTTTATTCGCTCCCATCGTTTGTCTCTATCCATTGCATAATAGCGGCCACTAATCGAGCATATTTTACCTACTGGGTGGGCTTGGAGTTCTTTATTTAAACGCTCAATACTTTCAAGTGCACTTTGTGGCGGCGTGTCTCTGCCATCGAGAAATAAATGCAAACAAACAGAGGTGAATTGTTTGCTATCGCAAAGAGCCAATAAGGCAAATAAATGCTGTTCATGACTATGAACGCCACCAGGCGATAATAACCCCATAATATGTAGCGATTTTCCCGTTTTTTGTAAATTATCCAGCATCTCATTAAATAGGGGATTTCTAGTAAATTCGCTTTGGGCTATAGCCTGATTAATTCGAGTAAAATCTTGTTGTATGACTCTGCCTGCACCGATGTGCATGTGTCCTACTTCCGAGTTCCCCATTTGGGCATCCGGTAAGCCAACGGGTAATCCTGACGCTTGCAAAAGAATATGAGGGGCATTTTTCCACCACTCATCCCATTGGGGAGTATGGGCTTGAGCAATTGCATTGTGTTTATTATTTTCGTTATAGCCCCAGCCATCAAGAATCATGAGCACCAGGGGGGCATTTTTTTTCATGAAGATAATCCTAAATTTATCAATACATTGGCTTTTTCAAGATTATACCTATGCTAACTAAAGAGGTATATAGATACTTTAATTCAAAGTCTTAGTGAGACAAAAATATGGTTTGTGAATATTGTGCTATAGTTCATTGGGTAGTGATGTGATTATTATAAATATCCTCATAAGGAATTGAATATGAACAAATTCTCTTCTAGGTTAGGTGTGTTTGCATTAGCTATGGGTATTAGTATCTATGGTTGGACTGCAAATCCTTGTCGGCCGATTGCGCAGGCTTGCATGCAATTAGGTTACTATAAAGGTGGGGCAAAAGTTGGGAAAGGATTAATAGAAAATTGTGTTATTCCTGTGGTAAACAATAACAAAGTTTTATCCAATGCCAGTTTTAGTCCGAGCGTTCTACAACAATGTAATGCTTTCATCACAGCAAAAATGCAAAGCAGACAGTAGCTAAAGGGGCGTCCCCCTAGAACCCGTGGGGTCTAGGGGCATATAGCGTGTCCAATGTAGCCTTAATGACAGTGAGAGACGAGCAGATATGTTCAACTGTCAGCAGTGCTAATTTCACTTAAGATAACAAGCCCTGTCTTTTTTCCGCAGGTAGTTGCAGGCAATTTAAACCAATAGCTCTTATAACTCAATCGCAATTTTGAGTAAGAATGCAATTACCGCTGGGGTCACATTGCTGGATGTTTTGGCAATTATCATTATCATTCCCTGGCTCGAAAATAACCGCTGGTGCTTGCCAACCACTTCCAGGTACGTAGTTGCCAATACTGGGAGCTGTGTAATAATTAAGTTCCTCATCGTCTTGATGATAGCCATAATCTTGATGATATCTATCGTCTGGGTTGTAGTTTCCGCTGTGGTTGTATCCACCGTTTTGATCGTATTCACCACCCAGATGATTTCCTACATTTTGATTGTATCCTCCGCCGCCACCGTGTTCTGCTAAACATGCCGAGCTGGAAAAGAAACTTATTGCCAGAAAAAGAGTGCGGTATATTGGATAATTTCTCGTCGATGTATTCATAATCCACTCCTTTTTAGCATTTTATAAAAGACTATCCTGTTTAAAGTATAGTCTTTTATAGGGCGTTTATGACAAAGATGTTTTATTAGATAAACGATTTGTTCAAGACAATTGGTCCCTTGTTTAATAATTCATTTTTAAATCTTGCTGCGCTACACCAATACAGCAATACTACGTCATCACGAGCGCCAGCGAGAGAGCTCCTGGCATGAGCACTGTGCCCACTTTGGGAGATCCCTCACTTCGTTCGGGATGACGTAGCATTGCTCGAGATGACGTGGTACTGCTCTTGGTGGCGCATCTTTGGTCGAGGCGGTGTATCTTTGATCGAGATGGCGTGGCATTGCTTGATTCGTGATTGGAACTCGAGATGATAGAGTGAAAAAGTTAGATTAAGCGACTGGGCTATTATCAACCTCCTCAGGATTAAATTGGGACAGATAATTAGTTAAACTGAGTTGGATGGTTGAGGTAATTCCGTATTGGTTCTTTAATAATAACAAAGTACTCCAACCCCACCAGCCGCTGGTCATTTTTTTATCGTAAGGATTGGATAAATCCGTTCTTCTATAAAGTTGTTTGTTCACATCATCCCAGAAAAACATTGGAGTAATGTCTAAATTATTTTCATCAGTTAAGGGAGTCACATCAGGAAGCATCTCTAAAACGTGGCTTTGCTCTGGCATGGCCCCCGAATTATAAGCATCAAATAGTTCATCGGCTGATTGTTGCAAGGTTTTTAATAACATTTGTCGGTTTAATTGATTCAAGGGATTGAAATAGGAAAAATCACCATAGATTATCCATTGGTCGCCCAGAGCATTGTGTACGTGTAAGCCGTATTTATTTTCTTCATTATGCATGTAGTTGGATAGTAAAGATCCGAGTACGGCTGGAGTCACCTTATTTTTTAAGTCTCCCCTCGGGGTTCTTAAGTGTCCAGCAGCAAAATGGTCGGATAAATAATGAGCAGCAAAAGCTTCCATGGCATAAGCAAGCTCTAAATCCGAACGTTTACCTGTCTTTTTGGCTTTTAAAGCTTGTTGTAAGGCAACTTGATGCCCATTTTTATAAACACTTATATTATTGGGAGAAAAATGATCGTAATTTTCCAGAGCCAGGAGTAAATAACGACCCGGATAGAGCCACCAGCCATGGCTTGTACATCCCCCGCCAGTAATGCAGTTCACTTGGCGACCAATTTCGTTTCCGACGCGTTTGTAGATGTCCTCAGCTGTTTCGCCTCGTTCTATACCGGCTTCGATTTCACGTATTTCCATTTTTATTACCGAAGTCAGCTCTCTTACTTCACCAACAGCAGCAAAACTTTTGGCAAAAGTTTTAAACGCATCTTTAAATCGAGCTTGTTTTTCCTGTTGATCAAGGCCATGACTGATTGGTTTTCCTAAAACTCCATAAAGATCACCAAGACTGATAATGTCACCGAAAGTCAGGGTTAAGCCATTTTTTAAATGTAAGGGAAGGGCTGCTTCAGGCGCTTGATCTACTTTAAAGCGAAGAGCTACTTGCTGGCCAATCGCCCAATGTTCTGATAAAGCAAAGCCTGCTGACGAGTCGGCATAACTTATTGAGGATGAACATAATCCCCAGCAAAATAACAAAATTGAGGCGGGGAGTGTAGCCAAAGATAAATATTTTTTCATCATGTTCCTCATTAGAAGTAAGACAAAAATTTAACCAGTTTTTTGACTGTGCTCGAAAACAGCTTGGGCGTATAAAATTGGCTGGCGACTCGTTTACTTAGTTCACTTAAGGTTGGGTAGGAGCCTGCTCCAATAATTGTCAGATCACATTGAATTAAGTGTTTCATGAGGAACCTTTGATTTTTGTATAGAATATTGGCAACAAGGAAAGAAATGCTAAGCCAAGTAGGGGTAAAAAGAGTTGTGGAGAAAAAATAATTTTTACATCAGGTGTTTGCCCAATATCAAAAAGATGATTTAACTCCCCTCCAATTGCTGCGTAAATCAAAGAGCCCGGGATGATGCCCAGAAAAGTAGCGAGAATAAAAATTTTGGTTTCAATGCCAAGTAAAGCCGGCACAATGTTAACTACCCAAAAGGGAAAGAGAGGAATTAGGCGTAATACGAGCAAATAAGCAAATGCATCATGTTGAAAACCGCGACGCATTTTTTTTACCCATTGAGCAGTCCGTTTCGTCATCCAATCACTTAAAGCGAATTTAATAATAAGAAAGATTAGGGTTGAGCCTATAGTGGCGCTAATAACCACATATAGAGCTCCCCAAAGGACGCCGAAGAAAAGTCCTCCTGTCAAGGTCAGAAAAAGAGCTACAGGAATAGAGGCTACAATACAAAGGATATAAATCGTCATGAATAGGACAACGGCGTAAATATAATGGCTATCCGTCCAGGATGTTAATTGTTTGTGATGTAATTTTAAGCTGGAGTAGGTTAAATATTGATTGAGATGGAAAGAGTAGAAAATAAAAAATAACACAGCTAATAGCAGCAGGGGCCAAAGACGGCGTAGGACACTAAAAGTCATTAGTTTTATCTCCCTGGTGCTGTTAATGACGAGCAGTGATTGAGCGTTTTGATAATTAATAGGTACTAATAATGAAGTTTTTAAACAATAAGGTCAATCGATTTATTAGTGGTACTTAAATTTTTGCATTAAAAAGGGTAGACTATGAGCCATTTTTGAATGTAGGAAGAGTGGTTTTGGAGCATAAATTACCTCAGCACATCGCCATAGTTATGGATGGTAATGGGCGTTGGGCTGAAAATCGTGGTTTGGCGCGCATCGAAGGACACAAAGCAGGTGTTGAGTCAGTTAAAAAAATGATTCGTTGTTGTTTGGAAAAAAAAATTCCCTGTCTTAGTTTATTTGCGTTTAGTTCTGAAAACTGGTCGAGACCAGCTGAAGAAGTCAATTTTCTCATGAAGTTGTTTTTAGAGGCTTTAAGAAACGAGTTAGCAGAGTTAAATCAACACGGCATCCGAATGCATTTTACTGGAGACAGAAGTCTTTTATCTGCTGTTTTGCAAAAACAAATGCATGAAGCGGAGACATTGACGCGCAATAATCAACAATTAATTTTGAATGTGGTAGTTAATTATGGCGGGAAGTGGGATATAGTAACTGCTGCAAAAAAGATGACCCAAGCTGTAGTTAATGGTCAGTTGACTTTGGATGAGATCAATGAAGAAGCCTTTGCTCAATTCCTGGATACTGATGGTTTGCCTGAGCCGGATCTCTTTATACGGACCAGTGGCGAGTTACGAATTAGTAATTTTTTCCTTTGGCAGCTAGCTTATACAGAGCTTTATTTTACAGAAGTCCATTGGCCAGACTTTAATGAACATGAGTTGAGTTTGGCATTAGCATCTTTTAGTAAACGCAAAAGACGGTTTGGACTCGTTTCTCCATCTAAATAAGGGCACCATCATGTTTATGCAACGCTTAATCACCACACTTGTTCTCGTGCCTTTGGTTTTATTGATTCTTTTTTATGCCCCTGCCTGGTTTTTAGGCGGGGTTGTCTTGTTGATTCTTTTGGTTGCTGGCAGAGAGTGTTGGGGGTTAATTCCATTAAATACGCTGGCTTTTCAAATCGGTTTCCTTGTTCTCCTGGTATTCGGTTTGTGGGCTTGTGGTTATTTGTTTTCTTATTGGTTAATTCTCGGGCTAGTAGTTTGGGCATTAAATTGTATTGCCATATTAACTTTCCCCAACTCGCAACATTATTGGGGCTATCCCGCTGTAGTGGCTGGGGTTTGTTTTCTGCTCTTGCCTTTATTTTTGCAAAGCCTTATTCATCTTTATTATTTACCTCAGGGTAAAACCTTACTTGTTTATTTACTTTTTTTAATTTGGGCTTCCGATATAGGTGCCTATATCACCGGTAAGCGTTGGGGAAAGCATAAATTAATTCCTCAAGTAAGTCCCGGCAAGTCATGGGAAGGCGTAGCTGGTGGCGTTATTTTAGCGATGGTTGTTGCGGTAATTGGTTTTATTTGTTTTAAACCAAATTATATTGTCTGCTGGTTTGGCTTAGCACTGGCTACCGTGATCATTTCTATTTTTGGTGATTTATTTATCAGTATATTAAAACGACGTTGTCATTTAAAAGATACGGGTACTCTTATTCCTGGTCATGGCGGTATTCTAGATCGATTGGACAGTTTGATTGCTGCTTTGCCTTTATTTTATTTTGGATTAACTTATATACCGCGGGGAGTTTAATTTCCAGCGTATTAACTTTGGGATAGCGCCATGCTTATAACCCTTCTGTATTTTTTATTAGCTTTATTATTGCTGGTCATTGTGCATGAGTATGGTCATTTTCAAATTGCGCGTTGGTGTGGCGTAAAAGTATTACGCTTTTCTTTTGGTTTTGGAAAAGTACTGGCTCGCTGGCACGATAAAAGAGGAACTGAGTATGCCTGGTCGCTGATTCCTCTGGGTGGCTATGTCAAAATGCTTGATGAGTCTGAAGGGAACGTAGACGAAAAAGAAAAGCATTTGGCCTTTAATAATCAATCCGTACTAGTGCGCATTGCCATTGTATTGGCCGGCCCTCTATTTAATTTTATTTTTGCTTTTATAGCCTTGTGGTTTGTTTTAGTTATTGGGATGCATTCTCTAGCGCCGATGATTGAGTCGGTGAAGCCAAACAGCATTGCTGCAAAGGCGGGTTTGACACCAAAAGAAGAAATTATCGCTCTTAACGATGTTAAGATAAACAGTTGGCGCGACTTTCAATACGCGATGATGCCTTTAGTTGGTTCTCAGGAAACAGTCAGTTTAACCGTTAAATCTTTAGTTGACGGGCATCAAAGTGTGGTGTCTCTTCCTTTAGCTAATTGGAAGTTGGATGATAAAAGACCAGATCCCCTTAAAAGTCTGGGGATAGAGCCATTTATTCCAACGGTACCGCCGGTGATTGGGGAAGTGGTGCCTGATTCTCCAGCTGAAAAGGCGGGATTGCACGTTGCTGACAAAATTTTAAGCGTGGATGGTAAGCCTTTTGATGATTGGCTGTTTTTAGTAGATTATGTTCGGGTGCGTCCTGATACTCGATTGACTCTTCAAATCCAAAGAAGGGGAACAGTGCAAAATATTGAGTTACTTACTGGTAGTCAACAGAATCAAGGTAAAAATGAGGGATTTATTGGGGTGCGCTCGCAAAAAGTAGATTGGCCTGCTCATTGGTTACGTTTGGAGCGCCAAAGCCCGCTAGAAGCTATTGGTACTGCTTTCAAGCAAACCATTCACCTTACAGGAACTACGTTTACTTTAATGAGCCGACTGATTACGGGAAAGCTGGGGCTAAACAGCATTAGTGGTCCTGTAGGCATCGCCCAAGGGGCTGGTGATTCGGGACGTGGCGGATTAGTATCTTATCTGTTTTTTCTTGCTTTAGTGAGCATCAGCTTAGGGGCTTTAAATTTATTGCCTATTCCTATGCTGGATGGCGGGCATTTGTTGTATTATGTGGTGGAAATTATTAGACGCAAGCCTTTGTCGGATGGGGTTAAATCCATAGGTCTTTATATTGGTTTATTTCTCTTGGTTGCCTTAATGTTCGTAGCGCTTACTAATGATATCTCGAGATTAACTGGCTAGGATAAAAGAATAACTTTCGCCTGAAGTGGCTCTGCTTTGATTGAGTAATCACAGGGCACTTATTGTTCCTTAAGCTTTTGCAATGGAACAACGTAGTGAGGGATGTAACAAGATGGGGCCAGAGCGATAATGTGATTAAAATAGCTTATTAGCGATAGAGAAACTTGACAGCTGTTTCTACTTCCTATAAAAGGGTTTCAATTTTTGGCGTGACTGAATCGATTCTTAAATTCAAGAATGCACGTAGTACTGGACGTAAAATAATAATGAAAAAAGTCGGTAATAAATTAATTTTAGGTGTTTGTTGTTCCACTCTTTTAGCTTGGTCTGCACAGACTGCAGCCGAAGGAGGCTTTATTGTTCGTGGTATAAAAGTTACCGGTTTACAAAGAGTATCTACTGGAACGGTATTAAACTATATTCCTGTTCAAGTAGGTGAGGAAATAAGTCCTGGCTCAACGGGACAAATCATTCGCACTCTTTATGATACAGGCTTTTTCCAATCTGTCTCGCTTGAGCGACAAGGCAATATATTAATTGTTAATGTGGTAGAAAGAGCAACTATAGGAACGATTACTATAGTGGGAAATAAAGAAATTCCTGCTGATAAAATGAAAGCTTTTCTCAAAGAAATGGGATTAGCTAAAGGTCGCGTATTTCAAAAATCCTCTTTAGAGCGTCTGGAGAAAGAGTTAAAGCAGGCATACACCGCCAGAGGAAAATACAATTCGCGTATTGAGACCCGAGTGACTCCTTTAACGGACAATAGAGTTGGCATTACCGTTACTGTTTCTGAGGGGCGAGTCTCGCGAATCAGAGAAATAAAAATCATTGGTAACCATGACTTCTCCACTAACGAATTACTCCCTGAATTTGCATTGACAACGAGTAATATTTTTACCTATTTTACTAAAAAAGATCAGTATTCCAAAGCAGGGATGGATGCTTCTTTAGAAGCCTTACGCTCTTTCTATTTGGATAGAGGCTATCTGAAATTTAATATAGTTTCATCACAGGTCTTATTGTCTCCAGACAGAAAAGACGTTTATATCAACATTCATGTTGAGGAGGGTCCTCAATATCGTTTTGCAGGCTACGCATTAGCTGGTCGGACGGTATTGCCTAAAGAAAAACTTGAATCTCTGGTGCAAGTCAAAAAAGGCGATGTCTTTTCCCGTAAAAAAGTGACGGAATCTATCTCGGCGATTGGTTTGGCTTTAGGGGATGTAGGTTATGGCTTCCCTGCTATTAGCGCTGATCCGCGAATAGATGAGAATAATAAGACAGTGTTCATCACGTTCATGGTTGAGCCTGGTCGTCATGTTTATGTGCGTCGCATTAATTTTCATGGTAATACCAAAACCGGCGACTTTGTCTTACGAAGTATGATTCGTCAGGATGAAGGTGGGTTATTATCGTTACATAATATTAAAGAATCTGAACGACAATTACGTTTATTGGGTTATATAAAAAATATTGATGTTAAAACCAATCCTGTAGCCGGAACGAACAATCAAGTTGATTTGGATGTGCAAGTAGAAGAGGCGCCTTCTGCTGAGGCGAGTGCTTCCATTGGATACGGTACTAATGGTTATCAATTTAATACTTCAGTGACTCAACATAATTTCATGGGTACTGGTCGTTCCATGGGAGCTACGTTTAATGCTACCAAATGGGGACAGGATTATTCATTGAATTATTATAATCCCTTCTATACGGAGACTGGCATTGGCCGGGGAGCAAGCCTGTATTATTCTAAAATTGATCCCAAAAATCTAAATGTTAGTACGTTCAGCTCTGATCGCTATGGTGTTGATGTCAGTTATAATTTCCCTCTGGGAGAGGCAAGTAGCTTCCAATTGGGTTATGGATACCAGGATGTGAATATCAAAACTGTAGGTCCGGTAATTCCGATTCAGAATTTTGTTAATTTATTTGGTTCACATTTTCAGGAGGTCCGTCTGACTTCAGGCTGGAGTCGAAACAGTTATGATCAACTGCCTTATCCGAACAAAGGAATAAATCAACAAGCAATTGCGGTTGTGGCCTTGCCTTCAACCTCACAATCATTAACTTATTATAAGAGTTCTTATCAAGCACATGCGTATTATCCCTTAGGCCGCGGATGGATATTTTCCATTTTAGGGAACGTAGGCTATGGGAATACCTTCGATAGTAACGGTCTTCCATTTTTTGAAAACTATTATGCTGGGGGAACGGCTCAGCCTGGCCAGGTTCGCGGCTATGATAGTTATTCTTTAGGCCCAATAGATAATTTTGGAAATGCTATAGGTGCCAACTTCCTGGTTAACGGAAGTGCTGGTCTTGTTTTACCTTATCCTTTAAGCCGAGATAACATAAGAACTACTATTTTTGCGGATGCCGGTAACGTATTTTCAAGAGCGACTCCTGCCGCTTTAACTGGCGTTTTGGAAGGGCCATTACGTTACTCTGCGGGTATATCCTTAGAGTGGCGCTCTCCTTTTGGACCATTGGCATTTAGTATTGCTAAAGCCTTGAACCCACAACAGTTTGATAAAACACAGTTTTTCCAATTTGCTCTGTCTTCAGGTTTTTAGAAGAAGGAAACGACTGGGCAGCCTTGAGGAAAAGGACATCTGCAAAAGACTCATGTATCTGAACTTTTGCAGATCTTGCTACCCTGTCTTAACGCTCTGATAAAGGAATCAATATAAAGAACAATATTTCCAAATAAATTACAATTTTTAGTAACTTTTAGGGATTTGTTGAAAAGTAGTGCTGTACATATCGCAACCTTTTTCGAATTGTGCTAGCATCACGATCTTTAAATTAGGAGATGATTATGAAGCGTATTGGTGCGGTCTTAGTCGCATTGGTTTTTAGTTTAGGTGGCACAAGTTTATTTGCCGATTGGGCGAAAATTGGCGTGGTTGACCTACAAAAGATCATGCAGACTTCTAGTCAGATGAAAACTATCCAACAAACGTTGGAAAAAGAATTTAAGCCTCGTCGTGACAAACTGGTGGCTGTAGAAGCTAGCTTGAAAAGTGATATGGAAAAATTCAAGCGTGATAGCGCTATTATGAGTGCTACTCAAAAGAAAGAGCTTGAAAAGAAAATTGTTTCAGCACAACAGCAATTTGAGCGTGATGGACAACAATATCAGCAAGAATTAAGTACTGCTCATAACGAAGCGATGGAAGGTCTATATACTAAAGTTCGTGCAGCAATCGGCAAAATTGCTAAAGACGAAAAATATGACATTATTGTTCAGAAAGATGCTGCTCCTTTCAGTACTGAAGCTCTTGATGTAACTGATAAAGTTATTAAAGCAATTAATTAGTCTGGCGAAGATGAGTTGCTGACTTTAGCGCAATTAGCAGATTATTTAGATGGCGTGTGGCATGGTAATGCCAATCACGCCATTTTTAGTTTATCCTCCTTGAGTCGCGCTACTTCGAGGGATGTGGCTTATTTTGACAATCTACTCTTGCAAGAGAGCTTGGAGTCCACTGCTGCAGGGGTGGTCTTGCTCAAATCGGAACATAAGCCCTTGTGTCCAGTAAATGCTATAGTTGTATCCAATCCATTGATAGCAATGAATGAAGCTGCAAAATATTTAGCCATTGCTCAAAAAAATAGTTCGGGAATACATCCCACTGCCCAAATTCATCAATCCGTACAGTTAGGCCAAGGAGTATCCATAGGGGCTAATACGGTGATCAATGAACAAGTTCAATTGGATGATGGTGTTTGTATCGGCTCTAATACCGTAGTTGAATCCGATGTTCGTATTGGAAGAGGCAGTCAAATAGGTCATGGAGTGATGATTTACTCAGGTAGCCAAGTGGGACAAAATGTTGTACTGAGTGATGGGTGCATTATTGGCGCTTCACCGTTTAACTATTTGAAACATCATGGAACTTGGCAGCAAGGACCGGCTGTAGGTGGGGTAATTATTTCTAACAAAGTGCACATTGGCGCGAATACGGTCATAGATAGAGGTTCATTTAGCGACACTTATTTGGCCGAGGGGGTTTGTATCGATAACCTCGTACAAATTGCTCATGATGTGATTATTGGAGCTAATACTGCAATAGCTGGATGCGCCGCTATTGGGGCTCATGCCCTGATTGGTTCTGATTGTATTATTGGCGGTGCAAGTTGTATCGCAGCAAATGTCCGATTGTCCAATGATGTAGTAATCACTGGCATGTCTACGGTAAGCAAGTCAATTGCTAAAGCAGGAATTTACTCTTCAGGGACTTTAGTTCATGAACATCAACGTTGGCGTCGCAACGCGGCGCGATTTAGACGTTTAGACGATTATATAACAAAACTTGGAGCATTAGAGAAGAAAATAGAAAGCTCTTGATTCTAATGGAAATTTATTGTCTCCCCATTAATATCGTAGATTTTTTCCAGCCAAACTCGATTTAGAAAAATAATGAAGTGATAATTTTTGCAATTTACGATTGATTAGAGCGAATTAAAACAAGATAATGCTCTTTCTTCTAAAGAAAATGATGATTAAATGAGAAACAGGTATGAGTGAGCTTATAGATATAAATGAAATTTTCAGTTTGTTGCCACACCGTTATCCATTTATTTTGGTTGATAGAGTGATAGATTATAAAACATTCGATTATTTGACAGCAATTAAAAATGTGACTATCAATGAAAATTTTTTTACAGGCCATTTTCCCGAAAATCCCATAATGCCTGGTGTGCTAATTCTTGAAGCGTTGGCGCAAGCTTGCGCTATTTTATCCAGTTTATCTCGTGAACCTGCTGAAGGACATCAGGTGCTGCATTTTTTTGCAGGTATTGATAATGCTCGATTTAAACATGTAGTTATCCCAGGCGATCAATTACGTCTGGAGGTGACCTTTATTGGCAAGAAAAGAGATTTTTGGCGTATGCATGGCGAGGCTTATGTAGGTGATAAACTAGCGTGTTCCGCAGACTTATTAAGCGCAGCAAAGGAAATTAAAAAGTGATAGATGAAAGAGCAATGATTCACCCATCTGCAAAATTGGCAAAAGGGGTATCAATAGGCCCTGGAACAGTAATAGGTGCGGACGTTGAGATCGGTGAAAATACTTGGATAGGTCCTCATGTAGTTATTGAAGGCCCTACAACCATTGGTAAAAACAATAAAATTTTTCAATTTGCCTCAGTAGGTGATGAGCCTCAGGATATTACCTATAAAGGAGAGCCAACGCGTTTGGAAATTGGTGATAATAATGTCATACGCGAGTATTGCATGATTAGTCGTGGCACGGTGAAAGGCGGGGGTGTTACTCGAGTCGGTAGTGGTAATTTTCTAATGGCTTATTCTCACATAGGTCATGACTGTATCATTGGTGACCAAATTATTATGGTTAATTATGCTGCTTTGTCAGGTCATGTAACCGTCGATAATTTTGCCATTATTGGTCCTTATGCTGCGGTACATCAATTTTGTCATGTAGGAGTTTATGCGTTTATTGCACGAGCGACCTATGTGACCAAAGACGTTTTGCCTTATGTGATGATTGCAGGGCATACCACCTCTGCATGTGGCATTAATACAGTAGGTTTACGCAGACGAGGATTTTCATCCTCAGCAATTGATTGCCTGCGACGTGCTTATAAAATCATTTTCCGCAAAGGACTGACAGTACAACAAGCGGTTACTGAGTTGGAATTAATGCAACAGGAATGTCCTGAAGTAATTCCTATGATTGATGCATTAAACCAATCTACTCGCGGTATAGTGAGATAAAATAATGATTGCCCCGTATTTAGCGGTAGCCTTAGGCGGTTCTATCGGGGCAGTGGCGCGTTATGCCATAGTGATTTTTGCGCAAAATACATGGGGTTTACAATTCCCTTATGGTACTTTAATAGTCAATACGGTAGGATCTTTTCTGGCCGGCTTTTTTCTTGCCTTATTAATTGGCCGTTTTAATGCGGAAGTGTATGTGCGCTTATTCTTTTTTACCGGCTTCCTGGGCGCCTTCACTACTTTTTCCAGCTTTGCAGCGGAAACGTTGTTTATGTTCGAACAGGGGCAATGGCTAAAATTGCTGATGAATATATTAGTAAATAATGTCGGCTCATTAGCAATGGTGTTAATAGGAACTGTATTGGCACGCTATTTTGTTTTAGGTCATTTGGATCAACTTTAATTATTTGAGTGGTAGCATATGTTAGATAGTCAATTACTACGGGATAAGACAGAATTTGTAGCATCTCAATTATTAAAACGGGGTTTTAAGTTGGATGTTGCTGCCTATAGTGCTTTAGAAGAAAAACGTAAGGCCTTACAGGTGGCTACCCAGGCGTTACAAAATGAACGAAATATGCGTTCAAAAGCTATAGGTGAAGCAAAGTCTCGTGGTGAAAATATAGAGCCTATGCGTGAAGAGGTGAGCCGTCTCGCCACTGAGTTAGAGCAAAATAAAACAGAATTGGAAGCAGTACTACAACAAATTGAGGCAATGGCTTTAGTCATGCCTAACATTCCGCATGAGTCAGTACCTGTGGGTAATGATGAACAGGACAATCAGGAAATAAGACGCTGGGGAGAGGTCCCTGTGTTTGATTTTCAAGTTAAATCTCACGATGAATTGGGTGAGTCTTTAGGACAAATGGATTTTGCCCTGGCAGCAAAGATTACCGGAAGTCGTTTTGTGGTGATGAAAAATCAATTAGCCAGATTGCATCGCGCTTTAATTCAATTTATGCTGGATATTCATACTCAAGAACATGCCTATCAGGAAATCTATGTACCCTACATAGTTAATGCTGACAGTTTGTATGGAACGGGCCAATTACCCAAATTTGAAGAAGACTTATTTAAATTGACCGGCGATAACGCTTATTATTTGACCTCAACAGCGGAAATCCCAGTAACTAATACCGTCCGCGATACTATTTTGCCGGCCGAAACACTTCCTGTTCGTTATGCCTGCCATTCGCCTTGTTTTCGCAGCGAAGCCGGCTCTTACGGGAAAGATACCAAAGGAATGATAAGACAGCATCAATTTGAGAAAGTGGAATTGGTCTGGATTACTAAACCACAAGATTCCTATGCTGCTTTAGAGCAATTAACCGCGCATGCCGAAACAATTTTACAGCGCCTGAAATTACCCTATCGAGTACTTACACTTTGTACGGGTGATATGGGTGCTGGTTCTGCCAAGACTTATGATCTGGAAGTGTGGTTACCCAGTCAGAATACCTATAGAGAAATTTCATCTTGCTCTAACATGGAGGCCTTCCAGGCACGCCGCATGAAAGCGCGCTACCGCAACCCGGAAACCAATGAGATGGAACTGGTTCATACTTTAAATGGCTCCGGATTGGCTGTAGGCAGAACTCTGGTGGCTATTATGGAAAATTATCAGGATAAAGAGGGTAATATTCATATACCGGATGCGTTAAAACCCTATTTACCCGGAGTGGACGTCATTTCAAATTCGAAGTCGTAATGAAACAAGTGGGTTATTTGAATTCGTTTTTGATTAGGGGGATATAGTTTGGGGAGAGGTGGAACATTAAAATGTGTTATAGGCTCCCCAAATAAAAACCGATGAAACTTTTAGCTCATAATGATTCAACCCCCATTTGCTGAACGAAGAGAAAAATTTTATGAGATATTTGATAGGGAAATTAAAATCTAAAAACTATGTTTTTTTTCTGTTAATTAATTTTTTCGCCTTATCGCCTCAGGCATCAATAGCGCTACAAGCAACACAACCCCTGGTTCCAAGATACGTTTCAGGTGTTGAGTCCATTCTTAACTCTCATCAATACATACGAGAACATGACGCCCCTCTTTATTGGAAATTAAGCCCCTATTATATTTCGCAACCTACTGATTGTGCGTGCTCACTTGCTTCTGTTGTGATGATTATTAACGCTATTCGCAGTAGTCAGCCGTTAGCTGCAAATCAACAATTAGCAACCACCGATAACATTTTAAAACGTGTAGAGGATAAATCATGGCAGGACAATGTTAAAAAAGGTGGTAACGGGGTAACACTGGATGAGGTGAAACCTTTGATGTCCAAAGCATTAAAAGCCTATGGATTAAAGAATTTCACCGTCGAAGTAATTCATACTAAAAACACTTCAAAAGAAACGGCAGAAAAATTACATCATGACTTAATGGGGGCGGAACAGACTGGTCATGTATTTATTATTGCAAACTTTAATCAGAAATTTATTTCAGGGACAATGAGCGTAGGGCATTTTTCTCCCATTGGTGCTTATGATGCCCAAACAAAACGCGTGCTTATTATGGATACGGACCGAGAGCTTTTTGAACCTTATTGGGTCCCGGAAAAACTGTTCCTGCAAAGCATGTCGACTATAGATGAGGATGCTCACAACTGTCGAGGATACTTACTGATTAAAATTGATCATTAACATTTATTATTTTCTACGGATAATCAAGATAAGCTAACCTGGGTGAAAGCGCATAGGCGTCGAGCTAAAGAAATTTTGTTTGTTATCAAGCCCTTTAATATCAAAAGATATAAATATATACCGTTCGGGCTGAGGGACGTTTACGCCGTCTTCAAGCCTCTACGCCAAGACCAGAAACTCAGCCCGAACGGATGGAGGATAGGTATGCCTAAACGCCTTCGTCTGGCTACGAGCTGTACCCCGGGATGATGACCTGCCTTGGTGAGACGCGATTAAATAAAAGACAAAGTTAAAGGCACCACTTCTTCCTGGAAGTTACCGGTTAATATGGAATCTGCGGCCTTTGGTTGTGGTGCGCTTTGAAAACGGGGTGACCAGTTTGTTATTATTTCAGTTTTAAACTTGTCCAAAAATTCTTGCGCCACTTCCTTATAGTTTTCCGGTTTCAGATTTCCCTTTTTAACCAGGGTTAAAGCAATAAAAAATGATTCAATGTTATGCTGGTGCCCTTCTAACCATTTTCTGACGTCCCGGCAAGTATAATTATTTTTCACCACATCTGATGCATACTGGATTAATTCGGGAGCTATTTCTATTTTGTCTTCTTTCTGCTGCACTTTTTACCCCTTAGAGCAATAATTTCAAATTGGGCGGAATATACATCATCATGTCGAAAAAATAAACTTTTTAGAGAGTTGTTGATAGTATAAATGCCATTCCAAACCCGATATGGCGAAATGTTGATATAAGAGTGGGGATCAATATCTCCCCTAGTTGGCGAAACTATTATGGTTGGATGCTTGTTATTGGTCAATTTTCACTCTCTGGATTTTTAAACTAAAGAGGTTAATATAAAGAATAACTGTTTTTTGACGTGCAACTCATAGAGACGTTAAAAAGGAAATATCAGGAGTAATTATGCCTACCAGTACGAGAGAAAAGATCTACTCATGTATCAAGCATTATCAAGACGCTCAAATAAACGGCAAAAAAGATGTAGACAAACAGATACAGATTTATACGGACGACAGCGTTTTTATCAGTTTTCCGGTGCCTGGAGTTGTTGGCTTAAGTAAGGTGCGCGTATTGCAAGGTAAAAAGGAAATATACCAGGCATTTGCAGAGTACAATAATTTTATCAAAGCTTTTGATGAAATCAGCATAGTCAACAAAAATTTGATGATTGACTCCACAACGCTTAGAGGTGGTTTTGTTATGGAGATAACTACAAATCGTGCTGGTGAAATAAAAACGTATCTTAATTGCCTTCAAATGCAATTCAATAGCGAGATGAAAGTCGTACAGTCATTAAATTGGCAAGGCGAAGTGGATAATAAAGATGTTTTAAAGTCTATTTAATTCTGACTTGTTTCCCACCTGGGAGTTCAACAATTAATAAAGCGTTAGTCGACTATCAACCGTCTTAATCCAATTGAATTCTCTTTTTGAAAAAGCTAAAAACGTTTTTAATTTTTTCGAACCTCAAGAAGAACCTCAAAAAGAACTGCAAAAAGAGTTGCCCACTCGCGAATTTAATAGTTTGAATTTTGCTATGACTCGTGAACAGATAGATAGATTCTTTAAAAAGAAAGAACCCTATAGGAGTCCATTAAAAGAAAGCGAAATAAAACTAATTGCTGAAAGAAAAGCATTGGTAAGCCCTATCGCTGATTTGAACTTCCGTAACAAATTAACAGGGTGTTTATTTGGCAATCCAAATACCGGAGAAGAGTTTGATATATCTTACAAGCAAGCAGTTCCATCATTATTGGATTTTAGTCAGTTTAAGGTAAGATCAATGAAAAAAAATGAGCAGGTGAGTGATGAGTTGGTGAATGGTCTCCCTGCAGATTTGGCTAAAAAGTAAATAATTTTGCCCTTTAAGAAAACCTTGTTAACCCTGCGTAGGCAAGTCAGACAATCATGCGTTCATTAAATGTTGCAAAGCGTCTACGTTTTGCAACATCACCAATGGATTGCAGCTCAAGTTAAAATAATGTTTAATTCAAAGATAAATGTAATAGAAATAGAGATGAAGAACTATTTCTAGCATTATTATTCAGTCATCAAAAAGGAAAATGGCTTATGATCGGTTTAGGGGGTGGGGTTAGGCTTTTGGGCAGAATGTTTCGGATCTTCTATCAGAATATAAAAGCGTCCTATCAGATTACGAAAATGCCAGTCCCTATTGTCGCAATTTTAGGAGCATCCATGGCAAAACAAGAAGAGAGTTATGTTCAGGATGCACGATTATTAGCGAGAAAATTGGTTGAACAAAAAGTATCAATTGTAACCGGTGGCGGAACTGGAATTATGGAGGCTGCCAATCAAGGTGCACTTGAAGCTAATAGTTTGGAAAAACGATCATTTGGTATAGCTGTAGGAGCATTCAACTTAAAAAATAATCCTTTTTTAGCCGATACCATCAATGTTGATTATTATTTAGTTCGCAAAGTTATTTTGCTCAATTATGCTTCGGGATATATTTTTTTCCCTGGTGGTTTTGGTACTCTCGATGAACTTTTTGAAATCATTACCATGCTCAAATCAAAACAAGTTGAACTATATAGAATAAATGAGAATGAACTGCCTAAACAATTACCTATTATTTTGCTAGGAAAAGAATTTTGGCAGCCATTGTTAGATTGGATCATTAATTTCCCGCTAAAAAATAACTTGATTTGTGATGAGGATATAGAAATGCTTCATATCACGGATGACCTTGATGAAGTAGTACAGATCATTAAAGAGAGGTGCTTTAGCGTTGAAATGAAACGACAAAAAATTCACACGGTTATTCGCTGAATAAGCTATATGAGCTTATCCGCACAACAGCTGCGGATAAGTAAAACGAGGTAGGCCTAGGCCACATTGTTTGAGAGTTGTTTTACCAAGTCATAAAGAAACGCTTGAGATTCATAGAATGATTCGATGCTTATCCGTTCATCACGGCCATGGGCTCGAAAGTCATTTCTATCCAAAAATAATCCCATTACTCCATAGGTAGGAATTCCAATTGCTCGCAGATAACGTCCATCTGTTGCGCCAGTCACCATAATTGGAATGGTAGGGACTGAAGGCCAATAGGTTTGAGTTAACTGAGCCATTGTTTTTAATATTTCCGGGCTAAGGGGAGAGCTTGGACCTCTGGATAGTTTGCCAATTCGTTTTAGGGCAACTTGGGGATCGTTGATAGCTTGCTTCAGAGATTGCTCCACCATTTCAGGTGAATCCTCAGGAAGAACACGGCAATTTATCGTAACAGCGGCCAGTTGCGGTAATGCATTCATAGCATGCCCCCCTTCAAGAAGGGTAGGAGTACACGTGGTTCGCAAAAGAGCATTCCATTGAGGCGAGTGAGCTGCTAAACGGTTCATGGCTGGCTGCGAGCCCTTGCTTGCTTCAATCATTTCTGTTTTTAGTGGGCCTGTCTCAATAGCCGCCATCTGTTTAAAATAGGCAGTGGTGACCTCATTGGTTTTTAAAGGAAAATTAAATTTTGCCAGGCGCTCTAAAGCCTCAGCAAGACGATAAATGGCATTATCGTTAGTAGGCAGTGAACTATGACCACCTTTATTGCGCACTTCAAGAGTGTAATTGATTATGTATTTTTCACTTACTTGAATATTTTGCGATATTTTTTTTCCATTAGTTAAGTCACCCCATCCGCCTTCATTAAGGGCAAAGTCAGCCTCAATTAAATTTCTTTGATTCTTAATCAGCCATCTAACTCCATTGTATGGGCTACTTCCTTCCTCATCCGCCGTCAAGGCAACAATGATATCGCGTTTGGGTTTAAATCCTTCGTGCTTGTATTGGATTAAGTTTGCTATCCAAATAGCCGCTTGCGCTTTGTCATCCAAAGAGCCTCGTCCATAAAAATACCCTTCTTTTTCAGTAAGTTGGAAAGGATTCATGCTCCAGTCGGAGGGTTTGGCTTCAACAACGTCTGTATGGGCGAGTAGTAATAAAGGTTTTTGTTCCCCGGTTCCTCGATAACGAACGACCAGGTTGGCTTTTTGGGGACTGGCACCGCCTACAAAGATGTCTTTATCAGAGAAACCCGCTTCTTTTAAGCGTTTCACGGCAATTTCGACTAATGGGGTTGTTGAGCCGGTAGTGAATCCGGATTGCACTTCGATAAATTGTTTATAAATGGCGCGTGCACGTTGCTGTTCGTCCACCGGTCGAGTGGTATTCGCTTCTGTTGCACCCGTAAGCAGGGCCAGAACGATGGAACATGAAATTTGAGTTATTTTTTTCGAAATCATAGACCAAATCCATTCAAAGAGTTAATAGTTTTTTGGAGAAAATAGACTATAAAGTAATCCGAGTAAAAAGCAATGAAAGCAAATACCGTTTATTAAAATTGCAACCTAATGCACTCTTAAATTAACGTCTATACTTTTCATAAATCAATTATAAAATAATAATATGGATTGGAATTTCTCATTAATAATATCTCTTCTTGCCTTCTTATTTTCACTATTCTCGTTTGGATATAATTTCTTTCATAGGAATAAACTCATTGCAAAATTATTTAGATTGTCCTGTGGAAAAGATTCTATAAAACAAATGAGATAGTAAAATAGATATAGGTAATTATGAAACTCACATTACGCTTTGCTAATGTGGGCTGCGCTAGCTATAAAATAATTTTCAATATGGTCGGAGTGACAAGAATCGAACTTGCGACCCCTGCCTCCCGAAGGCAGTGCTCTACCAGGCTGAGCTACACTCCGTTGTATGATGTTTTTCTCTTACGCTATATCTTTTTCTAAAGACTTGGGCGGTAAAATTGAAAGGTTATTCAATTTTACCTTTCTAAAAGGGCTATATTAATAACTTCTTTCCAAAGCAAATTTAGCCAGCTCAACGAGTGCATCTTTATATTCTGACTCAGGAAGTATGGCTAAAGAAGTCAATGCAGAATCAATTTCTTGAGCGGCTGTTCTTTTTGTAAATTCAATGGCTTTTGTTTCTTCAAGCGCTACAAGAATTTCCGGTAAAAAAATCAAACTGCCCAATTGTAAACTTTCCTTGATTTGCATTTGTTGTTTTTCAGTACCATTTTGCAAGGCATGGATAAGAGGAAGAGTCGCTTTCCCATCGGCTAAATCGTCACCTATATTTTTACCTATAGTTTTAGAATCAGAACAATAATCCAAGGCATCATCAATAAGCTGAAAAGCATTGCCTAAATGTAAACCATAAGCATACAGGCTGTGCTGTATTTCCAGCGACGAATTGCTCAGAATCGGTCCTATGCAGGCTGCCGCAGCAAATAAAAGGGCTGTTTTAGCGCGAATGACATCAAAATAATCATCAAAATTCAGCGCAGGATTATGGCGATTGGCCAATTGTTTCACTTCGCCGCAACTGATTTGGTGAGAGGTTTTGGCCAGCAGGTTAAGAATCTCGGTAATGCCCACTTCTACCATTAATTGCACGGATTGGGTAAAGAGATAATCACCGACCAGAACACTGGCTTTTGAACCCCAAATACTGTTAGCGGTTTGCCGGCCTCGTCTTAAGGTTGATTCGTCTACTACATCATCATGCAATAAGGTGGCGGTATGAAAAAATTCAACCATGGCCGCCAGGGAAATATGATCCCTTCCTTTATAACCACAAGCATTACTTGCCAGTAGAACAAGCAAAGGGCGTAATCGCTTGCCTCCACTTTCAACTATATGTTGGGATAAATCATGGATTAACCCTACTTCAGATTGGATTTTATCAATAATTAAATTATTAACCGCGTCGAAATCTTCACTTACCAGCGCGCGTATACGGTCAATAGTCATTAGAAGTCCTCTACTATTTAATCTTTGCATGCTAAGGTGGAGCATGCTAATTGTCAAGGGGAAGGGGGAACTTGTTGGGTGGAAAGGAGTATTATCCACTTAATTTTGTTTGTTACTCTGGTATTTAATTTTGGTTTTTTTATACAGCGTTTCTGTCCTGACTTGAGAATGATGATTAATCAAGCAGGACAAAAATTTTATCAGCAGTGGGTACTATAAACCTGCGTATGGTTTCTTTACACGTTGAAACGAAAGTGCATTACATCGCCATCGCATACGATGTAGTCTTTGCCTTCAAGACGTAATTTCCCCGCTTCTTTAGCCCCTTGTTCGCCGCGACAACTAATAAATGCTTCATAAGCTATAACTTCAGCGCGAATAAAACCTTTCTCAAAGTCAGTATGAATAACTCCTGCCGCTTGAGGTGCTGTCGCACCCTTATGAATAGTCCAGGCTCTAACCTCTTTTACACCGGCGGTAAAATAGGTTTGTAAACCTAAAAGCTCATAACCTGCTCTAATAACTTTATGTAACCCGGGTTCGCTTAAGCCCAGATCGGTCATAAATTCTTGGCGATCTGCATCCTCCAACTCAACCAGTTCAGCTTCAGTCGCAGCACATAAGGCGACGATGCTGGCGTTTTCCTGCGCTGCAAGGGCCTGTACTTTCTCCAGAAGAGGGTTGTTTTCATAGCCATCATCATCCACATTAGCGATATAAAGTACTGGTTTTGCCGTAAGTAAAAAGAGGCGACGGGAGACCTGCTCTTCTTCAGGAGATAGTCCCAATGTGCGAACGGGATGACCTGCGTCAAGATGGGCTTTAATTTTTTCCAGCGTTTTCATTTCAAAAATGGCTTCTTTATTGCCACTTCTACTGTTCTTTCCAGCTTTTAGCATGGCTTTATCTAAGGTATCCATATCGGCTAAAGCCAGTTCGGTATTAATCACTTCGATATCGCTAATGGGATCTACTTTTCCTTCCACATGAATGACATCAGTGTTTTCAAAACAGCGGACTACATGAGCAATGGCATCTGTTTCCCGGATATTAGCCAGAAATTGATTGCCCAAACCTTCGCCACTGGATGCCCCTTTCACTAAACCGGCAATATCAACAAACTGCATGGTGGCTGGGAACACTTGCTGTGGCTTTACTATTTCGCTTAAGGCATCAAGCCGTGGATCGGGAACAGTTACTATGCCTACATTGGGCTCAATGGTACAAAAGGGATAATTCGCTGCTTCTATACCGGCTTTAGTCAGTGCATTGAATAATGTTGACTTACCTACATTGGGCAAGCCCACGATTCCGCATTTAAATCCCATGAGTAAATACCTCTGTTAAGTGTTTAATTGATTCATTGCCCGGGCTATATCGCCAGACAACAGGTAAGGCATTATTGCTATGCCTCTATCTATAGAGTCATAAATCTGCTGCCTGTCATGTACTGAGGGCTTCGTCAGAACATACTGATGCACTAAGTCTTTATGGCCAGGATGGCCTATACCAATACGTAAGCGGTGGAATTCAGGGCTTCCCATGTGAGCTGTAATATCGCGTAGGCCATTATGCCCTCCATGACCGCCACCTGTTTTTAGTTTAATGCGCCCAACAGGTAAATCCAGCTCATCATGAACGACTAATAACTCTTCCGGTTGAATCCGATAGAACTGGCTAATTGCTCTGGTAGGTTGACCACTATGATTCATGAAGGTTAAAGGTAAAGCCAATTTACAGGGATGCTGATTAAGTTCCAGGTCAGCCAGATCCGCTTGCATTTTTTTATCGACTTTAAAATGGGCACTATGGCGTTGTGCCAATGCAATGACCAGCCATCCACCGGCATTATGCCTGGTTTGTTCGTAGGCTGAACCTGGATTGCGTAAACCGATGATTAGTTTAATGGCCATGGACTGTGAATTCTTTGTTATATTTAGATTAAGTTGTTTGTGATAGAGCGTACAGGATCTATCTGAGTATTATCGTCGGTACTTATCTATTCACCGAAGGTACAATCCCGGCTGCGTGCAGCCGGGTTATAGTCTAGAAATTTAAAGCGAGGAATTATTCCGCACTTTCTTCTTCATCAGTAGTTGGGACAGCTGACGCTGCAACAACTGCTGTTTCTTCTTCCTCTACTGCTCCGACTTTAGGTGCATGAATACTAACTACAGGAGCATCATGACTGCCGTCTGTTACATCAATGGTCAGGCGAACACCTTTAGGTAATTTCAGATTAGATAAATGAACTACATCATTCATACCTACTTTAGTCATATCTACTTCAATAAATTCAGGTAAATCTTTAGCTTGGCAACGAATTTCGACTTGAGTCATTGTATGGTTAATCAGACCACCTGCTTTCACGCCAACAGATTGTTGCTCATTGGTGAAATGAAGAGGTACCAGTTTAACCAAAATATCTTTTGCTGAAACGCGTTGTAAATCCATATGCATTACGATTGGCTTGTAAGGGTGACGTTGTAATGCTTTTAAAATAACATGCTCTGCTTTTCCATCGACAGTAATATCGAAAACACTGGAGTAAATACTTTCAGTTTCCAATGCTTTAATTACTTTATTATGTAGAAAATGGATAGACTTAGGTTTTTTATCTCCGCCGTAAATAACTGCAGGTACTTTATTTTCAAGACGACGTAGGCGGCGGCTCGCACCTTTCCCCATATCCGTTCTTGATTCGGCTTCTAAAAGAATAGTTGACATGATGATAAACTCCAAAAATTTAAGGATCCCTTATTTAATCCGCGACCAGATTAAACACCCGAAAGGCATTAAAAAATCGGGAAAGGGTGGCGAAGTATACAATATTTTAAAATGAACTTGAAGTCATAGCCATAATTTCATAGAATATGGCACTTTGTTGCAATTGTAATAGCCAATCAGGCGAGTTGGAGAAGAGTTATGTATGCGGTAATTAAAACTGGCGGTAAGCAATATACCGTAAAAGAAGGTGATGTGCTCAAGATTGAATTGCTGCCTGAAGATGTTGGCAACGTAATCGAATTTGCAGAGGTGTTGATGTTGGCCGATGGTGATAAAATCGTTTGCGGCACGCCCTTTGTAGCTAAAGCACTAGTTAAAGCTGAAGTACTGGATCACGGACGTCACAAGAAAGTAAAAATTATTAAGTTCCGTCGTCGTAAGCACCACATGAAACAAATGGGGCATAGACAATATTATTCGCAAGTTAAAATTACTGCGATTAGCAAGTAAGAGGGGATAGCAATGGCTCATAAGAAGGCAGGTGGTAGTACTCGTAACGGCCGCGATTCGAATCCAAAGTTTCTTGGTGTAAAACGTTTTGGTGGTCAGTTTGTGAATGCGGGTGAAATTATTGTAAGACAACGTGGCACACGTTTCCATCCAGGAGCTGGTGTTGGTTGTGGTCGCGATCATACTTTATATGCCTTGGTTGAAGGTTTGGTACAGTTCACTGTCAAAGGTGAAAAGAATCGCAAATATGTAACAATAGTTGCAGAACAAACAGAAGAAGCTGCAAGTTAATTTGATTGTTATTGAGTATTTAACCCCGGTAACGGGGTTTTTTTTTAGGTTTAAGGTTTGTTATGAGATTCGTCGATGAAGCAATTATTAAAGTAGATGCCGGTAATGGTGGCAATGGTTGCTGTAGTTTTAGGCGTGAAAAATTCATCCCTCGTGGTGGCCCGGATGGGGGCGATGGTGGTGATGGCGGCAGTATTTATTTTGAAGCGTCCAGTGATTTAAACACTTTGGTTGATTTTCGATACATGCGTCATTACAAAGCCCAAAATGGCCAACAGGGCATGGGGGGGAATTGCAGCGGGAAAAAAGGCGAGGATTTAACTCTCAAAGTACCAGTGGGCACTATGGTTTATGACGTGGATACTGGGGAGTTACTGGGAGATATAAATAAACCTGGCGAGCCTGTTCTGATCGCTCAAGGCGGATTTCATGGCCTGGGAAATACCCGTTATAAAAGCAGTGTTAATCGCTCTCCCAGACAAACCAGCCCGGGAAGTCCTGGCGAATCCAGGCACTTGCGTTTGGAACTTCGGGTATTGGCTGATGTGGGTTTATTAGGACTCCCTAATGCTGGAAAATCCACTCTGATTCGGGCGGTATCCAGTTCCAAAGCCAAAGTAGCAGACTATCCTTTTACAACCTTGCACCCAGGGCTAGGGGTGGTAAGTGTTTCATCCCACAAGAGTTTTGTGATGGCTGATATCCCAGGCCTTATTGAAGGGGCTGCTACGGGGGCCGGACTCGGTCATCGGTTTTTAAAACACTTGTCACGTACTTGCGTTTTGTTGCATGTGATTGATGTTGCTCCTCTGGACGATAGCGATCCTGTTGCTAATGCCAAGGCAATTATTAATGAACTTGCCGAGTACAGTCCGGATCTGCTGAATAAACCACGATGGTTGGTTTTGAATAAAATAGATATGTTACCCGATGAAGCGAGCAGAGAAGAAAGAATACAGGCCATAGTGAAAGGCCTGAAGTGGAAAGATAAGGTCTTTGCCATTTCTGCTATAAGTGGCCAGGGCACCCAGCAACTTTGTTATTCATTGATGCAATTGATTGATGAGATGAAAGAGTCGGAAGCTTAACCATTCTGCAGCATGAAATAATACGGAGGGACTGCGATAGGGAATCTGGTGAGTCTCTCTGCCTTCTTGGCTTTGATTGCTGTAATGGATGCTTAATTGTGTTTGGCCTTTGGCGGGTTGTTGTGACCAATATTCCACTAAGCCGCTAAGATGAAAAGATAAATTTGTTTTATTCGTTGAGTGGAAATTTAATAGATGATGAACTCCTGGTTTGGTGAGGATAAACTGTAATAAACCTCCAGTGGCTTCATCGATGATATTTATTGGTTCATTAAGACTTAATACAAGGTCTCGCAATTTATCAGAGGCCTTTTGATCTATTGTAGCGATAATATGAGGAGCTAGAATAGGATCTACAATGCTTCTTGCCTCTTCGACCAAATCGCTGGTACAACGGACTTTAAACTCAATGTAAGGTGTATCCAGCCTATATCCTGTCTGACAGTCCAGATCAGTGAGTGCATCCTCTAAAGTTTGCCCTATTTCACTTTCCGCCACCCCAAAAATTCGCCATTTGAGAATTTGTTTACTGCTGTGTTGGGTTTTTTGGAGTAAGGGAAGTGCGAAGTGATTAAACATTGGCAGGCATTCACGGGGAGGGCCAGGCAATAATACAAATATTTTACCGTTCCAATGATAATAACAACCCATTGCCGTACCATTAGGATTCGGTAACAGTTTGGCTTGCTCCGGAAAAAGACATTGCTGTAAATTTCCCTGGTTTATTATCACATTTGCAGCGTGCAGACGACTTTGAATGTGCGCCAATGCTTCGGCATGTTGAACCAGAGTTACTCCAGTAAATTGAGCCAACGCGAAACGAGTAAGATCATCTGTGGTTGGCCCTAGCCCGCCAATTAAAATGATGATGTCGTGTTTTTCTGCTAAAAAGTGCAAACAAGTGAGGATGTCTTTTTCTTTATCACTGCAAGATAGCTGAACTCCTAGTGATAACCCTTCGGAGCTGAGAATATGAGCAATTTCATGACTATTCGTATTCAGTGTGTCGCCATGAACTATTTCATCACCCGTTGCTAGAATGGCTATTGTCATTTTAGATTGTTCCAATAATTAGATTCATGAAGTAAATTCTATAGCAGAATTTGAAAAATCAGTAATAATTAATAGAGGGAATGTTGACTTTTAGTGCGTCGTTGGGTAATTACTTGAAATGAATTATATTATTCGATATGCCTATTTTTGATTTATTTGGGAGTGAGGGAAGTTTTATGCAATTTTCTAGTAGTTATGTGGCACATGTACCCGACACTCAAGGATTAATTAATTATTCAGCGGAAGAAAACAAAGTCTGGACTATTTTATTCGAAAGACAGATGAAATTATTACCCAATAGAGCCTGTGATGAATTTATATCCGGATTGCAGACTTTGGGTATTACAGCAGACGCTATTCCCCAATTACCTGAGTTGAGCCAACGATTAAGCGAACAAACAGGTTGGCGTGTTGCTCCAGTTGAGGCCTTGATTTCTGCTCGTGAATTTTTTGAATTATTGGCTGAAAAACGTTTTCCGGCGGCTACTTTTATTCGTCGCGAAGAAGAGTTGAATTACGTGAAGGAACCCGATATTTTTCATGAGATATTTGGCCATTGTCCGATGTTAACGGACAAGGTCTACGCCGATTTTGTTCATGATTATGCGTGTAAAGTATTAACCTTTCCTGAGTCCGACTGGGCATTGTTGCAAAGAATGTTCTGGTTTACTGTAGAGTTTGGTTTAATTAATACAGCCAAAGGACTAAGAGCTTATGGTGGAGGAATACTATCTTCTATTAGTGAAACGGTCTACTCTGTAGAAAGCGATATTCCATTACGTGTATTATTTGATCCTATTGTCGCGTTCCGTATGCCTTATCGCATCGATATGTTGCAACCTGTATATTTTGTTATAGATGACTATCAGACGTTATATAATTTTGTGCTCTCTAACATTGGAGAGTTATTAATGAGAGCCCGTGAGCTTGGCGAGTTTCCTCCACTTTTCGCGGTCGATCCTGATAACCCCAATATCCATATTAGAGCGTGTTAATGAAAAGATTGCATGAAACACGCCAGTAGTAGAGAATTTTACCTAGTGTGAGAGGTGCCATGAATAGAATATCTATGTATTGTAATGACAGACGACTCTTGTTAACATCGACCAACGCGGTTTGTTCATTGGCTGTTAGGTCAAGGAGCATCATTTGATTAAAGTATTAATTGTTGATGACCATGCATTGGTTAGAATGGGTATTCGACGATTGCTTGAAGATATGTCGGACGTAGATGTTGTTGCTGATGCTGAAAGTGGTGAGCAAGCCTTGGTATTAGTAAAAACACACGCTCCTGATGTAGTGCTTTTAGATATGAAAATGCCTGGCATTGATGGCTGGGAAGTCACTCGTCGCTTAAAAAAGTCAAATCCTCACATTAAAGTAATTGCGGTTACGGCCATGTGTTCTGATCCTATCCCAACTCGTGTTTTGCAATTAGGGGCTATGGGCTACCTGACAAAAGAATCAGGAGCTGAAGAAATGGCTGCTGCAATCCGAAAAGTAGCTAAAGGTGAAAAATATCTTAGTGCTGAAATTGCACAAAAAATGGCAATTAATAGTTTACAAGAAGCTCAAGACTCGCCTTTTGATATGTTATCAGAGCGAGAAATGCAAGTCATGCTGATGATCACCAGCGGTATGAATGTTCAGGATATTGCCGACAGGCTGTTTTTAAGCAGCAAAACTATTAATGGATACAGATACCGCATGTTTGAGAAGCTAGGTATTAAAAATGATGTAGAGCTTACTTATTTAGCCATGAAACATCGCATCATAGAGCACCCATCAGATTTAATGCAAGACGAGTAATTTTTTTATTCCATGAATATTCAACACCCTTCGGCTGAATTAGCCTTATTTCTCACCAAACTTCCCAGTGAGCCGGGTATTTATCGCATGTTGGATGCGGAAGGCATCGTTCTTTACGTGGGCAAGGCTGCGAACTTAAAAAAAAGGGTAACCAGCTATTTTAATAAACAAAATACGGGGGCAAAAACCCGTTCTTTAGTCAATCAAATTGCGTCCATTGAAATCTCAGTTACCCGAAGTGAAACTGAGGCTTTGCTTTTAGAGAGTAATCTGATTAAAGCGTTAAGGCCTAAATACAATATTTTATTGCGGGATGATAAATCCTATCCCTATATTCATCTTTCCAATCATCCTGAATTTCCTCGCATTGAGCTTTATCGAAGTAAGAAAAAACCGCTTTCTGGCGATTTTTTTGGTCCCTATCCGAGTAGCATGGCAGTCAAAGAAACCATAGTGACTATTCAAAAGGTATTCAAAATTCGCAATTGCCGTGATAACTATTTTAATGCACGATCACGCCCTTGTTTGCAATATCAAATCAAACGTTGTACTGCCCCTTGTGTGAACTATATTACCCCTGAAGATTATCGGCAGTCAGTAAATGACGCGATGCGTTTTTTACAAGGTAAATGCCAGGTCATTCTTGATGAGCTGACTCAGCGCATGGAGACGGCAGTCAATCAATTAAATTTTGAAGAGGCTGCACTGCTGCGCGACCAGATTAAGAATTTGCGCCTGGTGCAAGAACAGCAAGCGGTCGTACAGCTGCGAGGTGATGCGGATGTGATCGCCATAGACGTACGCCCCGGCTTTGCTTGTATTCAATGCGTGACGATTAGAGAAGGGCAGGTATTAGCCAGTCAAAGTTTTTTCCCTACGGTACCTAATAAAGGATTTGATGAAACACCAGACAATGACGCGTTATGGCAACACACCTTTGAAGCATTTATTGGTTTTTATTATTTAGATAATCCGGAAAGGATTCCCGCTTTAATTATTACGAATCAATCACTCCTGGATCACCATACCCTGGAAGAGGCTTTGTCGCAACAGCGTGGCAAATCATGTAAAATTCAAGTTAATCCACGCGGAATTAAATCCCGTTGGATGGATTTTGCCCTAAATAATTTACGTATTTCCGTAGCAGAGCATGTAAGTAGATACACAACCGTAAAAGCACGCTATCAGGCATTAGAACAATTGTTATCGCTTCCTAAAAGCATAGAGCGGATGGAATGTTTTGACATTAGCCATACACAAGGAGAGGCCACAATCGCGTCTTGCGTTGTGTTTGATGCTCAAGGACCTAGTACTAGTGAATACAGGCGCTTTAACATTGAGGGTATTACTCCCGGAGACGATTATGCGGCTATGGAGCAGGCAATCACCCGGCGATTCAAACGTTTGGTAGAAGCACAATCTTTGCCTGATGTATTAATTATTGATGGAGGTAAAGGGCAGGTTGCGGTAGCACAACGAGTTCTTGCCTCTTTGAATGTTGCGGATGTAACTCTATTGGGGGTGGCCAAGGGACCGGGGCGTAAAGCAGGATGGGAAAAGCTGATCCTGGTTAATGAGGCCAGGGAGTTTACTTTACCTGAGGATTCAAAAGCGTTGCATCTGTTGCAACATATTCGCGATGAGGCACACCGATTTGCTATTACTGCCCACCGCAAAAAGCGCCAGAAAGTACGTCTTGATTCTACTCTGGAAAGTATAGAGGGGGTCGGAGCAAAGCGCAGGCAGGCTTTACTTCATCGTTTTGGCGGGTTGCGTGAACTTGCGAAAGCTTCAATGGAAGAGATTGCAAAAGTTCCAGGCATTAGCGAAAGTTTAGCGCAACGTATCCATCAACATTTTCATGGATAATGATTCACTAGTTTTTTGTTTTATTTGCTGGATATTCTAGTACTGGGACGAGCTCCAAATTAGGAAAAAGGCAATGTTTTTCTTGTAATTATTAAGTCCTGTCAATTTATGATATAATAAAGGCCACTTTGCTGAATTTAATAGCGGTCATTGTGTTAGGGCGATTATGTACTCACTTTTTGAGCAACTCTCTTATCCAAGTGAAATTAAGGATTATCTTTTTTTAAGCAGCGTTGACAGTCTAGAGAATCACCGATTTCTTACAAAAAAAAAGATAACTCATGTGATCAGCGTGATGGAAAATCCTCCAAGGTTACAAGATAATTTCCCTGACATTCAACAATTAGTCATTCCCATCCCGGATTCAAAAGATATTGATTTAACAGTCTATTTTGAATCTGTTTTTCTCTTTGTTAAAGATACTGAACCTCATCAAAAAAGAATATTAATTCATTGTGAAAAAGGGATTTCTCGGTCAGCCAGTTTTGTCATTGCCTGTTTGATGTATGAGCGGCATTGCCAAGGAACTATTGTAAATTATGAAACCACATTGCTCTCTGTAATTAAAGAGAGAGCTATTGTTGCGCCTAACCCCGGTTTTGCACAACAATTAAAACGATTAGCCCATGATTTGAATGAACAATTATCTTCACTCCAAAGACAGCCATTGACTACACAATACCTGATAGAGCAATTTTTGACTCCCAGAGAGTTATGTCAATTAAGTGGTACGAATAGATTTTTTTACGACCAGATTTCTTTTAGAATAAATGATATTTGGAAAAAACACCTAAGTCGTGATTTTCCGATAGTTGCAAAGGATTTACAGTTTTTTTGTGATAATGAAATATCTTTGAAAAATATTTATCTGGCGTGCAACTATTTTAAAAAAGTGGGATTGCCAAAAATTACCTTACCTTATCTGCTGGGTTATTTGGGTAATGCAGAATTAGCGCTTTCTGTTTTGCAAGGTGAAGAAGCCTTACTCCAGCTATTAGCTGGAGCAGTGCATGGTTTTCAATTAGGTGTAATTAAACTGCACCTCTCGGAGAGTGCATCTATAAAAGCTGTGCAGACTCTTTTGGAGCATGCAACTGCTGCAAATAATTTGCCATTGCTAAATTATCTTGATGGAAAATTTTCTCAAATAAGTTGGAACTTTGTAAATGCCAATGGCAATAATTTACTTCATACCGCAGCGCATTATGGTAGTTATGAGGTCTTTGTGTTTTTAGTGGAGACGAAACAATTAGATCCCTATCAATTAAATAACGCCAATTCTAACTTATTAGCAAGTTTATCCTATTCCCGTAATCCGCGACTGATTGAATACATCCATATGCACTTGAGCAGTCTTAATCCTCTCCACGCCAATAATGCCAATATAACGCCTTATCAGATTGCGGAGAAAAATAACAATCAAATAATATTGGAAGCTTATAACAGCTGGCCGGCTGCGCTTTGTTTAAAGATGTAGAAATAATCAGCGGTAGCTTTAGCATCAACTAAAGTAAAAGGTCTATGCCTCCATCCTCAGATCCGTTTTTTCTGGAAATATATCTTTTTTATCCATTTTAGCCGTTTCACCACTACTTCGCATAAAAACGAATCCATCGTCCTGCTCGGAATAAGTCAGAGAAAGCACCTCAGTTGTTTCAAGCTTGGCTTCTTTTATTATTTCATTCCAAAAAGGACTCATATTCTCATAATCAAATAGGGTAAATTTACTTAGTCTTATTTCAAGATGGTCAGGGAGAAACTTAGCCTGATGCAACCCGTACAATGTTTGTATAAATTGACTTAAAGTAGGAGTGTAATGCCCACTGCAATTATCAATTAGAATCTTGGCTTGTTGCTCTTCGTTATCCCATTGATACTCTATCCATCCGGCAGATTGAACTTGTTTTCCCGCTTTGAATTGTGAATGGACAGTCGGATTTCCTAGATATAATGCGCCGTTTTTGCCAACGGCAAACATATAACGATTCTCAGGAACTAATTCATTTGAAGTCTCATAACGCCAACGGTTTACTTTATCGATTTTTATTTTATGATTATTATGGGTTTCTTTATCAAAAAAAGAGTACATAAAAAAAATTCCGCTAGTATTATGTTCATCTTCTAATGCTTTGTCCTTACTTACGCTTGCAAGATTATCTGTACGTCTATTAATTCGATTACGCATGATCTTCACCTATAACTTCATTAATCCTCCTTGCTCATCTATTGATCCTGGCTGTATCTCATTATAGTTATTTCATGTTAAGAAAATATTAACCGGGAATTTCCTGCGCAGGACTGGTAAAGCCTTTTTGTTATAACAGCAACAACAGTTAAATTAAGAGGGCTTGGTGTAAAGTGAACTTAGAAAACGGAAGAGCGGCAAAATTTAGTCGAGAGTGTCTTAAATTTACCGCCATGTGTTATTTTAAGATCTTTAATTTATTTCAAGTACTCATTCAATTATTTTAGTTGGTATCACGGTATAGATTTTTTGCGAAAATTCATAAAAGTTCCGTGTATTTCTTCATTATTTATCATAATATTGGAAGCAATGGTGGCATTTTTAATGGCTGAATTACTTGTTCAGAAACCTTGGTTTTTTTCGCAGCCATAAATCTATGGTGAGTCTGGGTGTAGGATGTTTGGGTAAGTATTATTTTTAAAAGTAACCTCTCAGTAACCGTGGAAAAACGTCCCTTCCTTCGAGATGACACTTCCAATACTTATTGAGAAATTATTTTTTAATTTTTTAACTAATTGAAAAATATAGGTTTATTTTTTATTTATTCGCAACTTGCATTTTTTACGCCCATTTAATTTTTTTTAATCAAATAATGACAACAAAATTTGAGATTAGAGACTAAACTTATTATAAAAATGACCGACAAAAAGAGAAGAAAAAAAGAAACTTAAATTTAAGCACAAATCTTGCATGTAAATATAAAAAAAATAGGCATGAGGGGGCAGCACGATGAAAAAAATAATTCTAACAGCATTCATGATGTCAATGGTGGCTGTAGTTAATGCTGCTGGTTTTTACGGGACAGCATTATGTGGCTATCCTCAGTATGATTGCATTAAAGTCGGTTCGGGAGACAGTTGGGAAAAACTCTTCCCTGATCCGGAGCAAAGGGATTTAGTACAAAGGGTCAATCGCAGCTATAACAGTCTATGGACTGGGAGAGTAATAGCTGTTCCTAAAAATTTAGCCCATATCAATATTTTCGATATCGCTCCTTTCCCTGTTAAATTAGAGGGGGAATCTGAAAAACAAATTATCGTCGATCAGGAAAAATTGGCCTGGGGTGCTTATGATGCTCAGGGAAATTTAGTATGGTGGGGGCCTATATCATCAGGACGAGATAAATGTTCTGATTCTAATCGCTCATGCAGAACATTAACTGGAATTTTCAGAGTATTCAGTAAAGAGGATTCCAGATGTACCTCAGATGTCTTCCCCATAGGAAAGGGCGGTGCCAAGATGCCTTTCTGTATGTATTTCCATAAAGGATTTGCTTTGCACGGTTCTGATGATATACCAGGACAAAGAGCAAGCCATGGATGTGTTCGTATGTTTATTCAAGATGCCAAATGGTTGAATTTAAATTTTGTTGAGTTATCCAGTGAGCGCAACAATTTTATGGGTACCAAGGTAGTTGTTCGTCCGTTAAACGACAGTGAGAAAAGAATATGAACATAATAACTAAAAAAGGGGCATTCACAATATCATTAATCGTTTTGGCTGGTTTGCTTAGTGCGCCTACCCAAGCACGCTCTAAAAAAAATGATGAAACTCGAGAACAGGCTGCACTCAAGGATAATGCACGTTACCCTATTGGCTGTACTCCTGTAGGATATCAGGAAAGTTTAAAGATCATCTCTTTGTTCCCTGGAAAAGAAGGGGCCCTGCAATCGATGTATTTTTTCTTTAATAAATTACCTGAAACGGTCAGCTTGTATCAAATGCGCGAGAAAGACAGTGAATATTCTACCCGCTATAACCACACTATCAGGGGAAATTCCTGGGCAGTTTTGGCCACAGGCGAGCCTTTAGTCAAATTTATTTGTACTTTAGGGGATGGCAAAACATCATATGGGAAAATAGTCGATTGTGCTGAAACGATTAAAATTTGTGAATACGTTCATGTAAAATTTGGATTGAATAATAAAGGTAATTTCTGGATAGTAGATAGTAATACAAGAAACGGGGCCGTCAATGAAGTGGTACATTATGGCATAATACCTGGAGTATAAAGTGCCATTGCAAGAGGGGAATCTTCATGAAATCACTAGTACCTTGGATTTGTTTTTTCGTTGCATCAGCCAGTCAACAGGCTTTTGCTGACGACAACTTTAACGCTTATCGCTTAGGCAATTACAATAAAGCTGCTGAGCCTTTGCTGAGTAAATCAGGAAAAGATGCGGTAGCCGACTATTATTTAGGTCGATTGTATCTTTATGGCTATGGCCAATTAAAAAATAATGACTTGGCCCTGCGTTATTTTGTTAAATCTGCAGAAAAAGGTTATTTACCAGCCGTCCAATTGATGGCCAAATACAGTTTACTTCAAGATAAAAATCCTGAACAGGCAATTCGCTGGTTTAAACAGGCAGCTGCTGCGGGAGATGTTAATGCCCAAATGTTTATGGCCGCTGCTTATTTATACGGTATTGGTGTCAAGAAAAATGATGATGCTGCCCGACGCTTTTATATCGATGCAGCAAAAAATGGTAATGCCACCGCGCAATTTGCATTGGCAGAGAATTTTATCGATAGCCGTCATTCAGGTAATGGCAAATTAGGTTTAATCTGGTTAAATAAATCGGCTAATAATGGTAATCCTCGTGCACAAACAATGCTTGGTCGTCTCACTATTGAAGGCAAATTAGTGACTAAAGATAAGGATGCGGGAGTCGAGTTATTAACGAAAGCTGCCTCACAAAACTATGCTCCTGCAATGGTGGCCTTAGGTGATGCCGCATTAGCAGACAATAAACCAGAGGACGCCGTTAAATGGTATAATAAAGCAATTGCTGTTCATGACCTCAACGCTTATCTGCATTTAGCTCATGCTTATTTGCAGGATAAAAGTCCAATTTATAATGTAAATTCAGGATTTTTATGGACTTTAAAAGCTGCTCAAGAAGGCTTAACTGAAGCAAAAAGTGAGTTAGCTAATTTGTATCAAAAAGGAATTGGAGTCAGTGCTGATCCCTCTTTAGCAAAACAATGGGCCGATCAGGCTGTTCAAGATGCCAAGAAAAAGACCCAAATATCTCCCTTAGCGCAAGCGGCATTATGGTTGAGTAATGATTCAACAGATAAATTGGAAGAAACCAACTATCAGATGAATGGGATATTGAGTGCGTGGAAAAATCCTACTGTATTAAGAAATAATACGTACAATCAAGCACCTCAAATGGACGTGATTCCTCGCCAACAGATTTATAAGCCACAGTTTGAACTGACGCAGCCTAATGAGGTTCCTATCAATAATTTCTATGATGCGCTCGTCACTAAAACTAAAGATGATTTACCGGCGAATCAATGGACTTATCCCAGCTATCGTTTAAATCCTCAAATAGAAGCCTTAGAAAAAGCGACCAGCCCAGTTGTTGCGCGCTCTAATTTGCCAGCACCTTACATGGATGCTAATTATTATGATGACGATGATTTTTCCAATGTCAGTTTAATGGATCTTTGGACCCCCGGTTGGCAGCAACAACTGAATTATATGTCCGTGTTCAGTCAAATGTATTTCAAAGCGATATTAGGCGACTCCCAATCGCAATTTGAAATTGGGCAGATGTTTCAGTATGGCTTGGGTGTTGCTCAAAATGATGCAGCCGCAATTGTATTCTACCAAAATGCCGCAGAACAGCAGCACTTGGCAGCAGTATATAACTTGGGTATCTTGTATTTAGAACATGCCAAAGATGAAAAAGATTATCAAACAGCCTTAAATTGGCTTACTGATGGAGCTTTTAAAGGCAATAAAAGATGCCAATACGTTCTTGCCAGAATCCTTAGTGATGGAAAAGTGGGGCCGGACGGTAAAGAGTATATTAAGCCCAATCGCGAGCAAGCGCTATCCATGCTTTATCTTTCAGCGGCGAATAATTATGGGCCTGCGGAATATGAGTTGGGTGAACATTTGGCGCGAGAGTTTAATCATGGCTTAAGTGTTGATGTTAAAAAACACCAGCTGGCCTTGATACGCCAACTCTATCAAGGGGCTGCCGCAAATGGAGTTGCCCAGGCTCTGTTACCTCTGGCATTTTATAATGCCATGGATGAGGATAAACAAAGACAGGCTAATGCGTTTACTGTTGCTGAAGAGCAAGCACAAACAGGTGATGAGAAAGCAGCATTATTACTGGGGATGCTCTATGATCGCGGAATAGGAGTAGCCAGTGATCCCTCCAAAGCCATGTATTGGTATCAGCAATCAGGTCAAAATCCAGTAAGTCAATTTATTCTGGGTACTTATACTACCGAGGGTAAAGGAATTGCCAAGGATAAAGAAAAAGGTACCGATCTTCTTCAACTCTCAGCTGAGGCCAAATTCTCTTATGCTGATTTTAATTTGGCGGTACTTAAACGACAAGCCGAGCAGGATTTCTTACCCGAATTAGTTAAGGCTTATCGTTTGGGCAATAGTCATGCTGGTATCGTTTTAGCGGATTATTATTTATCAGAAAATAATGACCCAGAACATTCTGATACGGAGAAAATGGCACAAGCGAAGCAAATTTATCAAGGTCTCGCAGAAAAGGGAGATCAGTACGCTCAATTAAAATTGGCTTATATGTTGGAAAAAGGATTAGGCGCGGCTCCTGATCCTGTTGCCGCTCAACGCTGGTATACCGCCTCTGCCGAGCAGGGTAATCCCGTTGCGCAATATTTACTGGGACAATTTTATCAGCTTGGGGTGGTTGGAGAGCCTGATTATACCTTGGCAAAAGAATGGTATAAAAAATCTGCAAATCAGTTATCAAAAGCATCAGTTGCTTTAGGATTCCTCTACGAAACGGTAGAGGATAACTATGCTGATGCATTAAACGCCTATCAACGGGCAGCAGATAAAGGGGATGTATTGGGTGAGTATAACCTGGCCCTAATGTATGAGTACGGCAAAGGGGTACCAGTCGATTACGCTAAAGCGAAGTCCTTGTTTATTGAAGCAGCCAATAAAGGGGTTGATGAAGCGATGAATCAGCTGGGGGGCATGTATTTTTATGGCCTCGGTCAGGAACGCAATGAGCAGCAAGCTTTAGCCTGGTACAAAAAGGCTGCTGCTTTAGGTAATGGGAACGCCTTGTATTCACTAGGATTGTTATCAGAAACAGGAGTGGGTACTAAACTTGATTTTCCTGATGCCTTGAAATACTACCAGCAAGCCTCTGACCAAGGAAATGAAAAAGCGATGTTGGCTCTGGCGAGAATGTACCATTATGGGTTGGGCGTACCAAAAGATAACAAAATATCAGCCAGTATTTATCAGAAATTAGCTGACAGGCAGAATGCTTATGCTCAATATCAATTAGGTACTTACTATTTGGAAGGTACATCAGGAGAACGCCTACCAGAAAAGGCGATGCAACTATTAAAGCAAGCCAGTGAAAATGGAAGTCCGCAAGCTCGAAAAATATTACAGCGAATGGAAGCTCAAGCTCAAGGACGGGTGAGTTTTATTGAACCGGTGCTGATGAATCGCGCCCGAGCATCATCTGGTGAATCTGCTGACTTGATGTATCTTGATGCCTTAAATGAGTGGAATAGAGGTGATGAGGTTTTATCCAGGATGATTTTACAGCGGTTGGTCACTCAATATCCCAACTTTGTTCCTGCTAAACGGGTTTATGAGAAATTGAACGAAGCCAAGCGAGTTAGTATTTACGGCTAGCTAATAATGAATGCTTAATAAACAGGGGGCATAGTACCCCTGTTTTTTTCTCTTGGTTTATCCTTAAGCAGCCATTGTGCGCGGGCAGTGGAAAAATTAAGACAACAGCAATTAGTCGCGTAACGCCTGTATGTTTTTGTTCATACCAATCGGTTTCGAGAGGATTTAGCGCAACACTTTCAATCCATTGAGGTGGGGTTTATTAATCCAACCGATGATTTGCGTATCATCACCAAATTTGCAAAAAAATGTTTACGGCATATTTTTAGACCCGGATATCATTATCCTGGACAATTGGATATGTTTCATCAGTCCAGTGATGAATCGTTAGAAAAGATGGAGCAATTAATGTTCATTTTTGAAAAAAATAATCAAAAATTTGGGCGCAGTACCATTCGTCTGGCGGCAGAGGGATACTCTAAACCCTGGCCTTAATATTAAACTTTCTTACGTTTTGGGTCAGTAACATGTGCTCCAATTCAAACCTTTGATAATGCGGCTGTCTGCTTATACCAGTAGGGGGATTCATTTAAGTTGCTTCTGTTAGCAGGATTAGAAATTGGGTCGTTTCAAACCTTCTTTAAGCAGAAACACTAACGATTTTTATAAAAAATGTGTCAGTCAAGACTGTCTTTTTAAAATATTTGTTGTTACCATAACCACCCCCTTCTTATTTTTATTTATCCCCTCCTTGTGGATAAGCTTCTTTTCCTACTCAAGCGTCAGTTTCTCTCATTTCAGTTAAAATGAATCAAAATCCTTATAAAACAAGGCCTATCCGCATTCTGGGTTTCTTTGGATATTGAATAACTTATCCACATTTTCTGTGGATATCTCTGTGAATAGATACTGGTTATCTAGGAACATCATGAGTTTAAATAAGTGCATCAGCTTTTATCAACGGATAAGGAGATAGCCACAGAGGTTGTAGCAACAATTAATGTGTAGCCCGTTAGCATCATTTCAAAGTCAAGCATAATGCCCCTTATTTATTGCTTAATTAATTCAGATCTAAATGAATAACGATTTTTAGCAGTAATTTGGCTTTGGGGAAGTGTATCGCTTTTGTTTTCTTGTTTATAAATTTCAGTATCGAGCCAAGCTACCGTTCGACAAATTAATATCTCAACAACATTGTTGAACAGGAGCATCGGTTTATCAAAAAAATCACCAAAGCGATGATGGGTTTCAAGGCCTTTCATTCAGCACAAACTCCTTTATCAGGGATGGAGCTACATCATCTGTTGAGGAACAACCAACATCAGCAATCAGAAAATATGACTGTTTTTGAACAATTCTATGCCTTAGCGGCTTAACCATGCCCAAAACAACTGCGTTTATCATTTGGAAAACTTTTTGCGACACAACCTGATTTTGTTCTATTTTTACACGCTTATTTACAAATCCGGGCAAATCATGCTACGTTTCGAAAAAAACGCATTGGATTATATATTATGTTTAACAATAAAATGGAACTTGGATTCTCAATCTTCAACCACAATCCGGTACGAAGTACAAGGAACTCTGACGATAGATTAGAAATTAACAACTCATCATTCAACAATCAGCTACGAAGTACAATAACACGCATCGATTTTTTTTATTGCCAGTCTAAGTCAAATATTAAACGTAAACCTTTCTTTGCGTGGTCTTATCAGGATGACCTGGATCGTTCAAAAGCTATTCTTGATATTTTAATAAATAGTCCTCCAAAAGATTCAGAGGAATTAAATGATTTTATAGAAAATGAACTATATAAGTTAAAATACGAATGTGAAGAGAGAGGCTGTCGGGAAACTTCATTATTAAGGCTATTACAAGAGATTCGCATCCAATTGGTAATTATTAATTCTAACGAATTAAAAGAAAATACGAATATACTTTTCGGGCAATAGTCAAAATTTGGGTGTTATTACAGAAACGGGGCAAATGCGAATTTCCAGGAAAGATATGTTAACTATAAGGTGCTCATTGAGTTAACATATCCATAGCAAAATTTTAAAGAGTTGATTTAGGCTCATCAAGGGCTTGGCTATTCACCGAAGGCTCTTTTTCATCGACGTTAAAAAAACCTGTTCTCTTCAGAAAGCTGGTAGATAAAGGTTCTTTTCTGAAAAGATTCAAAAAATACCCAAATGCATTATTTAGAGGTACTTCGCGATGGCTTTTCATAACAGCATCGGTATTGGATGTTCTGTCAAACGAACCCAAAGTTTTTAATATAACATCAGGAACAGGAAGCTGCGATAATCGACCTTGGTTTAATTGTTTTTTTACGTCTTTATATAAGCTGTTTAAATCAATATCATTTTCTGACACATCCTTTTCATTAACTGCATTAAAAATTGTTTGTAAAACGTAGATTTTTGCATCAGTGATAAGTGCCGTAGTGCTAGGTCTGTCAGATTTAATTCCACTATTTTGTTGAATTCGTCTTATATGTTGTGAGCACTCAAGTAAAAAAGCGTCTTTTTCTTCCTGACTTTGTAATTTCATTTGTGTCAGCCTCATAGTATTAAATATGTATTAGTTTACATAAGTGGGCTTTAAATGCCCAATAAGTATTTTATTGTGGCGATCGAGCATGAAAGATAATTTCATCGCATAATGATTATTATACGATAAAAATAAGTTTGTTTGACCGAAGTGAGCACACCAAGTACAATAAGTTCTAATTTACTACCTGTTTGGTTACAATATGTCAGGGTTATCCATAATAAAGTTACTTGCAGAATATGCTCCATACCAATTACACCGTTTTGCAATGGATTTAAATAAACAGGGAACTTATACCGCAGTGCGGTCTTGGGAGAGTACTGAACCAGGGTCATTACAAGGCGTGTTAAATGCTTACGCTTATGTAATACCAATTATAATAGAAAAAAAACATATAAATTTTGAAGACATCATAAATATTCACATAGCCTGTGCAAGCAATGTCAGTATGTTAAATACTGTCCCAGGAAAACTTAGAAATGGCTATAGTGTCGCGTTTGGCATAGTCCCTGAGACATGTAGTGAAGATGGTTTAAAAGAATTGGTTGAAGAACATAAAAAATATCCATATCAAATCCCTAGTCTTTCAGATATTAAGGGATCTGGTGATCAGGTTATGCATTTAAATCAGTTGTTACGTGGAGTTCACCAAGGATTCTATATTAATAGTTATGATGGAAAATTAACAGACGACGAAATAGAAGAGTTTTCTGAGTTACACTCTAAGCAAATAGAAACAACTTGTTATATGGAGTTAAAAGAAAAATTTCAAAAAAATCTGATAAATGAAATAAAAAGAATACTAGAAAATCTTTATACGGAACTCGAAAGTACTAATTCTGATCAAGAAAAACTTACTGTCATTGTAAAATGGATTCAACGATTGGAACGACTCCACCCATTTCAAGACTGCAATTGTAGGGTATTTTGTATGGTTCTTTTGAATACACTATTAATGCAATGTGGATTTCCTCCAACATTGATAGATAATCCTAATAAATTTGATGGGTACTCGATTAAAGAACTTGTAAGTGCTGTCCAGATGGGTTTTGAGCAAACAAACTTTTTAATTAAGTATGTGCTTAAAGAAAAATCGAATCCCACATTCTTTACTCCTTTTCAGCGTCCTCCTAAGGAGTCTAGCTCCGGGCCTTGCATTGATGATTTGATGGATGATGAGGACTATTTACCATTAAATAACCACTGGTGTGATATACACCCTATACAGCGTGATGAGTTAACTAATTTTGCTAATAAACTTGTTCTTGTTCTTCAGAGTGATATTAAAAATAACGAAGAAAATCGCTTAGATGTAAAACAAATAGAAATATATCAATAATTCGCATTTGCCCCGTGACGTTGTCTAATATTCCGACTCAATGTCCAATATTCTTTTAATAACGGATCTAAATAAAAAAGCAGATCTAAATAGAGTTATTTGACAAATTATCTTGTCAAACACGCTTAGTGCTTGTCATCTCTTATTCTCTATTCAATGCTGTTTCGGGCAAGATGAGATTGTTTTGAGTTGGGGGTTGTGTGCCGCCCTGAAGTATTTGTTCTGCTGTTCTCACTAATTCTACATGAAGCTCCTGAAAATTGGCATTAGATTTTCTTACTCTGGTAAAAGTAACACAATCTACATATAGATTTTATTTCAAAATATCTCGGGAAAGACGAAAAATGTTTGCAGAGGTATTGGATAAAATAAATGAAAATCCTCAATTGAGTGATAATGATTTTGATTAAATTAGATTAAAGAAAATAAAAGAATTGAAGAGGAGCCTGGTAACTACTATCCTATGCTAAGTCCCGTCTATCGAGGATTAAAAGACATCGGAAGGACAGATAAATCAAAGTTAGGTACACCTGACATGCTAGAAGGGCAGCAAAATTCCCTCAAGTTCGGATGACTTGAAAAAATTAAATTAATTCGCTAACTACCGTGTGTAAATGTTTCGGATAAAAGTTGCTCAGATAGTAGGAACCGAACCGGGCAATGCCGGTTCGGATGTTTTCGAACTTAGAGCGACGGAAAACACAGGATTAAGCAGCCATCGCCTTAACTCGAGCGACCAGACGGCTTTTAATACGAGCAGCTTTATTCTTATGGATTAAGCCTTTACTAGTAGCTTTGTCAATAACAGGTTGTGCTTTAGTATAAGCAGCTTGAGCAGCTTCTTTATCACCAGCCTCAACTGCTTTAAGCACATTTTTAATATAAGTGCGGAACATGGAACGTGCACTGGCGTTGTGTTGGCGCAGTTTCACGTTTTGACGAGCACGTTTGATCGCTGATTTAATATTTGCCACTTAAAAATCTCCACTCATTCAGATAGTACAAAAGATGTTGATCATGCACAATGAGTTAGAATTTGTCAATATAGTCCTTGATGTAACTTTGATAATTTCGGTATATCATAGGAGATATTTTCCTTTTTCCAATGAAAGACATGTCAGCGACGGATATTATGGTACCAAAACGACAAAGTTTACTGCGTTCGACCACACTCGTGTCAGTAATGACCTTTATTTCGCGTATGGTGGGCTTTGCTCGTGATATGGTCCTTGCTAATTTTTTTGGTGCTCAAGCAGGAATGGACGCTTTTTTTGTAGCCTTTAGAATTCCCAATTTTATGCGGCGTCTTTTTGCTGAAGGTGCTTTTGCCCAAGCTTTTGTTCCCGTCTTGGCTGAATATCAAAAAACACGATCTCCAGAAGATGTCAGGACTTTTATTGCCCGGATCGCCGGATATTTAAGCTCCATTCTCACCTTGGTTACGATAATAGGAATCATCGCCTCGCCAGTGATTATCTTTTTGTTTGCTCCTGGCTTTAGTCAGGACAGCATTCGTGCCGATCTGGCTACGGTAATGCTCCGAATTACCTTTCCGTTTTTGATGCTTGTCTCCTTAACTGCTATGGCAGGGGCTGTTCTCAATACTTATGGTTATTTTGGAGTGCCTGCTTTTACCCCCGTATTGCTTAATATCAGTATGATTTTAGCCGCTATTTATTTGTGTCCTAACTTGCCGCAACCCGTCGTCGGTTTGGCCTGGGGCGTTTTAATTGCGGGAGTGGCTCAATTACTTTTTCAACTCCCTTTTTTATATCAAAAAAATCTGTTGATAAGACCGCGAGTAGTTCGCGATGATCCTGGAGTTAATAAAGTCCTTAAATTAATGCTCCCTGCTTTATTTGGCGTCTCGATTGCTCAGCTTAATTTAATGGTCGACAGTATTTTTGCTTCTTTTCTAAAAGTGGGTAGTGTGTCCTGGTTGTACTATACCGATCGATTGACTGATTTTCCCTTAGGTGTTTTTGGCGTTGCCATTGCCACCGTGATTCTTCCTCATCTTTCTCGAAAACATGCAGAACAAAGCGAGGCACAGTATTCCCGGGCCTTGGATTGGGGGTTGCGGTCCATTTTATTGATCGGAGTACCTGCAGGTTTAGGTTTGGCTTTATTTGCTATGCCTTTAATTGCCAGTTGTTTTGCTTACGGTAAGTTTCATGTCTACGATTTAATGCAAACGCAAAAAAGTCTTATAACGCTGGCCTCTGGGGTTCCGGCCTTTATGATGGTAAAAGTTTTGGCTTCTGGCTTCTATGCTCGCCAGGATATCAGCACCCCGGTCAAAGTAGGTGCTGTTTCCATGATAGTAAATACAATATTATGTTCTATCTTTATTGGCTTTTTTGCTCACGCAGGATTAACTTTAGCCTCGGCTTTAGCGGGTTACGTGAATTGTGGTCTTTTACTCTTTTTGCTGGTCAAGCGCGGTGTGTTTAAGCCTTCTCCAGGATGGTTCAAGTACATCATGCAATTATTGATTGCTAATGGGGCTATTGCGGTCTATTTATGGTTCGCGGACGGGACAGTAAGCTATTGGTTGAGTTTTCCTCCGGTGACGCGATTGGGCCTATTATTAGCCCATGTTTTTGTAGTCGTGGTAATATATTTATTAGCCCTAGGTCTTACTGGACTTAGATTCAGTCATTTCCGTGGTCAGATGAAGGAATAAGAACGATGCAAGCTAATTTATTTTATGAAACTCATAGTGGCAGAGCCATTCCTCTTTTTTTAATTTCCCAAACCCAATGGGCAGAAGGAGTGGAAACCTTATCATCGGCCGAACGTAATTGCTTTGCCTTGCGCCAATTCAAAGGAAAAATTGGCGATTATTGTTTGATCAATAATGCGGATGGCGTGGTAGATAAGGCTTATGTAGGTTCCGGTTCAGGCAATCAGGAATTGGCCTTAGCTAATGCCGCTCTGTTATTACCGCCAGGAAGTTATCAAGTGCAAGATAAGTTAACTCAGGGAGCCGCAGTGACCTGGGGATTAGCACAATATCGTTTTGTCGCTTATAAAAAATATGATCTGCAACCACGGCTTTTGGTAGTTAAAGAAGAAGAGTTAGCTGATGTTCTTGCTTTAACCCAATCCATCTATTTAGTGCGCGATTTGATTAACACCCCTACGAGCGATATGGGGCCTAAAGAAATGGCGGAGGCGGTTGAGCAACTTGCTAAAACCCATAGGGCTCAATTTAAGCAATGGGTTGGAAATGAGTTACTTGACGATAATTTTCCGGCTATTCATGCCGTTGGCCGTGCCTCCGCTTCTGCCCCACGATTACTGTCTTTAACCTGGGGGGATGAGCGCCATCCTCGAATTACTTTAGTGGGCAAAGGTGTTTGTTTTGATAGTGGTGGATTAGATATTAAGCCCTCCTCTGGGATGCGCTTGATGAAAAAAGATATGGGGGGCGCAGCTCATGTAATCGGTCTTGCTCAGTGGATTATGATGCGGCGTTTGCCGGTTCGTTTGCAGGTATTCATTCCGGCAGTTGAAAATTCTATAGGACCTGACGCGTTTAGACCCGGTGATGTTTTAACCATGCGCAATGGCCTGACGGTAGAAGTAGACAACACCGATGCTGAGGGACGTTTGGTTCTGGCTGATGCTTTAGTGAAAGCCTGTGAGGAACATCCGGAGTTGATTATTGACTTTGCTACATTAACAGGTGCTGCTCGTGTTGCAGTAGGCACTGAAATAGCCGCCATGTTCTCAAATAATGATACACTGGCTGCTGAGTTAACTGAGGTTTCTTCGAAAGCAGGAGATCCTGTTTGGCGGCTTCCTTTATTTGCAGCTTACGAGGACTTATTGAACTCAAATATTGCTGATTTGGCAAACTCCAGTACCTCGCCTTATGCCGGTGCGATTATTGCTGGATTGTTTTTGCAACGTTTTGTGGCTCCATCCGTTGCCTGGGCTCATTTTGATGTTATGGCCTGGAATACAAGCAGTAAGCCAGGTAAACCTGAGGGTGGAGAAGCTATGGGCTTACGCACCGTTACAGAGTATTTGTTGCGCGTTTATGGTAAATAAAAAACAATAAATCAGGGAGATTACAATTGATTACATTTAGTTGTGATGCTTATGAAAACATTTCTTATTTTAGTGATGTTGCCAAAAGTTTACTGTCTTTAATGGGGCATAGCGGCACTGTTCCAGGCGCATTTAAGGCTGAGGAAATTCCTGCTGCCTTATCCAGTCTGCAGCGGGGTCTGGGACAGGATAAGAATAAAATCAATCCTTCGTCACAAGCCGATGAGGATGAAAATGAACCTCAAATCGGTTTGGCAAAACGAGCAATCCCGCTGATTAATATGTTACAGGCCGCTATAAAAAAGGACTGTGATGTGATGTGGTCCTAGTCAACGAATGGTAGGTGCAATGCTTATCTTCAGGGGCTACGAGGATCAGAAGTATGCTTTAAAAAAAACTGTAAAAAATTAAATCAATGTGGTATAGTATGTTCCATCAATTGGTCTGTTCAGCAAAAACAGGCTTTTGATTGACGACTTATCTTCTCTATAGGGATTAATAGAGAACTGGTAATTTCCTAGTTTTAATCATTAAACGGGTTTGTCGTTGAGATAAAGACCAGATGAATCTGGGGGCGGTATTGTTGCAATGATACCACCACCGTCATTGAGCTTTAGTTCAGCGAAAACACCTATGGTTTTTCCCCTGTCTTCTGGTTTTGTCTCTTACTCAATTAACTAAACGTTTTGGATTTTTCCCATGGATTACGATAGGAGTACGTCCCATGCAATATCGATTAGATAATATTGGCAATAAAACCAGTAACGAGATAGACCTAGCGCTTGCAACCATCCCTCTCAATACAACCATTCTTGATTTGAGCAAGAATTCACTTTACAAGATGGGGATTAAATTAGCTTCAATCATTCGAGCAGTACCAGAAACGGTTACCTTCCTTAATTTAACTCAAAATCGTCTGGGCACCACTGAATTAAAACAAGTTCTTGAGGCAGTGCCTGCAAGCGTCAACTTTCTTGATTTGAGCTTGAATTGTCTGGATCAGATGAGCGCTGCCGAATGCGCCCAGGCTTTAGGCAAACTACGTGAAACCATTACTTCTCTGGATTTGAGCTGGAATGCGTTGGGTAGCAAAACTGGTGCCGAATTGGCACAAATCTTCGCGGCCTTGCCTAAGGGGCTGACGTTCCTTGATTTGAATCTGAATCAGCTTGATAGCAAAAAGGGCGACGAATTAGCTAAAGCTTTTGCTGCTTTGCCAAGCCTCATTTCTCTTTCTTTAAGTGGAAATCGTCTTGATAACAAAACAGATGAGGAATTAGTACAAATATTGGAGGCACTGCCCAAGACCATTACTACCCTTGATATGAGTTTAAATCAGTTGAGCAACAAAAGTGGTTATGCATTAGCGCAAGCTTTTAAGGTGCTGCCTGAACTTACATTTATTAATCTTTGTGAGAATGGACTTAATAAGAAGATGGGTGCTGAATTAATCCAAATCTTCAAAGCACTTCCTAAAACACTTACCTCCCTGGATTTAAGCTGGAATGATTTGGGTACCAAGAGTCACGCTGAGTTAGTAGATGCCTTTGCCGCTTTACCTGAAGGACTTACTTCCCTTAATTTGAGCAAGAATGACTTTGATAACAAAACAGATGATGAATTAGTACAAATATTGGGGGCACTGCCCAAGACTATTACTACCCTTGATATGAGTTTAAATCAGTTGAGCAACAAAAGTGGTGATGTATTAGCGCAAGCTTTTAAGGCTCTGCCTGAACTTACATCTATTAATCTTTGTGAGAATGGACTTAATAAGAAGACGGGTGCTGAATTAATCCAAATCTTCAAAGCACTTCCTGCAACGCTTACCTCCTTGGATTTAAGCTGGAATAAGTTGGGTACCAAGAATCACGCTGAATTAGTAGAAGCCTTTGCTGCTTTACCTGCAAGACTTACTTCCCTTAATTTGAGCAAGAATGGCTTTGATAAAATGACGAACACTGAATTAGCGCGACTTTTTAGCGTTTTACCTTTAAGCATACAGACAGTGGTTATTGATGATAATCCTATTTCCCTGAATGCATTTTGGGCAGAGCAATTGGCTAACCAGGTAAGTGCTCTGGTTTTAGAGAGAACTACTGAAAATATTGACTTTAATGAGCTAAGTTTCGCTGTTGAAATTAATGAAAGTCGCTTGAACGACATTATTACAATCCTTGAACAACAAAAAAGCCCTGTTGCGGATTTGACCTGCGGTCTTTTGCTTGAAGGACAAATTCCATCCCTGACGGAAGAGCCTGATAGTCCATTGGAATATGAGCGATACATGGAAAAACGAACTCACGATGCCATCAGTTTTTACACTAAGGTGGCACTGGATTCTGCAATCAAATCCTTAGTTGAGTTTCTTTTATGGGAAATAAAGATCACAGGAACATTTCCTTCTGTTCAAAAACGATTAGCGTCTTATGATCTCAACCCTGATTGCATTAGCGATAGCTTGAGGCGATGCAACAAAGGTCGGGCCGGGGTTCAGGTACCGTTACTGGAGTTTGGGTTATTTAACCCGTCAAGCGCATATCAGAATCAGACAAAGGCGAATAATGAAATGATATTAGGGTTTTAATTTACTACTCAATATTATGAGTATTGAGCTCATAGCCTTTGCCCCTATATTCTTTATAATGAGCCCTGCTCTGCTCTTTCTCTGCTTCCTGGTTTGATACCAGCTCCATGATTCTTTTGAATTTGGTATGGAAAGAAGGGATCTCCGGAGCAAGGTTTAATAATATGTCGTTAAATCCTCTGGGCTCTTTCCCAAAACCTATTTGGATAGGGGGAGGTGGCTCAGGACCTTCTCCCAAGAGGTTATGGGGAATAAAGCTGTCGTCTCTAAATGACCATAACAAATCATCTAAAAGCTCAGCATCCTCTTGGTTCGCGCAATGTACATAGACTCTATGGCCTCTACTATAGGCTTTTTCCAGGAGACGACAAGCGATCAACCAACGTGCATCAGGCTGGTCGCTTGCTAATAAATAAAAATCAACGCGAATTGGCGACATGACGTATTAATTGAGTGAGTAAAGGAACAGGTCTGCCCGTGGCATTACGTTTTTTTCCAGAAATCCAGGCGGTACCGGCAATATCCAAATGAGCCCAACGATATTTTTCGGTAAAGCGAGATAAGAAACATGCCGCGGTAATGCTTCCTGCGGAACGATCAAACCCTGCATTAATCATATCTGCTAAAGGACTATCTATAGCATCTTGATATGCTTCATCCAAGGGCATGCGCCAGACTTTGTCTTCACTCTCTTTGCCAGCACGTTCGATGAGTTTCGCTAATGGATCATCATTGGTCATAAATCCAGTGGCAACGCTGCCTAGAGCGACAATCATTGCGCCTGTTAGTGTGGCAATATCAAGTACAAACTCTGGTTTATAACGTTCTGCATAAGTAAGCGCATCTGCTAATACCAAACGACCTTCAGCATCTGTATTAATTACTTCTATTGTTTGGCCGGACATGCTGGTAATGATATCCCCAGGTTTAATGGCTGCACCGCTGAGCATGTTTTCAGCGCTGGCAATAAGACCAATGACATTGATTGGCAATTTGAGCAGTGCGCAAGCTTTCAAGGTGCCTAAAACACTTGCCGCACCTGACATGTCATACTTCATCTCATCCATGGCATTAGCCGGCTTAATGGATAATCCTCCGGTGTCAAAAGTAATGCCTTTACCTACCAGAATGATTGGAGGTGTATTTCCAGCCCCCTTGTACTGAATATCGATAAGTCTTGGCGGTTGGTCACTGCCTTGGGATACTGCTAATAAAGCGCCCATGCCCATTTGACGTATTTCTTCAGGCCCCATTACTTTACAACTCATCGTTTCGAATTGTTTGGCCAATTGCACTGCTTGTTCTCCCAGATAGGTGGGGGTGCAGATATTGGCTGGCATATTGGCCAGATGGCGGGTCATTTCAACACCTTGGGTAATTGCCAGGGCCAATTCCAATACTTGTTCATTTGCGCCGGGTAAGTAAAAGGTAATGGCTTCCAGCTTATGAGGTTTTGAATTTTTCTTTTTAAAATCAAGCAGTTGATAACGTAGATTATCGATTTGAATGATCATTTGTTCCAATTGCCATTCCGCAGTATGTTGCGCCAACTGGGGAAGACAAAGGGTTGCGGAAGTAAAGTGCTGTTTGATTAAAGAGTCAGCTATTTCTACTAATCTTTTTTGTAGTTTAGCGGGGGTGAACTCTGCTTTCTTCCCACATTGAACAAGTAACAGGCTATGTCCTTGAACATCAGTCTGCCATGCTGAATCTCCGGGCTCAGCAGCCCGTTGAGCTAGTTTTGTAATGAGGTTATGGTGTTCTTTATCCAGAGTTAACGCGAACTCAGGTAATTCTGCATCTGAAAAGATACCCAGTACAAGACATTCACTGTGAGTCAGTGAGGGCTTTTGAGTTAATCCGTAATTCATTTTATTGTCCTAGAAGACTAAAAGAGTCTAGTTTACCTAACCATCATGAGCGGCGCAAATTATTAAACCCTGCGTTTCCGGAAATTAAGGATATATATCAGTTTGAATAGCAAATGGTATTTTTAATTCGCCCGTCATGAATTATCATGAACAGATATCTTTTATGTTATTCTGAATAAATAACAATTTAAATCGTTGAATTGGAGCAACAAGTGACCTCTAATAACCCCGGGAAAAACGTCATCCCGAGCGAAGTGAAGGTTTAGGTACAGCTCTAAATGTTGGGAGAGCCCTCACGGTATTCGTGATGATGGGCTCTCGGTAAGTTCAACGGTAGAATTCAAGTTAAAGTGAGTCAGCATGCAACATCCTCATGACAGGGGTATTGAGTGATAATTTTTCGTTATTTGGCCAAAGAAGTATTTGTCACATTAATTTCATTAACTGCTGTATTAATGTTAATTTTTTTGAGTAATCAGTTCGTTCAATATTTAAATCGCGCGGCGTCCGGTAGTATTCCCGGTATGATTATCATGAAATTGATGATGCTGGAATTACCCAATTTGATGGGATTACTTTTGCCTCTTGGTTTTTATATGGCCTTATTGCTCGCTTACGGGCGTTTGTATGCTGAAAACGAAATGACCATCTTGCGTGCCTGTGGTTATGGACCAAAACAATTATTAAAGCACAGTTTTATTATGGCCAGCTTTGTAGCTGTTTTTGTGGGTGTGGTCATGATTTGGATAAGTCCTGTTATTGCAGTAGAACGCGCAAAACTGTTACGCTCCACAGGGATACAAACCTTGATTCAAACCATTATGCCGGGGCGATTTCATGCCATCAATGCGGGGCAACAAGTATTTTATGTTCAGTCTATGAGCCGTGACCACAGTAAAGCGGAACAGGTTTTTTTAGCAAAAAAGAGTAGTAAAGAAGAAAAAATACAATGGGATGTATTATGGGCTGATAAAGCATATGCCGAGACTGATCCTAAAACTTTAGAAGAATACATCGTGCTGCAGGATGGAAAAGAATATCAGGGGGTTCCCGGGAATGCGGATTATCAGGTGGCCCAATTTGCTGATTATAAGGCACGCTTGCCTCATCCGACAGTAAGGGGGCTTAATGAAGATCTCCGTACTGCCTCGCTTAGGAGTTTATGGCCTTTAAACAGTTCTGCCCCTCAAAAAGGAGCTGAATTGGAATGGCGTTTATCCATCCCTTTGATGGTCTTTACTCTGACCCTTGTTGCAGTTCCTCTAAGTCGAGTTAATTCTCGTTCGGGAAAATTTGCCAAATTATTACCCGCTGTAATCATTTATATTCTTTATGCTAACTTTATGTTTGTCGCTCGTGATGCCACCGCTTCAGGAAAAATTCCCTTATGGATAGGAATGTGGTGGATACATCTTCTGGTAATAATCATTGGTTTGCTTCTGATTTGGCGTAATCAGGTGAAATTGTCATGAGCATGAGAATACTGGATCGTTACATTGCTAAAACTGTTCTCTTGGCAATTGGTTTAGTAACCCTCATGTTGGCTGGATTACAGGTTTTTATTTTGTTTGTAAGTCAATTGGACGACTTGGGGAAGGTAGACTACGGTATCGCGCAGACTACGTTATTTGTTTTGTTACAACTGCCTTATCAAATCTATTTATTTTTTCCCATGGCCAGTTTATTAGGATGTTTAATTGGTTTAGGCGTCATGGCGAATCATAGTGAATTAATCGTTATGCGAGCCGCGGGAATGTCCATTGGGCAAATAACCGGGGCTGTTTTAAAAGCATCGGTTGTGGTTATCATTTTGATAACGGCTATGGGGGAGACCTTGGTTCCCTTGATGTCTCACTATGCAAACGATTATAAAACTGCAGCGTTAACCGGGGGGCAAACATTACGAACTGCTCAGGGCGTCTGGTTGCGCTATGGTAATGATTTTATTTCTATAGGGACGATACTTCCTGATAACGTATTGCAAAATATATATCAATTTCGCTTTGATGAACATCATGACTTGAAAATTACTCGTGAAATTGGCGAAGCGAAATATATAGATAACACATGGATTGCTTATGACGTGAAACAAACAGAATTTCAAACCGATCGTACTAAGGCTACCAAATTTGCCTCTCTTCCCTGGGATGTGTTGGTGAAGCCGCACATTCTAAAAATTAGCGGTACTAATCCTGATGAAATGACGTTGCATGAACTTAATCGCTATTTGCGGGAGCAAAAACGCAGTCAACAAAATGCGCATAATTATAAATTTGCTTTTTTACAACGAATGATCCAACCGTTTACAACTATGGTGATGATGGTATTGGCTATTCCTTTTATATTTGGTCCTTTACGTTCCTCTACCATGGGCTCAAAATTACTTGTAGGAGCAACAGTCGGTTTTGGTTTCCATATTGTTAATCGTTTTTTTGGACCAGTCAGTGCTGTATTTCAATGGCCTCCAGAATTGGCGGCCTTAGGACCTACAATTATATTTGCTTTAATCGGACTTTATTTAATGAGACGAGTAAGATAATGGCTATACTGAGACATTTGATTGAATTTATGATTAATCCTTATTTTTTATGCCTGTTGGTTTTAGGCTTATGCATCTTTTTTTTATGGCGCCGAACATATCTTGTTTTTGTCCGCATCATGTTATGTCTGGTTTTTATATTCTTAATGGTTATTAGCACAGGTTGGTTACCAAGATATATAACCAGCAAATTAGAAACCCAGTATCCCATAGTGCAGCAGATTGACCCCAAGATTAAATGGGTGGTGGTTTTAAGCGGCGGTCAAAACCAACTTGAAGGGATGCCAGCCAACGTCCGGTTATCTTCCGCAAGCATTAAGCGCTTGGTAGAGGGAGTACGAATATTTAGAGCTTTGCCACAGGCAAAATTGGTTTTATCCGGAGGGGGGACTTCCGGTGAGCAACCCGAGGCCTTACTTTTAGCTCAATTGGCCAAGTGGTTTTCCATTCCAGAGCAAGATGTAGTCCTTGAATTGAAATCTATTAATACAGCTGACCAAGCAAGGGAACTCGTCTCTATAGTTCATAAGCAGCCTTTTTATTTAGTTACTTCAGCAATTCATATGCCACGCTCTATTGCTTTATGTCAGCAACAGGGATTGCATCCTATAGCTGCTCCAACTGATTACACTTTTTTTTGGAGTACTGAGGACAAAGGAAAAATGATTATCCCGAATACCTACAATTTGTCTTATTTTTCTATTGCCATGCACGAGATTCTTGGTCGAATATGGGCTACTTTAACTCAAAAAATATAGACCTTATGTAATCTCGAAAAATTTGCACGTCATGTTGTCATTCCGAACCAAGTCAGGGAGCTGTCCAGTACAATGCTCTTACCAGAGGCTTCAGGGGTAAACCCTGGAGATCCCTCACTTCGTTCGGGATGACGTAGATAAGTTCGGGATGACGTAGATAGGTTCGGGATGACGTAGATAAGTTCGGGATGACGTAGATAAGTTCGGGATGACGTAGATAAGTTC
>NZ_JAJKBJ010000030.1 GCF_023618015.1 Legionella maioricensis
TGGGAACGTCATCCTGAACTCAGTGAAGGATCTTCTTGATGCTGGCTCGATAACCAGTTCGAGGAGATCTCTCGCTAACGCTCGAGATGACGTGGTGTGGACTCGAGGTGATATGATGTGAGCAAGCCTTACTATCTCTACGTCATCTCGAGCGTTAGCGAGAGATCTCCTCGATGCAGCACAGTGCCTAGTTCAGAGAGCTCTCTCTACACTCACGATAACGATATATTAAATGCTCAATTACCAACAAAACCCTAGTATCTTAAGCACCATATTTTTGTTGTTTTGCTATGCTGTTTAGTAAGCCAGCTAATCTGCATCCTGCGAATAGAATTTGCTTTTGCGTTATATTTTGAGCGTTCAACTGGTACTTTTTACTCGGTACTCTATGAGAGCTAACTGTATATACTTGCGCTAGGGCAAGCTTGTGTGACTCGTTAATCCACTGTCGGGGTTGCTTTTTTGCATTTGCCTGTTTACAAGGCCATTTTTTTTCCAACTGCGACGCCTTATTCCTCACTTGAAATTTTTTACTTTGTCCAATAAGAATGCCAGCCCCGTTATCCCAATACTGATGCAAATTTTTACCTATTGGATTCTTACCCAATTGATATAAATTACCACCCAAGTCGCCCTTAGGTAAACGCTTACTTATTTTAGTCGCTGTATGCAGCGGTTGATGAATATCGCCCACCAAATGAGTCAAAATACGCAAACTTAGCCCTTTATCTGCAAGACTGGCTTTTTGAGATGATAATACTGAAATTGCCTGCTTAATCCCCCACAAAGCATTAACGTCCTGTATGGGAGGAAGTTTCGTTTGATCCCTCGAAAAAGGAAGATCAATATAATGCAGGTTATCAAACCAGTGGATATCATTTTTACGTATTTGATCCAGCCAAACAGCGGCAGAAACAAAATTGAGACTTGGCGATGAATCTAATGAGCGATTATATTGATCACACAGCTCTCTGGCTTCGGGAGTCAAATTGTCGTAGGCAATTTGAGCAATTAATTGATGCCCCAATGCATTCCAAGCATAGTTATTAAATGCCACCAACACCAATAACACCATGCAAAGAATGCGGGTCATTATTTTAACCTAAATAGGGTGACCATGCAGGCTCTTGAACATCACCTTCACGAGCAGGGAGTCTCATTCTTATTCGACCATCTATAGAAACGATGCCTAATACGCCTTTATCTTGAAAACGAGTAGCATAAAGCACTAATCGACTGTTGGGAGAAACAGAAGGTGACTCATCAAGTCCAGAAAAAGTTAAACTGGAAACAGGCCCACCGTTTGCATTTTGCAAGCCTATATTAAATTGTCTGTCATCTCGATGCAGCATGACTATATTTTTCATATCGGGAGTGTAGGAAGCCCGTGCATTATAATTACCCTCAAAGGTAACCCGACTTACTTGTCCATCTGCTAAAGACAAACGATAGACTTGTGGCGATCCGCCTCTTCCGGAAGTAAATAATAAACTCCGACCATCGGGAGAGAAACGTGGTTCAGTGTCGATCGCGTCACCAAAAGTCAGCTGTTTCATAGTTCCGGAACTGATATCGATGTTATAAATTTTCGGGGTACCACTCTTTGATAAAACAACCGCCAAATGATGGCCGTCAGGTGACCAGGCTGGAGCACCGTTAATTCCAGGAAAACTGGTAATCAAACGTCTCTGCCCTGTTTCAACAGAAACAGTAAAGATTTGCGCTTTCTTTTTCTCAAACGAAACATAAGAAATTTCTTTTCCGCTCGGTGACCAGGATGGCGACATAATAGGCTCTGAAGAAACAAGTAAGCTTTGAGGATTGTGTCCATCTGCGTCAGCAACCTCTAAAGAATAACGTGTCCTTGCTCCACCGCGCTGCACGGAAATATAGGCGATACGAGTGGAGAATATACCGCGCTCCCCTGTCAATTTTTGATATACCTCATCACTAATATGGTGCGCCAGCGGTCTTATTTCATTGGCATTAATTTGATAGGTTTTAGTCAGGAGAATATTGCCTTTTGCAACGGCATCAGCAAGGGTATAACTTACTTCATAACGGTTTCCAACACGATTTACCCTTCCGGTCACCACGCTATCAGCGCCCAGTTGACGTAAAGTACTCACCGAAGATTGTGCATTAGCGCCTTCTGGACCCGATACAATTTTAAATTGCCCTGACAAAGTTAAATCATTTTCAATGACATGAGCTATCTCCTGTGCGCCTGTATCGGAGCCAAAAGAGTTAATCGCTATAGGTAAGGCAGAATTAATACCTTGAGTCAGCTCCAAATCGAGGGCAAATACCTGATTGGCTAACAATAATAAAAATAAGGAAATAATGCGATTCATTGTGAGTGTTACCCCCTAACTTGTTCTGGACGAACGGTTAAACTGATATCACGAAACAAATTAAATGTTTCGGCGTCTGTAGGCACTGGAAGCGGTGATGCCTTAAATATAGCGGTCTGAGCTGATCTATCAAGTAATGGATCACCACTACTACGAGTTAAAGAAACATCTAATACCGTTCCATCTGAAGCCAGGCGTATCCTGAATTGGCTTGATAGACTACTGTCCACATTTTCAGGCAATATCCAGTTTCGGCCTATTGCATTGACAATAAGTGCTTTATATTTATCAACTTCTCCTGCTATTCGTGCTTGATTTTCAGCATTTTGCCTTGCTTGCTGTGCGGCAGCTGCGTCTGCTTGTTTTTTTCTTTCCATATCTGCTTTTGCTTGCTCGGCAGCAGCTTTTTCAGCTCGCACCTTCTCTGCGTGAGCCTGTTCTGCTTTAAGCTTATCGGCTTTAGCTTTATCTTCCGCTTTTTTCTTATTGAGTTCTGCAAGTTTTTTAGCTTCCAACTCCTGTTGTTTCACCAGCTTTTCTTTTTGTTTTTTTAATTCTTCTATGCGCTTGGCTTCCAATGCCTTTTGCTCAGCCAATTCTTTTAAATGTTTTTTTTCTTCTTCGGCCTGTTTTTTTCGTGCAATAGCAATTTTATTCGCTTCTTCTTTTAACTTGGCAAGTTGTTGCTGCTCTTTAATCCGTTGTTGTTTTGCGAGCGCAACTTGACGATTCAGTTCTTTTTGTCGATTTAATTCAGCTCTTTGCTTTTGTTCTCGTTCCTGTTTTAAACGATTAACTGTTTCCATAATCGCTTTATTATCTACACTAACTGCTTTCACAATTTCTGGTTGTGGAGCTGCTGCAACAGGTAATTCCATACCCGGTGTATTTTGAGTCTCCTTCTGAAGCACTGGTCTACTTGCGGTAGTGTCAGTTAACAGCATCACTATTAAAAATAAATGGAGCGCTAAGGCAGAAAAAAAGGCCTTTCGATAGCTGGGAGTACTAATCATGCTTGACCCTCTGCATTCTCATGCTCTGAATCCGTCATCAATCCTACCTGCTCTGCTCCTGCCTGCTTCAATAAAGCCATTGCCTGCACTACTTTGCCGTAAACAACTCCCTGATCACCTTTGACTAAAACATTTAATTTTTGCCCAGATTGTTTGGCTAACTCAAGTTCCGCAGCAACACGGACTATTAATGCTTGCCCTTCTATAGGATCTGCCGGGGTACTGCTTATATTCAGGAAATAAGTCCCTTGCTGATTAACCGAAACAATAATAGGTTCTCTTTCTGTAGGCTGTAATGTTTGACTGGCAGCTTTAGGTAAATCAACCGTTACACCTTGGGTCAACATAGGTGCGGTGATCATAAAAATAACTAATAAAACCAGCATAACATCGATATAGGGAACCACATTAATTTCAGAAATTGGGCGTTCCCGTTTGATTTTTGCTCTAATCATTTAGGTATTATCCTCTTGCTGTACCTGAAGTTTGTTGTTCTATCAAAGAGATTAACTCCTCTTGAAACAAATCAAATCTGTTTAATAATGTATTAGCTCGAGTTGTATATCGGTTATACGCAATAACAGCAGGTATTGCCGTAAATAAACCTAAAGCGGTTGCAACCAAGGCCTCAGAAATACCTGGGGCTACCATTGCTATAGTTGCCTGTTGTGCATGGCCCAGGGCTTGAAACGAGGTCATTATACCCCATACCGTGCCAAATAGTCCCACATAAGGTGAAATAGAACCAACTGAGGCAAAAAATGGCAAGTGTTGCTCCAGTTTTTCTGCTTCTTTAGCATGACTGATTTGCATCACACGTTGAATAGGCTCAATAGTAACATTACCTTGCTTTCTTGCACGAACAAATTCTTTAAACCCGGCATGAAAAATTGCTGCCATCCCTTGTCGTTCTTCCACATTACTATCCACGTCAGCATACAGTTTACTTAAATCGCCACTGTCCCAAAACCGTCTATTAAAAGCATCTGTAAGCTGTTTTTTGCGATTAAAAAACCATGCTCTTTGAAAAATCAAAGTCCAGGATACGATGGAAGCAACCATCAGTAACATCATTACCGATTTAACTACCAGACCTGCTTGCATAAAATACATCAATACATTTGCTTGATTACTCACCTTTTTCTCCAATATCGAAGTCTCTATTTATTACTGTCTATTCAGCTCGGGTAATCGCTGAGGTTTTAAATCACCGTTAACACATACCACTTGTATTTCGGCATTACATATTAATTTTCCGTGTTGATTAGTCATTGCTTGCTCAAACAAAAAACTACATGCTCTTAATTCTTTAATTTGGGTCGTTATCGTTAACAAATCATCCAATTTTGCTGGATGGATATATTTAATTACCAATTCTTTAATTGCAAACAAAATATTCTGTTGTATTAAATCACTTAACGTCCAATTATTTGTTCTTAATAACTCACTTCGTGCTCTTTCTAAATAACAAAGATAATTGGCATGATAAACGATTCCCATAAAATCAACGTCTTCTGCATAAACTCTAACTGTATATTGATCTATGGTTGCTACATTCATGCATTATTCCAGTTCATTCACGCTCAAACCAAAATGCTGGTAAGCCCTAGGTGTGGCCATTCTACCTCTAGGTGTGCGCATAAGGAATCCTTGTTGTATTAAAAAAGGCTCCAATACATCTTCTATAGTGCCTTTTTCTTCTCCAATGGCGGCCGCTATGCTATCTACCCCTACAGGTCCCCCATTAAACCGTTCAATAACTGCCAGCAATAATTTTCTATCCATTAGATCAAACCCATGCTGATCTACCTCTAGCATTTCTAAAGCTTTTTGGGCAATTTCAATACTGATTATGCCACGCCCTTTTACTTCCGCATAATCTCTAACTCTTCTTAACAAACGATTAGCAATTCGTGGTGTTCCCCGCGCACGCAAAGCAATTTCCCGGGCTCCATCTGGCTCGGTTGGCACATGAAGCAATTGAGCTGAGCGGGTTACAATTTGAGTTAGAGAATCAACAGAATAATATTCCAGTCGTTGCACAATACCAAATCGATCCCTTAAAGGAGAGGTCAATAACCCGGCTCTGGTGGTAGCACCAATCAGAGTAAAAGGAGGAAGCTCCAACTTGATGGAGCGAGCTGCAGGCCCTTCGCCTATCATAATATCCAGTTTATAATCTTCCATAGCTGGATAGAGAATTTCTTCTATCACCGGACTCAAGCGATGGATTTCATCGATAAACAAAACATCATTTTCTTGCAGGTTAGTTAATATGGCAGCAATATCCCCTGCTCGCTCAATAACAGGGCCTGAAGTCTGACGAATATTGACCCCCATTTCATGAGCGATAATATTTGCCAAAGTAGTTTTACCAAGGCCAGGTGGGCCAAAAATAAGAACATGATCTAATGCATCATTTCTTTTTCTAGCCGCATCGATAAAGATTTGCATTTGCGAGCTAACCGCTTCTTGCCCCATGTACTCACTAAGACTTAGGGGTCTGATAGCTCGATCAATAGCTTCTTCAGAGATAATACTTTGGGTACTGATTAAGCGATCACTTTCCAGCATAATAGTCTTATAAGATTTACCCGAATTAAAACATTTTAACATATGTTTTTTTAATAGCAGCTGTTTCTTTAATGATTTATTTAATATATTAATTTTCTAATAAAACGCTACAGTCTTTATTTTTGCATGTTAAACCCGGCAAAATTTCTATCACTTTGGCTACCCATTTTTTATTATCTTTTCTAATCAACGTGTTAACACGACCATAAATAATGTTGTTTTTTCTGCAATGAAGCAATCTTACCAGATCGAAATTGCACTTTACTGAAAAATAGGCTCTATCTTCAGTAAAAGTGTTTATTTTATTATTTATTAATATCTTACCAAAAGGTACGTTGGTATTCAGAATGGCAGCAATCGCTTGCTCCGATAACTCATTAAAATTTATGGTAATAAAAGCCAGTTCAACAACTACTTGTTTTGGGTCTTTTGGCTTGGATATCTCACTCTTATATTTATTTCGATCTAAAAGCATATAAATAGCTCGGGAATAGGTATTTCTTTTCTGATCCATGCGCCCATGAATTAGCTGAATGCTCGGAGTTCGTTGATAATATTTCTCTATTCCCATGGTCATTAAAGGCTGAACGAGTAAGAAATCATAAGGCGTTGGTAAACATTCTTTATTAACCTCAGAACTGCTGAACCGTGGAGCCCCTAAAAAAACTGCCAAATCATCCATTCGTTGCTGAATAGTGGCCTGTTGATTATTACTTGTAATAGCAAAAAGAGAAGAAAAAGAAGCTGAAAAACAAACAATTAACAAATAAAACGCATACTGCCTGGCAAACTGGCACACCATTTTTTATTTCCATAAGTTAAATTCTGTATATTCTGGACTATTGACCATTTTTTTAAAAGTCTACGACAGCCTATTGTTAAGAGCTAACGCACTTACTTAAGGAGAAGAATGGATTCCACTTTGTTTAGGGGTTATTTACTATGTCCAATATAGTTGATTAACAATTTTCTGGCTCGAAATATTCTCGATCTGACGGTCCCAATAGGACAATGCATTTTTTTTGCGATGTCTTCATAGGAAAATCCTTCAAGAATATGCATTCCATAACAAATCCGTAATTCCTCAGAAAGTCTGGAAATTGCAGATTCTATCTGTTCACCAAACTCCATGTTAATTAATAAGTATTCTGGAGAGTTACCCACCACTAATGATTGCTCATTAACAAATTGAGCTTCTGAATCTAAACGTTGACTGACTGTTCGAAAATAATTTTTTACAGTATTTTGAGTAATTTTATATAACCATGTTGAAAAGAGACTTTCTTCTTTAAAATAATCCAGGTATCGATATACTTTTAACAGAACTTCTTGGGCTAAATCATTTACATTAGTGCGATCATTAATATGGAAATAAATGATATGCTGCACTTTATGATAGTAACGCCCAAGCAGTATATTATAGGCATTAATGTTGCCTTTCTGCGCTAAACGGACCAATCGCTCATCGCTATAAGAAGTTTTAATATCCATAACTTCCTCTTTTATCCATGGTGAGTTCTTGCTTTTATGGATTGAAGTTCAAAAATCAATCAATGTCATTGATGACTCATTATTATCCATATTGTATTATTATATACTATTTTTTAAGTGTTTTGAGATGAAGTAAGCGCAGTTGAGTAATCGTTAGTTGATCATTAAACAAAAGGACTAATTTTTTTCTTTTTAAAAAAGACAATTCAATAAGCTGAAAGAGCGGATTATGGATAAGAATGCGGGCTTCATCATAATGTATTGTCATGTCGTTATTCATGACTAAAACCCATTCTTTTTTACTACATCTGATTTCTTGTATAGCGGAACATGGGCTTTGGTAGATAAAATCGAATCTTAACTGAATAAGTATTAAAAAAATCAAAATACCCTTCACTACCAAATAGAGCGAAGAGTAAATCAACAATAAAACACTCAGCAAATAAAGAACTGAAACAAAACGCAGATAAACCTTCGATTTTACTGGTTTAATTATTATTTCTGATGATAGTGACAATTTCACGCAACTCTTTGTCTTGCGGATCTGCATGTCCCATTAGCCATGCAAATAACTCAGGGTCAGTATTACTCAATAATAAATCAAATGCTTTAATTTCTTTCTCATTGAGGCGCTCAAGACCCTTTTCCAGAAAATGCTGTAAAATAAGATCCAGTTCCAGCATTCCACGTCTGCAATGCCATGAAAGCCTTGCTTTTTCACGTACATCCAACATTGATACTCTCTTAGTGATTAATCTATACTTTCTCACCCACTGCCTTATGAGAAACCTATATAAAAACATTACGAATGATAGCCAATTTTTTGCTATCAAATGATACACTACTCCATTTAGAAACGGAAACCGTGTATTAGCCATGAAAAATACTATTGATCATTTAATTAATTCCCGAGTTTTAACGACATTTAATTCACTGGATACTGAGTTAACTCTTAATAAAAAAAATAATTACTTATTTGATTTATCCTATTTGGGTCTTCTTAATGTGGTTGGCGATAAAGCTGCGGATTTTCTTCAAGGGCAATTAACCTGCGATTTACGTTTGGTGTCTGACATCCAAATGATTGAAGGAGCCCAATGCAACCTCAAAGGCCGAATTCTTTCTTTGCTAGATATTATTAATTGGAATGGCTTTAAACTTATTTTACCTAGGGACTTAATTGAGTCAACCCAAACTTCGTTAACTAAAACCGCTCAACTATCACGAGTTTCTATTGAGCAAAATGGTAATTTAAAAGTTTTCGGCTTTTATTTGCAAAACCCAGACGATATTATTCCCGAGGCCACTTTTTTACCTAATAATCTCTATGCCCAGGCCCGCAGCTCTAATTATTGCTACTATCATCTGGGAAATGGATTTTATATCTTTATAATTCAAACAGATATTGAACATGAATTTTGTAATATTTTTTCAGAACGTAATCAATTATTGGGTTCTTTGACCTGGCATACTTTAAGATTATATAACCATCAAATTGATATATATCCTGAGTCTAGAGGTTTATTTTTACCTCATCGATTGGGTTTACATCAAACTCAATACATCAGTTTTGATAAAGGCTGTTATAAAGGCCAGGAAATTATTGCAAGAACTCATTACCGAGCAACTTTAAAACATGAGTTACGCCTTTATGTTATTAAGTCTGAACAAAACCTTTATTCGGGTCAGAAATTACTGAAACTTGAGGATGAAACAGAGCTTGGGGAGTTAATAGATTATTCACTACTCGGAAATAACCATTATTTAATTGCAGTAAGTATCCTTAAAGAAGGAGCTCAATCGGCACGATTCGAAGGACGTAATGAGGTAATATCACTAGAGAGCCCAGACTTATTGTAAAGCTCATAACCACCGGATTAAGAAAGAAATGTCTTTACATTCCCTTGCCCTACCCGTCACTGCCCTTAAGTAGGTTGGCCCATAGCCCAACATTGAGTTCAGGTGTGGTACTAATGCCTTTTGTTGGGCCATGGGCCCAACCTACAATTTGCTTAACTTAATGGCAGTGAGGATTAGGGACAGAGAGATCTAAAATGAGCACTCTCGTTTATATTAATTGTATTTACCGGGCAACATACGTCTCAAAATATTATCTTTATCAATAAAGTGATGCTTTAAAGCCCCCAAAACATGTAAAGTGATAAATATGATTAAAATCCAGGCTATAATTTCATGTGCTTCGGCCATGAACTTAGATAATGACTTATCCTCTCCCACCCAAGGTAAAGATGCTTTAAATAGGCCAAAATAAATGGGAACTCGATTTCCTGCCACTGACATAATCCATCCACTTAACGACATAATAATGAGAAGCAGGTAAAAACCATACTGAACAACACGTGATAATATTTTTTCCCAAAGCTTCATAGAAGTGGGTAACCCTGGTTTTCCAGCGGCATGAATCCAGATAAAACGTAAAAGCATTAAAAAAAGTAGTGTAATGCCCGTGGATTTATGCAGCATGTATGCTGTTCCTTGAAGGTGCTCAGGAAGTTCATCAAGAAAAAATCCGGCGGATAACATCATAATTACCGTTACCGCAATCACCCAATGAAATAACTTGCTGAAAGAAGAATATTTTGTTACTGGCATATTAGACATAAAGAACACTCCATAAAAATTATATCAACAGTTCAAAACGCGGCTTGTATCAGTTCTGTTTTTAGTTTCCTTACCTTTAAATGAGAAAACCATGCCATTCTGAAATACAAATGACATGGTTTTTAATAAGATTAATACACTGATTCTAATTTGGAGTATGATTGCAGAGTCGTTTGAGTTAAATCCAGTAACTCTCTAATCGCCACAAAAAACATAGTGTAGTTTAAAACAGAGCTGGATTTTAAATCCGTCAATATATGACGCCAACGTTCAATTAATGTACTATGGTTTTCACCCCATGATTCAAGACGTGATTTTAAGTCTTTATTTTTACTATCATAATTTAAAATTCCGTCTGTTAATTGACGTTGTTGCCAATCTAAATCATCTCGCAATGCTTCCCTGGATAAAGATTCCCAGTGATTCTCTGTAGAATGCACAATAACCTCAGTTCTAATCCAACCTAAATCAAGGAATTCTTCAATGCCAAAATAAACTTCAGCAACTTTTTGAATTTTCATATCCCTCTTATGAGCTATTTCTATAATATCCGTTGCCGCAAACAAAGCGCGAGTCACTGTTAATTCGTGCGCCAGGTTAGGAGGGATCCCTTCATTAAGTTGAGCCTGATATTGTTCATCGTAATGAGCCCGGAAATTCTCACCAAATACAGCAGGCATAGACTTTTTAAGCTCCTTGACTCCTTGAGAATAAAGTTTTACAGCCTGACTGATGTCCAGGGTTCTTCTTTGAGAGCGTAAAAACCAGCGCGTTACACGTCTTGAAAGCCTGACATACAACATCATCATATCAATTTGCTTTTGTGCACTGATTTTGGTTCCCAACTCTTCAATCTGTTTCCAGATTGATTCTAAATCAAGAACATTTCGAGCAATCATATACGCCCTAACAATAGCAGAAACTGGTGCTCCTGTTTCATCCTGTAATCTGTAAACGTAGGTAAAGCCCATCTCATTGACAATAATATTGCTTAATCGGGTAGCAATAATTTCTCGTCTTAACGGATGATCTTGCATTTGTTTACTAAAGCGCTCTTGTAAAGGCTTGGGAAATGCACTAATCAGAATCTGATTCATATAACTTTCTTCAGGCACATCAGAGGCCAGTATTTGCTCTTTTAGAAGCGTTTTGCTGTAACACATCAACACAGCAATTCCTGGACGGCCAAGTCCATGACCTTTTAACTTGCGCTCTAATAATGCTTTATCATCTGGTAAAAACTCCAGACTTCTATCGATTTTACCAGTACGCTCTAATTCATTAATATACCGCCCTTGCAACTCAAGCGAGCGTATTGCCTGCGAAGCAGATAAACTAATAGCTCGTGTTTGCAAGAAGTTATCTCTAAGCACCAATTTTGCTACCTCATCGGTCATCTCACTTAAAAGTTCATTTCTTTGCTTGGGAGTTAGATCACCTGCAGTAACAATAGTGTTCAATAAAATTTTAATATTAACTTCTTTATCTGAACAATTAACCCCACCGGAATTATCAATAAAATCTGTATAAACCATTCCGCCATTCAAGGTGTATTCAGACCGTGCCAACTGGGTTAAACCTAAATTACCGCCCTCTCCAATTACTTTACAACGCAATTGCTTCGCATTCACTCGAGTAGCATCATTTGTTCGGTCACCAACACTTGCATTACTTTCCGTACTGGCTTTAACGTAAGTACCAATCCCACCACTCCACAATAAATCAACTTTAGCTTTTAAAATAGTTTTGATTAATTCATTGGGCTCAATGCTGGTTTGTTTAATATCAAAAACCTTCTGCATTTCCGGACTTACAGGAATTGATTTGGCATTACGATTAAATACGCCGCCTCCTTTTGATATGAGCTTCTTATCATAATCAGCCCAGCTGGAGCGTGGTAAATAAAATAAGCGCTCTCTTTCTTTAAAACTTTTTTCAGCATCAGGATCTGGATCGATAAAAATATGCATATGATTAAATGCACCAACAAGCTTTATATGCCTGGATAACAACATACCATTTCCAAATACGTCACCAGCCATATCACCAATACCAACTACAGTAAAATCACTGTTGTATATGTCTCTATCCAGCTCATAAAAATGACGTTTTACTGATTCCCATGCTCCTTTGGCTGTAATTCCCATTTTTTTATGGTCATAACCAATAGAACCACCAGAGGCAAAGGCATCCCCTAACCAGAAGCCATACTCCATGGAAATAGAATTGGCAATATCAGAAAAAGTTGCTGTTCCTTTATCTGCAGCGACTACAAGGTACGGATCATCTTCATCATAAAATACAACATTTTTGGGTTTAACAAGCACACCGTCCACATAATTATCAGTTATATCGAGCAACCCGCGAATGAATAATTTATAACAGTTAATACCCTCTTCCAATATTTCTTCACGTGTACCATTTACAGGTAGGTGCTTCGGAACAAATCCGCCTTTAGCTCCGCTAGGTACGATCACAGAGTTCTTAACTTGCTGGGCTTTCATTAAGCCAAGAATTTCCGTCCGGAAATCCTCTCTTCGATCCGACCAACGTAATCCTCCACGAGCAACTTTACCACAGCGTAAATGCACCCCTTCCAATCGAGGTGAATAAACAAAAATTTCATACATCGGCTGGGGTTTGGGAACACCGGGTATAATTTTACTATTCAGTTTGATAGAAATATAACTTTTAGGATTGCCTTTACTGTCCACTTGATAAAAATTAGTACGCAAAGTAGCACTAATAGCATGGACGTATTGTCTGATTATTTTATCTTCATCGAGATTAGAAACATTATCAAGATCAGTTAATATTTCAGCAGCTAACTCACTAAAACGGTCAGCTCTATTGGCAATATCCACAGGATTACAACGTAATTCGAATAATCTTACTAATTTTTTGGCAATAGTAACATTATTATTTAATGCCTTTTCCATATACTCTTGGCTAAAAGTAAAGCCAATTTGTTTGAAATATTTTGCAAAGGTTCTTAATATCTCAACTTCACGCCAATCAAGTCCTGCCGCTAATACCAATTGATTAAATCCATCATTCTCAGCCTCACCAAACCATACTTTGGCAAAAGCATTTTGAAATAATTCTTTGATTTCATCGAGATGGAATTCCGAGTCTCTAGTGTATTGCATTGCAAAATCATTAATCCAGGTGACTTTGCCATCTTCAAATTTAAGTACATAAGGACGCTCACTAATAGCCCTTAAACCCAGATTTTCCAATATGGGCAATACATCAGACAAAGGAATCGTGCTTCCATGCTGATAAACTTTCAATCTAAAGCTGTTTTCTGCTTCATCAAGGGGTTTATAAAAATTAATCCCTAAGGACTGTTCTGGTGTCAGCATCTCTATATGTTTAATATCATAAACAGCTGTTCTGGGAGTAAAATTATCACAATAGGAAACAGGGAACGCGCTGCGATAATGTGCAAAAAGGGTATTTGCCTGTTCTTCACCATATGCTTCATAGAGATGATGTTGCAGATCATCGGTCCATGAGCGCCCCACCTCAATAAGTTTCTTTTCGATTTCCTTCAAATCATACTCACGGCGGTCCTTAGGATTTACTTTAATAATAAAGTGAATCCGGGCCAAAATAGATTCGGAAAACATCGTTGAAAAACTGATTTCTTCTGCATTAAAACTGTCGGCCAGGATTTTCTGCATGGCATATCTTAATTCAGTATTAAACCGATCTTTTGGGACAAAAACCAAACAGGAAATAAATCGTCCATACACGTCCGCACGAGCAAACATACGAATCCGTTTTCTATCCTGCATATAGAAAATACCCATACAAATTTCTAATAACTCATCTTCCGAACCTTGTATGAGGTCATCGCGAGGTAAAGTTTCCAGAATATTCAGGAGTACTTTTCCGGCATGACTGCGAGGATTTAGTTTGGAATTTTCCATAATTAATGCAACTTTATGTCGCAGAAATGGAATGTGTTTAGGATTGGTATGGTAGGCGGCCGAAGTATATAATCCAATAATTCGCCTTTCCCCAATGACTTCGCCCTTATCATTAAAACGCTTAATCCCAATATAATCGGTATACGCATCTCTATGAACGCTGGCAAGGGTATTGGTTTTTGACATGACTAAAATACGAGGAGACAAGGTTAATTCTTGTGCTTCTGGGGTCATGGCAGAAATACTTCGCTCACTTGATTTACTCAAGTTTTCTCGTAAAACACCTAATCCTGTTTGAGGAATAGCCTGTAAGATAGTTTCTTTACCTTTTTCAACTAACTCATAATCACGCATGCCTAAAAAAGTAAAGTGATGATCTTCAATCCATTTTAAGAAGGCTTTAGTTTCATCTACTTCATTCGCATCAATGACCCTGGGTACATTATCGAGCTGACTAATTGCTTCTCTCACCTCGGCCCGCATTTTTTCCCAATCTTCAAATACCACTCTATTATCTTCAAGAACTCGTTCAAAGTTCCTATGTAATTCTTCTAAAATACGTGGATCGGTTTGGCGATCAATTTCCATAAATATTGGTGCTTCATGCAATACCCCTTTGGTATCGTTCCCCTTACTTCTAGGCAATATTTCACAAACGCGATGTTGTTTGTCTCTCTTTACTCTAATACCACCCATGTGAATAATAAGATGAGAAGCCAATCCCATTCTATTAATAACCATTCGAAGAGAATCGACTATAAATGGCATGTCATCACAGATAATTTCAACTACTGTATGAGTGGTTTGCCAACCATGACGCTCAAAATCCGGATTATAAATCCTGATTTTTGTCTCATGGGGCAAGCGCTCACTGATCAATGACCAGAAATTAACAACTGCGCCATAAAGATCATCTATATCCCAATCATCAAGGTCTTCCAGAGCCACCGTTCCATATAGTTGCTTGGCAAATTCTGCGCAAAATTCCGTTTGATCTCCAACCATAGCATGTTTTATTTTCTCAACGACTCCTTCGATTATAACGTCTTTACCCTCTTCAAATTTATAGGACATTAGTTCACCCCGTCAGGATTGCTTATGCTCTGCAGCATTAATTATTATTTATAATTACTATTGAATATATACCAGAGTCTCTGTTGTTACCCAGTATCCCAAGTCAATAATTTCTTTATTATTCATACGAATACAGCCATGAGAACCTGGCACTCCTAATACTGTTGTATCAGGCGTACCATGAATATAGATATACCTTTCCAAGGTATCTACATCTCCACCTTTGTTTCTCCCTGGTTCTAAACCGTCTAGTTGAATTATTCGTGTCAATATCCAGTCTCTATCAGAAAATTGGGTCGCCAATTCCTCTGTGTATACTTCCCCCGTCCATTCTCTTGACACGAATACACTGTTGATTGGATGCTCCATTCCAATTATAGAGTGGACTTTATGCCAGCCTCTTGGAGTGCATTCGCTATTTTTTTTTTCACCTACTCCATTTTTACCTGTAGAAACACAATAGGTTGAAACCAAATGATCATTCTCAAAACACGTCATTTCTTGCTTTGAGGTAGAAATAAAAATAATTTTACTATTTTGCGCCATATCACGAATCACTAATTGCAATTGTTTTGGTATTCACAAACTCTAATATACCTTCTTCAGATAATTCACGCCCATAGCCTGAATGCTTTATCCCCCCGAAAGGCAATCTGGGATCTGATGCTACAAATGAATTTACAAAGCAGACTCCCGCTTCTATCTCATGAGTAGCGATATATTCCCCTTTTTTAAGATCTCGAGTAAACACCGCAGCCCCCAAACCGTATTGACTTTTATTTGCATAAGCAATTGCTTCTTTTTCGTCATCAACAAAACTGACAGCAATAACCGGACCAAATAATTCTTCTTCAAAAGCAGTCATGCCAGGCTTTACATGAGTTAATAAAGTCGGGGGATAATAAAACCCCTTACCACTGGGAATTATACCACCACACAATAATTTAGCACCTTGTTTAACAGATTTTTCTACTTGTTCATGCAAAGTGTCGCGTAAATCTTTCCGTGCTAGAGGACCTAAATTAATTTTAGGATCCTGTGGATCTCCCATTTTAAATGGTGTCATATGATGAATAATTTTATCAATCAATTCCTGTTCAATCGATTTTGGAGCAATAATTCGCTTAGCAGCGATGCATACTTGTCCACTATTATTCAATCTGGAAGTAACAACACAATGTGCGGCCAGGTCAAGATCGGCATCTTCAAGAACTAAATAGGGGTCCGAACCACCCAGCTCTAATACTGATTTCTTTAAAAACTTCCCTGCATGTGCCGCAACGATGCTACCAGCTCTCTCACTTCCAGTTAAAGTTACAGCTGAAATATGGCGATGCTCAATTACTTTTGCTGCCCCCTCATTATCAACAATCAAATGTTGAAAAAGATGAGCTGGAAATCCGGCTTCTATAAATAACTGCTCTATCTTGTTTCCAGTACCGGATGAGATTGGCGCGTGCTTTAATAGTGCAGCATTACCCGCCATAATGGTTGGTGCTGCAAAACGAAACACTTGCCAAAAGGGAAAATTCCAAGGCATGATGGCAAAAACAATGCCTAGCGGATTATAACAAACCTTTGCTTTTTTCATTTCAGTTTGAATAAATCGTGGAGCAAGATAAGTTTCGGCGTGCTCAGCATAGTGCTCACAAACCCAGGCGCATTTATCAATTTCCGCTTTACCGGCAGTTATTGGTTTTCCCATTTCTTGAGACATTAATAAAGCCAACTCATCTCTTCTTTCTTTAAGAACACGAGCCAGCTGTAACATCAAACCTTGTCTTTGAGAAAATGATGTTTTTTTCCAGGACAAATAAGCCTCATGCCCTGACTCAATTTTTTTATTAATTAACGATTCACTCAAGCACTCATAAGAGTCTAATGTTTCCTCTGTAGCCGGATTAATAGTTTGAATTTTCATCATGTCACCTAAGAAAATATAGATTGTTTGAGTTTAGACTACACAACACCTACTATTTTGACTAAAGTTATCAACTCTCCTTGCACTTTACTTTTGATTGTTGATACTATTTTTATATTCTATGCTGTTTTGTATTAAACAGCAGTATAAATCAATTAGTTAATGCAATTAAATTAATTAACGTTAGGATAATTAATGAGCCAAATTAAGCAACACTTTCACCCGCTGCATTATGCCGCGGCTTGGGGAGTTCATCTATTTACCGCTAGCGCGGCCTGCATTGGTGTTTTTACTTTATATAAAATATATCAGCATGAATACATTTTTGCTCTATGGCTTATGGCTGTTACTGTATTTATTGATGCGGTTGATGGCAGTCTGGCTCGTTTAGTACACATTAAGAGCATTTTACCTAAGATTGATGGGGCTTTATTAGACAACATTGTTGATTTTGTGAATTATGTAATTACGCCTTGTTTTTTCTTATTAGTTAAACCGGATATGTTACCACCTGAATATTCATTAGTTATTATTACTGCAATTACCATTACTTCATCCTATCAATTTTGTCAGGCGGATGCGAAAACCCCCGATCATTTCTTTAAAGGATTTCCCTGTTATTGGAATATAGCGGTTTTTTATATGTATATTCTAAATACCTCAATGAGTTTTAATGCGCTTTTATTATCCTTGTTCTGTATTCTCATCTTTGTTCCGGTAAAATACGTTTACCCTTCCAGACTGGATTATTTAACTGATTCTAAGATATTAAAAATACTCATGCATTGCTGTTCTGTAATTTACGGAATCAGTTCAGCATGTTTACTAATTAACTATCCTGAAACTAATAATTTATGGCTTAGCTTATCATTGGGTTATATTGGCATGTATTTGTTTTTAAGTTTCTATAGAACTTATTCTCCAATGATTAAAGCAAAAATTGCTGCTAATAGAGATTAATAGCTCTATTTTTTCATTCCAGGATAGACTTTAGATATTTTATGATTAAAATAGTGCCTAAATTTAGTTCTCGAGGGAATCATGTCATTATTTAATCATGTTAATAAATCAATATTCCTATCTGCATTGTTAATCAATGCCGTAGATGCAGCTTCTTCCTTTCCAAGGGGCTGTGAGGTTTCTGGTTTTGGCTATAGTCAAAATTATTTAATTTTAAATGAGAGCGGCGAACAGTCTTATTATCTAATCCAAAACCGTTCTGATGCTAAAATTGAACTGGAGCGTCATGAAACAGGCGATGCATTCATGAGCCCTCCACTACAGGCATCCCTTTCACCAATGAGTTGGGGCGCTTTTGCTTCTGATGTAAAAAATTTAAACTTTAAATGTTATAAACATGTAGAAGAAAATACCGCAATTGTTGATTGCCGAGATGTGCTGGATGTTTGCCAATACCCCAGAGTGAAATTTGCTTTGAGTAATATGGGAAATTATTGGATTTCTTCTGATAAATCGCAAAATGAAGTAATACAAGACTCCGTAGCAAAGGGGATTTACTTAAAATGGTGATCAGTGTCTAATAACTTTTATTACGACAATAAATACATAGCATTAGGAATTATTGGCTCCCTTATCATTTTATATGGGTACGGGCAAGATTACCCGCAAACTTACTACATTTTTGGTTCTTTTGCGCTTCTTGCAACAGCCATCCACTATAAATTGCTTTATTTTGTCGCCCTGGAAATTATTCTTGCGGCTGGACACTTGGCCATTCTCCTTGGAGTTGGCCGCTACACCCAAATGGCATTACCGGTTTTTCTTTGCCTGCAACTATTAATTTTCTATCTTATGGTAGGTAAAGAAAATAGCATTTTTTTATTAATTGGCATCGTTGGAATTGCTCTTCATTCCCTTGGATTTGCCTATAATGATCAATGGATTTTCTTTTCTGGCAGTTTATTTATCGCCATTTATGCCTATCATATTGCTTATAAAGGACGTTATCCTGCTTATGTTTGGGCTATTCTTAATACCCTATTTGCACTATTAGCTCTTTATAAAATTTTTCTTTAATCTTGAGGACCGAATATGAGCAAAACAGCATCGACTATGCTTCCCTTAGGTACCATTGCACCTCACTTTGAATTAGACGATGTAACTACAGGTAGTCGAATTAAATTAAACGACTCCACTCAACACGTTGCTACAGTTTTAATGTTCATTTGTAATCATTGTCCTTATGTTAAACACATCAACTCAGGCCTAACTCAACTTGCAAATGACTACCGCTCTAAAGACATTCGATTTCTGGCCATTTGCTCAAATGATGTAGAAAATTATCCGGATGACTCTCCCGAGAATATGCGCATCACTGCGCAAAAGGAAGGCTATCCCTTTCCTTACCTATATGATGAAACTCAAGAGGTTGCCAAAGCTTATAATGCAGCCTGTACTCCTGACTTCTATGTGTTTGATAAAAAATTATCACTGGTGTATCGCGGTCAACTTGATGACTCCAGACCTGGAAATAACATTGCAGTTTCTGGCGATTCAATACGCAAAGCATTAGACTGCCTCATCAACAATATCAGCCTGGATTTTGAACAAAAACCAAGCCTTGGCTGTAATATCAAGTGGAAGTGATTTAATTTTAAATCGTATTGTCAAATTAACCACCAACGCTACGTGCCGCGACTTGTTCGCGGTATCCAGAGGTTCTTAATCAGCCACAAATTTCTTCATAATGATGGCATCATTCTGGATCTGAATCTTCACTCACTGTCTAAAAGTAAATAAAAAAGGCCTCTTTACGAGGCCTTTTGATTAATATTGACTATTATATAGTTGGAGCGTTGCCTTCATCTGGCTCTGAGTCAGATTGTAACTCTTGACCAGTTTCAGCAACTGCTTGGGCTGATTTAGAGCTGGTGTTAAAAAAGGTTGCTGTAGAACCTAATTTTTGAGCACCCGCAATAAATACATTAGCTATAGTTTTCAACATATTTTGGAGGTACTCGCCCCAGCCCAGGTCTTTTTCTAAGACCGGCATGGCTACTGCGACTGATTGAGCACACCACTCTTTGAACTCCGCCTGAACGTGCTGTCTGTTTTCACCGGCTTTAAGTTTGTCTTCTAAGGTATTACGAGCCAGTGTTAGATTTACATGTAAAGATACTGCTTCATCACGAGCCTCGGGCTCCTCGTGGCCTATTCCATCTATTTTCTCTGCCAAGCCGTCCAATATTTGATCAACTCTCTTGATGATTGCTTCATTTTTTTGAACTTCCCTTGCTAAGACCAATTCATTTTCTTGTTCCTCAGCTGCAAGGGCAGCATCATTTTCTGTTGCAAACAATTGCTCCCCTATTTCATGGGCTTCTTTATTTTCCAGGTCACGTGCAAAGGCCTCGTCTTTGTCTGTTGCTAACACTTGATCCCATATTTCTTGGGCTTCTTCATTTTCCAAGTCACGTGCAAAGGCTTCGTCTTGTTGTATTTGGATTTTTCTTGCCTTTTCTTTCTCATTATCTTTAATCGGTTGAGGTGGCGGCATGATAAGCAGCGGCCCCTGGTCATATAGTACAGAACCAGAAATTGGTGCTATTCCACCATTTAAAAGTAAATGTTGCGTTACTAAGTCTACTGGACGAGAACCATCTAAAGAACTATCTAATAGAGCGACCTTTGGCCCTTCAAGTCTGTTATTAGGGAATACAGAACTTCCGATAAACTCGGGAATTGGGCCATTTTTCGCATTAGCTGCATCTCCAAAAGTCAATATCAATGCTGCAAACTCTTTTGCAACTACAACCATATCGGATTGAGATAATGGTTTTGGCTCATCCTTAGCACAATGCTTCTCAATTTTCTGTAGCTGTTGTTGTATAACCGGAGCTCGATCACCAAAGATCGGTGCGAGCGCTTTGGAGTTACCTGTATTTGCAGTATGCAGCATTAATGCAGCAACATCCGATATAGTTTCAACTTTTACAGGAGCGTTTTTACCTTTAACTAATGCGCCGCTCATAACCCCTTGGGTTAAAGCACCTCTAGCTTCCTCTGTTAAAGCAGGAATAGAGCCTTGGTTTATGGCTTTTTGTACATCAGCTAGTATGTTAGGTACATTTGCATTAACTAGCAAAGATAAAGTCTCAGCTTCTTTTCTAGAGGTAAATGCAACTTGCACAGGGGTTTTCAAAAAGAGTTCAACCAGAGAACTAATTGTTTGTTCCGGCTTTTCAATCAACTCTCTAACAGACAGATGCGAAATTATAGCATGCTCTCCAACTTGCCCAATGAAGGTTACGTATTGCTTATCACCTCTTTGCAAACTTTGAATTCCTTGAAGTGTTTTACGCAGAAATGTAACAGCTAAAATTGTCTGTTGTGTTTTCTCAGTGGGATTTTCTTCTTTGCTCAGTGCGTTCAATACAGAATCAAGCACAGCAATTTGAGTTTCTACGGGTATGACTTTAGTAGACTCCCCATGACTAGCAACAACAGTCATAGCTTCATCCACAGTTTCCTCAACCATTTCTTCAACAACCCCAGAAGTAATTTGTTTCATTCCAGATTGAACACCTATGCCACCCAGTAAAAGCTTTATTTCTTCAGTGCCTTCCATAAGAGCCAAAAGCTCTTTATCTGAAGCCAGTGCTTCAACTGCCTTTTTAACTTCTGGGGGAGCAGCAAGAAGGAATATTGGTAAAAGAGATTGTCCCTCTTCTGTCAGTTTTTGAACTTTTTCACGATTAGCTTTTGCCAATCGCACCAATTCCTCGCGCATTTCTTTAATCAGTTTCTCTGTTTTTTCTTTATGCTGAGTAACTTTTTGATCCAGACCTTTTATTTGCTCAGTATAATATCTTCTCTCTTCAGCATGTTTTGGTAATTGGGTGAGAACTTTATGGAAGCTATTTCTTAATTTTTTATATGAATCTAATTCACCATCCATTGTATCAGTAGTTGCTTTAAGGTATCTATCAGCGGCCACAAGTATTTCTTTATAAGTTACTGCTCGACTGATTTTTTCATTAAGTTTTTCTATGTTCTTGAAATATGCCGTTCTTTCTTCAATTTTTGGAAACTCGGTTAAAGCACTATTTAATTTTTTTCTTAAATCTACAAGATTTTCTCTCGCATCATCCATTGTATCGAGATCTGCGGTAACAAAAACCTCCACTGCTGTTTCAAATTGTTTAAATAATTCCTCACTATCTTTTATTGCTTTATTTTCTTTCTCTTCCTGCACTCTCCTGAGCTCAGCCATTTTCTGTTGTTTCGCAAGGTGTCGAGCAGCCCCATTTCTTGCATCTCGTCCCAATATCTTAATTTCGTTATCGTCGTCTGTGCTACCTTTTGCACTTTGGTATTGGCTAGTTAGTTTTTGGTTACCTTGCACTATAGCACTTATAGCGGCTGATAATTTTCTATAAGCCGCTATTTTATCAATAATATCCTGCGCGCTCTCGTCGCTAACACGAAGACGAAGAAGCTCATTACGCATCTCGCCCAGCGCTGTAATCCTCGAGTTAACATTGGATAAATCGACTTTAGCTTTCATATTCTACACCTGATAGAGTTAGTATGCTCTAATTATACACACAATTTACCAAAATATCACACATTATTTTAAATGCGTGCAATACTTGAACCCCCTTTAGGGTAAATAGATGATTTTAATAAGGAGCCCGTAGCCCAATACCTTGATTTTTAAGGTATTCCAGCAAATAGAAAAAAGGATTAAAACAATGAAATTCAATTAACAGGAGGAAAATAAGCCCTCAAACTGTGTTGAGGGCTTATAGAAAAGGATTATTTAGCTGCAACGATTTCGATTTGGAGGTTTGCTATCACATCACTATGAACATGTATTTCAACTACATAGTTGCCAATTGAATGCAATGGACCTTCTGGCATCACGATTTCACGTTTGCTTATTTCTATTTCTTTAGCAATTAATGCATCTTTAATTTCATTAACACCAACAGAACCGTATAACTTGCCCTCATCACTAGCCATAGCGCTAATAACTATAGCAGTGTCATTCAGTTTTGCAGCACGTTGCTCTGCGGCAGCTAGTGATTGCTGCGCTTTCTTTTCAAGTTCAGCGCGACGTTGTTCAAACAACTCAATACTTTTAGGTGTTGCAAAAACAGCTTTATTTTGTGGTATTAAAAAATTACGACCGTAGCCAGATTTAACACTTACTTTGTCGCCTAAATTGCCTAAATTACGTACTTTTTCTAATAAGATTACTTCCATCTTAATAACCCCTTAAGTTGATTCTCTCACCCTTGTTGGGAGATATAATCTAAAATTAAACAAACTATCTAATGAGCCCAGAACAACATAGGCTAATAATACAAAAGATGGTTTAAACAATACTAACAAAAATAATAAAATAACTACTCTGACTTGATTTTTACGGGCCAAAATATAATAAGCCAAACTAAATCCGGATACTAAGAAATAGCATAAAACCAGCGGTAATAAATTTATGGCATAAGAAATTTCATAATAAGATGCTATTGAAACTCCAAGCAAAACTAAAAAAGATAATCTACCACTGCGAAATGCTAATAATTCATCCCGAAAACCGCCTGGCATGAATAGTTTGGATTGTATTGAACGGGCAAACATTAATGAAATTATCGCCGATACAATCACGCTTAATATCTGAACACCAAAAAACAATTGAGCCAGAATAAAAGAACTAAGTCCGTCCGAATTGCTCTCAATTAGACGTTGATACTCCTGATACTCGGTCAACATATTTTTGAATTGATTAAATTGGCCTACAATAAAATCCGGTGCCAATAGCTGAATAAATAAAAATCCGATAAACGCCTGAATTAAAAACACTCCAAAAACCATTTGCCAGCTCATTGTTTTACGCAAACATAATGCAGCTATATAGCAAGGCACATAAGCAATTAAAGTGTTTGTTAATGCACTTTCCAGTGGCAGTAACATCATTAAGGGAACAGAGTGGACTACCAGTGCGGGCAACATCACCTCAAAACCAGGCTTAGCGCCTTTTCTCAAGGTAACCAAAATAACTAAAGCCACAGATAACCAAGAGGCAAAAGGCACTATTGAAAGAATAACAGCATACAAAATAGCATGCTGCTTGTTTTCAAGTAATGCTTTACTGTGCTTAATTATAAAATTGCCTGCTTGCATCATTTTATTATCTATGGCTATCGCAATAGGGCAACAGGCCTATAAATCTGGCGTGTTTAATTGCTTTTGCTAATTGTCTTTGAAAACGGGTTTGCGTACCTGTAATTCGGCTAGGTACTATTTTACCTGTTTCAGAAATATAATTTTTTAATAAATTGATGTCTTTATAATCAATTTCATTGCCACCCTCTGCACTAAAGCGGCACATTTTTTTTCTACGAAAATAAGCTGACATAAATGCTCTCCTCTTAAGCGGTTCTGGTTTCTTTTTCTTTCTTCATTAAAACAGATTCACTGGTAATCGCTTGCTTTTGAACAGTGATTAAGTTTCTTAAAATAGCATCATTGAATTTGAATGCATTTTTAATTTCTTCCAGCGCTTCAAGGTTGCACTCTACATTCATTAATATGTAGTGAGCTTTATGTACATCATTAATTGGGTAAGCGAGCTGACGACGACCCAGATCTTCTTTACGGTGTATAACACCTTCGTGCTTACTTATGATCCCTTCATAGCGCTCAACCATTGCTGGTACTTGTTCGCTTTGATCTGGGTGCACAAGAAACATAATTTCGTAATGTCTCATGATTTCTCCTTGTGGATAAAGCCTTCCAATATTTAAAGTGGTAAGGCAAGGTTTTAAAAAAAGCTGCCAATCATAACCTATTTAGTAAACTCATACAATCGCAAAACGATTTAAAATTGATTAATTGTACTTAAGTATGAGCAATAGTACCTCTTTCCCAATGAAGCTAGCTCCTTTTAGTTCAATTAATATATATATATATAGGGATGAACTTTTTTTTGTAAAATTTATTGTAATAGTAGTGACAAGAGTCCCTAAATTAGGTTACCGTCAGCACTACATCAGTTGCTAAATTTTTGAGATAACTTATTATAAAATAAAGAGGTTTTTAATGGATATAATTTCTCTTCAATTTGAAGAACCTTTAATAATTCGTATTGCCGATACTGTAGTGAAAATATTAGCATTTAAAACGCAAGAGCATGGAAACATTAAGTTTGGAGTAGATGCTCCAAGGTCGGTTAATGTTCATCGAGAAGAGATATTTCACGCTATTAAGAAAAAAGAACTCTTAAATCCAACGGATTAGTCTCTTTACAAATGCGTACACAAATTTTATTCAGCTTACCTTTTTTATCAGGTTTAATATTATTTTTATCAATAATTGCATTACTTGTTAATTATTTTATTTATCAATTCCCAGGAAACAATTTTTTTCCTGACGATATGACGCTGCTTACAATCATCATAATAATCACCAATATGGGTTTGATTCTACTATTCGGAAAAAACAGCAGGGCAAGTAATTCTGGCCTTGAATTTTTTTACTTCTTTATAATAATGTCCGTTGTCGCATTTGCAACTAACGCAGTTCAGTTAACGCCCTTTCCTACTATAGACAAAAAAATTATCTCTTTAGAAGAGCTCTTAGGTATTAACGTATCTTCTATTATGATATGGACAAAGGAACATTCAAATTTAAAGACGCTACTTGGTATTATTTATGATTCACTACCTTACCAAATGAGCATACTGCCGTTAATAGTTATTGCTACTGGACGATTTTATTTGCTCAAAGAGTATTACTTTCTTTTGCTCATTACTACATTACTCGGTTTCAGTTTTTATTATTTTTTTCCTACATCAGCCCCCGCTAGTATTATTAATAGTCCTTATTTTTCCTCTGCCCAAATGGCTACTGGCCTTAAATTTTATCAAATTCACCATTATATAATTCCCACAACGAATGAGGGAGGTTTAATTGCTCTTCCTTCTTTCCATACCATATGGGCGTTATTATGCGTTTATCTGCTGAAAGAATGGCCCATACCCTGTGTGCTTTTATTGATTATCAATCTTTTATTAATGGCATCTTGTGTTTTATTGGGGTGGCATTATGTTATCGACATAATAGGCGCCATCATTTTAGTCGCTACTAGTTATTATTTGCTAACGTTCTATAAAGCAACCCATTCTGTCGTCTTTGTGAAGGGAGTGAAGCAAACCATCTAATTATCAACGAAGCATCGCTTTTTCTCCGCCAAGGCTCGCAAAGACGGAATAGCACGTACCTCATGAACGTTTACAAACTCTATCCGTTAAGCTTTTTGACAAGTCCTGAAGGATAGGCAAGCTCGTTTTTAATTGTTTTATTGGTATCCCAGTTTTTTATATTCATCGCTTGCAATTTCTTTTCCAAAATTGTTTTTAGCTGCATATTTTTTTGTTCTATTAATAAAGGATGTATTTGAAGGTAAATATTGTTTTTTTCCCTGCCAATTTTTACTGGCTCATTGATTACTCTAACCGGCGTTCCCACGGCAACAATACTAAATAAATACTCTATATCATCGGGAAGCATACGAATACATCCAGCACTTACTCGAGCCCCGACGCCATCGACTCTATTCGTTCCATGAATAAGAAAAGTGGGCCACCCTAAACGTAAAACGTGTTTACCCAAAGGATTATTAGGGCCTGGGGGAAAATAACCAGGGATGGGGGCCCCTATTTCATCAGCCGCGGCTAGCAGTTTTGCCGTAGGACGCCAGACGGGATTAGCCACCTTTGCTGTGATCTTGGTCAGCCCTAAAGGGGTATTCCACCCCTCTTTTCCTATGCCCACAGGAAATGTTATGACTACATTTTCATCAGCTGGAAAATAATACAACCGGTATTCAGATAAATTAATGACAATCCCACTTCGACGAACCTGAGGCAGTATAAACTGTGAAGGAATGATTAACGAGGTATTCGCTGCTAGTGGATAGGTTGGATCAGCGTGAGGATTAGCTCTGACCATCTCATAATAGCCTATATTGAAACGCCGGCCCACTTCATCAATAGTTTCCCCAACTTCTGATCGAGCATACTTAATCTCACCAACTACATCACCTGACTCAGGTAAAACCAAAATGGTGGCATTAGAGCAGTGATTTATAAGCAGCAATAGGTACAAAATCACTAAAAGTGATTTTGGTTTATTTAGCATCATAACATTCTCGAAATAGGGTCTGTTGACAATTTATCTTTGGAGGCTCTACATGCTGCGACTTGTTCTCGGCATCCAGATGCAAAAAAACCAACATCTTACTCACAAAGAATCCAAGATCCCACGAACAAGTCGCGGGACAAAAGAGCTATAGTCAACAAACCCAGGCAAAACCAAATGCTTTGCCCTGAAAAGTCTAACTGTTCGGCAGGAATTAAAGTTTATAAACTGGTATCTACTTTAAAACGTTCACCGTATTTGGATTCAAACGTTTTAAATAAAGTTTCCAATTTGTCTTTGCCAAAGTCATTAGCGTAATTCATCGGCCCCCCACGAAATGGAGCAAAACCTGTCGCAAATATCATGCTGGCATCAAGTAAATCAGCATCAGCAACGACTCCTTCACGTAAACAAGCGGCAGATTCATTGACCATCCGTAATATAAGTCTGTCCGCAATGGTTTTATCGACCGGTGTGTCAGGACGTTTTTTAACTGGTTTTCCGTTTTTATATTTATAAAAGCCTTCACCTGTTTTACGACCCAGTTTACCCGATTGAACCATATCACGCAGTTTCTGAGGTACAGTGCCGCCAAAATGGCTGGTTAAATTCTCAGCTACAGCAAGACAGACATCCATTCCCACAGTATCAGCCAGCTCAACAGGCCCCATAAACATGCCAAACTCTAAAGCCGCTTCATCAATAGTTTCGCCGCTATATCCTTCTTCTAATAATTGAACACACTCCATTAGATAAGGCATAAGCACTCGATTAACTAAAAAGCCGGGACTGGATTTAACGGGTAATGGCAACTTACCAATCTGGCCAACAAAAGCACAAGAATTTTGTTGCACTTTTTTAGCAGTTGAGGAACTGCTGACGACTTCGACTAAATCCATCTTCGCCACAGGATTGAAGAAATGAATGCCAACAAGACGTTCAGGATTAGTCATAACGCTGCTGATTTCATCTAAAGGAATACTGGATGTGTTAGTCGCAATTATTGCGCTTTTCTTGGCAGCTTTTTCTACCTTACTCATGATTTCTTGTTTCACAGCAAGATTTTCAAATACTGCCTCAATAATGACATCTGCACGTGCAATACCATGACCTTCGGGATCAGGAATAAGATTATCCATAGCAGCTTGAATCAGCCGCGGTTTGCGTAATTTTTTCTTATATAAAAAATAGGCTCGACCAATTGCAGGGGCAATTTGAGCATAAGATTTATCTTGCAAAGTAACATGGATACCACGTAAAGCGCACCAGGCAGCAATATCGCCTCCCATGACCCCAGCTCCAATAACATGCACATGATGAGCTTTAAACTGCCCTTCTTTAGCAAATCCCTTAAGGCGTTCACGTAAAAAGAACGCACGAATCAAGTTTTTAGAAGTATTGCCATTGGACACTAATTGTTCCACTGAGTCGGCTTCTTTTAAATAGGCTCTATCGCCTACACTGCCCTCTTTTTCCCATAGATCAATTACGGCATAAGGAGCAGGATAGTGTTCTTTTCGAACACGTTTAGCAACATTGTACCGCAATAAATAGGCAATGGGTTTTCTTAGCCATGCACTATTACTCAGGCCTTCAATAAAAGAAGGTTTATGTTTGGGGGGCTTATTTTTAATGAAATAAACTACTGCTCTTTTTAATTGGCGGACAGGTACTACATCGTCAACCATCCCTAAGGCCTTTGCTTTTCCTGCTGAAATGGCACTGCCCGTAAGAATAACCTCTGATAATGCCTTAAAACCACCAATTAACTGCGGTAAACGAACTGTTCCACCCCAGCCAGGATGAATACCTAGCATTATTTCCGGTAATCCGATACGAGTATCTTTTTCATCACTGGCAATTCGATAACTACAGGCTAATGCTAATTCAAATCCCCCCCCCATACAAAAGCCATCTATCATTGCCACACTGGGAATAGGTAAAGCCTGTAATCGGGCAAAAACTGCCTGGCCTTTCTGTAAAAAATCTACCGCTTGAGCGGGACTTTCAAATTTTGAAAAGGCATTAACATCTGCTCCCGCAATAAATCCCTTCTCTTTTAAGGAGTAAATCACTAGTCCTATGGCATTTTTATCTAATGAAATCTCGTGAAGCAGACTATTGAATTCATCCAATACCTCTTCATTAATTGTGTTTACTGCAGCATCCTTTCTATTCATTCCCAGCCATAGAATCCCCTCTTCATCACGGTGAAGATCCCAATTTTTATAATTATTCATGTCCTTTCACCTTAGTCACACGTTCAAGATACATTGCCCCACCCTGTCCGCCACCAATGCAAATAGCGGCCATACCTCGTGACTCGTTTCTTTGTTCTAATGAGTTTAATACATGCAAGACAATACGAGCACCGCTGGCACCAATAGGGTGGCCTGCAGCGATTGCGCCACCATCGCGATTTAATTTGTCTAATGATGGAGCGCCTATTGTCTCTTTTAAACCTAATTGTGTTTGACAATATTCTTCATCATTCCAGGCAGCAACACACCCCAATACCTGAGCGGCAAAAGCCTCATTGATTTCCCAGCAATCAATGTCATTCGGCTTCAATTTATGCCGTTGTAAGATGGGTGTTGCCGCGTGAACAGGACCAAGCCCCATTTGGGAGGGATCTAAAGCCGCCCATTGAGAGTCTACAATACGCCCAATAACTCGCAAACCGTGTTTTTTTACCGCGTCAGCACTGGCAAGAAGTAATAAACAGGCACCATCAGTAACTTGAGAACTGTTTCCAGCAGTTACCATGCCGTATTTTTTATCGAAAAAGGGTTTTAATTTTGCTAATTTTTCCACGGTTGAATCAGCGCGAATTCCATTATCCTGAGGGTAAACACGTCCTTTATTATCAATAATAGGAGTAACCTCTGACATTCTGTTTTCAGCATATGCCTTATCCAGTTTCAAATGGCTTTGCACAGCAAACTCATCCATTTGCTCGCGTGTAATATTAAATCTATATGCCACTTTTTCAGCTGTTTGCCCCATATTCAAACCAACTATAGGATCAGTAAGTCCTCTGAGTAAAGCAATTACCGGAGCCAGATAAGAAGGTCTAAATTGAGTAACCAGCCCAAGTTTTTGCCCAACACTTTTTGCAGCGAACCAACTGGCTAACCATGCGGCCATTTTTTGATTAAATAATAAAGGAGCATGACTCATTGCCTCGGTGCCGCCGGCAAGAACCAGATTACTACGACCACTGGCTATTTGCATCGCGGCATTATCCAGTGCCTGCATTCCTGAGGCACAATTTCTCATTACGGTAAATGCAGGAACTTTATCACCACAACCTAAACGTAATGCAATAACCCGCGCAATATTGGCCTCATCCGGACCAGGCATTGCACTACCGATAATAACTTCATCCAGCTCCTCAGGAGCAAAGGGCTGTCGATTCAGCAAAGCCATTCCTGCGGCAACTGCCAAATCAGATCCGGTAAATGGACCAATTCCTTTAGCTTTAAGGAAAGGGGTACGACTTCCATCTACAATATAAACGTCTCGACCACTTAAATTTGACTGCTGTTTCATTAGTCCTCCTTACTACCGATTGCATTACAGGTATTTACTCAAATTTATAAAAGCAAAGATTAGCAGTAATATTCAAAATTTGGAAATCTAAAAGATTGTTTTATTAAGAATAATAAATTTAATTGAGCATAAAAGATCAACTTGAAAAAGTAAGATTTTATCCCGTCAGAAAATGAACAGTTAGGCTTGTCATCCTTCCCTGCATAACCCCTCCGTTTATCTACTTGCAACTAAAGCACAAACTCTTATAAGCACAAACTATAGACTCCCAAATGCATCTCATCGCTATTTTATAGAAAATGGCTCACTTTTAAGTCTGCAACGCCCCATTTTTTGTTCTTACATTGATCATGAGTGATATAATTTGACCTTTTTCCTAATTTTTTCATTTTAAATTACAAGTATTATTGACGACATGCAAATACCTGATATACTCCGCAACCATTGATTGGAGAGATGGCCGAGTGGTCGAAGGCGCTCCCCTGCTAAGGGAGTATGGGAGAAATCCCATCGAGGGTTCGAATCCCTCTCTCTCCGCCAATCAACGCGCCCGTAGCTCAGTTGGATAGAGTATTTGGCTACGAACCAAAGGGTCGGAGGTTCGAATCCTTCCGGGCGCGCCATCTCCCTAAAAGTAGATGGCTCTTTCCCAATTACGGGGGCACTCCCCATTTAAC
>NZ_JAJKBJ010000031.1 GCF_023618015.1 Legionella maioricensis
TCCCTCACTTCGTTCGGGATGACGTGTGAGTTCGGGATGATGTGTGGCTAGGGATTACGTCCAATTTAGACTGAAAATTCCATAATCGTATAAACACCTGGAGTTGCGTAGGTATTTTTTAATTTAAAACCTGCCGCCTCTATCAGCTCACACCAATTGTTAAGGGTACGCTGCTTTCCGCCCACTAAGACCATCATGATGATATCCATAGTCTTGTTGGTATGGGGCTGTTCATTTTGAGGCATAGCTTGTTCAGCTATGATTAACGAAGCGTGTTTTGGCAGATGTTTATAGCAGTTGGTAAGAATGTTTTTTACTTGCTCATCGCCAAAATCATGTAATACTCCTTTAAAAAGATAGGCATCCGCAGTGGGTAAAGAGGAGAAATAATCATTGGTTACCTGTTGATTAATCTTCTCCATCAGATTAAACAAGATAGTAGTTGTGGATGGATATTGAATGGCTATGACTTTTGATAAGTTGTTCAAGCCAGCCCCAATATCAACGACATGTTTAAATTGGCCAAAATTATATCCTTGAGTGATGGCGTTATCATCAAAAGAGGACAGTTTCTCTATTCCTTTCCGAAATCGTGTTTTCTTCTCTGGATTATGATTGAGGAAATCAAAAAAATCAGTCCCATGTTGCAGTTTAAATGCTGTTGTTCCTGTTTTTAATGCAGTTTCCAGTTGAGCAAACGCTTGCCACCAGGATTCATCAACCATACTTAATACATCCTTCATAGAATAAGGATGATCGCCTCTTAATGGAGCGGATAATGGAGTCAGTGCATAAGCGTCTCCATTTTTGCTAAAAAGGCCATAAACGGTCAGGAAATTGAGTAGCCTATCTAAAAGATCCGGAACTGTAGAGGTTAACCGAGCCAGCTCTTGAACGGATATTGGTTGCTCAGACATGTGGTCTGCTATCCCTAAATTGGCAATGGTATGGATGGCTCTGGAGACTACATACTCACGGGACATGACCGCCAATTGCACGTGAGGTTGTACCGATTCTTTATTCATTAATAATCCTTGGCAAATGATTTTCAATCCATTTCATGTTAGGTTTATACCTTGTTATGAGGAAGATGCAATATTATGTGCTACGATGGGTATACAATTAATTTTTAGCATAGAATAAATGAATTCGCATTAATGAATTTTTTAAAACGCAACTGCGCTAATAAATATCTTGCTTTACTAATTTAACAAGGGTTTTGAGTACATGAAATTTGATATTCATTATTTGTTTTCAGCCAAATATGCAAAATGGATAATCATTAGTTTAATTTCCCTTTTTTCTTTATTAATTATTTTTGAATATGCTACCCTTTTTTTCCCTTTCGCTCATCCCCCAGTTTTATCAAATTCTGATAAGAGTCTCCTAATTAAAACCAGATCAGATTCGTCTGATTATATTTTGAATTCTTCCCTTTTTGGAGTGTATGTTCCTAATGATTTAAATGAGGATAATGTTAAAAAATCGATGTTGAACGTCACATTGGTTGGTATTTTATTAGGAGATAAAACGGCAGACTCGCAAGTCATTATTCGCTCGGCAGGTGGTGAAGAAAATACCTATAAAATAGGTGATAAAATACCGGGTGGAGCAATAATTAAACGTATTATGGCAGGAGGGGTTTTAGTTGAACGAAATGGCGCATTGGAAAGTTTAAGTTTGCCCAAAAATGATTTAACCTTTGAACCTGTGGCAAAGCCTTTACAAGAGGAATAAAGAGCATGAAGCATATATTCAAGTTATTAATAGTCATCATTCTTATTCCCTTGCTGGCTGCTTGCATTACCGGAGGGGCATTGAGTTTGCGTGAAGGGATCAATAGCTTTAGGGGACAAGACTATAGAAGAGCTTTTATTCGTTTAAAACCCCAGGCAGAAAAAGGTCAGCCTGATGCTCAATATGCAGTTGGTTATATGTACTATTATGGGCAAGGAGTGGTAGAAGATAGAGATAAAGCATGGTTCTGGATCCATATGGCCGCTAGATTGGGCCAGCCTGACGCCATAGAAGCGGTTAAAATTCTGGGAAGTGCTCCGCCAGTTAGGTAATGCGTCTAGCGTGTGCTTCATAAAATTTTATTTGCATCCTTAAATGAGTGCTAGCGTTAGCGGACTACGGATATTTCGTCGTTGCGAGCCTTGGCGAAGCAAGAACGATACTTCGTTGAAAATCGGAGCTGCTTCACTTTGTTCGCAATGACGACAGTTTTTTATCTAGTATTGTAATCTGGATCGAGACGAGGTCGTAATCTGATGACGTGTCTTCATAACCGCTGTTAAGTGTGTGCTTTAATGATTAAAGAGATGACATAACTGCAATAAATAATAAGCAGGATTCCACCATGCCAGGGAGAGAGTTTCTTTTTATACTGATAGTTTAAGAAGATTAACAGCACCATCAAAGAGATCATTACTGGTAGATCTCGCCATAATACGGTGGTACTTATTTTAGCGGGAGTAATAATTGTTGGAAAGGCCAAGATCAGTAAGAGGCTATAAATATTCGCACCGAGAATAGTTCCGACAGCAATATCCTCTTCTCCTTTAAGGATAGCCGTAATTGCCGTGACTAAACCAGGTAGTGTTGCTCCCAAGGCGATAATAGTTAAGCCTATGGTCAGCTCATTCATACCAGCCCATTTGGCAAGCTCTGTCGTGCTATGTACTAAATATTTAGTGCTAAGCGGAAGCACGAGTAAACCTAAAAACATACTCAGGCTGTGCATTTTTAATGAACGGTTAGAATGAAATGCCGATTTAAATTCTTTAAAAAATTGATCTTTGGGGTGAGTATGATTAGATAAATAAATGAAAAAAACAATTAAGGCAATGCAAGCAATTAAAAACAGACAACCATCTATTTTACCTACATAACCGTCGAGAATAAGGCTATATAAAAAGAGCATGGTGATGATAATTATGGGGTAGGTTTTTTTTAAGGTATTGTAATTAGGGGTTGTGGGCTTAATAAGAATTGATATTCCCAAGATTAAACCAATATTTGCTATGTTAGAACCTATGGCATTCCCTATAATTAAATGATTTTTATTCTTTAAAAAAGACAGAATAAAGATGATTAGCTCAGGAACCGATGTACCGAGGGCAACAACGGTTAATCCCATAATAAATGGTGAAAGCTGAAAGCGGGTTGCTAAGCCCAAAGCGCCCGTTATTAAATGATTAGCTGCCCATATCAGGGAAATAACGCTAATAATTAATATCAGGGCGACGTTCATTAAGGAACTCAGTATAAGAAACTAGTAATAGATAATAATACGAGAATGATTTACAGGATATAGATTCATAATAAATTAGGAGCTAATCCTATACCTGATTACGCCCCCTTCGGACTGACATTAAGCATATCAGTATTTGACACCTGATTTAATACTGGGGAATAGTGTTCGTTTGTGAGAAATTTAATTATCGCCTCTTGTTCCAGTGGGGTGCCACTCTCTTTTATAGTCATTATCATGCCTTTAATAAATAACTCGATTTCTTGACGGTTTTCAATAGGGTCTTTCATCCAGGTTTTTACTTTTCCCTCTGGTATAGTTAAATTTAATACGATTTTACCTACCATTTTATTTACATCCAGGAGGATAGTTAAGTAATGTTTTTTCTGAATGGGTGAGTATCTGGCCAGATATTGGCCTGGGCTGCTGAGTATATTTTTAGCGGTATTGGTATCGATATCTCCGTGATATAAGGGATTAGCCATTTCTTGCTGTATTTCTTTTTTTGGTTTAAAAAATAATGCCGATAGTTGATAACTCCAAGTCACTACTGGAGATGCACCGAATTTTTCTTCAGTTTCTTTCGTTGCTTTTTGTGCTAACAGGTTTTGGTAGTAGATGATGGTACGTGTTAGGGTTAGCGCAGTATAAATTCTGGATAATTGCTCAGTAAATCCTGCGCTACAATGGCCACGTTGAACAATTTCATGTAACTGATCAGAAATATCCCGGGAATGCAATTGTAAACTAACAAAATCAGACTCTGCAAATTTATCCAGGCCTTTTAATATACTGCGATCTTTTTGTTTGGCAGAGAATCGATAATCTTCTTCCAGGTAGGTATTCAATAACGATATGGCGAACTCAAAGTGATGAAACTCCTCTGTATCCATGCCAAAGGCCCAGCTGTATTTGATATGAATTGCTTTTGCGGCTTTTAATACTTTTTCAAAGAGATTACAAAAGGTGTCATCAAATGAAGGAATAATTAAAACAGAAGATCCAAGTTTTTTTTCTATCAGGTCTTTGCAACGTTCATATACTTCTGGGAAACTCGCAAATATTTGTAAAATATCTTCCTTTGAAAAAAACTCTACCCACTGCGGTGATTGACTGGTTACCTCTTTTCCACTCAGGTAATCATCTAATAAACCAATCTGCTCAATACGGTTCAAGAGCATTTGTTTCGTATATTTTTTACCACTGCTAGTAAGAATATCTGAATTGCTGTCCTCTTTTTTCTCTTTTTTACTGTCTTTGGTCTCAATTTTAAGTTCCATAGGTACCTCTTAATAAAGAATGTTCAATCACTAGCGAAGGAAAAAGAAATATTATAATCCATTTTTTGCAAATTTTGTCATGCTTTGTTTTTAATTGATCAAAGTGGGGGATTGTTGAATGCTTTTGTTATGAAAGGAGCTTCGCACCTGTATTTTCGGATTTAACCGAGTTCATTCTCAAATAAGGTAGATAATATCAAACTCGTGGGTTTGGCAAGCCCCAGAGTAGATAACTGTTTTTTTGTAAACCATTGGCCACAAGATTCCATTATCTGGTTATTTAACATTTTAATTTTTATACTCATTGCATTGATTTCAAGATGAAAATGACTAAAACGGTGTTTAAAGGCGATGAGTGGTTTGGGCGCTTCCCCCTTTAGTGCGTATTGACGATGTATAAAGTCCAGAGGACAATTGTCTTGATCTAGACTGGGCAAACACCATAAGCCACCCCATAAACCTGTAGGTGGTCTTTTTTCGAGATAAATTAATCCTTGCTCATTGTGTAGAACCAGTATTTGTTGCGATTGGACAGGAACTGGTTTTTTCATTTTTTTATGAGGATAAAGATGTTGTTCTTTATTTTTAAAAGCCAGACAATTGTTTTGTAAAGGGCAGTTAACGCAATCAGGATTTTTGGTGGTACAACAGGTAGCCCCCATATCCATAATAGCTTGGGTGTAGTCAGCACATCGCTCCTGAGGCATGCAGGCATCTGCGATATCCCACATGGTCTTTTTAACTTGAGCCTGCTCAGGCCAGCCTTTGATTAGAAAAAAACGAGACAACACTCTTTTTACGTTTCCATCTAGAATAGCTGTAGGTTGATTAAAGGCCTGCGACAAAATAGCTGCCGCCGTTGATGGACCTATTCCCGGTAGATCAATTAACGATTTAAGATCAGTAGGAAATAAGCCATGATAATGTTCTTTTATCGTTTTCGCAGTACGGTGAAGATTTCTCGCTCTGCTGTAATAACCCAGACCAGACCATAAGGAAAGTACTTCATCTTCATTTGCTTGAGCCAAATCAGTTATCGTCGGGAAGTGTTGAATAAAGCGATTAAAATAGGGGATAACTGTTTGTACTTGGGTTTGTTGTAACATAATTTCAGAAACCCAGACTCGATAGGCAGTACGCGGCGATTGCCAGGGTAAATCTTTACGTCCGTGTAAGTCAAACCAACTCAATAAAGGTTTGCTAAACTGATCTTGTAATTTTTTATTCATCGACGGATTAAATCTTTTAGACGGTTTCTAATTTGATTTACAGGCCTATCTATATTGGGGTTCATTAGCTGTTGCCCTAAAAGAGGAGCCATTGCCTTAAAATCAGGTAAAACTTTGGGGTGTTCCAAGGTCCCTGAGATGATCAGAGGAAAATATCCTCCAAGTATTTCTTGAATTTTTAGCATGGCTGGCTCTGCACTGTTGTTATTTACACTGGCTTGAAGTTTAGAGTTCAACTCGTAACTAGATAAATTTAAAGTTCCATTACCTTTTACTTGCAATTTATCAGTTTGTAATAAAATAGATTCACTGCTTAACATTCCATTTTGAAACTGATATTGAAGACTGGCTAGTTTGAACGCTGTATTCCCTTGAGTGTATGTACTGTTATCCCAATTAGTTAATTGCTGAAGTGCATTTTTGAGGCCCAGATCCCTATTGCTAATGATATTCTTCAGCTTTTCTTTTAAATCGTTAAGCAGTTGCTCCAGGCTGAAATTATAAATTTCACCCTCTTTAATAGAGATGGTTCCGGTTCCGCTAATTGTTCCAATGTTTGGATTTTCGACGGGAATAGAGGCGTGTATTGAGTAATCCAGGCCGCCGCTGATCATCTCATACCCTAGCAACACCGCCATTAATTGCTTACCATTTAAATTGGTTGCTGTTTGATTAAGAGAAAATTGTTTTGTGGCAATTGTATAGTCCATATTACCTATCGACTCACCATCATAAAGAGAGAGGGTAAGTGGATTAAATTGGATGCCTTCTTTATTCGTCTTGAGAGTGGCGCTTACTTTTTTGATAACGAATTGATTCAACGAAACATTTTGTAACAGCAGTTGCCCTTCGGCAAAAGACTGAGTAATCCCATTCTGAAGTTGATTCAATACAGAAGGAGCCAAACTCAATCTCCCTTTAAAATTAATGTTTGCATTAATAAGTGGATTAGAGGAGTACTCAGCCAGTTTCGTTTTAACTTGCACTGTGAATGGGGAGTTCTGTAAATTAAATTGCTCAACCCCAATTTGTAAATTTTTAAACACAGTTGAATGGCCATTGTTGTTGATAATGACTTGGCCATGGCTGACTAATAACCGTTCTATGGCAAATTGTTCCCCATAACTGCCTTTAGTGCTTTGGCTTTTGGATGTTTCTTCCGATGATTTTGCTGGCTTAGCACTATGTAGATTAACCTGGGTATTTAGTCCATCAATGTTGACTTCGCTAAAAACAAATTTTCCTCTTAATAAAGGGGTGATTTTTAAATTTAAAAGTAGGGTATCAATAGCTAGTGAGTATTCTTCATTTAATTTTGCATCACCAATTATAATTTTATTAAATTTAAGCCCTGGTCTGGGGAATAGTTGCCAGGAAATAGTTCCGTCAATATGACTTTGTTTATGAGTGAGGGCGGTAATTTGGTTACTGACCAGTTTTTTAATTGTTTCGGGATTAATATTCTTTGCTAAAATCCACAAAATGACTGAGGCGAGCAGCAATAATGATAGCAAGGTAAGTACAATTTTTCCTAACAATTTCATAAAGTGGAACCTTGGAGTAAAAAAAGAAGCATATAGATAAAGGACTTCCTGTCAAGATGTACTTAAAAAAACTTGGTTTTCTATTGAAACTATGAGGTTGTCAAACTAGACTGGAAAGGAGGATAGGTTTATTTTACTCCTTCCGGCAGAAGTTAATAACCGATAACGTAGTGATAATATAGAACTTTATTAAGTAAAGATGAGACGTTGATTTTTTTAAGAAGCACTCAGGATGAGTTATATAAATCAAGGAGATCGTCATGCATCAAGGCCCATCCGAAATTGTGGTGTTAAAACCTACCACTGTCTTTTTATCGTTTCTTGCCTCGCAATTACCTGAAAATGATTTACCTAGTCTGAAGCTATTACAAACGGACTGTACTGCCTATGTTATTAATAAACACCATGCAGTTGTCGAGACTATTGAAGAAATAGAAAAAAATTTTTCGGCCATGTTTCGACATGAGATTTGCCGTTGGCTAGGTAATAATGCGCGCAATGAAATTGAAACCAGTTTCCTGGATTTCCTCTGCTGTTTTAAATTCGAGATGCACTCCCATTTGGTTTTGATGGAGCCGTCTATAGAAGCAGGGAATCAATTGTTGATAATTAAACCTCGTTCTTCACTGCTAAAATGGATGAAATCCGCCATAGAGGGACAAGAAGAACTGGAAAATGTGATGGAAAGAGTTACTCTGTCTCATTTGGCAGAAAATGCGACGGTTATAATAAAAAATTTCTCTGATTTAAAGGAAATTAAGTCTTTTATGGCGCAATATTATAAGCCCATTTTTGAAACTGCCATGAGCCGTATGTCCAATCAATCAAGTGAATGGCCCGTAGTAAATTCATTTCAATCATTTAGCCAGTATTTCACTGTTGAAATACACACTCAATTGATTCATTTGCCTTCATAAGGAGTTTACTATGGATCCAATAAGTATAGCGCTAATTTGTGCCGCCTCGTTTGGAGCAGTAGTGACCTTAGCTGCTTTTATCAGAATGATGATATTAAGTCGCGATAAAGAATTAAATGACGAAGCACAAAGAATAGCATTGACTCAGGAAGCTGAGGAGCTTGAAAGAATGCGAGAGCAAATGCAGAGTAATAAACGATTTGATTCGCATTATAAAGTGCTTGGTGCCAATAAAGATGCCATTGTTTATTTAGATACCAAGATAGAAGATATTCTCCATAAGAAAACTCAATTAATTGACCGTTATGCTCAGGTTTCTATCAAAGAATCTGAAGCCATAGTAGATGGAGCACTATCGGCGGAACGTAAAGCAGCTTGTGATAGATTAAAATTGGAAATTGATGAAGAAATTAAATTTTATGATAGGGAGTTGGCGAATTTACAGCTAAGAAGAACCTCTTTATGGGATACGCATACTGATCTGCAAGAATACCTTTTGGCGCAGGAACAGTCGCGCAATGAAAATCTGGATTTCATCTATAAACAACATTCGGGTCTTTTGGAAAAGGTGTATATTCGGCATATTGATAATAGCGAGCATATTGCCAAACAGACTATTGATGCGGGCACCTCTACTTTTAAAACTATGGTTTGGGGGCCAATACAATTTTTATTACAATACTTTAATCTATCAACGGGCGTTTCTCTCGATCAGTCACAAATGGAAAGTGATGCCAGAGATGAGGTGGAAAAGACTGAAAGTGATGTTAATGATCTACCAAGTAGTGATGAAGTTAATGGTGATAAAGAATCAGATAAAAAGGAAGAGGACTCTAAAGATGATTCTGACAAAGAGAATGACTCAAAATTATTGATTGCTTAAAAATTATTCTTTTGAGGTAATTGATGACATGTATGCTAATGTATATTACACTATGGCTCCCTCATGGCCAAGTGCTGTGATGGTATTTTCTAAAGTCTATTTTTTCGTCTTTAAGATTGGATCTTAAAATGCAAAGGACTTTAACTGATTGGTTGCAAGAGGAATATAACTCGTGGTCTACATAAAACGTGATAAGGATGGTCGGATTTGTGCGATGTATAGCCAAGAGACTGAAAATGTAACGGAAGAAATTGACACCGATGATCCTGAATTTATTGATTTTTTAATGCATTGTGATAATAATTTGCAATTAAAATTTCTTAAATCAGATTTGCAATTGATTCGTGTGCTTGAAGACGTAATTAATATTTTAATGGATAAAAATATCATTACTATTACCGATTTTCCGCAACCAGTAATTGATAAATTATTAGCGCGCCAGGCCTTTCGCAAGAGGTATACTGGTGTAGCTGGTATGGAGTATAAAGATGATGAAGAAATGTAGTTCAAGATTTATGTCTTTTATTTTATGTTTTACTCTGGCAACCCCAGGATTTAGTATCGATTTAAATACCCTCCTTCCAGATGAACGCAATACAGTAGATGTATTTCAAAAATCCTCTCCAAAAGTGGTCTATGTCCATCGTCTGGCAACGGTAAACAACCATTCAGCTGTAAAAAAACATGTTCCTGCTGGCGCGGGTTCCGGGATTATCTGGGATGATAAAGGTCATGTGGTAACCAATTATCATGTGATTAGAGGTGCTGATGATTTGGCAGTTAGTCTTGGTAATATGACTGTGCCTGCTAAAGTAATAGGTACAGAGCCTCGTAAAGACATCGCTGTTTTGGAGATAAAATCCCCCCAGGCTTTAGCTTATTTAAAGACTTATAAGCCTTTTGAGATAGTGCATCTTAAGGATTTAATAGTAGGTCAAAAAGCAATCGCCATTGGTAATCCTTTTGGGTTAGATCACAGTTTATCTAAAGGCGTGATTTCTGCATTAGGCCGAAAAGTTCCTGGGATTGGCGGCGTAACTATTCGTAACATGATTCAAACAGATACCCCGATCAATCCAGGTAATTCAGGCGGACCACTGTTAAATAGCGCGGGGCAACTGATTGGTTTGAATACGATGATTTTTTCTCGCTCCGGTTCTTCTGCTGGAATTGGTTTTGCTGTTCCTGCGGATGACATTGAACGAGTTGTAACGCAAATTATCAAACATGGTCGAGTTGTTTTATCCGGAATAGGCATACAACGAGTTGAGCCTCATATTGCTAAGAAATTAGGAGTTAGAAGAGGAATTTTAATTGCTGAAGTATTACCCAATACTCCTGCCGCTCATCTAAAATTACGTGGAACCTACAGAGATTCTTGGGGACGAATTGTCATGGGAGATGTGATAGTTGCTATTAATGCTCATCCTGTTGCCAATTATGATGCTTTATATAATTTGTTGACTGAAATTAAAGTAGGGGAGCAAGTTACCCTTTCAATACAAAGAGGCAATAAACAGATGGATGTTAAAATGAAAACTATCGATATCGCTGCCTTATAGTTTATTTAGGGCGGTTGACGATTGGTTTTTCGACGTTCCGCGACTTGTTTGTGGGATTCAGCTAGGATTCTTTGGGAACAAGTTATCTGGCCTTTGCACTAGATATCTGGATGCTGCGAACAAGTCGCGACACGGAGGCCTTCTAAAGATAAATTGTCAACCGCTCCCTAATATTTTCTTCTAATGGGGTTGGAGTAATAGCAATAAAATACTCCGACCCCATTTTTTTAAAATCATTCATATTATACTATGTGAGTTAGCCATTCGGGGCTTATTTTCAAAGATTTAAGGATATAAGGATGTTACTTAATAAAGAAGACTCCATTGTATTACTGGTTGACGTACAAGAAAAATTGACACCAGCAGTTCTAAATTGCAATGAGTTTATCGCTCGTTGTGAATGGTTATTAAAATTAGCGCACACCATGGCTGTGCCTATTATGGTAAGTGAACAATATCCCAAAGGTCTTGGATCAACAATAGAACAACTCCGCCCCTACTATGAAAAAAAAGACTGCATTGAAAAAGTTCATTTTTCTTGCATGCAACAGCCTGATTATACATCCCGTTTGAATGAGTTTAATAAAAATCAATTAATAGTTATTGGAATTGAGGCACATGTTTGTGTTTTGCAGACGGCAATGGAAATGAAAGGCGCAGGTTTTGAGGTTTATATCGTGGTTGATGCGGTTAGCAGTAGGAGTGAGCGCGATTTTAAATATGCTTTAAAACGCATGAAACAAGAGGGCATTCATTTGATAACAGCGGAAATGGTATTTTTCGAATGGTTAAGAAAAGCAGGCACACCGGAATTTAAAGCTTTGAGTAAAGAGTTTTTACAATAACGCAGAATTATAATTTCGAAATTAGAATAATGGAGAGTACGAATGAATTTCGATAATCAAATTGCATTAGTTACGGGGGGAGCATCAGGTATGGGTAAAGCCTGTGCTGAATATTTGCACCAACGCGGAATGAAAGTAGTTATTTGGGATAAACAGGAAAACAGTAATAGTGATGCTGCTTTATTCGTTACTTGTGATGTAACCAGCGAAGAATCAGTGGAGTCGGCGATGAAGGAAACCATTGCGCAAGTTGGTACTCCCAGGGTTTGCATTAATTGCGCTGGAATTGCTCCTGCCAAACGAATTGTAGGCAAAGAAGGAGCAATGCCATTATCCGCATTTAAACAAGTAATTGATGTGAACCTTATTGGCACTTTTAATGTAATGCGCGTAGCCGCTCATGCTATGTCGGTTCTGGAGCTTGAAAGTAAGTCTCAGGAGCGCGGAGTGATAATTAATACCGCTTCTATTGCCGCATTTGAAGGTCAGATTGGTCAAGCAGCCTATAGTGCATCAAAAGGCGGAATAGTTTCGATGACTTTGCCTGCTGCTCGTGAATTAGCCCGATTTGCAATTAGGGTAAATACTATTGCTCCTGGATTATTTGCAACCCCTTTGCTTTTAAACATGCCTCAAGAAGTTCAAGATAATCTGGCAGCCACAATTACCTTCCCTCAACGTTTTGGTAAGCCAGATGAATTTGCGTCGCTAGTGAGTCAAATTATTGAAAATGGTATGTTGAATGGGGCAGTTATCCGGCTTGACGGCGCTCTTCGCATGCAATAAACGGCTGTATTTCGCGCATCTTGAACGAGTTTGATTGGCTAAAAATGCTCACATACCTGATGTATGCTGCGCTTTTTAGCCAATCAAGCTCGTCCCGCCTGCGCTCAAATCTGACCGTTCATGGGGTTGGTATTTTACGTATGGATAAATCTTCATGTAAGTTTTTGTACATTCGGCTTTTTGCTGCATCTACCAATTTAAGGATAGCTTAATCTCACTACAGGTATAATTTATAAATATTCAATTAATGTAATAATGAAATATGCCTTTTTTAAACTCTTTTTCTCGTCAAAACAAAACCCATGTTATTGAGTTTTATTCCTATAGTGACGAATACAGTAGGGAACAAATCACTCATGAAGTAATATCGGGCGCAAATGCAGGCTCAATTCTTTCTGCCATTTATGGACAAAATATTAGGTTTGTATATGCGCCGGATAACGAAAAATATCAGCTGGTTTTAAAAGAAGCAGAAACCAGAGGTTATAAGCAAACAATTATAAATCTTTATGAGCCTAATCAACTTCATCATTTATTATCCCGAATAAAACCGGGGGACTCGATACTAATTAATGGCCAAGGTGATATAGATAAGGAACTGATTGCGGGTCGAGATGCTGAAGAATTAACCGATATACTTTTGGATGAGTTTAGGTTAAAAGATATCCAGTTAAATAATTTGGATATAGACTCCTGCCTGATGGGCAGAGTTGAAAGTTATCGTAATGTATTAAAGAGTCTTTTAAAAAATTTTCAAACCATTACTACATATACAGAATTATGTTCTGTATCTTCCGGTGGTGACCAACTTTTTAGAATGTGGATCAAGAAAAAAAGCGAAGGATACAGCTTTTATAAAGAAGATGAAATAAATGGGGGCGAAATCCGCATCACTGAATATACAGATTTTTATAGGGCTTTGTTAAAAGAATCCTGGAAACCAAATCCAAATAATTCTGATGAAATAGATATCTCAGATTGTATGAATTTATCATGGTGATCTTCAGAAATCTGTATCGATTTTAATTCCATTTATTGATTAACATGCATTAGTTAAGAGTGGATTTGAATTACATTGGGGCGCCAATATGATAGAGGATTAATTGGCGCCTTAAGAAGTAACTTAAGCTTCTTGATGATGGTTATTGTCAGGTGAAGATTTCAAATTCCCCGTTGCGGTATAAACGCTGACGGCATCAACTTTGTTTCCCGATAGGGCATTGACAATTTGTTGACGCGTATGAATATTATTGACAATAACTTGCCCATTGACATTATTCAGTTCACGGCATGTAGTTAATAATTCAGCCAGTTTATTATTGAGTTTGTTGAGCTGTTCTGTTTCTTCAGAAGAACAATTCACAAGGAATTCTTTTAAAGAAAGACTGGCATTGGTATTTGAGTTACTAATCAAATCTACTCGTTGTTTTGCACTTTCTTCTATTTTATCTGATAGCCTTTGTTTCTTATTTGCTAACTCTTCGAGTGCATCGAATTGGCGAGTAGCAAGCATTACTTTCTCTTCGGATAAAAGAGTATTAAGTGCTTCTACCCAGTTAATTTCTTGCTCCAAATGGGTCGCTAGGGTTTTTATATTATTATTCATCAAATTATCCTAAAAATTGTAACGCTCCCGGACTTCCTGAGAAGTTACAAAAAATCATCCTGAAATTTAAGCCATTTCTAAATTATTTAACATACTTCTGGCAATTTTGTCACTTTGAATCAGGTAGTTTCCTGATTGAATTTCTGCTTTAAAATACAAAACACGAGCTTCATTGATTTCAGGTACATCTTGAAGAGAGGCTTTAAGGGCTTCTAATTGTTTGGAGGCACTGCTTATAGATACTTTATTGGATGAAGGACTATTATCAATAACCGCTCCTCTAGCTTCTGGATGTTGTGCTTTCAGGCGGCCATCTGAATCAATAGATTTCATTTTACCTGAATCATTAATTTGGTTAACCATAATTTTGTCCTCAATCACATTTAGCATGTTTATCGGCTCCTTTTGAAATTTCTTTAGTAAATTTCGGTTAATTTTTAAACTTTTTTGCGTTGATATCCAAATTAAGTGCTAATTAACCGACTATAGAACAACTTTTACCCTTTTTTCTCCAGCAACTTGTGCTTCGATAATTCGTTTTGAAGTGCGATTTTTTACCTTAACTGTATCACCTAATGCCCCTTCATTAAGAGCAATACCTGGCATGCTTACCGTTAAATTATTATTGTTGGCAACTATGGTTACTTCTTCACCTTTATGAATCAGTTTTGCCAATTCAATATTATAAGGATTAAAAGGGCTGTCAGCAGCTATGTCATGTTTACAGACCAGTCCTATTAATTCATTTTTTTCAGTAAAATACCCTAGTTTTAGTCTTTGCGTATCCATTTCAGTTTGGTAAATATCTTCTTCTTTTACTTGTGTTCCCTTAACAAGCATATTTTTTGAGACTAAAACGGTTTTTAAGACTGTGATAGTGATTGGAACATATAAAACCCAATGGTTATCTTCTTCAAGACATTTTACTGCCATAGTATTGCTGCTTAATAGCGGCGTTTGATAAGGGTTAAAAATAGACAGCTGATTTTCGGCACAGGCTTTCAGATTCAAACGAGAATCAATTTTATTGGCAGATACCTGGATTTTCCCCTCAGTGTAAGTGGATAATTCATTCAGAACGTATTGCTCAATTTTATCTTTTAAGAGGGGAAGGGATTGAATCTGAGTCGCATATAAGCAGATGCTTGCAAAAAATAGGAAAACACTTAGTATGCTCTTTTTCACAACATTAACCCTCTTGGTAGTAGTCAGATTTCCATGCAAATATTGCGCCAATTTTAGGAGTATAACATGACCGTTCGTATTAGCGTCTACAAATTGATTTTATTCATGTTTATTACCCCAGTTTATGGAGATAGCCATCATCCCCAAGAATTTCTAAAGAGCATTCGCGGAACTCAAAATGAGGGGGGGCAAATATACCAGCATTATTGCGCTAATTGTCATGCAAAAACCCCACTGATTCCTTTAGGTGCCCCAAGAATTGGGGAAAAAAGTGATTGGAAGTTAAGAATAAAGCAAGGGATTAATGTTCTTTTTAAACACACTGACGAAGGGTTGAATGCTATGCCGGCAAGAGGGGGATGTTTTGAATGTACTGACGAACAGTTGATTTTGGCCATCGTGGAAATTGTACCAAAAGAAGGCAAAAAAGTCCTTATAAATGAACTTATTGCAAACAAAAAATACAAATAGTTAAAAAATTTTATAAAAAAAGCTAAACCTATTTTTAAATCTCCCGATACAGTAAAAAAAAAGAGGGAGAAAATAAAGTGAAAAAACAACTATTGTTAGTTCCCATTTGTGCCTTGGCGGCCTCTTGTGCGTCCATGGATAGATCAACTGCTGTGGTCGATGATGCGGGCTATACCCATTACACCATGAGTATGGCATCAGACCATAAGGGCTCAAATTACTTCCCTGTAAAAAAAGAACCCACAGGAAGGAAAGAATTTGTCTTTGATCCTAAAGCCACTGCTTGGGCTGCTTATGATGCTCAGGGCAACCGAGTCAAGACGGGTAGTGCTTCTGGCGGTAAAGATTTCTGTGAAGACGCCGGTAAACCCTGTCGGACTGTGACAGGTCGCTTTAGAGTTTATTCCAAGAAAGGTGAAGATTGTAAGTCCAGTATCTATCCTCTTGAGACTCATGGAGGGGCAAAAATGCCTTATTGCATGCACTTCTCTGGCGGATATTCCATCCATGCCGCCTATGAAGTACCTAATTATAATGCAAGTCACGGTTGCATCCGGGTTCTACCCAGTGCTGCAAAATGGCTCAATGAGAATTTTGTCGATATAGGTACTTCTGTAGTAGTGAAACCTTACTAATAATAATTATATTTTAATAAATAACGATATCTCCACTCCTGCCCTGCATCTTGCAGGGTTTTTTTTATTTTAGCGGATGATGAATATCAAGCCCTCTTAAGTAATTAAAGACACTTGATAATAATAGAATCTCAATTTACTATCGTGTTTTTTTTAAGTAGAACTGCATAATGATTCTTTGTATTGATGTTGGAAATTCTCATATATATGGTGGGGTGTTTGACGGGGATGAGATAAAATTACGTTTTCGCCATACTTCTAAAGTCAGTACTTCTGATGAGCTGGGGATTTTTTTAAAAAGTGTCTTACGAGAAAATAATTGTTCTCCTGAGAAAATTAAAAAAATTGGTATTTGTTCTGTAGTTCCTCAGTTAGATTATTCCTTGCGTTCTGCTTGCGTTAAATATTTTTCTTCAGAACCCTTTTTACTGCAGGCGGGTGTTAAAACCGGATTGAATATTAAGTATCGCAATCCTTTGGAGGTGGGGGCTGATCGAATTGCTAATGCAATTGCTGCTACCCATAGTTATCCTAATCAAAATATTATCGTTATTGATTTCGGTACTGCGACTACTTTTTGTGTTATTACCGCTCAAAAAGCATATTTAGGCGGGGCTATTTTACCGGGAGTCAGATTATCTGTAGATGCCTTATCTAAAAATACGGCTAAATTACCCTCTGTAGAAATTATAAAGACCGGGAATGTAGTTGGCAGATCCACCGTAGAGAGTATTCAATCGGGAGTCTATTATGGTGTCCTTGGCGCTTGCCGTGAGCTAATTCACCGAATTAATAAAGAATCATTTGCTGACAATAATGCTCTGGTTCTGGCCACCGGAGGGTTTGCTTCTTTATTTGATAAGCAAGATATTTATGATTATTTAGTGCCCGATTTAGTTCTTCAAGGTGTTCGTTTAGCCGCATTAATGAATCTTTAATCATTGTATAAGCCCCGAATGCAGTGGGCTTAATAAATGATTATTTCTTTAATAAACCTTATTTCTAGAAATTCTGTCAATGCCTCTCGTTTAGGTTTAGTTTCTACGCATTTCTGAAAACAATCTCGTTCTGTGTCCAGCTCCATGTGTTCGTTAAATTTCCTTAATGAATAAATTAAATTCATTTTTATTTTTGCTTCCTTCCAAACTGTAAATAAATTAACAAAAAAGTGGGTTTTCATCTTGACGCAGGAAGAAATGTGTTTCTATAGTGTATAAAAGTGGGTTAAAATAATAAAAAAGTGGAGAATTGTGGAGGAGTTAAATCCTTTACATCAGGACAAACTATGTTTCGTGGAATAAATACCATCACCATAGACACTAAAGGACGCTTGGCTATTCCTACGCGTTATAGAGGTGCATTGGGGGCAGAAGAGAAAATCCCTCTGGTGGTGACTATAGATACCGAAGAAACCTGTTTACTTCTTTATACCGCGGCTCAATGGCAGGTAATTGAAGATAATTTGCAAAAATTACCGAGTTTTAATCCGGCGGCGAGAAGAATTCAGCGTTTGTTAATCGGTCATGCTACGGACGTAGAGGTTGATGCAAATGGTCGTGTGCTTTTACCGACCGTTTTAAGAAATTATGCACAGTTAGAAAAAGACGTAGTGATGATAGGGCAGGGAAATAAATTTGAAATATGGAATAAAGAGCTTTGGGAATCCAAACGTGAGCAATGGTTAGCTGAAGAAGCTACCAAAACTGATGGATTACCTGATGAAATGAAAACGTTTTCTTTGTAATGGAAACTAAAATGGCAACGCATCAATCAGTATTACTACATGAATCGATCAAAGGTTTAGCCATTAAACCGGATGGAATCTATTTCGATGGAACTTTTGGTCGAGGTGGTCATAGCCGGGAAATTCTGAATCATTTAAATGAAAAAGGAAGATTATTTGCCATAGATAAGGATCCAGATGCTATTGAATACGCAAAAGATCATTTTGGATTAGATAAACGATTTCACATATTTCATGGTTCTTTTGCCAAATTGAGTGAATTTGCTTCTGAAGCCAATGTGCTTGGAGCAGTTGACGGAATATTACTTGATTTGGGCGTGTCTTCTCCTCAGCTGGATAATCCAGAACGAGGATTTAGTTTTATGCAGCAAGGCCCATTAGACATGCGCATGGATTTAACTCAATCAGTAAGCGCCGCTAAATTTGTTAATGAAGCCGAGGCCGATGAGATGGCTTCTGTATTTAGATTATATGGTGAAGAACGATTTGCAGGAAGGATAGCCAGAGCCATTGTTGAAGCAAGAGAAGTAGCACCCATAACGACGACGTTGCAATTAGCAGAAATTGTTAAAGAAGCCAATCCTAAATGGGAAAAGCATAAACATCCTGCAACACGTGTTTTCCAGGCGATCCGTATTCATGTCAATCAAGAGTTGAGTGATTTGAGTAGTTGTTTAGAGCAATGTCTCAATGTTTTAGCTCCCGGTGGACGATTATCAGTGATTAGTTTTCATTCCCTTGAAGACCGAATAGTAAAACAATTTATGAGAGATAAGGAACAAGGAGTCAGGCCGCCACCTGAAGTTCCTGTTCGATACGAAGAAACTAAAACCAATTTTAAGAGAGTAGGTAAAGCGGTGATGCCACAAGAAAATGAAATAAATGAAAATGTCAGAGCTCGAAGTGCAGTACTAAGAATAGGGGAGAAATTAGCATGAATGCTGCAGCTAAAGTGATTAATCAAGGGAATTTATTTAATGGGCAATTGGCAGATATGCACATGTCAAAATCAATATATTTGTTGGTAGTATTGTTAGTTGCTGTATTAATAAGTGGTTTTGCAGTGATCTACAGCACTAATTCATATCGGTCCACATTTAGTCAGGTGGAGCAAGAGGAACAACAAACTCATTTTTTACAATTACAATGGGGACAGTTATTACTGGAGCAGGCAAGCTTGGCAACTCCGGCGAGAGTTGAAGAGCTGGCAATACAAAAATTAAAAATGACTTTACCTACTTCAAAGAATACTTATTTATTACATGCTCGATTAAATTAATGCTTCATTTTGAAGAAGAAAGGGGTAAACGTTTACTTAATGGCTTCAACTTAAGGGAAAATTGTAGCCTGGATGGAGCGAAGCGTAATCCGGGAGCAAGGCTCGAATCAGGTTTCGATCCTGGGTTACGGCTACGCCTTCACCCAGGCTACATCCTTTAAGTTGACGTCATTGTAGAGTTCACTTTAAAAATTTAGAGAGGAATCATCTCGAAAAATTTAAAGGCTTCATGTACACTGACCGTTTAAAAGTCAGTTTGAAACGATGTCTAATACATTTCGGCACACGAGAGCTATTTTGTGCCTCAAAACATTATTTTTGAGTAGTAATCCATGAAACAATCACGCCATTTTGCCAGGCTTGTAACCGTTGCTGCTTTTTTTTCCTTGCTCTTGCTCATTCTTATATGGCGCATGGTCGACCTTACGGTGTTGCACAGAAAATTTTTGCAAGGTCAGGGTAATGCTCGTAGCTTAAGGGTGATTGATATTCCCGCCTATCGAGGAATGATTACTGATAGAAATGGTACGCCTTTAGCGGTGAGTACTCCAGTAGAGTCTGTCTGGGTTAATCCTAAAGAGTTTTCTCCTGATGAAGAGCAATTCATGCAGTTGGCAAAATATTTAAAGTTAACTCCTAAAGAATTGAGTAGAAAAGTCGTCAATGCAGAAAATCGTGAGTTTCTTTATTTGCAGAGGCAGCTTCCCCCAATGCTTTCCAAACAGATAAAGGCCTTAAAAATTCCGGGTGTTAATTTTCAAAAAGAATTTAAACGTTATTATCCTGATTCAGACAGTATTTCCCAGTTGTTAGGATTTACGAATGTGGATGATCAGGGACTGGAAGGAATAGAGCTTGCTTACCAAGATTGGCTCATGGGGATTGTAGGTAAAAAAAGAGTAATCAAAGATCGTTTGGGTCGAATTATAGAGGAGCTTGGAATTCTTAAAGAACCTCGGCCTGGACACGAACTTGCTTTGAGTGTTGACCGACGCCTCCAGTATTTAGCGTACAGTGAATTAAGTAAAACAGTTGAGGAGTTTGCAGCAAAATCAGGTTCTGTGGTCGTTGTAGATGCTGAAAATGGAGAGATTTTGGCCATTGCTAATGTACCTTCCTATAATCCTAATTCACGCGGACATTATGATCGAGGGACTTATCGAAATCTGGCATTAACTGACACTTTTGAACCAGGGTCAGTGATTAAGCCTTTTAGTATTGCCAGCGCTTTAGAGACTGGTTTATTTACCCCTGATACGATAATAGACACCAATCCCAGTTGGATGATTGTTCATGGACATACAGTGCGAGACATTCATAATTATGGTGTTTTGGACGTTACTGGAATACTGCAACATTCAAGTAACGTAGGTGTCACTAAAATGGTTTTGGCGAGTCCGCCAGAACAATTAATCGGATTGTTGCAAAAGTGCGGTTTTGGCCAGCGTACTGAAAGTGCCTATCCTGGTGAGAGCGAAGGCGCCATCGTGAAAGCTAAAGACGCTAATCCTTTTGTTTTAGCTACTTTGGGATTTGGTTATGGCTTGTCAGTTACTGCATTGCAATTAGCAAAAGCCAGTTTAATTTTTGCAAATAAGGGAAGATTAATGCCGGTCACGTTGTTGCATAATGACACACCAACACCAGGCATCCAAGTGATGCAGCCTAAAACGGCAGAGCAGGTGCTCTTGATGATGGAAGCGGTTTTGGGTAAAGATGGTACAGGAAAGAGTGCGCGAGTACCTGGATATAGAGTAGCGGGAAAAACGGGAACCGCACGAGTTGCAGGAAAAGATGGCTATAAAGATAGAAGATATACAGCCAGTTTTATGGGGATAGCACCGGTTTCAAAACCAAAATTTGTAGTGATTGTGATTATTCATGAACCGTCACGTAAGGGATACTATGCCGCAGCAGTTGCTGCTCCTTTATTTGCAAAAGTAATGTCAGGGGCATTGCGATTGTTTAATATACCCACAGATGAAGTTGTCACTTGATAATAACTGGGTAGCTTATAATAAAGCAGTGTAATACGAGAATAGTTAAATCTTAACCTCGTTTTTTGCTGCACTAATATGGGCTACGATTGATAGCATATAGCTTAGGAGTATCAATAAGTGAAGTTAACTCAATTATTAAAGCCCTGGATTAAACAAGAAGTGGTTGATTGTGTTATCACTGATATTAAAAATGATAGTCGTCTGATTCAGAAAGGGGATTTATTCATTGCTTATCCAGGAGCTGTAGCAGATGGGCGGCTGTTTATCGAGAAAGCGGTTTCTGCAGGGGCAGTTGCTGTGGTTTATGATCCGGTTTGTTTTCCGTCTTCTTGTGTTTTACCTAATTCGGTTCCTTGTATTGCTGTACCCCAATTGGCTGAACAATTAGCAGAAATTGCCAAACGATTTTATGACAATCCCAGTGAGTCTTTAATGGTAACTGGAGTAACGGGCACTAATGGTAAAACAACAATCGCCTATCAATTGGCGCAGGCGCATCATTTATTAGGACAAGGATCTGCATACATAGGCACCATAGGCCAGGGAGATGTCAATCAACTGAAGCCCCTGGATAATACTACTCCTGACGCGTTATGTTTACAAAGACTATTACATCAGTATAAAGAGCAGGGAATTAAACAGGTTTGCATGGAAGTCTCTTCACACGCTTTAAGCCAGCATCGGGTAGACGCTATTGAGTTTAGACAAGCGATATTTACCAATTTAACATTAGATCACTTGGATTATCATCGCACCATGCAGGCCTATGGCGCCGCAAAAGCGTTGTTATTTGAAGCCGAGCACTTACAGTGGGCAATTATCAATAGGGATGATGCTTATCAAAATGTAATGGGCAGCGCTGTTAAACCCCATGTGAAAAAAATAACTTATGGTATGCACCAGGATTGCGATGTGAAAGCGGTCAAATGGAATATCGATATTAACGGAACAGAAATAGAAGTACGTTCACCCTGGGGACAACATCAGTTGCGAATAAGGGCTTTGGGAGCGTTTAACATTTATAATAGCTTAGCCATATTTACCAGTTTATTGGCAAATGGTTATGCTCCTGACCAAGTTATTCAGGTTATGGCTCAACTGAAAGCGGCGCCCGGGCGTATGGAAATAGTAGCTAATTCTCCTTATGTTCTTGTAGATTATGCTCACACCCCTGATGCTTTAGAAAATGTTTTGACCACCTTAAGTCAATTAAAAAAAGGGCGTTTATGGGTGGTTTTTGGCTGTGGTGGTGACAGAGATAAAACTAAAAGACCTATTATGGGAAAAGCTGCCAGCCTTTATGCGGATAAAGTGGTAATCACCAGCGATAATCCTCGTAGTGAAAATCCTGATGTCATTGTGAATGAGATTGCTGATGGAATCGTTAATTCCACTCATGTCATTAAATTAGTTAATCGAGAAGAGGCTATTGCTCATGCCTTAAAAGAGGCTGATAAGGACGATATTATTCTGATTGCTGGCAAAGGACATGAAGCTTATCAACAAATAGGCTCTATAAAACATGTTTTTTCTGATCAGGAAGTGGTGAAACGATTAATTCAAAAGTAGTTTTATAGTTTCACTGAATACAGCAAGAGCTTTACTTGTCCAGGAAGAACAGAAAAGATGTAGGTTGGCGCTGAAGCAACGCGAAGTCCAACAACAGAGTTTTATCCCTTGAGATAAATGCCAAGATTCTAATTCATTGTTGGGCTTCGCGTTGCTTCAGCGCCAACCTACAATATTAGCTCATCCCTAACAATGATCGAGTTTGTTGATCGGAAATTAAATCAGAGTAAAGAGAAAAATCATGACGTTTTTGATGGTTTTTACGCAGACTTAAAAAAGTGGATTTTTTATCCAGAGCGCTCTTTAATTGTAATGTTTCTTCTGCGGGATTATAAATTGATAATACACGTTCTTGCCAGGATATATCATTTGATAAATGGAGCTTTTTGGGCGGGGCGGCTAAAGCAAATTCTGGCACAGGAAGTTCAAGCAGGCGATGTAACTTTTCACTAATCATGGCCACTGCCGTCCACTTTGCTTCTATACTATGTCCCGCTATATGAGGAGTACATAGAGTTGCCCTATCGATAATCTGTTTATTTATAGCAGGTTCGTCAAGATAAACATCTGTACAATAGATCAGGGAGTGGCGAGTATTGAGTAATGCTTTTTCATTAACAATCCCTCCTCGAGCAGCATTTATAATGACGCAATCTGATTTTAGCCGTGCCAGAAAGGCATCATCAATTAGATTAGCACTAGGGTACGGGGGATTAGCATGCAATTCCGCATGAATACATAAAAGATCGGCCTCATACAGATGTTCCAACGCACAACTTTCAAATTGTTTCTCTTGCATGGCTTTAGGAGGATCATAATTCATTATCTGAAAATCAGCCGCCTTCAATCGTGAATATACCTTATTTCCTGCTTCCCCCAGACCAATAATACCCGCTCGTTTACCGCCGATTAAATTTTTTTGTTCTAAATACGCAAGACAAGCAACCACATAATCAGCAACAGAAGAAGCATTGGATCCTTTGGCATCAACAATCTGTATTTTTTGTGATTTTAAAAAGTAATGGTCCAGATGATCGGTTCCACTACTGGCAGTAGCTACATATTGTAATTGATGCTTTTTTAGCAGGTCACTATTTACTTTTAATGTGGCGCGACAAAGAAGAATATCTTGCTCCTCAAGCAAACTGAATAGTTCATCTGTATTGGAGTATCGACTTAAAATAAAAGGCTTAGGAAAAGCACTCTCTAAACCGGGAAGAGATGCATCAGCAAGAATTCTCATAGACGAAAAATCATACCTAATAAAGCAATGCTGCTATTAATTAATGGCAACAATATATAACCCAAGACACCTGTGAAAATTAAAACAACCAATATTAAGAATCCATAAGGCTCAATTTTTTCATACATCATCGCCTGTCTTGCGGGTAAAAGACTGCTTACCACTTTACTGCCATCTAATGGAGGCAGAGGAATCAAATTTAAAAATGCCAATACTAAATTAATAATCATTCCTGCTCGAGAAGTAAATAATAGAAAAAGTGCTGGCATAGACGCCTCAGGATGCAAGAGGGTTGCAATTTTTAAGCCCCCGGCCCATAAAAAAGCCATTAAAAAATTAGAGCAAGGGCCAGCTAAAGTAACCAGAATCATATCTCGCTTAGGATTACGCAATTGGCTCCAGTTGATGGGAACTGGTTTTGCATAACCGAGGACAAAACTAAAATTGGTTAAAAGTCCAGCTACTATAGGTAAGATTATAGTTCCTACAGGGTCAATATGACGTATTGGGTTTAAACTTAATCGGCCAAACATTTTCGCTGTTGTATCGCCACACTTATTGGCAACATAAGCATGAGCTGCTTCATGTAAGGTAATGGCTAATAAAACTGGAAGAGCCCAAATACATATTTGTTGGATAATCGTGAATTCTGGCATTAATAGTCTAATTCGATAATAAGTATCTCGATTCTAACGAATACTGCTTGATAATAACAAGCAAATGGATAAATTTTTGTAACCTTGCTGCCAGTTGCCATTACTCCATACAACTCGAGCGGGGATGTCTCATTGGGGATCATTGGATTGACTTACCCTCGTTCTTTATGCAATGTTCATGGATGCGGTTCAGATAAGTATTGGCTAAATCGGAGGCATCTTATATGATGGATATAGTGAAAGAATCTAAAGGTATGAATATCTATGACTCAATTTGAAAAAACGTATAATTTAATGAAAAAGCCATGGGCTATCCTGCTCTACCTTGTCCTTGTTATTTTAGCTTATCATTTCGTAGACAGGCCTATGGCATCCTATTTTCATCAGCTGGATCTTAGAGCTAATTTTCATATACTTAATCTACTCACTACCTTAGGCAAAGTTATAATTTATGTTGTTTTATTTACTCTGGCTGGTTTGTATTTTCGCTATATTGCTACTAATCCTGTTTATGAAGCAAGATCATGGTACTTGCTTGCCTGTGTGGTTATCGCCAATTTGGTCTGCCTGATTTTAAAAACAAGCTTGGGTCGTGCTCGACCGGATTTATTATTTACAAGTAATATTTTTGGTTTTTATTGGTTTAAAACAACGGCATTGTATTGGTCACTGCCATCAGGTCATACCACTACTGTGATCAGTGTAGCATCTGGTTTCGGTGTGATATTTCCAAAGTATTTCTATGCGTTCCTTGGTTTGGCGTTTCTTATTGTCCTGACCAGGGTGCTTTTATACTATCACTATTTGAGTGATGTGATGACTGCTTTTTATCTATGCATCTTAGTAGTTGGTGTATTTACTCAATACATTAAAAGGAATCAATATTTGAGTAAAGCCTGGGTAAAGTAAGTTACCACATAAATAGTCAATTAATTAAAGGAGTAATTTATGACTATTGAAACTGAATTAGCAGCGCTGGTGAAGATTTATGCCAAGTTTGATGAAGTAAAAAAAGTTTATGTATCTCATTTGGATAAGAGTGCTTTGTTACGATTAGACGCAGATTTGGCTAAATTCATTAATCAACAATTATTGGTCAATGGCCCCGATAAAGAGAACATAGCAAAAAACTACAAGAAATTAACTTTGTACTTTCACCCGGACAGATCTTCGGCATTTTTGCCTGAGGTCATTTGGCTTGAACAAAACTTATCGCAAGATAATAAGCAAGAGGCTTGTTTTAAAAGTTTAGGCTTTTGTTATGAAAAATTAATAAATCCCGAAAAATTTAAAGAAATTTCTTTTAGCGATATCAATAGCAAGGAAGATTGCCGGAAATGGCTGGAGAGTTTGAAAAGCAAAGCAGAAACTTATACCGCCCGTAGTTTTTTTGACAGTTTGATTGGTTTACTTGATGAGTCAAGCGGCTTTTTTAATGAGGTAGGGCAGATTAAACCCAAGGGATTGAAAACCTTACTCACCTTTATGCCTATTCTCTTTGCCAGCTATGGAACGATAATTTTAGGACAAGAATTATTAGCAATTTACGCATTATATTTCCTCATGTTAAAAGGAGGGCAGTATTTGGAGCGTAGTGAAGTAACAGAAATGAGATCTGTTGGGAGAGCTCTCCAGGAGGTCAGCGTCATCACTGCAACGGCAACAACTACATTAATGGTGCGTTTATTAGAAATGACATTTTGGGTGTCTCATCAATGTTTTGATGTAAGTTTACAAATAGGTTCTTCCATTTTAAAACCTTTATTACCAGCGCCAACAAAAGACGCTCAATCACACGGCGTAAATCCTGGTACAAATTTGTGTCAGGATTTAATTTTAGCGAGTCAAAATTTAAGTGAAGGAATACAATTTAAAAACCCGGAATTAAAAGTGATTTCCGCTCCTTTAGAAGCTTATCTTGGTTTAAATGCACAGCAGTTTTTGGGAGATTGGCGTATTGGCAAGAAAAAGCGACTTATGGTGGAAGCTTTTCTTTTCAAGATGAGAGTTCTGGATGCTGGAGCTGATGCTATTGAAGCCAAGTTGATTGCGGCACAAAAAGAATTAGAAAAAATTAAAGAAAATAAAGAGGTATATGCTAAAGGGGGGAAAACCGCAGAGGCAGTTGATAGCGCGGAAAAAGTGATTACTTTACTAAGTGAGCAAGATTCGTCGACTTGGCAACTCGTTGTTTACGAAGGTCAGAAGCAATGCATTCAATAATAAAGAAGAGTCTATCTATGTTTTTAATAGAAGCAAACTCTTGAATTTACACCCTTATCTCTGGCAAGATGCTGACTGTTTTGATATTCCAGTGAGGAACCATGAAGATACTCGTGGCAGTAAAACGTGTAATCGACCCTTATGTGAAAATTCGTGTCAAATCGGACAATACAGGAGTTGAAACACAAAACATTAAAATGGCTATGAATCCTTTTGATGAAATAGCCATAGAGGAAGCCTTGCGTTTGCGTGAAAAAGGCTGGGCAACCGAAGTTGTGGCCGTAAGTATTGGTGGAGAAAGTTCCCAGGAAACGTTACGACATGGCCTGGCTTTAGGTGCGGATAGAGCAATTCTAGTTCGTACTGATAGAGTCCTTGAAAGCCTTAATATTGCTAAAATTCTTAAAAAAATTGTAGATGATGAGAAACCTGATTTAGTTTTAATGGGTAAACAAACGATAGATGGTGATAATAATCAAACGCCTCAAATGTTAGCTGCTTTATTAAATTGGTCTCAAGCTACCAATGCATCCAAAGTAAATGAAAGTACCGGTCATCTAGAGGTCACGAGAGAAATTGATGGTGGTTTAGAGACGATAAAAATTGCTCTACCTGCTGTAGTGAGTACCGACTTACGCTTGAATGAGCCTCGATATGCCAGTCTTCCTAATATTATGAAAGCTAAGCGCAAATCTCTAGATGTGATTGAGTTGGAATCAATGGGCTTGTCTCTAAAACAGCATGTTGAAATTTTAAAGGTCAATGCACCTGCCACTCGGACTGGAGGGGTAAAAGTGGAGTCAGTAACCGCATTGCTTAATAAATTACAACATGAAGCCAAAGTGCTTTGATAAGGAGAAGTGATGAGCACTCTAGTACTTGTTGAACATAATAATCACACCATGCATCCAGCGACTCGAAATACGTTAGCCGCTGCATTAGAACTGGATAATAAACCTACATTACTTGTTGTTGGCCATCAATGCAGCGAGGTCGCGGCTCAAGCTGCTACTCTTGCTGGTGTTCATGCGGTCTGGTGTGTGGACAATCCATGTTATGAACATCAATTGGCAGAGCAAATCAGTGATTTAGTGGTTTCTTTTGCCAGCTCGTTTAATGCTATTCTGGCCTCTTCCAGCACTTATGGCAAAAATATCCTTCCCAGGATAGCTGCCTTGTTAGACGTGACTCAGGTTTCTGATGTAAGCAAGATTATAGACGCCAATACTTTTGAGCATCCTGTTTATGCGGGTAATGCTATCGAAACAGTGCGTGTTTTAGATAATATAAAAGTCATGACGGTGAGGACTACCGCCTTTAATCCGGTTACCAAAGCCCAGGATGCCTGTTGCATAGAAAATATGAATCAGGAATTTCCAGCCAAAGGAAGTCAGTTTGTTAAACATGAATTAAGTAAATCCGAACGACCAGATTTGGGATCTGCAAAGATCGTGGTGTCTGGCGGGAGAGGCTTACAAAGTGCAGAAAAATTTAAGTTAATTGATGACTTGGCTGATGCATTAGGTGCTGCGGTCGGTGCCTCCAGAGCGGCTGTAGACGCAGGGTTTGTACCCAATGACTATCAGGTGGGGCAAACTGGAAAAGTTGTGGCGCCAGTACTGTATATAGCCGTAGGTATTTCAGGAGCGGTGCAACATTTGGCTGGAATGAAAGACTCCAAGATAATTGTTGCAATTAATAAAGATGAAGATGCCCCAATTTTTCAAATTGCTGATTATGGATTAGTAGGTGATTTATTTGAGTTAGTACCACAATTAATAGAACAATTAAAGAACCGTTAAAAAGGGAGTTGTTATGTTAGTAGGTGTTCCAAAAGAAATAAAACCTCAAGAAAGTCGTGTGGGCCTGGTTCCTTCAAGTGTCAGAGAGATAGTTCGAGTAGGGAGCTCTGTACTGGTTGAAAGAGGTGCAGGACTAGGAATTGGTATATCTGATGATGATTATCGGAATGCAGGCGCCGAGATTGTAGATACTGCGGATGAAATTTTTGCCAGTGCTGAACTAATCGTTAAGGTTAAGGAGCCTCAACCCATTGAGTGTAAAAGACTTCGTGAAGGGCAAACCCTATTTACCTATTTGCATTTGGCACCAGATCCTCAGCAAGCTCGTATGCTTAAAGAGTCAGGTGTAACTGCCATTGCTTATGAGACTGTAACTCAAGATAATGGGGGATTGCCTTTACTTACTCCCATGTCCCAAGTTGCTGGGCGTATGTCTATTCAAGCCGGAGCTCATTGTTTGGAGATGGCTCAAGGAGGTAGTGGGATTCTTTTGGGTGGCGTCCCAGGGGTGGCTGCAGCAAATGTTGTAGTTTTAGGTGGTGGTGTGGTTGGTACTAATGCTGTGCGAATGGCTATGGGAATGGAAGCACGGGTAATAGTTCTTGATCGTTCCCTGCAACGTTTGAATGAATTGGATTTTCAGTTTGGCTCAAAGCTAAATACTGTTTACTCCACCGCCGATGCTATAGAAAAATATGTGGCTAGTGCTGATTTAGTAATTGGCGCTGTATTAGTTCCTGGTGCTGCATCTCCTAAATTGGTAACCAGAGCGATGCTGAAATCAATGCGTCCGGGCTCTGTGCTTGTTGACGTAGCTATTGATCAAGGCGGATGTTTTGAAACAAGCCGTGCCACGACCCATCAGGAGCCGACCTATGTAGTCGATAATGTGGTGCATTATTGCGTGGCTAATATGCCAGGAGCCGTTCCACGAACGTCAACTTTTGCATTAAATAATGCCACATTACCTTTTGTTTTAAATATAGTAACAAAAGGGGTCAAATTAGCCTTGCTAGACGATCTTCATCTGCTTAACGGCTTAAATGTTCATCAAGGTAAAATCACTTACGAAGCAGTTGCTCGTGATTTGGACTATGAGTATGTGAAAGCCTCCATTGCTTTAGCAGGCAGATAACGTAGTAAATGTAGCCTGAATGAAAGCGAAGTTGTACCCCGGGATTTAGTGGCACCATATCCCGGGTTACGACTGCGTCT
>NZ_JAJKBJ010000032.1 GCF_023618015.1 Legionella maioricensis
CCTGAAATTAATGGCAAAAATATTCCCATACGTTATCTGATACAAATCACAATAATCAGGAATAAACTTTTGGAAACAATTTCCTCATTGACCTTCGTGGGGAAATTCTAATAAAAACAGAAGAGATATTTATAATAGTCATTTGTTAATTGAATTGTGGTCATTATATTTTTATGTGATATTAACTATGAAGCAAATGACATTAGATTAAAGAGTATTTATAGGATATCAGCTTGTGTAACAGCAAGTTGAAAGCCAAGAGCATGTAAGATCTCATTTGTATTACGTAAATAAGGATTACCAGCTTTTGATATACTTTTGTATAAGCTTTCACGGCCTTTTGTTGTTTTTTTAGCCAATGTAGTCATGCCGCCCCGCGCCTCAACAACATTGCGCAATGCTTCAAGGAAGCCATCAATGTCACCATCCTCAAGTGCTGCATTTAAATAACCAGCCGCCTCTTTGGGATCTTTTAATGATTCAATTAAATAATCTTTGTAATCAATAGATTTACTCATGATTTGTCACCTCGCACATAATCTGCTAAATACTCTTTAGCTAATTTTATATCTTTCTTTTGAGTAGCTTTATCACCACCACATAGCAAGAGAATAATTTCACCCTCAAACTCACCAAAATAAACTCTGTATCCTGAACCAAATTTAAATTTTAGCTCACCTAAGCTGTCTCCCAGTATTTTATATTCACCTAAATTACCCAAGCTGACCCTCGCTAATCTTGATTTAACACGATAGCGAATTGAATCATCTAAACTCTCCAGCCATTCGATAACAGGGCATTCCCCATTGTCCTTTTGGTACAGCTTAATTGTTCTTTTTTTAATTTCCTTCATATCTTAAATGTATCCCATAAGATACAAAAATGCAAGTTTGAGTTATTTTATGATTCTCAAACGATGTAGCAAATTTGTAACAAACCGTAGTTGAACTGTAGTGGATTCAGGCGGTTTTAGGCAGGATTTCACTGACTTGTTACATCGCAAGTCACTGATTTAATTAACAATTAATATTTGAAAACTTGGCTTCGAACCAAGGTGTCGGGGGTTCGAGTCCCTCCGAGCGCACCATTTAAAATCAAGCACTTAGCTTCAAATTTTGACTTAGAAACCAAGGCTCTTCTCCTATAATAGAGCTATATGGCAAACAATATTCCCATCATACGCTCATCGATGCATATATCTTTGCTGCTGGGTTAGCATGATGATTATACCACTCCAATGACAGACCGTAGGGATTAATGAACTGTTTGGCATATTCCAAACCCGATAAGTGCATGCATCAAAGGCCATGCATGCATTAGGTCGCATTGGAAAACCTGAAGATATTGCACGGGCAGTATTATTTCTTTTAAATCCGCAAAGCTGGATTACAGGACAAGTAATCGCTGTTGATGGTGGATTAAGTCGGGTACGGCCTAAGATAAAAATATAAGGTAGTTCAGATCCTTCTAGCCCCTCTAATTGAGTAACCATATCGCATAATTTAAATAAGTTGCAAAAAGCAACCAAATGAAATAAGGAATAAGCAATAAACTGATCCCCTTTTTCTTATTTTTAATCGAATAAATCGTAAGAAAGGTGAAGGAGGTAAGTATCAAAATCCAGATCAAACTAAAACCAATCCAATGTAATTGAAAAAAAAGTGGCGTCCATGCCCAATTCATCAAAAGTTGACTCATATAGAAATATAAGGCAAGACGTATCTCGATATTTTCGCGTTGCTGCCAAAGCGCCCATCCTGCAACTGCAAGAAGCACATATAAAATTGGCCAAACAATTCCAAAGACCCATCCAGGGGGAGTTAGCGTTGATTTATTAAGCCCCTCATACCAAGAGTAAAGATTGGCTTGCGTCAGTAACCCCAAAAAAAATCCGATTGCTTCAAAAGTAACAATCCAAATAGTCAGTTTAATCCAGCTGTTTTTGTTCAAAGTCTTCTCTCCATATTTGGGTTAGCCTCTCACGAAATGAAGGGTATTGCAAAACAACATTAAGTTCCCTTTTTGTTTTCATTCCTACTTAATGTCAATTGCCAGCATAGATTATCCCTATCTTGCGCAATGCGTCACTGAAAATTTTGCAAGTCATTTATGAGGGCCAGAATATTTTCAGCAACTAATAAACTAGTGAGATATCTCAAAATAAGCCCGCAGCACGAGTAGGCTGGGCTGAAGAGCCCAGAAACTATATTGAATATCTCATAAAAACCAACGGTAAAAGTGAAAAATCGAATATGGATTCAATTTCATCTTACCAGATCATTGTCATTGATGATTATGGCCTTATCTGAAGAAGATATGAGTTACAATGGCAATTGGACATGTACGATTCTTTTGAAGCGAAATTAGGGAAGGTAAGTGCTGGGCTTTTCAGCCCAGCCTACGCTTGCTACGATAACGAGGGAGTTAGCTATCTTGCCAACTCCCTGGTAAACAGCGTCATCCTACGTCAATTATTACTTTTAGCGCATGGGTATTAGCTGCATTGCCGAACGTTTCATAAGCATCCATAATATCTTCAAATTTAAAATGGTGACTAATTAATAAGGTAGGATCTATCTTTTTTGCACATACTGTTTTGAGCAACATGGGTGTCGTCACTGTATCAACAAGTCGGGTAGTAATCGCGATGTTTTGTGACCATAATCTCTCTAAATGTAAATCTACTTTCGCCCCATGCACACCAATATTTGCAATAATACCACCTGGCGCTACAATGTCCTGACAGATAAGAAAGGTATTGGCAATTCCAACTGCTTCAATAGCCGTGTCTACTCCATGCCCATCCGTCATTTTCATTACTTTTTCTGCAGCTTTGCCATCTTGGCTATTGATTGTTATTGTCGCTCCAAATCGTTTTGCTATTTCCAGGCGGTTATTATCTAAATCAATCATTATAATTTCAGCCGGAGAGTAAAACTGGGCAGTAAGAAGAGCAGCCAAGCCAATAGGGCCTGCACCAACAATCGCAACAGTATTTCCTGGTTGTATTTTGCCGTTAAGTACGCCACATTCAAAACCTGTAGGTAAAATATCACTTAGCATCACCAGAGCTTCTTCATCTACTCCTTTAGGAATTTTATAAAGACTGGTATCTGCAAAGGGTATTCGAACATACTCAGCCTGTGTCCCGTCAATTGAGTTTCCAAGGATCCAACCACCGTTGACACAGTGTGAAAACATTCCTTTACGACAATAAGCACATTTGCTGCAGGATGTGATACAAGAAATAAGAACATGATCTCCTTTCTTGAATCCAGTTACTCCCGAACCAATTTGCTCGACCACTCCTATGCCCTCATGACCAAGAATGCGGCCTGATTGGCATGTAGCCACGTCTCCTTTAAGAATATGGAGATCAGTACCACAAATTGTAGTCTTTGTAATCTTAATCACCGCGTCTGCTGAATCTATTATTTCGGGAACAGGCCGATCTTCTAAAGATTTTTTCCCAGGTCCCTGGTATATAAGTGCTTTCATCACAGATCTCCTTAAATCATTTGGATTGGTTTTCAACGAGCTTTGTTGTAATCATAGTTTTGGATGTTAATGTTCGATGCACTGGACATTTATTGGCTATTTCTAATAATTGAATACGTTGTTCTTGGGTCAGCCCTCCTTCTAGCTCGATTAAACGTTCAATATGATCGATTTTTGAATTATTGTTTTCACATCCAATACAATCTTCAACATGAATTTTTTCATGTTTTAATCTCACAGTAACTTGTTCCAAAGGAAATTTCTTAAGTTTTGCATACATTCGTAACGTCATCGAAGTACATGAGCCTAATGCTGCAAGTAAAAAATCATAGGGTGAGGGACCAGTATCTTTTCCACCATTTATAATAGGCTCATCAGCTGTTAAAACATGATTTCCTATAATAATTTTCTGCGTAAACTGCCCCTCTCTTGTTTCAAAGACAACCGTTTCCTGGGGGATGTTCATTCTACTAATCTCCTTACAGTAAGTTCAGGTTCTACCTGTATCCGACTTTTCATAAGTCCCCCTTTATTTTACTTAATCCTTAATATTAGCAGAAATTAATGGAGGTGTTTTGAAGCGCTGCTGTTTCAACAAGAACGGCGGATTTCTACTTAGATATTAATTGTGTGGTCATGCAAAAGAAAATCGCTATGATGCTCTATTCATGGGATTGGTTAGTCTAAATATTGAACACAAATAATAGTCTAATACATTGAGATGACAAATGGATGACGAGTTTAGTCGTAAGTAAATTAGTCTTTGAATTTTACCATGTTAAATGCCCTAGCCAGACTGCATCTCAAAAAGGATATTAAAAGTAAATGAAAATAAGACGCGGAATAATTTATTTTATTGGTTTCTTTTTTTTAGGAATTGTTGCTTGGACAAAAAAATATATTGTGCCGATGGCCACAACTGATGAGGTCTTATCAACATTAGTTTTGGGTGCTCAAGATCTTTTTGCTATTGATTTTCGCTTAATCCGAAGTGTTTTTGTTTATGGTTTGATTATCCCTATATTACTGACACTAATATTTCTAAAAATAGAACGAAAAATACGTTCAACAGGAAATAGAAGACTCCTCACTCTGACACGCTTTTTTCCTTTATTATTGATTGCTTTTGGCTTATTTGCTCTCACAAAACAGTTCAATCTCAAAGAGGGCCTGAGCTATTACTATTATATGCCTCAAAGTGGCAAAGATAATTTTGCCCTTCTCTATCACGATCCTGCGAAAGTTAAGTTTAAGGCTGCTAAACCACAAAGCTTGATCTGGATTTATGTTGAAAGCCTTGAGACGACCTATAGTAATGAAAAAATTTTTGGTCGCGACTTACTCGCCAGATTAAATGCGTTAAAGATAGGACAGATTAGCTTCAGCCAATTTGAGCAAGTGACAGGCACTGAATGGACTATTGCCGGCTTGGTGGCTTCGCAGTGTGGCATCCCTCTTAAATTGGTAAGTATGTTTGATACGAATCGTAGATTTGAACTAATCAAGCATTTTCTTCCTCGCGCCTAAGCGACATTCTGGCAGCCCAAGGCTACAACAATGTTTTTCTGAAAGGTGCAACACTTGGTTTTGGTGGATTTGATAAATTTTTACAAACACATCACTATCAGGAAAGATATGGCAAAAACGAATGGCTTCAATCTGGAATTAAAAAAAATCAACTAATAGGATGAGGTTTACCAGATAACCTTTTGTTTGAAAAAGCCAAACAAACCTTGGCAAAATTAATTCACCGGCAAAAGCCCTTCAATCTCACGATTATTACGGTAGACACCCAAGGGAGTGATGGACAATTAAATGAGAGTTGTTGGGTGAATGGCGGTAAGAACTTTGAAGATATTGTCGAGTGCACAGCGAAGCAAAGCCTATGAAAAATTATGGGGCTTAGCTGAAACTAATACTACACCCCCAAAAAGGTACAAGGAATTTGATAGTAATTAAGCAACTCTTATTATTTGTGATCTAGTTCAAACCCCAGAGCTGAATCTAGATAAATTGTAGTTGCATAGATGAATTTAATTCTTCTTTTACTACTATGTCAAAAAGAGCTGACATTTTTTCCTGGATTTGTTCTATAAGAATTTCATCTGATTCTTGACTATTTTTCAATAGTATTACTTCATGGGAGGGGCTATCAAAAAATTTATCCATCTCCTTGGCATAGCGCGGACTTACTTTGCTTTCTTTATTTTGAAATCGGCTGGTGATGAAACTTTCTCGAAGCTTTGGTGCAACATCAATCATTACAAATTTAAGCTCGGGTATAGCATTTAATAACTTAAGTCGGTTTTTGTCGAGATACATGGCTTGTGAGATAACAAAACTCTGCTGCGGAGTTTTTTCTTTTTGTGTCTTGATAACATTAATCAAGACATTGACAAACTCATCGATCATTTCGGAGGTCATTTGTTCATCTTCGATTAAACAGTCCAGCATCCTTGGGGTGATATGTTTATCGCCATCAATATGGATGATGTTAAGCTTTTCGAGTAGCCCTCCTATATAACTTTTCCCAGAGCCAGTTTTGCCAAATAAAAAATAGATGGTCATCGATTGCCAGCAAGTAATAAATATCCTAGTAAATTACCATACCTTAAAATCATTAGGATGTGTATTTATTTTATTTACCGAGACCTCACTTAAATGATTCAGCTCATTCAACTTCAAAATGCGACAAGGATTAGCAAATTCGCCAATTGTTTTACCATTCATTACTTGACTCCGTACTATAGTACTACTCTATATTATTTATAACCCATGAATCAATGGAGTATTCAAATGAACAATACAACAGCTAAAAAAGCGACTCTTCATCGTATGGTAATGCCTAAACATATATGTCCTTACGGGATCAAAGCCAAGGATTTATTGCAACGCCAAGGTTATATCGTTGAAGATAAGTGGCTAACAAACCGTGAACAAGTGGATGCGTTTAAAACAGAACATGATGTGAAAACAACACCTCAAACTTTTATCAATGGGGAGAGGATCGGTGGATATGATGATTTACGCCGTTATTTTGGAAAAAAAGTGCGCGATCCTAAGGAAAAAAGTTATCTTCCTGTAATTGTCCTTTTTGCAGTAACCGCGCTTATGGCACTTGCTACAAGCTACGCATTCTTTGGCACCGTGTTTACCACACGAGCTTTAAGCTGGTTTATTTCCTTTAGCATGGCGGTTCTTGCGCTTTTAAAATTACAGAATGTCGAAGGATTTTCAACCATGTTTCTCAATTACGACCTTCTGGCTAAACGGTGGGTTCCATACAGCTACATTTATCCTTTTGCAGAAGCATTAGCAGGGATCTTGATGATCGCGGGAGTCTTTAATTGGATTTCAATTCCAGTTGCTTTGTTTATAGGAACAATAGGTGCCATTTCCGTATTTAAAGCAGTTTATATCGATAAGCGCGAGTTAAAATGCGCCTGTGTTGGTAGTGACAGCAACGTCCCCTTGGGATTTATTTCACTCACAGAGAATTTAATGATGATTGGAATGGCCCTGGCAATGTGGATTATGTAGGTTGGTGCTGAGCTCGCGAAGCCCAACAGCAGAGCCTATCCCATACTACATACCAAGATAATAATTTCGTCGTTGGGCTTCGCAAGCTCAGCGCCAACCTACGATAGAAACATAACCTATCTACTCTTGCTATGTATGTATAACAAATATTTAACGTTCTTCAAAGAATAATATGATTATATGCTATACAGTTAAAAGTGACGAAAACAGGACGTGACTGTGACTACAGGAAGGAGCGCATATGAAAACCGTAGTTATAGGTGGCACTGGGTTGATTGGGACGAAGCTCGTGAACAATCTTCGTGAAATGGGGCATGAAGTCGTAGCGGCATCACCCTCTTCAGGTGTCAACACCATCACTGGTGAGGGGCTCGCGAAAGCACTTGCCGACGCACAAATTGTTGTCGACTTGGCGAACGCGCCTTCGTGGGATGACAAGGCAGTGTTGGAATTCTTCGAAGCCTCCGGACGCAACCTTCACGCAGCAGAGGCCATAGCTGGTGTCGGGCACCATGTCGCGCTCTCTATCGTCGGAACTGACCGGACCCCCGATAATGGCTATTTCCGCGCTAAAAGGATGCAGTTTAACCGAAAGCGATATGGGAAACGTTATTTTTGAACATTTAACCGTTGGCGAATGACAAGCATTATCTGAAATGCTCGATGCCCCCAATAAATCAACTATAGAAAATGCATCCTCGATAAAAATAATCATTCAGAATCGAATAAATGATATGAAGCAGGAAATAGAGCAAGCTGAAACTTTAAGTGACGGCTATTCAAGTTAGCTATTATTTTTTGTCAGCAGTTTGTACTTTAAAAAATAACCTTATATCTCTTCAATCCAACCTGGTTGCAAACAGGTTGCTAATATCGCAAAGTGTTGAACTCCATGACCTATTGTTTTATAAATGAGCCAAGGAAAAAATCCATATACCCAGTAGATCTTTAATAATCTAACATTTCCTTTAATAACCCTGACATAATCTAGGTTCCCTTTAAAAAAGAATTGATTATAATTAGAACACTGAGATTGTTTTTTTTATTGGCTAATGTTTTCTTTATGTTTTTAGTATATAATATACGCACCTTGATGATTTTATAGGAAAATCATGTCACGCGCTTTCACTTTCGAAGGTATCCATAACTCGTTAAAAATAGCTGTACAACATATGTCAGAAGTATTCGATTACGTCAATTCAATCGATGCGCAAATTGAAAATCTCAATGAACAAACTGAATTTCTCAATGAGAAAATTGAACTTGTTGAAGAAAACATTGAATGCCTCGAAGAACAAATTGAAGCGCTTGAAGAGGCTGTTGACCTTGCTGATGCGACTATGCAGTACGTCGGAGATAATAAATCAAATGACGAAAAAAATCCTGAAGGCCTTGCAGATAAATTAGCAGACCAAGCAGCAGATGCCAGGAAACTGATTGCAATTTTAGAAATGGAATTAAAATACACGCAAGAATACTTGCGTATTTTAGATGAAGAGCAAGATTGCCAAGCATTAGAGGAACTGATGAATGCCCCTCTAACTCAAGAAGAAGAGTCGCGATTAAAACAAGAAGAGCAAGATCGATTAAAAATAAAGCAGTTAGCTGATGAATTAATTCCTGTTCTTGAAGATCATTTTTTTACCTTTCCAGAAATCGAGAAAATAGATCTTGCCTTAGGTATGTTACTGAGTAAAACAGACTCTATTGGAAAGCGGGCTGAAGTTGCCAAAGATGTAGCCAATGTTTTATATAGTGATTTGTTGGCTGCTCGTAATACCTATAAATCTTCCTTAATATCTGGCAAAGCTGCTGATGGAGAAGAAGTAACTCCTGAAGAAGCCAGACAAATATTTAAAGGGAAATGTAACTTATTAATAATGGAAGCCATGCCAATATTAGAAAAAGATGATTTAAGCTGGGGCGATTTCCTTAAAAACTTAATGAAAGCTATTGCTAATGCTGTCATCAAAGTGGCCTCAGGATTTACTGTCCATAATTTCTTTAAGCCTGTTCAATCAACTAAAGAAATAATAACTGAAGCCAGCGATGAATTACAATCTGACTTTCAGTCTGCTGCTCCTATCTAAAATTAATAAGGGCCCTTTTGGTAGAGCCCTTACTTCCCTCCTATGTGCCGCGACTTGTTCGCGGCCTCCAGGAGATCTGAATCAGCGGTAAATTGCGTCATAAAGATCACACCACTCTAGATTTAATTCTCAATTCTATCTATCCCTGCCCAAATTTTTGAATCACTTCTTTCGATTTCATACAATTCATAACAACCTCTGGTACGTTAGATGATATCTAATGATTTGATTTGTATCCTGTCTTTCTCAAGGGTAGCTCCTATAAAGGAGTATTCGGGAATTTCAATCCATGTTGTTGAATCTTCAGTTAATGGTTCTGATGAGATAATAATACTGTTTTTATTTTTTCCCATTTTCATTTTATATCCATCACCATCAAATCCATAACTCTCACCATAGGTGTACCAAAGCGAATGATAAATCATGTGGGGTGATAAAAAGTGTTTGGCAGAGTAATGCCCATAATCCAGCACCACCCGGGTTGCTACTATAAATGAGCCATTGGATATAAAAAAATTAAGTGGCGAGGAAAGCATGATGCGATGTTTTTTTCGTATGAACAACAATCTGTCAATCAGTGAAAGGACTCCGTCAAAAATATCACTGATACCCAGCTCTTTATTTTCTGGAAGCAGTGACAAAAATAAGGCATACATCCATTCACTATCAGTAGTACCCCTAATACGTTTTTTAAATTCAGGTTTCGAATAAGATGCAATTTCATAACGAATATCCTCAAATCCTGCAAGAGAGCCATTATGTGCAAAGGCAATAGAGGTGTTATCAAACAGAAAGGGGTGAACATTTTCATGGGATACAATACTTTTATCGCTATACTCTACTCCCCGTATGTGAGCAATAAGACATCGTGATTTTACTTTCATTGAGATGCATTTAAGATTTTCGTCATAAAAAGGAAGAGCGTTACTGCGGTATAAAAAAGGAAGTTCTGCCGTATAAAAGGAGTCATCCCAGGCAGCCATGCCAAAACCGGCCAGATTTAACATCATATGCGGCATTAATTTAGGATTATAACTTTGGGTTATTAACGAATTATCAGGATTATACAATAACTCATCCAGTTTAATTGGTTTTCCTAAATAGGATAGAACGCGACACATAGTTTATTCCTTAACTAATGATTTCAGCTTTTCATGGGTTAGTCTTACAATGAGACTATTGAGATTCCTTTGCAATAAAACCGTATAACGACAAATCAGATCAAAAAATTTATACCAAAGATGGGGATTTTCTTTAGCAATTTGTTCGAGATAATGCGAGGGAATTTCTAACATAACAACTAAATCATTAGTGATGTAATGAAACATTTCGCTTTGTTTCTCAATAGAGGATATAGGACAAATCAAGGTGTTTGGACCAAGTACGGCGAATCGGCTTTTTTTTCCCTTAGAGTTAATATTTAATTGCAACGAACCGCTAATAATAAAATACAAAGAGCTGTTTATATTATTCACACAGATTAAATCAGTGTGTTTGTTCATTACAATTCGCTGAGCATGGTCAATTAAATCGGAAAACTCCGTTTTGGAAAAGACTTTAAAAACAGGTAAGTTGTATAAATAATCAAATTCCTTAGCCTGATATTTTTGTAAATCCAGGCCTTCATAGCCTTGGTTCAGAGCCGATATTGAATGTCGTTCAATAGACTGCTTTTGAATCAGCTTTGAAATCTTGTTACTCATTTGCTGCTGTCTTTTTATAACCTCTTCCAGAAGGGAACGATTAATTAAATAACGAATCTCAGGCTTAATTAAAAAAAACGCCTCAAAGCATTGCTTACTGATGAAAAAACAGCATAGCTGTTTTGTAGCGGTTACGGTTGCGGTACAAGGGGAATCCTCCAGCAAGCTGACTTCGCCAAAAAAATCTCCATGCTTCAGTCGTTTCAGCTCCATATTGCCCTCCCCTAGCATATTCACTGAAACCTTTGCTTCACCATTGATTATAATATAAAGACCTGTCCCGGGTTTTCCCTGCATTAAAATACGCTGCTCCGATTCATATTCAATGATTTGTCCATAGAACTCCAGCTCACCGATTTGATTCTCATCAAGATATTTAAATGGATTCGTTGCATTCATTGCATTTTTGATATTTTTCTCATCATGATGAAACGTCTTGCTCAAAACCATGCGTTTATACTCCCTGAAATTAGGGAACAATTCCTAATCTATTCGTTATGATCTATAACAATTATAGTATTAATTCTGCTGGTCGTTTTTATGCCAAAAGCCTTTGACTGAGCAGAAGAGGTGAATCCCGTATTACACGTCTTCGCTAATACGGGCTATGACAGGATAGGATGGTGAGAAGCGGCTTATATCAAATTCTCTTTTTCTTGTTCAATCCAAGCCAGGAATGCTTCGCGATCTGATTTGGACAAATTGGAAAATTTATTCTTAACCGACTCAATGGGTTGTAATTTTTTTCTGGGTATTTGTGGGTAGGCTTCTTTCAACTTCATTTTACCTTGTATTACATCATCATAAGCTTGTGGATCTTTCTTTTTCAACTTCAGTAGTTGTCCATCATTCGAGCTTGAGCGAGAGGGTAAATAAGTAATCACGTTTTCCTCAATCAGCTCATGATTTGCATGCTCACAATCGGTTAGATTTCCACTCAAATCCTTGATGGGAATTTTCTTTTCCTTTGCATACATTCTGACATTAACATCCACTTCCCCAAGCACCTCTGCCCAATGGGATCCATGCTGGCTTTCTTTATTTATGGCAGATTTCAATAACCACAGCATTTCATTGTTCGTAATGCCAAGGCCTTCAGGTAACTGCTTAAGCGCATACTCTCCAAAATTCTTATAAGAATTATTTCTGGTTTTCCACACTTCCTGCTTAATAATTTGTGAAATGACTTTAGGAAGATCCTGAAATATAAGTTGATTTGTCTCACCAATATATTGGATGGCTTGAGCATGTAACTCGTCATCTGTGAGCGTGTGCAGCTCATCATGGGTTTTATTATTTGATGTTTCTATTGATTGCATTATATCTCCACTTATTGCACAAAAAATATCTACTTATTTGTATGCTCTTCTCTAGAGGCTAGCTCTATTATAATTCGTCCTTCTCAATTCTTTGTTCTCTATTCGAAATTTTAATAAAACAACTATATTTTACTTATGCCGAATTGAAAAGGATGTCGCTATGCGTTTGATAAAGCCAACTCCAGAATAGACAAAACTCGGGTTGGCAAATTGCATGATGCGTTCCTGGGAGTAAAGTAATGATTTGGAAAAAACTGGAGTTAAAGTAATAATAGAGAGTAGCATTAATAAAATAATGAGGATCCTTCTCATACCATTTTATTTCTGGAGATTAAATTACTCGCGCGCAAAATTATAATCTCCTTACCCATGCATTAATGGCAATCTCTCTTGATTTTTAATAAAAATACTATTTATATCGGGCATCAGTCAAGGTGGTCTGCATAAAGGAGATTAGTAATGAAAATGATGTTGATGTCTTTTTATCTTATTTTTTCTCTTATGACGCAATTAAGTTATGCCGACGAAAATCAGGATAGCTGTCCAGAACTTACTGGCGAGGTAATGGAGCAAGATAATCCTGATTACAATCAAGCACGTCTGGTCTCCAATTATTACACCTCCCGAGATAAATACCCCGAGATTATTGTGTACTGCCAGAATACCCAAGATGTGCAAAATGCGATTCGATTTGCATTATGTCGTCATTTACCTATACGTGTTCGTAGTGGTGGACATAACCATGAGGGTTTTTCTACTGGAACCGGCGTTGTTCTTATTGATGTCAGTCGCATGAAAGCAATTAATATAGATAAAGACAAAAAAATAGCTGCTGTGCAACCAGGACTTAATGGAGGAGAGCTTTATAAGGCCTTATATGCAAATGGCTTAACTCAAGCAGGCGGAACCTGTTCAGCAGTTGGTATCTCCGGATTGATTTTAACGGGTGGAATGGGACCTCTTGTACGTAAAGTGGGTATGGCCTGCGATGCCTTAATCGCCCTGGAGATGGTTACAGCCAAAGGTGAGATCATTCAGGCAACAAAAGATAATGAACACCGGGATCTTTTTTGGGCAAGTTGTGGTGGCGGCGGCGGTAATTTTGGTGTAGTCACCTCTCTTGCTTTACATGTTTATCCCTCTGAGCAAGTGACCTGGTTTAATATTGGATGGAATTGGGAGCAACCGGTCAGGCAAATCATCACCTCGTGGCAAGAGTTTTTTGAAAAAAATGACCCACGCTGGTACTCCCATTTGGATCTATGGTCAAAAGCATTTCCAGCAGATCAATATAAAAAACAGCCCATTAAGGTTCTTGGTATTTTCTGGGGAACTCCGGAGGAAGCCAAAAAAGAACTTGCTCCATTGTTACAGATTGGACCTCCACAATCTCAAACTATCGAATTGGTGACTTGGGATAAAGCCATTGAATTATTCGAAGATTCTACCAGTGTGTACATCACCCCAAAACCTGAATACAAGTCCTCAGGCGCTTACGCAATGCATAAATTACCTAAAGATGGAGTGGAAACCATTGTAAGCACGTTACAAAACTCAACCTCTCCCTTACTTAATGTATTATTTTTTACTTTGGGAGGTGCGGCCAAAACAGCGGCTCCTACAGACACGGCCTATTTTTATCGCAATGCAGATTTCTTTCTGGTTTATTCAACGCAATGGTTGCAGGAAAATAAAGATAAAGTTCAAATAGAAGAGCTCAATTCATTACGCCAAAAATTAATTCCTTTTACTCAAGGCGATTATATTGGAAACCCTGATCGAAATTTACCTGATTATTTGACCAGTTATTATGGAGATAATGTGCGTCAATTAAGATGTATAAAAAGAAAATACGATCCGGATAATATTTTTAATTTCGAACAAAGTATTCCAGTAGCTCCAAAAGAATGGGATTGTACCACTTAATCATTGGTCGATAATCAGGCGAAATCATAATCCGGGAATTCGCTGATTAAATCCCTTTGATATTCGATAAACTACGTTTCAAGTTCTTAAGGTTGCGAGATTCATGGCTGGTAAAGATAAATGGGACAGGCTCAAAGTCTGGATGAAACAACTTAATATCGAGGAACATGATCTTGTTGAAAAATTCATCCTGGGCAGCGGCAAGGGTGGCCAAAAGCTACACAAAACATCATCCAGTGTTTATTTAAAACACATACCCTCAGGAATTGAGATAAAGTGTCAGGACAGTAGAAGCCGTGAGGATAATCGTTATCATGCACGCCTCAGATTATGTGAAAAACTGCATCCAACAATAAGTGATGAAAAAACCAAAGAACAACAAAGAATTGAAAAACTAAAACGCCAAAAGAAAAGGCGAGCAAGAAAATCAAAGCAAAAGATACAAGATGAAGAATCGATACCGGGACAATAGAATGAGAGGCTAACGCTTAATGGCATCAACCTAAGGGATGTAGCCTGGGTGAAGGCGCAGCCGTAACCCGGGATCGAAACCTGTTTCGAAACTTTCTTCCTGATTATGCTTCGCTTCATCCAGGCTACAATGTTCCCTTAAGTTGACACCATTGGCTAAACGCTTTATCCGGGCTGTTCCTGCATCGTTTGGGCTGATGAGAAAATCGGCAAAAACGCCTTGCTTGATAACTATCCCCTCCAGGGGCGAAGGAATAATTTTAGCTCATTTTGCTGCAACAATGGTGATTATGGTAAATTTGCTATAAATACTTAATTGGACAATAAAGCAGGAACTATTTTGAGTGATGCACTGACTGAGTTTTCAAACAAGATAATGAAACTGATTAAAGCAATCCCCAAAGGAAAAGTGGCTACCTATGGATTAATTGCAGAGCTTGCCGGTAGCCCCCATGGCGCACGTCAGGTAGGTTGGTTTCTTCATTCCAGTACTAAAAAATACAATCTCCCTTGGCATCGGGTAATCAAATCAGGGGGAAAGCTCTCTTTTCCAGAGCAAAGCACCGCTTATCTTCGCCAAAAAGAACTCCTTGAAAAGGAGGGTATTGTCTTTCTAAATGGACGCATCGATTTAAAAATTTATCTTTGGGTTCAAAAATGTAATTAAGTGCCTGGCAAATTCAGCGGGCATATCAAAAAAATAAATCGAGAGTAGCGTTCCATTTTTTCCCATTATAATTAGCATGAAGTCAGACTCTCAAAACTTTATTTCGTGAAAATTGCTTCAAATTAATCCAACTCTTTAATATAACCTTAATTTTTGAATGATAAACTATTCGCAATTTTTAATTTTTTAAAGAAGCTAATAATGAAAATAAATGGTTTAAATGTAGAATTGGCAATAAACGAAGAAGAAATATTAGATTTATTAGAAAATTACGGCCTGAATTTAGATCTCGCAGTCGCCCCAGAGAACATTGCTCATTACGTTGAAGAGCAAAAAGGCCTCTTATTAGAAAAACATCAACACCTTACCAAACGTATACAGGACTTGTACGAAGCTAAATTAAGCCAATTAACAAAAGAACAAGAACAAGCTGAAACTCAAGTAGCTTCAGATAAATCCTCTCTCGAACGACTGGTTCAATCAGCCAATAGTCGAAAAGAATTTTGTGCCAAGGCACAGGCGGCATTAAACACCCTAAAAAAAATCATCAACAAAGAGAGCCCTTTCTCTGAATTACAAATATCCAAAGAAGAATTATTAGCTTATTTTGAATGTCAGCCTACCGATAGGGTTGCTGAGCTTATTAATGCTATATATGACGAAGAACAAGCTAAAAACAGCTGGTATGGTTTTAATCGTAAAAACCTCTGGAGTAAGTTCACTACTGCTCCGACAGAAGCAACAGAAGAGGAAAAAGAACTAGTCGGTTTAATAAAGCAAAGACTAAAACAAATTGAGAAAGAATTGCAGTTTGGTAAGCTTGGTCGTAAAAATATACCCGATGCTCCAAAAAATTTGGCAGAAAATAATCTCTACGCTCTAACTAAAGCGAATCAAACTGGCCAAAAGCAATTAAAAGAAAACGAAACTCTTGTGGCCCAGAAAAAAAATTCCATTATAAGGGTGACTAAGCAGCAAAAAGCTGTGTTACAAGAATTAGAAGCAAGAAAATCGGAACAAGAACAAGCCTTGCTACAGGCTCAAGTTCAAGTGCTATTGACTGGATTGGCAACAAATCTGGAAAAATTAACCCTAGAGTGCAATGAGTTTAAAATAAAGCTCACCAAGGCAGCCCAGTTAAATGACGCAGTAAGAAAGATAGTCTCGGATCTTGATACGATGACAATTGATGACCTATTACCACTTATTTCAACCAATCAACCTTTATTTTTAGTGGTCAATGAGTTCCTTAATCAGGAAAGCTATCCTGAAGATTCAGTTCTCCAAATAAACCAGACTACTCATAATTTATTAATGGCTATAAAAGAAGAATTAGCTGGTTTGCAAAAAATAGCCGAGGGAATAGAGCCCATGCCTGAAGAGCTGGCAGAACAACAAAAACAGTTAATGGCTCAACTTAAGAGTCTGGAGGGCAAATATTCCGATTTAAATAGAGACTACTCAACCATAGAACATCTCCTTTCACACTCTAAAAATTTGCTGGATCCGTTCATTCAATTAGCTCGGATTAAAAATCAATATGTCGAGTTTATCAAACAAATATCTCCAGGAATGACCGGCCTGCAAAGACAGGAGTTAGTGAATGCTATTGAGATAATACGTAAAGAAAAAGGAGATCTTTCAAAACTGGTTAGTTCCGAAGAATATACAGGTCTACTCACCTTAGAACAAATTAAAACCAGCTTACAAGATCAAGAGAAGATACTAAGTGGCTTTCTCGTAGCAGGAAGATTAGGGCAAATTCAAAGTGATTATTTGAGCCTGATAGAAAAAAGTAAGCTCATTGCAAGTCAGGATCCCAAAGAGCCTAATGAAGTCACAGAATGGGTGCGGGGTATTGAAGATCTTGACAAACAATCAAGTTTCCTGGAACAGGCCTCGTTATCCCAAAATCCTGCAGATCTACACACAATAAAGACCATTAATAACTTAAAAGAAGAACTTAATGCGTCATTATATGGGCAGTATGAAAACACAACCCGCATAGTAACTGAATTATATGATGCTCAGCTAACAGAAGAGCAGAAAAAACAGACAAAAACCACTGATGATATATCCTCTACTAAAATAACTCTAGAGACCTTAATTGCAGATGCAGAAGCTCGTAAAATTTTTCTTAGTAAAGCACAGCATGCCCTAGGAGAACTCAGAACCAATCTGATTAAAAATAAAGAAAATAACATGTTACAAACTCCCAGAGAAGATGTATTGGCTTACTTTGAAGACGCACCTACAGGTAAGGCTTCTCTTCTTGTTAACGCACTTTATGAAATGGAGCAAGCCAAAAGTAGCTGGTATGGTATTAATCGTAAAAATGTATGGAATCGTTTAACCTCAGCTTACACTTCTGAAGAAACGATTACTGCCAAAAAAGAATTAATAGAATTAATAGACGCAAGACTTCTCCAAATTAAAAATGAGCTCGATGTTAATGACATTACACAAGTTGTAGAGCGTCCTTCTATGCCTGCTAATTTGGGTGAAAGGAATCTCTATGCGCTCAGTGCATTTCATCAACATACGCAACAGAGTCTTGCTGAGAAACAAATTATATTAGAACAGCAAATGGAAGATTATATAAAGATCGCCCAGCAAAAAAGTGAGACGTTGACTCTTTTGGAATCAATGAAAATAACTCATGAAGCGCAAATGCTGTTGAATAAATTAGAAGATGACCAAGAAAAAATAGAAAACCAAGGTTTATTGTTTGCGCAGGACATTGCTGCTCTGGAACAAACATATAAAGAACTTCATGATGTAACCGATACAATAGATCCTCTTCTTAAAGAAAAAATTGCTGTTCAGGAAAAATCTCTCATTGAATTAAGCAAAAAAATAAATGACTCATTAGCAGCTCATGACCAATTATTTGATGAGTTTGAAACAACATTCAATGAAATTACCAATAAACCTTTATCCATGATGGAACAAAAAGAGGCTTTATTTAAAAAGTTCAATGAATTAAGAACTAGAAAAATTCAATTAGATGAGTCCATTAGACCCCAGATTGTGGATGCGAAAAAAATGATAAGCCTCTTGGAATGCTTAGCGCTTGCAGAACAAGAGAGTGAAGTACAAAAAGAGGCTTCTCAGCATACCCCCTTACACTTATTATCCAATGTCTATTTCGGCACAGTAACAGAAAGAGCCAACGCTGCGTTTGGTTTAGGCGGATTATTTGGTGACTACTTGCAAGAACGTGCCAATACCTTTTGGTTTAACGACCTTATCAGCTCTATTGCTGCATTTGCCTTAGGATGCTTTGGTTATAAAACAGGGGCTCAACTGAGACAAGAGTACCTTACTAATGAACTGCAACCCGCATTAACGACGTACCAAAATGAACCGACTATGGAACATTATGAGGACTTAATAAACGTCATCAAAGATGGAAAAATCCAATTTCCACCTAGAACTGCGCATAACGAAACAGAGCAAAATAAATCATTGTTATCTAAATTAAGACAGCTAGAAGCGGAAGTCATAAACAGCAATCTCAATGAACTAACGGATATCGATGAAAATCGCGTCCAGAGTTCTATAGAAATGTAATGAATTAACCATCGGTACCATCACGTTAATCAAGCCATAAAATTAACGGGATGGTGCTACTCTCTTGTTATCATCTACTTAGACTCTTCTGCAAAAATTAAATCACCCTACTCATCTCAGTAACCCTAATTTCCTTAGATGAAGTTTCACACTGACTGCGCCTCTTTTTTAACCTCGAGCAGTGTACTATCCATGAATTTATAAGTAATATGATTTAATATTTTAAGGATGAAAATATGGCTATTGCTAAACCTATGGGTTCATCAAATAAAAGAGTCAGGATTGTTTATGCCATTGCTACCGTAGAAACAAGTTTGCTTATCCTGTTGATATTTATGCAACCTGTTTACACGCGGCTTGTGGGTGGTATTTGGGACCGATATGGTTCCTTGTTGAAATGGACTTTAAGCCTTGACGTACATGTATTATTTGCCATTCCGTTTCTACTATTGCTCATCCTCCAGTTTATTCTAGGTTTTATACAGAAACCAGGTCAGGTTTCAAACAGAATCCACCGGCGATTAGGTCTCTTCATTCTTTTATATACCCCTGTATTTCTTGCAATAACAATATGGAACGTATCAGTTCGTGTCCCTTATTTGCTATTACAATTAACATTCTATTTTGTAATTATCTACATCGTATTTTTTTTGATCCGGGGTTACCGAGCAATAAAAAATAAAGACTATCTAAAACATATGGATTCGATGTTAGGAGCATTTGTTTTATCAGGCATTGCAGCAACCGCAAGATTAGTTTATCCCCTCTATATCCTGATCTATGGTCATATTCCTATTTCCGCTATTTGGCTTATTTCCACAGCGATATTCCTCTATACCAAGTTGTTCTTAATATATGCTCTAGCCGGACGGCTAAAACAGAATATTCTGGTATGGTTAATGCAGGCCGTTCCTATTTTCTTAATCTATGTTGTATTGCCGTGGCCTCCTAATTAGGTCTTGAATTCAACTCTCTAAAACAACGTTTTGGGGAGTTGAGAATAAATACCCTGCTAATCCATAGCCAGGCCATTATAGATTTATAAGAAGCCAATTCGGAGGGAGGTAAGAGGAGAAGAGGCTGGTCTTAACAGCCCAGCCTCCCTTTGCTAAATTTGGGGTAGGTAAATGATCAACGCGATCTAAGGGTTAATCAATGCCCCCATTTCCTGTTCCAGAGCATTATAATCCTCTCTAACTTCAGCGAATTCTAATGCTGACTCAGTTTCAAGTGAGAAGAACGTTTTAATGAAGCCATGTTTGGATTTTTTTTCAACTATTAATGCCGGTATCACAGTAAGTGCAGCAAGCACACCTAGTATCCCTTTTATAACAATCCATATACCGTCGATCAGAGGATTCCCCCGATGTTTTTTAAATTCATCTTCAGCATCCTGCATCAGACCGCGGCATTCTCCTTTAAACAACACAAAACTTCCAGGGGTTGGAAAAGCAAAAAAACCAGTTGATTTCGTTCGTAATTGACTGGCTAAAAACTCAGCCGCTTCAAATACAGCATTATAATCAGCAGGATTTGTTTTTGCTTTCGCTCTTAATCTGTTGGTTATTTGGTCCAGATCGCCTAATAATCCATTAAATCTATTCTCACACTCCCTTAAAGCAAGCTTACATTGCCCTGTGCTATTCAATTGAGCCACCAAATTAGTATGCACATAATCGTACAGGTCATCCAGGCACCGCTTAGATTGACGAGAACTTTCTGAAACTGTCAAGCCATTATGGATGGCTGCCAAGGGGCGAGGTAAGCAACGTATTTCCGCTATATATGCCCTATTACTCTCAGCTAACGACTCATGAGGCTGAATTTCAAAGTGTAAAGCTTTAAGATAGAGCTTAAGCGTGGGTGCATCGCCAAAAGGGTAATCAGAATATGGAGTAAGGCAAACATCTCTAGCATCATAATTATCTTCAGGATTGCCAGTACCCTTATTACGAATATATTCATAACTTTTTAGAGAAATACCAAAGCAATTGTGGAATAAACTAGCAACCTCTAGAGTAGCTAAAAGAGAATACTGCCCTGACCTTCGTATATCTTTTAATAATTTTATTTGAGGATAGTTCCCACTTGCCAATCCCTCTTCCCCGATAAACTCCCTCAAAACTGGTGCAAAAATAATTTCATTGGCATAAAAGGAATGTTTGCGTAAAAAGGCATGGAACTCACCCCAGGTAAAGTCCGTATTAGCAGCACCAATCCCGTAGTGGTTAGCAAAAATATTTTTAAGTCTCAGATAGTTTTGAACAATTATATTATCAGTGAGCTTATCCAAAGTGCCGCTGGCTTCATGCATTGCCAACATCTCAATACCGTTCAGTAAGGTTGGTAAGGCGCTGTTTAAAGCACAATTATGCAACAGGCCAGTAATTCTAGGTTTTGCCACTTGTACTTCCCCTCATACACTTTGTTTTAAAATTTACCAATTTTACCGTTAATCATCCTATCGTGTCAATAATTTAGGTCTTTATTTATTCCGTTTTTTATTCGCTGAGCAGGTGTTTAAGACGTTGCGCGTCTTTTGGAGCATTCGCCTTCTCATCATTATCAAAATAACAATAAATCGCTTTCCCCTCTTTCCGCCAATTAACAAATTTTTGAGCATATTCCAATAAGGTTGAATCCTCATAGGCACCTTGATAAGCCTCTTCATTTGGACCATGCATGCGTACATAAATGAATTGACTGGTGACTATTTCAGGAGATCGATACATTTTATGATCATAAAAACAAAGGGACATTTGTTTTTGCTGAAGTAATTCATAGAGCTCGTCACCAAACCAGCTTTTATGTCGAAATTCAAAAGTATAGAGGTATTTTTGCGGTAAATTCTCAATAAATTTTTTTAACCGCGGAATGTCCAGGGGCCAATATGGAGGGAATTGAAATAAAATAGGACCTAATTTTTGTTCAAAATTGCTAAATGATTTGATTAATTTTTCAACAGTCTCGGTTGTATCCTGTAATTTTTTAATATGGGTAATATAGCGGTTTGCTTTACATGAGAAAATAAAATTTGGAGGCGTTATTTCAGCCCAAATCTTTACATTTTTTTCTTTGGGTATTTGATAAAAGCTATTATTAAGCTCTACGCTATCAAAACTCTCAGCGTAATAAGGCAGTATAAGATTTGATTTTATCTTTTCTGGATAAAAATTACCTAACCAACCCGAGTAACTCCAGCCTGAAGTGCCTATATTGAAATCATTTTTTTTCATTTAAATGCCCAAAATTGGAATCATTACCAAGATGCGACGTTTTCTGGAGTGATTCGTGACCCCAACAATGGCCTTTGAGCACAAAATAGTATCTTCATCAGATCGTCCTTAAGCACGAGATTTTCCTCATTAGATTTCTCATTATTCTATGACAATTATAGAGAAACAAGTAATTTAAATCTTGGAAATAAATATACCAGAGATTAAGGCAGCTTCCATGCGCCAAAAATTATTAAGCAGTTAGGTTAACTGAAGTTGTGACCTGCTCTGCCTGTTTTGGAAGGGATTGGAAAAAAGAATTTCCTTCTAATAGTTTTCTGTATTTAATAGTCAAATTTTCAGACATATTTCTACCGAATCTTCTCTCCGAAAACTTAGTTACTTCTTTAGATTTATCTTCCTCTCTTGGTTCTGATGTCTGAGAAGGTTCATTTTCTTCTGTGTGTATCTCTACTTGAACTCCATTAACCACAAGCTTTTCATCGTAATCTGAAGATGAAGAAACGACTCTATTCAACTCCAAATACTCCTCTTCTTCTTCGTCTTCTTGAGACTTTGAAATAACAGATAAATTGTCGCCGATATTACCGACTACCCTTTCTTCTAAAGAAACTGCAGTCGCAAAATCATTACTGCTTTCAAGGTCAGCAACAGAATAAATTTCAGGTTTTACCGTACAGTAACTGATGTAATTTAGCAATGTTTTTCCACTAGCCACATATAAGGCTTTAATAACCGCCAACATTTCTTCGTCCGTTGGTTTATAATGACCGCTATTGTTAGTCATTTCGATGAGAGCGCCCTCTTTAAATACTAAAGTCCCACAAGCAAGAACTTTTTTCCCATTTGCCAAATAAGAATGATGTAATGTCTTATCACAAAGTATTCTAGGGGCTTCTTCACACGTCAAAACAAAATTGTACTCACCGTCTAAATAATAAAGCTCCGAATCGAAAAATAAATTTCCCTCACAAATATCGATAGCGTATAAAGCTTGTTGTTCTTCACTTAAATAGACTTGCTCTGGATCATCGAATGAGATACTTCTCATTGCTTTTCTTTCTAGCCTAAATTGATCCTTCAAGGATATTTTTTTAACAATTTCTTTTTGAAAGAAAACAATTTTTTCAGGGTAGGAACTTGAGGACATAATTTAATCACCCAGCTATAAAAAGACACATATTACAGCTAAATAATTAAGAAAATATTAAATTTGTTCTCTGTGGCACTGGGGTTATTGGCATTGAATGTTTTTGACCTATCCTTCCAACGTATAAGTACGTGTTATTTTAATCATTTCTTCAATCATTTTAGCGCCAAAATGCTATTTGCGACTGTTCCTCATGAATAGTGTCTGCTCCTCTTCTTTCATCAACTGTTCTATAATCAAACCTTACAAGAAGAGATGAAATATGATCGAGATTCAAAAGACTAACTTATTCGATACAAGTAGAAATCGTATTATTCCCATAGAAATCTATGTAAATAATAAGACACTCAATGCCAAATCTCATTTAAAACATCCCGTGATTATTAATCATGGCTACACCATTAAAAATTCGGAATATAGGTTTATTGCAGAAGCCCTTGCAGAAGAGGGGTATTTTGTTATCAGCATTCAACATGATCTCGACACCGATCCTGTCCGGGTGCGAGCGGGGACTTTATATGAATGGGGAAAACCGGCATGGGACCGAGGCGTCGCCAATATTTTATATGTAATAAAAAATATGAAAGAAAAACAGCCTGGGCCTGATTTTAATAAAGTAATTTTAATTGGTCACTCATACGGTGGTGAAATGGCAATGCTCTTCACTCATCAGTTCCCACAATATGTAGCAAAAACTATTACCTTAGATAATTTACGCCTGCCTTTTCCTCAAACAGAAAAAGTACCCATTTTATATCTACAAGCCAAAGATACGAAAGCAGACCCGGGTGTTTTGCCCTCTTTAGAGGAACAAAAAAAACCTAACGTGACTTTGATTTTACTTAATATCAAGCATATGGATATGTGTGATAGAGGTCCTCTGTCGACTCACCAAGAGATTAATAATTATATTATTAAATTTTTAAATAACAGCTGAATAGATCTCCAGGCTTTCCCGAATAGGCTATCCAACAGCAGGAACAAAATAAACACTAAAAACATCTCTTAATCTTACCTTAATTTTTGCTTGATACAATCACGCCGATTTAAATAAGTGCGGGAGCTTGTATGTCCTTTAGAATAGATTTAACAATTCAATTAAAGATAACGTTCATATTTTTTTGGTAGTAGTCAGAAATCAGATTAACCTGTATTTTGCCCCCGGTACCCAGACTAGTGATGAAGCTGCTATTACCTTAAGAGGGAATTTTCATCATTTACTGTCTCATTTTCCATTAGACAGTCAAGAGGACGCTATAAGAGGTGCAGATCCTGAGCACATTAAACGACACCATGGATATGAAGGGGAAGTGAACATAGTTCATCAACATATTGGCTTTGATCGAGATGTAACCCCAAAAATGTTGACCAACTTTTTTGAAGGATTACTCAAGGCTCAAAAAGACCATCACGGGGAAAAAGCCTATCAATTTGTAGACGAGGATGCCGTAAAGAATATTTTAAAGAAATTTTCCATATATTATAACGAGTTTGTAGGCTCCCCTCTCCAAAAACAATTTTTAGAGGAACGAGAATTATCAAAAGAAGAAAAAGAAAGTTTAGTTCGTCACGCTAGGCAGGTTGACGGAACACTAAGTCAAAGCGATAAAAAAGAGTTGGAAGCATGTGGCATTGATGTCAAAAACATCAAGCCCACTGTTCCTACTCCTTCCGCTTCACAACTACCGCAGTTAAATATCAGTTCATTCGGACAGCTGCTGTTTTTATTGCCTATGGGAGGACACAGGGCGGCCAATGGCATGGCAACAATATCAATAGTAAGTAATGATGAAACTGCTGATGAAACAAACGAAGCCAATGATATATGCCCAATAATGTAAGGTCTTGAAAGATATCGCGCTATATATACTAGCGCGATATTTTATATTAATTTGTATTTTTTAATTAAACTAAGTCGATTCGCATTTCTTAACCAAACAATTCAGTTAATATTACTTTAATCTGCATAAAGTAAAATAATGGGCACAAAAAAAATCAATCTATTGAAATAATGCCAATCAATCCGCCAAGTCCGACTGAAATAGATAAAAATAAAAAACGATATAAACCTTGTGATGCCAATATGGAAATCATGTTAGCTGATTTAGACGATTTGACCGAAGACATTTATGTTGGCTTATGTCGGGTGATTAAAAAACCTGATGATATTTCTCTTGAACGATTCAAAAAAATTCTCTATGTAAAAGCAAAAATCTTTAATTATTTTGTCAGCGGAAAATTATTGATTGATACGATCTTTGATGATCTGGAAAAGGAATGTGCCACTAATTTCTTATGTACTTCTATTATGAAAGAAGAGCTTTTAAAAATGAACTTATGCCCTAAATACTATAAAAGCTCGGTCATGGTGCATAAAGCATCCGAAGATGATGAAATTGAGGAGGTTTACTATTTTCCAATCATTGCAAAAGAAATATTAGCTGTTGACTATCCAATTGAAATTTTAACTCAGGTATTAACGCAACAATTGCAAAAACATGATGTGAATATTGCTATTTCACAGCGAACCGCGACCACTTTCCTCAAAACCAATGGCTGGTTCGCTTTTTTTGGTATTGTTCCGGTAGATACAGCAGTTTCCCTTTTAAAACGAGGGATGATTTTTATTGATCCGCCTGATTACCCCGATACAGATTCTCGATTACATGGACCACTCAGCCATGCCATTCAGGAATACTTAACTTCAAAGCTTCTGGAAGGTGGACATTTGGGCTCTCTTCAGGTTAAAGGCGAACGGGATATTACTGAACGTGATTTAGTTAAAGCCGATGCATGGCTCCTTAAAAAAGGAGGAATGGAAGGTGTTTATTGTTTATTCGATATCATGCGAGAAAGAAGACCGAATAAGTTTAAATTATTAGATGTTTACCCAGACGAGGTTTATGGCTTTACCAGCCCTGATTTTTTAAATCAGTATTTGATACTTAATCCGTTTCGCTTTCCAATCTTATCAACGCTTTTATATAATCAATATGCATTAGGGACATTGTCTTATTTCAAACTGGCTCCTGATTTTGCCCAATTGGGCCAAGAAGAACAATTGAATATTATGAATACTCACAGTAGTCACCTAACGTTCACCAATGATCTCAGTACATTCACCACCAGGAATCCTGGAGCTTATATTCCATATGGCTCAAAATCCGATAACCAGGGCGTGATGCTAAAAGCGCCACCAAAACCTTTATTCAAATTCGCTCATACCTTTGATGATAGCGAGTCATATCTTCGTGCGAGAAAAAAGACCGAGGCTTCTGAAGTTGAATCCTCAAGTAAATTTCAAGCAGATAAATAAGGTCTTATTAATAGGAAGTCCTTTTTAATAGATGGCTCTGTTCTTTCAGAATACGCCGTCATCCGGAACGTAGTGAGATCTCCAAATGCGGGCATAGTGCCCATGCCAGGAGATCTCTCACTACGTTCGAGATGACGTACAATGTTTAGGGATCTCCAAATGAAGGCACAATGCCACTACCATAAGCTCTCTCACTACATTCGAGATGACATTTGCGGTTCTTTGAAAAGTTAAATGAAATCTTATTAGTAATGCCCCCGCTCTTTACAGAATGCGCCGTCATCTCACAGAGATATCTATGATTTGACTAAAGACCTTACTACATTGATTCAAAAAACGGATACATCAACTCATTGCCAGCAAGTAGACAAAACACTACGCTGAAAATTTTACTGGCAAATTAATAAATACTTTTAACCCCCCTTCTTCAGGGTTAGTCAAGATAATAGAGCCTTGATGCATTTGAATGATTTCTTTAGCGATTGTAAGCCCAAGCCCCGTACCGCCAGTAGTACGGGAGCGAGAATTTTCTCCACGATAAAACGGAGTAAATACCTCTTCCAAATCAGTTTGAGATAAGCCAGGGCCCGTATCACTAATAATAATTTCAATAGTATTGGGCGTAACGCTTAGTTGAATCGTTGCAGCCCCCCCATAAGACACTGCATTATTAATAATATTATTAAAAGCTCTTTTTAATAAGTTCACTGCCCCGGTATATACCAATTTTTTAAGTTCGGTTTTAAAAGTGACTTTTTCACGAAGTTCCAGAGCATCTTCTTGCAGTGAATTAAGCATAGCGACCAAATCAAAACGCTGTAGTTTTTCTTTCGTATGAATATCGTGAAAATAATCCAGAGTTTCCCGAATCATTACCTCCATTTCATTAATATCGTTAATCATTTTTTCATAATTGATATCATTACTTAAATATTCAGTGCGTAATTTTAAACGAGTCAAAGGGGTGCGCAGATCATGGGAAATAGCAGTAACTACTCGTGTACGATTGGATAGCAATTTACTCACTTTACTCTGTAATTCGTTAATTTTCTTTAATATTGTTCTTTGATCCGCATTTCCAGTTAAAGGAATAGGTACCCAATTATCTTGAATTTTATTGTCATTTAAACTTTGGATTACGGTTTGTATGGGTTGATTAAGGGTTTTAACCGCCCAGTAATTGATAAAGAAAAATGCAATGAATAAAATAATGAGCAAAATTAAAACTAAATGGGTTCGAGTGGAAAAAGGAGACAATATTTTAATATTAAGCCAGGCATCTTGGGCAATAAAAACGGACATCTCTAATTTTTGATGAGATTTAATCAGATCAAAAACGATCGCTGAATTAAGCTTTAAAAGTGCATTATCCGCATAAAGTGGCTTTTCAGATAAGGTTATTTTTGACCAGGGCGTTGCTTGTTTTTCGAGTAAACCGGGCCAATTAATTTGAGGACTACTCTGTAATTTCTGAACTAAATGAGTTAATGACTGGATAACACGGGGAGGAACCATGGGTTTTCGATGATCATAATAATACTGAATTAATTGAAAAAGCGCTAAAATAATTAACAAATTTCCTAATAACAAACCTACAAATGTTTTTTGTCCTGATCGCGTGAGTTGACTCATGATGAGCTAATCCTGCTTTTTAACTGATAGCCCCCACCGCGAATTGTTATTAGTAAATGAGGATTTCGCGGATCGGCTTCCAATTTCTTACGTAGACGACCAATTAACACGTCTATGGTTCTGTCCTGAGCATCACAATACTTATCATATAAAAGATCCATCAATTGATCTCGGCTTAAAATTCGCTGCGGATTTTCTAAAAAAATCAGTAATAAATCATATTCTCTTTGACTCAACGGAATAGCAATACCATCAGCGTCAATTAAGGAGTGAGTTTCTCTATCTAAAATCCAATTATCAAAATGAATTTTCTTTAAAGGGGTGAGACGTTTTTTCTCAGAATTTAATTCACCAAAATTGCGTCGTAATTGAGCTTTAATTCGTGCCAATAATTCACGGGCACTAAATGGCTTGGAAATATAGTCATCTGCCCCTAATTCCAGACCCGCCACCCGATCCGAAGTACTGTTTGCAGCACTGAGCATAATAATCGGTAAATCATGAGTTTGCCGAATCGTTTTACATAGAGTTAAACCGTCAATGCCAGGTAACATAATATCCAGAACGATGAGATCAAAATTGTTTTCTCTGAGTAATGAATTAATCGTCAAACCATTAAAAGCTAAAGTGGTACGAAAACCATTTTTAAGCAGATAATCACTTATCAGCTCCGCAATTTCTTTATCATCATCAATGATTAGAATATGATTTTTTCTATTATTCATTGGGCGCCCAGAAGATTTAATTCTATGTATCACTTATGAACTATTATAGTTGCCTAATCACTTATATCGTTAGTATTGTAACAATGCTGTTACATCAAAATTCGTATTTGTCATATCCCTATTACATTCATTCTCTAGAATTAGCCATGTAAACTAATAGGAGAAATATTATGGCTATAAAGCGTTTTTTATTAATTAATACTTTGGCTATTGCTCTAGGTGCCTCATCTTTAGCAGCAGCTCAACCTTCTTCAGAAAAAATTATTAACCTGAGCGCTCCACCTGCTCATGCGCATCCACACCCATTTGACGGAATGCTATCTCAAGAGCAAAAAGCCGAGTTGCAAAATTATATGAAAGCAATGCACCAGCAAATGGCTCCCTTGCTGAAGGAAAAAAGTGCTTTAAGATTGCAATTAATGGGCAAAATAGCAACCCCAGGCATGCAATGGGAAGAGATATCCAAATTGGTAGATAAGATTAATGCGAATAACAATCAAATCACTACCGTATTTGCAAAAACACAACTGCAAGTGTTCCAAAAACTGGGTGTTTTATTACCACCACCTCATAAACATCATTTCAAATGGCAGAAGAGAATGGGATAAACTCGCCATCATCCGAGACTTAAGTACGTCAACCTTTCTTAGTACGTCGTCTCGGGCACTCTACGTCGTCTCGAGCACTCTACGTCGTCTCGAGTACTCTACGTCATCTCGAGTACTCTACGTCATCTCGAGTACTCTACGTCATCTCGAG
>NZ_JAJKBJ010000033.1 GCF_023618015.1 Legionella maioricensis
GCTTGTCCGCGGGATCCAGAGAATCTTAATCAGAGGCGCTTAAAATCCAACTAAAATTTAAAAAATGTCCATACTTTGCACTATTTTGAGTGGGTAGAAAATTATTTACTCTTTTATATAGAATAATTAATAGCTTATTAATAAATTAATACCTATAATTCGAATTTCACCTGTTTAAATCACTAGTGAGGCGTATAATCAATGCATGATGGCTCTGTATTTTACACAATATTTTTAATATTCGCTGGGGCTGCTTTTCTTTCCACATTGGTTTTATATACAAAACAATCCCTTCTGGTAGCGTATATACTGCTGGGCGCCATAATTGGCCCCTGGGGATTAAAATTAGTTTCTGATATTTCTGCCGTACGCCAAATTGGTGATATTGGTATTGTCTTTTTGTTATTTTTATTAGGTCTGCATTTACAGCCTCAAAACCTAGTACATATGTTAAAGGAAGTAACATGGGTAGCGATTATTAGCTCCGTCGTTTTCGCTGGCATTGCCTATTTTATAGGCAGATGGTTTGGCTTATCCGTTACTGAATCATGGGTTTTGGGGGCTTCAATGATGTTCTCAAGTACCATTATTGGTCTGAAATTACTGCCTACAACCATACTTCATCATCAACACACTGGTGAAGTCATGATTAGCGTATTATTGATGCAAGACGTTATAGCAATAATCATACTTATTCTGATTAACGGAGCACAACAGCATGGTGGGTTAGCACTCAATGACTTACTTTTAGTCGTCATTGCTCTTCCGGCCTTATGTTTATTTGCATTTGCCTTTGAACGTTATATTTTAATCAAATTATTAGCTCGATTTGATAGAACCCAAGAATATGTTTTTTTACTCTCTATCGGTTGGTGTTTGGGTTTGTCCGTCCTTGCACAAATATTGGGGCTTTCAGAAGACATTGGCGCATTTGTAGCTGGAGTCGCCTTGGCATCAAGTCCCATTTCTTTATTTATTGCAGATAGTTTAAAGCCATTAAGAGACTTTTTCCTGGTTATGTTTTTCTTTTCTATTGGAGCGACATTTAATTTTAGTTTTGCAGCGCAAGTAGTGATTCCTGCTGTTATATTGGCCGGGTTGATTCTTATTATAAAACCATTGTTATTTTATATTCTTTTAGCCAGAGCCGGAGAGAAAAAGCAAGTTGCAAAAGAGGTCGGTATTCGGCTTGGTCAGGGTAGTGAATTTTCTTTACTTGTTGCCAGCATTGCATTATCTACTAAACTGATTTCAGAAGTTGCATCTAATTTAATTCAAGCTACAACTATTTTGACCTTTATCGTTTCATCCTATCTTGTGGTTTTAAAATACCCAACACCTATAGCGTTATCTGAAAAAATGCGTAAGGATTAATATAATGAAGTTATTGGTTGTAGTGCTTTGTTTGCTTAGCGAACGTTTTTTAATTCACACTGCTTCTTGCCAGCGATTTTATTGGTTTGGCGATTATTACCTATCGATTAAAAAGACAATTGATAAAAATAGTTTTTTTACTAACCCCTGGATGATTTTAGCAGCAACAATATTGCCTATTATTTTTGTTACTTCAATTATTTACTTCCTGCTTCACAATATTCTGTTTGGTTTTTTGGGCTTAATTCTTAGCATTGTGCTGTTTTTCTATTGTCTCGGTCCCCAAAATGCTTTTTATCCCATCTCTGAGTCATCTTCTGAATTACCTAATAATACTTTGGTAGGAAGTTACTTTGCTCAGGTCAATAGACAATTATTTTCAGTTGTTTTTTGGTATATCCTTGCTGGCCCCATAGCGGTTTTAACTTACAGATTAATTACTTTATGCCGGGATATTAATTCAATGAGTCAACAGGCTGATCAAGTAACAAATATCCTTGAATGGATTCCTGCACGACTGTCTGCGTTACTTTTTTTATTGGTCGGTAATTTTCAACGTGGTTTTATCCTGTATACCCGTTTATTTTTTTCCAAACCTGAATTAAATAGTCAACTACTCAGTAATTGTGGCCTCCAGGCAGCTCGTACTAGTGAATCGGATGAAATTCCTTTGCCTGTTGCAGAAAGTTTAGTTGAGCATGCCACTATTGTTTTTATGGTGTTGATTGCGTTATTTACCTTAGTAGCCTGGTTGTAATTTAATTTATGATGGACTGAAACTATGAATTCGTTACTGCGTGTATTATGTTGCCTGGTTCTTCTAGGTCTTTCAGGTTGTATAATACCAAAAAAAATTATAGTTAATCGGCAAGCGTTCAATCAGTGTAAAATGAGTTGTGTGCAACATTTGGAGTCGTGCAAGCAGCATTGTACCAATAGTTGCCCTAGATGTTCTTCCGCATCAACCCATACTTCAGCAACAAACTATTTTAAATACATACATGAAAAGCAAGTTGAGGGCGGATATATCACTCGCGGGTTGAATTCTTACCGTGATCCACTACAATGCCGCAAAGTAAGTTGTAACTGTGCATCGGATTTCAATACTTGTATTCAAGGTTGTACCGGTGTTATTCAAAAAAGATTACAATCTGTACCATATTGTACTTAATATTAAAGAATGTCGGGGAACTATTCATGGCAAATGAACCTAATGTTGACTTAGATCCAATTGAAACACGCGAATGGCTGGATGCCCTGCAATCTGTATTTGCCAATGATGGTAGTGAGCGTGGTGCTTTTCTTTTACAGCAACTCCTTAATAAAGCAAATGCTGAAGGGGTTAAATTGACAAGCTCAATTAACACACCATACAGAAACACAATAAAACCTCATGAAGAAAAGCAAATGCCTCCGGATGAAGGTATAGGAAAACGTATTAATGCCTTGATTCGCTGGAATGCTGTTGCCATGGTGTTAAGAGCAGGGAAGTATGCCCCCGAATTAGGTGGCCATATTGCGTCTTATGCCTCTTCCTCTACTTTATATGAAACGGGATTTAACTATTTCTTTAAAGGCCCAAATGGCGAACATGGTGGCGATTTACTCTATATCCAAGGGCATTCATCTCCTGGTATTTATGCGCGAGCTTTTCTTGAAGGGCGATTAACAGAAGAGAAATTGCAATTGTTCAGACAAGAAGTCGAAGTGGATGGTTTATCATCTTATCCTCATCCTTGGCTAATGAACGATTTTTGGCAGTTCCCTACAGTATCAATGGGTTTAGGCCCGTTACAAGCTATATATCAAGCGCGTTTTTTAAAGTATTTGGAGAATAGAGGTCTCATTAAAGCCGAGGGAAGAAAAGTATGGGCATTCCTGGGCGATGGTGAAATGGATGAGCCTGAATCTGTAGGCGCATTAAGTATTGCAGCAAGAGAAAAGCTGGATAATCTTATCTTTGTCGTTAACTGTAATTTACAACGGTTGGACGGACCAGTACGTGGTAATGGTAAAATAATTCAAGAGCTTGAAGGGGTGTTCCGCGGTGCGGGTTGGAATGTGATTAAAGTGATCTGGGGTAGCCGCTGGGATCCTTTATTTGCACGTGACAAAGAAGGCTGGATGCAAAAGCGAATGGAAGAATGCCTGGATGGAGACTATCAGGCATATAAAGCAAACGATGGTTCTTATGTAAGACAACATTTCTTTAATCAATATCCAGAATTAAAGAAAATGGTTGAGAATCTTTCAGATGATGAAATTTGGCGTTTGAATAGAGGCGGTCATGATTCTCAAAAAGTTTTTGCTGCCTACGCGCAAGCAGTGGAACATAAAGGAAGTCCTACAGTTATATTAGCCAAGACCATTAAAGGTTATGGCATGGGTGCTGCTGGTGAGGGACAAAACATAACCCATCAACAGAAAAAAATGACGTTGGATCAGTTAAAAGCATTTAGAGACAGATTCAGTATTCCTATAAGCGACGATAAGATTGCTGAAGTACCTTTTTATAAGCCAGAAGATGATAGCCCTGAAATTAAATACATTAAAAAACAACGTGAGGCTTTAGGAGGTTATCTACCTTCCAGAGCAACTAAAGTGGATCCGTTAAAAATCCCACCATTAGAGGATTTTGCCTCTGTTACATCAGGCTTGGGGGAACGTGAAATTTCCACTACTATGGCCTTTGTTCGTATTCTTTCAATTTTGCTTAAAAACAAAGAGTTGAGTTCGCGCATTGTTCCTATTGTTCCAGATGAGTGCAGAACATTTGGTATGGAAGGATTATTCCGCCAAATCGGTATTTACTCTCCTGTGGGACAGTTGTACACCCCTGTTGATCACGAACAGGTCATGTATTATCGTGAAGCTCGTGATGGACAAATACTCGAAGAAGGGATTAATGAGGCCGGTGCTTTTTGCTCCTGGATGGCAGCAGGAACCTCATACAGCTCTAACAAGTTAGCCATGATACCTTTCTATATTTATTATTCCATGTTTGGATTCCAACGAATTGGTGATCTGGCATGGGCTGCAGGAGATATGCAAGCCAGAGGATTTTTACTTGGCGGAACTGCTGGGCGAACCACACTTGCCGGCGAAGGACTTCAACATCAGGATGGTCATAGTCATTTACTCGCATCAACTATTCCAAATTGCGTTACATACGACCCTACTTATGCTTATGAGCTGGCTGTTATTATTCAGAATGGTTTATATCGTATGTATGAAAAAATGGATAATGTCTTTTATTATATTACAGTAATGAATGAAAATTATGTACAACCCGATATGCCCAAAGGAGTAGAAGAGGGCATTATCAAAGGGATGTATGTGTTAAAGGAAAGCAAGAAAAAATCCAAACAACATGTGCAATTGATGGGGTGTGGAACTATCCTGCGTGAAGTGATTAAGGCAGCAGAGATGCTTGAAGAAGATTATTCAATCACCTCTGACATATGGAGTGTCACCAGCTTTAATGAGCTACGACGTGATGGGTTAGCTGTAGAGCGTTACAATGTCTTACATCCACAAGAAAAATCAAAAGAAAGCTATGTATCTTCTCAATTAAAAGGACGTCAAGGTCCGGTAATCGCAGCAACGGATTATATGCGCATTTACGCAGATCAAATCCGTTCTTATGTACCTAACCGATACATTACCTTAGGCACCGATGGATACGGTAGAAGTGACACTCGTGAGCGTCTCCGCCATTTCTTTGAAGTTGATGCCAAATTTATCGTTTTGGCAGCATTAAATGCTCTTGCTGCGGATGGAACAATTGATAAATCTAAAGTTGTGGATGCAATGAAGCGCTATAATATTAATCCAGAAAAACTGGATCCAGTTACCCATTAGTTAAATTATTATTGTGAGATATAAATAAAAAATTTAACTGAATGCTGAGGATAGAGATGGCAAACGAAATAGAAATTAAAATTCCTGATATAGGTGGTGCTACTCAGGTTGATGTTATTGAAATTCTTGTCCATGTAGGAGAGGAGATATCCATTGATACTCCTTTAATCACTTTGGAAACAGACAAAGCAAGTATGGAAATACCTTCTCCTAAAGCAGGAAAAATAACCAAAATCTCTGTGAAAGTAGGAGATAAAGTATCTGAAGGAGATAGCATTTTATTGATTCAATCTTCTGATGAGGCTTCTAAAGAGGTTAAAGAACCGGCTTCGTCAAATAAGATTGAGAAATCAGCCGTAGAATCTGCTTCAGAAACCCCAAAACCAGTGACTAAAAATAGTCAGCCGCAATCTTTAGAGGTATTAATTCCTGACATTGGCGGTGCTACAGATGTAGATGTAATAGATATTTTAGTTAAACCAGGCATGCAGATAGAAAAAGATGATGCTTTAATAACCCTTGAGGGTGATAAAGCCACCATGGATATCCCATCGCCATACTCTGGAACGGTTAAAGCGGTTAAAATTAAATTAGGTGATAAAGTATCTCAAGGCAGCGCTATTTTAACTATAGAAACCAATGAAGAACTCGATAAACTTTCATCGCCTGCGAGTAAAGAAATATCTCCGTCACAGGAAGAACATTCGCCTTCAGTGTCTGAACAACCGAAAGCAGAGTTCAAAGCTGAACCAATGCTTGAAGATACCACGAGTAATTCAGGAGTCATTGCTGCTGGCCCCGCAGTCAGACGTCTAGCCAGAGAGTTAGGAGTCAATTTAGCTTTAGTAAAAGGCAGTGGACGAAAAAATCGTATTATAAAGGAAGATTTACAAGCGTACGTTAAAGAACGCTTAAGTGAGAGACCTGCTTCCGGTGGATTTAATTTACCAGGAAATCCAGTTATTGATTTTAGTAAGTTTGGTGACATTGAAACCAAACCATTAAATAAAATAAAAAAACTAACGGGAATCAATGTTCATCGCTCTTGGATCACCATTCCTCATGTCACTCAATTTGATGAAGCGGACATAACCGACTTGGAAGCATTTAGAAAGTTAGAATCGGATCATGCCAAAAATGCGGGTTATAAATTAACGATTCTTGCTTTTGTTTGCGGAGTAGTGAGTAAAGCATTACAAGTATATCCTCAATTTAACGCCTCGTTAGATGCTACAGGTGAAAATCTAATCTATAAAAAATATTGCAATCTTGGTATTGCTGTAGAAACGCCTAATGGTCTTGTAGTTCCCGTCATTAAAAATGTAGATAAATTAAGCATTTCTGAAATTGCTACAGAAATGGCAAGACTAAGTAGCAAAGCGAGGGATAAAGGTTTAATGCCGGCCGATATGTCTGGGGGATGTTTTACTATCTCCAGTCTTGGCGGTATAGGCGGCACAGCGTTTACTCCCATAGTAAACAGTCCTGAAGTCGCAATATTAGGATTATCTCGCTCTACTATTAAACCCGTTTATGATAATGGGGAATTTAAACCAAGATTAATGTTACCTCTTTCTCTATCCTATGATCATCGCGTGATTGATGGCGCCGAGGCAGCGCGGTTCACTCGTTTTATTTGCGATGCATTAAGTGACATCAGAAAGATTTTACTGTGATCTTTAAAAAGAAACATTAATTAATTTGTGTAAAATAATATCTTAAATGAGGCTTGCAATGGCTAACAAAATTAAAACAGAAGTAGTGGTATTAGGAAGTGGACCTGGCGGATACACTGCGGCATTCAGAGCCGCGGATCTGGGTAAAAAAGTTGTTTTGGTTGAGCGTTTTGATAGTTTAGGAGGTGTTTGCCTCAATGTCGGTTGTATTCCATCCAAAGCATTATTACACATTGCTAAAGTTGTGGAAGAAGCCGAGGAAATGTCCGAGCAGGGAGTGAGCTTCAGCAAACCGAAATTTGATAGTAAAAAAATGGTTGCCTGGAAGAACTCTGTAGTATCTAAGTTAACAGGTGGATTAAAGGCTTTATCCAAACAACGTAAAGTTGAGGTTATTACTGGTGTCGGTAAATTTGCTGGTACTCATCAAATTATAGTTGATACAAAAGAAGGTCCTGTGGAAGTTGAATTTGAGAATGCCATCATTGCCGTGGGTTCTGAGTCTATTAACTTACCCTTTATACCAGAGGATAAACGTATATTTAGCTCTACAGGGGCTTTAGAGCTCGCTGATATTAAAGGCAGCCTTTTGGTGCTTGGTGGGGGTATTATTGGTTTGGAAATGGCAACTGTTTACTCCGCATTAGGAGTAGATGTCACTGTAGTTGAGTTCATGGATCAATTAATTCCTGGAGCCGATTCAGATTTAGTTAATATCCTTCAAAAACGCATGGTTAAAAAAGGAGTTAAATTCCTTTTGAAAACTAAAGTAACCGCAGTTGAGGCAAAAAAAGATGGGATTTATGTATCAATGGAAGGTGCTCACGGCACTGATAAACCATTATGCTTCCAACAAGTTCTTGTTTCCGTAGGCAGAAAACCCAATGGAGGCGTTATCGATGCTGATAAGGCTGGAGTAAAAGTAGATGAGCGTGGTTTTATTCACGTAGATAATCAACAAAGAACTAATGTTTCTCATATTTTCGCTATCGGTGATGTGGTTGGTCAACCGATGCTTGCCCATAAAGCAATACCAGAAGGCAAAGTAGCAGCTGAAGTAATTGCTGGGAAAAAACACTTTTTTGATCCGAAATGCATAGCCAGTGTGGCTTATACTGATCCTGAGCTGGCTTGGGTTGGTTTAACTGAAAAAGAGGCGAAAGAAAAAGGCATCACTTATGAGAAAGCTTCGTTCCCTTGGGTAGCAAGCGGGCGAGCACTCAGTATGGGACGCGAAGAAGGCATGACTAAATTGCTATTCTGTCCTGATACAAACCGCATATTGGGCGCAGGCATCGTTGGGGTAAATGCTGGAGATTTGATAGCCGAGACCGCCCTAGCCATTGAAATGTGCTGTGATGTAGAGGATATAGCACTTACTATTCATCCTCATCCGACCTTATCAGAAACTATAGCGCAAGCGGCTGAAGCATTTGAAGGCACTATTACTGATCTTTATTTACCTAAAAAGAAAAAGAAAGAATAATAGAAATCAAGGTCATTCCTGCATGATAGGAATGACCTTAATTCATAATCATCAAAGTTTATTAAAGAAATGAGTAATAATGATAATGACAATTACTAATTGGACAAGTATTAGATTAGTAAAAGTATTAAGCGACTCATTGATAATTTTCTATTCCTCATAAATACTTTACATGCAAATAAGTAAATTCTCTGGAGAAGGAATGATACTGAACATTCGTCGTATGAAGGATACTGATATAGATAATGTCTATGCTATAGAAACCAGTGTTCACATCGCTCCTTGGAGTAAAAACATACTAAGAGACTGTGTTTTAGTTGGATATGACTGCCGAGTGCTTGAAATAAATAACGGGAATAGTCCGATACTTGCTGGGTATATTATTTCCAGAATTTCTAATAACAGCTGCCACATATTAAATTTTTGTATTGCCAAGCCGTTACAATCGAAAGGTTTTGGACGTAAATTACTACAAACTTTTCTTTATTCATTATCAAAATATACTAAAGCAGATTTTGTAGTACTTGAAGTCAGACCTAGCAATAACGTAGCCCTACATCTTTACCAGTCAATGGGCTTTGAACAAGTAGAAATAAAAAAAGAATATTATAAAGACAGTAATAGTGTAGAAGATGCAATTTTATTAAGAAAATCGCTTATCGCTTAGTAAATCCATTCCACAATTATTTTCTAATCTTCTAAGTGCCTTTTTCCTAATATCAAAAAATATTTATTAGCGAATGGGAAAGTCAAGACTGTTATTTAACTTTATATTTGCTATCATATAGACGAAAATTTCATTCTTCTGCTTAGATTATCTTTTTGTGGATAACATTTCTCAAATCTTTTTTATTTAATTTCAAATTAAGCCATATTACACAGCATCCAGCTAAGAATTCTAATTTTTTTTATTTGAATGTTATCCACAAAAACTGTGGATAACATTGTGCACAGAGTTGTGAATTACTTGATAAATCAACTCATTTCACAATGACAATTAGTTCACCAATGATTTCTTAACTTTATGGCAGAGTGGAGCGGAGGGCCTGTTTAAAAGCTTATTAATTTTTGCTTACAGATACAACTTAAGCTATTCTCAACATAGTAAATTTATCATTTAAATCAAAGGAGTTGAGCTATGCATTTTTCTATAAAACAAATCTTGGTTGCAGCCACAATGGGTTTTCTCTCTCTATCAGCTTATGCGGAATCTGGTGAATCGTTCCAAACGGTATGTATTAATTCCTGGATGAAAAAAATTGGTGACTCTGCTGATAAAGTAGACTTTAAAAACTTTGGCGAAAAATATTGCACTTGTGCTGCAGGTCAACCCCTAGATAATGAGGCTGCAATACAAAAAGCAATTCAACTATGTCTGTCAAGAACCTTATTACATGATGCAATGGACTCTCTGGAAGAGGAGGTCGGATTGAGTGAAGCTAAAGATACCGACATTAATGAATATTGTGAAGACAGATGGAATCTGATTTATCCCAAACAAACTGATGAAGATAAAAAAGCAACCACTGCTTATTGTGAGTGTGCTAAACCCAAATTAATGGATTTAATCAAGAAAGCCGAAAACATGACTGATAAAGAATACGACGACGGTATTAATGATGTTGCTGCCGCATGTTCTGGGAATGTAAAACAAGAAACTCCTACGACCGCCACAACGACCACAACCTCTACGACGCCAGCGCCTACCGCCCCAGCGTCTACTACTCCAGAAAAAACAAACTAGAATTTTTGTTTCTCATGGCTACCGCAGTTAACTTTTTAACTGCGGTCCTCTATCTTTTCGCATACACCATCACCGATGCCATTACCATTGACATACCAATGAATTGGCCGCTTGTTAGCTGTTCATTAAGTAATAAACCCGCCAAAATAACTGTAGCTACGGGCATCACTGCGGTCGATAAGGAAGCCATAATACCATCTACTCGCTGACAACCAAAATACCAAAACACATAGAAGAGACCAGAACTCAAACCCAGAATAAACACAATCAACCAAGCCTCCCCATTGATATGGGTCTCATACAGTGGAAAAAAAAATAATAGGAAAAATAAGAAAATAGCATTAATGCCATTGAGAAGGGCGGAAATCAAAAATACGGGTAATCGAACGGGATGAAGTTTAGAAAACACGTAATAAGAAGCTTCTGGTATTAGCGAAAAAAGTACAATAAAATCGCCTAAAAAGGAATGGTTTAATTGAACATGATGTAATTGTTCACAGGCAATAATTACCAATCCCAGAGTGGCAATGACCACGCAAATCCCTTTTTTCCCAGATATTTTTTCCCCTAGCATTACCCAGGACATTATTGCGATGAGCGCAGGTAAAGCACTGGTAATTATTCCTGCTGTATTAGCATCCGTATATTGCAAGCCAAGAAGCATTAGGCAATTAAATAAAATACCGGCACTAAGTGCCTGAATAAAAATAAAAACCCAATCTTTTTTATTTAATTGTGCAAAATGGTGACGAAGCGAAAATAATTTTGCTGATGTTAACCAATGTAAGGGGAATAATATTAGCGCAGCTAATGCAAAGCGCATTGTAAGTAATGCCAGAATAGGAATAGTCGACAGCAAAAACTTTGAGGCCACAATATTTGTAGCCACCATCATTTGTGCCAGGATAAGAAATAATAAACCTTGTGTATAATAAAAATTATTTTTAATTTTCATAATTTATGAGTACCTTATTAAGAACAGACACTCATTAGCTTATCAAGTATTAATTCCGAATTAGTTACCCGATGGAGGCAATTTCTTAGCAGCTAACGTCATTTCACGCCATTGCGAAGGATAAAGCCCAAAAGAGTTATTAAAACTGCGACTAAAAGCAGATACATGTTCATAACCCACTGCAAAAGCGATGGACTCAATAGTAAGAAGGCTCGTAGATAATAAAAATCTTGCGTGATCTAATCTTTTCTGACGCCAATACTCGCCAATCCGACATCCAGTATTTTTCTTAAATCGTCGTTGTAACTGACTAACGCTTAAATGACATTGCTGAGCCAGTTTGACAATATTAATTGGTTCGGCGAAATGCAAATCAATCCAGCTTCTTGCTTTTAAAACGAAGGAATCCTGGTTAGAAAATACGGGTTGGCAAAGCAGATTAAGAAGCAAATTATTAATTAAGGATTGGGAAAATGAATCATTAGCTCCATTTATTAAATAATAATGTGTAAAATGTAAAAACTTCTTTGTAACAGAGCTTAATGAAAGAAAAGAGGGGAGTGACATAGTAGAGGAGTACTGTTCATCCATATCAATAACCACGAATAAATTATTCTCACTACCGGCAAAACTATGCTGTTCGCCTGAGGGGATAAAAGCACCTGTTTCTGAACTGATAATGCCCGAACTATTGCCAACCTCAAGTTCCAAAATGCCCTTAACAGGAAGTACTAATTGTGCATAATCATGGTTGTGACTGCATTGTTCGGTACGATAGGAGCGAAGATCAATCAGAGGGAAAGACATAGATTTAGCCTTGCAAGACGACATCGAGTTTATTATATAAGAAAAGATATGCCAGTGAAAAATAATATTTCATATCATTATTTATTACTAAATGACTTTATTGAAAAAAAATTACTACCCTGTTATATACGCTATCGTCATTGATGATTACTATTTTTGACAAACTTCTTCCTGTTCGGGTTAGAAACAAGGGAAGGAGAGCACTTAATGGCGTCAACTTAAGGAAAAATTGTAGCCTGAGGAGGGCTCCATCCCTTACGCTGATGCTATTAAGAGAATCCTAATTCTTTGCATGGAGTAATTAATGAATTTAAAAGCAATATGGTGTACAACAATAATGGCTTCTGTATTACTGGCTCAGCCAACCTATTCAGCGCAAAATAATATTATGACTTTTAAAAATAAAAGAGGCTCTCTTTTAGAGTTAAATATTCAGTCAGATAATCAGCTCTCTGGTTATTTTACTACTGCTGTAGCGTCTAAGACATGTCCAGATGCCATTGGCACCAAAAGACCTATAACTGGTTATATTGTTGGTAATGCAATGACTTTTAGTGTGGTCTATCCTATGTGCCAATCGGTATTGAGCATCAGTGGTAATTTTACTAAAAATCAAAATAACATAGATACTCTTTCAATATTGACTCATCAGGCTTCAGATATTACTCATGAAGGCCCCGGTGCTCGTTTTATTGGCCATGATACATATAAGAAGGTAAGTTAATTCTCGGCACCGCCTGTGGAGCTCATGCTAAAAATTAACCGTCGTTGCGAGCGTAGCGAAGGATTTCAAACAAACTCCGCATTGCTTCGCTACGCTCGCAATGACGTTTTTTCTTAACCTGACGGGGCCAGTCTATGTTTAAATTACCAAAGTCATTTCATCTTCCGGTTGCTTCATATCTTTTTTTTCCATATCTTTTATGGAGCCGCCAAGAAGCGTTAAATGAATAGGCAATGGAGGCTCTGTTTTAGCTTTATCTAACCCCTTTTTTGCTGTATTTCTCACATCAGGTGAGCTTGCCTTGTCATGAATCATCACTAAGGCATCAAGCATCATTTTTTGCCGTTTATCGTCATATTTATTCCAGTTGATAAAATATCCCGTCAAATTAGCGGCTAAAGTTGGATTGATTTCATCTAAACTAATAATGGCCTTGGCCAGCAAATCATAGCCTTCTCCTGACGCTGCATGAAAGCCATAAGGATTCTTAATAAATGATCCTAATAAGGCATAAACTTTATTGGGACTTGATAAATCAAATGCAGGATGTTGCATTAACTTCGCTACTCTATTAACCACCGTATTAGAATGGATCGCCGCCTGCACATTAAACCAATAATTAATGGCACTGGCATCGTTTTGCCAATACAGATAAAAATCATTGAGTAACTCATCTAATTCAGTGTAGTTTATGTCACACAGCTGGGTTAAAGCAGAAATAGTTTCAGTCATGTTATTACCCAGCGCATCTCTAAACTGTAAAAGCAAATATTCGGTAGTTCTGTCAAAATCAATCCATTGCAAATAGGAATAACATACTGCTTTTAAACGACGAGAACCTGCGTCCTTTATATCAAAAATTGTAAACTGAGGCTTTTGAACAGAAGTCTGGCGTTGCAGATCATTATATCGTTTAAATATACTGTCTTTTAATTCTCTTGCTAATTCTTTTTGTATCAATAAACGAGCTTCTCCAAGCTTTTCAAATATAGGCTTTGTCACATTAGCGGCTAAAAACTCCTCTGAGGGTAATGTTAGTAATTCGGCCAGCATCCACTCACTAAGCGTTTTATCCGTTAATAAAGACCGATAGACGTCAAAAAATTGAGGAGTTAACTCTATTGCCTTGCCATCACAATAATCTGTAACCAACCTGGTAATCAATTTTGTTGCGGCTTCACAGCGATTATATAGATTAGGATCATTCTGGATTAATAATAGTAAGGACTCATTAGTATAGTTGTATGTCAAAGTCACTGGGGCAGAGAAACTACGCAATAGGGAAGGAGTAGGCTTGGATGATATATTGTCGAAATGAAACTCCATTTCAGGTTGATCGATCATTAGCATTTTATCGCCAATAATTTCTTTCCCCGAACTATCCAGTAATCCCATTACAAAAGGTATAGGTCGTCCAGCCGCATTCTTTGTGTTAATTTTTAACGTATATTTTTTAGTTGCTGGATTATGATCATCGGTCACTATTACTTCAGGAATACCATCTTTAGTAAACCAGGATAAAAAGGGATTTAGATTTATCCCCGTTGAAACGCTTAAGGAGTCCAATACATTTTCCAGGGTAACTGCATTACCATCATTCTCTTTGAGAAACTTAGTCATTCCTTTATAAAAAGACTCTTTCCCCACAGTTAACATGATCATACGAAAAATATCAGCACTCTTTTCATAGGCTGCTGCGGTATATAAACTTCTCACTTCAGTATAAGAGCTTTGTCTTGGCGCACGCTCATCAAGATTTTTTCCATTAAGAAGCCTGACTAGATCGCCACCCAATAGGTCCTCAAGAAACATGTTCTCTCTAAAGGTAGTTAAACCCTCTTTAAAGGATAAATTATGCCAATCTCGTATAGTGACACGATTTCCAGACCAGTAGTGGAAAAATTCATGCGCAACCACAGCCAGTACCCGCAATATTCCTAAATCCGTCTTGCTCTCAGGGGTGGCAAATAAATTTTCAGTGTTAAACAAATTCAAACCAGTGGATTCCGAAGCACCAGCGGCAAATTTTTCAACACCCGCGACCATATGCTTTGGTAACGCGCATTCTAGTTGATATGTTTTTTCGTCCCAAGCCATCGCTTGCAGCAATACTTCTTTGGCGAAGTCACATTTTGCAGTAGCCTCTGGAGGAACATAAAATTCAATAGGTAAGACTCGACCGGATTGTGTTTTATAGTGAACTGCAGAATACTGTAATTTTCCTGCAACTAATGCAAACAAATAGCTTGGTTTAGGGACATCATCAACCCAGGTAGTAGAATGAAAATAGCTGCCAAATACATCGTGTTCAACGAGCTGTCCATTTGAAAGCAATACGGGATAATCCTCTTTGTCAGCAATAATTGTGGTTTTATAAGTGGCTAAGTTATCTGGTCTGTCATTACAAAATAAAACTCGACGTAAGCCTTCAGTTTCAGCTTTCACAAGAAAGGTTCCTTCAGTCTCATACAAACCAAATAAATCTGTATTGTCACCGAGAAGGGTGCTTGTGGAGAGGGTAAATGATTTTCCGTTAGGAACATTTTTTATAGTTATGGACTCATCTGTTAGCTCATATTCTTCTGATTTAAGGGGCTTGCCATCCAGAGAAATACTGGTTAAAACCAAATTTTCACCATCCAAGACTAAATCAACGGGATGAGATTTGATATTAGGATTTGGAATTATAGTGAGTGACGCTTTTGACTGAACAGGTTTTTTACTGAGATCAATTTCCAAGTCCACATGAGTCACTAAAAAATATGGGGCTTTGTAATCTTCCAATTTGTATACTTTAGATCGGCCTTTTTTCATAAACTCTCCCTGATTCAAGTCAACTATATTATCAAAGTCACAATATAAGATTAAAAGGGGTATTTCAATCATTCTCTTTCAACCACCCGCCTCAAATAGAGTGCTTATTATTTGAACTGAAACTGGGATGCCTAGGTTGATTGGGAGTTAAATTTATTTAAAGATTTTAGGAGAGGGGAGGATGGGATTTATTACACTCAGAAATTGCATTATATAAACAACAAGGATTACTATCATAAAAAAGTTAAATACGAGATTAATTAAAGCTGCAAGTGGAATATATTGGTTAACTGCCAAAAGCAAAAATCCACTAAATAATGCCATTATTAAATCGTTTAAACGTATCATAATTGCTCTTTTTATTATCATTAATTACAGTTTAGTAATCCGCACGTATAATATCAAAAATATAAGTTTATGTTGACGCAAAGGGAAGACTGGAAAAGAGCAAATCCTTTTATTGCACTAAAAACGAATGAGGGGTTTGCTATTGAAGCACTTCTATCCGCTAACCTCATCATGCCATCCATAGCCTTGGCTTTGGATTTATTTCAGAATCCTCGTCGCTTAAAAGCTACTTTAAGATTTTAATATTAGTGATATATTAGTATTTCCTAATTGGTCATTTCAATTATTTTAACTTTATCCAGGAAGGTATCTATGCGTATGATGCGTGCTTCTTTGCGGTTTTTTGTCGTTCTTTTCACCCTAGGTTTTACACTGGTTTCATTTGCAATTGGTAATGACATTGTTGCAGTTGATGTGGGTGGCGTGACAGGTCAATATACATCAATAGTGTTGGATTCACAGGGATTTCCAACGATTAGTTATTATGATGCATCGGAACAAAAATTGAAGGTTGCTCATTGTTTTACCCATAATTGCAGTCTATTTAATTCAATTGTCACACCGGATGCGGCAACAAACATTGGTAAATACACATCGATTGCACTTGATAGCGCTGGTAAACCCGTCATTAGTTATTATGATGAGACAAATTCAGCATTAAAAGTCTTACACTGTGGTAATAACTCCTGTTCGTCAGGGAATACAATTGCAACACCAGATAATACTGGAACGGTTGGGTGGTATACCTCTGTTACTGTTGACAACAATAATTTTCCCATTGTCAGTTATTATGATGCAACCAGCGGAAAATTAAAAATTCTCCATTGTGGAAATGCATCGTGCACACTGGGTAACACCATTGTGACGCCAGATGTAAGCAGCAGTAATGGCGTGCAGAGTTCAGTTAAGTTGAATTCATCGGGCAAGCCAGTGGTGGCGTATTTTGATTTTACAAACTCCTCTCTGAAGATTTTAAGTTGTGGAAATAGTGCCTGTAACTCTGGTAATTCAATCACAACAGTTGATTCAGTCGGTGATGTGGGGCGTTATCCCTCATTAATGCTGGATAGCAATCAAAAACCAGTGGTAAGTTATCTGGATTTAACAAATGGTAAATTAAAAGTACTGCATTGCGGTAATGCACTTTGTACCTCAGGTAATTCGCTTACATCCATTGCGAGTAATGGTGTTGCTGGTTATTACTCCTCACTATCACTTGATGCAAATAATATCCCAACAATTAGCTATTATGATGTCACAAATCAGAATTTAAACGTCGTACGCTGTGGCGATGCGAATTGCGTAAACAACAATCTTATTAACATACCAGACAGTACGGGAAATGTTGGGCTATATACTTCGTTAAATCTCGATGCCAGCAGTAATCCAGTGGTTAGTTACTACGATAGCACCAATGGAAATCTAAACGTATTGCGTTGTGGTAGTCCAATGTGCGGACCAAACTCAGTTTATGTTGGCGATACAGCAACAGACGTTGGTCGATATAGCGCAATTAAATTAGATACAAATGGTAGACCCGTCGTTAGTTATTGGGATGAAACAAATGGCGATCTTAAATTGCTGCATTGTGGTGATACGACTTGCAGTCAAAGCAATTCAATTACCAGTCCCTACACCACTGGGAATACGGGTTGGGATACATCACTTGATATAGATGCAAATGGCAATCCGGTGATTAGTTTTTATGACTTTACAGCTGGAGTGATGCGAATAATACATTGTACTAATGCAAATTGCAGTGGTGTGAATTCGGTTAATACCCCAGACAGTTTGTCAAAACGAGCATCATCTATGGCGCTTGATTCATCTGGCAATCCAGTGATTGCGTCTGCGGGACAATCGGATCAGGGATTAAGAATTGTGCATTGTGGTGATGCAAATTGCTCAGTAAACAATAGTATTGCATCACCTGATTTTCCGGCTTTTCCTGGTAATGCTGATGTGCGCGGGGTATCATTAGTGCTTGATGCATCAGGGTATCCAGTTGTTAGTTATTTTCGCGCGGATAAAAGTCAGTTGAAATTACTGCACTGTGGTGATGTTAATTGTACAGGGCAAAATAATTCATTATCGGTGCTTGATCCAGGCGCACAAGCAAGCGATCATCGTGCAACATCTGTTACTTTAGACGCTAGCGGAAATCCATTGATTGCTTATTGGGATACAGCAAATAGCGCGTTAAAAGTTTTGCATTGTGGCAATGCCGCATGTACTTCAGGTAATACTATAGCATCACCTGTAACTGGAGCGAGTGTTGGATTACAACCTTCAATCAAAATTGATAGTACAACAGGAAATCCAATTGTGAGCTTTGGAACAAGTAGCACTATGTCAATACTTTATTGCGGCAACGCAACATGTACTGCGGGTAATGTGATCACTGCAGCGGATCCAACAACTCAAGGTCTGGACAGTGCATTAGTACTTGATGCTAATAATAATCCGGTTGCAAGTTACTATACTCCAACAGGGAAACATATCAAGGTATTGCACTGCGCAACTCCAAATTGCCAATAAATCTTCATCAAGGTTAGGTCTTTGAAACACGTTTAGCCCGGTTGCTTGCAACCGGGAGCGAGTTTTGAATCACTATGTCACATGGATTGATTCTTTAATTGTAAATGTGCAAAGAAGTTTAATGATTTTTTGAGGTGATTCAGAGGCTCGCTCAGGCTCCAGACTAAAAGCACTGGTTCCTATATACACTTTTCAAACCAAATTACATCCCAGTAACGATCAAATTTGTAACCAACATCCGTAAAATGTGCAACTTTTATAAAACCAAATTTTTGAAAAAGACTTATAGATAAATCATTTGATACAGTAACGCCAGCATATAATCGATGTGCTAATGATATAAGTTTGCTTCTTTCTATGATTTCGTTTAATAAACTGGAACCCAGTCCACCGCCTCTGAATGCAGGTCTACAATAAATGCTTATATTGAAGCTACTTTGATAACCAATAATTGCATTAAAAGGTGTGGTAGCAGCATAGCCTATAACGGTATCTTGTTTATTTGTCGCCACCAGCAATTGATAAGGACTACCATCCAGAAAATTTTTAAACCATGACGAGTAGCTTTTTAAGCTATGAGTTTGTTGCTCAAAATTAAAAACAGAATTAGCAATATAGTAATTGTAAATGGATAAAATTTGTGGCCAATCATTTTTGGTAGCTGCGCGTATTTGAAAGTCTAACATTATCCTTTCCCTTTGTCTGAAAAGTTAAAAGGGCACTGCCACTGTAGATTAGCTCTAAGACCAGAATATTGGAGTGCTTCACTGCATTCATCAAAATGAATGAGATTAGGGTTAATGCTTCCACTATAGCGTAACTCTCTACCACGAACTGTTTTTTGGATTTTATTAAAGACGTTAATTTGTTTAAGGTAGTTAAATTGATGATGCGAATTAAAAACTAATGTAGGGTAATAAAAGTCACGACACTTTCTGGGATGCCCCGGGCAAAGACCAATAATAAAATAGGCTTCACCAGCGATGCTAAAGGAGAAAAAACGATTGTTAACGTCATTTGAAACGCTTTTATCCCAAGGAAACTCATCAATTTCATATAACATTTTCAATTGTGACCAAAGTAAATATTCAAATTCTTCTGGTTGGATATTAGTGGGGTTAGTAAAACATGCAATAAAGCTTGCGAAACGATTATCAATAGATATACGTGAACATGTAAACCGTTTGAGAGCTTGATAAAGCTCGCTTGTAGATTGTTCAGAGGCAATTTTATCTAATAAACAAAATTGATATTTGGATCTGTTAATGGATGTTTTAGCTCCTACGCAGGAAAAATTTTCAGCTAAAATTTTCTCTCTAAACATCTTTTCTATAGTATACATTTCAAATCTCATTTAAAAATAAGCAGTGATGATTTCTGGACTTTATCTGGCTTAAATTATTTAGTAAAATTAATAATTATTATCTACTTATTAGTTTTATTAATGAGCTTATCATCATCGCAATTAGATGCTTTTCTTGCTGTTGCCAATTGTTTGAATTTCACAAAGGCAGCACAGTCTTTATGTATTACACAATCCGCCTTAAGCCAAAGAATAGGTAAGCTCGAACAGAAATTAGGACATTTATTTATCAGAAATACCAAATCAATTTGTCTTACTAATGCGGGGCATCAGCTGTTTAGATATTGCCTTAAAAAAAATGCGCTTGAAAATGAGTGCTTAGAACAAATTTCTACCAACAACAAAGATGGTTTGTCAGGAATTATACGCATCGGTGGTATTTCTACCGCTTTACGTTTTTTTGTATTAGATGCTTTAAGTCAATTATTAATTAAAAATTGTAATATCAAACTAGAACTAATAGAGATGGAGTCAAGAGATCTACCTGGTGCATTAGGAACAAATCAAGTTGATTTTATTGTGTCAACCGATTGTATTAATAATAAGTTCATTGAAGCTATTCAAATTGGGGTAGAAACCTATGTATTAGCTGAGTCGGTCAAATGTACAAACAATGTGAATGATGTTTATATTGATCACGATAATCAAGATGAGATTACTCATATTTTTTTACAACAACAACAAGAAAAACCACGTGCTTGGCGTCAACACTATCTAGATAATATCCATTTAATAATTGAAGCGGTTAAATTAGGTATTGGTAGAGCGGTATTACCTTACCAAATTTTAGTTCAAGAACCAGGGCTTAGAAGAGTTGCAAATATGAAGTCTTTGAGTATCCCTCTTTATTTAATGTTCTACAAACAGGACTATTATACTCGTTTGCAACAAGCAGTTATTAATGTTTTAGGAGCCCGCCGAACATCATGTAGTAATAATCCTGAGTGATATGAGCTTATCACTCAGGATTATCATAGGTTTATTCAAGTTATTTTAATGACTGAATACTAGAGAGCTCATTAATTAGATTAGCTACTTCTGGACTACCTAAGCCAGTTACATAGTCATAGCCTTCTTGCGCAGTGCAATAAAAATCACAATCGCCATTAGTACCTGAAGAGATATCATTAAAAAAGTAATTATAATTACCTGTTTCAGGATTAGCTGCAGCATAAAGAAGAGCATTAAGATTACCGCCTATATTGGTATTTAATGCCGAATTTGCAACAGCAACAAGGGCAGCCCATTGTGGTGCTCCAGCACTAGTGCCGCCAACCACTTGCCAACCCGTTCCGCCATCACCAGGAACGGAACTATAGACAGAAAAGCCTGTTTCAGGATCCGCATTATAGGCTACATCAGGCACACCACGCTTATTGTTAGCTCGAGGTATGGGCAATTTGCTCTGATAACTTGGCCAAGCTTCAATTGAACTAACACCGCCACCACTTCCAGACCAGGCAGTCTCTTCTTGGTAGTTTCCATAGGAATCTACCATTAGTGCAGTTCCTCCTACAGCGAGAACATAGGGAGAGGCGGCTGGATATATTGTGCCTGTACCGCTATCACCTGATGATGCAGTAAAGGTCACCTTAGAGTTGTTAAAAATTTTGTCATAAGATGCTTGTCCAGTAAACTCTCCAGCGCCCCAACTCATTGAAACAACATTCGCGCCACTATCTACTGCAACTTGCACTGCATAAAATAAATCAGCCACGCTATCACTTGCTGCTTCTACCAGAATAATCTTGGCTTGAGGAGCCATTGCATGAGCCCATTCAACATCGAGCGCGATTTCCCCTGACCAGCCGGCATCAGTTCGTGGTTTCTTCTTTTTTGCATAGACCTTTTTAAAACATCCATTTTTTGTAGTGCATGCAGGGAGGCCAAACTGTTTATTAAAAACAGCCAGATCGGATTCAATACGAGGATCATCAAAGGCATCAACAATGGCTATTGTTTGTCCTTTTCCTTGTGCTGAAATTGCATGAAACCCATAAGCATTACTGACTTGGTGAGGAGATAATCCCGAGGGCAAAAAATGCGGTGTATTCGGTTTATAATGAATAGGGTGGTGTACTATTCCTGGCGCTACAGGAACAGCAAAGGCGTGAATATTTATTATACTAAGTATTACAGATGCTAAAACTGGTTTCACCCGTAAGCTACCTTGTTTCTTCTCCATTTTTACTCCTTTTTTAATTTAATCCCTGCAAAAAAATGTTTTTATATGAAGTCTCAGTGACCATGGATTAATGCACTTTGCTTTTCCATTGCGTCATTTTCCTGATTACTAAGCCCGAAGCATAAAGAACAACTCCCGTCAGTATGAGACATAGAGTACGAATAATTGTAGGTGTGGAGGATGCATCATAAATTAATGCTTTTCCTGCGGCAAAACTTAACACAACAAGTACGGATTTAGCCATTATTATATCGTTTCTAACAAAAGAAAACCCAAGCACAATCAACGCGTAAAAAAGCCAAGAAGAGGAAACGGCAAGTGAACCATAATTGATGGTAATCTGATAAAGTCCCATAATACAGAGCAGGTGGGCCGCGGCTAATAAAGCATAGCTGTATTCATCTTTCTGAGCCAAATCTTGCTGATGTCTTAGAAAGGCAAACCAGATGCTGGCAAATGATGCCCAAGAGACAATAGCCCAGGACAGGGCAAAACGTCCAACAAGGTGGCTCATTATACTGAGATATTCGATTCCAAGAATTGCAGAAAGAGCAACAATTGGGACAATCAGTGAGGCATTAGCTTTCTTTAAATAAATCCTGCTATGACTTAAGCCATACCCAAGCACGATAATGACAAAAAGCCAGGGTTTAACTACTGCTGGCAAGAGAGTAAGGTATACCGAATGAAAAAAAACTACAGTTACAAAGGTTAATATCATGTTATAACTATTAAATTGTCGGTTTGGCTGCCATCTTTTTGCCGAAAGATAAAGCCCAACAAGAATTCCTGCGACAGCCAAAGAGACCCATGGGGCCAATGCTGGTTCAATGCGGCCAATAAAATAATACTCCATCGCATAAAATATTAATAAGACAGGGAAGAGACTCCAAGACTCCTTTTCAGTCAATTCCTGATGGGTTAGATGAGTATGAAAATAAGATCCTATGGAAAAAATAAGAAAATTGAGGGCTAGAGCAATAGCTATTAAGCCATCTTGATCTAAATTCAGTCCTACCCATGCAGTAGTGGAAATGGCCAGATAGGCAGCAATTACCGTTAAAGTCCTTGATTGTACCCAAATAGAAAGAGTAGCGAAGGTTAAGGAGCAAATTATAAAATAATAAAGTGAAAAAATGGCGTTTCCATCAACATTTGAAACAACAGGGGCAACATAGGCTCCTATTGCCGCAATAATTGCGTAAATATCATGTTTAAATCGAATATAAAACCAAATAGAAAGTCCCGATATAATGCTGGTTATGGCAATAACTGTTTGGAATGAGATTAGAAGATAATATTGATAAGCAGCTAAACAGGTTATATAAAGAATGGTTGCGCCGGCTGCTGGTAAAAAACTGGCATACACTTTATCCGCGCTCGAGATCAGAATACCGGCTGTAAAAAGTGCTAGGCCAAATAAGGTTGCAAGCCCAAGTTGTTTTTCGTGTGTTAACCAACCTGACACTATAGACAGTTTAACAATAAAACCTGCAGCTAAAATAAAACATACTGAAGCCACTATACCAAGCCAGTTGCCTGACATCGGTTTAGGGCTTGTTTTATTCCTTTTTTTGTTGACCAGTAAAGATTGCGACTGGTGATTTGCTTTATTTAAACTATTCTCAATTAGAGAAAGACGAGCCTCAATGGCTGCTAAGCTTTTTTCAATAGAAGTAGAACTCATAGACATACTCGTTGCAAATTATATAAATCCATCTTACGACATTTTTAGTCATCACACGAGTAGATTGAATAGTCATTACTCATTCAAAATTGTGAACTTCATCTTTTGGACTTTGTCCTTACCAAGCACAAAATATTGCTAATTAAATTCTAATGGTTCTAACATTTAACTTTTAAATGGAAGATTAGTATGAGAAAGATTTTAGTTTTGAATACATACCTTCTGTTGTCGCGGACTTAATAATGCCTATTACTCGTTTTCGATTCATCCTTCAAGCGGTCATTATGGGGTCAGCGTAGATAAAATAAGGCTTATTTAAGTGAAGTTGTTCAAATAATGGTCTAAATTATATAATACGTATTAAAATTTTGCAGGCTAGCCTATCACTAATAAAGGAGTTGTATGAATGAGTATTAAATTGTTGGCGATTGGTAGTCATCTCCCCCAAACTGTAGTAAGTAACCTTGTTTTTGAAAAAACTCTCGATACAAATAATGACTGGATAACCCAAATGACTGGTATAAAAGAGCGTCGTATCCTTGACGAGAGCGAAGATTACCTTGATTGCTGCCATCTCGCGGCCTCTAATGCCATTAATAGAGCAGACATTAATCCTAATTTAATTGATTTAATTATTGTTGGCACAACAACACCTTATCAATTAATGCCAAGCACTGCAGTAATGCTTCAGCAAAAATTAAAAATAGAACAATGCATTGCTTTTGATATGCAGGCGGCATGCAGCGGGTTTATTTATGCATTGGCGAACGCCATTTACGTAATGCAGGCGAATCCCAATATCAATTATGCTTTGGTGATGGGGTGTGACTCCATGTCGAAAGTAACTTCGCCGAACGACAGAACAACAAGAATCTTATTTGGAGATGGTTTTGGTGCATTTTTATTAATGAAGGATAAGGATGAAAATCAAAAAGGTTTTTTTTATGTAAATATTGGTGCTGATGGTTTAGGAAAAAATAGTCTTGAAATTCCTTGGGGCATAGCAAAAGGTTTCTCATCCAGAACAGAGGCTAATTCATTCATGACTATGAATGGGCCGCGTGTATTTAAAAACGCTGTAGAGCGATTTACAAAAAGCATTACCAATGCATTAAATCAAACCAATTTAACTGCTAACGATATTCATCATGTCATCACACATCAAGCAAATATTAGAATAATTACTCAGGTAGCCAATAATCTGGAGCTGACTTTAGACCGCGTTCATGTCACTCTTGATAAGCACGGAAATACTTCTGCAGCCTCAATACCTTTAGCAGCTGATGACTTATTTACCAGCGGAAAAATGAAGCAAGGGGAAATCATTTTATTATCTGCGTTTGGCGCTGGATATACTTGGGGGACTATTATTTTAGAGTTTTGACCAAAATATCAAGCAGTATAACCTTGATTCTCTCAACGCTTTTGCGCTGACGAAAAACACGGTAGCCTTTTTAGGATATCTCGTTATAATTCCAATTTTATACTATTATTCTAATAGTGCATTAGCAAACCTTATCATAAAGGATAAATTTGAAATGGACTTCGCTGGCGTTCCTCGATCTGAAATAGAAGCAAAACTAATTAAAGAGTCATATGAAAAGTTGCCTATTTTAATCATTGGCGACTTCATTGCGTCAGTCTTATTTGCTTTACTTCTCTGGAATAAAATTAATAATCCTGGCATTTTAGGAGTATGGTTTATAACCATGCTTATTTTTAATCATTTGCTAAGGGGGCTTTTTTTATTTTACTATCATCGACAACAAAGACAAAAACAGTTACAACACCCGCGCTTTTGGAAAAATTATTTCATAATAAATCACACACAATCAGGGATTTTATGGGCCTTGGGCGGATTGCTCTTCATTTATATAGAAGATCCTTTTTATCGTTTGTTAATTTTTGTATATCTTACAGGATTACTTGGAGCACCTGCATCTACATTATTGACATTTCATCTCTCTTACATGGGGTATATGCTTCCAATATGCTTAGTCATGGTTTATTTAGCATTATCTTTTACAGCCCCCATCTCTTTTATCCTGTTTTCTATAACGCTACTTTATATTGCTGTAATAATATTTAGTACATCAGAGACTCATAAACTTTTAGTGAAGTCTATTTATTTGGAGTTATATAACTTAAATCTTTTTGCAAATTTAAAACGCAGTGAAGAAAGTTTTCGTAATACGATTGAGAATGCACCTATTGGTATGGCAATTATTTCTCCAGAAGGGCAATGTATTCATGCCAATCGCACTCTACTTGATCTACTAGGTTATAGTGAAGATGAATTGCGCCAGACGACGATGTTAAAAATTACCCACCCAGACGATCTTGCCATGACCAAGGATGCTTTGGAGAAACTGATTAAAGGGGATTTACGCATTTCTCATTTGGAAAAACGCTATATACGCAAGGATGGGCAGATTATTTGGATGATGGTAAGTGCGTCATTGATTCGAGATGAAGAAGGTAAACCCATTAATTTTATTACCCAAATGAAAGACGTAAGTGATCGCGTTGAAAATGAGGAAAAAATGCGACAACTTAATGAGAAAACAATGGCGACTTTAAATGAATTGCAGCTATTAGAACATGATGAAAATTTATTAAATAAATTAAATCGCTCACTACAAATCTGTGTTGTAGTAGAAGAGGCATACCCGCGAATCAATTTAATTGCTCAAGAGTTATTTCCTGGATTAAGCGGGGGATTATCTGTCTATAATAAGTCAACCAACCAACTTGAAACGGTAATTGAGTGGGGAGAGAAACAATTATTACAAAAAGTTTTTTTTCCAATAGATTGTTTTGCAATTCGTGAAGCCAACCTCAATCTGGTTGAAGATCCCAAAAAAGAAGTACCTTGTAGTCATTATCTTAACCCACCTCAAGGCGGATATCTTGCATTACCACTGATGGTGCAAAATGAATTGATTGGCGTTATCCATCTGTTAGCCCCGACAGGTGAAAAAATAAGACAACATCAGCAAGATATGGTGGTTTCATTTGGTAATATTGTTAAACTTGCCTTAGCAAACATTAATTTACGCGCTTCATTAAGCGATCTTTCTCTCCATGATCCATTGACGAGTTTATATAATCGACGTTATTTAAATGATATTTTATCGAGGGAACTCATTCGCATCGCGCGTGAAAAAAGTAGGTTATGTGTTGCTATGCTGGATATCGATGATTTCAAGAAACTTAATGACAATTACAGCCACTTGGCAGGCGATGAAGTACTTAAAGGAATAGGGCAATTATTAAAGAGTTTTTTCCGTGAAAGTGACTTGGCCTTTCGTTTTGGCGGTGAAGAGTTTGTTGTAATATTATTGAATACTTCTTTGGATAATGCAGTAAGTAAAATGGAAGAATTTCGCGAAAGGTTTAAAGCTACCTCCCAGTATTATAAAAATAAAAAACTACCTGGTGTTACTATTTCCATTGGAGTGGCCGAATCACCTCAGCATGGTGCTTTCATTGAGGATATACTAAAAGCCGCGGATCATGCACTTTACTCAGCAAAGCAGGCAGGTAAGGATAGAGTAGTGGGTTATGTTAAAAAGGAACAAACCCATTCATAGCTATTTCTCGTCTAATGAATGTCAATTTTTTGTTTAAATTTGATCCATTGTGAATAAGTATCTATGCTTAAAGTGAGCTTTAGTTTATGGAGATTTAAATGAAACGAGCAAAAAAAGTACCCGGTAAGAAGCAAGCCCAAAAAATTCAGCATGAAGAGTTAAAAGATGTAAGCGGCGGCAACCCGCAAACCCAGACCTCTTGTAGAGAGTATCCCGGGGGAAGGGTATGCACCGGGCAACTAGGGCCTGTAGCTCCTAAACCAAGATAACTACCAGCGTTGTCTATTCTCGATTTGTTCCGCTGAGGAAACTCTTGTCGCCGTTGTGAGCAAAATGAAACAATCCAGATCAGATTTTCAGTATCGTTCTGGATTGCTTCGCCAAAGCTCGCAAAGACGAAATAGGCGTGTCGTCTATGAAAAAATACACTTGCCATGTACCCTGATATGCTTCCTATTATTGGTACAGCACCTCGTCATAAAAGATTTTGGTTTGCAGAGAGACATGCTCATCACGGTTTAACACTAGGTCCCATTACAGGACGTCTGCGGAAATGATGACTTGTGAACCATTGATAATTAATCCATTACCTTTCAGAACCAATCGATTCTATTTATTTTTTTTCTAAGAGCAGAGGAGGCATGTATGCCATTTTGAAGCTTATTGCATCAGATCTTTTAAAACCAGGGACAAATGAATTAGCAAAAAACATGCATTAGGTCTGATTATTTTGATAATCAGACCTAATCTATAAAGTGTAGTTAATGTAGTCAACGTTAAATAACTGGCATATATTTGCCCATTAACGTTGGAGCTACACTTATGAGAGTACAAAAAATAAAGCTAAGTCTTTATGACTTTAGTTGGATCGTCCTTGATAATAATCATTTACCTATTAAACCAATCACTGAATTTATTCGTTATTTAAATAATATTGATAAATCACCATTCACAGTTCGCAGCTATGCACATCATCTAAAATTATATTGGGAATTTTTAGATGCTAAACAACTCGACTGGACTAAAATCAAGTTATCAGGTTTAGCTGCTTTTGTTGGATGGTTACGTGAGTTAAGTGAAAAACAAGCTATGGTAATTGATATTACCGAAGATCGTTCCGCACGCAAGCCTGCAACTATTAATGTGATATTAGGATGTCTTTCCAGTTTTTATCGATACCATAATCAACTTGGACATACAGATGTAACTATCACAGAGTCTAAAAGTTTACCGGGAAACCGGTATAAGGCTTTGTTACATCATGTGTTTAAAAATAAACCTACGCAAAGACGGATAATTTCAGTTAGGCAAGTTAAAGAGCTACCTAAAACAATTTAGAGGTTTAATTTCAAAAAAGAAATTATCTATATTCGGTAATCCATCATATGAAATTGGAGGTGTAATTTCTTTATGAATATGATTAATAATTCGTCGTCCATAATGAGTAGTATAGATTTTATTCGATTTTAGAAGAGAACAGAGTCTCTCATCTTCATTTAAGTTAGCTGTCATATTTTGCTATGATTAATTATAGTAATATAAGACTAGCTTATTCCGAGATTATTTGTCTTTGTATTGAAACAGTAAACGGCTTTTTTCTCTTTAATCCAATACTCGAAGTGTGATTTTGGTAAAAACGGACACTTTACTAAGCGACTTTTTGACCTCAAATAATTCAGGCTATTTCTAGCCGATCATCGAGTGAAGCCGTTTCTGATTGTAATATATTTCGATATATTCAAATACATGAATGTTGGCAATGTCGTTCATTGCACATTGTTCACCGTGGGGTTAATTCCATACAGCTATAAGCAAGCGTAGCCTTGATGAAGCATAGCGTAATCAAGGTTTTCCTTCTCAGAAGCAAATCCATAAACACCTATCAGGTTTGATTAGATTAGATTTTTTATTTTTTCGTGGCTGCAAGCGATAAAATATCTCCTATCAATAAGTATGTATATACTATATAGCGATTAGCTTCTTCTTTATCAAGAATAATGCTATGCGTACCTTTGTTAGACGCCTCATAAATACTGTCAATTCTATTTCCAATGTAATCTAGATGTGATCCTACTAACTCATTAAATCTTTTGGATGCTGAAGCCTCTTCAATATATGCAATAAGTCTATTAATGTAA
>NZ_JAJKBJ010000034.1 GCF_023618015.1 Legionella maioricensis
GCATCCATAAATGGAGTACCACAGTGGATCCTGCGGACACGCCGCAGGACGTAGGAACAGATAAACCCGGTTATAATCACCCCCAAGCATTAACCATGTGTCAAACTCAGGGACCTCTTCCGGGTTCATATTTTTCTTAAGTTCAAATGTGGAAAATTAATTTAAGATAGAAACGATTTGAGTCACTAAATACAACAGCCTAAAAAGAGCAGAATATCGTTTCCCAAAACCCCAATATGGCGATACTTACATCCTATGGAGACATTATCCTAATACAACGAACCAGATAACTGGTTTCTTTAACATCCCCCGGTTGGTTACCACCAATACCAAATATATTGAAATCTGCAAGGATTATCGGATCGATGTCAGTTTGAGTTGAACTCCAATAAGAATCAGTAAGAGGAACAATACCATTGTCGACTAAATTAGATTGCATGTTCTGTAGCGTTGGATTTGAGACATCGCCACAAGGAGATAAGCTATTACCGCCATAGCCCGTTTCACAAATAGCCGGTAAATACCAATCAGTATAGTTACCAATAAGAACATGATAACAAAGCCCAGCAGCATAAGTACCCGCAGCATGAGTAAGAGACATGGCATTATAGATATTGGTGGTATTGGTTGAGCCATTAAAATTGCTATTGGCCGCAATTGGATTAGTACAAGAGCCTGGACAACCTGGATCCCAGGGAATACCCAAAGAGGATTGATCGGCCAATGCAGCCACCTTTCCACTAATACTCGTTGTAGCTGGAGTGCTATCATCTATAGCAAACACATATCCTGATTGATAAACATTACCATAAGTTAAAACATTCACCGGTAATGAGAGCGTATTGGTGTTAGTACCAACGATATTTACGATCCCCGAAACTGTGCTGGCTGTTTGCCCTGGCGTAACAGTAAACAGGCACGAGTCTCCCGGGGCAATATCACAGCTAGCCGGTGTAATGCTGGTCCCTGCAGGTAGACCCGTGGCATCGTATGCGACGTTTAAAGCAGTTGCTGTGGAACTGGTATTGGTAATTGTAATCAGCCGAGAAGTTCCGGTAAGAGCAGCATTAGAATAAGTACAAGAAGCGCTAGGTGTTGGACAAGCCACAGATAAAGTCAACATGGTGACGCTGCTCGAAATTATTGCTGCACCAGGGGCTGATGAGCGAGTAATGTTTAATCTACTATTCGGCTCAGGTTGGTAGCATGCGTTCGGATTAGGTATGCCTTTTGAATCGGTCTGACAGACCACAGGACCTCCTGCTATATTGCTTTGTAATAAACTTCCATCTATTTCCAATGTTAGGGTACAAGATTTTAGATACCTTAAAGCAAATGGATTAGGACAGATACCCGAACCGTTAGTAATTTGCTTAATACCCTTGATAGGTTGCATAGCAAGCGTATGTGGTTTGAATGACTGATTGGTTACCGTATATTGCACTGTTGCAGAATTGTTGGCAGATACAGTCAATGTTGTTGCAGTCAGCGGGAGGAATGTCCACATAGGCTTTCCTGCATGAATACTGCAACTCACCATGCAGGCAATAAAAAAGCGAATTAAGTCTCTCATTGCAAATCCTTAAGCAATATAGGTTAAATTTTTATTATGAGTCGGCGTGAACATGACGATACAAACGCCATTTGGAGTATTTTTCGGGTAAGTGAATTCGCTCGACCCAGTCACTCTTGTCCAGGTTAAAAGTTGGAGCATTACATAATAGAATTAAATCAATATTTCTCCGTCTAACCATGGATTTTGCGGCACTCTCATCTTCCTTAAAAAAATTAAAGGTGTCTTCTATTCCCATAGGATTATGGTGATCGTTAATGGCCACCACTGCAAAATGAGTAAAGTATAAAATAAATGGGCCATAGTTGCTCGACATAAAAAGAATCTTGTCCCTGCTAAATTGAGGTTGCTCTAACAGGTTATCTTCGATCATGGAGTCAAATTGTTTCTGACACTGCTGCGTTTCTACAGAGGCAGGATTTCTCGATATCATAAACAGGAGGGATGGCAAAATAACAAGCAGCCCGATGAGAGACCATTTAAAGAGTTGATTCACTTTTGTATTAGCAAAATAGGCCACAAAAAATGAAATTAAAACGATATTAAGCGGCGTTGCTATTCTTCCCCAACGATTCATATAAGCAGTCAATAGGGAAGTAATTGCCGCGCCAAAGAGAATAAGACCCTGCAGATTGGTCATTTCACGATTTAAATATAAATAATAACAGTAACCAGCGCCTACTATAAAATAGAGTAAGAGCGCCAAAGCAAAGCTGTTATCAATGATAAAGGGGGAATAAAATTCAACGTTATTCGGAAAAAAATATTTTAATAAATAAGGGCTAACGGCATTATAAGGCCCCTTATAAAATCCGGGAAAATTATAATTCATCATCAAAAACAAGAGCACGGCCATACTTAAAATACTTATTAGATTAAGCGCATTCTTTGCTCCTTTGAGATAACGGCTATAAATAATGAAACAGGCCAATACCAGCAAAAAGAAGGTCAAATAAACGACGGATACTATATCGTAGGCGATAGTAAAAAAATTGCGATATTCAAGAGGTATGACCAAAGCTAAAGAAAGACAAAGCACTAATAAAAAAAGAGACACGTTTGCGGCATTCAACTGTTCGCGCACTAAAGACAACCAGAACATAGCGGCCATACCAACAAAAACAACAACTGTAAAACTAATACTTATCCATATTCCCAAACCGGCTACAACAGCAGTCATACAAGCCCAGAATTTATTATCGATACTAATAAAGCGTAACAAACACCCCCAATAGACAATGCTTACCGATACCAGTAAAAAATCATAATCCACTCGTAATGGCTGATAAACAAAATGCATGACTGGATTTAATAAAAAGGCAGCAACCAGAAAAAGATCCTGGCTATTTGTTGTTTTTAAAGGCCTTACAGACCAGAGTAACGCAAAGACAGACAGCAAATTACACAGCATGGGCAAAATAAAGCTCCAGATATAGAGCGCTTTTTTTAAAGGAAAAAAGAGTTTAAAAAGGTAAGTCCCCCCTATCAAAACAATCATGGTTGCCTGAGTCCAGGCATGGGTATCAGCACCATACGGAGCATTAATCAAAGGATTAATGCCCGCATACCATTGATGACTTTTAAGTACATTTAAAGCCAAAACCATATGCATGTATGCATCATGCTCATAGACGAAATAATGCTGATGAAGGGCCGCAAGAATGGCACTATAGTGAGTAAGTATTATGCCTATTAGGGATAATAGAAAAATTACAGTGCATTTTTTAGGTAAATAATTAATCATAACGCTCAAAAATGAAAGTGAAACACAATAAGCTACCTCTTTATCCTAACAGCCTTGCAAAGAACCCTCAGTGGTATGCGCAGCCCACCGGCATCAACTTAACTAATCTATTAATATATAGAGAACCTCAATAATTTCATACTACTTTACCCTGCTTTGTTAAAATTGATTACTCACCATTCACTACCAATTTTCCAGAAAAAATAATTAAGAGTTCAAATTAATCTGTTGTAATGTAAAAAACGAGGTGTACTTATTTATTTTTATCTTTCGTGGACTCTATAATGGGTCATGGTGTCACAATATAGGGACAACTTACTATGGATAGTAAAATTGAAAAACCATTCACGCTTGCAATGCCAGGGACGCTCACTGACTTTACCCCTGACCTAAAACAAACGCCCAAACCTACCCCTTATACTGAGGGTGCCGAAGTAAAAGACTACCCTAAAGGAGAAACCTTAAGTGTAGTCTCTTCTTTGATTAAAACCAAAGTACTTACTAATACGAAAAAAGTAGATGAAAAAAATCCTTATCCCCTTGAAACTGATGAAATTACTGTAATTAATGGACCTAATACCGATGGTTCTAATGTAGGGGAGAAAATTGCTCAAGGTCTGGCGGCAATACTAAAAGCAATAGCCCGAGGACAAACAATAAGCAATATTATTGCTCATAGTCGAGGGGCTGTTGAATCGATTTTGATAGCCCATGAATTACAAGCCATACAAACAATGATTGCAACATGTGGTACTTTTGAAGAGGTACTGAAGCAGTTAGCGGAACAACAAACCCAAAGGTACAAGGGTACCCCCAAAAATAACACACCAGATATTATAGAGCCCCTGAAATCGCAAATTAATTTGATACCCAAAGACGAGCAAGAACAATGGTTTAATCAGCTAAAAACCTCTCTGCCTAATGCATCAATAAACTTTTTTGGTATAGACCCTGTCCCAGGAGATTGTTTTCCGATTACGTGGTATGACGAACGATTTTTTATATTACCCGAAATTATAAAGAATACTGAATTAATTTATTATGCAAATGAACGTTCTGATTGGGGATTTACTCCTATTTTTCCTGAAGTAGTCTCCAAGGCGAAACAAAATTTTGTTCGTTACTCCATGCCCGGACATCACGGGACAGGTTCCAGTGGAAATGATGGTTCCCAACAAGGAATAATCGTCTCCCCTGACAATTATAAAACCACCCATGTCCAAAAATTAATGGTCTATAAGTTACTTAATTTCTTAAACGCGCAGGGCGTAGAATTTAATGATGGTACTCAGATCTTTCATCAGTATACCGCTTTAGGCAGAAAATATTCAGGAAACTCTGGCGAAACGCAATCAATTAATGTAGCCACGCTCGATTTTCCTACCACTCTGCGGGCGCTTTATACCGCAATTGCCAAAAATCAAATTGGGTATGATGCGTTTAATTCAACCCATTATTCTTATATGGGCCTGACCAAGCAACGCAGAGCTTTATATAAAGGACATACTTATGGCCTTTATAATGATTTCTTTGAAGAATGCCCTGGCTACGTTAATGAAGAGCAAGCTTTATTAATGCAAGGGCATTTTTTTAAAATTTTTGGTCTTGATACCAAAAGAAAAAATCCTGCTGAAACAATTAATACAGCAAGCTTAGTCCTTGAAGAACACCTCAAAAAAATAGCCAATAAAGAAACCTCCATCCTGGACTCTGAAGTGATTCGTAAAACGGTCCTGGAAGCATTTGATGTAGTGATTCGACGGGTTAGCCAGCAATGCTTAACGGGTGACTGGTGCCCTCTTGAAAAAGACAAAGAAATTTTGCATCAAGCGATTATTGATATTTTGGCTAAATTTAAAGAACTATCTTTGTCAAATAATTTGATGATTCAACAGTTTGTCGCAGAGCTTCTTCTCTTAAGCTCCTCCGGCATAAACCATACGCTGGTGCTTCACTCCCAGAGCCTGGAAAAAAAGTTTAGTTGCTTGCAGGAATCTACAGATAATCGCTTAATGCATTTCTTTAATTCATTATTAATGCAATTAAATCACAGCGAAAATAGCTCCTCAGTTAGGCTGGATGAAATTATAAATTCTGAAGAGTATAAGCGACTACCCAACCATCCATCAGCAATTAAAATAGCTCATATCCATAAAAAACTAGCTGAAAAAGGTCTGGAGAAATTCAGCATTGAAGAACTTACTAAGAGTTATGAGGAACGATTTGCTAATACTGTTGAGGATTTTGCAAAACTTTTTCAGCAAATTCACATCTTTATCCGTGACTTAACTGCCTTACGCCATTTAGTTCCTGACCAAAAAATTGACGTAGATGAACTGCACTTGCTAAAGCAAGCTAACAGATTAATCATAACTGCGGCAGAACGATTTTATAAAGAGAGGCCACAGGCGCTTCCCCCGGTTGCTGAAACAGATTCATTCTTGAGATTGGCAGAACAACATGCAATTGAACATTTCGGTATAGTTGATCGTAGCAAAGAAAAAAATCCAAAATCAGAAAAAGCAAATGTGAGTACAAGTAATGCCTTTTCAAGGACACTTTCTTTCTTCTGGAGCCCAATGTCAAGAATGATATATGGCACTCCAATTACTGCCTCAAACGAAGAAATCATTCACACAGCAGATGTATCATCGTCTCCGCAATAGCCCATCATCTAGACACTATGCGTAGGCTGGGCTGCTAAGCCCAGCAATCCCTTTGCGTATAAAACACATGCTGGGCTATGCAGCCCAGCCTACTATTGCGATGAAAATTCCGACTGACTCTACTCCGACGTCCCGAAGCATAGCCACAGTGTGTTAACGACCAAGATACCTTGCTGTATCAATCTGCCGAATTATCAGATCCTGGCTGCAAGCAGCCAGGCTACGTTTGACTTGCATCACCATTCAACGTTTTAACAAAATTCGCCAAGGTTGAAAATAAGTCCAAATATCAGCCTGTCTATAAGTGGGACGTAACTGCATTCGTTCAAACCAATTAATTAAATCAGGAGACTGAACTAACTGATACTCCCTTATCATTTTTAATCGGCCAAATAAAACGACGCTAACAATATCCGCAGAACTGGGTTTATCGCCGAACAAGAACGTTGCTGGCGTAGGTAATTTTTCGAGGAAATTTCGCACCTGATTGCGTTCAACTTCTAATTTATCCGCAAGACTTCCTTCAGTAAAATAAGCCAGGCGTCGTTTATTCTGATTGATTTTTGCTTCAATTGCTGCCGGATTAGCAGAATTTGACAACTGCGTTTCAAAGGTGTGAATTGTATTACGTAACATCCTGGGCACGAGAAATCTGAGTGGAGGAATACTGCTCAAGGCTTTGCCAAAAGTGAGGCGTTCTATTGTAATTGAATAATGCTCTCGAACAAGTTGCTCAATTTTTAAAGCACAACCTGCATCACCATCCATCCACTGCCCCCCGGCATGGGTAGCCGCATATTTTAAAATATCCTGACTGTCCGTCAGGACCTGTTCATTATCAACCAGGGTAGGCACGCTCATTGCGGGGTTTATATTCATATACCAAGCAGATAATTGCTCCTTAGCCAAATGAATATCCATACGTCTGCTTTCAAAAGGCAAACCGGCTTCCAGTAAAGCATAACGACCAATCATTGAATAATACGAAGAAGAAGCATTATATAAAATCATTATCCATCCTTGGGAAGAGCGATTTATTAATTACAGAGTATCACGAGTAACTGATATTTGGACAATAAGATGACCTCTTTTAATAAGTAACATTTATTGTTACTTTATTATAATACTGTTCTTTTTTAGGAATACATAAAATTTAGTCAAAACCATTATTATCCAATTAACTCTTTCGTTGCTTTCACTCCGTGATCTTGACGAAACCTTCTTTAACGAGCTGTATCGTTCTCGTCATGGCGTCGGTGGTGCCCCTGATGCCGGGCGTTATCCCAATTGCCAGCTTTCGCTGTAGTACCACACAGCATTGAGCCAATCATGGCAAATAATAACCAAGGTATAACCTAAGAATAATTCTCGCTGTAAGCAGCTGAATATTCTATAGTTCTCTGAAAACTTGCCCCCTCCACTCCGACGTCCCGCGGCAACATGCCCGCGGGATCCAGGAGATCTACGCTAAAATACCGGAAACCACGGACACGCAGCTGGGCGTAGAGACACAGAGTTGCTCAAACGACAAGCTGCAAACCACCAGTCTAGCTGGCTAAATCACCAACGTTGATCCGTTATCGGCCTCATTTCTCAGTTCAATTGCCTCTATGAATTTCAAGCAATGATTAGCAAATGATGCTAACGCTAAAGATTCTTTTTTAAATTTTTCAAATTCGAGCTTGCTAGGACTGGGTTTAAAAAGTGCTGATTCTTTTGAGTTAGCAGTTGATGTAAACTGTTCATAGGTCAATTCCTCTGCCAAGTAATTAAGGACTTCACTTGGTAATGTCTTTGATTTGCAAAAAAGATTATGAGGGTATATTGAAAGTTTCCAGTAACTTTGAAGTTCATCTTTTTTTTCTTCCGGTGTCATTTTAGGCTGAGCCAATATTTTACCAGCTACACACACATGCTCTACTGCCACCTCTAAGTCCAATGCAGCGAATAATCCATCAAGCACATTTCTCTCAAATCCATTAACTAATAGATATTGAATTTCACTCCCATCTATCTGATCTGAAGATTCGTGCTTTTGACTTATCTCTTCAACTTGGAAAGTGACTAAGTCTTTAAATGAGTGCTCACCAGATTTAAAAGACTCGATCACATGCGGATAGTTTGCTACCTCATGAATGTCCTTCAGCAATTTGAGTAAATTCTTATCACTGATCTTGTTTTTCTTTATTAACTCCCCCACCCCGGCGGAAGTGAGATCACTCCATTGTTCTTTTGAAAAAAATTCAGCAAAAGGACGCGCTAAAGGATAATTAGCCCAAGGAAATTGTTCTATAAGATCAGTTAATTTCATAATATATGTAATATCCATTAAATTGAGAATGGCGAATTATAATTCATATTTCACCTTCTCTCTACTTTGCATCAAAGGAATGGACACCTTGCCAAGCAATTTGTGATCTCAAATATTTTCATAGATGGATATATGCTTAATAGAGAATGATAATCATCACTAGTAAGGCTTTCGCGATTATATTTATCTCATTCATTTTTGATCGTGTACATAAACCATCCATGATTTATTATTCACAATCGTATAACTTATAGGCAATTCATGCTTTTTTCTTATTGATTTTTATAACAGACAGAACCCCTCTGAACCTCTCGACATGACCAGTGATTTATCACTTTCTCCAATATTTATCTGGTTCAATAATATTATTGGGATCAATTGCGTCTTTTGCGTCACATCCCACGACTTATCAACAATAGCTACTTCATGGCCATGAACCATCGTCACAGTAATCATCGATTCTATGGGGAGATTCAGATATTCTAACGCTCTACGTTTGTTTTCCTGCACATTATCAGGCTTATCCCCACTGGTATCATTGCAATTCAACGAGTTGTAATGCGCTTTACTTACGCCTCCTTTACGTGTAAAAAAAGCATGGCCTATAGACTTTCTAACCTGGTAAAATCATTGTCTTTAATAATTTCTATCATAATTTACCGATTCCGAACGTGTTATTTGAAATAAACTTTCCAATCACCGCAAATAATAGCCAAGATAAAATCAGGACATTTTAATTGATCCGATTAATTTAATCCCCAATTATTATCTAGGAGTTTGATTTCAATCCGCTCTTTTCCGCTTCCAATATTTATTCTTTTAAGAGTAATAAGACCAACCTCCGACGTACTTTTAACATGAGTCCCCCCACAAGCTACTCTAGAAAATCCCTCAATTTCCCAAAAACGTCTTTGCGTTTGGATATCACTAAATCCTGTTTTAATCTTTCGATCTTTTTCTATGATTTTATTGTAATCACGAAGTATGCTTGCAAATAAGAAAGAAATATTTTTATCAAGGCAAAAATCTATTCTCGCCTTATTTTCCGCTATATGTGCCCCAATTTTTTCAAGTTTAAGCTCTTGCGTTACGAGCTCAAGAACCAATTCAGCAGCAAAATGCAGACGCATCAGTCTGTACCGCCGAGGCCAATCAATTTTCATGGTCACTGCATCACCAGGCTTAAGGTTATGCCCATCTGGAAGTCTATAGTAAATAAGATTGCCATCTATCTCAGAATCAACAATCGCGAGTCCATTTACATAGCCTTGGTCACTTTCCTGTCCTCCGGAAAACGAAAACACGATTGTTTCTTCAAATAAAACGTAATTATTATCAACTGAAGCCACCCGAGTTTGTAAAAGAGATTGATATGGATTATCCCAAAATATTTTTCGCATGATAAACCTATTTAATAGCAATGATTTTGCCATGAGTTAGAGATTCAATCTCCCTGGAACTCAAGCTAAAAACAGCATAAGGAGTGCCAGCAGCAGCCCATAGAACATGATGTTGTAGCAAATCTTCATCAATAAAAATGTGGGTAATTGTTTGTTTATGTCCTACCGGAGGAACGCCGCCAATAGCAAAGCCAGTAACCTCACGAGTAAAACCAGCATCTGCTTTAACAATTTTTTCCCCTACCCACTGCTCAATGATTTTCTCATTCACCCGGTTGATGCCGCTTGCCAATACCAAAACAGGCTGGCTTGTTTTTGCAGTACAAAATAGTAAGGATTTCACAATTTGTGCTACGTCACACCCTATAGTATTTGCAGCGTCATTGGCAGTACGGGTACTTGCAGAAAGTTCAATCAATTCAAAAGACAAGCCTTTTTGGGCTAGAGCCTGTTGTACCCTTTGAGCACTTTTGCTTAATATTTTATTTTCATTAGACATGGAAAACTCCCCCTATCGCCATAAAGAACATTTTTTGGTTAGTTCAGTAACCTTTGCCCAATCCCCAAATAAGACAATGCCATAATAAATAAGATTTTCTTCTTTGGTCTGGCCGGTTCTTTCAATTTGTTCTTGATAAGTGCCAACTGTCATTGTGTCTGTAAAATCATTTAATAAAATATGTTCCGCTAAAGCTGCTTGCCGTAATTTTCTTATTTTATTCGAATTTTCGGACAAAATAATAAAAGGTATTTCCGAGATAAAAGGATGGGAACCACCATCAGCATCGTGATAATCAGTCAACCGCAAATCTGCCCGGCCAATAGCTGAGCCTAAACCAATACACATATGGGCTAAGGCATTCATTACTTTACCTGGCTCGATACTTTTGTTTAGTACTGCTACTAATTTGTTTTGGAACAGCTCAGCAGACATAACTTAACTCCTTATTTGGACAATTTACAATTTGTGCGTTATAACGCATAATAGCCCATGCTATCATTGTGCGTCATAACGCACAAGCATCTTCAGGAAATAGATTTTGAAAAATATATACAAACACATCGCAACTACGCTTAAAGATTTACGCCAACAAAAAGGTTGGAGCTTAGACAAAGCAGCTCTTGCTACCGGTGTTAGCAAAGCGATGCTAGGACAAATAGAACGCGAAGAATCAAGCCCCACCATTGCCACTTTATGGAAAATAGCAACTGGTTTTGAAGCATCATTCTCTTCGTTTATTGAGGAAATTGACGCGGAATCTAACGAGGCTGTGTATCGTACAGGACAGGTACAAACTATTCATCCTGACGATAAAAAAATCCGAGTTCTACCTCTTTTTCCCTTTGATCCACAATTGAATTTTGAACTGTTTGTTATCGAATTGTTGCCAGGCTGTGAACATTTATCACCTCCTCATAAAGATGGAGTTATTGAGCATGTGGTGGTGGTTCAAGGCAGCATGGAAATTTTAGTAGATGGGGGATGGCACAAGCTCTCGAACGGCGAAGGTATTCGATTTAATGCAAACCAACCACATGGCTACCGAAATCTTATGCCCCAAGCAGCCACATTTCACGATATTATCCACTATCCTAAGGCACATTCATCTCACGAACCAAGCTCTTTGGAAGAATTTTAGATCAACATAACCCCAACCTATTTCATCTTTCTCATTTGTTTTATGTATGCATCAGCTTATTAATCGTGGACTAGTTAACTTCGACTGCAGAGTTAGGTAATCCCACATTACGCTTCGCTAATGTGGGCTACCTTATTTCAAATTTCAAACTTTGATGTTTTTGAAGCTCCTTTGGCAATTAACAACTCCCTAATTTCATCACCTTTTGGGGTATGTTCTTGAACCAAATCAAGGGGGTTGTGCGATTCGTAATCACCAATATTTACATCGATATCCGGAGCAGTAAGTAATAGTTTGACGGCATCTGGATTATTTAATTCAACAGCATAATGTAATGCACTTCTATGATTATTATCTGTTATGTTAACTTGAGCATGAGAAGAAATTAACTCTTGCATTGCAGCCATATTATTTGTCGCTGCTGCCAATATTAATGGCGTTTGGTCTTGTGTACTAAGAGAATTCGGGGATATGGAAGAGAGACAAATTTTGACCATATTTTGGTCCCCATATTGGGCAGCATAATGTAAAGCATTGCGTCCCTCAGCATCAGTCAACTGTCCTACACCATCAACAGCTAGCAGCAATTTAACACAATCATGTTGTCCATTTAATACGGCTGAATGAATGGGAAAATGCATTAAATTATTAGGGACAAAGGCAAGTTGTTTTACCTGAGCCAACATACCTTCAACTAATTTTTTATAGCCAAATATGCACATGATATGCAAAATCGAATCACCAGACTCATTTCTTTCTTCCAATATCGTTTTAAAGTGTTCACTTAGCAAGAGATAGATTGCTTGTTTATTTTGTTTCATTTTTTCATCATAAACGACGGGAAGGGTTAAGGTATCAAATAAGATAGAATTACCATTTGGGCTCTTTCCTTGCGGATTGGCACCTAGTGATAACAAATCTTCTGTCATATGAAGGTTGCCTCGAACAGCCGCCAGTTGGAGTAAAGTATAATTGGCTTCGTTATTTATTTGCTCGCGACTTGGGTTCAATTTTTTTAAATAAATATCCAGGCCGTTATATGCAATAAACTGAAGAGGTGTCAAGTCTTTGAACGCAGGTACTGGAGTCGTTAATTTATTTGCAAGAACATTGGGTTGAATATTTTCAAGAAAATCAGATGCTAACTCCTTATAAGAAGCGAAGCACTCCTGAAGTTCACCTTCAAAATGCCGATCTGTACTGACTGTAGTCTCACACCAGTGGATTAATTTACTCAAGCTTTCATCTGAAGGAGTTGATGAATCTATATATAAATTTTTACAAAGTTCTTCAAATTTAGTAAGCATATTTAGCTCCTAAAAACTATATAAATCCTGTTTTGATTTCTTAAAAACTTAAATTAATCAGGTTAATTCGATTAGTTTTAATCAAATTTTCTACTCCCCAAATATAGTTCATTTTTAAAATTATAGCGAGTTAAAGGAACATACCCAAAAACATGCCTTTTGTTAAAATCATGTCATTTGCTAAAAACGATCTTGGTGTCTTATAATTAACTCAAGTATCTTATTTATTATCATCTTGACTGCAAAACACTCAATAATGGATTTGTATCAAAGGTCTAAGGCTCAATAAAACTGAATTGAGTTCTTAAGGATGCGGCTTAAATTAACCGAATCCCCTCCCTTTGACTGCAATGGAGGTGACTATATGTATACTCGAATTGATTTGACTGGGCTGGGAGGTTCTGCACGAACCCGCGCAATAGAGCTCCGAATTGCGGTGGACGCTGCAAATACAGCACACGCAGCAACGCCTCCGGGAAGTCCTCAACATATTATTATCGATAGAACACTCCAGAGCCAAATTGTTCATATTGAAAGTCTTATCAAAGGTAGTACCTACACTAATTCACCAGAGCTACGTGCACAGCTAACTCGTGCACGCGACGAACTGAGAAACCATTTAACTGCAGCTGGCCAGTCCCCCCAACCAACTGGCGAACCACAAACCACTCTGAGTCAAAGGATAGCTGAACTCCCTGATGCTGCTGCAGAAGAGTTAGCAAACGTTCTTGCCATATACAAAGCAAATCCAGGATTACTAGCCGCTAATTTACCTCATATTTTCCCCGGCGGCTCAGACCCAGTTGCTGTTGCTCGTTGGACAAACTTTCTTAACACTCATACCATCACGTTTTTGGGTGGAGCTAATATAATTAATTTCAGAGTCACAGCAAATCCACCTCTACTCGATCCTCCTGAAGTACTTAAACTCGAATATCGTTTTGGCTTCCCAAGCCGTATGGACACTGTATTACGTACAGCAGTACCTGGATTATGCACTCCCTCAGCAGCGTCTCGCCTGGTATTAGCGCCTAACAAAACACTAACATCGTATATTGGGAGAAGCCTAATGGTGACCACCCTGTGTGCGAATGGGGGAGCTGGTGGTTATGCCAAGCGCGGACGCCAAGAGTACATTGTTGCAGCGGTTGTCGAAACTGCAGCTACTCTCACAGCCGCCGGCAGAATACCAGCCGATATAGATGCAGCTGTAGCCGCCAAGATTCATGACTTAACCAATGGGATGTCGGTAGAAGAGATCAACGTAATTACCCTTGCAGCCACCACCGCAGCTAATGCGGCAAGGATCGCTGTTACTGCAGCCCCTCTGACAGCGCCCACCTACACTACAGCAGCCTCTGTCGCCGCCAAAGCGTTGAACCAACGCATTCAGGGGATAGCATCGCAAATGTGTGCCAGATTACAAGATCTTGAGGGTGCGGGAATCTATTTCCCCGACGCGAAACTCGACAACTGGGTGGTTGAAGGCGATGGCACGCTTCACGTCGCTGATACCAAGAGCTTTAAACGTTCCCCACCGCATGTCATAGATGAAACTCATGCGGACAATGAAGGGATAGAGGGAAGAATACGCACCAACGGCTATAACTTGATGGACATAGATGCTAATGTTGCTCCATCAATAATCCACCGTGCCATATTGGGACGCAACATATATTACGCTCTCACAGGCGTCAGGCCCGACGACACAACTAGGCCCAGATGCGACGAAGTAGTATTTCAAGGAGAGATAGGGACAAAATACAAAGACTTGATAAGAGGCTTGACGAGAAGAACAGGTCTAGCCCCCCCCGGGACACCGGACCCTAATATTACCCTCGCCCAGGCTGCACGGACATTACGCGAGATAGAAATCATGCAAGCGCCGTCCTATGCATTAGCTGGCATTACGCAAAAGGCGCTCATGGTCGCACTGGCAACTAATCCTGGCTACGAAGCAGCCAATCCTGCTCAAAGAGCGCTAATGGCTGAACTGGCAGCTAGTCCAGACTATGAAGCAGCCTCCCCTACTCGAAGAGCATTGGTGGCCGCATTGGCAACTAACCCTATCTACGAAGCAGCCAATCCTATTCAAAGAGCATTAATGGCCGCATTGGCAGTTAGTCCTAGCTACGAAGCAGCTAATCCTGCTCAAAAAGAGCTGATGGCTGCACTGGCAGCCAAGCCCATTTATGAAGCAGCCATCCCTGCGACGAGACAACGAATGCTCGAGGCCATGTTGACTCCTGCTTACGCCGCTATCGTTGCGAAAATTCATGATCTTGAAGCGTTGACCGGACAAGATCATACCACCTGTCTGCTCTCAAGCTTACACGCTGCGTGTGGAGGAGTTGACTACGACCGTGATACGGCTCTAGCTGCTATACGTGAAACTGCAAACAGAGCTTATGACACAATGGTAGAAGCTAATGCCCTACGAGCAACAGTTACTGCGCCAGTACAACCCACCCTTGGAGGACAACCGTTGCTAACAGATATCTTGCTCAACAGTGATAAAGTTGCATCCATAGGCGTACCAGCTGATCTCGGTGCACTTGTTACAGGACTGGAAACACACCGAACACATCTAGGAGCCGCCCGCGACAGGCTACCTGAGCTCAGGAGCTTACAAGGACTCATTGACGCCTGCAATGGAAAACGCTTCGGTGTTGGTGATGTCGTGATGGATCAATTCCTCGCGCGTGCAAGACAAGACGTGTTAGATGGCGCTACCCTCGACACTCGCTTAGCCAACGCTCATCGTATACATGGTGAATTAACCGTTACTCGAGCCGGGCTTAATGACCCGGTGAACCAATCGGTGCATGATAATATTACACGACTCAGAGGCAAAAAATATTCTCATGGAGCAGGAGCAAAGGCAACAGCCATTGAGAGCGCCGCTGCGGTAATTCCTATCGCTTCGCGAATTAGTATACGCACCCATGTAGAAGATGCTGATGTGCGCAACCTCTTCGGTGAAATGAGCAGGAGCCGATCATTATTCGGAGGCCTTGGTGCTGCATCCGCCACCCCCTTGAAAATAGAGAGCTACAAACTTGCTATGAGAGCATTACGCCCACCAGAGCCCTCAAGAGATGAGCTAGATGAGGGAAGTCGGGATGCGCCACATCACTAAATTCTGGCTACTAAGGGTATGTCGTTACAAATCACCACCGCATTATCTTAAAACACATTAACCCGTAGTCTCGCTAACCAAGATCTTTGTAAGAATTTTAGATCAGCGAGTCAGCTTCTTTTTTCATTATTGAGGGGCTATTACAGGTGAGTAATCGTGCTCAGAGGATTTTTCTGGGTTAAATGGCGATTTTAGGGAGTTTTTCTCGCAATAAGAGTTAATTTCGTCCTTACTCCCCATTAAATAATGCCCTTCACCATCAGAAAAAGCATAATTGTCTTTATTGACCTCTTGCTCTAAAAACGCACGGCCTTTATTTGCCTGTTTTTGGAAAAAATCATTTGCTGCTACATTGTCTGGAAAACACATACATTCACCATGAACATGTTCTTTACCAAATTGTTCTTCAAAATCTGCAATTATAGCAGCAAGAACCTTCTCGTTTACGGATTTGGGTCCAAATGATGGAGTAGGCTTATACATTTTTTGTAATGTATCTACTGGAGGAAGTTGATCCATTCCTTCTTCATCAGATAGCCTCGTTCGCAGCAGTTCAAATGCTTGTCGCTCTGCGATGCTCAATTGTTGCTGTTGCGCTTTAACCATTAAAGCCGCATCTTGTTCATTAATGATTTTTCTTAATTCTTCAAGTGTCTTAGTCATCATTATACCTTTCAACCTCATTTACTTGTACTTGAGAATGGTACATTAAAAAAGAATAATAAAAGCGAGCACATCTGTATCTTTACACTTTTCTTTCAAATTGACTTTTTTTATCTAATTATTTTATCGTTAATTTGGTTTTGGCGGAAAACGCAAGTTCCAGGTGATTTACACCGAGAAAAAGTAACTCAGAAAACCTTATCAATGCCCTATTCCAACCGCAAAGAACGCATGAGGCGAATGAGAATGAACGGTATATCAACACTCATCTCATCACCATTATCCTTTTGGGTAGGGTAGGCTGAAAAGCCCAACACGGATTAATACACGACATCAGCACTGGCTTATCAACCCAGCCTACGCTGATAAATGTGTCACGGAAATATGATTTATTTATAAAGAAAGACAAATAGCGCGCCGGAAAAATTTGATTATTATTCATTTTATAATGGCGTAATGAGTTTCTCAGCCAGTGTTATAGCCCAACTTGGATCACTATTATCTTCAACATGCCAAGCGGCCATTAGGATAAGACGAACAAATACCCAATCTTTAATTCGTTGTGGATTGAGATGGGCTTTCTGAGCCAGAAGGCTAATTCGCGCTTCAACTATATTTTTTACATCATTCCTATTCGCCAGTTCATTAACATACATAAAATCAAAAGCAGCAATTTCAAATTCTGGATCACCGACGATTCCTTTTGGATCAATTGCTAACCAACAATCTCTATCTTTTAAAATATTGTCGTGATGCAAATCTCCATGTAAAAAAATCTCGGCAGTCGCGGAAGCTAATAATTCATTTTTTAGTGCAACCGCTTTTTTTACTAAATAGGATGGGCAGTCATGATCTGTAAGTTTCTCAATCACAATCAACCAGTCTCTGATATGACGGTAATTATTTTTGCTAGATAAACATTTATTATGAAGTTTTCTCATCGTATTAACATAGCAATCCATCACATACTCAACTTGGGATGAATATCGTGATTTAAGTGTTTCACCGGGAATAGCTTGTTGCAAGAGTAAAGCATGATATCGTTCATTATGCGCTATAAGCTTAATTGAACCACTACCGTCAAAATATTTTAAAGCCAGAACTTCATCTGAAATGCTTTTTTCGTCGCAGCTAATTTTTAAGATGACTGGTTGACCAGTATTGGTGATTGCTTTAGCTACATAGTTAAAAGTCATATTATCTACAGGAACAAGATTTTTTAATTTCCAGTGAGTAGTGAGCATTTCAATAGTAATCGGCAAACTGGTAAGCCATGCTTTGCCTTTTTCACCGAACATATTCATTACATTCTGTGTTAATTTATCCATAAGCTATTTTATCTTCTATTTTGTAAATATATCCGGCCTGTTTTGATACATCATCGATGAAGCAAGCGTAGCAAACGCAGGCTGGGCTGAAAAGCCCAGCACGGATCTATGATGTAATGACAAGCTTTGTTATTGGACTTCGCATTACTGAATACGAAGCCCGACTCAGATTAATGCACAACATCAGCACTAGGCTTTTCAGCCCAGCCTACGCTTGCTAAACTTGCATCGTTTGTAAAGGCTAAACCATAAAATTAATTTCCAGGTCATTATCCAAATTAGGTTTTTGTGATTCTTTCGCCATTTTAGATTTAGTTTCTGCCGGAGCTAATAATTTTCTTATTTCTTCCTGTAAGGTTTTATACTCGGGCCTTAGTTTTACTAAAGAATCGAACATTGTACACATTACCGCATAGTTCTCTCTTTCCTTTTGACTTAAAGGAAGTTTAATGGTCATTAACTCTGCCGCTATAGGTGCTATCTTCTTCTCAAGCTTATTGATTTCTTCCAACTCTTTCTGCGAATAAGATGCTGATTTAGTAACTCGCGGAGTAGTAGGAGCGCTCATAGCTGACTTCTTAGTTGAAAATTTATCAAAAAAGCTAGTTTTTCTTTGCAACAATTCCTGGCTGGTTAGTGTGCTGTGTAAATTCAGAACATTTTTATGAATCCATTTTGCAATTATTGCAATATTATTATCGTTAGCTTGGATAGGATCCGGCAATTGTTTACTATTTTGCCATTTCTGGACCCCTTTTTCATAATCAGATTCATAACGTTCACATTGTTTAATCCCTTCATTTCCCACAGCATTATAAACCACCGAACTCAAAACTCTATTAAACCCGTCTAGCAAACAAATTCGCTTTTGTTGGAGTTTTAAATATAACTCCACAGGATCCTTGACCTCTGTCTCCTCATCCTTAGCCATAGGATCGGAAAGTGTATTTGTTCTTTTATGGGTGTCCGTAAAAAAACTTTGTTTATCCGTTTCACGACCAATTATTGGTTTTCTTAACCTAACTCCAGAATGGTGTTGTAGGTCTTCTATTTTATTGATAAGTTGCTCTATATTATTATTTTTGATATCAGAAATGGCTTTCTCAGAACGATTAAGCGGCAATGGGCAACCTTCTCGAAGTGAACCATTCCATATTTCCAGAAGGTGTTGGTAAGCTTGATTTAAGATCTGCGCAGAGTCCAATTGAAGTTGATAGATATCTTTTACTAATTGTTTTTTTGCTGCTCCAGAATCATCGTTTTTAAGCCAAATGAGTTCTTTGATTGTTCTAATTTCCGCTTGATGTTTTTTTATTTCCAATGGAGTTACAGAACCGTCAGATGCCTTTAAAATATTTTCCTTTTCTACTAATGTTTGCTGAAGTTCTTTTTCATCAATAGTTGAGATATCTGTATTTAAAACGCTCCAAATTCGGTCTTCCTCCTCTAAAAACGGAAGCAATTGTCGCATTTGTATCATGTAAGGAAGCAATCTTTCGAGAAAATATAAAGCTTCCGGTATATAAAGAGCTGCTGAGGCTTGAAAGCCAGCTCGTTTAGCTGGATCCATAGTTGTAAGCCACTCTTCAATGGTATGAGAAGAACCTTTTAGGGCAATAATGTCAGACAATGTTCTATCTGTATGATTAATTTCCTCCATTGAATTAAAACTAACTCTATATTTTTCGAGTAGACGCGTGTCATTGTCACTAACTGAGTTTCTATTTTGTTTCGAATTACTACCAGGCACAATATTTTCCTCTTTTGACTACAAAATACATTTCTTGGTTTCACATTATACACTAAAAGAAAAGCGTAAAGGATAAACATATTGCTTTATATAAAAACGAAACTTTAAACTCTAACCGGGGCATTGGGGAATCACACATTACGGTTCGCTAATGTGGGCAACACTTACTCAAAAATGAAAACCTTGATTATCCCCATAGTTCCACCAAAGCTACTGCTGATATTTTATTAACAAGACATTGAATCGCATGTTAGCACCATGGATCCTAATGGAAGATTTGCCTTAACAAAAACGCATAATATGTGGACTTATATTCTAAAGGATACAAAAACAGGTGCACTCTGGCACTATCAATTTTCAATAAAAAACGATGAATCCAGATGCCGTGTTCCGCTTTCTTCCAGCAAAAAGTCTTAGCTGATTTTTTTTAATAAAAAAAGCAAGTCTACTATTTGATTTGAGCAAATTTTTCCGAGCTAGAAGTTTTTTTATTAATCGATGAAATTGACCCGAGTCCTCGCGGTGTCTGCCATAACTCTCATTTATTGATTTGTAATATACCTGGAGAGAGTCGCCACGTGCACGAATCTCTAATTCCTCCAAAATATCGTTAATATTTGTTTTTAAATCAGTAACCCCGCGTTCGTTGGGAAAAATTATATATTCCCAATTATCATCCACAAGCATGTATTGAATCACTGATGGTTTGCTTATACCTTTCGTAACCCCTCTGATCGCAGCTCGACTGGTCATAAACTGATAAAAATTGATAGATATATCATTATAATAACGGATGAAAAACCCCTTTTTTGAACGAAACCTCATCAGTGTTTTACCGTTTTAGGAATTTGACAAAACGCCAAAGCCTAATATGCTTAAATATAGTGCACTTCATTCAGCACCATTTATTCAAGGAGAATAATCATGAGTGATTTTGATAAAAATGCAAAGGAAATAAAAAACAAAACAGCCGAACTATATGATACAGCTAAAGAAAAGGCTGCAAAGGCTTATAAAGAAACGCAACCCAAAATCGATGCGTTAGGCACTCAAATAAGTGACACAGCCTCTGATTTATATGAAACAGGCAAGGAGAAAATATATCAAGCGGAAGACTATATTGAGGATTCAATTACCACTCTCTCTAAATCAATTCGAAAACAACCATTAACTTCTGTGCTTATTGCAGCAGGTATTGGCTATCTTTTTGCTAAATTTATTAAGTAAATAATGATAAAGAAAAAGGGAGCTCGCCAATCGATGATGAAACTCAGATACAGAATTAAGTTGCTATATTATAGTTAAGACAAAAATGGAACCCACTCCCCAGGACAACTAAAACATGAAAAACCTCATGATATCCAAAGACCCTAGGAAAGGGATCAGGCCATTTAAAAGCATAGATCAAAGCACCGAGTGTATAGGTAACTCCTCCTGTTATTAATAACTGGATATTTGTTGTGTCCAGCGAAGATTTAATTTCGGGAAAATAGAGAATTCCAATCCATCCCATCACAATATAAAGAAGCGATCTACTCCATTTGGGTACGTGAGTCCATAGGGTCGTTACGCAAATTCCAATTATTGCAACTAGCCAAAAGATAGATAAAAGCTGCAATCCAGACGTGTTTTTTAACTTAAGTAGACAAATGGGAGTTACTGTTCCCGCGATTAAAACAAAAATAGCCGCATGATCAATGCGTCTCAATAATAAATATTTTTGCCGACTCCACATGCGGATATGATAAAGCGCACTCACGCCATACTGTCCAATAAGGCTTATACTATATATTACACTGGCAAAAACGGCATAAGCCCCATTGCTGGAAATGATTAGTATAGTGCATGCACAAAGAGTGATAAAAAATGCTGCCAGGTGTATATATCCACGAGCAAGAGGTTTCATACTTAATAGTCTACAGCTTTTTTAAATTCTTAATCAAGGGTCTTCGGAATGGAAATTACCCCAATTATGAAAAGAGCCTAGATGAATTCAAATAAAGAAAATACTACACTAGATTATTAGTTAAAATATTGGTGTCTGTAATAATTTATTCTAATAATAACTTCTTAGGATACTTGATTAGGGCTTGATTTTTTCGCAGCCTACTAAATGATTTAAACCCGTCAATAATGCATTAAGATGATGAGGTTTCAGTTTTGCCAGACCACAGTTATCTAAATAAAGATGTGTTAAAAACTGATTACGACCTAAGACCGCCACTAAAGCAGTAAATTCGTCGGAGGTTAACTTATCTAATGGGTAATTACTTAAATCAAGGACCGTTTCAAATCCCTTTTTCACAAAGCGGGCTTGTAAATCAATCGGTAAACGAGACAAAGGCACAGCAACTCCTTGCAAATTATTATTTATGACTTAATTTTAAATTTTTCCCAACACAGGACTCTCGGTAGTGTTTTTAAGGTAATGGGACAATTGAGCAATTTGGCCAAGTCGCCCCTGACTGAGCGGCCCCTGCCCCATGCGTTCAAAGTCCTCCTCATTCAATTCCCCACGCAACAGTATTTCCTTAAGTGCCCATGCCTCATCCAATTTTTGAGTTTTACTGTAGTAACCAAAGCGAAACAAAGTCTGGCCACAGACCGTCACATGACTTAAGTATTCCTCTTCGCCTTCCCGAGTCCTAATGTAGTCATCCAGCATTATTAATTGAATCTTGCGAATAACTTCGGTTTGACGCCGTTCAATCGCCATTTCCAACGGTGTTTTTTCAACCCGCTCTACATTAGAGAAAAAACTGGCAAAATAAGTGGGGGGCGCTCAATAACCGCCTTGATCGTAATACTGGCCCCAGCTTCAATCAGGTTTATCGCCAGCTCTTCATGCCCCTTGGCAATAGCCAAATGCAAACTGGTATAATGGTATTGAGTAAACCAATCCTCGCCTGGCTGACGTTCTTTTTTAAAGCAATGGCATCAAAACTAAAACCTTCTTCGCGTATTTTGGCAATTAAGTGTAATGCCTGCTCCTGGAAACCCATCTCACAGATTAAATATAATGGGGTATAGCGAAAATACTTATTGTCAGGATCGTCATCCATAGGGAAGTTTGAATTACCATTTGGATTTTTTAATTGGGATCCGCCAGTATTAATCAGCAGGGAAATGGTTCTCTTCATTGCTTCATCAAGACGTTCTCTCGCAGCAGAGAAGGTATTGAAAAGAACTAGCGAATCCTTAAGAGGCTCAGTGGTGATATCCAGTAGTTTCTCTAAAGTTTCATATCCTGCACTCTTAGCAACAGTAGTATATGCAAAGGAGAGAGGGCGTCTTCTATCTCCTGGGAGAACCTCGCTAGTATGAAGCAAGCGTAGGTTGGGCTGAAAAGCCCAACATGGATCTATGATGTAAGGACAGGCTTTGTGGGGGACTTCATAACGCTGAATGCGAAATCCAACTCAGACTAATACGCCAAATCAACGCTGGGCTTTTCAGCCCAGCCTACGCTTGCTTCGTATGTTGCTCCCTGAAAATCCAACGTAGGTCGGGTCAAGACCCGACATTCGAGCTAATTAGCTTACATGGCCGAAAATAGTTCTTGACCAATAATGATGCTCCGCTGGACCCAATAAATCAGTTTTTTTGCCATGATGAAAAAAAGAATTGGGATCAGTAGACGGTTTTTTGAGAACCGAATGAAGCATGGCCAGGTTATGAGAGCTTATACTATCAATTTCGACTGATTCAATCTCAGTATTAGCCAAGCAGTCGCATAAACTTCTCCATAAAGATTCAGGCATCTTAAAAAGATCATTGCCGCGTAAATTTATTTTCTTAACGTTCCCTATTCTTAGCATGGTACCAAAGGTTTTCAAGCATTCTGCATCGAATTGCATCTCCAAATAGTTATAAGATAAGTCCAGTGTTTTAACATTCATTCTTCTTAAGAACTCTCCCAATTCCCTGACATCTGTATTAACTGATAATAGATAAGAAAAGTTATGTAAAACTAATTGATGTACGCTTGCCCCGGCCTTTGAAAATGCTCTACCTATGGTATCTAATTGTAAACTAGAGAGACCAATTGAAGACAAGATTAGAGTACTTTTTTTAGTTAATATATAAGTAGCAGCCAGAGCTTGCCATCTATCTTCGTCAAATACAAATGTTACTTCATGGTCGCTCAAATCAAGGGTATCCCCTGGGCCTTGATCCATCCCCCATACGAGCATCTGTGGAGTTTCAAAATAAGAGCTAAATGGAGTTATTGATGCTTTTTCCTGACTCAAATGCTCTCTGCAAGCAACGGTTATTGCGAGAATTAATTCACTTGATGAACTGTATTGTGTAGCTGACAATATACCTGCATGCAAAGGATGATACTTATTACAAGCAATGGATGCTAAAAACCGCAAACAAACATCATGAATATCATCATGGCTGCCAGGTGCATGATGTTCCTCTTCAATGGAACTTGAATCGTAATCATAATTATCGTTGAATTCATGAGGCTCAGGCCCTCTGTGTTCTTCTCCACTGGAATTTGAATCGACACTATCCTTATCATCGAACTCAGGATTAACAGATACGCTTAGCTCTTCTTCACTGGAGATTGCATCTACATAATCATTGTCAAACTCTTCGCGTCTGTTAAATGTCTCTGATAGAAAATCAAGGTAATCCGCCTCAAATGCCGGGTTTAACTCACGATCATAACGATTTTGAATTTGACTAAACTTAAGATTCAATTCGAAAATGATAAATTGGATAAATGCTTCATTAATTTTGGCAACAAAATAATCAGTATCTTTGCTCTGTAAAAATTTTGGTGCATCATGGTTTGGTATTTTCTGTTGTATCTGATCAATGCTAAAGACAGCTTTAGCATCATAAGTTGTGAGGTATTTTTCTTCTGATTCGTAGTCTCTAATGAGCCGCTTGGCCTCTTTATAATCAAGAAGCACAGTACTACAGGTCTGCTTCATTTGATCTATGTATTGCTCCAGTTTCGTTCTCATACAACATCCTATTATTTAATGAATTATTATAAAAAAGTTGATTTCTACTTAGATTGAATATTGGGTCGCAACCTAACCTACTCACTTAGGCAAAAGTCTTTTCAAATACACTAGGCCTATTAAAAATGCAAGATAATGATTATGAAAAATCAATTGAGCGAGGTTGTGAGTACTATCAGGTCTTGCTTTTTGCCTACTGACTAGAAATTGGTAAAAAACAAGACCCCGGGCATGTATTATTGTTGATGCTGAACGACTATGAAAACCTATGCAGCTTATTACTATTATATTCTAAAGTGTATGGAAGTGATGGATTCTGCCGAAGTCATCCCCCGCAAGCCTTAAATAAAGAACAAATATAAATGCCTCTCTAATTTTGGACCGCAGTGCGGTCCGAATTGAGAATAAATATTTAATTTGGATCGCTATGAGATCCAAATCATGGGTAAGGTCATAACATAGATTCGGAACGCATTGCATTCCATAAATCATATCCAATTTGGAACACACCGTGTACCAAATTGAAGCAAGCGTAGGTTGGGCTGAAAAGCCCAACACGGATCTATGATGTAAGGACAGGCTTTGTGTGGAACTTCATAACGCTGAATGCGAAATCCAACTCAGATTCATACGCCACATCAACGCTGGGCTTTTCAGCCCAGCCTACGCTTGCTAGATGAGTTCGAATAAAGAGTTTCAAATAAAAATACTACACTAGATTATTAGTTAAAATATTGGTGTCTGTAATAATTTATTCTAATAATAACTTCTTAGAATACTTGATTAGGGCTTAATTTTTTCGCAGCAAGCGTAGGTTGGGCTGAAAAGCCCAACACGGATCTATGATGTAAGGACAGGCTTTGTGTGGGACTTCATAACGCTGAATGCGAAATCCAACTCAGATTCATACGCCACATCAACGCTGGGCTTTTCAGCCCAGCCTACGCTTGCTACATCCCTCATTAAAAATCTAAAAATATCATCTGCTGGTATTTATATTATGATATAAATTTTGAATAATTAACTCGTTTACCCCCCATATACCTGCCACGTTTAAGTCCTGAATTTTAGTCTAAAATTAACATAAAGAATCATTTTTTATAGGTTGTTGTATGCGCATTCAACTAACTGATATTTTTGCAAAAGATAAGAATGGTAAATTTCTTAAAGATAATGATGGGGTTTTTCTGCTTAATCCAAAAAAATTGCCAGGTGCCAAAAGACCTATCTCTTCCTTTCAGGACTTACTTGATACTTTGGATCGCGTAACCAGCATTAGCGATGATCCCGACGTTACTACTGCAACTAAAAAAACATATGTTAAAGAATTAACCAAGTTATTATTAAGAGAGTTACAGGAACACCTTAAGAAAACCAAAGCTGATTGGCACGATGATAAATTTAATCCCAAAATTTACATTGTGGCCAAACAATTAGAGGCACTAGCCTATTTGACTGGTGAAGTGGAGTATATACGCAAATATATTTTGCCTATTGGAAAAGAACCTGACGATAAAGAAGTCATGCTATTTCCTAATTTAGAGCCTATAAAATGTGACTATCAAAAATACGAAGAGACCAATTTTCTTGATAACGACAGCGAACTAGCATTTTCGAATTTTGAACGAGAACTACTTACGGTTCAAATGATTCTACGAGTTTTAAATCCTCGTTTCATTAATCAACGTCACGAACAGGTATGTGGTGTTAATGCATTTGTACATAACATAGCCATTTTCAATCCATTACAGTATGTCGAGATGGTTGGATCCTTGGCTGAAACGGGCGAAGTTGATATACAAAAATTAAGCTTCAAGCGGGGTAGTTTAAAAGTTAAAGTAACAAAGAGCATTACTGATAAACAGCCGGCAGGAGAGGATCTTGAGGAAATTCGTGACGTGGATCATGTTATTTTAAATGGTATACGAGCCTCGGAAAACGCATTGATGAGTTATGATCAGGAAAGTAGTGAAGTTGGTAAACAGTTATTTGGTGTCACCACTTCTAAAGAATTAAAAAGCTGGATGAAACAATCTAGTTTCCACAATGTCCAGAATATTCCTATTCACGATCGTGATTCAATAAAGCAACTCGGTCAATTAATCCAGGATGGGTATATGGTTGGTTTTTTGGGAACAGCCACACTTGCCAATATTATTATAACCCCTGAAGACGATTTACCGGCAGAGCAAAACAAGATTAGTCAAGCCATGGATGGGCATTTTTTTGTTATCAATAATATAGAATATGATGAACAAAATGATAACGTAAAAATTCGTATTCTCACTTGGGGAGAACAATCAGAGGCAACTATTCCATTTAAAGTGTGGGAGGCTCACAAGGGAGTCATTGGAGGGGCCACCGTTGGTCAAACCCCTTATGCTGCTTTTCTAATGCGTGCCAAAGTGAAACAAATGAGTACCGAGAGCACTTTTTGCTCCCCAGAAGTTTATTGTATGTATGTGAAAAATATTATTAGTGGGAATTCTGAATATAAAGAAATTCAACATATGATTGATGATGCTTATAAACATACAAATGGACAAACATGGATGGAGTCCGCGCAAAAAATACAAGATTATATAGAAGGATTACCAAAGGAAAAACGCCCTAAAGATGTGCCCCACCCAATTTCATTGATTCCTTCAGTGACCCCTGAAGTAATTGATGAATTCAACCGCATTCATAAAATGGAAAATCGTGGCGAAAAAATCGAAGCTTTGAAAAAAATGGGGGTAAAAGATAATATTGAAGTACAAAGGCAATTAGTTGCTTTGTATGCTCAAGAGGGCCGATGGCCTAAAATTAAAGAATTGTTTACCTCAGTTCCTTCGTACAGAGAAATAAATCGCACTATAATGAAAGAAAGTCTGCAAATGGGTTGCAATCGCGCAGAAACAACGGGAGTTTCAGTTCCTCAAGATATAATTTCTTTAATAAAAGAGAATACTTTGCTAAAAGCAGAGGATTTAGTTAATTATCTAAGTGATATTACCGGCCTTCCTAAAGGGGGAGCTTTTACTTATGGAATAAAAGGTAGATTGTTAGAGGTTGTTAATATCCGAAGAATGGAAGAAGGAAAAGATAAAGTAGATACCTTGCAGAATTTCAAATTGGATAAAAAGGATGTTGTGAACTTTGTCTCTCTGCTTGATAGAGAAATTCATAAAAGCAACCCAGCTCATCTCGGGATGAATAATCCAAAATTAAACGAATTTTGTGATTCGCTTATTGATCATTTTGAAAAGGGAATTGTTCAACCGATATCAGAACTACATGGAGCACATAAAAAATCTTTTTTTCAAAAAATGGGTGAATTTTTTTTAAAAATAGCATCTATTATTTCAGATAATGTAATCAGCAAAAACATCAATTCAACAATCGATTATAAAAGTCAATTTGCAAATATGAAGGAGAGTTCTGAAGAGGTCATAGTAAACAATGATCTTGCTGCAAATAGATATTAGGGATTGAAGGTGATGTTGTATACTGCGACACAAAAATCACCACCACAAGCTTAAAAGATCCTTTACCTAAAATGCTACGACATGGAGAAACATATATATATGTAACTTCTTGGAATAGTTTTTTAGAGTTATGTAACGCAAATAAATTTAGAAAAATCAGTATATATGTTTATGTTTCGTCTCTACAAAAAGAAATTAATTTTAATTTTAGCAAAAATATGCTTACAGAAATAAATAATCGTAAATGATTAAATCCCACTTCTTTATGAACTCTAAGTGACGAAAGTGACAACAGTGACATCCGCAAAAACTTAATTTTTATCTGGATTGTTTTTTAATCCATAAACAATACAATTGGACTGGTTTTTAATCACTTCATTTCACCTCTAAAAGTTTTTAGCTTGAGAATTGTTTTAATTTCATATTTATGCTCAAAAATTAGAAAAGAAGACTGCAAATAGATTAGGCAATACTTACATTTCATTATCCGACTAAAAGCCTAGCAAGGAAACAAAAGGAACTTTTATAGGAACGTTTTAAAACACCAGACTGTTTATGCAAACGGCC